>JAWLHB010000023.1:0-114991 GCA_041690595.1 Lentisphaeria bacterium
TCTCGGCCTCACCTCCGGCCCCCAGCGCCCATGAGCAAGCCATCGAAATCCGGGCGACCAACTTTACAGACGCCTGAGCCTATCCCACTGAGGTCTGGAGACAGGGAATGATCTTCTGTATGAGGGTGGCCATCTTTTCACTTTTCGAGATGTTGGTTCAGGGCTGAGCACGCAATCTGCCTGACACCTTAGTATCACTTCTGAAGGGCCGTCAAGAGGGGCAAGCCGTCCTGCCACGAAGGATATTTTCCGCGGTGGTTGTTTTCGTCACTTTTCTGCCGTTACATTTCAGCACATCGACTTACTACTTATGGAGTACCATGCCATGACCACCGCGACACACCTGCCGCTATCCCCACTGCCGGAGGCGGAGATGGATCACATCCTCGCCGAGTTTCACCGTGACGGCTATTGCATCCTGCGAAACGTGCTCACCCCGGACGAAATCGAAGCGCTCATCACCGCCATCGACCGCATCTTCATCGATGAACGCTTTGCCGCCAATCGCCAGGGCCCCTTCATCGCCGTACGCCTCTTCGAGACCCACCCGATCTTCGAACAGATGCTGACCCGCGAGCCGATCATCACGCTGGTGGAGCGCCTGCTCGGCGACGATTGCCACCTCATCGCCGAGAACGCCGTGCGCAATCGCCCCGGCGAAGCGATCAGCCAATTTCATGTTGACGATCTGCTCATCTTTCCCGTTGCCGAGGGTATGGACCGGCATGATCCCCGCCTGACGATGCCCGTGCATGTCCTCACCGTGCAGATGCCCCTGACGCCGGTGCACGAGCTTGCCGACGGTCCCTCGCAGTACATCCCGGGCAGCCACTATTCCGGCCGTCAGCCGAACGATTCGGAGCATCCGGATTTCGAGGGGCGCCAACCGGTATCCATCTTCACGGAGCCGGGCGACCTCTACCTGCACAATGGCCAGTGCTGGCACCGCGGCGCCCCCAACACCAGCGAGAAGACCCGCTACCTCTTCCAACTCAGCTTCAGTCGGCGCTGGGTCTCGCAGCGTTTCTATCCTTTCGTCAACTACCAGCTGCCACCCGGCGTCTATGAACGCGCCGACCAGCGCCGCCGCCGCGTGCTCGGCTTCCATACCAAAGGCGCCTACGGATGATGTACCGCGGCGTGCACTGGATGCACACCCGATCATGACGAATCACGCTCATCGCGCTCAGTGAGATGTCTGGCAGCAAAGCTGCAATAGGCAGATGTCAGCAGTTCAGAACAAACCCAAGGAGCCCGATCATGCGTTACCTGCTAGCCGTCGCCTTGCTTGCCGCCCTGTTTGCCCACAGCCAGGAGAATCTCCAGATCGACGATCTGGAGAGATTCACCCACCCGAAGCTGGGGCTCCAGATCATCGGAGGGAATGTGATGCTGCCCTATGGCGACTACCGGGTGGAGTCGACGGAGCTGGGGCCGGCCTTTCTCATGCCGGCCGCAACCATAGCAGCAGAGCGAGGCGAGCGCTACAGGGCTATCGTCCATCAACGGCAGCTGGAGCAGGACGCTTACGATCTGCAAAGCCCCTTCTTTTTTACCAGAGAGGAAGAGGATTACCACGAAAAAGCGCTCGCCGAGTTGCTCCAGTCTGGCCGCTTCGCCGTCCTCCCCAACGTAAGGCTGGAAGGCTTCAATGCAAATGTGGAGCGGCAGCTCTATGTGGTCGAAATTGCACCACGCTTTGACGATGGCAAACACTATGTCCTGTACAACACAGGGATGGTGGAGCGGATCCCGATCGACCAGGAACTGCTCGATCGGCATCAACTGAAGATAACACCCCAGCAGTCGGGCACCGTCGTCAGTCTGGCAGGGCCGACCTCTTTTCGCTTTGTCGCGCAGATCCTCCCGGATACCCCCACCACGGTGCGAATAAAGCTGTCCAGCGGCCATGACGAGATGGGCTCCCGCCTTTCGTGTGTCCTCGATGTCCCTGCGGCAACTGACGGCCAGGAGGTGCTCTTTACCGAGTGGGCGACGCAGCGGATCGGCGAGCTGGCTTTGATCGATTATTGGTACCCGACCGTGGTACTCGACCAGTGGCAGCGGATCTACGCCCAGGCCTACAGCGTGAAAGACTTGCCCGCCTCGGATCGCAATGACGCCAATATCCCGACCACCATGGCCATCCTGGGAGGAAGGGCGGCCCTGCGTGAAACGCTGCAGCTGCAGAACCTGCGAACGCAGCAGAGCATCGAGGAGCGCACCATCGACATTGGCGCGGTCCCCGGAGTCCAGGTAAAATCGCACCCCTACGAGCAGATGCTTGCCGGTACCCCCGGTGGTTCCCTTCCCATTGCCGACCTGGTCCCCCGCGACCGCTTCTTCGTCTATTTCGCACAGCCGCGGACGATGATGAGCTTCCTCGACTACGGGCAGGAATTCCTGCGGCAGACAGGCGCGCTGACGACCCGTAGCGATCTTCGCTATGATCTGGCCGACGACTACTTCAGCCACCTCGGCTTGACCGAAGAGTGGGTGCGCATGCTGCTGGAGCAGGACGTTGTCGAGGAGATCGGCCTTTGCCTGCCCGATCTCTTCCTGATCGATGGCACCGAGATCACCGCCATCGTCCGTATCCAGGGGCTGCAGGCCATGATCGCCCCGCTGCTGCGCCTGGCAGGCGTCACGGGGCTGAGCGATGGTGCAATCAGCGAGAAGCAGATCGATGGCGAGCGGAGGAGCTACTGGGCGATGAGTGGCAACTGGCTGCTGATCGGCACTCGCCGGGAGGAGGTGCAGCGGGTGCTTGATCTGGCTGCCGATAGCGGTGAGAGCCTCGGTCGCAGCGCGGAGTTTCGCTACATGCTCACCAAAATGCCGCTGGACGAAAGCACGGAGGCCTTCGTCTACTTTTCCGATGCCTTCATTCGCCGCCTGGTCGGCCCGGAGATGAAGATCGGGCAGTTGCGGCGACTGCAGGCCAAGGCGGACATGGAGGCACTGACTGCCGCCGCCCTCCTTTACCGCGCCGACGGCTATACGGAACCTCTTACTCGGGAACGGCTGGCTGGACTTGGCTTCATCGATCCGCGACTCGCCGGCCCGGACTACATGCTGGACGACGATCTGCGAACGGCATCGCGCCTCTGGGGAAGGCCGGGAGCGATGAGCACCCTGCTTGAACGGCCCGTTCGCAAGATCACCGTCACCGAACAGGAGGAGTATGGCCTCTATGTGCAGGCTTACAGCCGCTTCTGGCAACAGTTCTTCGACCCGATCGCCATTCGCATCAACCGCAGGAGCCCGCTGGACCGGGAACTCGAGCTGTTCATCCTGCCACTCGTCGCCAACTCGCTATACAACCAGACGCGGGAGATTCTCGCCACCATGCCCGGGGCTCCACCGCTTCGAGCGCCGATATTCTCACCGGAAGCGGTCCTCACGGCCTCGTTCAACCTGAAAGATCCAGCCTGGCAGATGATGTTGAGCCAGGCAGACAAGGTACTCGAGTCCTTCTCCGTGGATCCCGCGATTCTCGATGAGCTTGGCCCCAGTATTCACGTGGCAATCAAGGACGCTGACCCGATCATCACCTTCGGCAGCGGCGATCTCTTTGGCGTCATGGACATGTCCGGCCGCGGCATGGGGCGGCAGGCAATGGTCATGCTTCCGATCTTCGCCAGTTTGCTGACCCGCCCGGCCCATGTCGCCATTGATTTGCGGGATCCGGGAGTGGTGGCGGGTATGTTGCATGCTGCTGCCTTGAGCATGAGTCCGAACGCGGATCACGATGTGCATGTCGATCTTACCCAGGTGGGCAATGATTCATCCTGGATGCTGACGTTGAGCGTTGCCGGCCTGCTCAAGCTGCGCTATGGCATTGAGGTCAAGGGCAACTACCTGCTGCTCAGCAATGTGCCCTGGACCCAGTGGGAAACGTATGCAGGCGAACGGGTGGACCTGCTTGCCAGCGCCGCGATCAGCGTCATGCCGAGAGCGGGCAGCCTTCAGCTTCCCAGTCTGCACGCAGCCGCCATGGAGAGCCAGGGCGACGCATCTCGCCACGGCATGGCGCACCTGCTGCCGCTGATGATGGCGGGTGCGGAGAGCGTGGATGAGGCGCAGAAGCTCCATCAACGGCTCTTCGGCTTCTATCCCGCTCATCCCCAGGGCGGCAACTGGAGCTGGCGGAACGGCATGATGACCAGCGACCGCTTCGGCACCTTCCGCGCCCGCCGCCAGCCCAAATGGTCGCCCGAGCAGCCATTCGGCCTTCTGCGCGACATCGACACCCTGACGCTGAGCATGCAGCTCGAAGACGATGGCCTCCGCAGTCGTCTCACCTGGCGCCTTCGCGCCCCCAGCGAGAAGTGAAGCTCGTGCCGGCACCTTTATGAGGAAGCAGGAAGCTTACTGGAAGATCCTCTCGCCGGCGTTTATCGCCATCCGGGGAAAGGATGTGAGCCACCTGCGCCTGCAAATCGTCTGGCCGGATCAAAGCGGGCATGCGTAAGATGTGGGTGATTTCTTGCGCCGCCTTACAATAACTCTCCATCTGGAAACGTTCTTCTGGAAATCAGAGGAGACGGCAGCATGACATCACCGCAAATGGACACGTCCTGGCAGCAGGCAAGGCACCTCCTGGCACGGGCCGGCTTTGGCGGACGACGGCAGGAGATTGACCGTTGGACTGGGTTGCGGCAGGAAGAGCGAGTGACCGAGCTGCTCGCCGGCCCATCGAGCATCGCCTGTACCCGGCCAGTCTGGCTGGATCAATCGGATCGGCAGGCGGCCAACCGGATGGCAAGTCGTGAGGAGCGCCAGGAAGAGCAGATCCAGAATCGCGAGTGGACGCGGGATCTGATCCAGACATGGCTCCACTCCATGGTGGCGGCGCCGGATCCAGCTGGCATGCTGCGGCTGAAAATGACCTTCTTCTGGCATGGACATTTCGCTACCCACATGCAGAAAGTGAAATCGGCGGGCCGCATCTGGCGTCAGCTCGATCTTTTTCATCGCGAGGCAATCGGCAACTTTGGTACCTTGCTCCAAGGCATTGTCCAGGATCCTGCGATGCTGATCTACCTCGACAACGTGCGCAGCCATCGCAACGCGCCGAATGAAAACCTCTCCCGCGAGTTGATGGAGCTCTTCTCGCTCGGCAATGGCGCCTATACGGAAGCGGACATACGCGAAGGCGCCCGGGCACTTACCGGCAACAGCATCGAAGGCAATGCGTTTCGCTTCCGGCCCTTTATGCACGACAGCGGAGACAAGACTATTCTTGGACAGGCAGGTATCGACAGGGCGGCGGATTTTGTCGACTGCATTCTGCAACAGCCAGCCTGTGCGCGTTTCGTGACGGCCAAGCTCTGGCGATTCTTTGCCGGCGAAACCGCCAGCAGCGCCCCGATCGAGGAGCTGGCATCCGTCTTTCGCCACTCCTCTTACGACGTGAAGCCCCTGTTGCAGGCCATCTTCAGTCATGCGGATTTCCATGGCGATGGCATCATGGGTAACCAGATAAAGAGCCCCTTGCAGTTGGTGGTGGGGACACTGCGAACGACCCAACTCGACGGTTTGCCGGAAGGTGCCATGATGCGGCTGATGGGCCAGATGGGGCAGATGCCATACCAG
Organism: Lentisphaeria bacterium; assembly: GCA_041690595.1. Lineage (GTDB taxonomy): Bacteria > Verrucomicrobiota > Lentisphaeria > JABSQK01 > JAWLHB01 > JAWLHB01. The sequence goes on from JAWLHB010000023.1 coordinate 5,599, forward strand.
CCTCCGAATGTGAAAGGCTGGCCCGATGGGCGAGCGTGGATCGACACATCACGCCTGTTGATTCGCATGGCCATGGCCGAACTCATTCAGGCGCGGCAACTGCCGCGGAACATGCAGCGGATGATGATGGCCCGCAATGTCGCCACACTGCGTCTGCAACCCGATGGTCTTGTCGACACACACGCCTCACCAAGCCAACAGGTCGAGCAGGCATGCGCGGTCCTCCTGCCGATTCGGCCGCCAAGGGAGCTTCTGGATGACCTTACGGAGCGCCTGCGTACGGAGTTGCAGGCCGAAAGTGCCGATGCGTATCGCCTTCTGTGCGGTACCCTCATGCTGCTGCCCCAGTATCAACTCACCTGAAGGAATTCGAAATCATGCGTGCTTTCACTTCCGCCTTGTCACGGCGCGATTTCCTCCGTCACGGAGCCTGGTTGACTGCCGCCGCCGCCACGGTGCCCAGTTTTCTCGCCCATGCGGCTAAAGCGTTTGCCGATGGAACCGCGCTGAACGATCATGTGCTGGTGGTTGTGCAACTGAGCGGCGGCAACGATGGCCTGAATACAGTCGTCCCCTTTGCCGACGATGCGTACTACCGTGCCCGCCCCACCCTGGCCATTCGGGCCGACGAAGTCGTCCGGCTGACGGATCTGCTCGGCCTGCATCCTGCTCTGCTGCCCCTGCGAGCTCTGTACGATGACGGAGCGCTTGCCATCCTGCAATCGGTGGGTTATCCCAATCCGGATCGATCCCACTTTCGTTCGATGGAGATCTGGCAAACCGGGGAACCTGACGAGGTCCTCTCCAGCGGCTGGCTGGGACGGCTCTTTGACCACACCTGTACACGTGGAGAAGCCGATCCCACGCTCGCGGCGTGCATCGATGATACGCTGAATCCTGCCATCGCCAACCAGGTGGGCGTGGGCGTTGCACTGCGGGATCCGGAACGTTTTCATGCACTCGTGCGATTTGCCGCCGGAGAGACGCCAGGCCAGGCAGAGACAAGCGGATCCGATTCGCCACTGGACTTCCTGCGGAGGACGGCCCTCCACGCGCGGCTGGCCGCGGAAAGCATCCGCGAACGCACCCGGGGCATACGCCATCATGTCGCTTATCCCGACGAACCCTTTGGCCAATCTCTGCGCCTGATATCCGCCATGATTGCCGGCGGGATGCCCACCAGAATCTACTATGCCAGCCTTGGCGGCTTCGACACCCATGCCAATCAAGCACCCATGCATGCGCGCCTCCTCGACACTCTGGCCAATGGCTTGTCGGCTTTCCAATCCGATCTGCGTCAGCTCGGCTGTGACGATCGCGTTGTCACCTTCACCTTTTCAGAGTTCGGCCGGCGCCTCGCGCAGAACGGTTCAGGCGGTACGGATCATGGGCAAGCCGCGCCACTCTTCGTGCTGGGCAAACCAGTGCGTGGCGGCATCATCGGAGAGCCCCCGTCACTGACCCGGCTGAACCGTGGCGACATCATCTATCAACACGACTTCCGCAGCCTGTACAGTACCCTTCTGGAGGAGTGGCTGGCGGCGGATCCTCTGCACGTGCTTGGCACCCGTTGGCCCCGACTGCCCCTGATCCGACAGACCTGAAGAACCAACTCAGGCCGACATCAGCGCCGTGACGTGCCACGGCTCAGCTCGACAGGATGCGGCCCAGCGATCCCCCACTCGGCGAAAGGGGGCGAAGCGAATTCCACCTGTTATCTGTGCAAGGTATCTGGAGAATCAGCCTCAAGCTTCGGGACCAGAGGCGTCCGTCCTTAAGCCCGAGAACCCTGTTGCGTCAATGCATTTCGTGGGGAAAGATCCGGGTCACCCAGAAGGCGGAACCAAAACGAACGAATTTCACACGAAGTGCTCGAAGTGCCTGGCGCGGCCGTTGGCCGCAACCAACAGACCACTCAGTCCCCTGATTTTCGAGGCTAATGTTCAGAATAACTTGCACAGGAAACAAGATTCTGGCGAGTAGTAGTACGAAGGATGAGTTGATATGCTGTAGACGTGACGGTCGATCAGTAGCATCGTTTGGTTGCAGTCAGAGACCGCGCCAGGTATACCCGGACAACCCTATCGACTCGATCCACTATGCCGACGGGACTTGGAATTACTTCCATTATGACAGTATCGTAAGCGGTAATGCGTTGTGGACACGACGGGCCGCGCGACCTTTCCTGAGATGTTGCCTCATGACGTGGAAGTGACCATATGAGTATTCATGATATTACATTGGGAAAACTCATTTCAATTAACGGCTTCCCTCATGATAATGTCTTTTGGCGCTGGAGTTTTTGTTTCGGTGCTCATCATGAAGGATATTGAAGCCAGACGACGCGAGCATTTCAAGCGTGAGTTGCAGAATTATCCGGAACCATTTGTCACCTATGATGATGTTAAATTTTTCTATACCAGGATTTCATTGATTACCAACCTGCAAGTAATTGATATCACTGCAAATCAGCGATTTGATGATCTTTTAATGGTCGCAGAGGATTTATATAGATCTCGGCATAGCAGACTTATTATTTTGCTAAACTATGCTATTCCTATTGTCTTTCGTCCCTCTCTTGACCAGATTGGCTGGGACTTTGAAGACGTATCAGACATAACATGTGATCTTCCGAGAAATAGGTGTGAAACTGTAGGCGATTATGTTGCATGCATGAGCGCATACAGTGTCGCAGTCAAAGCATTAAACAGAGGTCTCTCATTGAAGGATCTGCTTGATTCGATTGCCTCAAAAAGACATAATTGAGAAGGTTGAGTATATTTCGGATGTATGACAAGTTGAGAATGATTAATCAATTTTTCATTTTGGATCCAATACCATGCGACTCCTGAGTAAGTGGCCGATTGCAGGCATAGCCGTTTTCATGTCGGTTCCGCTACTTCTATTATGTAGAATTCATATATGGCTCCCGTTGCTTACGTTTTCTTATGAGATTTTTTACTGGATAAACATTCACCATAAAGTAATTGGGATCCCAAGCGGTATTTTGTTTTTTGGTTCCGTCTTATCGTACATCGGAGGCGTTATTATTCTTGTCAAAGTACATCACTCTTATCGAAATCAACTGTTGGGAGTTGCCTTGGTTCTAGTGTTAATACCACTTGTATACTGCGCATATCTGTACCTATTTCAGGAGTAATGCACGTCGTGGTAGATTTCTTCTGACAGCTCCGTATGGTATCGCCAATCAAAGGGAAACGCATCCTCCTTGGAGCATCCCAAGACAGTTATGGCAGCGATCTCATCGGTTACATACCAAGCACAATCCAACCGACCGTGAAATAATGCTGTAGAAAAAGTGGCCTCGTGGGCAAGACCAGCCATTGGGGGCAACGGCCGGAACAGGACCTACGAGGAGGCGAGGTGGCATGAGATGGCTTGGGCATTTGGGGAGCGGCGACGCAAATCGGGGGCCGTAGGGGGACGGACGTTGCCGGGGGTCAGGCCGATGTCATGGCGGTGACGAGCCAGGCCAGGCCGAAGCAGACAAGGAGAAGCGAAGCGCAACCGGCACCCTGGGAGAGCTTGGCGTAGCGAGCGGGATCCTTTTCCCGCAGTTGCGGAATGAGGGCATCGATGGCATCCTTGGAATCCTTCAAGTCACAACCCGTCGCCGCTCTGTAGAGCTTGATGGCTTCGATCTTGCGACCGCCCGCGAGCGCACTCTCGATCTGCTCGATCTCTTGCGGAGTTGGCTCTCTCATGGTGCTCGATCCTTTTTCGGTTTTTGTTTATCTGCTCGTCGAAGATGAAGAAAGCGGGCGCGGAGTGAGATCGGCGCCTGCCAGTCCAGCAAAGCGTTCATGCCGTGGCTCGACCTCGTTGCCATCATGATAGAAAAGCACCAGCTCCAGCGGCTGATCGGCAAGGGCCATGATCGCCACATTGTCCGGACTTATGGTGGCTCGCCCCAACACCTTCTCCGTCGGCCACGCCAGGTCCGTGTAGACCGCATAGATCAGCTCCGAACAGACGATCCTGTCCGGCGTCTCGACATCGAAGTTGAAGTCGTACTCCTTACCGACCTGCCGGAACGCCCGCAACAGCATGGCGGCGGTCTGGGTGGGATCGTGATGCCGACGCCGGACCACGGCCAGATCGTCAACGTTCATGAACTCCTCCAGGCGCCGCAGGACAACCCCCTCGCGCAAGGCTTCCAGAACGCCATGACCATCGGCAATCTTCGCCTGATGGGGCACGATCAGCGGATGATCCCACAAGCCGGCGGCTTTCAGCTCGGTCTCGGTTCCGACCCAAAGTGCGACATGGCCGAAATGGCCGGGAATGAGCTTGTCGGTGAGGCGAAAGGGGGTCTTCTCGAGGAGGATGTCCAACGGCCTCAGTTCCTGCTTCAGGCGCGCGATCAACTCCGTATCCCGCAGCAGCTTGCCCTTGCGAAACTCGACGAGGCCGACGGTATTGCCAAAGCGACGGCTGACCCGGTTCACGGAAGCGAGCGACATGTCATGGAGCCGATCTTGTCCGTGTGTGGCAATCAGCTTCATGTACCGTGATGAGTCGAAGAGCGGGTCGCCGCTGCCAATCGTCTGCCTGGAAAAGCTTTGCTGAATCAGGCTCCGCAGGTAGTCCAGCTCGGGATCGACGCCCTGCTCAATCGTATCCTCCATCCGCACCAGCCATTCCAGAGCCTGGCGAAGCTCCTGCCGCTTCGCCGGGGAATGATAGGAGTTGACGATCTCCCGGAGGATATCGGGATCGAGGTCGTACCCGGCATCGCCGCGGTTTGCCAGCCGCCGGAGAAAGGGGCTTTCCTGAAAGGCTGCCATGGCGATGGCGAAGTTATCGTAGAGGAGAAGCGAAGCGGCACTGGTCAACGCGGTCGCCTTGACCGCAAAGCGCTCTTCCAGCAGCCATGGATGGCGATCGGGGTGATAGAGCTGGTCCCGATACGTGTAGACAAGGCTGAGCACCTCCTGCCGCAGGCCCAGATGCTGCCGCAAGCCAAGATTGAAGCGCTCGAGATCGTAGCCGCTGAGGGGCAACCCCATGGACTTCCTGCTTTCCAACTCGTCGGCAAAGGCCACCGTCTGGCCACGAAGCACCAGCGCCCATTCCACCAGCTCCTGAAAATAGGCGATGCTGAGGCTCAGCTTTTCCTGCTCGATCGCGTTGAAACGGTGGCGAAATGCATCCGCATCCACCGGCAGTGCGACATCCGCCGGCAACCGGGCAGCATCCTCCATCCTGGAAGCGTCGACAAGTCGAGTCCGGCAGCCGGCAAAGATCGTTACAGCAGCGATCAACCCAGGGACAAGAAGGTGAATCAGGCGCTTCACGGTCATCGGCAGACTCCGGCAGTTGTCGGGATTGTCAGGATGCCGTGAATATGGCTGTAATTCGCGCGCAAACAAGCAGGGAACATCAATGAGATGAGGCAGTAGTGCGCAGGAGTTTGCCTGCCGGCGGCGAAACAGGGTAGCTTTAATGAAGCAGGAAACGTCGGCAATCACACCCTTTGGAATTGGAGCACCAGGTGCAGCATGGCAGGCACAAATCGAAGTCTATCAACCGCTTCCGCCAGTGGTGGTATGAATTGCGGTCGAGCTTCTGGTTTCTTCCGGCTCTCATCGTCATAGCGGCCACGGTTGCGGCACTCTTGCTGATCGAGATCGACGCCCACTTCGGGGAGGGGTTCGCCTCGGCGTCGCCAAGGCTGTTTGGCGCCGACGCGGAAGGATCGCTGACTATCCTGACAACGATAGCCAGCGGCATGATCACGGTGGCCGGGGTCGTCTTCTCGATTACCCTGGTGGCGCTCACGCTGGCGGCGAGCCAGTACACCTCCCGGGTTCTGCGCAACTTCATGCGCGATCGGATCAACCAGATGGTGCTGGGAATCTTTCTCGGTATCTTCGCCTATTGCATGGTGGTCATTCACAGCATCCGCACCTCGGAAGAGGAGCCATTCGTTCCGTCGCTGGCGGTCTTCGGCGGCATAGTGCTGGGTCTTGTCGGGATCACGCTGCTGATCTATTTCATTCACCATATCACGACGTCGATTCAGGCAACCCACATCCTGGAAGCGGTACGCGTGGAGACCCTGCGCACGATCGACCACTTTTTTCCTGACAACATCGAGCAGGAGAGCGATGAGGATAAAGCGCCCCAGCCAGATGACGAGGATAAGGCGTGGCAGGTCGTGCCGGCTGAACATACCGGCTATCTTCAGCAACTCGACGTGAAAGTCCTGCTGGCGTGGGCGGAGGATCAAGGCGCCGTAATCACCGTCAACCGCGGTGTCGGCGATTTCGTCGTCGAGAAGACCAATCTGGCCACGATCCACCTGCAACGCCCCTTGGAGACGGAGGATCTATACCTCTTCGACTCGGCCTGCACGATCGGTCAGCTTCGCACCATCGAACAAGATGTCGATTTCGGTATTCGCCAGATGGTGGACGTGGCGATGAAGGCCCTGTCACCGGGCATCAACGACACCACGACCGCGGTGATGTGCGTCGAGCATCTCACGGCACTGCTTGTCGCCCTCGCAGACCGGCGCATCTCGTCCAGCCACTGCGACGGCCGGAACGAGCCACGCATCTTCACCCACGGCCCAAGCTATGGAGAGATCGCCGGCAAAGCGTTTGACCAGATTCGCCAACACGCCAAGGGCAATGTGGCGGTTCTGCATCACCTCATCATGGCTTTGGATCTGCTGGCGGAGAACACGCATCTTCCGCCGCGGCGGCATGTGCTGCTGCACCATGCGCGCCTCATCCAAGAAGCCATCGAGCGGACTGTCGAGGCGCCATTCGACCGCATTCAGCTGACGACCCGGATGAACCATCTGATCGCGAGACTGGAGTGAACTGAACCTTGACCTGAACGTGACGCTGAAAGGGAGGATGCTTTCAGCATGGGTTGAAATTATGGCAAGGCCGTATCTATTACCGGATTATCCGCTTCCTGGAGAGAGAAGCCAGATCGGCGCCCGCGCCCCACACAACTCGGCAGGTGCAGCCGGCGGCCCTCTCACGAGTTCGACCTGACGACAAAGTGAGACGCCATGAACCTGCCTGCCATCCGCCTCTTTCCGGCCCTGAGTCTTCTCTTCTTCCTCTGTCTCTTTCCTGTCGCTCCTGCCGCCCCGGAAATATCCGGCGTCTCCCTGCGCTACTGCGGCTCGCTTCGCATCCCCGAGAACGGTTGGGCGTATCTCTACTACGACCTCAAGAATCCAGACGCGCAGCCGGTCAATCTGAAGCTGGTGCTCAAGCCGGAAGGGCAGGTGAACATCACCATTTACGAGCATCAGTTGACGCTGCCGGCCAAGTCGCGCTTCAAGTCGCGCGTCCCCGTTACCATCGGCAAGGTTCAGAGCTATACCGCCTCACTTTACGCCGATGGGCATCTCATCGACGACGATGAGCTGCTATTGAGCGTGCCGGCACGTGAGCAGGAGAAACGGCTGGAACGTGAAGCAGCAAGCAGCGGCCGGCAACTTTCGGAATTGGAAAAGGGAATTGCACTCGGAAACGAACGTTTCGTCTTTTTCGCCAACGACAACCTGGAGCTTTCTTACGGGACTTTCGCCAAGAATGAGGCATTGAACCACAAATACCTGACCTCGACTATCCGCCAGCGCGATATACCGGAACATTACGCGCAGTATGGGGATGCCCACATGGTGGTCCTCCAGCAGCCGGCTTTTGCACGCTGGACGAACAGACAGGTCAAGGCGCTGCTCGATTTCGTGGCTCACGGCGGAAGTGTGCTCTTCGCCGGGCCGCACGGACTTATGGACGCCTATCAGCACACCATGCTGCGTCGGCTCGTTTCGGTGGAGCCCCTGCGGGTGCGCAAGCTGGAGCAACTTGACGCTCTGCAGGCCATTGGCGGCAGCTCGCTCGAATGGGAAAGCGGGATCGATTTTCTGGAATCGGTGCCGAATGGAGCGGGTATCGACACCCTCAGCCACGACGGATTCCCGCTGCTGCGGTGGAGCCGTTACGGCCTGGGCTACGTTGGCGTCTGCGCGATCGATCCTTCGGATCCGAGCATCCAGGGAACCGCCAATTTCGGGGCGCTCTGGAATCACATCTTCACCTTTGGCGGCAACAACAGCCTCACCACGAGTCGCGGTGATGTCAACATCGCGCAGGCGCTCGATACCATCACCGGTGTCGCCATTCCCAGAGCGCAGCAGATTCAACTCTTCCTCCTTGGGTATCTCGTCCTGGTCGTGCTGCTGATCGGCGGCGGCATGGCTACCAGAATGCGCATGCAGGCCTGGATCGGACTCGGCATCATCGCCATTATCACCACCGTTTTCATTTTCCACTTCGCCAACCGCCGAGCGGCCAGCCTGAGCACCCATACCGCATCCATACTCGATTTTCAGGTCGAGGGCGCACATGATACCACCGGCGAAGAGCTGATCAGCCTCTTTCTGAAGAGAGAAGAGGTGCTCACCTTGCGCAGCCCCAGCGTCGACAGCGAGATACGCTCACTGCTGCCGCCGCCCCAGCGGCCGGTCGACAACACGTACCAGGCCAACTGGGCATCGGAAGCCGCCAACACGAACGAAGCGGATGCAGCCCTTGCCACCACCAATCCGATCGTCAGCCGCGGGGGCGCCAGCGAAGCCATTCGCGATCCCCTTCGCATCACCCTTCGCGATGGCCATTCCATCCTCGATCAGTTGACGGTGAAGCGGCAGATGCCGCGCTTTTACGGCGTCCTCTATTCAGGGACGGCCTCGCCCGACTGGCAGCCTCCCGTCGTCACGTGGCAGATCAACGGTCCGCTGATGGATCGCTGGCCCGTGCCGGCCGGCATACCCGCCAGCGAAGCCTTTTTTGTTTGCGAAACCGGCTACTACGCCGTCACCCTCCGCGATGGCTATTGTTCGCTCACCAGCGAGACGCAGAACGCCAGCTTTCGTGAAGCCTCGAAGGAGATCGTCTTCCTCCGTTCTTATTTGGGCGAACAAAAGCTTCCATCGCCCATGCTGGTATTGATCGGCGAGAGTGCTCGGGATTCGAGCGGGATTCTGCCGGAGAACTTCGAAATTCTGGGTCGTCGCATCAGCATGATTCCGGTCCTCGAGCAGCGTATCGAGGAGCGGGCAGCCATACCCTTCCGGCGCATTTCGGTAGAGACAGGTCGCCTCAGCCGCCTGCTGCGGCTCAAGAATCAGTGGCAGGCGGATTCTACGCTGAAAGGAAACGACACCAAAGACTACGATTTCATCGCCTGCCTGCCACCCGGGTACAACCGCATGTCGCTCGACACGGTCCGCATTCGTTTTGTTGCCGACAACCGCGGCAAGAACCTGCAATTTGCCCTCTATCTGGTGGATCCCAACGCACCGGAAGGGGAAGATCTGATCAAATTCACCTCACAAGAAGATGGTGTTTATACCTTCACCAATCTCGCCGGCCGCCTTCTGGACCCTGCCGGCGGCAGGTTCCGGTTCGTCGTGCGCGCGAGTACCATTCAACCCGTTGTCGACCCGAATGTGGCGGCGCGGATGAACACCTGGCTTGTGCGAGAACTGGATCTTGCCGCAGAAGGCATCCTGCCACCGGAAACCCGAGGAAGGCTCTGAACCCATGACTATGATTATCCGTACCGTCAACCTCTGCAAAGACTACGGCGGGGGCCGAGGCATCAACAACCTCAATCTGGAAGTGCCGGCCAAGTCCGTCTTTGGTTATATTGGCCCGAATGGATCGGGCAAGACCACCACGATCCGCATCCTTTGCGGGCTCCTGCGCCCGGACTCCGGGGAAGCCTATATCGACGGCATCGAGTGTCGGCAGAAGAATCATGTCCAGATCAAACGCACCGTCGGCTATCTGCCCGATGAGTTTGGTGTTTATGACCAGATGAGCGTCTGGGAGTATCTGGATTTCTTTGGCGCGGCCTTCAAGATCCCCCCCAAGGAGCGTCGTCGCCGCATCGAAGAGGTTCTGGAGTTGACGGACTCCCGGCACATGCTCGATTACCAGGTCAACTCGCTGTCGCGCGGCATGCACCAGAAGATCGGTATTGCCAAGACGATGCTGCACGATCCGAAGGTACTTATTCTCGACGAACCGGCCAACGGTCTGGACCCGCATGCTCGTATCGAGATGCGCAAGACGATTCTCCGGCTCAAGGAAATCGGCAAGACGATCATGCTCTCCTCGCACATCCTGCCCGAGCTGGGCTCCATCTGCGACCTGGTCGGCATTATCGAGCGCGGCAAGCTCCTCACCCAGGGCACCGTTCAGGAGATCAGCCGCTCGCTGAAGGAGAACATCAACCTGGAGATCATGGTCGCCAGCGACATCAAGGAAGCCGCGGAAACCTGCCGCCAGTTCGAAAATGTCAAGAATGTCTCGTTTGCCGGCAATGAAATCCGTGCGGAGTTCATCGGAATCCGGGACAAGCTTGCCGACCTGAATCGCTTTCTCGTGGAGAAGAACATCCGTGTCATCTCGTTTCGCGAGACCGAGGTCGACCTTGAAAACGTCTTCCTGGCTGTTACCGGCAAGGAAGCACGTGCCGCCGCCGAGCGTGCCGCCGCCGCCAAGACCGCGCCACCCAAAGCCGTTCGGAGTTGAGAGCCATCATGCTGTTCAAGAATCCGATCTTTCTGCGTGAGATGAAGGGGGCAATCCGTGACCCGAAGATTGTCCTGCTCATCATTGGCTACGTTGCCCTGCTGAGCGTGATCCTGATGTTTCTCTGGCCGACCAGCGGGATCTTCTCGCTGGCCTCGGAGAGCAGCCTGAACATCTTCACGATCTTCCTGATGAGCAACCTCGCCCTGATCCTCCTGCTGGTGCCAGCACTCACCAGCCCCGCCATTACCAGCGAACGGGAGAACAACAGCTTCGACCTGCTCTTCACGTCGCTGATGAAACCCAGCGAGATCCTGCTTGGCAAGCTCTTCGCGACCATCACCATGATTCTGCTGGTGATCCTGGTCTCGATGCCGGTGGCGGCGCTCTGTGCGCTGAGTGGCGGCATCGGCCCACCGCTCCTCCTGCGTGCCTACTTCATCATTCTGCTTTCCGCGGTCACCTATGGCATGCTCGGCCTGGCGCTCAGCGCCGTCTGCAAACAGACCTTCACGGCGCTGATTCTCTGTTATGTCCTGGTGGCCATCCTGGCCGGCAGCACCTGGCTGCCCTACTACCTGCTCGGACGCCTCAGCGATCTGAGCGGCGTCTGGCTGCTTATCCGCAGCCTCTCCCCCTTCGACGCCATTTATTCGCTCGTCTTCCCGGAGCGCTACGGCCTGACCCAGTTGACGCAGACGGGGGGCGGTCACCTGACCACCTTCTATGTACATGCCGCCGGCATGCTTGCCATGCTCGCTTTTTTCTTCTTTATCTTCTGGCGATACATCTTCGCGCCACCGAAGGCCGGTCTTCTCTATCGCTGGAGCGCGTACGCGCTGGTGCCCGTCTTCCTGCTGATCGTCGGCATCGAGTGGAGCCTGTACAAGCGTTTCGACGCGGATCCGATGCTCTTCGGCTGGGAGGTGAGCGACTTCCAGTTCTATGCCTTGATCGCCCTGATCGACGCGTCGCTGCTGATCGTCATGTGGCGCCTCTTCCGCCTCTCCTTCACCGTCGACGTCAAGTACCACGATCAGTTTGACGATATGGGTACCGTCGTGAAGCGCAAACTGCACTGGCCCTTCTATCTGATCGATCCGCTCAAACGGAAGAAGCCGATCCGCTCCTGGCAGAATCCGGTCTTCCTGGCGGAGTTGCGCAGCAAGGTCTTCGGCAATCCCAAGTTCCTCATCCGCGGAGTCGCTGGCTGCTTCATCGCGATCATGGCCCTGCTGGTGCTCATCTGCTTCCAGTATGGCAATTATCTGAAGCAGGACGTAGTGCGCTGGGTGGCGGTGGTTTTTCAGTTGGGGATTGTGGCGATTCTGGCGCCGGCAATCAGCAGCGGCTCCATAACCGACGAGATCACCAGCCGCACCTTCAAGATGCTGCGAATGACACCCATCTCCGCCACCAGGGTGGTGAGCGGCAAGCTCAAGGCGGGCTTCCTCTACGTCTCGATCTTCCTGCTGAGCAGCCTGCCGATCCTGCTGGCTCTCGCCTATCTGGATACCACGCGGGATGAGTTCAATATGCAGACGCTCTGGCGCGTTGGCGCCTGGTTCATCATTATGCTCTTCTCGACGCTGGCGTTCATTACCGCGGGCTTCTGCGCCTCGGCCTTCTCGAAAACAACCAGCGGAGCCACCGCGGTCAGTTATACCTTTGCCGGTATCATTTGTATCGTCAGTTTCGCGGCGTTGATTCCCGGGGCCTTCACGGTTGCCACCCAGGAGGCGATCCTGCAGGTCAACCCGATCGTGGCAGCACTGCGAGTTACCTCGGATGAAATGTTCGCCCAGTTGTCGCCCAATATCTGGATGCGCAATATCGCCTTCCTGGTGAGCGTATCGGTGATCTTCATCGTTGCCTCGTCGATACGCGTCTACAGCATCTTCACCCGACAGGTGTGAGGAAGCCATTTCCCGTGGCGGAGCCTGCGCTCCGCCTTTTTTGTGTCTTCATGGCATGTATGCTTGATTTTCTCAATCAAATAGTTAATTTTGCTTATATCGGGATAAGCGATCATGAGCAAAAGCGACAAGACATTAAGGCCGGCGATAAGCACGTGCCCCGTCTGCGGAGACGGGATGCAGGTCAGCGTACTCAGCTGTCCGGGGTGTGAGTCGCAGTTGCACGGGAGCTTCTCCCTGCCTGTGTTGGCGCGCTTGCCGAAAGAGCTGCAGGAGGTGGTGATGGTCTTCCTGCGCTGCCGCGGGAACATCAAGGAAGTGGAGCGCGAGTTGGGGATCTCGTATCCGACGGTCTCGAAGAAGCTCGATGCCATCAACTATCTGCTCGGCGCGATGCCCGCCGTTGATGCCAACAGGAGCATGATATTGCGCCGTCTCGAAGCCGGCGAGATCGCCGTGGCAGACGCGATCGCTCAACTGAAGAGCTTGGATACAACCAGAAGATGAGGTGAAGAAAATGGAAGTCGGTATTGCTCTGTTGTTAGCGCTGAGTGCGGTGCTGGTGGTTTGGCTGGCATACCGCAGCCCGAAGGTGGGCGTCAGCCTGGCCGGTCTCCTGCTGCTGGTCATCGCCGGTCTCTTTTTCGGTATAAAGATCATTTTCGCCATTCTGCTGGCGCTCCTCATTGGCGGCGTGTGCTTTGCCGGATGGCGTCTTTTTCAGCGGCTGCCGCCCAACGTCTCGCCAGCGCTTCTGAACGGTGCTTCGAGCGAAGATCGGCGGATGGTGATGCAGATGCTGCGCGAGGGCAAGATCACGGCCGAGGAGGCGCAGGAGCTACTGGCTGCACTGCCGGCACCCTACCTGCCCCCCGCGGACCAGGTGCCGGTGCCACGCACGGTGCTGGCATCTATCATCGGCGGCATCATGGTAGCCGTTGGTTTCGTCCTGCCATGGGCCTTCATTCGCATGCCGATGGGGCACATGCAGGGCCAGATGCAAGGGCACCAGTCGGGCTATCACGTCGGCGCAATCGGATGGCTGATTCTGGCGATCGGCCTGCTCCCTGCCATTCTGGCCACCATTCCGGCCCTGGACACGGGGCTGCGGCAGGGGATGCTGCGCGCCGTGTTGTCGGCAACCGGGCTGGCCCTGACGCTGGCCATGCTGGTCAAGAGTCCCGGCGGTCCAGGTCTGTGGGTCTGCCTTGGCGGCTTCCTTGTTCAACTGCTGAGCGCCGTGGTTCAGGTGCGCCCCGTGCTGCCGGTCGATTCCTCCAGCGTAGCGAAGGCTCAGTGAGTGTGTTGCTGTGAAGCGAACTGGCCGGGTGGCTGGCCGGCAATTTTACGGAAGACGCGCATGAAGTAGAAGGCGTTGTTGTAGCCGACCTGGTCGGCCGTCTCCTTGATGCTGGCCCCGGCGGAGAGCAGCTCCTTGGCGCGGGCAATGCGAACGGCGGTGAGGTATTCATTGGGGCTCTGCCCGCTGTAGGCTTTGAAAAGGCGGCGAAAATGGCCTTCGCTCAGCCCGAACTCCCGGGCCATGTCATCGACCCGCAAGTCAAGCGCATAGTGACGTTGCACGTAGCCAACCACTCTTTCGCCGAGTTCATGCACGGCATGGGACTGCCTGCCGATCACCTGCGCTCTGTACAGCTCCCCTATCAGCGCCAGCACCAGCTGCATGCGGCTGAGCACACTGGCGCGATCCTCGCGCTGCATCAGCGCCTGCAGTTCAGCGTGGATACGGGCCACCGCCGGTGCGGCATGGCGCACGACCGGCACCCCACTCTCCACATAGCCAAGCTGCTCCAGCTGCTCCGCCTTCGGTCCGTTCCAGACCACCCAGCAGGTGCGCCAGGAAGGCTCCGGCCAATAGGCTGCCGGCGTGCGCGGCAGCAGAATCACCACATCCCCCTCGTGCAATCCGAATTCCCCGGTGCCCGGGGAGCGGTAGATCCCCTCACCGGAGGTGACCGCCACCGCTGCATACTGACCGAGAATTCGCAGCGGCGTCCCACGACTCCCCTCATTGCCCATCCCGACGCGATCCACCCACAGCCCAAGCTCACGCTCGATCACCAGCGGCGTACGAAACCGCGTTTCCCGATAGGCGCGCGGCTCCTGCATATTCGATTTGTGTATACCTTCGTCGTTTCCCTTCATTGCTCACATCCATATTCAGGTTAGATTCTAAGCATAATCCGCGGCCATCCGGCAATCAAGCACAGTAACCGAATTATCCATAGCAGGGGGTATTGAATCGTGAATCCACGCCAACGTTTCCTCGAAACCACGCTCTTCGGCAATCCGGACAAGATCCCGCTCGAACCGGGCGGTGGTCGCCAGTCGACTCGCGAGCGCTGGTACAGCGAGGGACTCCCCCGCGATGTTCAGAACATCTCCGAGTATGCCTATCGGCAGGTCGGCGGCAAAGCGGAATGGCCCGAGCATGGCCCCTCCTTTCACGTCAATGAACGGATGATTCCCCAGTTCGAGGAGAAGGTGATCGAACGGCGCGAAGGATCACTGGTCGTGCAGGACTGGAAAGGGAATATCTGCGAGATCAGCGACCAGTATGGGGTGGAGTATCTGCGCAATGCGATCGATTTCGTGACGCGGCGCTGGATCAAGTGCCCAGTGGAGTCGTGGAAGGACTGGGAGGAGATGAAGCGTCGCTATGACGGCGAGACGGTGGAGCGGCTGCCTGCCGACGCGGCAGCGTTGAAAGCGACGCTGGCGGAGCGCACCTGGCCGGTCACCTTCCACTTCTCCGGCCCCTTCTGGCAGCTTCGCGAGTGGCTTGGCTTCGAGCAGCTCTGCATGCTCTTCTACGATGATCCCAAGCTCGCGCAGGATATGCTCGACTTCTGGACGGAGTACGTCGCGCGTCTGCTCGAACGTGCCTTCGAGTATGTGATCCCGGATCAGGTGCACATCAGCGAGGACATGGCCTACAAGCAGTTCTCAATGGTTTCGCCCGACATGGCGCGCAAGTATCTCCTGCCCACGTGGCAGCGCTGGGGCGAGATCGTGCGGGCGGCCGGCGTGCCCATCTATGCGGTGGATTCAGATGGATTCATCGGCCAGCTGATCCCCCTCTGGATCGAGGCGGGGGTCAACTGCTGCGATCCGATCGAAGTGGCGGCCGGCAACGACATCGTGGCCTTCCGCAAGGAGTTCGGCAAGGAGATGGCCTTCCGTGGCGGCGTGGACAAGCGCGCCATGGCCAAGGGCGGACAGGTGCTCGAAGACGAGATGCAGCGCCTTCGCCCCGTGATCGAGAGCGGCGGCTTCATTCCGTCCTGCGACCACGGCGTCCCCGCGGATGTCTCCTGGCCCAACTTCCTTCAGTACGTCAAGCGGTTGGCGGAACTGACCGGCTGGCTGTAAGCGCGCCGATACCGGCGCCGGTGGGTCAGCCCCCGGCGCCGGATGTCGGACTTCACCAGCTATCGGTGCGGAATGGCGACGCCGGCAAGCCTTCGCGGTTGTAGAGGTTGCACCCTTCGGGATTCATGCTGAAGGCATAGCGCACCGCCACCGGTTCGGTCACCTCCGGGCTGGAGACCATCACCGTCTCGCCGTCGATGACCGCTTCGGCCCAATGCCACTTCTGGTCAGCGCCGGCGATCGCGAACCAGTCAAGCTTGCCCGCCGTGTCTTCAACAGTCGGCGCCAGTCCCTCTTTCCTGCCGACCATCAGGCCGCTGCCAACATGGTCGAAGGTGAGACGGATAGCCCCGCCTTCCACGGCTTGCGATCTGTAGAGCGGTCCGGAACAGACCAGGTCGCTCTGGCCATACTCGTTGGCCAGCGCCCAGAGCGCCAGGCGATAGCCGACATCCTGCTTGTTGCGCGGATGGATGTCATGCGCCTCGCCGATGTCGATGATGACGGCCATGCCGCTGTTGACGATATCGAGCGCCTTCACCTGCGCTTCGCGGAGCTTCGCCCAGCCATTGCCGCCGGCCGGCTCGCGCAGCGGCGCCTGGTAGTTGGCGAGCTGCACATAGTAGAAGGGGAACTCCCCCTGTTGCCAGAGCTGACGCCAGCCGTTGACCAGAGCATGCATCTTGTGATAGTACGAGAGATGCTCGCCGCCGTTGGATTCCCCCTGGTACCAGATGGCACCGCGAATGACGAAAGGCACGAGAGGCGCGATCATGCCGTTGTAGAGGCGGGTAGGTTCACCATGCTTCTGTTCAGGCACGGGCATCGCGGGAAGAGACGCGGGATACTCGCCGACGGCCACGGCCTGGCGTGCAGCTGCCAGCCACGCTTCATGTGCATCCAGGGCCTTGAGGAAAGCGGACTTGCCAACATCCGTGGCCGGATTGGTATTCTGCAGCCGCGCATGCACGTCGGCCAGCTCCGGGATGGCGGCAATGCCTTCCGGCGTACACCAGGGCTCGATGCGGGTACCGCCCCAGTTGGTTCCGATCAGACCGATCGGCACGCCAAGCTCCTGATGCAGATGGCGAGCAAAGAAATAGCCGACAGCGGTGAAGTTTCCCACGGTGGCCGGCGAGCAGAGCTGCCACTGAACCGTAACATCCTCCAGAGCCTTGTCGACGGCGGCCCGGGGCACCTTGACATGACGGATCAGCGGAAATTCCGCCCCTCCCCGGACCTCGGCAGAGTTCGTCACACCATTGACACTCCACTCCATGTTCGACTGCCCGGAGCAGATCCAGACGTCGCCGACTACCACATTTTCAATCGTCACGCCGGCATCTTCCGCGCCCTTCACGACAAGGGCCAAGGGCTCGGCCGTGGCGGGACGCGGCTTCAGCACCACGCGCCAGGTGCCGTCAGCGCCGGCGGTGGCGGCCACCGTCTCCTGGCCCAGTGTCACGGTGATGGCCTCGCCAGGCTCTGCCCATCCCCAGACCGGCAGATCCTTGTCACGCTGAAGGACCATGCCATTCGAGAAGATACCGGCCATGCGTGGCGCGGCCATGGTCCACGGCCCCACCAGAATTGCAACCACCAGGATCCACATGCGATTCATCATTTCGTCCCTCCACTCAAATGGTTTGCGGTATCTCAAACAGATACCATTCAATGTGCCGACACTGTCGCTCCCGTGCAACTCGCATCCGCAAGGATTGCCGCCTGATCTGGCAAAGCCCCTTCAGGATGCGCTACATTGCTTACGATGCCAACCATTCCGCAAGGAGCGAAAAGATGCTCGACTTCACTCTCGATAGAATTCACGCGATACTTTACCTGCGGCCCATTGGCTCTCTGCGCAAGGAGGATTTCGACAACCTCTCGAATGCAGTCGATCCGTGGATCGACCACGCGGGCGGCCTCAAGGGCATCATCGTCATCACCGCTGATGCCCCCAACTGGAAGGATTTCGCCGCTCTGTCACGCCATCTGCGCTTCGTGAAGAACCACCATGCAAAGATCGCGAAGGTCGCCATTGTCACCGACTCTGCTTTCGGCAATTTTGCGGATACCGTCGCGACTCCGTTCGTTGCGGCGGAGGTCCGCCATTTCAAGGCGAATGAGGTGGCGCAGGCGCGAAATTGGGTCGGTCCAAGTGGCCCGATCATGCTGCAGCCCTCGGATGGGGATTCGTTCGATTTCGGTGGCCTGGGGGTGCACTGGAAGATCGAGGGCACCGAATCGGGCGGCAGATGCTCCGTGGTGCACCATCCCATTGCGCCCCGGGCATTGGCCGCGCCCGTTCACTACCATCACCGCGAGGACGAATACTCCTACGTCCTCAAGGGAACGCTCGGCGCATTGCTGGGCGAGGATGTGGTGACGGCCGGTCCGGGCAGCTGGGTCTCCAAGCCTCGCCATCAGTGGCACACCTTCTGGAATGCAGGGGACGCCCCATGCGAGATCATCGAGTTGATCTCACCCGGTGGCTTCGAAAACTATTTCCGGGAAGTCGCCGCTGCCTGGGGTGACCTGGAAAAGATGGTCGAGATCAATCGCAGGTACGAACTGGAGATGGACTTCGAGAGCATCCCGCGGCTCTGCGAGCGCTTCGGCCTCACCTTTCCCCAGCTTTAACCTGTTCGGCGGGGATGCGCAGCAGCGTGTAGGGATGGAGGGCGAGGACGTAGACATCGCCGGAAGTACTTTCACAGACGCCCTGAAGCACGTGCTGGGGGATCGTCTCGCCGGATTCCAGCTGGGGGAAGCCGCCGTGGAAGGGCAAGGGCTTCCCCGCCTCGTCAACGAAGGTGGTGAAGTCGGGATTGGCGACCGTGATCACGTCAAGGTCGACGGGCTTTGCGTCCCGTGCGGGATCAAATCGTACGAGGTGCGGCCGGCGATTCGGCTTGCCGTCCACACGCACGGTGACGGCTGCCCACACGATGCCGTCGGGGCCGACACTCATGGCGCGACAGTCGGTTCCGGTGCGGCCGCCCAGCAATGGCCCGACGGTGCGGCCCGGGAGATTCGTCCCTTCAGCCGTGAGGTCGTAGGCGTACAAGGCGTTGCCGCTCATGGCGACCGCGTACAGGGTACGGCGATCGGGAGAGACTTCCCAGTTGATGGGATGGCTGTTTTCGTCGGCCAGGTGAGATTCGGGTGACGGCGGCTGACCGTCGATCGTCTGCGTCAGCCGTTCGAGGCTCTTCGTTTCGGGGACGTAGCGGGCAATCCCGCCGCCACGTAGGGGATGATAGGCGCGACCGAGATGATCGATCACGATAAAGGCATAGACATGCTCGGCATCGAGCAGGTCGGTGTACTGCTCTGTCTTCAGGTCGAGCACCATGAAGTGGGTGCTCTCGATGGGGCGGGCATCCGAGCAGGTGGAGAGATAGGCGAGGCCGCGGGACTCGTCGGGGGCAATGCTGATAATCCCCTGGTGAGGAATGGGTATGGGGTAGACGTGAACCTCCCCGGTGGCGGGATCGTAGGTCATCGGGTAGCCGCCGGGATAGGCGATGCGCTTCTCGTCCTTGGCGGGATAGCCCTGCTTCGTCGCGAAGTAGATCCTGCCGCTGGAGCCGACATTGTTCCGGGTGTGGATCTTTGCCTGCGCGCCGAAGCCGGTGACAGTGGTGCCTATCGCCTGATGCGCATCGACAACGATCCGCATCTCTCCAGCCGCGGGGTCAAATTCGACCAGCCATGAGTTGACGGCGTTGGCGTGCGTACCGATGTAGAGACGGCCATTCCTGCCCTCGACGATCGAGAAGTAGCCCTCGCCATCCGGAGCGGTCTCCCTGGGGATGAGGTGAGCGTCGGCCGTCAACGAGCGTTCTTGAGCCGTCGCGGCGAAGCAGGTGAGTGCGAGTACAGCGATCAGTGCATGCCGGATTACTCTGTGCATCAGCGGTGAATCTCCCAGGATAAGGTGTCAGCCACAGGTGTCACTCTATCGCAATCCCCTGAATGGTGCAAGCAACCTCCCCCGGCAACATGCGTCACCGGGGGCGGAAGAGCTGTTGGCTTCTCCGGAACGCCTACTTGGCCGCGGCGCCTTCCAGGGCGACGGTGTCGGGGTCAAGGGCGCCCTTGCCGAAGACAATGGGGTAAGTGTGGTCGGTCTTGATCACCTTGGTGTCCGCGGGCATGTAGCAGACACTGAAGGCGCGACGCGATTGATTGCTGTTGTTCTTGTCGGAAGAATGCAGCAGCCAATTGTGCAGGAGGATCACTTCGCCCGCTTCGGCTTCGAGAAAGACGGCCTTCTCGGGGGGGCAGAGCTGCTCCGCCTGGTCGTCGCGGAGAAAGCCGCTGCCATGCTCCGGATTATAGAGCTGATGATGGGAACCGGGGATGATCTGAACGCAGCCGTTCTTTCTGGTCGCGGGATCGAGGGCGGTCCAGACGGTGATCAGCGGATCCTTGTCGAGGTGCTGCCAACGATCCTGATGCCACGGCAGGAAGGTGCCCTTGTTGGCCGGTTTGTTCATGAACATCGCGCGGAAGGAGGAGATAGCTGTCTCCAGACCATGGACGCGCGCGCAGATGTCGCAAAAGATGGCGCGCTGCATGTAGCGCAGGAAGATGGGGTCGTGCTCCAGTTCCTGGATCTTGCGGTAGTTGAGGGTCGCCCCCTTATGACCGAAGGATTGGGGGCCGGCGTTGTTATAGGCGCCGTCGGAGCTGTCGAGCTGCATCATCAGCTTCTCATAGTTGATGGGGGCGGTGCCCATCATGATGTCGTCAATGCGCTGCTGCAGTTCCTTCAAGTCGGCGGCGGATAGCAGCTTGCCGAGACTCAGGTAGCCTTGCTCCTGATAAATCTGCCACTGCTGGTCGGTAAGCATGTCCATGATACATTCTCCATGATAGGGGTATTGCGAACGGCTTGGAATCATTCTAAGCTAATAGACAAAGAGAAAGTCTTCCACTGGCGAAACCATTCATTCCTTGCACTTTTCGAAAGATGAGCCGATCAAGTCGCCTGTCCGTAGAGTACAATCCGACCCTTGCGGAGCCCGCGTTGCGGTTGCTGAGGGACTACGATATCACGATGCTCTCAGCCACCTGGTGGTGGGAGGATGGCAGTTGGCATGTCCCTCGGCGTCAGCTCAACGATGTGATGCTGCTGGCCCCGGTTCTGGGAAGCATCGAGGTGATCCTGCCCGACCGAACAGTCCAGGTGCCGGCCGGCAGCGTCTTGCTGGCGCCGGAAGGGCTGACGCATGAGCTGCGGTGTTCGGCAGGGTGCGATGCCCTGGAGCAGGTCAGCATCCATTGCCACATCACGGCCACATGGCGCCCTCCCCTGCTGCCCCTCTTTCTCTCTCCGGTGCAGCCATTGGCGCATGCGACTGCCTGGCACGAGCGGCTGCGTCGGCTGGTGGTGCTGATGAACGACCAGCCGCTTGGCCAGCATTACGGCCAGTTGCTGATCAAGGAGCTGCTGGTGGAGTGGATACTCGCGGGGGTGGAGCTGGTGCCGCCGCGGGAACAGGTGGATCCGCGGATCGTACGTGCCCTGAAACGGATCCATGCCGACTATGCGGACGATCTGACGGTGACGGAGCTGGCCCGGGAAGCGCACCTGAGTTCGGTGCAGTTTCGCAAGCTCTTCCAGCGTCACCTGCATCAGCCGCCGAAGCAGTACATCCTGAGCCATCGACTGAAACTCGCCGCACAGCTCCTGCGCACGGGCGGCCTTACAGTGCAGCAGATCGCTTTCGCGACCGGCTTCAACAGTGAGGCTTACTTTCACCGCTGCTTCCATCGCACGCACGCCTGTACCCCCCTGGATTACCGCACTGGCCGCGGCCGCACGCTCTGACTCCGCCGCGCCTCCCTTGCAGAACGGGTAATGCCACCTACCTTTCTTCATGCCGAAACTACGTGCCGATCTCTTGCTTGTGGAACAGGGGCTGGCGGAGAGCCGCGGTCAGGCCCAGAAGCTCATCATGGCCGGGCTGGTGCGCGCCACCGCCGATCATGTCGTGCAGCGTTCCAGCGATACCTTCGAGTCCGGAACCCTGCTCTCCGTCGACCAGCCGCTCCAGTACGTGAGCCGCGGGGCGGAGAAGCTGCTGCCGGCGCTGGAGCGTCACCTTCCGGATCTGACGGGGCTGATCGGGCTGGATATCGGGGCCTCCACCGGTGGTTTCACCGATCTCATGCTGCAGCGCGGCGCCGTCAAGGTGTATGCGGTGGATGCCGGCCATGGGCAGCTTCACTGGAAGCTGCGGCAGGATCCGCGGGTGATCAACCTGGAGAATACCAACGCGCGGTACCTTTCGACGACGGAAGTGCCGGAGCCCGCGCAGGTGCTGACGATGGATGTCTCCTTCATCTCGGTGACAAAGGTGCTGCCCGCGGCGGCGGCCTTGCTCGCTTCCGGCGCCTGGGCCTTCGTGCTGGTCAAGCCACAGTTCGAGGCGGAGCGCCATGAGATCGCCAAGGGCGGCGTGGTTCGTGACGATACCGTACGCGAGCGGGTGGCGGCGGAGGTATCAGCCTTTGTGAGGGAGACGCTTGGGTGGCAACACCTCGACACGATGCCCTCCCCCATTGCCGGCCCGAAAGGCAACCGCGAGATCGTCATTGTCTGCCGCCATGGAGCCTCTCCGGGAGGGGCGGAAATTCGCTGAATGCGGTAGATAATGGAGCGATTTGCGCCATTGTATGCGCGAACTTGTTTCATTGAGCAGATAACGCGGGAGGCACCATGACGAAGCAGCTTTTTCTCGATCTCGATTTTACTCCGCCGGAAGTGCTGGAAGACGAAATCAACCAGAAGAACGAGCTGAAGCTGGTCGACATGCGAAGCGCCGTTATTGGCTGGCTCTGCCGACAGGAGGCCGCCGGCATCGCGCCGAAGACCGCGACGCGGCTGCGCAGCTTCATGGCGGATGTGGCCGCCTTCTGGAATCGCGCCCGCCAGTTCAAGGATCTGCCCGGCAACAATCGTCTCCACGTCCCCTGCCACACGATGATCGTGGAATGCCGGCGTCGACGTCAGGATTGCTGGCCGGATTTTGCCAACTCGCGCGAGCTGTTGCCCCGTCTGCGGGAACTGAAGAACCGCCGCGTTCTGCTCGAAAGCGAGATACGTGCCGACGAGCCCGAACTGCGCGAGACGGCCACCCTTTTTGACGAGTTCAGCGAGTGGAACTACAGCCAGAGCGCGAATGAAGAGTATCACCGGGTGACTCGCGAGATCGAGAAGCTCATCCACGCCCTCTACAAGGGCACCCGCTTCGAAGCCATCCGCAGCGCCCACCTGGCGGACTTTCTCTATCTGGCCGTCCCCGAAAAAACGGTCCATCCCAATGAGCTGGCGGATGGTTGGGGGCTGCTCTGGATCGACCAGCAGCAGCAGGTGCGCCTCATAAGTCAGGCCGAGAATCAGCAGTGTCCCCCGGAGAACCGCTTTCACCTCGTTCAGAACATCGCCAGCGCCACCGTCGACGATGTCCTTTTCCGCAATGGCATCGAAGTCAAGGACGGCAACGTCGCCTTCCGTCGCCGTCCCAGTCGCCGCCGTTCCGACGCCAAGAAGAAGCCGCGCAAAAAAGGCTGAAAAAGTTGAGATGTCCAGTTGAAAAGCGGCATCGCGGCCGTACCTTATCCGCAGTTGCAGCCCTTACGGGCGATTAGCTCAGTTGGCTAGAGCGCCTGCTCGACACGCAGGAGGTCACTGGTTCAAGTCCAGTATCGCCCACCATTCTTCTCTCGCTGCTCTTAACGCTGTCGCACCCACCGCAATCAGCCCCAGAATCCGCCTCTGGTACCACCAGATTGAGCGTCATCGGGCGACACCTTGGCGTTGTCATAGTGTTGACTGTAGGCCTGACCCCACTGGCTTCCCGCTACCGCGCTCCCTGTTCGCCAGAGCACGACTACGAGGATGAAGGAACTGCCCTCGCAAGGCGGAAGCCCAAGTTGCTGCTGCGGTAGCTCAGCTTGTCCCTGAAGCGAAACGCCGACCGGCAGTACCTGGCGCTGAAGCTCCAGCTGCCGCCGCGGAGGACGCGGTAGTAACCCGACGGGGGGCCGGCTGGGTTCGTCACCGAGCCCGACGGATAATCAGCATACCAATCCGAGCACCATTCCCAGACGTTACCATGCATGTCGTAAAGCCATACGCGTTCGCCGTAAATTTTCCTACGGACATCATCGAATCCACAGGAAGACGTGAACGTCGGAACGTCGAGACATTCTTGCCCTCACTACTACCCTTATCATTCTCCGCATTGCACATGCCCAGCTCAAATGGATCGCCCCATTGGTAAGCCGTCTTCGTCCCGGCGCGGCAAGCGTACTCCCACTCCGCCTCCGTCAACAACCGATACGTGCCCCCAGGCACCTCCTCAAGCTGACACAGCTTCTCCAGAAATGCCTGGACGTCATCCCAATTCACCCGCTCCACCGGGGCGTTCTTACCGATATTCTTGAAACGACGCGGATTGCCACCCATCACCGCCGCCCACTGACCTCGCGTCACCTCGTACTTGCCAACGTAGTAGGACTTGCTCAGCGTCACCCGGTGCTGGCGCTCGTCGTCATCCCGGCCTGACTCATTCTCAGGGCTGCCCATTGTGAAACTACCCGCAGGTATCAAGCGAAAGGCGATTCCAGTCTTCGCCGTCTTTACCTCCAGCGGAACACCCGACTCACCCACTGCCTTGCGCTGCGACGCCTGCGCTTCCGCGCTGCCAGCGGCCAAAACATCTAATGACGCATCGGCGGCGGTGGTAACCGCCTGCAGGTCGGGCGCCGACGCCTGCAGGTCGGGCGCCGACCTGTGAAGGCAATTGCTCAATAGCACGATAGCTGCCAAGGCGAGGGCGGACATGACGATAGTTTTCACGTAAGTATTTTCCTTATCAATTGCCGCCGCTTCGGCAGCTTGGGGCAGTCGGAATGCACAGAACGGTGAGCTAACCTACCCAGCTCATTCAGCCGCGTACTTCACCACATCTCTTATTGCGGTTAGCGATATCATTTGGCGTCAGATAGCCTTTGTTCGGGGTATCCTCTGGGATTGTCGGGGACGCATCCATGAGCGCACGACTAGATCTTGTCTGTCAATCCAGCGGCCGACTCCCGTCGTGCAAGTGCTTTGGGGTATTGGCAACACTGATAGTAATCTGGAGCAGGGGGTGTCATGCGCTTTGCGTCGCGTGCACTGCTACTCCGTCGATTGCCTTCATCCTTTCGATCCTCTCCCCTTGCGCAGAGAGGCTCTTGCACGCCCGCTTATAGAACCCGCGCAGGCTTGGCTTGATGCCTGCAAGCACATCAGCTTTGGACACGCCCATCAGTGCGGAGAAGATTGCCAGCGCATGCACAACCTCCCGTTCGGAGAGATAACCGATACGACGCGTCTGCCATCCGATTGAGAACTGAGAAAACGTACATACAGAGTTGGCAGCGAATATGCCGAAGCCGAGGAAAACGCTCGTCAAATCGGTGGCAAACTCCATGTCATCCCATCCTCCAGGTGGCTCTTCGGGAAACGCCGCCGTAAAATAGTGCGCCAGTTCATGTGCGAATATCGCGATGAGTGACATGGGATTGGCGAGTAAGTGGGGGCTGTAGGTAATCTTCACCCCTGCCTCTTGGGCTGAAAAGGTGCCGCCAGGCGAGGAAGGCACATCCTCGATCAGAATGCTCGGCGACAGAACCGGGTCCACATCTTCGTCCTGCGCCTCCAGCGTACAGGGCCAGTCGCTCATCCCGGCGTATTCCTTTACCTGGGCGAACAAGGCCTCCGCCAGTGCGTGTCCACCAAGCCCGCGCTGGGGAAAAAACTGGTTCGTCGGCAGAACCAGCGAGCCCTTGGCAAACACCTTGAAGCCGCCAGTGTTCCGAAGAAGCCACTCGAAGCACTCGAACTGCCAATTCGCATTTTCTGGCTCGATCAAGGGCGCACTTCCGAACAATCCAAACATGGACCGATCTCTCCTTCACGCATGGGCTCCTGAACTCCCGCCACCCTGGATAGCATACCCAGTCATGGGACCGATATAGATGACCTTTAAGGGATCAAACTAGCATCTAAACTCAATATCGTAGATTTAATCTCCTTTTCAAGATGAACCATAAAAATCCAGCTCTATTATGAACGCATAGAATTGGCATCCTGATGACTCGCATGGGACACGGGGATGCGGGGATGCGGGGATGCGCGGACGAGGGGCAAGCGCCTTCACGGGCCCTGGCCGTCTACGTCCATGTTCCGGTAATCTCCTGGAACTCATTGATGGGGGTATAGGTCCCGGGATAATCCTCGCCGTGGTGACTTCTGCGGCAGGATGCAATGAAATCACCCAACTCTTTTCTCATGTTGCGGGCACGGAGCGGCTCTCGATCGATAATGTTGGTTGTTTCGGCTATGTCCGCGTCGAGATCGAATAGCATGTCCTCCGCGCCGTCCTCAGACAGATTGGTCAAGAATTTGAATCGCCCGTCTATCATGGCCAGGGTTGGCGCACCGAACATCGCCGCTTCAGAATCGAGAAACCGATAGGGAATGGGCCGAGGGCGCTCCTGGCAGCGTCCTTCGATCAAGGGAATAAGACTGATACCGTCAATCGGTCGAGTATCGGGCATGGTATATTCCAAGAGGTCCAGGACGGTTGGAAAGTAATCCAGCGTACTGCAGGGCATGTCGTATTCCGCACCCGCGGCAACTCTTGCTGGCCACTTCAAGAGCGCTGGGACACCAATGCCGCCATTGAAGAGGCTGCGCTTCCGACCGCGCAGGCCACCGGTAACCCCTCGGCTACGACCGTTCCGGATGAGGTCTTCGCCTCCTTCGGGACCGTTGTCCGAGCAGAACCAGACCATGGTATTCTCTTCCAGTCCCAACTCACGCAGTGTGGCATTCAGGCGCCCGACCTGTTCATCCATGGCGGTGACACAGCCGTAGTAGTGCTGCTCGTCCTCACTGCATGAGGAATACATGGCCCGATACCGAGGGCCGGCGACGACGGGTGTGTGCGGCGCATGAAACCAGATCACGGCGAGGAAAGGCCGATCCTTCACGGCACAGTCCTGGATGAACGGAATTGCACGGTCCATGATGACGCGCGAATCGTCATTGTCCAGATTGTCGCTGACACTACGACCATCCTGTTCCCAATAGTGGGTACCGAACGGTACTCCGGGCTTGCCCCACAGATAGTTTCCCTGCCTCATTTCATCCGGCGTGACCATGGGGTCCCATGTCGGCACCTTCGCTTCCGTTGAAAAGCAGACGTCAAAGCCGTGCAGCCATGGTGGAGAAAACTCTTCTGGATGTCCCGGGCCGCCTCGGTTGCCGTCTCGCATGGTTGTTGTCATGGTCCCGAGATGCCATTTCCCGAAGTGGCCCGTGCGATAGCCAGACTCCCTGCATAGCCTTGCCAGGGAGATCTCTTCAACCGGCAAGCGTCCCGCGTTGGCATGGGTTACGCCGTAGCGGGAGTAATGCCGACCGGTCAGACACGTTCCGCGAGTAGGCGAACAGACTGGCCCGCCCGCGAAGAAACGTGTGAAACGGCCACCCTCAGCGCGCAGCGTATCCAGGCACGGCGTTTGGATGATGGTGTTGCCATTGAAGCCTGTGTCGCCGAACCCGAGGTCGTCGCACATCACAAGTACGAGATTTGGTTTGCTTTGTTTCACGTGTCGGTTGCCGAATAAGAGATTGGGTAGACGTGTTCTTCAGCCGACCCTGCGGACGGCTGGGGACTTTCCCCCCGAGGGCCAGCGTGAGTAGGAAGATGGAGGACAGAGATTCGGATATCAAGCCTGAAATCGCGATTGCGGCCTGATCTTTCGCGCTGCGCTCCGAAGCACACGACAACCACTGGTTCGACGGGATCGTCGCTTCGCCGCGCCCAAACGCGAGCGGATCAAGCTGTCGGAACTGCGGCGTTCGCGCAGGTGACAATCATGCACCCCAGCATCACTCTATACGTAAATGTTTTTCTTGAAAAGCATCAGCATGTAACTATATTTTCCGATTCATAAACATTTTGGAGGCACCAGCACGACATGACAAGCGCCGATCAACAGTCCATTCGATTCGCTGGCTATGGCGAACTGGCCAAACGATACGCGCTTGAGGTAATACCCAACTGGCACACCTCTTCCGTGGCCACCTCTGGTACACATCGAGCCGAGAGGACGGGGGCAAGCGTCACAGACATCTATCCCGCATCTTACTGGCCTGGCGATTCCGTTGGCGATCACTTGGAGTTTGCGCTGAAGTACGACGGCGTCAACCTGGGGATTCTGGCGGCGGTGTTTTCCGTTGCCGATCCAGCGGACATTGTCTCCTATGTCAAGTCGAAGCCGCTCGGCAAGTACGCTCGTCGAATCTGGTTTCTGTACGAATTCCTCACGGGAAATCTGCTGCCGCTTCCAGATCTGAGCAGGGGAAACTATGTCGATCTCCTCGACCCGGACCAGTACTATGCCCTGACGCCCGCCGTCAAGGTACGCCGTCAACGCGTGAACAACAACCTTCTCGGGAATCGCCGCTTCTGCCCCATGGTTCGACGGACGGAGGCGCTGCGGGCATTCGAGACTATGAACCTGTCGGAGCGCTGCCGGGAAGTCATGGCTCGCTATTCGCCGGAGATGCTCCGGCGGGCGATGAGCTATCTCTATACGAAGGAGACCAAGTCGTCGTTCGAGATCGAGCACATCAAGCCGACCTCTTCCCGAACGGAGCGCTTCATCGCGCTCCTGCAGTTGGCGGAGCAGGAGGACTTCTGCACGAAAGAAAGGCTTGTCGACTTGCAGAACCGGACCGTGGACCCACGATTCCGTGACCAAGACTACCGGACAAGTCAGAACTACGTGGGCGAATCCGTTACCTGGCAACAGGAACGGGTGCATTACGCCTGCCCAACGCCCGAAACCGTGCCGCAGTTGATGGCCGGTCTGGTCGACGCCCACAAGGCCATGGACGGCGGAGGTGTTTCGCCGGTGGTCCATGCGGCAGCGGTAGCTTACGGGTTCGTCTTCATTCACCCGTTCGAAGACGGCAACGGCCGAATCCACCGCTTCCTGATCCACAACATCCTGGCTCGTCGCGGATTCAGCCCGGCTGGCATTGTCCTCCCCGTGTCAGCCGCGATGCTCAAAGACCCAGTCGCGTACGATGCGTCGCTGGAGGCGTTCTCGAGGCCTTTGATGACACTTGTCGAGTACCGCCTGGACGATCAGGGCCGGATGACGGTGACCAATGATGCCCGCAAGTGGTACACCTACATGGACATGACGCCGCAGGTCGAGGCTCTCTTCCGTTTTGCCGAGCGAACCGTCGGCACGGAGTTGGTCGAAGAGCTGACCTTTATCGAGAACTACGACCGAACCAAGTCGGCGATCCAGGAAATCGTGGATCTGCCGGACCAGAAGATCGACCTGTTCATCCGTTTCTGCTTGCAGAACAACGGACGGATCTCGCCACGGAAGCGGTCTTCCCACTTCGACATGCTCACCGACGACGAAGTCAGGCGGATGGAGAACGCGGTCCAATTCGGCTACGTTACTCCGACCGATGTCGCTCACTGAGTACCGAGCTCAATCTCCGCTCTGAGCCAATCCCCACCGTGTCGCGCGTAAGCGTTTTACGCGCTCGCGTTGCCACCGCAAACGTTTTTATACCGCCGTAACGATTCTCACGAAATAGCAGCCGCATTTCATCAGGAACGCATGGAATTGCACCCTGATCGCCCGCGTCTACCGGCGAATGAGCGCCAACGATTCGGAAGTGCGCCGGGATGGCTCAGTCCAGAGGCGCAGCAGCCATTTCAGTTTTACAGCTTCTTTGTCGTAACGTCTGTCTTAGAACCGGACGACACTGAAAGGCCAACATCACGCTGAACAAACGTCATACCACCGCCCATCAGCGCGGGCATTTGCATGAAAGATAAGGGGAAAACACAATGTCGAAACCATTTTACTTCGCTGACATCGAAGACGGCTTAACCAAACTCGTGGTACCTGATAACGTGCTTGAGTTACTCGAGAACGAGCTTCTACCCAGGCTGGAACCCATAGAACCGGAAGCGTACTGGAAGAAATACGCACTGGGCATGCTCCAACACGCACCGAAAGGGTACATCCTCTATGATGATTCTGTTATTTGGGTTCAGGATGATGGAGATTTACGTGTCGTCGAGTTCAGGGCAAAAGGCATCAGGGCATTTGCCATAAAGTCCCCTATTCACAGCGAAAATAATGACGCAGATGATTCCTACTACGATCTCGTATACATGCCATGGGATTGGTTGCTCGAAGAAGATGGAAAGGGCGAGATGTGCTCAAAGAGCGAACGCAAGAGCATAAGGAATGCTATTGGATGGACAAATGAACTGCATGAGAAGCTTGAAAAGCTGCTACCCATGTCAGAAACCAGGATGCCACGGAATAGAGAAGGATGATCTTAGTTGAACAATAAGTATGCTTTATCAAACCTGAAATCGCTGGCGACTGCCGATCCATCGTTGCGCGGACTGTGGGCCTGACCGTGGCCTGACCGTGGCCTGACTCCCCATTGTGTGGACAGTAGGCATGACCCGCTGGCTCCTCAAACGCTGTCAATGGCTATCCGCCAGGCCAGCTTTCAGCGCGTCGACCACCCCGCGCGCAAACGTTTCCGTGAGGGCCCTCTCGCAGCGGCGCAATGCCAGCGCGAGCCGCTGGACAAATGCCTCCTCATTCAGCCACATCAGCACCGTCGGCGCCACGACCTCGTTATCCAGCACTTTTACATCTCGGCCCAGCATGCGGATGGCTGCAAGCCGGTAGTCGAAAGGCAACATAGCCAGCAGGTCAGCGTCCTCGCCGCTGTACAGGCGCTCCTCGTCGACCAAGTCCAGATAGTGTACCATTACGAACCACGCATCTTCGATGTCCTTGCCACGTGAGGGTGCATCCCGCCACGCCGCCAGCTTCGCGGCTACCAGCCCGGCCGCCGATGGAACCCGCACGGGTACCCCCGCCAGCTCTCGCGCCAGCGCTGAGTGCTCGATCGCCGGGTAGAAGGAGACCCGCATCGATGTATCGTTGTCCGGCCATTGCAGGTAGCCCTCCGCATCCGCCACTCCGCCGTAAGGCAAGATATCGACCTCTACTTCGGCTTCCACATGGACAAGCCGGTGCACATTGCCGCGCTGTTCGCGGAAGCCTTGCTTCGCCAGTAAGGCTGTGCGCAAACGATCGAACGCTGACCAGCTCTCCACCTGCACGGCCAGGTCGAGGTCAAGCGATGCCCGCAGTCGTGCATGCGGCAGATGCGGCGCGATGAGCAGATCCCGCGCGGTCGCGCCCACCAGCATCCAGCGCAGCCCCTGCGCATCGGCCGCCGCGGCCAGCAGCGGCAGCACCTGCTCCAGCGCCGGCCTCATGGTTCCTCCAGATGGCGCAGAAAGCGTGCACGCAGGGGCTCCGCCAGCTCGACGGTGCGCGAGCTGCCGCTCGTCACCAGATCTGCGTAGATGACCACATATGGCGCCAAGGGTGCGCTGTCGTGCCACGGCCAGAACGCATCGATCAACTCCACCTCGCCGTCCGCCGCCGGCTGCAAGCGCCAACGCGCCACCAGTTCCGGCACCGGAGCGGAGCGGTAGACCGTCCATCGGCCAGGCGTGAAGCCGCCCAGCAACTTCGCCGCGGCCACCTCGCCACCCCAGCAGGCGCGCTCGTCGGGTAAAGCATCCTCATCGATGGCCAGGCCGGCGCGGTACCGCTCCCGCGGCGCCCGGTCGCGCAGCGCCTCCCGGTACCGCTCGCACCACGTCCGCAGCAGCGCCTCCCGCCGTACCAGCTGCTTGTCGCCATCGGTCAGCAGATGCCCCGCCTGCGCCAGCTCCTCCATGGCGTGGCTCACGCTGCCCAGACTGATGCCGGCTCTCGCCGCCAGCTCACGATAGGTCCGTCTTATGGCCAGCGGATCGTCCAGCAGCACCAGCAGCAGACGCATGCCTGCACCTTGGAAAAGCCGAGATGGACTTGGCCGTCCCAGTCGCTCGGGCGGATTTCGCCCCTCGATGCAGATCAGGCAACCCGGCGTGTTCAGCCAGGCATTACCGGCACTGTCTACAAAAGGAATCTTCAGTTCCCGAAGCATCCGACAGAGCCCTGGGGTTGCATGCTCCGTCACCACCAGTGGCTCCCGCACGTCGGCCAACTGCTTCGGCAGCAGCCCCGCCGTCGCCGTTGTCAGGTGTGGCTTCACGACCGGCGTCAGGAGGGCCCCAGTGGGCACCAGCCGGACCCGCTCCCCCGCCACCTCCAGCAGTCCCGATTCCACCGCCGCCACTGCCCGCAATACTGTTGTCACATCAGCTTTCATCAGCCACGCCTCACGTTCAATAAATCTGGATGTTCAACGATAATGAACATACTCGAATCCTGAACAGAAGGCAAGTGGAATGGTTCACGTTGATGGGTGATCAGCCTTCCTGAGGCATCAACCTCTCGAGATCGCTGCTCAGAGGTATAGCTTCGTGTCCTTCTTCAACTCGCGAAAGATCTCATGATCAGAAAGGTTGCGATAGAAGAAGAGGTCGCTGACGCCGGGCTTTGAGTATCGTTTCTTCAGAGCCTCAAGAATGCTCTCCAATCGACCTTCGCTCGGATACCTTCCTTCGAGGACCTCCCGGATCAAGGTGAGCGTGGCTTCGTCATCGAGTTCCTGCCAATTCTCGATATCAGCCTCGATCAGCACGCTCACATAGTCGTCAAGGCTCATGGCACTCCAATATCCCAGCAACTGATCGCGCCCCACGGAGCGACCAGTCATTTCCGTGAGCCGGCCGGCGGCTTCCTCATAGGAAATCCGCTTGTTCTCGAAATCCAAGATGACCTCTTTTACCTCATTCCTAATCCTGTCCTGCATGACCATTGCCTATTCTATGTCTTAAATCTGCCGCGGGTCATCCCCCTGCCCTGCTGTCGACTTCAGGGGTTGGGCTTTGGGTCGACTGCGTGCGCGGAATTGAATGCCTGAGCGCGGCGGAGATGGTCTGAGCCCGTGTCACGCGCATTTACCCTCAGTGGCACAGCGTCGGCCGTCTCCATGTACCAGGTCAGCATCCGCTCGCGCAACGTCATGAGCACGTCGCGATACGCTGGGTCGTCGATACGATTATCGATCTCCTGGGGATCCCGCTCCAAGTCATAGAGTTCATCCGTCTCGTAGAGCCGGCGGATGTACTTGTAGTTGTGCGTTCGCACCATGGTGGCCTTGCCGATGGAGGGCCTCTCGTCGCGGTACAACCGCAGCGTCGGCCAGTAGAGATTCTCCTCAAATGGCTCGTCGACCAGCTCGAGCCCTTTGCAGGATTCCTCTCCGTACAACCGCCCGCCCTCGGCGAAGACGGCGTCGCGGTGTTCATCGGTCTCACCGGCCAGCAGTGGCAGTAGCGAGCACCCGAAGTGTGTGTGCTTCACATCAATGCCCGCAAGGGCTTCGATGGTGGCCGGAATGTCGACCAATTCAACCAGGGCATTCGTGATGCGCGGACAAACCGGAATCCAGGCCGGGGGCTTCAGCACGAGTGGTACCCGGACCATGCTTTCCGGGAAGACATTGTCGGCCTTCTGTACTACGCCGAAGTCGCCGGCAAAATCGCCATGGTCGGCGAAGAAGAAGACGGCGGTATCGTCGTAGAGCCCTGCCTGCTGGAGGGCCTCCATGACCATGCCATACTGGTGATCGACTTGGGCGCAAGAGCCCAGATAGGTCGCCCGCAGCTCGGCCCAGCGTTCCGGGGTCCAGTCCATCATGCCGAGAA
Organism: Lentisphaeria bacterium; assembly: GCA_041690595.1. Lineage (GTDB taxonomy): Bacteria > Verrucomicrobiota > Lentisphaeria > JABSQK01 > JAWLHB01 > JAWLHB01. The sequence continues at coordinate 39,304 of JAWLHB010000023.1, forward strand.
CATCCCGCATCTCCTGGTATATCGCCGGTTCGCGTTCGCGATTTTCCGGAACAGGGGCCGGTGGCGGAACCCGGCTGCGGTCGATCATGCTGAACCAGGGATCTTCAGCGGCGTAGGGCGGATGCGGATAGTGCAACGCCAGGAAAATGCAGAGTGGCTGGTCGCCATCATAGTTTTGAATAAGGTCAATCGCGCCGCGCACCATCGCCCAGTCATGGTTGGTGGACTCCCCGCGCAACGCATCACCGCCATCGAGGCGTCCCATCAGAAAACTGAAGTAGTTGTCGCTCCCTTTGGCGCCCCGCCAGTCGGGATCGATGGGGCGCGCCGACGACTTCGCCTGTTCAGTCGCCGTCGGGGTGTAGCGAACGTCGCAGTAGGCGTCGACACCGTTTTCGCCAGGCACAACATCGTTCTTGCCCCCCCACCAGACGTGATACCCGTGCGCCTTGAGCGTGCGGAGAAGCATCGGCTCGTCCGGTTGCAGCATGTGGCTCATCGTCCGGTGTCCGCGAACGTGTGGATACCACCCCGTTAAGAAGGAACACCGGCTGGCCGTGCAACACGCATTGTGACAGACGGTCCGCGCAAAGGAGACGCCGTCTTTCCCGATCACGCTGTCCAGGTTCGGCGTCACGGCTCCGGGAAATCCCAGGTGGCCCAGCATGTCGCCGCGCCACTGGTCGGGATTGAAGATCACGAGGTGAGGTCTGCGTTCTGGTGTCGCCATGTTTATCTTGCCTTTTGTCGCTCATTCATCGGCTTGCTCAACGCGGGTTTGTTCTCGTGGAGGCTTGACCGGCAAGAGGAAGTGAGTGGCGTAGGCCTTCTCGATAGCGGGGTCACCGGTCTTGGAGAAGCGCAGCTCGGTCTTGGGGGCTTTGCCCCACGACCGATAGGCGGTGAAGCTTTCCCGCAACTTGCCGTTCCGGCTGTTCCGGGTCACCGCCTTCATGATGAAGCTGATCTTCCCTAGATTGATCTTGATGGCCTTCTCGAGGTAGGGGATGCGCCCGTGGCGCCATGCTTCGTACTCCTTCTGGTCGAGGTAGCCCAGCTTCATGAAGAGATCCACGAAGGCAATATGTCCTTTCTCCCGGAGCAGCTCGCCGGTCAGGCCGAGCACTTTCTTTTCCAAGTCGTTATGGTTCATCTGATTTCATCTGCTGAACGTTCCGGCTACGGCGCAAGGCTCAGCCCCTGCGTCTGATCTGGAAGATAGGGGCGAGGAATGGGATGTCAAGTTTGGTAACCCCGGGAACGCCACTCGCCTGAGTGGCTCCGGCGTTGGAGGTCGCCTAAGTCCCGTGGAATTGAGTTCGCGATATGGACAATATGGACGGTATGGACGACAATGAGGATGGGTCACCGGTCACCAGCTGCCTCTTCAATGGGGGCTGGGAATACATGTTGATGGCGGCTTGATACTCGGGGATATGGGTTTCATACTTTGGAATGGCAGCGTGGGTCGTGCGCGGGCGGTTTACGACTTGAGATCACATGGTGTGATAGCAAGAAGCGGAGGGGAGGAGACGAGAACATGACGGAAGGTCTGGAGCGTGTACGCAAGCAGATCGAGCATTCGATCCTCTCCATACGCGGCGAGAAGGTCATGCTCGACAGCGACCTGGCGAAGCTGTACGATGTGGAGACGCGGGTGCTGGTGCAGGCGGTGAAGCGCAACCTGGACCGGTTTCCGGATGATTTCATGTTCCAACTGAACGGCAAGGAGTTCGCCGACTTGAGATCACAACTTGGGACATCAAGTCAATGGGGTGGCCGGCGTAATCCGCCGTATGCCTTTACGGAGCAGGGGGTCGCCATGCTCTCCAGCGTGCTCCGCGGCGACCGCGCGGTTCAGGTCAACGTCGAGATCATGCGGACCTTCGTGCGCTTGCGCGGCATGCTGGCCGAACACGCCGATTTGAAACGGCAGCTTGGCCAGCTCGAGAAGAAGTGCGACAGTCAGTTTCGGATTGTCTTCACCGCCATACGTAAGCTGATCGATACCCACAAGGCGGTCCCACAGCGCCGGCAGATCGGCTTCCAGAAGACGGAAGAAGGCGAGGATGGGCAGTCCTGACGATCCGTAATCGGCCTCGTGCTCGTCCATTCCGGCGGTAAGGATAGACAGCTCAGTCATGGAACTGGATGGGGGCGCCATCGATGGTCCAGGTGGCGAGGAGGCGACCATCGGGGTCGCGACGGAACCAGAGGAGTTCGGTGAGGGCGGTGAGTTGCGGGGTGCGGATGAAGCCGTGGTCGAGGGCAGCGATGATGGTGTCCGTGCCCAGGGGTGTATCGATGCTGACGGCGAGCAGGCGTTTGCAGCCAACTCGGCGGACGGTGAGAGGCGGTGCGTCGTGTCGGCGTGGGGCGATGACGCTGAGGAGGTGGCCATTGAGGCCGGTGAGTTCGCCGATGAGGCGCGGTCGGCGATAGCTGGTGATCAGGAGCCCTTCGCGTTCATGGGCGGCTTCGATATCGCGGTCCCGGCCATACGGCCAGTGCCATTCCTTGATGTCGTGGCGAAGCTGGAAGGTGTGCGGATGATCGGGGAAGTCCTGGCTGCCTGGCCAGGCAAAGCTGAGATCGAGGCGCGCCCTTGGGCCGATGACGCGCGCCTGCCAGTCGGTATCGATGGCGATGGTGGCCTCGGGATGAAGCTGGAGCTGCCACCAGAAGGCGTGGGCGGCATTGTCCTTGTTGATGTTGTCGATCAGGATGAGGTAGGCATCGTCGTCGCCAAGGGGAACCCAGATGAGGTCGCGCTCGGCCCAGTGACAACCTTTGAGGTGAGCAGCGTCGATCCGGGAATGGGCAAGCCGGTCGGTGGCGGCGAAGGTGGTGACGCGGCCGGAGAGCCAGTCCATCCCCCACCCCGGAGCGACGGGGGCATAGCATCGGCCGTCGACAATCATGGTGCTGTGCTGATCTTCATCGGAGTTGTACCGGCCAGTGTCGATGGCCAAATAATCGCCGTGGGCGAAGATGGAGAGGTGGCCGGCATCGGCGTGGCGGTGGGTCTGAGACATGCGACTGCGGCCGGCGCCCTGCAGGTTGACGTAGATGGCGTCGGTGCCCCATGAGGTGCGGAGGTTGACCGTTTCGGTGCCGGGGCTATAGGTGGCAAGAGGCTGGGCGCAGGAGTCGAGCGGGGTGGCCGGAGCTTCGGCATCCCAATAGAGGAAGGCGAAGAAGAGGCTGTCGAGCGGGTCGATGGGGCAGCTTGGGTCGCCGGTCAGGTGGTGGTGCCATGGGCGGAAATCGCCGTAGGGGCGGATGGGGTGGCAGGGCCCCTGGTAGGCGGTCCAGAGGCCGCGTGCCAGGGGATCGTCAAAGCGGCGGGCGAGGAGGAGGAGGTAGGGCATCGACTCGGCGCCCTGCAGGCCGACATCGTTGTCGTTGATGAGAAAGGAGCGGTCCGGAAAGAGGTTGGCGAGGGAGGCGGTGAGGATGCGTCGGAGGCGCGGTTCGGTGGCATAGAGGTCGGCAAATCCGGTGAGGGCCAGTAGCTCGACGAAGGTGAACATGACGGCAAAGACGCCATGGCCGTAGCCGGTTCCTTCATAGCTGAAACCAGCTTCGTCGCAGCCATACTTGAGGTAGCAGCGGGTGTGGTCGATCGCCTGCCGGACGACCTGTCGCCAGCGGGCATGGCCACACGCTTCCCCCCAGAGGAGAGCACAGACGGCGGCCTGAACATTGTGAGACCAGACGATGTTACCGCCACCCCCATACATGAGGTAGGTATCGCCGCTGTTGTCGTCGATGGCGATGTCATGCATGAGGGCAAGGAGTCGCCGGCGATCGTCCTCGGCCAGGTGGCCGCGGAGGATATCCGCGGCGATGGCAAGCTGGGCATGTGAATGGATGGCGCGTTTCTGGTCGGCACGCTGACGCTCCCGACTCTGGGTATCGGTGAAGGCCAGCGCCTCACGAAAGTAGGCCATGGCGCCGGCATCGTCTTCCACCAGATGGAGGAGGGCGGCGGCGGGTAACATGGGGGTATGGGAGTGCCAGCCGAGATTGCCGTGGGAGGCGCGAAAAGCATCCTCCCGCTGCCACCGCGCGACAGCTCGGGTACGCGCTGCCAGTCGCTGCCAGAGATCATCGAGGGGCGCCGTGGATGCACGCTGACGAAGGGCATCCGGATGGCGGTCGCCCAGAACGAAACTTGCGTTTGCGGCAGACATTCGAGATCCTCCCAGAGAGCGTGGTCGAGCAGGTGTAGCCGGCAATTTGGATTTGATATTGCAAAATATAATAGTCGTTGGTATAATAGCAACACAAGGCTGTCACACCAACCGCGGGTATCACGGAATGAAAGGAGAGAGCATGATGTGCAAGCATGATTACAGGGCAGCGCGCGAATTCACCCTGATCGAGCTTCTGGTCGTTGTGTCCATAATTGCCATTCTGGCCTCACTGCTGCTGCCGGCGTTGTCATCGGCTCGTGAGCGGGCGCGGCGGGCGAGTTGCATGAGCAATCAGAAGCAGGTATTCCTGGCCTACCAGATGTATGTGGACGACGCAAATGGGCATGCGGTTTCGCCGCAGATATATGGCGCCTCTATGCGTTTGACCGCCAACAACTGGACGGTGGGTACGGGTTGGGTGGGGGTCGGCAATTACTTCGATGGGCCGATGAACCTCGGCGCGCTGGTGCTGGATTACACAGGCACCGTGGATCCGATGTATTGCCCGTCGCATCCCTACAGCGGAAGCTACAAGGCCGCGGCCGAGAAAGAGTTCGACATCATTCGCCAGACTGGGCAGGCAAGCAGTTACGTGATGGGGACGTATGTGCCTCGCGCGGGAACGTGGAGCAATGCCGGGATGTGGAGCTGGCTGGACCGGGTAAGCTATTATCATCGCAACCTTGCCTCACGCTTCGACAACAACCAGTCGGGAATGAACCTGATCCATCCCACCACTGGCGCGAAGATAGCAGAACTCAAGGCGCCGCAGGCGCTTTTCATCGATATGTTGCCGATGACCTACTGGGGATTCAGTACGCTCAACGTCCACAAGAATGAAGGTTCGGTGGTGACCTACTGCGACGGCGTGACGAAATGGGTACCGGCACTGGCGCAGGTGGAGTTGGGGCGGACGAAAGGGTGGTACAACTACCAGTTTCTCAGCATCGGCGACACTGGCTATTGAATCATGACAGTTCCGACCACCACGCTTCATGCCCTGCCCGCCCAAGTGCTGCGCACGTGCAAGCGGCTGGTGCAGTACATCTACGAGCATGATCTGGAAGCAGGTGACCGGTTGCCTCCGCAGGCAGAACTGCGCCGCCTTCTTGGCAAGAACAACTATACCCTTGGCTCAGCCATGCAGGCACTTGCCAGCCAAGGGGTGGTAGCGCGCAAGACCTGCGTCGGGACGGTCATCCGCGATCTTGACGCGATCGGCGCCATCCCGTGGTCGGTCGGCGTGGCGACGGTGGAGGCACCGCTCGATGGGGAGTTGTCGGTCTTTGCCAATCTGACGCTGCGGGTGCAGACAACGCTGAATCGCCTGGGCTGCCGTTGCCTCGCCTATAGTTGTCCGGCGGGTAAAGAGGTCGATCGGCTCAGGCTGTTCGGCCTGCTGCGTCACGATGTGGAGGATCAGCAACTGGACGGCCTGGTGATGCTGACGATGCTGGCACAAGACGAGTGGGCGATGCTGCGGGAGGCGCGCATACCCATTGTGCATCTGCCCTTTTGGGAAGGTGCTCCGGGGGGCGTGGTACTCGATGAGCTGTCGCTGGTCCATGAGGCCATGGGACTCCTTGCCGGCCTGGGGTGCCGTCGTTTTGGCGTCATTTCGGTGCACCAGCCGGATTCGCGGCCTCGATTCCTGGCGGGGCTGGAGCAGGGGCTGGCGGATGCGGGACGTTCGGACGCCGATGGAGAATGGCTGGACGGCCGGTTCGGGATGGCCGCCGGGGAACGTGTGGCAAGGCAACTGCTGGCGCGACCGAAGGCGCAACGCCCGGATGGATTGATTGTGCTGGATGACTATGTGGCTCTGGGCCTGACGAACGTGCTGGCTCAGGAGGCGGGCTATCGCCCGTCGATCGTGGCCGCCGTCAACCGCCAACTGCCCCTGCGCTTTGCCTTGCCGGTCTACCGGTACTTGATCGATCTGGACGACATGGCTCATCGGGCGGTCAAGCTGCTGCAGCGGCGGTTGCTGCGCCCGGGCCAAGCGGATGAACTGGAGCTGGCGAAGGGTGAGTTGATCACCAGCACGGCATGCCTGACAGCAACCTTGACGAGCTGAGAGAGAAGCATGGGGCAGAGCTGGCGGGTGGACGATCTGGGTGTCCAGGCATACGGGGATCTGTGGCTGAACCCGCGGCATGGGATTCGACCGCACGATGGTGCGGAGGTGGCGATCTGCTCCCTCTCGCGCGGCGGCTTCATGGTCATCGATCCGAAAGCACGGACGGGCATACAGGTGAAGCGGAGCGTGGAAAGAGGAGAGGGCTGGGCGATCGGTCAGGGCGGGGACGGCGTCATCTGGCAAACCGGATTCGGGGCGCGCGATCAAGTTCCGCTGCTGCGATGGGGCTGGGATTCGGAGACGAGCGAGGTGGTGAGGGAATTGCCGGGCAAGTCCTACTTCACGCTGGATGTGGGGCCGGACGGGGCAGTCTACCTGCCGGACTATACGTCCAACACACTTCATCGTTACGATCCGGCCAGTGACGAAGTCGTCTCGCTTGGTCGTTTCGATGAGTTCGGGAAGCATATCCGCACGATCTACGCAGCCGTGGACGGCTGGCTTTACGTGACCGCGGTCGATGGCCTGCAGGCGAAGGTGGTGGCGGTGAATCCGGCAACGGGAATGCGGCAGGCGTTGGAAGCGATGATGGACGGCCCGCGGCACTGGCAATACGGGCAGCTGCTCAAGGATGGCCTGGGGCGGGTGCTGATCGGCAGCAAACGCTGGGGACGGGAGTTCTGGCACGAGCTGAAGGAAGGCAGGATCATGCCGGATCCAGTGCCCCTGCCGCAACTGGCCGCGACCGCCATTCGTCAGGCAGCCACGCCCCCCAGCACCGTCACGTCCCCCCTTGCTTTCCGCGACGGGACCAGCATTTCGCGCCTGGAAAACAGGAGCTGTGAGGTGACGGATGCGTCGGGGGAAAGCCATGTCTTCGAACTGGCTCGCGAAGAGTCGCCGCTGCGCATTTTTTCGCTGATCAGCGGTGGGGGGCGGATCTGGGGTGGCACCTTCATCCCGCTGACCCTCTTCAGCCATGATCCAGCCACTGGCGAGAGTGTGAGCCATGACAATCCGACCCGCAGCACCGGCGAGATCTATGGCATGGCCTGGGCGGCGGAGAAGCTCTTCATGGCCAGCTATACGGAAGCCAACATTACGCGTTATGAGGCTGACCGCCCCTGTGAGCCGGAGACGAGCCGGCAGGCCAACCCCGTCCATCTTGGCAGGATGAAGGAGGCTGGTCCGCCGCTCCATCGCATCTATGGCACGGTGGTCACTCCCGACGGGATGGTCTATTTCGCCGCCAAGGGTGACTACGGGTGCGAGGACAGCGGCCTGGTGCGGATCGACCCGCGGAGCGAAGAGATCACCCGTTGGGCTTATCCGGCTACGACCTTCGGCGCGCTCTGCCATATTCCGGGGCGTGATGAGCTGCTGGTGGCCGAACGCCGGGGGGAAGAGCGGGGGTTGCGCTTCACGCGGCTCGACGCGCGACGTGGCGAGATCCTTGCGGAGCCGACGATTATCGACGACGAGGGGCAGGTGATCTCATGGCTGCCTGCCGCGGACGGGCGCGTGTACGGCCTTCATAATCACCGCGCCACCCTCTTTCTGTATGATCCGCTGGCGGAAGAGGTGGTGGACCAGGTGGCCGAGATGAAGGTTGGCGATCACTGCTACAATGCGCTGATCGATGGACCGGACGGGCGGATCTGGGGGCTCACCAATCGCTGCGTCTACGCCGTGGAACGCGATCTTTCGCGGGTAGAGGCAATCGCGCCGTATCCAGACCATGCCGGTGGCAACTTCTACCGCTTCGGCCTGTGCAGTGGGCCGGACAAGGCGATCTACTTCGCGAATGGCACGCACCTGATGCGGATGAGCCAAAGCTGAAGTAGCAGGCTTGAAAAGCATTCCGTGGTCCCCTACTCTATCGGCATGCGTATCAATCTGCGAGAACACCTTGGTGTCGACTGGAAGCAAGAGCTGGTTTCCTATCCGGTTAGCTTCAGCGATGGTGCCATGCGGGATGCGACCGTCGGCGTGCAAGGGCCCGATGGCGTTACGGCGGGTCAGCTTCGCGACATTGCGTATTGGCCCGGCTCCAGCGCAGTGAAATCGGCGACGCTCTGGTTCGTGGTCGACAAGCTGGCGGCGCTCACGGAGCAGAGCTATACGCTGGTGCCCGGCGCGGCGGTCGAGACGGATCTTCAGGTTGTTACCGGCACCGAGATGGTGGACATCTCCACCTCACGCACCGGCCTTCGTTGCCTTCTGGGGAGTGGCGACTATGCGGACCCAGTCTCCGCGGACAAAGTACCGGGTCCGGTGGTGGGCATGCGCCTTCCAGATGGCAACTGGTTCGGCGGCAGCCGGCTGTATGGCACGCGGAAGGTGTGCGGCTGGGCGGCGGAGCTGATCGCGAATGGGCCGGTCGTGGCCGAAGTGGCTTTCAGGTATCTCTATGCGGATGGTCTGGTCATGCGGCTGAACGCCCGGATCTGTGCCGGCGATTCCCACGTTCACTGGAGCATGTCGGTGGCAGGCGACGCACTGCAGGATGGCTGGCGACTGAAGCTGACGCCAGGCCTTGCCAATTTCGTGCTCGACCAGATACCGTGGGAGTTTCATCACAACACCTGGGGCGCAAAGGAGCAGCAGGCAATCGATGTGCGGCTGGACGACCATGCGCCCGGCGAGCTGACCCGGCTGGTTCCCTGGGAGGATTGGTGGGACGATCAGACGCAGACGCGCTGGGTGATCCGAACGGAAGGCCGGGGCAAGACTCTGGAGATCGCAAGTGAAGATCCCGATTGCTGGGTGGAACCGGCACCAAAGGGGACGCTGGCGACATGGGAGGGATGGCTGCGCAAGCCCATCGGCCTCTGCCGCAATGAGGGGGGCGAGGTCTACCTGCGGATCAATGCTGCTTCGGGGCGTCGCGCCTGGCGGCTGGGCGCCTTCATGGATGATTCGCGAGAGAGCATTCCAAGCTTCGGAGTTGCGGGCCGAAGCGTCGGCTGCGCACCGCGTCCCGCAATAGGTATGCTCCTGAACGAAGTGAAGGGGTATGCGCTGGCTTGGCCGGGCGACGCGGCAACGCATCCACGTCTATATCTGACGGGCGAGGAGGTTCGAGAGAGCCGGCTACGGAGGTCGGCGGAAGCGCGGGAGGTGGCGGCGTTGCTGGAGCGATCACGGGAAGAGTCTCATGGCGCGCCGCATGTGGCGGATGCCGACGCGCTTGGCGCTTACCTCCTGACGGGCTCGGCGGAGGTGGCGGCGGCAAGCCGAGTGGCCGAGCGACTCCGCAATCATCTGGCTCTCTTCGGCGCTTTCGACACGATGCGCTTTGTACCGCACGTGGCAGCGCTTTATGATGCCCTGATCGACGGCCCGCTGATCGGGGAGGAGGAACGCGCCATGCTCCGGGCGCGCTTTGCCTACCTGGGCTATGTGCAGGGATCGTCGGCGCGCTGGTCATGCGAGCGCGGGTATCGGTCGTACAACCTGAACATGAGCGTCTCGCATACGCTGCATCTGGGGATGATCGCATGCACGATACCCGAGCATCCGCAAGCAGGCTGCTGGGTGCAGCCGGCGATCGACCTGGTGGACGATCTGCTTGGGGAGGTGGGGCCGGCTGGCGAATGGCCGGAGAGTGTCTCGAACTATGTGCATGTGACGGGGTCGGCGCTCCTGCTCTTCGCCATCACGGCCAGGCAGGCTGGTTTCCGCGATTTTGTGGATGATCCACGGATGAAGCGGCTCTTCGCGTTCATGGCGAAGCAGTACGCGCCGCGGGATCTGCACCCACGGGAGGCCGGAGCGGCCTCTTTGCGTGGTTTGCCGCCGCATGGGCGAGCAAAGGCAGGCCACCGCAATGGGCTTCCAGGCTTGATGGCGCGCGCCACGCTCCAGAGCGACCCGACGTATTCCGCTGAGCAGCAGTGGGTGTGGAAGCAGCTCGGGGAGAACCGGGAGATTCCCAATACGTCGCTCTGTGGGTTCGAGCAGCTCTATCTGGATGCGGAGCTTCCGTCACGGGTGCCCGACTGGCGGAGCGAGGCCTTTCCGCAGGCCGGGGTCATCCTGCGCGGGAACCTGGGCACTCCCCATGAATTCTATGCCAACCTGATCAGCGCCGATTTTCCACACCAGGTTTTTCCCTCGGAAACGGGAGCGATCTCATTGATCTGCGCCAAAGGGGCGCCATTGGCCGGTGCCTTCTTCGGCGGTTACGGGGAGCGGGAGGAGCTGCTGGCCAGCCGAGTCTGCCTGGCGCGCGGTGTCGGCAGCGATGCAGAGCGACGGGCGCGGGTCGGCTATACCGGAACGCCGATCACTCCCGAGGAGGAATCGACGGGCCGGCGCGTGGCCAAGCCGCCGGCACGCTTCGGCGAAGGAGCGGGCATCGGCACCGTCAGCGACTTCTCGTGGCTGCCTCGCCAGGATTATGCGTCGATCGACGTGGCGCTTGTCCACCCGCAGGGAGCCCAATGGCCGGTGGCAGCCGGTCTGCCGGAATGGCCACCAAGCGCCGGGCAGGGAGAAGCGCCGCTGCAGTGGCGCCGCCAGGTACTCTTTCTGAAGGATCCGCGTGGCGCGACGGACTATCTGCTGATTCGCGATACCGTGCGCGGGGATCAACCGACGATGTGGCAGATGTGGAGCTTGTCGGAGAATCTCGAAACCCCGTCCGACTTGCCGAAGGCCAGGCCTGCCGGTCAGCGGATACTGCCGTGCCGGCGCTTGCGTCAGGAAGATCGCTTCACCGCCCGCGGCCAGTTCGGTGTGGAGATGGAATACTTCATTGCCTCACCAAAGGAGACACCACGGCACACGCTGCGCTGGGGGACAACCTACACGGCCGAACGCTGCTCGTGGCACTCCCTCTCGGTGCTGCGCGACAACTATGCGGAGTACCGCGACCTGCTGCACCTGCAGCTACCGGGCGATGGCGCCTACTATGTTGCCTTCTATCCGCGCCGGCCCGAGGAAGAGGCGCCGCGTTTCTCCTCGCAGGGCGGCGGAACCATCATCAAGGTCAGCGGCAGCTTCGGTACGGATCATGGCTTTCTGAGTGCGTTGCCGACCTCCGCCGAAGGGGATGGAATCCGCTTCCAGGGCGTCGCCGGTTCCGTGCAGGAGCGTGCGAATGGGCTGGTGCTTGCACTTGGAGCAGCCGGTCGCATCAGCCATCCCGACGGGATCGAACTTGCCTCAGCCGGAGCGGCGCAGCTTCACCTCACGCCTCAACCAATCGTTCAAGTGCCGTGCAACGAGAGGGGACGGGAGGTGACCGTACGGCTGCCCGGGCAGGGAAGCGCCGTCACGCTATCCCTGCCACCCGGGGTCACCACGATGCCGGTGGATAGCCGCTGATCCCCGCCGGTGGCATGATCGAGATATGCCAGAACCTGTCAGCCCTGCTTAAGCCGTTGATGGAAAAACAATGGCGAGTTGGGCGTAGCCGGCTTTGACGATGGCATAGGCGGGCTTGGGGAGGAGCGTGTCGGTAAGGAGGCCTTTGCGGTTATAGCCGCGCTGGAAGCGGCCGAGCTTGATGGGGGTGCGATAGTCGTTGAGGACAAAGATGGCTAGGCCCTGAAGGCTGCCTTCGGCAGCACAGGTGGCGACGAGCTCCTGGAGGCGGCGATGGTAGTCGGCCTGTCGTTTCTCGCCGTAGTCGAATCCGGGTTCGTCTTTGACGGCGTCGATACCGGCTTCGGCCCAGATGACGGGCTTGTCGGTCAGTTCGCCAGCACCTCGAAGGCGCTGGTGCTGGGAGGGAAATTCGGGCATGGCGGTGGGATCGACACCGTCAAGGATACCGACATAGCTGTTGAAGGCCATGACGTCGAGCTTCTCGCGAATGGCTGCCGGGCAGGCTTTTTCGAATTGGGGGCTGGCGGCTCCTTCGAAGCCGCCGGTGTAGGCGACGAGTCGCGAGGGGTCGTGTTCGTGAAGCCAGTCGGCTGCTTCGAGGAAGTATTGAAGGTTGGACTGGCCGGCGTGCCGGTCATGATAGAGGCATTCGTTGCCGATACTCCAGAAGACGACGGAGGGGGCGTTGCGGTGTTCACGGAGCATTTCGTCGAGGGCGCACATGGCGCGGCGGCTCTCCGTGGGGCACTGCATGGTGGGGATCCAGTAGGCTGGCACTTCCATCCAGAGGAGGATGCCGGCGCGGTCGCAGGCGGCGACGAATTCGGCGCTCTGTGGGCAGTGACCGGCGCGGGCGAAGTTGCAGTTGAGGTCGCACAGAAGGTCCACGGTTTGCTGGGCGGTGCGCTCGCCCATGGAGAAGATGCCGCGGTCGGGATCTTCCATCCAGGCACAGACGCCACGGAGGAAGATGGGTTCGCCGTTGAGGAGGAGCTGGCGACCGCGAGTGACGATTTCGCGGAGACCGACGCGGTCGTGCCAATGGTCCAGTCCGGCCTGGACGTCGAGACGATAGAGGAATGGAGAGGCGCATGACCAGAGCTTGAGGTCGGCGCGCGGCAGGGCGATGGAGGCATGAGCCCAGGCGCCGCCGAGGGCATCGAGGGAAAGCTTCGCAACCAGGGCGCCGGTGTCGGGATCTACCAGGCGGATATGGGTGGGGGTGACGGTGCGGCGGTCGGCGGTTTCGAGCAGGACCGAGAAGCGCAGTTCGACACGGTCCTTCGTGAGGTGGGTGGTGAGGGCGGCTTCCCGCACATAAGTGGCGGGGCGGTAGTGGAGGGTGACTTGGCGATGGATGCCGCCGTCGTGCCACCAGTCGTATATCTTGCCGGGGACGCCATCGGCCTGGCGTTGGTTGTCGACCTGGATAAGCAGGCGATTCTGCTCGGCGAGTGCTTCGGTGACGTCGACGGTGAAGGCGGTGTGGCCGCCATCGTGCTCGCCGAGGTAGGCGCCATTGAGAAAGAGGCGGCAGCGGTCGGCAACACCACCGAAGTGCAGAAAGGCGCGTTCGGCTACGGCCGCCGGGCGAGCCGCGAAGTGCTTGAGGTAGATGACGGTCCCTTCGTAGTAGACGAGTTCGGGGTGGAGGCGGGTGAAGGCGCCTGGCACCTGAGTAGGCCAGAAGGCGTCGTCGTCGTAGGAGGGGAAGAAGTGCCCGGGTTGGCGGGTGGACTTCCACCATTGCTGGCGCTCGCAGCGCCCCATCGGATCGGGCAGCAGCCCCCATTTTCCAGCCAGCGAAACGCCGGTCAGTCCGCCCCATTGAATGCGCTGCATCATGGTATATCAACCTCGTGCGTTTGTTGCATGAAACGTATGTATGCGGGCCGCGCATGCCTGGTCATGGTGCAGTGAGCGGCAGACAATATGAGGTCCCGCGGATGCGTAATTGCAAGCTGAAATACGGAACTTTGTCGCACACGTCGGCGGCACGCATGCGGTCACAGCAGATACGGGCAAAACGGGCGGGAAGCAGGGGATTTCATTGGGGGCGAGGGCAACAGGTCCGCCTACGCAGGAGCTATCCTTCGAGACCGCCGCAGGGGCCACCACCGGGCGCGACCGCGCGTAGCACTTCGTGGCCATCCGCGTTCATCAACGGGAAGTAGGATTGGGCGATTTCGCGGTCGGAGTCGGCCATGTAATGGCAGATGTAGCTGCGCCGCCAGCGAGTGGCGGAACGGTTGGGGAGAGAGCCGTGAATGACGTTGCCGTTGAAGAAGAGGACGTCCCCCGGTCCCATGTCAGCCGATACGGGCTCCGCCCCCGGTGGCGGCGCCACATAGTTGGGGGAGAAGGAGAGATCGGCGTCGGACTTCTCCGGGCAAACGACCTCGATGTTCTGCGTATGCGGGATGACCTGCAGGCCACCGTTGTCGCTGTCGCAACGGTCGAGGGCGATCCATGCGGCGATACAGGTGCCGGGCTTGACGTTGAGGTAGAAGTTGTCCTGATGCAAGGCCTGGCCGCGCGCCCCGGCGGGTTTGAAGTAGTACATGCTCTGGGCGGCGACAGGCTCCTCACCGAGAAGCTGCTGAAGTATGCTCCAGATGCGGCTGTCGAGCAGATACCGCCTGGCGAAGTTGTCCCAGCGATGCGGCTGCATGATGCGAGGATACATCTTGAGGGGATCGCCACCGGCTTCGCGGCTGTCGAGCGGCTGATAGTGATCGCGTGGCGGATTGTCGTGCATGGCCAGGAAGTGGGCGTTGATGGCGTCAACTTCCTCGGTAGAGATCAAGGCACGGACAATGAGGTAGCCATCGTGATGGTACTGATGGATCTGATCGGCAGTGAGTTCAAAGAAATCGGTAAGTGGCATGGCGGAACCTGGATGCAGGGGTTGTAGAAACGACACATTGCTGTCATACTATCAGTCCTACTATACGCTCAACCTTGCCTGAGAGTGAATGCACGTGTCTGCCGACTCCTTACACGATTGTGCTATCTGGAAGGAGCGTGAGCCGGATCCGGCACAAACGCCCCCGTTACAAGTGAGTTCCAGCTATTACGACAACAGGCTGGGCTATCGCACGTATCGTCCAGGTGGAGCGGGTCGCTGGCTGCTGACGGTGACCTTTGGTGGAGAGGGCCGTTTTCGCCAGCCGCCTCAGACGGATTTTCGCGTGCGCGAGGGGGACGTGGTGCTGCTGGAGCCGACCGCCTTCAGCGACTACGGAACGGCGCGCAGTCGCTGGCAGTTTCACTGGGTGCATTTCCAGCCGCTGCCAGGATGGGAAAGCTGGTTGACGCTGGAACGGAGCGGACGCGGTCTGCACCGTGCCCACGTCGCCTCTCCGGCGGTTCGTCAGCGGATCGATGAAACCTTTCGGCGCCTGCACGCGGATCTTATAGCCCAGGATGCCTTTGCGGAAGATCTGGCGCGATCGGCACTGGCGGAGATCCTGCTGCTGATCAACCGGGAACGGGGCCAGGACAGCCCGCTGGACGAACGCGTCGCCACGGCGCTGAAGCAGATTCACCAGGATCTGGCCGCCACGCATACGGTGGAGACACTGGCGCGGAGCGTCTCACTTTCGCCATCACGGTTCGCGCACCTGTTCAGCCAGGAAACAGGGCAATCGCTGATCCAGACTCTGACCCAACTGCGCCTGCGGCAGGCCTGCCGCCTCCTCGCCACGACGGAAGAACCAATTTCACGGATCGGCGGCATTGTCGGCTTCAATATGCCGCATTACTTTTCACGACAGTTCCGTGCCCAGCTTGGGATGAGCCCGTCGGCATACCGCGAGCGTTGCCGCCATGGATTTCAGGAGCCCAAGCAGAATCCAGTACCGAGGACCAGAGCCAAAACATGAAGCCCAACGAAAGAGTCCGAGCCGTCTACCGTGGAGAGAAGCCCGACCAGGTGCCACTGATGCTCGATCTTTCGCATTGGTACAAGAAGAACCACGGCGTGGCTTTTGATCTTGGCGGCTTCACGGATGTCGAAGCGGGGTTGGTGGAACTGCACCAGCGGATTGGCGCCGTCGCCTACGTCGAGATGGGCGGCTTCTATGATCTCAGCACCGACGATCCCGAGATCGAGCTGAAGAGCGAGACGCGGGATGGCATCTTCCGCACGCATATCCGTACGCCAGTGGGCGAACTTCATGAAGAGCGGGTCTTCAACCCGACCAGCTATTCTTACGGGATTCGCAAGCATCTGCTCACCTCGCCGGACGATTTTCCCGTGGTGGAATTTCTCATGGAGCGGTTGCAATGCCGTCCCAACTGGGCGCGTTATCATCGCTGGCGCGAGGCACTTGGGGAGCTGGCCTTTCCCTATGCCCAACTCCCCTACTCCGGTTCAGGTTACCTGATCTCGCGCCACTTCGGCGTCGAGAAGACCATCTATGCGATGCTGGATCACCCCGGCAAGGTGCAGCGCCTCGTGGAAGCCATCAACCGCTGCAATCTGCGGATCCTGGAGAGCATTCTCGACGGGCCGTTCGAAACGCTGCTCATCAGCGACAACTACGACAGCAACGTGCAGACCAAGAGCTTCTTCGACACCTATGTTCGCGACTACTATGCCGAAGTGGCGCGGCGCCTGCATGCCCATGGCAAGTACCTTGCCATCCATGTCGACGGAGAAAGCCGCGGAATTCTGCATCGACTGAGCGAGTGCGGCGTCGACTGCGCCGATGCGCTGACCCCCTCGCCCATGTTTGCCCATACCCCAGAGCAGATGCGCAAGGAAGCCGGCCCCGAGCTGATCCTCTCCGGCGGCATCCCCGCGACGCTCTTCGAACCCCGCACCAGTGACGCCCAGTTCGAAGAGAGCGTAAAGCGCTGGCTGGATACCCGATTGCACTCCCCCCGCCTGATCATGGCCGCCGGCGACCAAGTACCCATCGACGCCACTTTCGAACGTATCGCCCTCCTCCCCCACTTGGTTGCCCAACACGGCCGGTACTGACGAAAGAAACCTTGTCCAACTTGCACCTTAAACTCAAGAGAGTCCCCATGCCTATCCAGATGCGCCCCAGCCGCGTACTACAGAAACTGCGAGCCGGAGAGGTGGCTACCAGCTTCAAGCTCAACCTGGCCGACGCCCGGGCAGTCGAGATCGCCGCCATGGCCGGCTTCGACTGCCTGTGGCTGGATATGGAACACGTCCCCAATGACCACTCCGTCATCGAAAGCGGAATCTGGGCCGCCAAGAGTCAAGATACAGACATCATGGTACGCGTCGCGCGCGGCAGCTACAGCGACTACGTGCGGCCACTCGAAATGGACGCAGCCGGCATCATGGTTCCACACCTCATGGGACTCGCCGATGCCCAAGCCATCGTACGCACCACACGTTTCCATCCACTGGGCCGCCGCGCCCTGGATGGCGGGAATGCCGACGGCGCGTACTGCGGGATCGACCTCAAGGCGTACATCGAGCAGGCCAACGCCCAGCGCTTCGTCGTCGTGCAGATCGAGGATCCCGAGCCACTCCCGGAACTCGACGCCATAGCCGCGCTCCCCGGAATCGACATGCTCTTCTTCGGGCCTGGAGACTTCAGTCATGCCATCGGAGCCCCCGGTGACTGGGATCACCCGCGGATCGTGGAGGCACGTCAGCGAGTCGTGGAAGCCGCGCAGGCCAACGGGAAGTTTGCCGGCACGGTAGCCGCGCCCGGGAACATCGACGCCCTCATCGCCCAAGGTTACCGCTTCCTCAACATGGGCGCCGACGTCGTTGGGCTGGCACACTACTGTCAATCCATGATGAGCATCTTCACCAAGTCGACCAGCACTCAGAACAGCAGCCTCTACGGCCGCGAAGGCAGTTGAGATACGATGACTACCACAACAATCCATGTGATCGATTGGCAACAGGAGTGGGATGAAGCCGCCGGGATGTGGCAACAGACGAGCGGGCACACACGGCCGGTAGCCCATCTCGACAGGGTACACTCCGGCCCAGATGCCGCAAGCCGATTGCTGCTCGCCGCGCAGACCGGGCAGCTTGACCAGATCGACGCAAGGCGCATACTGCAACGCTTGCGGGAGATGCAGGTGACCGACCACGGCCAACAACAAGGCTGTCTGTGCTGGTACCAGGAAGAAGAGCACCCCGTGGACACCAACGCCTCCTTCTTCACCGGCCTTTCCCTGATCGTGCTCTGGCAGGAGTATCGCGAGCAGCTCAGCGACGACGAGCGAACCATCCTTGCCGACATGCTGCGCGGGCTGTACACGTGGTTCAAGCATGCTGCAAGCGAAAAGTCGTGGTTCTACCCGAACAAATACCTTGGCGACCTGACCTGCGTCTGGCTGCTGTGCGAGATCACGGCAGGAGAGGCGGCAGAACTGCCGGAAGAGTCGACGCAACTGGCCACCCTCATGCTCGAAGCCGCGGCCTACTGGCGCAGCCACGGCTGGGGATGGGGCGAGCACCTCAGCGACGGGTACAGCAAAGTGTGCCTGGACGAGCTTTCGCTGCTTTTGCTCTCGGCACGGCGTCTACCCGACGCGGTGCGCACAGCGTACAAGGCACTCTTCGACAACCTGCTGGCCATCGGCGATGCTTTCGATGGCGGCCCGCGAGTGCCGGCACTCCGTTCCTACGCCTTCCTCACAACCCCCAGCGGCAGCAACTACCGAGAGACCATACATCCACTACCCCGCGAGATCGACATCCGGGAGATCCGAAACTGCCCGCGGCTCGGGCACACCTTTCATCAGCTTGGCTGGCAACAGCTGGCTCCACCCAAAACGCGGCCGACTACCAATGTAACGGTGCCGTGCTTCGGGGGCGCCAATGCGCAGGCACACATAGAGGCTGACATCCGGCTCGGCTCCGTCTCCTGCTTTCCGCTCATGCCAAGCATCGAGCATTTCACCCACGGTCTTGCCTGGCAGAGCATGCCCGTGGCGCTCTCGCGTCCAGAGAAGAGCTGGGCGTTTCTGCAATGGGAAGCCGCCGAAGGAGATCGCGTACGCAGTCACCCCGCAGAAGATGTGAAGACGACCTACCTTGGAAATGCCCTGACAGAAGCGGTGCATCCACCTATCGTCGGGCGAACGTGGAGTCTGCAGCGGGGGAATGGCTTGATCGCCCTGCGCATCATGCCGGTACTGTCGATGCAGTGGACGCACCTCGCCGATCGCCTGAGGATCATCGGCGAGGCCGGGGAATGCGAGAGCCATACAGAGGAGAACTGGCACCAGCTGGTGGTACGCTGGGGAGAGCGGGAGGTGAGCATTCACTGCCTCCCCCTCAGCATCGACGCGGCGCCCATGCTGACCACAAGCGCGAAAGCGACGGATTGGGGGCTCACCTACACGCAGGAGCAGCTACGGGGCAAGCGCTTGATCGCCACGATCTGGGCAATCTCACTCGCGGGTCGAATCGATGCGCCACCCAAGCTTCAGCAGCTCCAGGCCGATCCCGCCATACCGCGTTCCGCCGAGGAACAGGTGCATCGTTTAAGCTGGGCCTGGCCCGACGGCGACTGGGATCTGACCGTGGATCCGCTGGCGCCCGCGTTGGG
Source organism: Lentisphaeria bacterium (assembly GCA_041690595.1). GTDB lineage: Bacteria > Verrucomicrobiota > Lentisphaeria > JABSQK01 > JAWLHB01 > JAWLHB01. The sequence goes on from JAWLHB010000023.1 coordinate 58,473, forward strand.
CACCTGACGGAGCGCTTTCAACCCGGTTCATGCTGAAGGCGAGAGGCCGATGCCAGTTCCCGGGCCTCCGCCTCCGTATCCGCCTCGCTGCAGAGATCCGCAAGGACGACCACCCCGGTGGGGCTGACCTCCACGATGCCGCCCTCCACCGCGAACCATGACGTCTCACCCTGGCCGCGCACCTTCATGACACCGCGGCCAAGGGCAGCCAGCATCGGCGCATGATGAGCCATGACGCCGAAATAGCCGTCCGAGCCCGGGGCCATCAGCGAGAGCACCTCTTCATGGAAGATCTCACCCTCGGGCGTGACAATACTGAGGAGGTAGGAATCGGCCATCGCTTACTTGCTCTCCATCTGGCGGGCCCGCTCGAGAACGTGGTCGATATGGCCGACCATGTAGAAGGCCTGTTCGGGGATGCTGTCATGCTTGCCCTCGAGGACCTCCTTGAACGAGCGAATGGTATCCTCCAGCTCGACATAGACGCCGGGAGTGCCCGTAAAGGTTTCCGCCACGAAGAAAGGCTGAGAGAGGAGGCGCTGAACCTTACGCGCACGGGCCACAACCAGGCGGTCCTCTTCGCTCAGTTCGTCCATACCCAGAATCGCGATGATATCCTGCAGCTCCTTGTAGCGCTGGAGGATCTCCTGGACACCCAGAGCGACCGAGTAGTGCTCCTGACCGACAACCGCTGGGGAGAGGATGGTGGAGGATGAGCTGAGGGGGTCGACCGCTGGATAGATGCCCAGCTCGGCGATCTGACGCGAGAGTTCCGTGGTGGCGTCCAAGTGCGCGAAGGTGGCGGCGGGGGCGGGATCCGTATAGTCGTCCGCGGGAACATAGATCGCCTGAATCGAGGTGATCGAGCCCGATTTCGTCGAGGTGATGCGCTCCTGAAGGCTGCCCATATCGGTGCCCAGCGTGGGCTGATAGCCCACCGCGGAGGGAATGCGTCCAAGAAGAGCCGAGACTTCGGCGCCAGCCTGGGTGAAGCGGAAGATATTGTCCACGAAGAGAAGCACGTCCTGGTGCATGGTATCGCGGAAATACTCGGCGACGGTGAGGGCCGAGAGAGCAACACGAGCGCGGGCACCTGGGGGCTCGTTCATCTGACCATAGATGAGGGAGGTCTTGTTGAGAACGCCCGACTCAGCCATTTCGCCGAAGAGCTGCGTCCCTTCACGGGTACGTTCGCCAACGCCGGCGAAGACCGAATAGCCGCCGTGCTCGGTGCCAATATTGCGGATCAACTCCATGATCAGAACCGTCTTGCCGACGCCGGCGCCACCGAAGAGGCCGACTTTGCCGCCGCGGCGATAGGGGGCGAGCAGGTCGATCACCTTGATGCCGGTGATGAGGGCGTTGTCGTTCGTATCCTGCTCCTCGAAGGTGGGCGCCTGGCGATGGATCGGCAGGAAGGTGTCGCACTTTACGGGGCCACGTTCATCGACCGGCTGGCCGAGGAGGTTGAGCACGCGGCCGAGGGTGCCCTCGCCGACAGGCATGCTGATAGGCGCGCCCGTATCTTCGACTTCGGCGCCGCGGGTCAGGCCATCGGAGGAATCCATACAGATAGCCCGCACGGTGTTGTCGCCGAGGTGCTGGGCAACCTCGAGAGTGAGGTTCCACTTCTCGTTACTGATGGAGGGATTGGTCACCCGCAGAGCGTTGAGGATCGACGGGAGATTGCCTTCGCTGAACTCGACGTCGACCACCGCTCCGGTGACTTGCTTGATCCTGCCGCGGGCGGCGGAGGTTGCGGGATTGCTCATGGTATGCTCCGATGGTCAGATGATGGTGTAAAAGAGAGGTGCGTCCTGGCGGGAGTGCACGGTCAGAGCGCCTCGGCGCCGGAGATGATCTCGATCAGTTCGGTGGTAATGGCGGCCTGTCGGGCGCGGTTGCGCATCAGGGTGTAATGGTCGATCATCTTCTCGCAGTTGGTCGTGGCGTTGTCCATGGACGTCATGCGTGCGCCATGTTCGCCGGCAGCATTCTCCAGGAGAGCGTAGTAGATCTTGAACTTGACGGTACGCGGGATGAGCGCCTTGAGCAGTTCCTCCTGAGGCGGCTCGAAGATGTAGTCGAGCGCGGCCGTGGTGGTTGGAAGCTGGCTGGCGCCGGCGATCTCGGCCGGCTGAATGGGGAGGATCTTGCGGAAGGTCGGCTCCTGACTGAGCGGGCTGTGGAAGACGTTATAGGCGAGGTAGATCTCGTCATAGCGCCCGGACAGATATGCCTCGATCAGGTCATCACCGATCATGGCGGCATCGGCAAAGGAGGGGGAGGCGGTCACCCCCTCGTAGTTCTTGTTCAGGAGGCCGCGCCGGACAAAGTGCATGAAGCCCCGCCGGCCACAGAAGCTCAGGTCGATCTTGCTGTAGTCGTCGCGATGCATTGTCAGCCACTGCTCGACATGACGGATCATGCTGTTGTTGAAGGCGCCGCAGAGCCCCTTGTCCGAGGTGTAGACCAGGACGAGAGCCTTGTCGCTGCGTTCGTGCGGGGTCATCAGGGGATGCGCGCCGGCGTCGACGGAAGCAGCCAGGCGGGCAATGATCTGGTTCAGCCGGTCGGCATACGCCTGGGAGCTGCGCTGGGCATTCTGCGCCTTGCGGAGCTTGCTGGCGGAGACCATCTTCATGGTCTTCGTCATCTTGAGCGTATTGCTGAGGCTGGCCAGCTTGTTGTTGTATTCGCGGATTCCTTTTGCCATGGCGTCGACCTACTTGAAGCTTCGCTTGGCTTCGTTCAAGACCTTCTCCAGCTCCGGCTTCACCTCGTCATCCAGCTCCTTCTTCTTGGACAGGAGGCGGGAGAATTCGGCAAAGGTGGAGTCGAGGAGGTCATTCAGATGCGCCTCGAAATCCCGAACGCGGTTGACCGGGATCTCGTCCAGGAAGCCATTGACGCCGGCATAGATGATCGCGACCTGCTTGGTCATGGAGAGCGGCTCGTGGACCCCCTGCTTGATGATCTGCATCAGGCGCTGGCCACGCTCGAGCTGTCGGCGGGTGGCGATGTCCAGGTCGGAGGCGAACTGGGAGAAGGCAGCCAGCTCACGGTACTGGGCGAGGTCGAGGCGCAGCGAACCGGCCGTCTTCTTCATGGCCTTGGTCTGGGCGTCACCACCCACGCGGGAGACAGAAAGGCCCGGGTTGATGGCGGGCCGCTGCCCCGAATAGAAGAGGTCGGATTCGAGGAAGATCTGGCCGTCGGTAATCGAGATGACGTTGGTCGGGATGTAGGCGGATACGTCACCCGCCTGCGTCTCGATGATCGGCAGAGCCGTAAGGCTGCCGCCGCCATTGGCATCACTCATCTTGGCGGCGCGCTCGAGCAAGCGGCTGTGCAGGAAGAAGATGTCACCCGGATAGGCTTCACGGCCCGGTGGCCGGCGCAGGAGCAGCGAGAGCTGTCGGTAGGCCTGTGCCTGCTTGGTCAGATCGTCGAAGATGATCAGCGCGTGGCGACCGCGATCGCGGAAATGCTCCGCCATGGCGGTGCCTGCATAGGGGGCCAGGAACTGCATGGGCGCGGGATCCGACGCCGTCGCGGCGATGATGGTCGTATATTCCATGGCGCCAAACTTTTTCAGCGTCTCATAGACCTGGACAACGGTCGTCCTTTTCTGGCCGATGGCGACATAGAAGCAGAAGACGCCCTCCTTGCGCTGGTTGATGATCGTGTCGATCGCCAAGCTGGTCTTGCCAGTCTTGCGGTCGCCGATGATCAACTCGCGCTGGCCGCGTCCAATGGGCGTCAGGGCGTCGATGACCTTGATGCCGGTCTGTAGGGGTTCGTGGACATTCTTTCGTTCGATGATGCCCGGCGCCTTGACCTCGATCAGACGATCCTCGTCCGACTTGATCGGTGGACCGCCGTCGATTGGCCGTCCGAGCGCATCGACGATGCGTCCAAGGAGCCCCTCGCCGGTGGGAACCGAGGCGATATTGCCGGTACGGCGAACCTGGTCGCCTTCGCGGACCTCGGTATCGGAGCCGAAGATAGCGACGCCGACATTGTCCTCTTCCAGGTTGAGGGCCATGCCCATGAGTTGATTGCCGAAGTCCACAAGCTCGCCGGACATGACGTTGGCGAGGCCGTGGACGCGGGCGATTCCGTCGCCGACACTCAGGACGGTGCCGGTCTCATAAGTTTCCGATTTCACGTCGAAATCGGCCAATTGCTTTCGCAGTATGGCTGAGACCTCTTCAGGCTTCAGATCGATTGCCATGACCGGTTTCCTCTCAAGCGTGTTGAATATTCTGTTCCAGGCGCAGCAGTTGTCCGCGCACACTCAGATCGGTGACCTCGTCGCCAATCTGAATCGTGAAACCGGCCAAGAGGTCGGCATCGACGATTTCATGGCAGATGATCTGCTTCCCCGTCACGTCGGCAAGCCGACGCTGGATGGCAGCGAGATGCTCGTCACTGAGCTTCCGGGCCGTGGTGATGGTAGCGTGGGCAAGACCTTTTGCGTCGTCGTTCAGATGATCATGAATGCGGCAGATATCCGGCAGCAGCGCCAATCGATCCTTCGAAATCAGGAAGTCGAGAAAGCGCTGGGTCAGCGGATGAATGCGTCCCGCAAAGAGAGCCTGCAGGACGTGCTGAGCCTGATCGGCGGGAATGACCGGATCGGCCACCAGCCGCAGAAGAGGCTCAGACTGAGCGAGCAAGGAGCGGATCTCGGTCAGATCCGCCGCTACCGCGTCGATGCTCTTCTCTTGCGACGCGAGGTCGAAGAGAGCCTTTGCATATCGTTTTGCCGCAGATTCACTTGCCATCGTCAGATCTCTTTGATCAACTTGTCTACCAGTGCCTGGTTTCGAGCGTCATCGAGATTCTCTTCGATGACCTTCGATGCCAGTTGAATGGCGATACGGCCGCTTTCGCGGCGCAGTTCGGCCCGGGCGCTGTCGGCCGCGCTTTTGATTTCGCGGCGGGCATTCTCGAGCATGATCTGCGATTCGTCTTTAGCTTTGTCCTGGATGACACGGGCCGCTTCCCGGGCCGCCTTCCGGCCTTCTTCGATCAGTTCCTTGGCCTTCTCTTCAGCGGCCAGAATCATCGAATCACGGGTCGCTTCAATCCGGGCCATCTCGGCTCGTGCCTGGTCGGCCTTCTCGACCCCGTCGCGAATGCTCGCTTCGCGGTCATCGAGGGCGCCCAGAACGGGCTTGAACGCGAACTTGTACAAGATCAGCGCCAGCAGGATAAAGACGACCCAGGTCCAGATCACCATCTGAAAGTCGACGCTGCCTCCGCCGTTGCCGCCTTCTTCGGCGGCTCGGCCGGCGAGGGTCGCCAACAGCAGCATGGCGATGCCGCACTTGCACTTAAGTCGTTGGTGGATCATTCCTGGTTCTCTTTCGCTTGGCAGCTGCTTACTTGATGAAGAGGGTGAGGAGGCAGACGAGCGCACAGAAGAGCGCGACGCCTTCGATCATGGCTGCCGCAATGATCATGGCCTTGGTCATATCATTCGACGCTTCCGGTTGACGGGCAATGCTTTGCACCGTCGACGAGGCCAGATATCCGATGCCGCCTGCGGCTCCAATGGCGACGAGACCGGCTCCAATTGCTGCGAGTAGCATTCCATTCATAATTCGCGATCCTTCCTTTTGCGTTGAGCTATGATGTGGGTTGTTGTTGTGTATACGTTTGGTTGATGAGAAAGGTGAAGGGGGTGGCCGATCAGTGTGCCGGATGATGTACCTGGCCAATGAAGACAGCCGAGAGCAAGGTGAAAATGTAGGCCTGGAGAAAGGCGACCAAGAGTTCGATGAGCATGATAAAGACAGCCATGCCAATGGCGGGGATGCCGATCGCGCCAAAGGCGACGACAATGCCGATCAGGGTGAAGACGACAACGTGCCCCGCCAACATGTTGGCAAAGAGACGAACGGCGAGGGCAAAGACCTTGATGAAGAGGCCGACAACCTCGAGTGGGGTCAACAGGAAGAGCATCGGCAGCGGGACACCAGAGGGTATGAATGCCGAGGCCAGTCCTTTCGGACCATTCTTGAAGAGCGCCCCGAAGACGATTACGACGAAGGTGATGATCGAGAGGGCAGCCGTCACGGAATAATTGGCGGTTGCAGTCGTGAACAGCGGTATCAAGCCCATCAGGTTCAGGGTCAGGACGAAGAAGAAAAAGCTGCAGAAGAGAGGCGTCATCTTCCGACCGTCGATTTCGCCGAGGGAGGGGACGGCTATGTCATCGCGGATGAAGACCACGAAGACTTCGAGGAGATTGCTCAGCCCGCGAGGCACGCGTGTCGGTTTGCGCAAGGTGCCTCCCAGCAAGACGATCAGGAAGAGAGCAGCCACCATCAGCATCACGACGTGCAGGCTCATCCATGCGGGCAGGGGTATATGCAATCCGGGGAGATGCCATACCCGCGCATCGGAGAGATGATGCTCGATGTAGGTCTGGATAAGATCGATCCGGGACGGCTCGGTCGGTTCCACGGGAGCGGCTGTCTGCGCCAGAAGAAGTAGAGATGAGAGGTAATTCATGCGTGCCAGACGATCGGTTACGGTGATTGATGGATGGGAGGGCCGACGATGTGTGAAGTCGTCTGGCAGCTTTCCGTTCGCGAAAGGAGGAGGACTTCGGCGAACAGCGCGGCATAGCACCCGCTGAGAGCAGCGAGGAGAAAGGAGACGGGCGAAACGAACTCGGTGATCAGGACCATCGCCGTCACCATCAGGAAGCCAGCCGTGCGCAGGAGGCGTACAGCCAGCCCCCAGCCAAGACGGCGGACGATCGAACCTTCCATGCCAAGGTGCATCGACAGAAGCCCCAGGCCGGAGAATACCAGCGCCACGGTCCAGCCGGCGAGAATGCCGCCAGCGTCAACCTGGCCGAGGGCCAAAGCCAGCATCATCGTCAAGCTCAGGGCGCCCAAGGCGGTCAGGCCATGCAGCCGGCAGAAGCGGAGCCATTCGTCACTCTTCATCATGCATCAATCTGGGTTGGGTCTTCGGGTTGGGTTCATTCAATCGCGATCCAGGGCCTTGAGGAGCTTCCACGCTTCGTACATTGCCCCGGTGACGCCAATGGCAAATCCAATCAGGGTGAAGAGTGGCAGCGTCTCCTGCTTCGAATCCAGCCAATAACCGCCACCGGTGAATATGGCCACATACGATGCTGAAGTCGTGCCGTGGGCAAGGGTACTCGCCCACTTTCGGCGCTCAGACACTCGCTTTCCACCTTTGGCTGCGGTCATCGCTCGCGGCAAAAGGTTAAAAGTTTATAGACTTGTAAGATATTCAAATCTGCCCTCATGTCAATACCGTACAGTCGTTTTTCGGCAAAAGAGAAATGAACTAGACGATTTCGGCAGGAGTTATGCTGCAGGCCAGCCAGCACGAGCAAGCAAGGATGATTGCGGTTCGCGTGAGGGGTCAGCGCTTGCGCCACAATCCGTAGAGGCCACCGGCCTGACAGAGGATGTTCGGCACCCAGACCAGCAGGCGCGGATGCAGGTGGGGCTGATCCGCGAGCATCTCGACCAGCATGATGCTGCCGAAATAGAAGAAGGCGATCACGATGGCGCCGACCAGGCCACTGGATGTTTCACGGCGGCTGATCTGCAAGCCGAGGGGAATGCCGATCAGGAGAAAGGAGAACGGGGCCAAGGCCAGTGCGGCGCGCATGTGCAGTTCCATGAACAACTGGGCGGTTGGAATCCCCATTTCGCTGGCCAGCCTGGCGTGGGCAAAGAGCTGCCGCAGGGTCATGTCGCTGACGCGTCGCACCAGATTCCTGCGGTTGATCGCTTCGCCATAGTCCATGGGGAGGGTAATCTGCTCGGCGAACATGCGCCTTAGTTTGCGCGGATCGTCGGGAGCCTCCTGATTCACCGAGATGATGGAAGCATTGTGGAGGATGAGGCGCAGTTGCTTTGCGGCTTCATCGACTTCGATTCGTCCGGTCGGCGCGGCAATGTTGCGCTGCAGCTTCTGGGTCCGCGGGTCGATTTCGAGGACATGGACGCCGCGCAGGTCGTTGCCTTCCTTCTCGTCCAGCTTGATGATGAAGCCGTCAAAGACGTGATTGAATGCGCCTGCTTCGAGAAGTGCCAGAGGGTTTCTGACGCCCGCCTCGCGAATCAGGACACGGGCGCGATGATTGAGCATGGGTCCGAGTTGAAACTGAATATAGAAGCAGCAGAGGCTCAGCAGGATGCTGAGGAGGAGAGGCGGGGCAATCACCTGCAGGAGGCTGACGCCGCTGGCGCGCAAGGCGTTCACCTCGTTCTCCGCGGACATGCGATTGAAGAGGAGGACGGTGGAGACGAGGAGCCCCATGGGTATGGTATAGCCGAGGAGCATCGGAGTGCGGCATGCCACATAGAGGAGGAGCGGCGTGACGGAGACGCCCCGCGCGATCATGTCGAAGACGCGTGCGAAATTGCCCGCCATCATGACGAAGGTGGAGATACCGATGGCCATAACCAGGTAGACGAGCAGGTATCGGGTAATGTAGCTGTTGAGTTTGTTCACGCCGTCTCCTTCATGGCCGGCCAGTCGTGGTGCGCGTTGCGCAAAGGATACTGGTTGGGTCGCCGCTTTACAAGAGCTTCATTCCGGGAAGGGCCCATCGACATCGTCGCCGTCACCGTCAGGGCTGCCGGGGGTGAGGCGGCGATAGAGCCCAACGGGAAACATGAGGATGCGCAGGGGCCAGGTGCCGCGAAATTCGCTCAATACGGTGAGAGGCGAGGAACTGGTGGGTTCGCGTATGGTGAAGGCGAAGATGAAGCAGCCGATACGCAGGCAGAAGCTGATGACGAAGAGAAGATGGAAATTGTTCCAGACGTGGCCGGCCAGCAGCCATGTTTGACCGTCGAGGCGATCCAGCATCCATCCTCCGGCCGTCGCCCCCAGGCCGCCGGCGAGTCCGGTGAGGGTCAGGGTTGCGGCGACGAACATGCTGCGATTCTCGGTGGGGGCCATTTTGAGCATATAGCCGTTGTTGGCGATCTGCATGGCGGCGTTGAACATGCTGTCGAAGAAGAAGAAGATCGGGAGCACCAGCAAGGCGGTGCCAGGGGTGACCAGAAGGAAGACGATGACGATGATCGGCTTGCCGGCGGTGCTGAGAATGATGATGGGGCGAGTACCGTGGGCGTCGGCAATGCGTCCCCAGAAGCGAGCCACGAGGGCGGCGCCCAGGCCCGGGGTGCACCAGATGAGGTTCACCTTCCAGAGGGGCACCAGAAGCACTTCCAGGACATAGAGTTGCATGAATGCCGCGGCCAGCATGGCAGACGCCATCCATACGCAGTTGAAGCTGATGTACGAACGATAGTGGCGGTCGCGAAGTGGCTGCAGGAGCACATCGACGACGCTGCGCCCCTGGACCCGCGTGTTGATCGGCTCGCCCACCTTGATGAAGAGCAGGATATCGACGATACCCGCCAGCACGCCAATGGTGACGAGCCAGCGAAAGAGCACGTCGGGAGCCACCGCGCTGAAGCGGTAAGTGGCAAAGGCGATCCCTATGTAGGTCATGGTCCAGCAGAGGGTCATCAACTGATGCCTGCGTCCCCAATAGCGATTGAGGATGCGCGAAGGAATCAGATCGCCCATCCAGGAAAACCATAGCGGCACCGAGAGATTGACCACCAGGTAGTGAGCCGCCAGCAGGATGATCAGGATGTTCACCACGGCAAACCGGCTCAACCCGTCGAGCGCCAGCGGCAGGTAGGCGATCACCAGGAAGACCAGCCGTCCACCGATGAGGCTCGCGAGAAAGAGCGGTTTTCGCTGGGTCAGACGGTTCGTGAGAAAGGCCCCATAGAACTGCATGCCCAGCATCAGCATCGGCAGTCCGCCGATGATGCCGAACTGGAGCTTGGTCGCTCCCAGTTGGCGAAAGAATTCGGTGGTCACCGGCGATTGAATACAGGTCATGAAGACCATGGCCAGGCACCCGCCTGCCGTGATCAGCCGTAACCAGCTATTCAGTTCCCCACGCCGACTCTCTGGACGTATCGCGATTTTCTCCCTGACCATCTCCCACTCCTGAATAAGAACAAGCAGCCACTATGCTACCCAAATGGCGATCTGTCGCCCTCATTTGAAGGAAAAAGGGTGCAGAGGGTGATGCGTGAACGGCGGCGGCAGCTTGCCGCGGGGAAGAGTGGGCGCGCCGTGGACGCAACCCCATGGACGGGATGGACGCAGTGGACGCAGTGAATACTCTTGGAGATAACAGTTTGCCGCCCGGCTCCCGCCTCGTTATATTGCCCGGCATGGGTAGGTTGATCCTCAGTCTTCAGATGCGTGAGGTTGTTCCCGCCGAGCGGGACGACGTACATTTCCTTGTTCCGCGGTTGCTGCGGCAGGAGCAGGTACGCGCCGCGTGCCTGGTCTGCCCGGACTATCTGACGGCGCTGGAAGGTCGTGGGCGCGCTGATCTGCTCGGCCTGCTTGGTTGGCACGAAGCGGGCATCTGGCATACACCTCCCCCACCCGACTCGACGCCACCCGCCGTTGGCGCTGCCTGGTGGCACGCCATGTTCGAGCATCATACCCATCACCTCGTCGAGGCGATCGAGAGCTGCAAGCGTCTGCTGAAGCAGCAGCCTGCGGCACTGGCGTGTGCGCCTTCCTGCTATCAGCCCCAGATCCCGCTCGCGGCCTCTCGGCTGGGCATTCCGATTCTGGCGCACGCCCCCTTTGATGACTCGCCAGCCGGCACCGGTCTGCACTACTCGGGCGCCATGCACCTGCGTCAGCATCTCGATCTGAGTCCGGCGTTCACAGGTGCCACCCGCGTCACCAGCTTCCAAGGTCAACTCCGCAAGGCGGTTGCCGCCGCCGAAGGAAGCCAGGTCGTGGTCGCCGGCTGCGATCTGACGGGGCTTGCGGCGGATCCGGAGCGTCTGGCACGGCAGGAGCAGCGCCTTCAGGAGCTTGCGCGCCATCTGGCGACGCACTATCTGCCACAACTCTCGACGTGGCGTATCCTCCACGCTCCTCCCGCCAAGATCATGCTTGCCCTGGACGATCTCCAGCAGGTTGCGCGGCAGATTACGCAATGCCTTCGCCCGCTACCCCTGCGCGAGCAGTGGCTGTCGCTTGCCGACCTCTTTCACCTTCTGGTTCAAGCCGGCGCGGCCCAAGCGGATCCATCGTCGTCCCTGGGGTTCGCTCCGGTCGCGCTGGTTGGCCCGCTCTCTCCGCCGCCGGAGCTTGGTGAAGCGCTGGTTAACCGTCACGAACTCTGGGCGAGCTGCCGGCGAATTGCGCCTGACCTGGCGGAGGGTGGCTGCATTCCATCCATCGTACGGGTTCACGGCCATCCGGTTACGCCATCCGCGTTGCTGTTTGCTCTGGCCGACGCGCTTCGCTCTCCAGACTCACCGCACATTCGGATTCCGCCGGGGCCGCTACCGCAACTCCATGCCACCCGCAAGGAGATCCGCCAGACCGCGGAAGGGTTGGCAGCCTCCCATCCCGCGCCGTTGGGTCGTCTGCTTCGCAACACGATCCTCGATCAGTGTTGGACGGCCAAACCGACGATCTGAGCCCCGGGAAAAAGTCGAGAATTTTCCCAAAAAAGTTCACCAGCCATTCTTGCAAAGGGTATGGCTGGGATTATAGTGTGAACCTTTCAAGCACACTGCGTTTGACCGTGGTAGGGTTCCCGAGCGGCCAAAGGGGACAGACTGTAAATCTGTTGGCAATGCCTTCGGAGGTTCGAATCCTCCCCCTACCACCATTTTCGCCTCACCAGCAGGCTGTTAATCAGCATCCATGCAGACAGCTGCTCCGGGTTTCAGGCGACATGCTCTGTATGCGGGGGCATTCCGAAAAGGTCATGGTCGATATTCGGTCAGGCTGAAGCGGCGCGCAGGCGGAGCAGGCGCTGGCCGGCGGCATGGAGGGTGGCTTCCTGCTTGGCAAAGTGAAAGCGGATGAGATGATGCACGGGCTCCCTGAAGAAGCTGGAACCGGGTACAGCCGCAACGCCGATCTCGCGAGCCAGCCATTCGCAATAGGCGAGATCGTCCGTGCAGCCCAGCTTGCCGACATCAACCATGACATAGTAGGCGCCTTGCGGGGTCGTGTAGTCAAGCTCGGCCTCGTCCAGATAGCGCAGAAAGAGATCGCGCTTGGCCGTGTAGGCGTCCCGCAGCTCGTCATAGTAGCTGTCGGGGAATGCGAGGGCGGTGACCGCGGCTGCCTGGAGGGGGGCCGCCGCACCGACAGTCAGGAAGTCGTGGACCTTGCGCACGGCATCGATGACCTCCGGCGCCGCCACGACGGTACCCAGCCGCCAACCGGTGATCGAGTAGGTCTTCGACAGTGAGCTGCAGCAGATCGTGCGGTCGAACATGCCGGGCAGCGCGGCCATATAGGTGTGCTCATGCGGCGCGTAGACGATGTGCTCGTAGACCTCGTCGGTGATGACAAAGGAGTCGAACTCCCGTGCCAGCGCGGCGATCAGCAGCAATTCATCACGTGAGAAGACCTTGCCGGATGGGTTCGCGGGATTGCAGAGAATCAATGCTTTTGGCCGCTGCTCGAAGGCGCGTCGCAGCTCGTCGGGATCGAAGTCGAAGGTTGGCGGACGGAGGGGGACGTAGATGGGGATGGCGCCGGTGAGGATGGTATCGGCGGTATAGTTCTCGTAGAAGGGGGAGAAGATGATGACCTTGTCGCCGGGGTTGCAGGCGGTCATCATGGCAGCCATCATGGCCTCGGTGCTGCCGCAGGTCACCACGAGATTGCGCTCGGGATCGATGGGGATCTTCATGAAGCGCGACTGTTTGGCCGCGAATGCATCGCGAAAGGCTTTGGCGCCCCAGGTGATCGCGTACTGATGGGGCCCTTCGCGGCCCGCGCGCGCCGCTGCCTGGAGCAGCGCCTCGGGGGGGGCGAAGTCTGGAAAGCCCTGCGAAAGGTTGATGGCGTCGCAGCTGTTGGCGACGCGGGTCATGCGTCGGATCACCGATTCGGTGAAATGTCTGGTGCGCTCACTGGTTCCTGGCATGCGGTACGTCCCTGGCTAGGTGGGTACCAAGTGTACATGGCCGGGGAGAAAAGTCAATGGCGCATTGCCGTCAGGCGCCGTCAGGGGGGGTGATCACCAGTAGTTGGTGAACTTAATGGCTGGGCTGTTCTCACTCCTTCCGACCAAGCGCATACCGGAATTCATGAGGTAGACATTGCGGCCAACGACCTCGAGATGTCCGTCGGCAAAGGAGATATTGATGGTGTCGCCGTGATTGCCGCGATTGGCCCTGCCCAAACCGCCCATGTTGCCCGTATTTGCACCGCCGGTATAGCGGTTGTAGACAAGGTGATGTCCGGAGAAGATACCGGTGGTGGTGTTGTAGGAGCCACTCTCCGCGACGATCGAGATATTGGACGGCTTCTCCAAGCCTTCCGGCTTCCAGGCAGGCCACTTGGTGGGCGCGACCAGCTCGCCGGTTAGTTCCTGGTTCATCATGAAGTTGACCTGTCCCTGACCACCATGAACGACTTGGTTCCATGAGGGGCACATGAACATGGTGTAAGCCATGATGGGGCTGCCGTAGAAGTCGCCGTCGGCACGGTGCCGGTCATCGGTAATGTACTTGCCATTGACCAAGGACAAGACCCATTCGGCTCGATACCAACTGAAGTTGGCGGGGTTGGGCAGGAATCCGCTGTTTTCGTCGGTATACATCAAGGAGGCCATGTTCACCTGCTTCATGCGATTGCCGCAGCTCGCGCGGCGAGCGGAGTCGCGTGCTTTGGTCAAGGCAGGGAGGAGCATGCTGGCCAGAATGGCTATTATGGCCACAACCACGAGCAGTTCGATCAGCGTGAAGCGAGATGAGCGTAAAGCCATGAAGCGAGTCTCCGTTTGGAATGCTTTCATTACCGTGTACAAGTAATTGTAAGATACATTCGGGCAAAAGTCAAGCGAAACTTCAGAGGTAGCGCGTCAACGGGGGGCTGGGGAGGGCTGGGGGGAGGAGCTTCTGGCCGACGGTTTGGGAAGAATGGGAATAAGGGGAAGTATGGAGCCGCGGTGCCTGGGGAGGACAGCCGCAGTGCCTGGGGAGGAGGGCGGTGGGTGGCGGCAAGGCAGATGGGAAGAAGGGGAAGAAGGGGAAGCATGATTCCCAGACCTCCCGCGCTATCAGGCAGAGGAGTTGGGGGCAGAGATGACAGCTAACTCCTTGGCTGCTGATTGCGGTGGGCGAGACGCGCCTTGAACATGCGCTCGCCGAGGCCGCCATGTTCGAGGAATTCCTTTTCCAGCCGGCGGAGTTGCTGGTCGAGCAGGTAGTTGGTCTGATGAATCAGAGAGATGGCGATGTTGGCGATTACGTCCGGTGGGCGCGTTTCCAGAAACTCGCGGTAGAGTTCGAATGTCTGCGGAGTCTTGCGCCCCAACTGCCGGACGAACAAGGCTTCTTTTGAGTCCTTATCCCAGATGACGTGGTCACGTACGCGAAGGTAATCGCGGTAGTCGGCAAGCAACTCCTCCAAGCTGGCGCGGCCCACGCAGGTGAGCTTGATCTCGGTCTCCTTTTAGGAGATCGCGGCTTTGCTGCCTTCGAGAATGTTCTGTTTGCATGAGCGCGCGGCTTGGATCATCTGATCCACGGTGCGGTCACCATGGCGAAGAAACTTGTGGGCGAAGCGGTAGGTAAGGTCGTAGATGACTTCGGCTTTCTGATACGAGAGAAGCGTCTGGTAATCGCCACGTGGGGGAATGACAGGACGGAAAGGATGAGAAGAAGATGGATTATGAGTTTCATCGTTCCCATTCTTCCTGTACTTCCCATCCAGGCTCATAGACATTCTTTGAAGCTCGCCCTATGCTGGTTTCCGGCATGCATTGGGATAGAGTACATTTCGCTTGACGAGATGCAAGTGGAGTTTGCGATGAGGTAGGATGGGAAGAGGGGACGGTGCAGCGCTTCGGCTGTCGTGAGCGGCGGATGGGGTGTTCTTATACCTCAGGTCGAGAGCTTCCCGATCAGATCGAGCATGGCATCTGCCATGAGGTCTCCGGCCGCAGGTTCCATTTTGCTGGAGATGCACCAGGTGCTTTCGTGACCGCCGATGCGGTCAAAGGCTTGCCGGTGGGGGATGTAGCCCAACCAACCGTTTGCCAATGAGACGACAAAGGTATCTCTGACAGGGCTCTGCTCCTTGATGCGCAGGGCATGCTGCGAGAAGTATTCGGCAGGAATGGCACCAAAGAGGCTAGTGCCAATCCGCAGGAGCTGTATTTCGGCGTTCTCATGGTCGCTGTTGGCGTGCATGGCTTTGAGCTTGTCCAAGGACCACGTATACCAGCCTCTTTCGATGAGCCCAGCGAAGACGTTGAAGGAGGTCAAGTTGCCCAGATTCTGCTCAAGGCCATGTATCTCTCGGTACCGGATGGGCAGCGTGGTTGTGGCGGCCGCAAGGCTGGCTTGCCCGGAACAGGCGATGCCATCGACGACACGGATGACATCGTCGGCAAGTACGGATCCGATCCTTTCTTTCGTGTCTTCGCAGGCGGGGTCGGAGTAGTTTCTATGGATGACGTTGCCGCAGGCGCCATTGAGGAAGAGGGTGATGGTGTGCGCGCCATAGGTTTTCTTGAGCCGATCGCACATCACCCCGGGGAAACCGGCGGAGAGGCTGCCCATGTGGTGCGTGGCGTGGCAGGCGAAATTGACGAGCAGCCCCAGAATTTTCTGGCTGGTGTCCCGCACGCACAGCACGCCGACCTGCGGATCAATGGTTCCTTCACCAAAAAGCACATCTTTATCCACGACGTTGAAGGATGGCTGTGAGGTCACTGAGCCGTTCTTCATGATGAAGCGGCGATTGAAGGAGACGCGCCCCTCGTAACAGGTGCCCGTGCCGATCTCAACGGGCACCATGGCATGGAATGCTTCGATGAGCGCCGCAACCGACTGTTCGACCATGTGCCCCACGTAGTCGTGATCCTTTTCTGACCACGGGCGCTCGACAACGGCGGGACACGCATGGTTATGGGTGGCACAGACCATGATGCTGTCAGGGGGGATCGGACATGCGCGGCTGACCTGTTCGCGAATCTTCAGAACGTATTCACGCTCGACGATGACGAGGTCAAGGGAGAGGAAGGCGAGCGTACTCGCGCCATCGTGGAAGACGGCGGCATGGGCATAGAGCGGGTCAATGACAGTGTGGACGGTACCCCAGTAGGTCCGTGCGGGGAAGGTCTGTGGGTTGATCTCAACTTCGGCAAATCCCGCTTGCAGGGCCATGTTTGTCCTCTCTTGTGTCATTGGGCGTCCGCATGCAGGGCGTGAGCGCCTGGTTGCGTTTGGCGACGATGTCTTACCGGAAAGTAGCGAGCGACAGTCGTGGTATCAACTGACGCCGGGGGATTTTCCGGCGAGGTCCGTCACGGCAGAGCCACGCACGGGTACTTCCCTCCACACCCAAGAGTGGTGACCGTTGCCGCGGCACTCATGGTGGAGAGGGCGGCGTTGGGCGCTTACTGGGGGGTGGCGTTGATGGAGAAGGGCTTCTCGGTGAGCGTGAGCAGCCAGCTCCTGTCTCCGCTCTGGACGGTGATGCCGCGTTCGCTGACGGAGATCCGGCCTGGCGCGGATGGCGCTTCGGCATAGGGCTGAAGCAGGGTGGCAAAGGTGGCCTGCGCGACTTTCTCGCGGCGAAGTATGCCGACCGGCGAGAGAATCCCGGATGTGCCGGTGCGGCCGTCGGCCAGGTAGAAGCGAGCGCCTGGGGCGGGGGCGGGAATGACCTGGACACCGCGGCCACCATGATCCACCACAATGGCAAAGGGCTGGGAGGCGTCGTGGCCACGGATGTTCTGCAGAAGCTGATAACCGTTCTCGTTGCCAAAGGGGGAGGTGGTTTCCACGACGCCGGCACTGGTGGTCACCGAGCCGGGGAGTTGGCAGACCCAGTCGATGGTGCGCGGGCTGGGCGAGGTGAGGTGGTCGATGATGACGCCTTCGCCGTGGGGCAGGAGGATGGCGGCGCGAATCCAGCGGGTATCGGGGAAGGCATCCTTGAGTTCGGCGGCGACGATCTGGAGATCGGAGTCGAGATCCAACTGAACAATGCTTCCGGCCTTGGGCAGCTGTGTCTGTTCGTCGACGATCAGCCCGTTGCGGCTGATGGACTTCTGATACCAGCTCTCGAACAGGGGGTTGGCATAGCCGACGACACCGGCGCCCCAGAGGAGGTGGCCGCCGGCGCCATGGAACTGGAAGTCGAATCTGGCGGGATCGTTGCGTTGCGGAGATCCCCAACTGAGGGCAAGGGTGGAGCCGGCTTCGTTGCGCAGAAGGGTGATGCCAAGCGCGGCAAGATGGGTGGAGCCCTGACGCAGAGGCTCGGCAGGCGGGAGATCGACGTCATCCCAGAAAAGGCGGGTGGACGGATCCTGACGGAACTTTTCTGAGGTCAGTGAGAGAAAGAGAGGATCGCGATAGTAGCGATAGGCGGTCTCGATGCCGTAGGCTGGAGCACCGTAGCCGACGTTGGTGTGGCCAAAGGCGGGCAGGGATCCATCTGGAAAGCATTGCCGGGGAATGGCTGCATAGATCTTCCTGGCGCGGTCGTCGAAGAAAGTCACGCCACAGTTCTCGAAGGTGGTGCCGATGGCGTTGAAGCCGCGCACCAGGTCGCCACCGTAGGCCGGCCCCTTGAGCGAAACGTAGTCGTCGGTGAGGCCATAACGGAAGGTGACTTCGCGATTGCCGTTGTGACTGAAGGCCATGTAGTGCAGCCATTCGCGATCTTCGGCCAGCATAGCAGACCAGACGGCGACGCGCATCAGGCGGATGTAACCTTCCGGATAATGATGGTTGTAGTGGTAGATGCGCTTGACGAGGTGCATGAGCAAGTCGTTGCCGATCTTGCGCCGCGACTCGTCGGAGAGCTGAGCGTGGATATAGTCGAAGCCGAAGATGAAGTCTTCCATCAGCCAGCAATCGCCCAGCCAGTTGTGGCCGAGCTTGAACTCGCTGATACTCTCGGCGTAGGCGAGGAGGAGCTGCTCGGCCTTTCTGGCGTAGCGTACGTCGTCGGTCCACTGCCAGGCAAAGCCCAACGCGCGGGCGGCCTCGCCATTCCGCGTATGGCGCAACTGCACCAGGAGCTTGTCGTACTTCTCGCCGGTGTGCAGCTTGCCGCACTTGGGGCAGGTGTAGCCATCCGGAGGGGTAGGAGCCAGTCGTCCATCGCAGCCTTCTGCTTCGCAATGATGGGCGCCCGGCCAGCCGGATTGCTGACGCGGCACCACGATTTCTTCGGTGAGGACCTTGTCGGCCAGACGCAGATCAGCGGCCAGGTGGGTGGGCATGGCGGCGCCGTTGCTGACTCGCTCGCGGGCCCTGAGGATCTGGGGGCGTGTCTGCTGAATGACG
This sequence comes from Lentisphaeria bacterium, assembly GCA_041690595.1. GTDB lineage: Bacteria > Verrucomicrobiota > Lentisphaeria > JABSQK01 > JAWLHB01 > JAWLHB01. The sequence continues at coordinate 76,877 of JAWLHB010000023.1, forward strand.
GGGCGGGGCGTTTCTAGGAGGGCCTTCATCTCGGGAAGGTTGTAGATATCGCGGCGGATGACGGTGACATCATCGAGGGAGATCCGCAGACGCATGGATTGATCCGTGCCGTTCATCAGATGCATCCAGACGATCATGCCAAAAGGTTCACCGTCTTTGCGCCGGTCGTACCGGCCCCTGAAGAAGGGGGCGGTATTGCCTTCGTAGAGGGTCCATCCGGTATGAACATATTCGCTGTGTCCGCGCCAGACATGGGTAGTGGTGCGTTCCATCCACGCGCCATCCCGGACCAGCGGCACTTCGAGCGGTTCGGAATGATAGATGGTATGGACGGGCGGGTGCGCCTTGTTCAGTTCCATGCGCAGGGGAAAGCTACCCTCTTCCGGTACCTCCAGATCATGCTCGACCTTGAGAAGGAAGCGATAATAGAGGCCGAGGGGATCGACTTCCGGCATGTTCATGGCGACCTGCATGCGGCCACCGGCAGGCAACTCCACATCCAATCGATAGCATCCACTGCCATCCAGACCGCCATCCGGCACGACCCCGCTTGCATGCACCACGGGATTGGGGGTGTGGATGATGGTGAGCCCCGGTGCGTCTGCCTTGTCGAAGCGCTCGGTGAAGACGGTTTCAGCAGTCGGGTCGGCCCAGATTGCTTCACGGGTAAGGGGGGCGGGCGATTCAGCGGCAACGACGACCGCCGTCAGAGAGATCAGGCCACACAGGATGGAGTTGCGCAAGGGGATCACCAATAGTTTGTGAGATAAGCAGGATTGCTCCAGCCAACATACCGCATACCGCTGTTCAACAGGTACTTGGAGGGGGTGAGGACTTCAAGATGACCATCCGCAAAGGAAAGATTGTTGGTACCGTTATGATTACCGCGATTTGCACGGCCCAAGCCCCCCATGTAGCCGGTATTGGCACCGCCGGTGTAGCGGTTGTACGCCAAGTGGAAGGAGGCGAAGTTGCCCGTGTCGGTATTGTATGCCCCACTCTCGGTGGTGGTGGTGATATTGGAAGGGTTGGGCAAGCCTTCGGGCCTCCAGGAGCGCCACGTCGGCTCATTTCCCGCGAGTTCCTGATTGATCATGTAGTTGCCCGGGCCGCCAGAGGCATGGACCACGATATTCCAGGAGGTGCAGGTGAACATCTTGTAGGCCGATCCAGCCGCGCCGGTCGTCGTGGCGGAGGGCTGCCTGTCACCCGAGATGTACTTGCCATTGACCAAGGCGTTCATCCAGTCGGCACGCCACCAACTGAAGATCGCCGGATTAGGCAGATAGCCATCGTTCTCGTCGGCATACATCATGTTGGCCATGTTGACCTGCTTGAGCTGATTGCCGCAGCTGGTGCGTCGGGCCATGTCGCGCGCCTTGGTCAGAGCAGGAAGGAGCATGCTGGCCAGGATGGCTATTATGGCCACAACGACGAGGAGCTCGATGAGGGTGAATCGGGAGGGAGGAGTGGCTGAAGACTGAGTGCGCATATCGAATGGAATTCCTTTGTGGATAGGGGAAGGACTGCACTCACATTGTATCATACAACTTGAATAACGCAAACCTTTCGTGCGCAAAAAAACGACCATGGCCCGGATGAAAGCGCTGGGGGTATTGGGCAGCGCTCCCGCAACTTGGAAAAAGCTGGATCAAGAATCTTGCAATCGTCACGCGATCTGATTATACTGGCTGATATGCGTTACCGGTAACCTCTATCAGGAGCGAAGCGAACGATGTGGAAGCGGTGTACTCCCTGGGTGATCGTCCTTCTGACAGTGTGGAGATGCGGAGCATCGCCATTGGACATCGAGATGGTGAAATACGCTCGTGCCGATCAGGAAGTTGAGGCTGTTGTGGTGGAGAATGGCTGGTATCGCGCACTTCTGGTGCCGACGATGGGTGGGCGCATAGTAGAATGGGTGGACAAGTCGACCGGGAGGAATCTGGTCTATGACGAGGGCTATGGGGGCCTGCTGGATGATCATGGGGCACGCCTGAAGGAGCCGTATGCATTGCGCTGGCTGATTCGGAACGATCAGGAAGCCGTTGCCGAGTTACTCCTGGAAGGCGAAGTAACTTACCGCAAGAGGATTCACTTTCATGCCGACCGACCGGCATTGCGGGTGGTGTACCATGTTGCGAACCATGGACAGGAACCGCACCGCATGCTCTTCCGTAACGTGGTTCGGCCAGCCGGCGAGACCTTTTCGGGCGATGAGCGGTATGGTTATTCGCGCGTGGTGGGGCTCCAGGAAGATGTGGGGATGGGACGAACGGACGATCTTGCCGATCCCTGGATGGCGCTGATTTCACCAAAGCAGAAGACGGTGGTTGGAGCAGCCTTTCGCGGGGATCAGCTGGCCCGTGTCTATACCTGGCAGGGGAGCAAGGTAGCGCCCACCTTCGAGTTCATGCTTCAGCAACTCGAAGCCGGCTACGAAACGGAACAGAGCTACACCTGGCTTTTCTGCCACGGGTTGACCGGCATTGATTATCTGCACTCGCATCTTGCCGCCCAATGGACGGGGGCCTTTGACACGGGGGAATGGCAGAGTACGCTCAAGCTTGTTGCCACCTGGGAGCCCATCCCGAAGCTGCAGGTTGCGGTTCAGCTTCTGGATCAGGATCGCCGGCCCCTTCTGGAGTTGCCGCCCGTGACCGTGACAATGAAATCGCTGGACCAGCTCGTGGAGCTACCTATACAGGCCGAGCTGGCGGCAGAAACGGTGATCGCCATCGCCACCCTGACCGCGCCCGAGCTGCCCGAGGCGATTGTCATCGAGAAGGCTTTCAGCACGGGCAAGCTGCCGGAAAGCTATCAACGGCCCGTACGCTGGATCGGCGAAGCCAGTCCGGCCACTCGACTTGCCGATTGGCAACCGGAATCGGCGTACGAGGTGCGGATCGCCCCCGCGGACCGGGAACGCGGCTGCATGGTGTATGGCGAGGCCGGAGCGGACGCCGGGCGCCACATGTCACGGCTGAGACTGAATCTGGGCCAACGGGAATACGAGAGCTTTCCGCTGCACTTTCTGGCTCTGAGTGAGGCCGAGACAGTCACTGTATCGGCAACGGGCGAAGGGCTCGACGTGGAGTTCTTCCTGCCCGAAGAGGTACCGGAGACATTATGGGGGCGCACCTACAATGGTCTCAAGCTGATGCCCGGCACGAGCTTCACCGTCCAGAAGGAGGCGGAGCGACAGCTCTATGTCCGCCTGTATACCGGAGAGCTGCCGCCGGGTCAGCATCGGGCGGGCATTGTCTTTTCCAGGCAGGCGGGAGAGCCGGTGACGGTGCAACTCGAGTTGACGGTGCACCCCGTACGGACGCCGCTTCAACCTTATCTTGTCTTCGACGCGAGCAATGTCGTCAACTATCTTGCGGCACGGCGAATCAAGGGTAACCAGATGGAATGGGACTGGCAGAAAGCCGAGCGTTTTCTGCGGAACATGCAGGTGCATGGTGTGCGCGGCCAATCGACCATCGGCACCAACACTCCAGTTTCCTACTACGAGTATGACAAGCTGAAGCTGCGAGAGAGCGGTCAGCCGCTCCTCGATGCGATCCGGGAGAATCCGGAACGCTTCCGCGACCGGCTGGACCTGCCGGATCTGGACTTCTCGGAGTACGACATGCTGACGGAGCAGATCGTGCGCCACGGCAACACGCACCTGCGCTGGCCGATGGGAAGCTGCGGCGAGGACTTCATGCGTAACCAGATTCAGCTCACGAAGCTCATCTATGGGGAGGCGCCCGCCGCCGCTGATCTGCGTCAGCAGGTGATCCAGGAATGGTATTTCCGGCAGGTGGGTCGCTACTTCAAAGACCGCGGCATCACGCGGCTGCGCGTCACGATCGATGACGAGATCCCGAGCGAAGAGCTGGCCTGGTGGGTGCAGCATGCGTATCGCGCCCAGCAGATGGGCTTCGAACCGTCGGTCACGCAGTCCGCGGCGACGATGGCGGACGACCAGCGGATCAACTTCATTGCGCCCTTCATGACCTACTGGATAGTCGGGACGCTGCATGAGGAGACCATCGCCAAGCGCAGAATGCAGGGAATCATCAAGCCGGAGCACTGGTTCACGACCTATCACTCCTCAGCAAATCACTGGCAACCTTACGACCAGATGCGGGGGCATTGCGGCCTGAATGCTGCCTACTTCGACCTCAATGCGTGCTGGATCCAGACTTACTATCGGTGGAAGCAGAGCGAAGCCGTCATCTATTATACGGAAGAGGGCCCCATCGACAGCGCCGCGTGGGAGGGAGCGCGGGACGGGCTGGAAGATGGCAATTACCTTTTGCTCGCCCGCCGGCTGGTGGAGGCCCTGCCCGCGGATCAGCAACCGGCCTGGCAGGAAAGGATCGCCGGGATTGTCGGTCGTGGCGAGGGGGCGACCATCCGCTTTGTGGACCGCATGACCGGCGTCGGTCCAGTCACCACGATGGGACGCTTCGAGGGGCAGTTCTTCAAGACCGGGGCGAATACCGACGCCTTCCGAACCGCCAAGCAGCAACTCCTGGAGCTGATCGACGAGCTTGCTCCGGTGGTACCCCGGCAGGCCGCCGCTGCCAACTACGGGCTCCATCCACTTATCCGCGACGGCAAATGCGTGATGACACTGCCGGAAGGGATGACGCAGCTCGCCGCCGCGCAAGCATTCCTGCGGGAGGCGGCCGCTCCGCTGATCGTGAGCACGGAGCCGGCCGCTTTCGATGACGATTTCCCCTACCCTCTCTTCTTCATCGGCTCACTTCGGGAACTGCAAAGCCTCGTGCCAAAGCTGGCGGCGCATCCCGATCTGGCGGATCTGGACGAAGGCTATCCGGCGGCGGGAGAGTACGCCATCCGGTGGCTTGCCGCGCCGGCCAACGCCACGGCTAGTCCGAGAGGCGAATCGCTGGTGATCGTCTGCCCAGACGAGCCGGGCGTGGCCAAAGCGGTGAGCATCCTGCCGCGCGTCGTCACGCAGCCGCGCAGCCAGTACAGCCATTGGCTTGTCGACCACTGGGCGGAGACCATGCGATGACCAGCAACCTGACGATCAAGGATATAGCCGAGCTTGCCGGGGTAGCGCCGATCACGGTGTCACGCGTCATCAACCAGAAGCCGGATGTCTCCAAGGCGACGAGTCAGAGGGTGCAGGCCATCATCGACAAGCATCAGTGGCGACCCAATGTGCAGGCGCGCGGACTGGTACGTGGCAAGACCTATACACTCGGCTTTCTCAGCAGCGGGATCAGCACCTCTTTCGTCACCTATCTTGTCGAGGCGATCGAACGCATCGCCACGGCCAACAACTACGCCCTGCTGCTGGTGGGGGCCGATCCGCGGACGCGCGAAGCGGATCATGGGTTCGAGATCCTCATGAGCCGGGGTGTGGATGGCATCATCCTTGGCGGTCCCCTCGACCTCAGCGCCGCAACCCTGGCGGCGGCGGAGGAGCGCAATATTCCGTTGCTCACGCTCTACTGGCCGCAGGAAGGCGTGCCGCTGCTCAGTGTCGATTACCGTGAGGCGGGGCGGCTGGCGGCGGAGCACCTACGGGAGCTTGGGCATCGACGCTGCCTCTACGTGCATGACAGCAATCCGCTCACTTGCGATCCGTATACCACGGCACGCTGGGAAGGCTTCCGCGACCTGGCGGGTCCGGATTTCCACGTGGAGGCGCTGCAACAGGCGTATGGCGGCACCGCCACGCTGACAGCCCGATTGCGGCAGGGCGACATAACCGGGATATTCTGCCAGAACGATCGCTGCCTGCCGGATATTTATCGGGGCGCCTGGGAGCTTGCCATCGATGTTCCGGGAGAGCTTTCGGTTATCGGCTGTAACGACCAGGCCATTACCCGTGCCCTCACCCCCCAAGTCACCAGTGTCGACAATGCCAAGCATCGCATCGGCGAGCAGGCTGCCCTTGCCCTCATCCGGACGCCCGCCGGTGGTCGTCCCAGAGGAAAGATTTACAAACCGGCGCTGGTGATACGCGAAAGCACCGGTCCCGCCCCGCATCACCCAAAGAAAAGGAGCACGCCATGAGGAAGGGATTCCCGGCGGATCAGCCGTCATTCACCCTTATCGAACTGCTGGTTGTGGTTGCGATAATCGCCGTTCTGGCCAGTCTGCTGCTGCCTGCCTTGGCACGAGCCCGAGGCATGGCGCAAAGCACGGATTGCCTGAATAATCAGAAGCAGCTGGGGCTCGCCTGGCACATGTACACCGACGAATTCGACGGACGTATGTGCACGCCAGGCAGCGGCACGGGCGCCTGGTTCATCTATCTCTGGCTTATTCATCAGGATGTGAAGCTTTACGCGTGCCCAGCGGATCGCGTGCCTTATGCCCAGATGACCTCGGTTGGCGCCAGCGGCATCTGGCCGACCCGCATTCCCGGCGGCATGCCGGGGGGGATAGGCTATCTCGCAAATGGCGGATTGCAGTACTACAACATGCCCTTCCGCAAGCAGGAGCGCTACGCCTATCAGGATCGGACCATGGTCATGATGGACGGCACCAACCACTGGTACATGCTCACCTACGATCCAACCCGCTTCTTCGTCTATGGCGCGGACGGCGTTTATTCCCTCAACAGCCGGTATCTTGCCCGGCACCAGGCTCGCATGAATGCGCTCTTCCTGGATGGCCATTCCGAGACGATGGCCGGCAAGTCGTATCCGGCGGATCCGACCAAGAGCACCATGCCGACCACCATGGAGGCCGTCAACCTCTTCTGGCGCGGCACGACTGTCGGCAATGGCCCGGGGTGAAGATCTCTCAATCATCCCGGCATCCTCCACTCGAGGTCGATCCGCGATTGCCGGCCTTCGTGCCTGACGAGCTGACAGACCATCTGGTGGAAATGGGCGTTGACATGCCGTCCGTGCAGCTGACGGTGGAGCCGGCACTGGGGCGCGAGGCGCACCTGGCGGAGTGGAGCGATGGCGCCCTGCGGATCCGCGGCGGCGATCCTCGGGGCGTCTATCATGGTGTGCTCTCCTTTCTGGAAGCGCTCGGCTGCCGTTGGCTGGCGCCGGGGGAATGGGGAACCGTCATCCCACGCCTGGACCGGATTGCGCTGCCCAATGGCTGGCGGAGCGCGGGTCAGCCTGCCATGCTCTGGCGCGGCCTGCATATCTGCGGCACCGGCCATGACCAGGAGGGCAACGCCATCTTCCACTACGATGTGCGAACTGCTCTCTGGATGGCACGCAACCGGATGAACTTCAAGCCGATTCATATCGACGAGATCAACCAGGCGGCGCCGCTCCTCGCCAGACACCTGCTCTCGCCGCTTGCCTTTGGCCACAGCTACAGCGCCTGGATTCCAATGGGCGACTATCGCGAGCATCCAGAGTGGTTCCCGCTGGTCGACGGCCGGCGTCTTCGCGAGGGACAGCGCTGCCTGAGCAATTCGGCGCTCCGCGATGCCTGGGCCGAGCGTCTTATTGCCTACGCCGAATCGCACCCGGATCTGCCGATTCTCAGCCTGGCACCCAACGACGGCTACCGCTGGTGCACCTGCCCCGACTGCACGGCGCTGGACACTCCCGAAGATCGCGAGCGGCAGGAGCTAAATCGTCGCCACCACCACTTCAGCGCTGATCTGGCGCGGCGCCTGCGCGCGGCCTGCCCGACCGCCTGCCTCAGTACGATCTCCTACTGTAACTATCTGGATCCTGCCAACGATATAGAACAGGAGCCAAATCTCGCGGTCTCCCTGTGCGCCATGCACGCGCGCAATCGACCGCTGGACGACCCGCTCAGCCCCATCAACCAAACCTTCCTGCGGCGCCTCGCGGCTTGGCGGGAGAAGGCCGGGAAGCTCTTCTGGTCCAGCTACGATCTATCCTATGGTGGCACGCTGCCGCAGGCTTACGATGCCGCCACCGCCCGTACCATACAGGTGTTGCGGGCGAATGGCGTGGCGGGTCTGAAGACGGAGGTGGTCCCGGGAGAGCAGGAACGCTGGCGCGTCAACGCGTGGCCCCTTTACCTTCTGGCCAGGCTCTGCTATGCGCCGGATCTCGATCTGGCGGCCTTGCGGCAGGATTTCTGTCGTCACGCGTACGGCCCTGCCGCCAACCCCGCAGAGCGTATTCTTGCGCTTCATGCCGAGGCTATGGCGGAACTTGCCGGCGAGGATCTGCACGCCCTCTCGCCGGAGCACCTGCCCCGCATCTATCCACCGCATCGCCTGAAGGCGTTGACCGATGCCGCCCTTGCCGATGCCGGCGACGCCGAGTGCCGGGCGCGCTTCGCCGCGGTTCAGGCCCAGGTGGAGGAGCTGACTGCCGCCTGCGACGCGAAGGTTGTCGCCGTCATTGAGGCCGCTCCCATCCGGGCGCCTCACCTGCATGGCATCAGCTTCGACGTTTTTGACTGCCTGACCTGGGTTCCGCAGCGTCAACGCAGCAACCTATTGCCATTTGCCACGCCCAGCAGCTGTTCCGTTGCCTGGACTGACGAGGAGCTATGGCTGGCTTTCCGTCTGGGCGAACCGGATGTGGCAACCGCGCTGGCTGACACCGGAGAGGGGTCTGGAGCATTCAGCGGTTCGAACGTCGATTGCTTCATCCATCCCGAGGCGCGGACGGGTGTCTACTATCAACTGGCAATCAACATCGCGGGACAGGTGTACAGCGCACGCTGTCATCAGCGGCAGTGGAACTCCGACTACAAGCTGGAACCCACGGTGGAGTTGCGGCATCATCGGAAGAGATGGGATCTGCTGATCGGGATTAGCTGGGAACGGCTCGGCGTCACCAGGCCAACAGTCGGCGACAGCTGGCACCTGGCGCTCAATCGAGGTCAGCAATGCGCCTCGCCACGCCTGTTAGGCGGCTGGCCGAATGGTGGCGGCTGGCATAACATCGAAAACATGGGAACCCTCCATTTTGCATAAGCTACATTTTTTCTGCCTCCTCTTTGGTGCTATCACGGCCATCGCCGAGCTTCCCGGCAAGGTGGGGCTGGTCGGAGTTTCGTATGGCCACTACGAGATCAAGGTCATCGTCAATCGCGTCCTTCTTCCCTCGGCGGAGGAAGAGTATCTCTTCAGTGAGCGCGCGGAGACCCTGCCTTGGGAGACGCTGGACGAATATGCGCTGATCATCGCCGCCACCAGGCTGGCGGCCGAGGCAACCGATGAGCAGAACGCCCGTCTCCGGTCGTGGGTGGAGGCAGGGGGTCACCTGATTGTCATCCATCAGGCGGCCACTGCCCTGGACTTGACCTGGGCGGGCATCACCGGCACCGCCTACCAGCGCAACACGCTCAGTTGCGAGGTGCGCCGGCAGCATGCCCTTCTGGCCGATCTGCCGCTGTCGCCGCCGCCTCCCTGGATGGCCAATGCCGTCATCATCGCCCGCACGACCCCACCCATGACGACACTGATCGGCACCAACACCGCATGCCTGGTCGGCGTGGCTGCTATCGGACAGGGCGAAGTCGCCTACCTTGGCCATGAACTCTTCCGCCTTCGCCTGGACGGCAAGGATCCAGATGATTCGTGGGTCGAGTTGCTGCGGCGCCTGGTGCGACGGGCGCGGCCCCTGACGATCGGGCAGCTGCGCCAGGAGCAGTTGGAGCAGTGGCGCCAGCGGGATGAGCAGCTGCTTGTCTGGTCCCGCGAATGGGAACGCGGCGAAACCTATGGACCGCGCTTCGTGCCACCGATGCCCGAAGCTGCCGAGATAGCGGCCAAGTCCCACCTCCATCTTGCCGTCGGTGAAGTCGAATCCCTGCAACTCAACCTGACGCCGGTAGAGCCGTTTGGTCCGCTCAACTGGGCACTTGAGTGCGGCGATTTCCCCGCCGCACAAGTGGAACTGCTGGTGCAGGATCGCCCACCCGAGATACCGTGGCCGAAGGCGCCGGAGCTGGTTCAGGAGGCGCCTTACTGGCTGCTGCCACCGGAGTACGTGGAGCCCATGGGCGACCCGCGCATCGCGATGCCCGAAGCGGGACGGCCACGCATCCTCTGGCTTCGGCTGGTCACGCACGACGTGCCGCCCGGTGACTACACCCTGCAGCTTCGCCTTGCCGCCGATGGTATGGCTCCCATGACACACCCCATACGGGTGACCGTGTACCCCGTGCATCTGCCCAGCCAGCGGCTCATCACCCTGGCACCCGGGGGCACCGTTTACGGCGATGTCAACGATCCGGCTCCGGCACGCCGGTTCGTTCGCAACCTGAGCGCCCACGGAGTGAACTGGACCATCGTCAATGCCTTGCGCCCCCATTCGCTGAGCGTGGAAGGCGAGCCGCTGAACCCCGCCTGGCTTCAGGCGCATCGCGAGGCAGTGGTTGCGGGTACGCCTCGCCTCGATTTTGCAGCGCTGGATCCCTGGTTCGATCAGGCAATCGATCATGGCCAGACGCGCCTGCGCATGCTCTCGATGGTCTACTACCTCGATAGTCTCACCGGCCGCCTTGGCTACACGGAAACCGAGAGGGCGGCAGCGCGCCTCTGGTTGCGCCGCGCCTATCGCGAGTATCTGCATGAGAAGGGCTTTCGTACCATGATCGTCTCCAGCGGTGACGAGCTGAGCCCTGGTGAGCTGCGCGAAAAGTGGCTGCCGTGGGCACGCGAGCAGGCCGAAGCCGGCTGGAGCTGCACCTCCGCCTTCAGTTGGGGACGCACTACCCCCGGCTATCAGGAACTGGTGAAGGAGATTTCCCCGTACGTCCAGCTGTGGACGCTCAACCGGCAGCTTGCACCGCGCTTCCAGGAAGATCGGGCCAACGGCCTCATCGCCATCCGTCCGAATGCGCTGGTGGGCACCTACGGCGCCGGGGAAGGACGCGGCACCGAACATCGCAAGCAGCTCGGCCGGGGACGCTTTCTCGGCTGGGAAGCCTGGCGCTGGAAGCTCGACAACTGCATGACCAATCCCTACTTCAAAGGGTGGCTTTACTATCTCGACTATGGCGATTCCGGGGAAACCGGCGGCATTGCCGGCGAACGCTTCGTCTCGTACATCGACTATGAGGATCAGCGGGTGGATCTCGCCGACAGCCCCTTCTGGGAAGGGATCCGCGATGGCATGGAGGACGGTAATCTTGCCGCCATCGCCGAATGGTACATCGAACGACTCCACAATCCGGCCGCCGCCGCCGCTTTGGCGGAGTTGAAAGAGGCCTCCATCCATGCTGGCGGCACCGACCAATTCCGCCACCTCAAGCAGCGGTTTCTGACGCTTCTCGGCACTCTGGATACAAGCGGCCTCCAGCCATCGTTGTACTGGAACCAGGTGGCGCTCATCCGCGACGGCAGGCCAGTCGCTGCCCTCCACGGTCCGGACGGTCAGGTCGCCGCCTTCAATGCACACGTTCGCCGCCTCACCGGGATGGAACTGCCGCGGCAGGACATCCAGACCACCGTGATCATCTCCTTTAGCCTCGACGACCTCCCGCCCGAGGCAGCGTTGCCATCGACCAGCCACCGCATCTTCCATCAGAAAGGCGAGGTGGAGCGTTACATCGTCCTGGCTGGAGCCGACGCCGCCCCCAATCTTGCCGTCGACCGGTTCGCGGCCTTCCTGCATGCCACTGGCTCGTGGCTGATTCACCCGTGATAAAATGGCTCGACACCCATTTGTGACAATTTTCACAGCTTGGCTGGCGAAATAATGAAACAGCTCTAAATTAAGGTCGACTGTGCTGTTTGGGAGCGGCACAAGCACTGCTTCGTGGATCAGTTTAAAACGAGTTGCTGCGTGGGAGACAGGGGATGATGAAAAGGGGATTACTAGCCAGTGTAGTGGTTTGCATGCTTGGTGCTCTGTGGTGCGGTGCGGCCGACGAAATGGCCTGCAGCGACTGCCACGACGTGCAACTTGAGGGATCGGCACACCATGAGGTGCTGTCGTGTCGGGATTGCCACGAAGGACTGGACGTCGAGAAGCACACAGAGTCGGGCGCCAAACCCGTCAACTGCGCCGAGTGCCATTCCGACCAGGGCGAGAGCATGGAGTTCAACATCCATAAGCGGCTGACGAAGCGGGTTGGTGACCTGCAGCCAGGCTGCGCGGACTGCCATGGCAGCCATAAGATAGAGCCCATGGCCGCTATCACCGATCCGAGCCAGAAATTCTGCCAGTCCTGCCACGAAAACGTGACGCTGACCGGCTCCTTTCATCTGAAGCCCTTCATCGCCAATGATGACTGCCTCTCCTGCCACGATACCCAGGATTACCATGCGGTTGTCGAAAGCTCCGTACACACGGAATTTGCCTGTATCGACTGCCATGGTTATGTCGGCGAGAATCTGGACAGCCATGTGGGCGGCATTCCATTCGACCAGAAAGCCAACTGCGCCACCTGTCATGCGCAAGTTGCCGCGACCCATGCTGAAAGTATCCACGGCATCTCTCTGGCCGAGGCAATACCCGAGGCCGCCAACTGCTGGAACTGCCATGGCAGCCATCACATTGTCCCCGTCAAATCGGCGGAAAGCCCCGTCAATCTGGGCAACCTTTCCAATACCTGCGGCAAGTGCCATGCGGATCCGGAGTTCGTCAAGAAGTTCAGCATGGGCATACGTAACGTCGTGATACAATACCAGGAGTCTGTCCATGGCCGCCTGGCTCTCGAAGGGCGGGAGGATGCGCCCAACTGCGCCACCTGCCATGAATCCCACGCCATCAAAAACCGCCGCATGCCCGGCTCCACCATTTCCAGCTTCAATGTGCCTCAGACCTGCGGGCAGTGCCATAGCGAGATCGAGAAGGAATACAAGGAATCGATCCATTGGGTGCTTGCGAAACGCGGCATCAGCGAAGCGCCTGTCTGTAATGACTGCCATAGCGAGCACGACGTTCACCGCGTCAACAGCCCGGACCGCCGTCAGGCTATCCGCCAACTGCAGAACGACAGTTGCATCCGCTGTCATCAGGACCCCATGCTTGCCCGCCGCTTCCAACTCAATGAGCAACGTCCCAGCGAGTATCTCGACAGCTATCATGGCCTGGCAGTGATGCGCGGCGATCCCGATGCGGCCCTCTGCATCGACTGCCATGGCGTCCATAGCATCCTCCCCAAGTCGCATTCGGCATCTCTGATTCACCCCGACAATGTCCGCGAAACCTGCGCCACCTGTCATCCTGGCGCGACTAAGACTTTCGCCTTGAGCTATGCGCACAACGAAGTCGTCACCTCCTCCCGCACAGCTGAGTATTGGGTTCGGCAAATCTATATCTGGATGATCATCATCGTCATCTCCGGCATGATCGTTCACAACGTGATCATTCTCGGCTTTGAGCTGCACAAGCACCGCGACCGCAGCCGCAAGCAGGTCGCACTCAGGCGTTTCAACGGCAATGAAGTCATCCAGCATCTGCTGCTCATGCTCTTCTTCACCCTGCTTGCCTTGACCGGATTCGCTCTCAAGTATCCTGACTTCCCGCTCTTCCGTCTGCTCACCGCCATTGGGCTCAATGAGCCGACACGCCAGTGGCTCCATCGCGCCATGGGCGTTGGCCTGGTCGTTCTCGGCGTTTACCACATCGTCTATCTCTTCGCTGCTCGCAGCGGGCGCCACCTGCTGAAGGAAATGCTGCCTCGCCCACGGGATATGCGCGACATGGTCCACAACATCCTGTACCACGTACGGCTCCGCAAGACCCGGCCCAGCTTTCAGCAGTTCAATTACGTGGAGAAATCCGAGTACTGGGCGCTGGTCTGGGGCACGATCATCATGGCCGCCACCGGCTTCCTCCTCTGGTTTCCCACCATGGTTGGTGACTGGGCTCCTATCTGGCTCATTCGCGTCTCCGAGATCATCCACCTGTACGAAGCCATCCTGGCCACTTTGGCCATCCTCGTCTGGCATCTCTTCTTCGTGATCTACCATCCGAATGAATACCCGATGAACCTCGCCTGGATCGACGGCTCCATCTCGCTCGAGACCTTCAAGCACCATTATCGGGAGCAGTACCTGCACATCGTCGAGGAATGGCGCCAGCATCGGGAAGAAAGCCGTCCCGAGGAGAAGCTCTCCTACGATACGCGCCTCCTCCTCAAGACCCTGCGCAAGCATGATCTGGATCCGGACCTTCTCCTCAAGCATGAGGAAGAGGCCGACACGGAAGACGACGCGTCCCAAAGCTGAGCGTGATTCGGTCAACGCGCCTCAACCAGTCTCGACCCGGCCCGTTGCGCATCGTCAGCGAAGGGCAGGTCGATGGTGTCCAGGCGGTGTAGCGCCATCGGGTCATCGAGGCTGGCCAGTGCCGGTACGGATGTACAGCCAAAGGCGCAACCGTACTGACGCAGTAGGTCGACGGTGAAAGAGGTATAGCTGCCGCACGGATAAGTCATCGGCCACCGGCGCGGCGGTTCCCCGAATACGCTGGAAAGGAAGACCACCATGCGGGCGATATCCAGTGCCTGCTCGTCGTGCGGCAGCGTGCCCAGCCATTCATGTGAATAGCCATGACCGCCGATCTCCATGCCCTCACGGTGCATGTCCTGCAGTTGTGGCAGAGTCATGTAGAGTTCGTCCGCAAAGGCAGCTTCGTCGCCGGTGACGAAGCGCGCAAAGAGACGCGAGCAGATCGCATTGCGAAGATGACGGGGCAGCCCCTTCTGCAGAACGTACTTGACGAACTTCTCATCGCCGCTATTCAGCCGGTTGCCCTGTCCGAATTGCTCTTCCAACTCCGCAATCGCCGGCACTCCCGCTTCCCCCTGAAGCGCCGCCAGTTCCGCCAACAGCGCCCCCTTGATCCGCGACGGATCGCCAGCCGCCGCAAGCACGAAATGGATCTTGTGAACATCCAGCACATGATGCTCCAGAATCGCCTTTGCCGGCGGAAAAAAGGCGCCCGACAGGCCCCGCTGGCGCAGGAGCGGAAAGACGTGGCGATAGTGATCTACCAGCCCGTCGTCGAAGGTGAGAATGCAGCCATTCGGCGGTACCAGCCCCGCCAGAAGGTCCCGAAACCCCACAATCCGGTAGTGCTTCATCAGGTAATCCAGTTGCCCTCGGAAGCGCGCGGGAGTCAAGCCCCGGATTGCCGGATAGCGGGCGCCCTTCGTCTCCCGTACATAGTGATACATGACAATGGTAAGCATGCGTCAGCCTCCATTCGTCCGCGTCAGCACCAGGTGATAACGTGCCGTGCACGCCGGCTCCAACAGGTTCCGCCGGTGAATCAGCTGCGCCTCGCGAATCGTAAACCATGGTGCGATCAACGACTCGATCCGCGAGAAGTTGAAGTAGGACTGAATCGTCCCCTGCTCATGTGCCGCTCCCACAACCTCTTCCCCCGCGAACTCACGCCCATGCGTGCCATCGTCGCCGGAGACAAGATCCAGATAGAAGAGCCCGCCCGCCGCCAAAACCCTGTGCGCCTCGCCCATCACCTCACGGGCCGTGCTGAAAGGCATGCTGTCCAAGACCCCGTGCGAAACCGCCACCTGAAAATGGCCATCCGGGAAAGGCATCTCCGTCGCCGAACCGGCGATGAATCGCGTCGCCTGCTCGGCAAGCTGGCGCGCCTCCGCTTCCTGACGCGCCACCGCCACCGCCTCCGATGACAGATCGATCCCCCACGCCTCCAGACCACAGGCCTCCATGTAGAAGACATGGCGTCCGATCCCGCAACCGATTGCCAACCCCCGCCGCGGCCCCGGCGGCAGGCGCCATTCCCACTCCTTCCACCCGACCTGCCGGCAGACATACCGCGACACAAAGCGGATGACCTCCTCGTGAGGATAGAAAACGTGGTTCTCCCGCCGCGCGTACGATGCATCCCACTCCGCACGCTTCAGATCAATATCCGGTGAATCTATCCGCATGAACCTCTTCTCCTGCTCAGTTGGGGCGATCGACGTCGCCATCCGATTTGCTGATCACGACCTGCCCTGGGTCGATCAGATTATTCCCATCCCTGCACCAGACGGCGCCAGACAGCCACGTGTAACCCGCATCGAGCGGCTGAAAGCGCGATGGCCAATGGCCAAGCGAACTATCCGCGGCAAGGCGGCGGAATCCCGCTTCCCGCAACCCCCTCTCCGGCAGCCGCGTGCCGTACAGGTCGGCGAAACATGCCCCTTCCCGCCGCGCCGTTGCCGTCAGCCCAGTCGCCAGCTCCCCCGCGGCATCCTCCGTCGCCATCAGCTCGATAACCCGCAACACGCGCTCCCCCCGATCGCGAACCTGCTCGATGCGCCAGACGGCCACGCCGTCCACCTCGCCATCCACCTGCCGGACCAGATAGCGATAGTCAAAGCGTGGATGAGCCATATAGCGCCACTCCATGTAACCAGCGTCGCGCACCGTCCCCCCATTACTCGCCGAAAATTGACACAGCCAACGCTTGATGGCGCCGCCAAAGGTTCCTTTCCACTCGCCGACACAAGCCGGCATGGCCAGCTCCGGCGCCAGCCATTCCCCCAGCGTCGTCGCCGCCAGCGAGAGCCCAGCCGCCTTCGCCAGCGATCGCGCACCGTCCATATCCGTAATTGCCAGATGGCGCGGCAGATCGTCGATAATCGTGAAGCCGAGCCGGCGGTAAAGCTCCTGAACCGTAGCATTGATCCCCAGAACGCCGATCGCCTCATACCCCAGTTGCCGCAGCCGGGCAAGCAGCTGAAGCCCGGCCCCACTCGCCCGCAAACGCTCCACCACCAGCCAGTGCGAAAGCCACACCCCCGCCACCTCCCGGCCATCCGTCAGCCGCATCGTCACTGGAATGAAGCCCAGCATCCCGTGGATACCCCCATCCTCAATCACCAGCAGCATCGTCAGACTCTCCCCCTCCATGCCCGGCACCCCGCGGCCATATTGCCAGCGCAGCAGCGCCTCGTCCCGCGACAGGATATGGTTGGCGCGCCAATGCTCGTGAAAGAAGCGTTGCAGCGCCGGTATGTCCGCACATCTGGCAAGTCGAATCTCGGCCATCTCGTCTCCTCCTCAGCGGGCAACCGCTTCCTTCTCGCCACAGAGAGCGAGCAACTCCCCAAGACTCTCCACCCCTACCACATCGTCGAAAGCGATACTCACCCCGGTCGCCTGCTCGAGCGCCATCACCAGCGTGAGATGCTGCATCGAATCCCAGCCGGCCACCTCACCGCGCCGACTTTCCAGCGTCAGGTCGCCGGCAGCGGCCCCCAGGATGCCAGCACTCAGTTCGATCAACTCCTGCATCGTCATGCGATCAACTCCTTGATGTGAATATGTGCCGGCACCGCAAGCCTCTCCCCGCAAAGGCGTTGCGTCTCTGCCGACTCGAACAGCGGCGCCAGAAAGCGCTGTATCGGCGCATTGGCCGCCGTTGCTTCAAGCGACGCGTACAGCAGGTTGACTCCCTCTTCCCGAAGCTGCTCCGCCAGGAAACTCAGCGCCGCCAGCTCAATCCCTCGCCCCATCACTCGGCAGCTCATCACCAGATCGACCAGCCGCGCCTCCCCCCCGTCCCGCTTCACCGATACCACCAGGCAGATCCCCTGGTCGCCAAACTTGTCCTGCACCCTGCCAGTCCAGACAGCATGCCCGGGCCACACCGCCCAAGCGCAAAAAGCCGCTTCATCCAGCCGCCGGGTCGCCATGTTGAACTGATTGCTCTTGTTCAGCAACTGCACCGCTCGCGGCAGGCTCTCGCGGCTCAGTGGCTCCATCACCAGCTCCGTCTCCAGGCTCGCCAGCCAGCCATCCAGATCGGCCACCCCGGCGCTCCCGCTACGGCGCTCAGCGTCAGCCCGGTAGAGCTGCGTTCGCGCCCCATCCTCCCGGCTCACCCGAGGCGTCTCGAAGCAGCTCAACCCCGCCACCAAGGCAGGATACCCAGACCAATGCTCCGGCAGCTCAGGCACCAGCACATCCGGCAACGCCGCCCGTACGCGATCACGCTCCGCCGGGCTGTCGTCCAGAAAAACCACGCTCTCCAGCCGCAGCTTCAGCGCCGCCACTATCTCCGCGATATTCCCGGCCTTGTCCTCCCAATCGATGCGCCACGCCACGAAATCCTCACGGCGCAGAATCATCTCCGGGTGGTTGTCGATGATGTCCA
The DNA here is from genome assembly GCA_041690595.1 of Lentisphaeria bacterium. Taxonomy (GTDB): domain Bacteria; phylum Verrucomicrobiota; class Lentisphaeria; order JABSQK01; family JAWLHB01; genus JAWLHB01. The sequence continues at coordinate 94,900 of JAWLHB010000023.1, forward strand.
ACGCTGTCGCCTCCTCGTTCTTCGACGCGATCGCCAGCAGGATGCCCCGCTCCTTCAAGCGCTTGAGATAGCGCTGCACCTGCACGAAAGCCTCGCCCCGCGCATCATGCCCCCCCAGCGCGATCCCACTCCGCATGTCGTCCCCAGCGACACCTCCCCACAGCGTATTGTCGAGATCGCAGACAATCAGCTTGCGGCCCTTCCCGCGAATCCCATCCACCACCGCACGTATCTCCCCAGCCGCCGTCGCCAGCAACGCCGGCGACATCGCAATCTTCCCCAGCGCTTCCCACTTCGCATCGTGCACCGGCCCGTCGCACGCGCTCTGCCAGCGTTGCGCATCCAGCAGTACCACATTCGGCAGGTCCGCCAGGCAGTCGGCCAGCAGCAGGTTCATCCGCATCAAGGTATGGCCAAGCCCTCCGGGGCGCATGCTCAGCGCCTGAATCCCCCGCTCATGCGGTGGCAAGGCCCAGCTCGTCACCAAGTGGCTCCCCCCTCTGCCCGCGGCTACCCGTATCGCCCCGGCGAAAGCCTCCGTCTCCCGCGCCATCGCCTCCCAATCCAGACGCCATGGCGCCTCCAGGTACCGCGCAAAAGCCGGCGACATGCACTGCGGACGGCTCCAGGTCAGCACCACCTCCGCCCCCTCCTGCCAGCAGACCGCCCCCCCATCCAGCAGGCTTTGTACAACCTGTCCATGCGGCCCGAAACTCACCTCCACCTTCGGGAGGAACTGCCGCAACGGCACCAGGGTGCTGTCCGCCAGCACCAGCATTCTCCAATCACTGCTCATGACCAGCCCTTGACTGTTGGTTGAGCCTTTATGCACGCAGGATCCGCGCCACCCCGCCTAGTACAGAGCAAGGCTCACGCTGCTGCCCGCATGATCGTCCTGGGGAAGCGAAACAGTCAGTCGCCCGGCCCTCTTCCCGGGCAGGCTCAGCGTCACCGATTCGAGCTGCTGCGACGGATCGCCAACCGTCAGCCCCAGAACACCGTCCTCCCCAAGATCCACGAGCAGGGCGCAAGGCTGCTCCGCCGTGATCCGTTGGCCCCCCGTCAGCATGATCTCCCCGGGCGCAAAGAAGATGGCCTGCGCTCGCTCACCCACCTGCACGGCCAACACCTCCCGGTCGTGCCGCAAGATAGAGATCGTCGGAAGCTCCGTTTCCGCGTCGACACCCGGCCGAATCGCATACGCGTAACGAGCATCCGCCGGTCCCCGCCCATGATCGATCGCGCCATTGAAGACAGGCAGCGCCTGCAACTCGCTCGACCCCACCCCGCAATCGCTCCAGACGCCATGCTGCTCCCCCAGCACCAAGTGCCCGTAGCCATCCAGGAGTTGGTACGCAACGCGATCATGCCATACGCGACTACCCGCGGGCAGCCGATGCATTCCCGCCCGCAGAACCTCGCCGTCCAACCGCACCTCGCCACGCCAATGACATTGGTTGATCGTCGTCCGCACCGGCGCATCCGATGCACAACCAATACCGCTCCCCATCGCCACCATCACCTCGTCAAAGAGAAAGAAGCCCTTCCGCGCCTGAAGACTATCCCGCCGCACGATGCCCCCCATGCACCCGCGGCGCCCATCCGACGCGCCCCCGCCAAAGGCACTCGCCCCATGCGTGCGCAGCGCCTCCGGATCGAGTTCACCCGTGCTCTGCTCGATGGTCGCCCCCGGGATCTGCCGCCAGTTCCACACCGGGAAGATATCCCGGTACTCGTCCCCGTCGCAGTGGATGAAGCTGACCCCCTCCGCCATGTGATGGCAGAGCCTGCCCTCGCCCCCGCAGCAGGCAAGATCCGCATTCAGCAGGCGGCTGCTCGGCACCCGAACCGATACATAAAACGCCTCCCGATGATGCGCCATGAAGTCGGAGCGCCAGAAGAGGCGGTTCCCGTTGACATGCGAGCGTCCTTCCGCTGCCGGCATTGCTACCAGCGCACGCACCTCCTCCCGCCGGGGCTGATCCAGCTGCGCCAGGTAGCGGGCCGCATTCAGAAAACGATCCGCCGAATGGCCCTTGCGGCTGATCTCCCGGCCGATTGCCCCCAGCTCGAAGGTCCGCCCCCGGATCATCCAGCGGCTGCCATCCAGAATGAAGCGCGTCAGGAGCTCCACCTTGTGCGCCGGCAAGCGATGTGCGGTTCCGTCGCCGATCCACGCCAGCCTGGCCACATCCAGCGCGAAGCCCTGGCCATAGCCGCCGGCATACAGCAGCATGCCGTGCTGATAAAAGCTCATGTCCGCCTGCAGCCCCTCTTCCCGCGGATCCACAATCCGCAGCTCCCGGCCCACCATGTTGAAGCCGCCAGCGATCAGATCCATCTCATTCACCAGTATCCCATGCCGGATCTGCACCGCCGCCACCCACACCAGATTCTGCCCCGTAAACCGAAGCGCCGGCCGATGCGCCACGAACGCCGGCACCGCCCGCGCGATCAAGTCCCCCTCCAACGCATCCTTCAGAAAAAGCAGAATATCCCCCAGCAGCGTCGGAGCCCCGATCTGGTTATGCCACCAGTTTGGATTCACCGGCCACAGGTCGAACCAGTACGTAAGTCCCCGAACGCAACCATCCAGCAGCGCCGGCCGCGTTCCATCCTCAGCCGGCAACGGATACCACCTCGCCGCCAGCCGCAACACCCGCCGCAAATGCCGTGCCGCGTCCCAGTCCTTGAGCAGACCAGGACCATAATCGATATCCCCCCACGATCCATCCACCCCCTGTGCCGACAACAACCCCTCGACCGACTCCCCATTCACCGCAAAGTCATCCGAAGGCGCCTCCGGCAACGATTCGCAAAAGCGCCGACGCAACACCTCGATCTCATCCATGCCTTCCCTATGCATCCCCTCTACCTCCTCCAAACATGCAAAACAAAAAAACTCTTGCCAACGCCCTCACCCGTTCACCGTCTCAGGCCGGGTCGCCAGGATATAGCCGATGTGCGGCAGATACGCTTCGTTGCGCGTGATCGCAAAATCATGATCCGTCAGCAGCCCCGCCAGCTGACTCGGATTCCCTCGGTGATACTCCAGACTGATCAGGCCGATTCGCCGCAGCGTCTCGGCGGGCAGGTTGGGCAGAATCTCGTACTCCGCCCCCTCACAATCGATCTTGGCGTAATCGATTCGCTCCAGACCATGCTTCGCCACAATGCCCGGAATGGAAATGGTGCTGACTTCCTCATGCGCCGCCCCACCCGCTTCACCGCCGCCAACAACCTCTACCGGTGCGTTATACGTACACGAACTCACCGGCATGAACAGCGTCTCCCCATCCTGCGCCCCCACCGCGAACCGCTCGGCACAGGCCACACCGTCCAACCTGTTGAGCGCCAGATTCTGCTTCAAAATCGCAAACGACTCGCTGCACGGCTCATAGCAGAAGACCCGCCCAGCCCCCTTCTTCATGATCCAGAGCGCAAAGACCCCAATATTCGCCCCCACATCCAGAACAGTCGCACCAGGAGGCGGCAGCGGGTACTCCGCCCGTATGAAAATGCTGAAAATCGTCGCCAGATCGTCCTTGTCCCCGGAGAGCTGCACAATCGTCCCGTCCCGAAACTCCACCCGAGATCCCGGAACCGTTGTCCTGCGCAGATAGCAGCGCAGAAAGGTCAGCGGCCGACGTATCCGCATCAACACCAGCAGGAAGTACCAGATGTACAGGTGCGCTTTCGGAAGAGTCCGCAGAATACGAGCGTTGGAGCGACCGAAGGGCATGTCGATTGAAGCCTCAAAGGGTGATAGTTTGCTGAAGCCCATAGTGTAGTCCATCGACCACCCGATGCAAGAACCTTTCACCCCCGCCATCTGCTTTCTCCTCCACCGACAGCCCCGAAAAGGTGGGAGTCCCCGGACACCGGCGTTGGACGTTGCCCCTCCCCAATGCCCTGACCTCCTCATTCACTCCGTCCACCTATCCGTCCTCTTCGTCCTATCCCATCCCCGCGTCAGCATCCCCCCCGCTCGTTCTTTGCGATCTCTGCGTTCTTTGTGGTTAATCCTTGCAGCGTGCCCTTCTGTCCGGAACCCGACAAGACGTATCGAGGGGTCTGGGGAGGTGCGCCTCCCCAGCGGGGCTCGGGGCAGCGCCCCGGTCCGCCGCCTCCGCCTACAGCTCGACCGGCTGACCGTGATAGTAGCGGTCGAGCACCTCGCCGGCAAAGTAAATGGAGCCGATGACCAGACCATCGCCCAGCGCGCGAATCTGGCTCAGCCCCGTATCGATGTTCCGGCAAACCTTGACCGGCAGCTCCGGCCAGCGCTGCCGGACAAACGCCTTGACCTCCCATGGGGAGGCCGTTCGCGGCTGATTGATGCGCAGGAGGCGCAGCGAGCGGCAGAGTGGAACCAGGTAGTCCAGACTCTCCTTCCACTGCTTGTCCTTGAGGACGCCCAGCATGACATTGTACTGGCGTCCAGGCTGAAGCTGCTGAAGGCTGGCCGCCGTAGCCGCCATACCCGCCGGATTATGCGCCGCGTCAAAGATCAGGCCATCCGGCAAGACCTGGAGGCGGGCGGGCCAGGTGGCATGCAGCAGTCCCTCGCGAACAGCCGCCTCATCCGTCGGCACGCCGGCATCGCGCAAAAGCTGCAGCACCGCCCACGCCACGGCGGTATTGGCCGCCTGATGACGCCCAACCAGACCAGTAGGCACGACCAGCTCCTGCTCCTTCCAGCGGATACGATTCGCCTGCCGCCAGTTCCCGAACGAGACGCTGTCGATCTCATACCCGCCCGCATCGAAGTCGCGTCCGATCAGCAGCGCCGGCGCCTCGCGCTCGGCGGCAAGGCGCAGCAGCCGGTCGACGGGCTCCTTCTTGCGCTCACCGATCACCACCGGGACCCGCGGCTTGATGATCCCCCCCTTCTCGCCCGCAATCTGATCCAGGGTTGTGCCAAGCATCTCGGTATGCTCGAGATCGATGGAGGTGACCACGGAGACCATGGGGGTGACGATATTGGTGGAATCCAGGCGGCCGCCAAGGCCGACCTCGAAAAGAACCAGATCCACCTCCCGGCGCAGAAAATAGACCAGCGCCATGGCCGTCGTGAACTCGAAATAGGTGGGGCACTCCCCCTTGCCCGAATCGAAAAGTCGCTGGGCCTGCTCATCCACGCAGGACACCACGTCCGCAAAATCAGCTTCGCTGATCGACTTGCCATCCACCCGAATGCGTTCCCGCACCGACACGAGATGCGGCGATGTGAAAAGCCCGACGCGATAGCCGGAGCGCTGAAGCGCGGCCGCCAGCAGCGCACAGACCGACCCCTTGCCGTTGGTCCCGGCAACATGCACGAAGCGAAGTTTGTCCTGTGGGTTCCCAAGAGCTGCCACAAGGCGGTACGTGTTTTCGAGACCCAGCTTGATTCCCATGTGGACCAGGGAATTCAACCGTTCACAGGCAGCCTCAAAGGGGGTTGTCGTATTCATTGCAAAAAGGGTGAATGGAGTTGTCGAAGATCGATTCGTGTTATGTTAGTTTACTGGCATGAACGGTATCGTGGTCCCGAGGCAAGTCAACCATGTCACCCGACAAAAGAGGGCCCGACCGTCTCCACATCGAATAGTTTTGAGTGCTTCACGATTGTAAGATAGGAAGGGTATCATGGAGAATGAGCAGCAGGAAACGATTGATTTCAGCGATGCAGAAATAGTGGAACCCGAACCCGGCGAGCAGGCGACAGACGGCAGCGGCCTGATTCTGGCTTCCGACATGCTGCCGGAAGAGATCTACATCATCACCGGCACCAACAAGCCCGTCTTCCCGGGCATGATGTTTCCTCTGGTGCTGGCGCCGGGGACCCTTGCAGACATTGTCAAGGAAACCGCGGGCAAGAAGGATCGTCCGGTCGGCTTCGTGCTTGCGAAAGAGGATGTTTCCGAAGCTGAACCCGAGAAGATCATCAAGCACCTGCACAAGATCGGCACGGCGGCGCGGATCGTCGACTTTCAGACCGGGCCCGATGGCGCGGTACGAGCGCTGCTGCAGGGGCTCAAGCGCTTCGAGATCCTGAAGCTGGCGGTGCGCGAAGAGAAGATCCTGGCGCGAGTCGTCTACCTGAAGGAGAAACCCGCGTCGGGAGACAAGGCCAAAGCGCTTGCCCTGTCGATCATGAACACGATGCGGGAGTTGATCAAGAACAACCCCGTCTTTTCCGAAGAGATCAAGACCTTCCTGTCGCGGAATACCTGGGAGAATCCAGGGCTGCTGGCGGATCTCTCCGTCTCCATAACCTCGGCCACGCGCGACGAGCTGCAGCAGATCCTCGAAACGCTGGATGTGGAGAAACGTCTGGAAGAGGCCCTCTATCTGCTGCGCAAGGAGCTGGACCTCAACGAGCTGAAGGAGCGGATCACCCATCAGATCGAGGAGCGCATCTCCAAACAGCAGCGGGACTTCTTCCTGCGCGAACAATTGAAGGCGATCAAGGAAGAACTCGGGCTCGAAAAGGATGACAAGACCAGCGAGATCGAAGAGTTCCAGGCGCGGCTGGAGAAGCTGACCCTCCCGGCTGAAGCGGCCGGCCGCATCGAGGAGGAGATGGAGAAGCTCCGCGTCCTGCCTCCCCAGTCGCCCGAGTTTACCGTCGTGCGCAACTACCTCGACTGGCTGACCAAGCTGCCTTGGGGCGTGCTGACCGAAGACAAGCTGGATGTGGCTCGGGCCAGGCGAGTGCTGGATCGCGATCATCATGGCCTGGAGGATGTCAAGGATCGCATTCTCGAGTTCATCGGGGTCAGCAAGCTGCGCGGCTCCGTCGTCGGATCGATCATCTGCCTGATCGGTCCGCCCGGCGTCGGCAAGACCTCCCTTGGCCGAGCCATCGCGGAAGCTCTCGGGCGCAAGTTCTTCCGCTTCTCTCTGGGTGGCATGCGGGACGAGGCGGAGATCAAGGGGCACCGGCGCACCTACATCGGCGCCATGCCCGGCAAGTTTATCCAGACCATGCGCAGCACCGGCTCGCAGAATCCCATCATCATGCTCGACGAGGTCGACAAGATCGGTGCCTCCTATCAGGGCGATCCGGCCAGCGCCCTCCTGGAAGTCCTCGACCCCGAACAGAACAACGACTTTCTCGACCACTACCTCGACGTACGCTTCGACCTGTCGAAGGTGCTCTTCATTGCCACGGCCAACGTGCTGGAAACCATACCGGGACCCCTGCTCGACCGCATGGAGGTGATCCGGCTCTCCGGCTATATCGAAGAGGAGAAGCTGGCCATCGCCCGCCGTCACCTCATCCCGCGACTGCTGCCGGATCACGGCCTGACCAAAGACGACATCCGCTTCACCCCCGGCGGCATCAAGACCATTATCCGTGGCTATGCCCGTGAAGCCGGTGTCCGCGCCCTGGAGAAGGGAATCAAGACCTGCATGCGCAAGGTCGCCTCGCAAAAGGCCGAGCACGGCGAGACTCAAATGGTTGTGATCGATGGCGACAAGGCGGAAGAAATGCTGGGCCGGAAACACTTCCCCGACCAGGTCCTCATGAAGCAGAGTCAGCCGGGGGTGACGACCGGCCTGGCCTGGACTCCTCTCGGCGGCGATGTCCTCTTCATCGAGGCCATGGCCATTCCCGGCAAGGAAGGCTTCAAGCAGACTGGTCAGCTGGGCGATGTCATGCAGGAATCGTCGACCATCGCCTTCTCCTATGTCCACTCCAACGCCAAGCGTTTCGGCGTCGAGCCGGACTACTTCACCAGACATTCCATTCACCTGCATGTCCCGGCGGGAGCCACCAAGAAGGATGGGCCCTCCGCGGGTATCACCATGGCCCTCGCGCTCATCAGCATGGCTCGCCAGGAGAGCACCCCACAGCGCGTTGCCATGACTGGCGAACTGACACTTATCGGCCAGATCCTGCCTGTGGGCGGCATCAAGGAAAAGGTCATTGCCGCCAAACGCAGCGGCATCACCGACGTCATCCTTCCGGAAGACAACAGGCAGGACTTCGAGGAGATTCCCGCGCATGTGCGGGAAGGGCTCTTCCCCCACTATGTCAGCGACTGCCGAGAGGCCTTTACGCTCCTCTTCGAAGGGAAGCTGGATGAAATCCGCCAGGCGCGCAAGTCCGATCGCCAGGCCGCCAGAGAGGAAGCTCTTCAAAAGCAGCAATCACGCGGCAAGGCGGCCGGCTGAAAGCAATGAAGATCCTGCACTACAACATCCTCAACGGCTGCCGGAAAGAACCGGAACGACTGGCCCAGCTCGGCGCCTGGCTTCGAACGGAAGCGGCGGATCTCGTCGCCTTCAATGAGTTGAACGGCTGGACGAGCGAAACCCTGGCGAGTGCCGCCGCTACCTGGGGCTACGACTACGCGCATGTCATGGAGCTTCACAGTCAGCACCATCTGGGCGTGATCGCGCGCGATCCCTTTCAGATTGTGGCCGAGATCGACGAAGGATTCCATCATGGCCTGCTGGATGTCCGCTGCAGCGGCCTGCGCCTCCTGATCACGCACCTGACGCCAGTCTCCGCGGTGGATCGTCACCGGGAAGCAGAGCTTCTGGCGGAGCGTGTCGGCGGCATCGCCGGTCCAGCCATACTCATCGGCGACCTCAATACCCTCTCCCCGCTCGATGCACCGTGGTATGAAACCATCGATGCACGGACGGAGCTGAGCTCGGCGCCGCCACTCCGCCGCAAGTTCCTGAGCCCCGACGATGCGATCGACTATGGCCCCATGCAGTGCCTGCTGGACGCGGGACTGATCGATGCCGGCGCTCAGCAACAGGTGCGCCATTCCGTCCCCACGCCCTTCAACAAGGACCCCATGCATGCCGTGCTGCTGCGCCTGGACTATGCCCTTGCAAACAGCGCCGCGGCTGGTGGCATTCAGTGGGTATGTATCCGTCACGGCGAAGAGGTGGACAGCCTTTCGGATCATTATCCGCTGGAGGTGGTCTGGGATTCGCCAGCGGGCAGCTGATGTGCATCACTTCCATCATGAGACGAAATTTGGAATGAATTGATATGGAGGTTTCGTAGGTTAATGTATGCACTGGTGAGGCAGAAACAGTCGATTTTTCATTATGAACGACGGATATTCAGGTGCAGGAAAAGGACATGAGTAGCGACGGCCCCGGCAACAGGCAGATCGAGAAGATCGCCACGGAGATTCGTGGCTTTGACGAGATCCTGTGCGGCGGCCTCCCGGCGGGCAGGATGACCATGATCAATGGCGGGGCCGGGACCGGAAAGACCCTTCTGGCCATGGAGTTTCTCTATCGCCAGGCCCAGAAGGGGAGGCACGGCGTCTTTGTCAGTTTCGAGGAGCGCGCCGATGACCTGCGACTGAACGCCCAGTCGATGGGCTATGATGTCGCCAGACTGGAAGCCGAAGGCAGCCTTGCGATTGTCCATGCACCGGCCCCATACCAGGCGCTCAAAGCAGGCGACTTCAACCTCACAGGCATGCTCGCCATACTCGAGGGCCACATGCGGCGCATTAAGGCCAAGCTTCTGGTTCTCGATGCCATCGATGTCGTCACTCAGCTCTTTGGCGACGAAGAGCTCGAACGGATTCACCTCCAGGATTTTCTGGCAAAGTTACGCGATCGCGGGCTGACCGTCCTGCTGACGGTGAAGGCCCTCGCGCCGGGTGTGCGGGAGTACCCCTTCCTGGAGTTCCTGAGCGACTGCGTCATTCTGCTGGACCAGCGCGTCAAGGAGCAGATCCGCACCCGCCGCCTGCATGTGTTGAAGTACCGGGGATCCAACTTTCTGCCGAATGAGTATCCCTATGTGATTGCGAACCATGGCATGGTGATGCTGCCGATTTCAACCGTGAAATTGGACGAGCATGTCACCACGGAACGTATCGGCTTCGACATTGAAACCCTCGATGCGATGCTGCAGGGCGGCCTTCTTGCCGGCAGCGGCATCCTGCTGAGCGGACCGAGTGGATCCGGCAAAACCACCATTGCCTGCGCCTTTGCCCGCGCCGCCTGCAAACCAGACCACAAGGTCCTCTACGTCAGCTTTGAACAGGGCGAGGCGGACCTCTGTCAGGCCATGCGCAGCTGTGGATTGAGCCTCGATGACGTCGTCGCCAGCGGAAACCTGCACATTCACTCGACCATGCCCGAGTCCAACGGCATCGAAGAGCACCTCGTCCAGATTCTCGACCTGATGGATTCGCTCCATCCACGATGCCTGATTGTCGATGCCGTTTCCGCCATTGGCCGTATGGGATCGCCCGAACGGGTCACTAGTTTCATCGTGCGCCTTCTGGCCCAATGCCGGCCGCGCAGGATTACCTGTATGCTCACCGACCAACGCGGCGGCACGGAAGCCAATGCGCTTCAGGTAAGCGCCACCAATGTCGCCTCCCTTGTCGATGCCTGCATCTGCCTTCTCTTCGTGGATGACAGACAGCACATCCAGCGACGGATCTTCATCCTCAAGATGCGAGGCAGCAAGCACAGTCACTACTATCACAGTTTCGACATCTATGACGACGGCATCAGAGTCAACCGACTGGAAAGCGTCTCACCATCTGAAACCTGAGAGCGGCGGCGCCGTTAGTAAAGACACCATGAACAAAGACGAACAACCCAAGTACTCTTTCCTGTTGTTTGTGGCCAGTGGGGAAGCCAATTCCCTTCTGGCTGAACAGAACCTGCGACGCCTCATCGACGACCATCTTGCCGGCCACAGCGATCTGCAAGTAATCGACGTCTTTCAGGAAGTAGATAGCGCGATCAACCACAACATTCTCGTAACTCCTTGCCTGATTGTTCGACGCCCGTTGCCGCAAGTCATGCTCGTCGGCAACTTGAGCGACAAGAAGCAAGTGCTGACCGCCCTGCGCCTGTCGGCTGGAGGCCCCAGTGAACCCTGAAGAACTGCCGGGAACCGCACCCGAACAGCCGACCGAAGAGATCCTCAGAGCTCTGAAAGCCGGTGAGATCGACGCGGTGATTGGCCATAGTCAATTGCGGTTGCTGCGCCTCCATGAGGTGGAGCAGGCACTGCGACAGAGCGAAGCCCGATACCGGGGCATCGTCGAAGATGCCGCGGAACTGATCTGCCGGTGGAACAGCGACTATAACCTGACTTTCGTCAATCACACCTTCTGCGAGTTCTTCGGAGGATCCGTTGCCGATCATATCGGCGCGCCGCTGCTGAACTACCTTGGCAGCTGCGAGCAGGAGAGAGCCGCGGCCCACTTGCGACTGGTGGCACTCGACCAGCCCCCCGCGTATTTTGACCAGCGTTGTTTTGCGCAAGGCGAGCGGCGCTGGATTGCGTGGACAAGCCGTGCCCTGCCCAGTCAGGATACGGGATGGGAAGGACAGTCGATCGGCCATGATGTCTCCCAGCGCTGGCGTATGGAAGAAGCGCATGTGGTGCGCGAGGCGCTGCTGACCAGTGCGGAGCAACAGGCCGGCCTGGGTAGTTGGCAACTGGACCTGAAAACGGGTCAGATAGTTCAGTCTGAGCAACTGATGCGCATGCTTGCGGTGGACGAGATCATCGGCTGGAAGGAACTGCTGCCATGCATACATGCGGATGATCGTGAAGACTTCCGGAAGGCCGTGACTGCCTGCATGGAGAATGGCGAACCCTACGCGGTGGAAGTACGGATACACAGCAACGATGGCCAGTGTCACCGTTGGATGCGCGCTCAGGGCCAGGCTTTCCGAGACAGCGCCAACTCCATCGACCGGGTTATCGGTACCCTGCTCGACATCCATGACAGCCGCAAAGTCAAACAGTCTCTCGAACGAAGCCGGAAAGAACTGGAGGAGCGGGTACGCGAACGTACCATTGAACTCGAATCGCGCGCCGATCAACTGGCTCATCTGGCGGCAGAATTGACCCTGGCCGAACAGCGTGAGCGTGGTCGCCTCTCCGAAATGCTGCACGACGACCTGCAGCAGATCCTGGTCAGCGCTGGTTTCCATCTCGATCTGGCATCGCGCAATCCTGGTCTGGATCCGCGGGTGCAGGAGCTGCTCGAACAGACAAGGGGAATGCTGAACGATGCCGTCTCCAAATCGCGAAACCTGTCGCATGAGCTGGCCCCCCCCACCCTGCGCGAGCGAGGTTTGCTCTCGGCGATTCAATGGCTGAGCAAGAGGATGGAGGAGAGTCATCACCTGCACATCGACCTCGACCTCGACCGGCGGGCGGAGCCCCAATCGGAAGCGACGCGTGTCCTGCTCTACAAGTGTATCCACGAGCTGCTCTTCAACACCGTCAAGCATGCGAACACTCAGCGCGCCCAGGTTACCATGAGCCGGGAAGGAATCGAATTGCGAGTGATCGTCCGGGACGAAGGCGTCGGCTTCGATGCGCAGGCAGCCATGACTCAGGACGGCGAGGGCGGCTTCGGCCTCTCCAGCATCCATGAACGTATCCGCCTTCTGGGTGGCTCCTTCTTCGTTGAGAGCCGCATCGGCCACGGTAGCCGCTTCGAACTTCTGGTGCCGGATCGCCATGGAACGGAGACCGTCGCCCAGCTGTATCGCAACCAGGAAGAAACCGTCCAGCTTCGCCGCCAGGACTTCAAGCCCGTTGCCGCCACCGAGTTGGTCCATATCCTCCTTGTCGACGATCACAAGGTGATGCGGCAGGGGCTGGCAGCACTCCTGGCGGAAGCGGATGGCATGCAGATCGTCGGCGAAGCCGGTAGCGGCGCTGAAGCCATCGTTCGAGCGGGGGAACTCAAGCCGGAAGTCATCCTGATGGATATTTCGATGCCTGACATGAATGGCATCGAGGCAACAAGAGCCATCAAGCAGCGGTGGCCAGACATCACCGTTATCGGCTTGTCGATGCATGACGAACCGAGCCTCTATCAGGAGATGAAACGCGCCGGCGCCCACGCCTGCATGAGCAAGGCCTTGGCTTCCGAAGATCTCTTTGACGTGATCCACAAGTGTCGCGGTGCATGACCGGCACCACAATACGCAGCCTATACTACCCAGGAAGGGACGCCCTCATGCTACGGAACCTCGCTCTTATTGTCACACTCTTTGGAATCTTCACCGCCGCGGCCGCCCCCCACGTGGTAACCTTGCGCGATTACCTGGGACGAAACTGGGATGATGAGCTGGTGCATGATCGGCTCGCCTTTTCTCCAGGTGAACTTTCGGTCCCGAGAGCGGCGGTAACCCTGAAACCGGGCGGAGCGGTGCCCGCGCAGGTCAGCGATGTCGAGTACCACGACGATGGGTCGATTGCCGCCATGAAAGTCTGGTTCAAGGTGACACTATTGGCCGGTGCAACAATCGAAGCGACCATTCAGCCCGGTGCCAGCGGACCTGCCGATTCAACACTTCGCGTGCAGGAAAGCGCGGACCACCTCGAGTTGACGACGCAGAGCAGCGATGGCCGCATCGGCGTGCGGCTTCCCCGAATCGACCGCACCTGGAATTGGCCAGCTCAAGCGCAAGACGTTGCCGCTCCTCTCGAGGCCGTGCTCGTCCCATCCGGGCGGTGGGTCGGCAAGGGACGCCTTGAAGTCCCTTTCACCGTCAAGTCCTGTCGCTCCGAAATTCTGGCGAATGGCCCCCTTTTCGCGGAAGCGCGGGTGACCTACACCTTCGACACCGGCTACTGGACCTTCACCGCACGCCTGATCGATGGCGCCCCCATGGCCATTGTCCGGGAAGAGCTGGATACTGGCTTCAATCATGACCAGGCGTGGGATGAGGTGGATCGTTACTTCACCTTTGCCTTCACCGACGGGACCTTCGCGCCAGACCAGGTCTTCTACGGATCGGCGACCAACGATCAACCCCACCTGGAAACACTCCTGAAAGGTGGGATGCCGGAGATCGTCAAGACCGTCAACATCCGCGGCAACTGGTTTGCATCCACCGTTCGCGGTTACGAACTGAACCTGGACAAACCGGAAGAGCAATTCTACTTCAGCGGGTACCAGAGCGTCCTGAATCGGATCGGCGGCGCCATTCGAGTCATGGAGTCAGGAGGGGACGCGATCGGCTTTGCCGCACTGGATACCGCCTGGTGGCGCAACGCCATGAGCCTGCGCTTTCGGGTCACCGACGACAGAGAGTTCGTGGTCAGTATGCCGCTCCAAGTCTACAATCAGGAGTGGTCCGTGGATGGCTACGGTCGCAACAGCCCGAACTATACGGGAAAGACCCAGTTCGTGCCCGAGACCACCGCGCGCCGCACCTATGGCATCATGCTCAGCAAGGCCGAGAACGAGGTCGAATCGCTCCTCCTTTCGCTGACGACGCAAGGCTCCAAACTTGGGGCGTTTCCGCTGGACAACGTAAAGGAATGGCAATTCGAGATCGCCGATCCCATGGCGGATGCCGAGTGGGCCGCGGAAACCCAGACGGAGGCGGCGGAGATCCTGCAGACCATGCGCAACCGCATCGAGCTCCGTCGTCAGTTGGGTAACCTGGCCGAGTTCTCCATGGGCTACCACTATGGCTATGCGAAGGGGCGCTGGAGCAAGATCAAGGATACTATTGATGACCCCACCAAGCTGACGGCGGAGGATCGGGCCGAGATGCGCCGTCTGGCAATCTTCGATGCTTACGATCAGAACAGCATGAACACCTTCCCCTGGGGCACCGGTTTCCACCTGAACAACCCCAATATGTCGATCATGGCTCTGGAGGCGCGAGTCAAGTCCAGCCTTCCCGTCAAGGATCACCCCATGTTTGCCGAATGGGGAGAGTGGAGCCTCGAATTCCTGAAAGATTACATCCGCCGCTTCACCTTCGACTCCGGCGCCCTTTACGAAAACGTCCACTATTCCGTGGGCGTAACCCTTTCGTGGGCCGCACAGGTCAACCAGATCCTCATGGACGCCGGCATCGGCGATGGCTTCGATACCGACCTGTTCAAGCGCTCCATGCGCTTTACCCTCGACTGGCTGACGCCCCCGGATCCGCGCTTTCTCGGCCATCGCGTCGCCATACCCTTCGGCAACTCCTCCTACCAATCCTTCCCGCCCGACTTTGCGAACCAGTTTGTGGGCTACTACAAGGATCGTGATCCCGAACTGGCTGGCAAGCTGCAGTGGGCCGCCAACCAGACTCTGCCGGAAGACAAGCAGGTGAGCATCGTCGAAGAGGTCATACCCAAGCTGGAGAGTGTCCACTACGGCAACTATGGCGTTACCTTCCGCCACGGATTCGGCACTCCGTACGAGACGATGTTCGCGATGCTGGCCGGCGATTGCCATGGGCACTATGAATGGGAGCAAGACCAGATGAGCTACACGCTCTATGCCAAGGGGCAGCCCATCAACCTGCACTTCGGTAACGGCTATTTCCCCATGTTCGGCCGAAGCTGGCTGAGAAATCGCGTCAGCATCGACATGTCCTACGAGAAATCCGAGCGTAATCCAACCCAAGTGATGACCGCCAGCTTCACCCCCGAGGCCGAGTACCTGCGCGCCTCACGCGGCATCGACATGCTGCGCAAGCTCGAAACCGAGTACCCCCTTCTCAACGCCAAGGGCGCCTGGTCCGACGACGAAAAGAAGAGCTGGCCCGCGGTGCCCGAATGGACGGAGATCCCGATGACGCTCTGGTACCGCCAGGTGATCTTCATGAAGGATGCCGATCCGCGCGGCCCCAACTATTTCGTCATTCGAGACGGCTTCGGCGGCACACCGACCCGGCCCACCGAGGTCTCCTACTGGATGCTCTCCAAAGAAATGCAGCAGGAGGGAGATCTCTTCCACTTCGAGGGGCAGGCCGACGTCAATATGGATCTCTTCCTGCACACGCCTCAGGGGCAAGCGCCGGAGACCGGCGAGCACAGCCACGTCCAACAGCCTTATGTCCGCCTCGTGGGCTTCGATCCGGCCTATCACCCCGACGGCAAACTGCAGGAACGGCAGCAACTCATCCGCTGGCGCCAGGAGCCGGGCGACGGTTACATGGTCGTCCTCTACCCGCGCCTGAAGGAGAACGATCCCCCCGCCACCTTCACACGCCTCGCCGACAGCGCCGTCAGGATAGAGACGCCCCTCAGCACCGATTACGTCTTTCTCGCCCCCCACCCTTTCGACTACGCGGATGATCGCGTCGCCTTCAGCGGTCTTGGCGGTTCCATTCGCTTCTACAAGGACGGCAGGACCGTCATCGTCAATACCGACGGCGATGCCAGCTTTGCGGTCGACGGCAAACGATGGAGCGGCACGGGCGCCTTCATGATCACCCTGGCCGACGGCAAGGCCGCCAGCACGCTGCATGGCGAAGGGGCCTCCGTCCAGGCGGAAGAGTAGCCCCCCGCGCGTTCAGCCGTGTAGATCCATGTCGGGGAAGCCGGGGCGCATGAAGGCACGCCGGAAATCACCCTCCGGAATCAGCGCCTCCAGATAGGGCATGGCATGCTCAATCCGCCGTACGCTTTCCGCGTAGAGCTCTTCGCATTCCGCGAACCGTGAGCCATGGCCACCCAGGTTGAGATCGATCCCGCGTCCCATCATGGTGCGATAGGCGGCAAGATCGCCCTGCTTGCCCGGGACGCTGTGATTCCCGATGATGAAGCCCAGCGCCGACGCATCACCCTGATTCTGAATGCTGTCACCAGTAATGGCAAAGCGCTTGCCGTTGAAGTCGAGGATGTAGCCGCCATGGCAGTAGCTGTGCCCAGGCAGATGCACGCAGGTGATCTCCACATCATGCCACATATATGGCGTCTCTGAGCTGAGGGTGAGATCCATCGGCACATACTCGAACCCCAGGTTGTACCAGGGCAGTGTGCAGCAATAGGGGAAATCCCACGGCGCTTTCA
Organism: Lentisphaeria bacterium; assembly: GCA_041690595.1. Lineage (GTDB taxonomy): Bacteria > Verrucomicrobiota > Lentisphaeria > JABSQK01 > JAWLHB01 > JAWLHB01. Next base: position 111,665 of record JAWLHB010000023.1, read on the forward strand.
GCACCCGCGCCGTCAGATCCCAGGCCCCCACCGCGCATCCATATCGCTGGATGAGCAACGGCGCCAGATCATAGTGGTCTCCATGGTGATGCGTAACCAGCGTCAACTCCACGCGCTTCAAGCCCGCTTCCTCTTCGAGCAACGCGAAATCAGCCACGAAATCCGCTTCACGGGTTGGCGAGCCATACTCGCAGGGCCCCGGATCGAAGACCAGGCCGTTACCGCCCTTGTCGATGAAGACGATCGTGTTCCCGGGCGCCTGGAACTGGTAGACGCCATCGTGCACCCTGCACCAGCGCCCAAGCCGTTCGCTGGCGGGAGCCGGCGCAGGCACAAACCGTCCGGACGTCCACGCGCGCGCCTCGATGAACGCGTCGATCTTGTCAGCCAGCTCACGTGCCTGCCGGGGACCTTCGAGCAGCATCGGCCCCCTGGATGGCAGAAAGAGATCGGTACCCAGCTCGCAGATGCCACGCAAGAGCGCCGGCATCTCTTCCAGGCATGTGCCGCCATAGCGACGTTCCAATCCATGTACATCCACCAGGACGCTGGGATGCCGCAGGAGGTCGCCGGTGAAGAGGGCAAGCGGCCGGGCGCCGTCACTCAGCAGGAAGCCCAGCGCATGCACCCCGCCATACGCGGGCAGCGAGATAGGCTCGATAGTCAAGCCCTGCCAGTCAAAGCTCTCTCCGGCCTTGATAGACGGCCCCAGCTCGAGTGGTACCGCGGGCGGAAACATCGTGATGCAACCCGCTACGCCAAAGGTTTCGCCGCCGCCGGTATCGCCCCACTTCTCCGGCTCATCCCAAACCGTATGGGCCTGACGGTGCCAGGCTTCATGGTCTCCCGCGAGCACCTCCAGCCCTTCCGGGACCCGCGTGAGCGCTTCAGGAAAGCTCTTTCCCTCGCGGCACAGTTCCGGCGTCACATGCGTATGCAGAATCAGTTCTGGCATCGGCAGGCGGCGGTACTGCAGCAGCTTCCGCAGATTGGGCGTATGGCAGTTCACCAGGAGCGACTTGCCGTTGCGCACAACCAGATAAGAGGTCTGATCGACCGAGAAGCTGTAGAGGGTGATATCCTCCCCCAGTAGCAGCTGGTCGGGAAGGGTACCGGGTGTGGGGCTCTGCATGGTGGTCTATCCTTGGTCGGCGGCTGGATGGATGACGGGGCGATACCCCTCGATTTCTTCGATTCGGCGGGTCATCAGCTCACGCAACCCGGCGCGAGTCTCGGCGTGGCCCGGCGCGGCGACCAGATTGCGGCGTTCATGGGGGTCCGCCTCCAGATCATAGAGATAATCCTCATGATAAACGTCACTGGCGGCAACATTGCCGGCTGCATCGAGCGCCCGGATGCTGTACTTCCAGCGATGCGTACGGATGCAGCGGCCGCACTGACTCTCGCTCAGTTGCGCGAAGACGTGATCCGTCCAGTCCGCGGCACCATTCACGGCCTCCTGCAGTGGACGTCCCTGCAGATCGGCCATGGGGGTGGCCCCGGCCGCCTGCACAATGGTCGCGGGAAGGTCGATCAGGCTCGCCATGGAGTCGACCACCTTTCCACCGGAGAAGCCGGGCCCGGCGATAATCATCGGCACCCGCAGGCAGTTGTCATGACAGGAGCGCTTGTACTCCGAATTGCGCGTACGGAAGTGCGAGCCATGGTCGCTCGTGTAGATGATCAGGGTATTCTCGGCCAGTCCAAGCAGCTCCAGCTCTTCACGAATGCGCCCGAGGTTGCGGTCGAGGCTCCAGCAGCAGCCGAGGTAATCGGGCAGGTGCTTGTGCCAGTCCCCCTCGGTGTCCGCCAGGTCGCCAGGGAGCTTGTAGTCGGCAAAGCGCTGCTTGCTGCCGATCGGCCCGATGTAGCGGTCGAGATCGTTCTGGTGGTGCGGCTCGATGTACGAGGCAAAGAGAAAGAAGGGTCGCTCTTCGCGCCGCGTCGTGTAGTCACGCAGATAATCCAGAACGAAATTGGTGGTGCAGTCCACCCGATAGCCTTCGAAATCGACGCGATTCATCTGGCCGTCGAACATGAAGCCTTCGTAGCCGCTGCTGGTGAATTCGAGGACATCCGCAGCCAGCCAGTGATCACGGTAACCGCCCCGCCGCTCAGGCGGCACCGGCCCAATACGATAGTCGACCGGTTCACGCCCGGAAAGCTTCGAATCCGACGCCAGGTGCCATTTGCCGATGTAGGCGGTCTCGTAATCTGCTTCATGGAGACGATCAGCCAGAAAATCCCCACTCGGCGGCAGCGCGATACCATTGACATGGCAGCCCACCTGGGTCGCGTAGCGGCCCGTCTGCAGACATGCCCGAGCCGGTCCGCACACCGGCTGACAGGTGAAGGCGTTCTGAAAGCGCACACCCTCCGATGCCAGGCGGTCGAGGTTTGGAGTCAGACCATCGATGATCGGCCGGCCGTAGCACGATACGGTGTCCCAGCGCTGCTGATCGCTGAAGAGGAAGAGGATATTCGGGCGCATCGGATCTCCTGATTGAGAGGCTGGAAGTTTGCAGCCTACTACATAGCCTCTTCCGCCACTCCTGACAAGCCATGCCCAACAACATCTTTGACCCTCCCGCCCTCCGCCAAACCCCTTCAGGCACTTCCCCCTCACCCCAGACACAGGTACATTCCTCAGCCTGGGGACTGGTACATTCCCTCAGCCTGGGGACAGGTACTTCCCTCAGCCTGGGGACAGGTACTTCCCTCAGCCTGGGGACAGGTACTTCCCTCAGCCTGGAAACAGGTAACTTACTTGCTTGGTAGCTCTGTCGGTGGCTACAGTTGCGGCGTGCGGTACATCCTTATCTAGTTTCATCATAATTGAGATACTAATCTACAGATTTCTTCTTTAAGATCTTGACAACAATGACTATGGCGGCAAGATTACGGCCATACCTACAACAAAGGGGAACAACGATGCGAATGGCGCGGACGAAGCATCGGGGCGGGGGTTGCTACTATCATCTGACAAATCGAACGGCGGGTAGCGATAAGGACCGGCCCTTTGGCGATGTTGAGAAACGGAAGTTCGAGAGTCAGGTGCATTCCTTGAGCAAGCTGTATTCACTGCAGCTCGTAAGTCTTTGCGTCATGTGCAATCATTTTCACCTCACACTTTTTGCTCCAGGCGAACCTCCGAGCCGGAAAGAAACTGCCCGCCGCTACAACAAATTCTACAAGGACAAGCACCCCATCACCGCCGACTCGCCCATCGCCGCCGAGCTGGCGCCGCGCCTCAACGACATCAGTTTCTTCATGCACGATCTGCAGCAGCGCTTCACGGTCTGGTTCAACAAGAGCCGCCCCATCCGG
>JAWLHB010000024.1:0-112718 GCA_041690595.1 Lentisphaeria bacterium
GATCATCGGCGATCGGCAATTCATCCGCGAAGTAGCTGGTGCCGCCTATGGCAGCGATGCCATCAAGAAGAAACGCCTTGGAAGCGGACGACTGCCCGACTCCGGCGAGCTTCTCTACAGCTTCCGCCGGCTACGCCAGGACTGACGGGTTGCGGCCGGCACTGGTCTCAGGACAGGACAGACAAGTCGGACGAAGTCGGACATGCTGCGTGCACCGCAGGTGCACGTCGGGGGGGACGGACGATCTCGGAAGGGGCATGGCCTAGGGTGGTGCCTGGCCGAATGGTGCCAGCTGCGCCGATGAGGACGCGGGCATCATCTGTGCGAATTCTATCCGCGGATTGAGGCGAGAAGTACCTTCCCCCGAGGCGAGGCAGCGTCCAAAAAAGACGAAAAGTGCCTGTCCCCAGAGTGAGGCGGCACCCACAATGCCCCTGTCCCCGAGTTGCCCCTGTCCCCGAGTTGCCCACCTGTCCCCAGGGTGCCCCTGTCCCCGAGTTGCCCACCTGTCCCCAGGGTGAGGCGGCATTCACAATGTACCTGTCCCCAGGGTGAGGCGGCATTCACAATGTACCTGTCCCCGAGTTGAGGAGTTGCAACCGCAGACATTCCCATCTGTACCGGACTTCGTACACCGCCGCTCTGTACTATGGAGTGGCCGGGGGTGGTTGCGGGCGGGCAAAAATGAGATGGCATGGGCTGGAGAGTTCAGGCCGGTAAGCATAGCCGGCGGCGCCGAATGCCTGGAGGTCATGGGGATCGTCAAGCTTGTGCTGAACGATGAACCTGGCCATCATCCCGCGAGCCTTCTTGGCGAAGAAGCTAAGTACACGCAGTTGGCCATCCTTTTCCTCCTTGAAATCCACGTCGATGACGGGAACCGGCAGTTTCGCGAAATCTACCGCGGCTGCATACTCGTTGGATGCCAGGTTGACCAGAGCGGCATGCTCCCGCTCACGCAGCTCGTCGGCCAATTGACCGGTGAGGCGCTTTGTCCAGAAGTCGGTCAGCTTCTGATAGCGCGGCGGCTTGAATTGGCAGCCCATTTCCAGTCGATACGGCTGCATGAGATCGAGGGGGCGCAGCAGACCGTAGAGGCCGGAGAGGATGCGTAGGGTCTCCTGGGCCTGGCAAACATCGTCGACCGCAAGCGTGGCCGTATCCAGACCGTCGTAGACGTCCCCGGCAAAGGTGAAGAGAGCCGGCCGCGCATTGTCGGGCGTGAAAGGTGTGGTCCACTCCTGGTAGCGGCTATGGTTCAGCTCGGCAAGATTTTCGCTGATGGACATGATCGCCTGCAGATCTTTGGTCTTGAGGCGGCGCAGTGACCGCACGAGAGTGGCGGCCTCCTCGATGAAGATGGGCTCCGTCGGGAGCAGATCCGGAAGAGGCGATTCCAGATCGAGTGTCTTGGCCGGCGAGAGTAGTACGAGCATAGGGGGATCCCAGCGGTTCAACGGGTGGTGCCGCAGCACTTCTTGTATTTCTTGCCGCTGCCGCAGGGGCACGGATCATTACGCCCGACTTTTGCGGAAGCGGCGGCGGAACGGGCGGCTGCTTGATTGTGTTCCATGACGAGGCGGTAGTCACTCGCCGGGCGCTGCATGCGCAGACACTGCGCCATCGCCTGAAAATAGGGCAGCGTGTAGCTGTAGAACATCTTGTAGCCTTCGCAGAGATGATTGAGGCCCGGCTCGCCGTCAGGGGTGGTATCGCTGCGATGGTTCGGGCAGCCGCCCCAGCAACAGCGCAGAAAGCGACAACTCCGACAATACTCCGGCAGGGCATCGCGCTTGTCCAACCCGAACTTCCGCTGGAATGGCTGATCGAGCATCGTGCCCAGCGGCGCGTCGGCAATGTTGCCGAGGTGATAGTCAGGAAAGACGAAATGATCGCAGGTATAAAGGTCGCCATTGTGCTCGAGCGCCACGTTGCGGCCGCAGGTTTCGGCATGCACGCAGAGGGTGCCGGGAGCGCCCATGATGATCCCAAGCATCATATCGAAGAGCTGCACATAGATCGTGCCTATATCGCTCCCACGCCACCGATCGAAGAGCCGATTCATGAAATTGCCCCACATCTTCGGGGGCAACGATCGCTCCGTCAGAGTCTTCGCCGTATGATCCTCGTATTCCACCAGCGGGATGAACTGCATGAACTGCACACCCTTCCCACACAGAAAATCGTAGACTTCGACGGGATGAGCGCCATTGTGGCAGTTGACCAGCACCAGCGCGTTGTATTCGACGCTGTGACGTTGCAGGACCTCGAGTCCCGTCATGACGCTGGCGAAGGTCCCCTTCCCTGTCCGGTCGAGGCGAAAGCGATTGTGAATGTGCTCCGATCCATCGATGCTGATCCCGACCAGAAACTGGTTGTCATGCAGAAAGCTGCCCCATTCGTCGTCGAGCAGGGTGCCGTTCGTCTGCAAGGCATTGGTGATGGTCATGCCCGGTTTGGCGTACTGCTTCTGCAGGCGGACGGCCTTGCGGAAGAAGTCGATGCCCATCAGGGTCGGCTCGCCCCCCTGCCAGGCAAAATTGATCTCCCGCACACCGGCCGGCTGGCAGTCAATGTATTGGCGGACGAAGTTCTCGAGGACATCGTCCGTCATCCGCCACTTCTCGCCACGCGGGTAAAGATCCTTCTTGCTGAGGTAGAAGCAGTAGGCGCACTGGAGGTTGCAGACAGGCCCGATGGGCTTGCAGAGAACGTGGAAGGGTTGGCTGGCCTGCTGCGTCATCTCCTCGATTCCCGCTGGTTAGTTCGGTGAAGTGGCTTGATTATCGAGAACGACGCACGCATGCGGCCAGACAAGCTCGGCCTGCCAAGGCTGAAGCCCCCCCACCTTCTGCAGCTTCTCGATGCTGCGGGGCACCTCCCGGACAATCTCCGCCAGGCTGCCGCGCGAAGCGATCAGTGGCGGATCGATGGAGAGTTGCACGGCTTCGTCGGCGATCCGCTTCTTCAGCAGATCGAGCTTCTCCGCCAAGGCGCGCGACCAGAACTCGCGCAGGGCTGGCGGCGGTCCCGGATAGGCTTCCGACGGCATCTTCCGTACGCGTGCCAGCGAACTGATCAGCTGCTCGAGGCGTCCGCCGCGAATATTTCTCGGCATGTCGAAGGTTGGCGGAAGATCGGCATTCGCTGGCATCTCCGCGGCGGCTCGAGCGAGCACCACGAGAGGGCCGTTCCCCATGATCATGTAAGCCGGCCGATCGATGCGCCGCGCTTCACGATCGCGCCAGTACCAAAGCTCACGCAGAAAAGCAAGCTCTATGCCCCGAAGGAGGTGCGAACCCTTGACGCGCCACTCGGTCTCGGGATCCGGCTGGCGGTTCTCCGCCGTCGCCGCAATCTGGCCGTCGCAAGACTGGGCATGCCACTCGACCCGCCCCAGCCGGACCAACTCTTCCTGAAGGGCGTCGGCAACCTGGCCCAGATACCGCACATCATCCACCGCATAGCGCAACTGAGTCTGGCTGAGCGGCCTCACCGACCAGTCGGAGCGTGTATCTCCTTTGGCCAGTTTTACGTCGCAGAAACGTTCGACAAGCGAGCTGAGACCAAATGCCGCGATGCCGACAAGCTGCGCGGCAATCGACGTATCGAAGATGCCGGCATGCGGCCGAAAGCCGTAACCCGTGCGCAGGAGGCGAAGATCGTAGTCGGCTCCGTGGAGGACGATCCGATGTTCAGCCATCTCCGCCATCAAGGCATCAAGCGAAAGCCCGCACAGGGGGTCGACAAGGTAGAACGCATCGTCAACGGCCAACTGAATGAGGCAGACCTTCTCGAAATAATGATGAAAACTGTCAGCTTCGGTATCGATGATGATGCGCTTTGCGCCCCGCATCCGGGTAACCAGCTTTTCCAGCTCTTCCTGGCGATCGATATAGCTATAGTCGGTGGGCAAGAAAACCTCCTGGCTTCGGGTACAGTCAAAGGACAGCCTCTACAATACCAGCAGTCACTCATTTTGCCAGACAAAGCTCAACCCGAATCTCCCTGAAGATTGGCCGATGGAACGGTAACAAACCTTGATCACTGGTGTCAAAGAGAGACTATAGTATGGGCTCCGGCGCCTGCAGCCCGGCCATCAACCTCGTGAAAACACGACCCCATTCTTCTGGAATCAGCCATGACACGCTTTCGATATTTCCTGACACTGCCTCTTCTCATACTCGGCCTGAACGCAACCATGGCCAACGAGCCTTTGGTCGAGGTCCTTGACAACGGCATCCGGCTGGTTGTCGCCGAGAATCACGTGGCGCCGGTGGCCGCGTTGCGCGTCTACGTGAATACCGGCAGCATCCACGAGGCGGAGTATATGGGAAGTGGTATTTCGCACATTTTCGAGCACCTCGTCAGCGGGGGCACCACGAAGAATCGCACGGAGGCAGAGATCGGCGAGATCCTCGATCGCCTTGGAGGCGCCAGCAACGCCTACACCACCCGGGATCATACCGCCTACTACCTGACCACGGATGCCGGCAAGATCGGCACTGCCATCGACCTGATGGCGGACTGGATGATCAACTGCACCTTCCCCGACAACGAGGTGCAGCGCGAGCTGGGGGTGGTGATGGAAGAGCTGTACAAGGGCCGCGAGGAACCCATGCGCATCCTCCATCAGACCTTTGCGGAGACCATGTGGCAGCTTCATCCGGCACGCTATCCGGTCATCGGCTACGAGCCGCTCGTACGCAAGCTCACCCGCGATGACTTCGTGAACTACTACAACCGCATGTATGTCCCGAACAACATGGTCGTTGCCTGCGTGGGCGACTTCAAGGCGGCGGAAGTCATGCAGATGCTGCGTGACGCCTTCGGCCCCATGGAGCGCCGCACCATCGAGCCGGTCGTCCTGCCGGAAGAGCCGCCTCAGCTTGGGCAGAAGGTCCGCTTCATCGAGAAGGAAGGGCTCGGCGCCGCCTACTTCAACATCGGTTTTCACACGGTGGCCCTGCAGCACCCCGACCTCTACGCGCTCGATGTCATGAGCTATGTGTTGAGCCGCGGCGCCAGTTCCCGGCTGGTGAAGAGCCTGCGCGAAGAGAAGCGGCTGGTCAACTCCATCTACAGCTATTCGGCCACGCCCAGCTATGGAGCAGGCAGCTTTGTTGTCCATGCGGTGGCTCCCGATGCGCAGTACGAGGAAGCCCTCACGGCCATATTCGAGGAGCTTTATCGCATGCGCGAGGGCCTGATTACCGACACGGAGCTGGAGCGGGCCAAGCAGCAGAAGATCGCCGACGACATCCTCGGCAGCCAGACCGCCGAAGATGCGGCCGCGGAGCTGGGGCTCAATCTCCTGACCACCGGCAATGTCGCCTTCAACGCCTACTATCTCGAAGGGATTCAGAAGGTGACCGCGGAGGATGTGCGGCGGGTCGCTCGCAAGTATCTCTTCGACGGCAACTCGACAATTGTCGCGCTGCGCCCGGAGACCGCGGGGGCGGTGGAGGAGCAACAGGCAGCCGCACGGGAGGAAGCCGCGCCCGTCCGCAAGCTGGTGCTCGACAATGGCATGACGGTCCTGATCAAGCGCAACCCCAACGTTCCGCTGGTCAACCTGCAGGCCGTCTTTCTGGGCGGTGTCCGCACGGAACCGGAAGGCAAGGCAGGACTGAGCAACCTCACGGCCTCGACCATGCTGCGAGGCACGACCAGCCGCACGCGGGAAGAGATCGATACCCTCTTCGACAGCATCGGCGGCCGCCTGAGCCCCTCCTCCGGCAACAACTCTCTTGGCCTGGCCTGTGAGGTACTTGCAAAGGACTTCGATACGGCGCTGGATGTGGTCAGCGACATTCTTCAGAATGCCTCCTTCCCCGAGAACGAATTCACCACCGTCCATCGCAATGTTCTCTCCGCGCTCGGCAGGCTCGACGATGACTGGCAGAGCCAGATCTCCCGCCTCTTCAGGGAAGCCTACTTTACCGATCATCCCTATCAGTACACCACCCTCGGCACAAGCCAATCGGTGGAGAAGCTCACCCCCGCCGACACCAAAGCCTACTACAACGGCTTCATTGTGCCCGAACGCTGCGTCTTCACCATCTTCGGCGACATCGACGAAGAGGCGGCGATGGCCAGGGTGAAGGAGGCGTTTGGCGGCTTCACCCGAGCGGGAGAGAGCATGCCGGAACTGGCGCCCCCTGCCCCCCCACGGGAAGACCAGCGTATCGGACATGCCACCAGCCGCCAGATCTCGGCTCTCTACATGGGATATCCCGGTACCACCATCGATAATCAGGAAGACTACTACCCGCTTATCGTTCTGGATTCCGTATTGAGCGGCATCGGCTTTCCCGGGGGACGCCTGCACGGGGCACTGCGCGGCGGCGACAAGGATCTCGTCTATCTTGTCCACGCCTGGAACTTCTTCGGCCTGGAACCGGGCTTCTTCGGCATCATGGCCGCTTCCTCTCCAGATAAGATGGAGACTGTCGAGGAGATCATTCTGAACATCATGGGAGAGATCCGGGAAAGCCCTGTCGGCGAGGAAGAGCTTTCCAAGGCCAAGACGATCTGCGTCACCATGGAGCACCTCAGCCGCCAGACCAATGGCGAGATGGCACTGCAGTCTGCCCTTGATGAACTCTACGGGCTGGGCTACGACCACAGCCGGCAGTATGAAGAGAAGATCAACGCCGTCACCGCCGAAGATCTCCTGCGGGTGGCCCGCAAGTATCTCACGAACTACGTCATGGTGCGCACCGGGCCGAACCAGCAGGCCGCCGCGGAATGAAGCTTGCCCTCATCAACCGGCACGTATCTCACGAGGGGAGCAGCCGAGTTGCTGACGGATGAAGCGCGAGAACGACGACAAATCGGCGAACTCCAGGCGGTGCGCGATCTCACTGATGGTCAACTCCGAGAAACGCAGCAGCGTGCGGGCAGCTTCAGCGCGCCGACGATCCAGATAGTGCTTGAGGGACTCCCCCCTCTCCTGGCGGAACAGTCTGCTCGTGTGGCTGCCCGAATAGCCGACCGCCCGCGCCGCGTCGGCCACGGTGACATGGGATCCCGGCCGCGCTTCCAGAAGAGCGTCAATGCGCGCCACCAGGCTTCGCCGCGACGGCGGCGACGGACTTTCCTGCCGCTGGTAAGCGTCAATCCATAGCGTCTCCAGGAGCATGTCGATCTGGCAACGCAACGGTGGCTCCTCTCGCAGCTGCCATTCGTGCATCATCGACGCCAGGATGGTGACCAGCCCCTCCCGCCGCGGTGTTGACGGCAGCAGGCGCACCCGTCGCTCGGACCGTGCATCCGAAAACTTGAAGATCAGGGCATGCCCGCGATTGCTTTTGCACACCAGCTCATGACTGGCATTCGGCGGAATGAAGAGCAGGTTGCCCGTATCGTTGCTGTACGATTGACCGTCCACAATCGTGGAGAACTGGCCGATAAGGGTAACGTCGAGCTGCCAGAAGTCATGCCGATGGGGACGAATAAGCTCGCCAAGACGTTTTCGACTCTCCTCAAAGTAGAGCAGATGTACCACGCGCAACCTCCCCGGAATGATCGATTTTGTCAACTTTTGATAGGTAAAGATAATGGTGAAGCCATCTTCGTCAAGCCATGGTATGCTCAGGCAATTACACCCGACAACTATCGCGAGGAGCTGAACATGTCCGACATCACCATCCACCGACTTGGCATCATCATGAACGGCGTCACCGGCCGCATGGGAACCAACCAGCACCTGTTGCGATCGATCTGCGCCATCATCGCACAGGGCGGCGTCAAGCTCTCCGATACCGAAGTCATCATGCCCGATCCGGTACTGGTCGGGCGCAACGAGGCCAAGCTTCAGGCGCTGGCGGAGCGGTCGGGCATAGCGGCAACCAGCACCGACCTGGCGTCACTGCTGGAAGACGAACGCTACCCGATCTACTTCGATGCGCAGACAACCGAGCGGCGGGTGGAAGCGGTGAAGGCTGCCATCCGCGCCGGCAAGCACATTTACTGCGAGAAACCGACCGCGACAACTACCGCCGAGGCCTACGATCTCTACCGCTGCGCCCATCAGGCGGGGATCCGCCACGGCGTCGTGCAGGACAAGCTCTGGCTGCCGGGACTCCTCAAGCTCAAGCGGCTGATCGACCTTGGCGTGCTGGGCGAGATCGTCGCGGTCAAAGGCGAATTCGGCTACTGGGTCTTCGAGGGCAACGTAATTCCAACTCAGCGTCCCTCCTGGAATTATCGCAGGGAAGATGGCGGCGGCATGATGATCGACATGTTCTGCCATTGGCGCTATGTCATCGATAACCTCTTCGGTTCGATCAATGGCGTCTGTGCCACTGCCGCAACCTTGATTCCACAACGCTGGGATGAGAACGGCCAGCCTTACACCTGCACCGCCGACGATGCCGCCTATGCCACCTTCTCCCTCGACAGCGGCGTCCTCTGCCAGTTCAATTCTTCCTGGAACGTTCGGGTCAATCGCGACGAACTCCTCGAAATCCAGGTGGACGGCACCAGGGGATCCGCTGTCGCCGGTCTGCGCAACTGCAAGTACCAATCCGCCGGAACGACCCCGAAGGCCGTCTGGAATCCGGATGTGCCCTCGCCGATTGCATATCGCGACTGGTGGACGGAGGTGCCGGAACTGGAGAGCTTCGACAACGCCTTCAAGGTGCAGTGGGAGTTGTTCCTGAAGTACGTGGTGAAGGGGGGAAGCTTCCGATGGGATCTTCTTGAAGCAGCCAAAGGCGTTCAGCTGGCCGAACTTGGTCAGGTGTCACACGACCGGCGCGGTTGGGTGGACGTACCCCCGCTGGAGCAGCTGTAGCCAGCCGCTGACCACGGCTGACCGTCAGCGTGCCTTGATGCTCAACTGATTGAAGCGTATCTTCGGCTTGTCCGCGGCCATCTTCTCATCGAGCACGACAGGGCGGCTGTCTTCGGTGAAGGTGCCGCCCGCTTTGGCGACCTGTCCGGAAAAGATGGCGCGCGCGATGATGGTGCCTTCCGTCGGCAGCTCGACCTTTTCGTCTTTCAGCTCGGCGATCAGATAGCCGCCAGTGTGTTTTGTCGACCATCTTAGGGGAAGGGTCGCGAGCTTCTTGATAAGCTCTTTGCCCTTCTCATCAGTCTGCCAGATCTCCAACTCGCCGGTGGTTCGGTACGAGTAACTGCCGCCACTGCGGATTCGCACTTTGGCATCTACCGTAATCAAGGCTTCCTTGGCCCAACTGGTGCAGACCGCAAGCATGGCCGCCAGTATGATCGCCCCCCGGCATGTCGACATGAATGATCGCTTCATCATCCGATTCTCCCATTTGATAACGATTGCGGTAAAGAACTGCAACAGGATAGCGCATTTCCAGTAAAGAGCAAGCGTTTACTCGTGAAGATGATCCATGAATGCCAGCAGCCATTCCGGCTTGAATGCGTAAGGGAGAATGCCCGTTCCCGCGATCGGTCGGTCGAAGAACGCCAGGTCTCGGCGGAAGCTCGCCGCCGCTTCATGTGCGCGCTTGCTTTCGAGCACGACGGGGCTGACGTTGCGCCGCACCCGCATGCCAGCCTGATCGCCGAGCGCGGCGTGGAAAGCAGCGGCATCCGACGCATAGTCACAGAGCAGAATGGTGGCGCCGCTCCCCTTCAATGCGGCGGCAATGGGCGATGTGTCGCCCCCAATGACCAGTTCCCGCTCCTCCTGCCCAGAATCACGCAGCAGGTTCATCAGCCTCCGATGCAGGGGCAGGACAACCTGCCGGTACATGCGGGGGCTGAACATGGGAGGCGCTGCCATGCTGTCGAAGAGAATCGCCTCCTGTCCATGGTCTCGCAGGCAGGAGAGCCATCGCTCCGCCAGTTCAGTGGCAAAATCGAGAAGGCGAAGCGCATTGCCGTCGTCCGAGCATAGCGAGAGGATGAGCGGCTCCAGACCAACCAGCTTTGCCGCCAGCGTGACAGGCCCCGACGCCGCCACGCGCACCCGCGTCTCCTCCCCAATTGCGTCACGCACTGCCTGACCTGCCGCGAGCAGCATGGCAAAGCGCCCCGAGCGCGGAATCGCCGGCAACGCCAGACGGTCAGGCAGCGCATTCAGGTCGTACAACCGCCCGGCGATATCCGGGCAATCCTCCTCCCCGGGGATTATCACCTTGGCCCCAAGCGCCTCAGCCTCGACGGCATAGACGTCCAGCCCAACGGTCAGGTAATCCGCGTGGTAGGTCTTGAACTCTTCCAGCACCGCCGCGGCAAGAAGCTCCGCCGAACGGGCAACCTCGGCTGGATAGCGCCCGATCAGCTTTGCCTTGTGCTCATAGATTGCCGGCTCCCACAAAACAGGCATGTCAAGGTTCTTCCCTGTTTGTGTAATGGAGGGAGATGACATCGACGTCACCGAGATCCAGCGTGACGATGCAGTGATCCGTCTGGCGGTCGACCTGAATCGCTGTCCCAGCCGCCGACGTCACCTCGCCAATGGCGCGATCAACCGGGACAGTGAGCCGGACCTCCTCCTGATCGTCGCCCGACCAATTGAGCAACGTCACCGCGATACCCCGCTCACTGATGAGAACAGGCGCTTCTATCATGGGACGATCCACCAGCACGGGCATTGTTACGGCTGCTTCCTTCGCCACGACACCCAGATGATCGCGCACAGCCGGCGAAAAGCCGGTCGGCAAGGCGCCATCGCCTTCACTTACGCCGCTCAGCAGATAGCTGGTGCCTGGATAGAAGGCATAGCGCACGATTCGTCCCTGCCCATGGGCGCTTTCAAGAATCGCGGGCTGGCCATCCTCGAATCGAGCCGTGACGTTCGCCTCCGCGGTGACATCAAGGCTCTCCCGAGGGCCGCGAAGCTCGAAACTCTTCCCTTCCAGCATCAACTGCCCGCTGGTGGCAACCTGCTTTGGATCGGCGGGATAGACTTGGCGGTCGAGGGTTGACTTACGGATACCGAGGATCGCATCGAGTTGTGACGTCGGTTGATTGTAACGATCGTGAGCGCCCGCACCCGCGGTAAGCAGCAGAGTGCCACCACTCTCGACCCAGCGAAGCATGCCTTCGCGAGACTCATCCGGCAGGTCGGGCGCGGTGACCAGCAGCAATCTGGTGACGGCGAGGCTGCCATCATGCAGACCGAGTTCATCGACCATGTCCACGGGGATGGCCTGATGCTGAAAGGCGGTATAGAGGCCAAAGGTCTCCGTCATGTAGGGCATGTGCCGGCGGACAAGATTCGTATTGGTGACATCGAGCAGCCCCTTCGCGATCTCCTGCTCCTGCAGATCCCAGAGCTGCGAACTCTGTGGCGTCAGGATCGCGGTCCGCGGCACGGGCGCTACACCTGGAAAGAGCAGCGCTTCGCTTCGTGCCACCAGTTGCATGCTCCGGCTCAACGGCACGAAGACATCCCGCACTTCGCTGTAGCAGTTGCCGGGAAAATTGTACTCGGGCCCAAAGGTGAAGAACTTGATGCTCTTGGCGCCATTGCCGACGAGCGAAAGGATCTTCTGGGGCATTCCGCCAGGGCGTTGCCCGGAGGTGCGGGGAATTACCAGCGCGCCGAACTGCTCATTGTGGAAGCGTGCCGCCGCACGAAGGCGAGCGGCATAGAAGGACCATTGCCCGGCCTGTGCGTCGCCGAACCAGTCTTCCGTGGCAATGCACGTCGAGCCACGCTCGCGACCGAACTCCAGCCAGTCATGCTGCCCCATGGCCGCATTGGGAGATTCCTTGTCGCGGTTGTTGCCGACTGGCCCCGCCTGGTAAAGCCGACCCAGAAAGTTGTTGAAGTTGACCATGATCGGGATGCCGTCGCCCATCTCGGCCTCGTATGCACGCGTAACCTCGGCAAAGAAGCGGGAGGAGGCCCAGGGAAAGAAGCGGTTGGACCAGTAGAAGAGCCGGCGCCCCGGCAGGTCGTCATGATCATTGCGACCGATGAAACGCACCGCCTCCCAGCTCTCCGCGCCCAGATCTTGCGGCGACAGCCCCTGAGCCCGCAGGTAACCATGGAAGGCCGCCAGAGCAAGGGGATCGGCATTGAACTCCTCATACTTGGCGGGGTAGTACCAGCCCGGTTCATCACTGGTCACCCAGAAGGCAATGTCCTCACGAGTCCAGCCTGCCTTGTAGGCGCCTTCGGCCATCTTCCTGGCGAAGTCGGCGAAAATCTGTGGACGATCTTCGGCAAAGTTGAACGCATACCCGGGAGGATTGTAGACCGCACCCCACACCTTGGCTACGCCCCCCTTCCGCACCGTCTCGACCACGGGCTCAGGCAACGGGTGCATGGCGTTGAAGCCCATCGAAACGAGACGATCAACGCCTTCGTTCCAGGCGATCAGATCCGTGTCGCCCCCAATGTAGCGCTCGCCGAAAAAGATCTGCTTCGGCCGCTCTTCCGGCGGCAGAACCGCGGCCCTGAGCGCGTCGCTGTAGACACGCCGCCCGTGCCCCGCCAATGTGTCGATGTGGAGGCCGCCCGCGTCATCCTTCCAGAGCATGAGACCGACAGTATTTCCCCAGATCAACGCCGGCGTCTTCTGCCCCTCATGGTTCGCGATGGCGGATTCGACCTCCAACCCCAGTGCGCTGCCCGGGTTCTTACCACGCAGGGTAACAAGGGTGCGCATCTGCCAATAGCGATTGTTCTTGTTCGGGTACCGATCCAGCTCCTTCGCCACCAGGTCGGGTGAAGAGCTCAGCCAGTCGCTCCATTGGTCGCCGACAGTGGTGACCTGTTCGGCGGCGGTTCCCATTTGCCAGGTGAGCGAAAGCGTCTCCGCCGGCACTTCGCCATCAACGGTCGTCACGCGCAGACGCACCCGGTGCGCGGGAACCTCCTCGATCGGCGGAAACGCGGTAGCCGAAAGCGTGCAGGTTGCCAGCGCCAGCGCGGTCAGCAGGAAACGGGTCGTCGTCATGTGGTAATCTCCTGTCGGGAGTGAAGTTGGTGAGCTCTGCGTCATACACTATGAAACAATTCTGAATGATGCGCCAGAGCTGGCGGTAAGATGTGCGGAATATGTCATGTCTGGCGTTCAGCATATCCGGCTGGCGAGGTACCAAATGCCTGGCGGAAGCAGCGGGCAAAGTAGCTGGCATCCGCAAAGCCGACAGCCGCGGCGACTTCACCGATGGTCATGGGTGTCGAGGTCAGTAGCCGTTGTGCATGACGCAGGCGCACCTGCCCCAGATAGCGGGTGGGCGTCTGCCCCATCAGCTCTCGGAAGACCGTGCAGAAATGGCTGGGCGTCAACTTGGCGATGGCGGTGAAATCGTCGTAATTGAGCGGCTCGGCATAGCGCGTATCGATCAGGTGCTTGACCGCAAAAACGGCGCGATCGGCGCGGGTCGCACGTGGAGGCGAGGGCGACGCATCCACCGGCAGCAACCGCTTGAGGATGGGCCATAGCAGCAGCTCGCCGAGCGGATCTCCGGTGCGCAGTCGCTCCAGAGCCAGTTCGATCACCTCGATCAAACCGGGACATGCTCCGCTCGCGGCCACCAGAGGCAGATGAGGCGCAATGTCGCCGGGCACTTCGTGCACGAGGTGCTTGTGGAAGCTCTCGCCGGTGAAGCACATCAGCGGCGCGCGGCGCGCGATGCTGGCGCGGTCCCAGTCGAAGTGGATGCAATGACGCATGGCGGTACACTCGCTCACGCCCCAGCTCTCGTGCCGGCAGGCTGGCGGAACGATGGCAACCGCCCCACCCTCCAGCCGCTGCTCCCTACCCGCCACCGACAGCACGAAGGCGCCCGCCGATATGTAGATCAGCTCGCAGTCGTACAACCGCCGTTCCGCTTCGTGCCACGATGCATCGGAGAGCCCCTCCCAGAAGTAACGAAGAACCGGCTCCATCGCAAAATCCTGCTGAAGTTCGAAAGATCCTCGCCTTGCCGTGCCTGTAATCTTCGGTCTATTCATGGTGTAGTCAAGAACTCAATCGCAAAATGACACCCAATCGGAGATGGCATCCATGGATTACGTACAGTTGGGCAGAACGGATCTGAAGGTAAGCAGGCTGGCACTTGGCGGATTGTTTGTCTCGTCGGTGGGTGGCGAGTATGAGCAGGGACGCGCCGCCATTCATCGCGCGCTGGAACTGGGTGTCAACTTCATCGATACCGCTCCAGGCTACGCAAACAGCGAAGAAGTCATCGGCAAGGCTTTGGCGGATGTCGAAGCACCCGTGATTCTCTCGACCAAGTTGGGCGGCTTTCCAAAGCCCTTCCAACCTCAGGACCGGGATTCTCTGCGCGCTTCCGTAGAGCAGAGCCTTCGCCTGCTCGGGCGCGACCAGATCGACATGCTCCTCATCCATGAGCCCGACCGCCCCAAGCAGTACGCATGGTGGACGGATTGGGAAGGGGTCGCCGGTCCCGTCCTCGATGTTTTCGACGAGCTGAAAGCCGCGGGTACAATCCGCTACACCGGTCTCGGCGGCACCACGGCTTACGAGATGCGCCACCTCATCCGCAGCGGCAAGTTCGATGTGCTGCTCACGGCCCTCAATTACAGCATCCTGTGGCGAGAAGCAGAGCGCGAAGTCATACCGGCCGCCGTCGAGCAGGGGATGGGCATCATTATCGGTTCGCCATTGCAGCAGGGCGCCCTTTCGGCGCGCTTCGACCGCACGGTGACAGCGCCGCCGCCATGGCTCTCCTCCATCCGCTCCGAGCAGTTCCGCCTGCTCTACAAGGTGCTGGACGACATCGATATGTCGCTGCCCGAGCTGGCCATCCGCTTTGTCCTATCCAATCCCGCGGTCCACACCGTCCTCATGGGCGCCCGTTCTGTTGAGGAGGTCGAGCAGAATGTCGCCGCCACCAATCGCGGAGCGCTGCCGACGGAAATCCAGAAGCGACTGGACACCATCGCCGCCATGGTTCCCTTCCGTCCGTACGAGGAGCCTTTTGCCATCGGCTGGCACATGGCCGATCCAAGCTCCTATCAAGGCCCAGGCTGGGCGTAGGAGAGCATCATGAAAGCAGCCATCATCAAAGCCTTAGATCACCTCTCGGTGCTCGACATGCCGGATCCCGTACCGGGCGACTACGACGCGCTCTGCGATCTTCTCTACGGTGCAACCTGCACGGGCACCGACTCCCACATCCTCAGCGGCAACTTTCCGTGGATCTCGCCCCTGCCCACTGTGCTTGGCCACGAGTCCGTCGGCCGCGTGATCGACGTGGGCGCCAAGGTGCGTCATCTGCGGGTGGGTGATCTTGTCACGCGGGTCGGCACGCCACCGGCGGGGGAGATCTCCGTCACCTGGGGAGGCTTTGCCCAACTGGGGATTGCCAGAGACCACTGGGCCATGCGCGCCGATGGTCTGCCGGAGAGCGAATGGCGCGCCTGGCAGGTGAACCAGATCGTGCCCGCGGGTATCGATCCGAAAGTAGCGCCCATGTTCACTACCTGGCGCGAAACGCTCTCCTACATTCAGCGCCTGGACATCGTCATTCCAGGCGCCAGAGTGCTGATCGTCGGTTCCGGCGGCAATGGCCTTTCATTTGCCGCACACGCCGCCAATCTGGGGGCGAAGGTTACGGTAATCGGCGCTCCGCGACTGCGGGAGGCTGTCCTCGCGAAGACGGGCACAGCTGTATACCACAGCTACAAGGAAGAGCAACTCGACCAACTCCTGTCGAGCCAGGAACCCGGCGGATTCGACCTTATTATCGATGCCATCGGAAAGCGTGACAGCGCCCAGGCGGTACTCCCCTGCCTGAAAGATGGCGGTCATCTCGCCGTTTACGGCATTGATGATTATGGTTTGGTCGCGCTCAATCCCACCGTCGCCCGCGGCGCCTTTACCTGGCATGGCGGCGGCAACTACAACGAGGCGGAGACGCACCAGCAGGTATGCGATCTGGTCCGCGATGGCAGGCTCGACGCTACGCTCTGGTATGATCCCGCCAGCCCCTGGCCCCTGGCGGAGATAGCTGAGGCCTTCCGCGCCATTCAACGCCGCGACTCCGTCAAGGCGCTGATCGATCTGAGCTGACAGCACTCTGCTGGAATTTGCGTTGCTCTATAGATGATTATTAGTGTAACTGGAGAACCTTCAACCGGCAACAATGGAGAATAAAACGCCGCGTCAGCTTCCAGTTTACTTGCGATAAGTGTTCGTTTACAGAGCAGGAGCAATTCGATGAAACCTAGCGTCAGTCGCCTCAGTATCGTCTCTACCGCCATTGTCTGCATCGTGGGTATTGCCTTTCTTTATGCCCAGGAAAACCAGCCGGATCAGCCGCAAGTGGCCGCCGACAGCACCTATATGCCGGTGAAAATCGACGCCACCTTCGAGCAGATCCGGGAGAAGGATGTAGCCGAAGAACCAATCTTCCAGAAACGTCAGCAGGACTTGTATGCGCTGCGCTACAACCTGGCCGACGATCCTTCCAGCGTGATGATGTCGGCCGGTCGAAAGCCGGTTCAACAAGGGGTGCGCGTGAAACTTCCACAAGGCGTCGCCACTTGGCAGGCTCTGGCCGCCATGACGCCGGAGGAAATCAAAGAGAGAAATCTCTTCCCCCTCGGATTCCGGCCGCTACCGCACACCAAGCACACAACTGGAGGACAGGTCTTTCCCGACGTTCAGATCGATGCCATCATGGAAGCGGAGCACCGCGACCTGGAGCGTTTCGACGTCAAATTCGACCTGCCGGATCACCTGACGCCGGAATTCCCGCCGCCGATATTCCTGACCACGCGCCCCGATCTTGGCGATGTGAGTCAGGGGCAACTGCTCACCATCAAGAACTATTACCAGCTCTTCAAGGGAATTCTCACGCCGGTGCAGATGGAAGGGATGCGACTCCTCTTGACGCCCTTCCCGCAGCAGCAGTTCAACCAGACCGAAGACCGCAAGGTTGCGGAAGCGAGTCTTGGCGTCACCTGCATGGATTGCCACGCCAATGGCCACACGAACGCCACCTTCCACCTGAACCCCGATACCCGCCCCCAGCGCGCCCGCTTTCGCCTCGATACCGTCTCGTTGCGCGGCATGTACAATCAGCAGATTCACGGGAGCAAGCGATCGATTCGTTCCATCGAGGACTTTACGGAGTTCGAACAGCGAACCGCTTACTTCGACGGTGACCATGTCATCGCGGCTAAGAAAGGGGTCAACCTTCCCGATCGTGCCAGCCAGGTGGCCATGATGGCGCAGATGCAGAACATCTTCGACTTCCCACCGGCCCCCAAGCTGGATCCCGGTACCGGCATGCTCGATCCCGAGAAGGCCACCGACGTTGAACTGCTCGGGCAGAGCGTCTTCTTCGGCAGGGGCAAGTGCGCCGACTGCCATACGCCGCCGGCCTATCTCGATCATCAGATGCATGATCTGCGGATCGGACGATTCTATGAAAGCGAAATCATTGCCGACCAGCTCAACATCCCGGATGGGCCGATCAAGACCTTTACCCTGCGGGGCATCAAGGACAGCCCACCCTATCACCACGATGGGCGACTGCTGACACTGGAAGACACCGTTGAATTCTTCAACATAGTACTGCGCACGCAGCTCACGGAAGAAGAGAAAGCGGCACTGGTGGCGTTCATGCGCTGCCTTTGAGCCGTCCACACGCAAACCGGCGACAGTCGCCGCGGATTGACGCCGGTTTGCGGTAAAGCGAGGACGCAATGCGAACGTTTCGGGTCTGGGCAATATGGATTGGCATGACGGCGGCGATTCTGGTCAGGGCGGAATGGCAGGCTCATGATCGCGAGGGTGCCTTCACGGTGCGAACGATCGAGGAGAACTGGCACGATGCCACGCGCCAGCGCGAGGTCCCCGTCAAGATCTACTATCCAACAGAACTCACGCACGCCGCGCCCGTCATCCTCTTCTCCCACGGACTCGGCGGCACTCGCGATGGCTACAGCTATCTGGGCACCTTCTGGGCGAGCCATGGTTACGTATCCGTTCATCTGCAGCACCTTGGCAGCGACGACAGCGTGTGGCGTGACAGCAGCCAGCCGCTGCGGGCGATGCGTCAAGTCGCCAGCCAATGGCAGCCGGCCTACCAGCGAATAGTCGACGTGCGTTTCGCCATCGATACGCTCACGCTGCTCAACGGCGCCGAGGACCATGCACTCGCGGGCAGGCTCGACCTCGAGCGGATCGGGATGGCGGGCCACTCGTTTGGATCACATACCACCTTGGCCATCGCGGGTCTGCAGTCCAAGCTCCCCGGCCGACAAGGCCTATCATTGAGCGATGCACGTGTCCGGGCGGCGATTGCCATGAGCGCCCCAGTTTCCCGGAAAGCCGAAGAAGACCGGCGCGAGGAGTATGCCGCCATCCGCATCCCCGTCATGCACATGACCGGCACCCACGATGTTTCCCCCATCAACAGCACTACGGCCGCGGAACGGCGGATTCCTTTTGACCTCAGCGTCAATGCCGAACGCTATCTGATAACGTTGACCGGCGGCGATCATATGGTCTTCTCCGGCCCCGAGCGCTCCCGTCTCGGGGCAGCTCGACCGGACATGGCGCATCTGGACTTGATCCGCCGGGCCTCGCTCGCCTTCTGGGATGCCTATCTGCGGGGGGACGATGACGCGGTGCGCTGGCTGCACGCGGGCGGACTTGTTACGTCGGCCGGCGATGCCGCGCTCTGCGAGCATGAAGCCGGCGCCAGGCAGCCGTGATGAAGAAGAGACGACGCCGGCCGCCATGCGCCTCGCACTCGGCAATCCACCTGATCTCATCCCGCAGGCCATGCGTGAGGATTTGCCAGTTGCGATAGACGCGGTGACAGTAGCCAACCCAGATGAGGAGGCACCAGGAGACGCTCAGCACGATGAAGAGCGTCTCGCCCGCTCCAGCTACCGCCAGGAGGCCAATTCCCGCAAGGCTGAAGAAAATAGCCGCCCCAAGGCCGGAAGCGCCCACGCCGCCGGAGTCGGGCCTCACGTGCGAGAGCGATTCGAGCATGGTGCCGGCGCATGTGCCCACCACCACCGAAGCAACTGGCGGTATGAGCAGCAGAATCATCCATCCACCCATATCGAGGTAGAGCGCAAGCGCGCCAACGGCCGCGGCCAGCGCCACCAGCCACGGTGCCGTGGCGAGGAGAACGCCCCGCAGCTTGCCGAGGCTGATCTCGTGATCTTCCAGATCGGTCAGCAGGAGCAAGTCGATCGACTGATTGATCCATTCGCGGGAGAAGGTCTCGCTCAGGAGGCTAAGTGGATAAATGGTGCCGATGACCAGAGCGGCAAGGATGAAGAGCCCCAGTTGAAGAGGGAGTAAGCGCACATCCTCAGCCGCCACCTGAACAAAAAGAAAGCAGAGGACAATGATCAGTAGCACCACCAGGCCAAAGCCGCCAAGGCTGCCGTACCAGCCTCGCCGGCAGACATGAAACTCGAACCACGTACATGGATTGCCGTGGATGGAGGGGCGCCTCGGAATCAGTCGCCAACGCTGCACCCGCACCTCCCCGCGCCTCTGTTGCGTCTCGCTGCTCAGTCGGCCAATGCGCCACAGAAAAATGCGCCTCGCCAACAGAAAGAAGAAGCAGGCAGCAAGCAGCCACAGCCCTCCACTCAGGAGCCCCAGCATCACAAATCGACCAAAGCCGACACTGAAGAAAAGCGCGGCATAGGGACTGGCCATCACCAGTATCTCTGCGGCAATATGCGTCCATCGCACAAGGAACAGGCTGGGTATCAGTCCCAGGATGGTAAAAGAAAGCACCAAGGCGGCACACAGGATCATGGCTCCTTCCGGCTGCCAGACAAGCGATGCCGCGAGCGCCGCAAGCATCTGGGTGACCACGATAACCACGGCCAGCAGCAGCAGGGCGTGACCGAGATCAATAAGGTCGAAACGCACAAAAGAAGCGGCAAAGGCGAGCAGCGGCATTGAGATCAGGAGCAGGAAGCAGGCATGGCCGATTCCTTCCACTAACCCCCAGAGCAGCACACCTGCCGCGCCCAGATCCGACAGGGTCAGTAAGCGGGTAGCAGGCTCCTGATGACGCTTCGTCATTCGACTGGCGTGCAGGATGGCCGCGCCGGTAACCGCCACTGCCGCGGTAATGAACCAGGCGCGGTACATGAAGGTGCCTGTATCGATGCGCCCTCGGATAGCATCGAACAAACCGGTTGGCACCCCCAGCACAATCACCAGTTGAACGGCGCTGAGCATCTGCACCCGGCGCCAGTAGAAGCTGCGGCGGGTCGGACCGTAGAGTAATGCATGTTCGATCATGCCGCGCAGGCTATGAAGCATGTCTCGCGTGTGGTGCATACTGTAGCATAGGCGAAGAGTGACGCAGCGCCAATCCCTCATCCTTCCAGATAGGAATAGATGTCATACAATTCACGCAGAGCAAGACGCATGTTCCCCTGATGAGCCACCAGAATGCGATCGAGCTGAACATGCTCGGGCAGGCTGCGTCCATCGAGCAGCTTGCCGACGATCAAGCGAAAGAGCTCGACGCTGGTGTCGAGTTCGATGAGCGTTGGCGCCAGCCCAGGCACATGGGAGGTGATCAGCAGCCCTCCGGCCTTGCGGCAAGCCCAGCGAAAGCGATGCCAGGCGACCCTGCTCATCTGCTCCGCGCCGTCGAGGCAAACCATCACGCGGCCATCCAGTCGGCCTTTCACTGTCGGCCACGGCGTCGCCACAAGGGATCGCTGTCCCGCGGTCAGTTGCAGATGGATGATCTCATAGCCATCCTTCTGAAGCGCAACTTCAAGATCGCCAAGGAGGGTAGACTTGCCGCGTCCCTCGCCACCCAGGATGGCACCGCGATACCGCATGGCGGCAAAATCAGCCAACAGGCGATCCCGGTTTCCGGTGCCGTGGATGTAGGTGATCCGGCTGAGGATCGCCGCCGACTTGAAGGGATTATCACGCGGGCGCATCATGGCGGAGCCTGATTTCCTGGCCGTCACGGGAGAGCCGGAACTCCGCCATGGCAACTTCGTCGGTGCCATGGGCAATGGCCTCCACCGCCCACGTCAGCGTGATCAGGCGTCCGGAGAAGGAGAGAGGCGCCGCGGGCAGGCGAAAAACGAAAGATTTCTCTCCCAGCCGAGTTGGACGCTCCACCGTCATCGACTCCACCACACCGACATCGCGGGTGCCCTTGCCGTCCGTGAACCAGAAGAGGTTGATGTCCAGGCGCTTTGCATCCTTGTCGAGAGCCCAGCGGACGGCCCCCATTAACTGGTCACCGGGCCGAAAGATCGGTTCTCCTCGCAAGTCGATGGACATGCTCATGGGGTGACCTCGATTTCAAATGCTTCATCGACATCCGGCCAACGGGGAATGTCGCCCTTGACCTTGATGGACCAGATGATCTTGTTGTGCTTGGCGGCGAAGGAATGCATGGTGTCGTGAGGGATAGTCAACGGGCACTTTCCCTGCAGCATCTCACGCCAGTCAGCGATCTCCGCCAGCATCTGAGAATAAAAGACATCGGTATCGGTATGCGTATTGGTGCCCACGGTGTAGACCGCTTCTTCATGCCCTTCGAGCGTGATGGTCAGGCGCGCAATGCGGGAAACGCGCCCACGCACCCGCCACTGCAGAAGCGCCGTCCCTCCCAGCGAAACCTTTCCGGGATCAAGGCGAACCTGGGGCACGGGATTGAAGAGGCACAAGACGGCTCGCAAAAAGAGCCCCACCAGAAAGATGCCTATCAGCACAAAGGGGATAAGGAAGATCGTCAGGAACCATTCGGGATCGCCACGACGAAAGCCGTCGATCACCTGCCACAGGAAAACCGAGACAATACCATTCCAGAAGGCCATGATGAAGAAGGTGCCCGCGACCCGCGGAAGCGGCCCCTGCTTCGGCTTCAGCACCATCGCCTGAACGTCACCCCGCTGGAACGCGGGGGGCGTGGGCGCGGTCGCCGTGCGAAAGGATTTTCCCAGAACCAGCACACCCACCAGGACAAGCAGAAGCGGCAGGAAACTGAGCAGATAAAGCGGATGAAAACCACGATCGAGGACGGCTTCGACCGGATCGGCGGGATTGACGTAGCAGAGCGCCTCGCTGCCGGACGGATAGGCGGCGAGGATCTTCCGTTTGCCCTTGGTGCCCGAACTGCTTCCCCCCATGAAACCATAGCTGTTCGAGTGATAGGTTATATCGCCAACCTGGTACCGATAGAAGATGTCGACACTATAGGTGGTGCTGTCGTCGCCACGATGGGTCAGGAGTTGGCTGTGCAGCACCCGGCAGGGCACCTCATGCCAGCCCGAGGCGGTGGACAGGTTGACCACCACTCCCATCCCGAGGAAATAGAAGAGGATAACGCCGATGAGGGTCAGGAACAGCCCGGCAAACAGTCCGACCCGGGGGCCGCAACCGTTCGATGCCGAGGCCGTCACGGGTTTGGTCGCGGCGGTGAGTGCCTTCGGAGGAGTGCGCCGCCAGGTTCCGATGATGCCGCCTGCACCTACCGCCACAAAGATCAGCGGCAGAAAAATGAATAAACCCATCCACAACTGACCGCGCTTCAGGTAAGCCACACCAGGCTTCTCCCCGTTGACATAGCAGAAGCGCTCGCTGCCGGACGGGAATGCCAGCAGCAGACGCTGAATACGTCGATAGTTGTCCGTGGAAGTTGCTTCCGGCGTGATCGTATCGCTGGTGTGGGTCAAATCGTCGAAGGTATACTGATAGACGATCTGGGCCGAGTAAGGTTCATCGCTTGAAGCATCGACGCTATGGCGGCTCTCGAGGATTGTGCACGGCGTCTTCTGCCAGAACCAGGTCTCCAGATTTTCCCAGAAGGCAATGCCGATCACCACGCAGAAGACCAGCCCCATAATCAGAAAGAAACTAAAGAAGATGGAAATGCCGACGCGGCTGCAGCCACTGGCATTTTGGCTCGAATTGGAGGCGTCTATGGCCATTCAGGGGAACCCGTGTCAGTCACGGGCGAGGGACGAACGGCAACCGCCAGCTCACAGGCCCGGGAAAAGTCCTGGAAGAACGCTTCCACCAGTTCATAGTTCAGCACGGTCTTCAGGAGCTTGGGCTCGAACATGTTGCGCTTAGTCGGCAGTGCCACATAGACGTTGTTGTCGCTGAAGGCAACGCGAATCTTCTGGTCGCACTCGCTGCCGAGAGCCAGGATTCGTTGGCGCATGGTCTCATCGAGCAGCTCGCGTCCCTCCTCCTCATCGTCGGCATGGGCCGTAAAATGGGATGAGAATGCCGGGTCATCCAGCTCAAGCAGCTGGCCGGTAGGTTTCGGCACAAACTTGTCGACCAGGCTTTTCACAAACTCTCCCAGCCTGCCTTCCGGAAGCTGCAAGGGGGACGTAGCAGGCAGGACAACCGTGGTCCCGCGAAAGGTGCGGCCGGCGTCAGCAACCAGGAAAAGGCCCCGGAAAATGATGGTGGTGCTGCTGTTCTTGCCGCCGCTTCGGTGGGCGACATAAAGCTCCGAGAACTGCAGCTCCAGATTCCCGACCTTGCCCCAAACCAGGTCTTCTCCCCGGAAGATGTTGTGGCGCTGCGTTTCGAAGAGTCGACAGCGCTCAAAAGCCTGAGCGGTGATATGCTTCCTGGGCGCATACTCCAGGCCCTCCTCCATGAAATGAACCAGCCTGCCGATAATCTCAGTCTTGAATTGCCGTTTGAAGCGACTGACCATCATCACGGAGATGCCGATGCCGATGATCAAGGCCAGAAAGCCGGCGACAATGATGAAGGGGAACAGATCCAGCGGTCTCAGTACCCAGAGATGCAGGCAGATGACGATTGTCACCAGAGCGGCGAACGTGACCAGAATCCTGACCTGCAGGCTGCGGCGCTGATGCTCGAACCGGTGCAACTCGCCAGCCAGTCCGTTGCGGTAATATTCCTTGACGTCGCGTAAAGATTTCATCTGGCTCCATGATCGTGAGTAGATCAGCCTTCTCGGAGGCTAATAAAGGAGGAGGCGGTTTCACGACAAAGATCATCCGCCTGTGGATGATTGGCGGCTCGCCGCAGCATGATCTCCAGTTCATCCAGACGCGGCACCTCTTCGCCGCAATTTAGAAGGCGATTCAGCATCCACACGGTATGATAGGTGGGATGGCGCTGCAGGGACATGATCAACTGGTCGATGTAAGCCGGAAACTGATTCTCCAGGTAATGCACCAGCGGTCCCGGCATTCCCAGATCCGCATCCGGATAGCGCTCGAAGAACTGGAAGATATGCACGAAGAGTGGCTTGGGGTTCTCCAGTTTTCTGGCGTCTCCGGCAAGTGTCTCCAGATAGGGGACTACCTGCTCCGGATCCTTTGGCAGGAAGTGCAACCTGCGTATCAGATCTTCCATAATCGCCAATGCTCCCAGCTAAATTTGGTTCAGCCGCTGATGTCGTTCGTCAATGCCATTGAAATGCCCTTACATTAAGCCAGTGAACTAACCTCTTCAATGGCAACTTTCAGGAGACTCCTCATGCCCCCTACTGAACTCAAGTCAATGGAGGATCTCGAGGCTGCTCTCGCGGCATCACGCGAGCGTCCGGTGATCCTCTTCAAGCACAGCACCCGCTGTCCCATCAGCCATGCGGCCAACCGCAACTACCTGAACTTCGTCGAGAAGAACAGCGGTGTGGATGGCTTGTTCACCCATCTCGACCTGATCAGCCACCGGGACATTTCGGAGGCGATAGCGGAACGGCTGGGAATTCGGCACGAGTCGCCGCAGGCTATCCTGGTGAAGGACGGCAAGGCGGCATGGAACGCCTCGCACCTCTCCATTACCGAAGAAAAGCTGGCGGAGGCCTTGAAGTCACTGGACTCCTGACATGGATCGCGCGCCTTCGCGACTATACCACACGTCATCATCCATCCGGAAAATAATCCTTGCCGGCAACCCGAAGCATCAAAGGGAACACGACTTCATGCACACCATTATCCCCTCACGCATTCGCACCATCACATCCATCCTCACCCTTGCCGCATTCATGCTGCCACTCTGGACGCCGTCAACCACAGCCGCTGAAGAGGTGATGAAGGAGGGAGCCAAGGTCGGCGCCTGGACCATGGACTACAGCGCGGCAAAAGATCTGGCCGCGGAAAAGAATCTTCCCCTCTTCGTCAACTTCACGGGGTCTGACTGGTGCGGCTGGTGCAAGTTGATGGATGGAAATGTCTTCGCCAAGGAGAAATGGCAGGAGTTTGCCGCGGAGAACCTTGTGCTGGTGACGATCGACTTTCCACAGGACGAGAGCATCGTGCCGGCCGCCTACAAGGAGCGCAATCAGGCACTCGCGCAGCAGTATGGCGTACAGGGTTATCCCACGTATGTCCTGCTGACCAGCGACAAGAACGAGGAGATCGGCCGTCTCAGCGCGAGTCGCGAAGCAACCCCCGAAAGCTTCATCAAGCAGGTGGAGATGATGTTGCGCCGGAATACGGACAAGGGGCTGAACACCTACACCAAACAACTCACCGACGAGCAGGCAAGCGCCTATCGCACGGGAGTGCAGAAGCTGAACAAAGTCGAGCAGGAGTTGCAAAGCTGGATAGGCAATCAGCCCGAGAACAACGAAGAGAACATGAAGAAGTTCCTGGGCTATCAGCAGCAGATCAGCAGCCTGCAACGTGAGCTGCGCGATATCGAGGTAGCCTATCTGGCCTCGACGCTGGATGATAAGAAGGCGAAAGAGCTGCGCGATCTCTATGCGAAGATGAAGGAGCGTTCCACCGAGCTGCAGAACTGGCTCATGACCCAGCCCGCTGAAAACGCCGAGAACATGGAAAAGTTCCAGAAATTGTCGACGGAGGTCCAGGCTCTCGAGGAGCAGATCGCCGCATACGAGTGATACCCACCATGGCAACGCTGAATGACAAGGAATTTCTGGCCCTTCTGGACAAGCACCGAGACGAATTCTATCGCTACGTCTTGCGTAACGTTTGGAACGCCGACACCGCGGAAGATGTGCTTTCCAACGCTGTCATGACGGCATACGAGCACTTGGATAAGTTCCGTAAGGGAACCAATTTCCGTGCCTGGATGTACCGGATTCTGACGAACAAGTGCTACGTGGCCAACCGTGAAACGAAGCGGTCGGCCATCGACATCGAATCCATCGACGAGTCACGTTTCGCCACGGACCAGGAGACGCTGCAGCAGGCCTATCGCGATCCGGAAGCGTTTCTCAAGGCGTGCGGCGATGAGCTGTTCGAAGCGATGCGCCAACTCAGCACCAACGAGCGCTCATGCCTGCTCCTGCTGACCATGGAGCGCTATTCGTACACCGAGATTGCCTCCATCATGGAGATGCCCGTGGGAACCGTCATGACGCACCTGGCTCGCGGCCGCGACAAATTGCGGCGCCTGCTGGTCGATTACGCGCGCCGCCATGGCATCACCAAAGCCAAGACTTACGCACGCAAATACGCCGCGGAAGAGGATTCGGACGCAGAACAGCGGAGGATATCCTGATGGAAACCAAAGAAAGACGGTTGACCCGACAGGCTTACCTGGACAATCAGCTTCCAGTGGAGGATGTCATCGCGTTCGAAGAATCCCTGAAAGGAGAAGAGCGCCTCCAGGTCGAGCGGGAACGCGCTTTCGAAGAGGCGCTCAGCCAGCGTCTGCGAGAGGAGGCGCCCTGCCCTGTTGCGGTCTGGGAGCATCTTCAGGAGCGGATGAATGGAAAGAGAGGGCGACAGCCTTGGGCAGTGCCTTTCGCGAACGGTTGGAAAGGACTGGCGATCGCGGCAGGGATCGCTCTGCTCGCCGCCGGCTTCTTTGTCTGGAATCCGTTGGGCAGTGTCGATTCCACCGAACAACTCAAATCCGGTGCCCTGCCGGTGAGCGTGGGGCAATGCGGGGGACTGGCGGAGATTCCCGGCGACTACGTAAAGGTCGTCAGCGCCCTCACCGCCAATCGCATCTTCCTCAACATGAAACCATGCGACGAGATTTCTGAAGGGCATCCGATCAAACTGCTCGGCATGCGCATGTTGAACCAGGGGGATAAGGCCGTCGCCCAGGTCTTCTTCGAGTGCTGCGGTCAACCGATATCCGTCTTCATCACGCCGTTGAGCAATCCATGGGCGGCAAGCGAGCTGCCCATGAAAGACGTCAAGGGTGACTGGTTCGTACGGCAACGGGAACTCGATCAGTACCGCATCATCGGCGTCGGCACTCATGATCCCAGTGAAGTGCTGGCGCTTTTCTCCTGATGGTTGCGATTCAGGCTCAAGTCATGGTATCTGTATACGCTTTCGCCTGCAGCCCTTTTCATGCCCAGCAAAGTAGATATACATGATGTCAGAACTCCCCTCGAATCATCTCTCTTTTGAATCGAGTCCCTACCTGCTTCAGCACGTTCACAACCCGGTCGACTGGTATCCGTGGGGGGATGAAGCACTGGAGCGATCGCGTCGGGAAGACAAGCCGATCTTTCTCTCTATCGGCTATGCTGCCTGCCACTGGTGTCATGTGATGGAGAAGGAATCGTTCGAGAACGAGACAATCGCCCGGCTCCTCAACGACAGCTTTATCTCCATCAAGGTGGATCGCGAGGAGCGTCCGGATCTCGATGAAATATATATGACGGCTGTCCAGTTGCTGACCGGCAGCGGTGGCTGGCCGATGAGCGTCTTTCTGACCCCAGAGTTGAAACCATTCTATGGCGGCACCTATTTCCCTCCCGAGGAACGCTTTGGCCGGCCTGGATTCGGCAGCCTTCTGAGGCAGATTGCCAAGGTATGGAGCCAACAACGGGAGGAATTGAACGAATCGGCCGGTCAGATCACCGAAGCGCTTCGGCAGCACGCCGCCGGCCCATCAGCGTCGACACGCGCCATCACCCCGTCACTGCTCGATCAAGCCGCTGAATCCCTGGGCAAGAACTTCGATCGACACCATGGCGGCTTCGGCGGAGCGCCCAAATTCCCGGCAAGTCAGTCGATCATGCTGCTTCTGCGCCATGCGCGGCGCACCGGGAGCGAGAAATCCCTGCGAATGGCGACGCATACGCTGGACCGCATGGCATACGGTGGTCTCTACGACCAGCTTGCCGGCGGTTTTCATCGTTACTCCGTGGATGAACGGTGGCTCGTGCCCCACTTTGAGAAGATGCTCTACGACAACGGCCAACTCGCCCAAGTGTACATCGAGGCATGGCAGCACACGGGCAACGCACATTATGAGCGGGTCGTGCGAGAGATCCTCACTTACACCGAAGAGCGGATGACCGATGCAGGCGGCGCCTTCTTCTCGACGGAAGATGCGGACAGCGAGGGCGAAGAAGGCAAATTCTATGTCTGGCAGCAAGACGAACTGCTGAAGGAGCTGGGAGAGACGGATGGCCGGCTCTTCTCCAGCTATTTCAACGTCAGGGAAGAAGGTAATTTCGCTTCCCACGAGCCGTACCACGAAGGGCAGAACATCCTTCATGTTCAGACGTCACCGGAAGCATTCGCGGCCGAACATGGCATGCGTGGCGATGAATGGCTGGCGAAGCTCGAAAAGCTGAAGCAGAAACTCCGTGCGCGTCGCGAAGCGCGGGTGCATCCGGGTCTTGACGACAAGGTGATTACCGGCTGGAACGGCCTCATGATCAGCGCCGCGGCGAGAGCCGCTGCAGCGTTTGCAGACGAGCGCTTCCTGCGCCTGGGTACCCGCGCCGCCGACTTCATCCTCCACCACCTTCGCCCCGAAGGTGAGCTGCTTCACACCTGGCGCCGCGGCCAGGCAAAGCTGCCGGCCTACCTGGACGACTACGCCTATCTCATTCAGGCGCTGATCGACCTCTATGAGGCCTCCTTCGCGTGGCGCTGGTTGGATGCCGCCATGGAGCTGACGGAACAGATGAACGCGCGTTTCTGGGATGAGGATGCCGGCGGCTACTTCTACACGAGTAGCGAGCATCGGCACCTGATCACCCGCGTCAAATCCATGCAGGATGGCGCGATCCCTTCCGGCAACGCGATGGCTGCCACCGCACTCCTTCGGCTCGCGGTCCTGATGGATCGCGATGACTATCGAAAGAAGGCGGAAGAGATCCTTCGCCTCGCCCACGACGGCATGGGACAGTCACCCCGAGGCTTCATGCAGATGCTGATCGCGGCGGACTTTCAGCTGGACTCTCCGCCTGAGATCGTCATCGTTGGATCGCTGGATGCGCCGGCTACCCAGGAGCTGCTGCGCGTGGTCAACCAGCACTTCCTTCCCAACCGGGTGCTGGCGCACCTGGATCCAGCCGCGGACAAGGCGGCGTCAGCGGTGCCGCTGCTTGCCGGAAAGCGCCGGATCGAGGGTCAGCCAACAGCGTATGTCTGCCGTGATTTTGCCTGCGGGCAACCCGTGACCACTCCCGCGGCGCTTGCGGCTCAACTGGCCATTTCCGCGGCTGAGGAAGGAGCGTCATGAGCCACTTTATCCACCGCGTCGAAGCCGTGAAGCGGCTGTCGCCATCGATCTTCGAACTGCTGCTCGATCGTGAAGAGATGAGCTTCGAGGTGGGCAATTGCGTGGCGCTTTTCGATGCCACGCGGCGCGAATCACGGCCGTACAGCCTGGCGGGTGGCATCAACGAACCGGTACTTCGGGTCCTCTTCCGGGCGCTGCCGGAGGGAGTGGTGACGAGCCATCTCAAGCAGCTGAAGCAAGGGGACGAGCTGCAGGTCAGCGCACCGTTCGGCTGGTTCCGCCCGGGCCAGGACGACTCGAACTCGCCCTGCATCTTCATTGCGACCAGCACGGGTATCTCCCCATTTCTTTCATACGTGCGCAGCTTCCCGGATCGCCCCCCCGCGCACATTCTCTACGGAGTTCGTTACCTGGCCGAAGCAGTAGGATTGCCGGTGCTGAAAGCGGCATGCCCGGTGACGCTGGCAATATCGCGGGAAGCGGTGCCAGGCTATCATCATGGGCGAGTGACCGACCTGCTCGACCGTCTGCCGATACGCAAGCGGACGCAGATCTACCTTTGCGGGCTCGATGCCATGATCGACGACGCCAGCAGCTGGCTGGAAGCACATGGAGTGCCCTTTACACACCTGCATCGTGAGGTCTTCTTCTATGCCAATGCTCGTCCCCATGAGTGAGTGGCTGACAACCAGCGACGGCAAGCCCCGCGGCTACATTCAGCCAGTCGGGCTTGAGGAACTCTGGTTCCACACCGGCACCAACTGCAATCTGCGCTGCCCGTTCTGCCTGGAAGGCAGCAAGCCCGGTAACAATCGGATCGAGTTCATTCGCCTGTCGGAGGTGAAGCCGCTTTTGGTGGAAGCCCTGAATCTGGGCGTGAAGAGCTTCTCGTTCACAGGGGGTGAACCTTTCGTCAATCCAGACATGTTCAGCATTCTGGATCATGCCCTCGACCTGCGCTCCTGCCTGGTGCTGACGAATGGCACGGAACCCCTGCTGAATCGCCTTGCTCGTCTGGAAGAACTCAGGCAGAAACCGTTTCCCTTGAGTCTTCGAGTGAGCCTCGATTACCCGGATCGCGAACGGCACGATGCCGGCCGGGGATCCGGCAGCTTTCGCACCACGCTGCGTTGCCTGGAACGGCTGCACCAGCTCGGCTTCAACCTGTCGATCGCGCGGCTGATGGCGCGGAACGAAGACGGACCGGCCGTCGACCGGGCATATCGTGACCTTTTTGCATCTCACCATCTGCCCATCGAAACGCGCATCGTTGCCTTCCCGGATTTTCACACGCCCGGCGAGCATCCCGACGGGGTACCCGAGATCACCGAGAACTGCATGACGACCTATCTGACGGCGGCGCAACGGGATCGGTTCATGTGCAATTTCAGCAAGATGGTGGTCAAGCAGGATGGCAGAATCGGCATCTATGCCTGTACGCTGGTGGATGACGATCCTGCCTACAATCTCGGCTCGACACTGCGTGAGGCCATGGAAAAGCGGGTGATGCTGCGTCATCATCGCTGCTTTTCGTGTTTCTCTTGCGGCGCTTCGTGCAGCGAGATCCATTGATGCATGGCATGGATATCATCGTGTCGACAAGCAAAGAGGAACCCTTGCCTTCAGGAGGCTTCCAAGATAATGTAAGCGGTGCGTCGGCGCCACCCGCCCAATCCCACTTCCTCACTCATTTTGCCCCCGGCAATCCATTCTGAAAGAGCTTTCATGAACAAGGAAAACACGTGTCCGGAATGCGGCAGCCGCTATCATCAGGATTTTGTTCGCTGCCCCAATTGCCACGCCTACATTGTCGATGCGGATCCGTGGCATGGAGCTTTCAATCTCCTTGCCATTCCGCTGGCGCTCGGCATCTGGTGGCTGCTGGAATGGTTGCTGGCGCAACCCTGGATGATCACCAACAAGCTCTTCGATGACTGGATATCCAGCACGATCCTTGGCATCGGCATCTATGGCATCATCATTCTGCTCTTCAAATGGCGCGTCCTCGCCAAGCAGGCGGAGTCCTTTCATATCGTGCGCCGGGTCTGCGCTTCGACAAATGGCAGTCTCGGCGAAGGCAATCTGAATGAAGCGCGCGATCTGATCGACGCGGCGAGTCTGGGGCCCTACAACAACTTCATCGCCTTTCACCGCCTGCGCTGGATGGTGAGCGCCACGCGAGTCGGTCCGCAGGACCGGCAGGGGCTCCTCGAAGCCCTGAGACAACATTCGGAGTCCGACTGGGACAGCCTGGAGAGTTCCTACTCGTTCACGCAGTTCCTGATCTGGCTTCTGCCATCGGCGGGTTTCCTCGGCACGGTCTGGGGCATGTCGCAAGCGCTCTCCTCCTTCTCCGGCGTCGTGGACAAGGGCAACCTTGACTTCAATGCCGGCTTGACGGCGACGGCGCAGAATCTCGGTATCGCCTTCCACACGACACTGATCGGCCTGGCTGCGGTGATCCCCCTGCTTGCCTTGGCGACCTACATGCGCCGCCGTTCGCAGGGATTACTGGAACAGATGGACAAGTTCTTCCTGCGCCTGGCCGCCCATACGCTCTTCCACAGCGAAGTGGAACCACCTGAAAGCGTCAACCCCATCTTCACGCGCCATCGCGAACCACCGCCGCTGCCGACGGATTCGCTGATCGACCTCTCCGACGAGGCTCCCGGCGAAGAGCCGGATGACGACCGCAATGTCGGAGAAGCTGATGCGCCCCCGGAAGCCCTCGCCGATGGCCAGGATGAAGACAGGGAGGAGTTGGGCGACGACGAAAACGAGGCTCCAACGGCGCCGGAACGCCGCCAGGTCGATGCGGCGGAGAATCTCGAACTCTGGGATGAAGACAGCAGTGATCACCACTCGCCGAAAGGCACATTCTGATTCCGGCATCAGGCTCGACTTTCCCGTTCTGCCATTTCTGTCGATCATGCTCGGGTTGATGAGCATCATGGCACTCTCGACCATGGCGATTACGGTACAGAAGCGCGAGGAACAGCGCCAGGTGCAGGCAGTCCAGCTTGTCGGCATTCCGCACCGGTTCGTGCCCTTTCATATCCGCTGCACAGCCAACGCGATTCTCTGGCTCGACCGAAGCGGCGAATGGCAGGAGATGGACATACGGCCCTTTCTCTCCCCGAGCATGCCGCAGAACATGAACTTTCCCACCGACCTCTTTCGGCTTCGCGCCTACCTGACGGAACGCACCAACGAGAATCGGCGCCTCAGCTACCATGGACAACAGAGCACCATGATCCTGTGGGTGGAGCCGGAATCCGGCCAGATCGCCAGTCTCCTGTTCAGCATCATCAGCGAATTCGAGTTGCCTCTGCGCATCGGCACCTTACCCATCATGCCAGGAGAGGAGATCAGGCTCGATGCGTCGCTTTCTCACTAACGTAGACTTCAGCGTCCTGGTTGACGTGATCTCGAACGCCGCGGGAATGATGATGCTTGTTGCCTGCATTGCCCTGCTGGTGGGCCAGCAGGACGATCCCAATACCGCGTCGGCGCGCGAGCTCCAGGCCAAGCCCATATCCTTTCCGCTGGCCTACATACCCGAGAAACGCTCGGTCACCATCTGCCTGAAGTATGGCAAGCTCTACTTGCTGCCGGAAGAAGAGGCGATGATCGAGGTGGAGAAAAAGACACTGGCGGGAACTCCTCTGGAGAGCATTGACCTGACGAAGGACGGCGTCCTGGCGCGGATCATGGTGACGCGCACGGCGACTGGCTTCATATTCCTGTACAGGATGCTGGAGGAAGATGGCTTGTCCCTGAAGGATTCCCCGGCCGTCGTCAAGACGCTTCAGGAGCTGGTGACGCGCTATCCGCCCAGCAAGTTCTTCATCGTCATACATTGTTGGTCGGACAGCTTCCAGGAGTTCCGCGAGATACGGGAGTTTCTGCAGGATCGCGGCATGGAAGTCGGCTGGCAGCAGCGCGATTACCTGGATCAGGAGTATGACATCGTGCAGGCGATCGGCGAATACGACAAGAACCTCACCTCCATCAAGGCGCAATAGATCATGTCAATCAGCTCTACAGCCAGAGCCGGTCGAACGCCGCCAGATGGGCACACGCCATTTCGCCTGGTGCTGACGATTCTCTGCTTTCTGATGTTGGCTCCCGCGCTACTGCTCGGCATACTCTGGTATGTGCACATGAAGTACCCGAAGCCGCAGGAAGACATGATGATGTTCGGCGGCATGCAGCAGGCACCGCCCGCACCATCCTGGCGTCGCTGGCTGGAACCGCCACGCCCACCTTCACAGTTACGCCGGCAGCGAAGCGGCAAAGGGGAAGCAAACGTGTTGCGGGAGGGTGTGGCCGGCCAAGGCACGGTGGCGGGCGGTATGGATCCCGGTCACCTGGCGCTGCGGGAGCTTGCCGAATCGCAGACAATTCTGGTCAACCAAGGTGAACGCAGCGAACAGGACGCGTGGGAGACCTTTCAGCAGAGCTCGGTACGGGGCCCTCACCGGGAGTATGAGCAGAAACGTCTTCGCAGTCGGATGCTGCTGATGAAGTTTGCCGACAACGAGGACGACCTGGCGATCCTGCGTGAGTTTCGTGAAGCGGCAGTGGAGGTGGTGGAGATGCCGCTGGCCAGCTTCGAGGAGTACTACTATGCGGGGGTAGCCACCCTCTTTTCGGGTGAAGATAACCTTGCCCGAGAGTATCTTACGAAAGCGCTGG
The DNA here is from genome assembly GCA_041690595.1 of Lentisphaeria bacterium. Classification (GTDB taxonomy): domain Bacteria; phylum Verrucomicrobiota; class Lentisphaeria; order JABSQK01; family JAWLHB01; genus JAWLHB01. The sequence continues at coordinate 34,041 of JAWLHB010000024.1, forward strand.
ACCAGTGGCCGGCGCGTGGGCTGGGCTACGCCAACGTCTATTTCTTCATGCTCTTGGCCAAAGGTATCGAACCCGATACGCCCACCTTTTTCCGGATGATCGCGGATTTCAAGGAGACCTACCCGAACTGGATGTACATCGAGACCTACATGCCCGACATCGAGCATCTGGAGCGGGTCTATCCTCACGCGCCACTGATCCGCGCCGCGCGCGGTTACTGCTATTCACTGGTGTACAACGATGCCGCGGCTCGCGCGGCATATCAGCAGGCGCTGGCGATGTCGAAACTCGATCATCTTGGTCGCCAGACGATCAATGGATGGTTGAGCCAATTGGAGGATGGCCCCTCCTGATGAGCTTCCTCCTCCTCTGTTCCTGGTCGAGCATCGTTATTTTCGTCTGGATGGTCAAACGCAAGTACCACTGGACGGCGCCGCCGTACGTCTTTCTGCTGATCTTTGCGCTGGCAGGCGTCAACTCCACCTTTCCCGCGATGGTGACCAATAACTTTCTTGGTCGAGAGACGATTTTCTATGCGTTTTCGCCGGAGCTGATCGAGAGCTTTTTCGGTTTTTTCATTGGAGCGGGCCTGGGCGAGGAGTTGTTCAAACTGGTGGGCGGGCTGATGGTGCTGCTGCTGCTGACACTCTTCCGGATCGATATTGGACCGGCGGGACGCTATCTGGGCTTCGTGGTAGTGGGGCTGGCATTCGCAACTGCCGAAAATCTCTTTGCATACTACTGGCTGGAATTCTGGACCATGGTGCATCGGGGGCTGCTGGCGGTGCCATTCCATGCGGGAATGGGAATGGTACACGGCTACTTCGTCAACATGGCCTGGAAGCGCGGTTCGCCAGTGCCGATCTTCATTGGGTATCTGGCTTCCGCGGTACTTCACACCTACTATGACGTGGCCACGATCCTTTCGCCCAACGTCGATCCCCGGCTGATCCTCTATACCTTTGTGGCCACCCTGATGCTGTGGGGATTATGGCAATGGTATCGCATTGCCGAGCGGGTTGAAATGGCTGCCGACGAGAGCACCGAACAATAAAGTGCCCCCCAAGCTGGTGGAAAAGGTTTGAATTCGGCTCTCGATCCCTTATTGTATAGATAGAGGAATCAGTCAGTACAGCTTCGATCTCTCGCCGGATCGACTCAGATACGTCATCAAACGCGGCTGCGGCAGCGGGCGCCAGGAGTCACCTATGGCAGACAAACGCGCGGATCTTTCAGGAAATCCCGAAGACTTTGAACAAGTCAGCGGTACCGCCAAACTGGAACGCAAGAAAGTCGTGCTTGGACGAAAGGAAGGGGACGACGCGCAGGAGGAGGCGAATGACGACGTTCGCACCGCCGATCTGCGCGAGCGCATGAAGGTGACCCTCAAACGTCGCCAGACATCCGCGAACAAGCGTGAGGACGAGGGCGGTAATCCCGATGACGAAGATACAACCACCGCGGATTTGACCCCCGACCGTCCCGGCACGGAGCGTGTCGTCAAGAAGGGCACCGAGAAGGTTGTCAAGAGAAAGACGATCCAGATGGGCGAAGGCGATGCCCCCGCGGCAGCTGCCGGCAGCAACAAATCAGACTCGCAGCGGATGTTGCGTCCGCGCGCTCTGGCAGGCATGTCCGAAGAGGAGCAGATCCGCACCCAGGAACTGCTGCCCCACGAAATGGATCCCTCCCGGCGCCGCGAAACCGACACGGCGAATCTCAAGCGCATACGTCCCGGCAAGACGAGCGCGGAAGGCGTATCCGCCGCGGGCGAGACCGGGACCGATACCATTCACCTTCGCGTGATCAAAGAGAAAAAGAACCAGCTCAAGAACATTCTTTCCGCCAGTCAGACCATTCGCCTGCGGCCGTCGCCAACGGATACAACCTCCACGAAGCGGCAAACCGCGAGTGCCCCGAGCACCACCGCGGACACCTCGGCGGAAGACAAGAAGCGGACCCTGAAGATCAAGGCGCCAAGCACGATCCAGGAAGATGCCGCACCGCCACCGGCAGAGGAAACCGCACCAACGGAGACGGTCCGCCCCAGCACCGCGCCAACCTCTCGTCCCGGTACCGCACCCATTGTCCGCACGGAAGCGACTCCCCCTCCGGAAACAAGAGAAGAGCCGCATACGGCGATGGTCAACCGCGACAAACTCAAGCAGACAGCCGTCCCGACCCAGTTGAAGCGCAAAGGGGAGAGCGAGTCGGACCGGCAGGAGCGTACCTCCACCGATACCGTGAAGCTGAAGTCGCCGGTGAAACAGGCGGGTGTTTCCCCGATGCCTCCCATTGCGCCCCCCAGCGAGAGCGGCAGCAAGTCTACGCTCAAGATCAAGGCGCCTGCCGCGGCTCCCCCTCCATCCGAAGATCGACCGCCATCAGCCGTCTCCCCTCCCAGCACGGACACAGCGCCCGTGCCGACGGCAATCGCGAGCGATACCGAGAAGAAATCCACGCTTAAGATCAAAGCGCCATCGGCAACCGATGCCCTTGACAAGGGGGCGGCGACGCCTGCCACGCAAACGGCAAGCCTGCCCGCCCCGGCGGATGCATCAGCCGGCGGCAAGACGCTGAAGCTGAAAGCAGCACCGAAGACACAGACACTGCGAGCGCCGGCTGCCGGTCAGCAGACCGTGAAGCAACCCGCTCCGCAGGCTGCAACCGCCGCGGCGGCGGAACCAGCGCCTGCAGCGGCAGCAGTGGCCAAGCCGACGGCAACCGCGGATGCGGATCAGCCGGGGCTGCTTTACACGCTTGGTGCGGCGGCCTCAGTGGCCTTGATCGGCTTCGTGGCCGTACGTTCCGCGATGCAGTACTTCTCGCTCTTCTGAAGAACCCTGTACTCCTTTCAGAGAGCCCTCGGCGCCATCCGGCCCGAGGGCTCTCTGCATTCAGGAGAGGGCAGCGACCGAGATGGTCGTGGCAAGTTTTTATGGCTTGATGGGCGTTGCCTTTTGCGCTGGCGTGGTTACAGTTAAAGGATCACCCTGCCGGGCGTTTCTCGTCCGCCGGTTCATGAATCTCCTTTTCCCCTGCCACGCCCATGCCTGCTGAATTTGTCCATCTTCACGTCCATACCGATTACAGCATGCTCGACGGCGCCTGCAAGATCAGCAAGCTCGCCGACCTGGCCGAAGCGCAGAACATGAAGGCCATGGCGATCACCGATCATGGTAATATGCACGGCGTCTTCGAGTTCTTTTCGACCATGAAGAAGCGCGGCATCAAGCCGATCTTCGGTTGCGAGTTCTATATGGCGCCCGAGAGCCGCAAAGTACGCGACCCGAAGCATGCGCGATATCACCAGTTGCTCTTTGCCAGGGATTTTGCCGGCTATCAGAATCTCTGCCGCCTGAACGCGAAGGCGCACCTCGAGGGTTTTTACTTCAAGCCGCGGATCGACAAAGAGGCGCTGGCGGAGCATGCGGAGGGACTGGTAGGGACGACTTCGTGCATAGGTGGCGAGATTCCTTCGATCATCCTCGAGGGTGATCTGGAGAAAGCCAGAACCGTAATCGACGACTATGTGCAGATCCTGGGAAAGGAGAACTTCTTCCTCGAGCTGCAGGATCACGGGATGGGCGAGCAGCGGAAGGTGAACAGCGCGCTTATCAAGTTCGGCAAGGAGCTTGACCTCCCGGTGATGGCAACCAATGACGTGCATTATCTGACGCGTGAACACGCGAAGTCGCATGAGGTCCTGCTCTGCATCGGGACACAGAAGACGATGCAGGACGGCAATCGCATGCAGTTCCCTTCGGCCGACTTCTACCTCAAGAGTCCGGAAGAGATGGCCAGCATCTTCAGTGAAGTACCCGCCTCACTCAGCAATACCCTGACGATTGCCGAGATGTGCAACGTGGAGTTGACCACGGGAGTCAACCATTATCCCGTTTATGATCCTCCCGATGGATCCGATCGTGAGGAATACATCCTCGAACAATGCAAGCTAGGACTCGTCGAACGGTATCAGATCGACCTGTACAAGACTGCGCAGGATCAGCTGCCTCCAGAGCAGCGGCGCGTGGTCGAACGCATGCAGTACGAGTTGGACGTGATCCGGCGCATGGGGTTCACCAGCTACTTCCTCGTCGTGTGGGATTTTCTTGCCTTTGCACGGAAGCAGGGCATTCCCATCGGGCCGGGGCGCGGCAGCGGTGCGGGCAGCATCGTCGCCTATCTGCTCCATATCACCGATATCGAGCCACTGGCTTACAATCTGCTCTTCGAACGATTCCTGAATCCTGAGCGGGTCAGCCCCCCCGATTTCGACATCGACCTCTGCGAGCGCCGCCGGGGCGAAGTCATCGAGTACGTGCGCGACAAGTATGGCCATGACAACGTGGCGCAGATCGGCACCTTCGGAACGCTGAAGGCAAAGGCCGTCATCAAGGATGTGGCGAGGGCCCTTGGGCGCAGCTTCGACGAGGGCAATCGCCTCACGAAGATGATTCCGGCGGATCCCAAGATGACTCTGGATAAGGCGCTCGACGAGGTGACGGAACTGCAGGATGCGCAGGCAAGCGAAGACTGGATTCGTGAGGTAATCGACTATGGGCGCAAGCTTGAAGGGTTGAACCGCAACACCAGCATTCATGCCGCCGGCGTGATCATCGGCGACCAGCCCCTGACCAACCTGGTCCCGCTGGCGCGCGGGCAGAACGAAGAGGTCGTTACCCAGTTTCCAGCAGGACCATGCGAAGATCTTGGCCTGCTCAAGATGGACTTCCTCGGATTGAGTACGCTGACGATCATTCAGGACGCGTGCGACTGGGTAAAGAAGGCGCGCGGCATCGACATTACGCCCAGCGGCATATCCTTTGAGGATGAAGCCACCTACGCGCTCCTGAACCGCGGCAAGACGGTCTGCGTGTTCCAGCTCGAATCTTCCGGAATGCAGGAGCTTTGCCGTCGCTTCAGCGTTGATCGCATCGAAGACATCATCGCCTTGATCGCGCTCTACCGCCCAGGTCCGCTGCAGTTCCTTGACGACTTCATCGAGCGCAAGATGGGTCGCACGAAGGTGGACTACGACGTACCGGTCATGCGGGAGATCCTGCAGGAGACCTACGGTATCATGCTCTACCAGGAGCAGGTGATGCAGGTGGTCCAGCAGGTCGCCGGTTTCTCGCTGGGGCAAGCCGATATCCTTCGCCGCGCCATGGGCAAGAAAAAAGCCGATGTCATGGCCGAGCAATACTCGAAGTTCGAGGAAGGTTGTGCCGGCAAAGGGGTGGACAGCAAGACCGCGCGCAGCATCTGGGACAAGATCGAGACCTTCGCTGGCTATGGATTCAACAAGTCGCACAGCGCCGCCTACGCCTTCCTCGCCTATCAGACGGCCTTCCTGAAGGCGAACTACCCCGTCGAGTTCATGACGGCAAACCTGACCAACGAGATGGGCAGCGCGGAGCGTGTGTCAACGCTGATTGGCGAGTGCCGCGACATGGGCATATCCGTCTATCCACCCGACATTCAGGTGAGCGAAATGGACTTTACGGTGGATGGCGATTCCATCCGCTTTGGTCTTGCCGCCATCAAAGGAGTGGGCGGATCGGCAGCCGAGGCCATTCTGAAGGCGCGCAGGGAGGGTCCATTCACCTCCCCACAGGACCTGTGTGAGCGGGTCGGTTCGGCGATGTCGAAGCGGCTCATGGAAAGCCTCTGTCAGTGCGGAGCGTTCGACTGTTTCGGCTTGAAGCGCTCGCAACTCTTTGCGATGATCGAGGACGTGATCGAACGCGCCCACCAATCCGTCAAGGATCGGGAACGAGGGCAGGAAAACTTCTTTGACATGCTGGCAGGCGACGACGATGACGGGATCGAGCTGCAGGCGCCGGATCTGCCGGAGTGGGATCAGCAGTTGCGCCTGAACAACGAAAAGGAACTTCTTGGTTTCTACGTCACCGGTCATCCGCTGGACGACTGCAAGGAGACCATTTCGCGCTACAGTCGCTTCAGCCTGCAATCGCTTGGAACACTTTCAGAAGACCAGGGGGTGCGGGTTGGCGGCCTGATCACCTCCCTGCAGATCAAGCACTCCCGCAAGGACGGGCGCCCCTGGGCCATCATCGTGCTGGAAGATCTTGAAAGCTCACTGGAATGCCTGGCCTTTTCGGATTCTTACGCCAATTGCGCACACGCAATTGTGGCGGATTCTCCGGTCTTTATCGAAGGATTCGTGTCGCGCCGGGACGGCGAGGAGAAGCCCAAGATCGTGGTGCAGGACGTCATTCCCATGGCCGAAGTGCCGCAGCGTTTCACCAAGGAACTGCTGATCGGCATCGCTGAGGATGACATCCACAACGGCACGTTGAATGAGCTTCGCGATGTGCTGCACATGCATCCCGGCGAGACGTCCGTTGTGCTGCGCATTGCCTGCGCCAACGGCGACTTTGCCTTCGTCGAGGCCTCCAAGCGCTACTGGGTCCGCTACGACAAGAAGGTGGTGACGGCGATCAAGGATCTGCTGGGAGACGTCTGGATGAAAGCGACACCCGTGACGGAGCTGCCATTTCGGGAGCGGCGCCGGTGGAACAACAACAGCGACTGAAGGGGAGGAAGTGAAGCATGCGGCTCTTGACCACCCGCGACGGAAGAAGTCTGGAGGTGGCGCATTACGGCCACTCGCACAAGGAAGCGCTCAGAGCCTTTGGCGACGGGCTTTCAGATCGCTCGCGCCACCTGTTCACCCCCCACCGCTATGACGATGCAACGTTGACTGAACTTGCGGCGCGCAATGAGCGCGGGGAAGACCTGACCCTGATAGCGCTCGAGGGCGAACGAATCGTGGGATACTACTTCCTCTGGTACACCAAACGCCCTGTGGCACTTCTGGGTATCGGCTTTGCGGACGAATTTCAGAGTCAGGGGCTGGGGCGACAGGCGATGGCGCAGCTGGTCGAGGCCGGTCGGGAGCTGGGCCTGGACGGTATTGAACTGACGACCGATCTGACCAACGACCGGGCATACGCCCTCTACCAAAGCTTCGGCTTCCGCTACCTTCGGGACGTGAAGAATGTGGTGGGCGACGGTTCGATCCGCATCGAGCGGGCCATGTTCCTGGCGTTGAAGGATGGTGCCGAACCCATGCAGGAAGAGCACGCACCCCCAGTATAGTACCGCGCGGTGGAAGTCTTTCTGCGTTCCCAGATAAGGGCTCGCATTCGCCTTGGACTCCTACGCCCAGATTGCCGAAAGACTTCCGCCGCGCAGTGGTAGCGCACCTGATCGTCTATCCCTGGCCGTCCGTGAAGGCGGTGATGTGAAAGTCGACGCAGACGCGCGTGACCGGTGCCACGGTGGCGTAACGAAGATGGTTCGAGATGGGACGGCTGCTGGAATAGCTGTAGACCTGATCGATCTTGCTGACGGTAGCGGTCAGCTCGGCGTCCATGGTCACGGGCTGCACCTTGAGCGGCGGCGGGCCGGCAATGTGACCGGTCAATCCCTGGACCGAGACGCCGTAGGTTTGGTCAGCATGAAAGAGCCAGGTCAGCCGATGGGGCTCGCGCAGCAGCACGGTGTCGCGAACCAGCAGATGACAGCCGGTCAGGATGTGGAAATCACGGAAGTAGGAGATCAGATCCAGGCTGCCGGGATACGCAGGTGCCAGATCCAGGCGGACAAAACCCGTGCCAGCGGCAGCATCCCATTCAACCTTGCGAATCTCCTCCCCGTGATCAGGATAGCTGGGTATGGACATGGGATAGCCGATGTCGCCGATCTGTCCCTGGTCATCGATCAGCATGACGCTCCCGGCGGCTGTCTGCAGCCTGTAGCCGCTGTCGGCGGCGGCCACCAGTGGCATTCCGTTTATGAGGAGCAGAAAATCACCGGCAGTGGGAGCCATGGTCATGCGGTCGCAGGGGCCGGGCGCCCGCCGATAAGCGGTATAGCCACACCATGGCCCGCACTGGATCTTGAGCGAGACGTCGAGCTGGTCATCGCGGAAGAGGACGAGGGCGGAGTCTTCATAATGCATGAGGCGGCGGTCGGGCGGCGCAGGGGGCGCCAGCAGCTTCGGCGTGCGTGCGTGGGCAAAGAAGGCGCGGAAACGGGTATGGTGATAGATCGTCCCCTGTGTTTGCATGTGATGGCTCTCATAGGAGCGGTCGAGCAGCAGCGCATGGATGCGCGCGGCTCGGGCATCCCCATACTTGGCGGCTATCTGGTTGAAGAAAGTCACACCGCCATTGAGGGAGAAGAGTCCGAGATTGAAGCTGGTCAGGCACTCGCGATCCGACCGTCGCATGACGTCCCAGACGAAGTCGATGATACGGGCCACCGGAGCATCGTCGTAGATATCGTGCCCGCCAAGGGCGAGGAAAGTCTGACGGAAGACGCTGGCCTCTTCCATATAGAGATAGATGCTGACGTGGGAACTGCGGGGAATCACGCCATCCCTGGGCATGGCGCGCAGGCATTGCTGAAGTCGCGGCAGGATGTACCGCAGCCAGGTTTCGGCCTCGGGAAGAACCCCGTGAAGGCGCAGTGCCACGGTGCCGAAGAGCCACATCGAGCGCCATCCATGATCCTGCAGCACGGAGCCGCCCCAGTAGTCCCGGTTGAGCAGAGCCAGGGCAAAAAAGCGTTTGCCCTGAAGCAACAGCTTGTCGCGCACGGCGGCGTGACGCTCTTTGCCCATATCGCCGGCCATGGCATGCCAAGCCCACGAAACCACGTCGAAGAGCAGGGCCGCGCCCATGTCACCGTTGTGACCATAGCCGTCCGGCGCCTGGTTGCCCCAGTTCTCACGGGCGACCACATCATCAAGCAGGGAGATGGCGCGCCGCAGTGCGTCCTGGTTGCCGCGCAGGCGCCAGTCGGCATACAGGATCGGTATGTCCAGGGCGGCGACGGCCCTTCCGTCCGTGGCTTCCTCGCGCTGCATGGCCCAATCCATGGCGGCCGTCATGGCCCCGGCATACAGGCGCAAATCGCCGTCCAACTCCCGGCGCTTCCGATCCCAGTAGGCATCATCATTCCACTTCGACTCGGGCATGTTGCCCGCGGCGGGCTGCAACCCCTCGGGAACAGGTTCAAGATGATCGACGGGATCCCGTTCGAGACGAGCGTCCAGCCAGATTGCCCCAGGATAGTTGTAGGGCTCCAGTTCGACGAGATGATCGCCATCGGCCGACAGATGGAAGGCCATGCGGCCGCGGAAGCGACGCGCCTCGATATCTTCGAGCGAAACGCGCTGGAAGTACCAGAGACCGATGCGTTCCCCATCGACTCGCACCCAGTAGGAGGGGACGAGCGCCTTGGCACTGCCCAGTTTGAAGTCCCACGGCCCGGTGCGCTGACCACTGTTGCCATAGTTGTAAAGATCTTCGTAGAGACTCTCCCAGTCGAAATCCTGACCATCGATCATGACCGAGAGCTGGTAGAGTCCAGCCTTCGCCTGGAAGGCGAGACGAATGCCGTCGCCATCCTGAGTCGGTTCCAAGGAAGAAAGGCGTTCATCAAACAGCGTGGCAACCGTGGCAAGTTTGGTCACATCGAGTCTCCTTCAACGAGGAAGTCGCCAGTTGGCAGGCTGACGACAGTGCGGTCGCCGTGACGCATCAGCGAAAGGCTGATGCCCACGGGGACGGCGGTGATTTTCTGGATCGTGCCGGGCAGGAGCATTTCCTGGACCTGGCCGGTATACTGGCGCAGCATGTAGTTGTTGCCGATACGGCGAAGGGACCAGCCGCGGCGATAGATGTCGCTGACCTCCTGGGTAGTCAGGAAGCGCACCTTGTCCTGCGCGGTGAGCATGTCGAGCAAGGCCTCGAGCTTCTGCAGACCGCGCACGGCATGTTCCTGATCGAGCGAGACATAGACACTTCGGTGGGTGCTGACGATAGCAGGCTCGCCATCGGCCCAGCAGCGGCGAATGGCGTCCGCCGCCACTTGCGCGGAGTCACTTTCGAAGTAGACGTTACGGCCCAGATAAATGACGTCGATCTCGGGATCGTACGCGCCCATGGGGACGTAGGGGTTCTGGTTGTTCCAAGGCTTGGTGTGGTAAACAACGATCTCGCCACGGTTATTGCGGCTGTTCTTCAGGCAAACCGTGCGAATGCCGTTGAGTGCCCACACCACTTCAGTTACCGGATAGGCATCGCTGGTGACGGCGGCGGCGGGCTGATAGCCGAAAGCGGCTACGAACCGCTTGACGCCGGACTCCACCCATGCATGCTGCTGGCGGACATTCATGGGCGTGTATTCGGGCAGATGCTTGCCCTGATAGTAGCACTCGCGGTCGAAGGACTCACGAGCCGCCCTGCCCTCTTCGCTGTCCTCGTTCAGCAACTCGAGCCAAAGCAAGGGGCTGGTATGGTGCAGATTGGAATGAAACTCGGGCGCAAAAACGCCCCGATCCATGCCATTGTGCCACTTCGCGATGAGGTCGCCGCGTCGCCAGGATGGGGGGAACCCTTCATCGATACCGATATCGGCATAATCGTGGAAATCGTTCTCGCGGATGCGCTCAAAATCGGGATTACCGGTGGAGGTAAAGGCGGTGAAGACCGGGTGCTGACCGTCGACGCCGCGATATTGTTCGAGCGAGTCATAGAGACGCTCGAGATCATCGGGCGTTTCCAGAGTGCTGTTAATGGGGCCGCGAGCGCCATGTACACGTTCCCAGAGTGCCCCAAGCGCCATGGCGTCTTCCTGATGACGAGCGACTTCACAGGCGCCCCAGTCATCGCTTTCGAAGACCACGGTCTTGTACTGGCCCCAGTCGATATCGTGGCGGCGCTTCCAGGAATGAGTGGTCAGGACTGTTCTTTCCGGATGCTGCATCTTTATGATTCCCTGCCTGCGTTACGAGGAATGATCTTGCCGGCCCCCGCCCCCATCACGATGGCGGCTCCAGGTTTGCCAAGCGATGAGCCGTGGCGCGCGGCCAGTAATCATCCAGCACTTCGATCTCGAATTCCCGCGCCATCTCTCGCGCACTCACATCTTCCCGCTCACTCGTCAACAGGACACTGCCGAGGAGACCTGGATCGTAGATGACGACACCACGCCCATACTTCTGCTTTGCCGCCTCGAGCTTTTCCCCATTGTAGTCGTAATGGACGATGACACAGTCGAGATTGACATCGGCGGTGGCGGTCCTGCAATAATTTGTCGTACAGGCGAGGGTCTTGCCGACAGGATTGATGATGGAGCTGGGATGGGTGCCGAAGACGGAGCCGACAAAATGGGCACGGCAGCTGTAAGCCCAGTATTCCTGCATCATGCCGCCATGGTAGGCGGAGCAGAAGACAATCAGATCCGGCTGCAATGCCTTCACGCGCAGACGCAGCTCGTCGAAGTTGAGGTCGAAGCAGATTACGCAGGCGATCTTGCCAAAATCGGTCTCAATGAGCTGACATTCGGCGCCGCAGAGGATGCCTTGGTCACGGTTCTCGCAGATGGTAGGGTAATTCTTGTGGTAGATGCCGGCGACATGGCCCTGGCGATCGAGAATCTGGGTGGCGTTTCGCAGAGTTCCATCATCCATGACACGAATAGCCGAATAAGCGATGTAGCAACTGTTCCTGGCGGCCACGTCGGCAAAGAAATCGCGCATGGCATCGCCGCGTTGCCGGTAGTAGTCAAGACGTTCGGTGGTCGAATGGTCGGCGAAGCGGTCACAGGCTTCGGGCAGCACGATGAGATCCGGGCGATCGGGAATCACCGCATCGAGTTGACTCCGCCAAAGCTCCTGCATTCGGGTGATCGCGTCGGTGTGCGAGAGTCCCGCGGCCCCGACAAACGGCGGGGGCGCAACCGTACTGATGGTGACGTGTCTGGCCATGGGTTTTATCCTTCCTTGTGGTCGAAGTCTACACCATAGTACGTTCCCGCGACGATACCAATACCAAAGAGATGAATGGCAGCCCGATTTGCCTGGATTTGGCAAGGAAGCCGTGAGGCCGCTACGGCGAAGCGGCAAGAGGTCCGCTACAGGTTGCCCCGATCACGAACTCAGTCCAGCAAGAATTCAAGAACAGCAGGCAAATTTTCTTCGAGAATCATGCGACATCCATTGCATATTTAGCGAAAGTTCTGTATATACTATAATGGGTGCAGCGGACGAAATAGTCGAATGGGGGCGATTCAGCCTTGCGACAACAAGCGCAAATCCTGCGACGGGACCAGATCTATGGCGAACCTTCTTTATGTGACTGAAGAGGTGCTGAACAAGCTGCGACAGCACCCTGCCTATCTCTTTTGGAATGCAATCGTACAGAACACTCCCATTCGGATTGTGCCTCTGGAGGAACGATCGTTCCATCCCAGGCAACTGAAGATCGAGGAGAACCACATCTACCTCACGATCGACATGAAGTTCGCCTACTGCAGGGATAAGATGTTCAGCTTCATGTACGAAACACAGGATCTCTCCTTCCGTCTGCAGGCAAGCGAAGGCATCCTGCGAACGCTGGACAACAAGCAGTTTACGGCCATTATCGGCAAGATCGCGATGGCCTGCTCGACCTCGGACGTCGAGTTGGTGAACACGGACAAAGTCTATCATCCTTTTTTCGATTCGGGCTTTTTCCACGACTTTCACGTGGGCCCCAGTACGGATGGGAAGTCGGGATTATCGGGCAGGAGTAAGGGCGAGCGCAAGCGTTCGAACGACAAGGTTGCCGAGCCCGAACCAGAGGATCCGCCCAGTGAGAAGGCTACGGAAAAGCTGGTTCTGGGCAAGTACAACAAACAGCTTTGCGACGAGACGGTCGGCTTCCGTAACACGTCCAAGAAGAGCTACAAATACCTGGCGGAGCGCTTCAACCTGACGCCGGCACAGGTGAAGGAAATCTGTACGCACTACAAGAACCTGGCTCAGGCGGCTGCGACCACTGACATGACCCGGGAGACGCTCAGGTCGGTGCCCCAGGATATTCAGGACGAGATCGTACGCATGAAGAGGATTTCGAAAAAATCTTATCTCCATATCGCGGAGAAATTCGAGTTGCCTTTGACCACCATACAGGATATATGTGCGCAGTACCTGAAGCGGCCGCGCAAGCACCGCCTGTCGTAGTTTTACCCTTTCCTGGTGGTGGCACTTCCGATGACCGACCCATGCTATTTCGATGCCTGCATCCTGGCGGGCCCCCGGACGCGTAAACACCCGGCGCTTCCCTGGCGGCTGGAAGATGTCCTTGCCGAGATGGACCATTGCTCCATCTCCGGTGGTCTGGTGCGCTCGACGACGACGATCAGCTATGATCTATTAAGCGAAAATCTTCGCTTGTGCCGACAATTGTCCGGCCACGACCATCTCTTTCCCGTGTGGAATGCCATGCCCGCCGCAACGGGGGAATTTCCCGAGACGACTGCGCTGCACGGCCTCATGCGCGAGCACGACATTCGGGCACTGACCCTCAATCCACGCACGAATGGATGGGACTGGGAGGCGGATCACAGTCAGGAACTCCTTTCCCTGATCGAGGCGGAGCAGATCCTGACGCTTCTGCCACGCCAGGAGTTCGGTGGCTGGCGGGAGCTGGACCTTTTTCTGGAGCGACACCCGCGCCTTCCCCTCTTGCTGATGGGCGCAACCTGGAGCGAGCAGCGCTACCTGCTGCCGCTGCTGACGAAGCACCGCAATCTGCACATCACCTTCGATCATTTTCAGATTCATTATGGGTTGGAACACCTTGTGGCGCAAGGGCAGGTCGACCAGCTGTTATATGGGTCGAACGCGCCGGCCATGTCGATGGGTGCGCATCGGGCCTATGTCGATTACGCGGACATTCCGCCGGCCGCTCGTGAGCAGATCGCGGGTGGCAACCTGAGTCGGCTGCTCAAGGGGCAGCGGCCACCGCGCGTGCGCCTGAATGGCGATGAAGACGAGTTGATGCGGGCAGCGCGAGCGGGGGAACCCTTGCCCGTGCCGGTGATCGACATGCACATGCACATCCTGGATGACGGCCTCGACTGTGCGGGGGGCGCGTATAGAATGGAGCGCGGAGGTCCGAGTGGCGTCTTCCCCCTGCTTGAGCGTCTGGGCTGTGTTGGGGGTGGATTCATGAGCTGGAACGGCACGGTGGGTGTAGACTGTGTCGCGGGCAATGCCACGGTGGCCGGCGTCATGGATGTGGCGCCATCAGGCTATTGGGCGCTGGCCAGCATCGACCCCACGCATTACAGCCAGGAAGAGATGGAGCGCATGATCCCCCAGATGCATGCAGACCCGCGCTTCATCGGCATGAAACCGTACGTGCATTACGGGGTCGAGTACAATCATCCATCCTACGACATCTGGTGGGAGTATGGCAATGCGCGCTCGTACTATGCGTTGATGCATCGCACCCGCAATGACTATCGCGAGATCGACATCCTCGCGGGTAAGTACCCCGACGTACGCTGGGTGGTGGCCCATTGCGGCGCCAGCTATGAGGTCGCCGACGGGGTGATCGAGTGCATGAACAAGCACCCGAACGTCTATGCCGAGATCACGCTCACTCCGGTGACGCTGGGGGTGATTGACTATATTGTCGAACATGCCGGTCCGGATCGCATCCTGTACGGCAGTGATCTACCGATGCGGGACCCGCGACAGCAGCTCGGCTGGGCAGTCTACAGCCGCCTGTCCCTGGAGAACAAGGTCAAGTTGTTGTGTACGAATGCGCTTCGGGTGCTGGCGCCGTGCTGGGCAAGGTTGCCCGCCCATCATCGCCCCAAGGTTGCATCTCGTTACTGGCCCGAAGGAATCGATTTGGGCTGATAACCGTGATGCGACGGGCGGGTGATCGTGGCGAGAACCCGCTCCGCTCCCAGATTGGTCATGCCCAGCCCCACCAGGAATTTTCCCAGCGCGGTGTCGGCAAGGTATTGGATCTGCCCAATGCCGATGTCGTGACGCTCGCAGAGTTCGCGGAAATCTCGCAGCGTGACCAGATGGATGTTGGGCGTATCGTACCATTGATAGGGCAGCGTATCGGAGACGGGTAGTTTGCCTTTGATCGCCAGGGCAACACGATAGGCGTAGTAGGCAAAATTGGGAAAACCGATGATCGCCTTGTGCCCGATGCGCAGCATGTGCTTCGTCGCCTGCAGCGCGCTGTTCAACTGCTGGATGGTCTGGTTCAACAGAACCCAGTCAAAGGCATTGTCGACGATGCTCCCAAGCCCTTTGTCGGCATCGAGCTGCAACGCGGAGAGGCCGTTACGCATGCAGGAGACGACCATGTCGAAACTTCGGTCCAGGCATAGCCCGGTGACCTGTTTCTGCTCCTGCAGGGCGATGAAGAGGCTACCTTCGCCGCTGCCGATGTCGAGGATGTGGGCTCCGCGATCGACAATGTCGCAGATGCGATCGGTGTCGAGGCGATTGGCGGAAGCGGGCATCTCGCTGGCGGCTGGGCGTTGGCCATTGAGGAAGGCATCGACCCCGCGCGCGAGGATGTCGTACTCGATCAGGAATGCATCGTGCCCGTAGGGGGAGTCGATCTGGAAGAAGCTGACGTCCTTGCGGTTGGCGAGCAGACCGGCGAGGATCTCCAGTTGCTGCTCCGGCGGGAAGAGCCAGTCCGAAGTGATGGAGACGACGAGGAAACGGGCGCCGACATCGGCGAAGGCGCGCTTGACGCTGCCGTATGCTTTGGCAAGGTCGAACATGTCCATCATGCGGGTGATGTAGAGGTAGCTGTTGGCGTCAAAGCGGTGCACGAACTTGTCGCCCTGGTAGCCAAGGTAGGATTCAACCTCAAAGCTGGTGCTGAACTTGCTGCTGTCCGCGGGCAAGGGCCGGTCATGCTGCTCGCGTCCGAACTTGAGCCGCATGGAGGCAGCCGAGAGATAGGTGACGTGGCCGATCTGCCTGGCTCGTGAAAGGCCCTTGCACGGGGTGACACTGTTGGTGTAGTAGGCGCCGTCGTGGAAGTCGGGATCGCACTCGATCTCCTGGCGGCCGATGATGTCAAACGCGAGCGCCTGGGGTGTGAGATTGACCGCGGAGGCCACACAGATGCAACGCTTGACGACCCGCGGGTAGCGAATGGCCCAGTTGAGAGCCCGCATGCCACCGAGGGAGCCGCCGATAACCGCATAGAGTTCTTCGATGCCCAGTTGAGTGAGAAAGAGCTTTTCCACCTCAACCGTGTCATCAAGGGTGATGAGGGGGAAACTGGTGCCGTAGGGTTGGCCGGTCGCTGGGTTGATCGATGCGGGCCCCGTTGTTCCCTTGCAGCCGCCAAGGATGTTGCAGCAGATCACATGGTAGCGATTGGTATCCACCGCCTTGTGGGGACCGATGAGGTCGTCCCACCAGCCGGGGGTATTATCCTCAGGGCTGCTGTAGAAAGCGGCATGCGCATCCCCCGTGAGAGCATGGAGGACAAAAATGACATTGGAGCGGTCAGGCGCCAGCTCACCGTAACGTTCGTAGGCTACGGTGACGCGTTGAAGGAATTCGCCATTGCTCAGGCGAAAGCCTTCCGGCGGCAGTTCGAGATCGAGATACTCGGTCTTGACAATATGTTTCTCCACGCGAATCCCCCCTTCAGACATCACAACAGGCCAGCGCCTGTCGAAAGCGTGCGATCAGCTCTTCGGCACCTTCCAGGCCGACCGAAACGCGGATAAGATAACGTGACACCCCATGCAGTTCCACTTCCGGCAGCTCCTGATAGTGCGCCAGAATGGTGTACGGGCAGCATAGGGTGAAATTGGTGCCCAGGTTCGGCCCCTTGCTGATGCGCAAGGCGTCGAAGAAAGGTGCTGTCGTGCGCCGCGGATCGCGCAGCAGCAGCGAGAAGAGGTTGCCAAAGGTGGCACCATCACGGCGATGCGCCACATAGGCGGCCTCGCTCTGGTACCGCGGGTAATAGACGGTCTCGATGGCAGGGTGGCGAGACAGCTCGTCGCAAAGCAGCTCCGTGGTGCGGCCGCAACGTTCGGCGCGCTCGCTGTAGTCGCGGGAGTTCTCTTCGAGAACGATGGCATCTTCGTCAAAGAGAAGGTCTTCATACTCACCCCGAAGGAAGGTGCAAAACTGCTGATGCCAGGCACTGTCACGGCGAAGAATCAAGGCCCCGCCCATGACGTCACCGGCACCGGAAAAGAGCTTGGTGAGGCTGGAGACGAGGATGTCGGCGGGAGGCAGGACGCGCACGTTGTGAAAGGAGCCGATGGTGTCGTCAACGATGAGCGGGAATCGATGTCGCTGGGCCAGCTCGGCCAGACGCCGCAGATCAGGCGTGACAAGGAGGGGATTGGACGGGAACTCGCAGAAGAGGCCCATGATCTCTTCCTGCGCGAGAATCTCCTCGAGTTTCCGGTAGTCGGCTTCATCGGCACGCGCCAGGAAGTGAACGCCGGCGCCGAATTTTTCCTGAATCTTGATGGTATCGGTATAGGGGAAACCGAACTGTACGCAGCGGCGGCTGGGCAGGACGAGTTGGAGCAGGCGGAAAGTTTCATAGATGGCGGCCATGCCGGACGGGAACAGGAAGACATCCTCGGGCTCGGCACCGGCCAGGGACGCGATCCGTTCGCGAAGGAGCTTCTTCTGCCCGTTAGCCTGAAGTATGGGTCGACCTGTCAAAGTGGCCTCAGCCAGGCGGGAGGAAATGATGGCGCCGGTATGCTGCCAGAAGTACTTGGCGGGGCGCTGTCCCTCGGCGCTGAAGTTAATGACGAAAATGCCGTTCTCGCCATAAGTATGCAGGCCGCTGGTTACGCCCTGCCGATACATGAACTCCCGGCAGAATTCGGCGGTCTGGCGCGAGGGAAAGGCAATGCAGGTCTCGCCCGGATGCGCAAAGCGCTGTACGCACTCGCTGAAGAGCTGGCGGGTGAGCGGATGGTGAACGAATCGGGGGTAACCGGTAGCGAGACGATCGATGACGCGTGGTTCACCTTCCTCGTAGCCGATATTGTCAGCCCAGGTGGGCAGACAGACGGATACCGCATGAACGGAATCGGGAATGGGATGGCCCAGCTCGGCGGCGTTGCACAAGGGATCGTTGAGGAGATCGCGCATCAGTGGCCTACCTCCTTCAGCGCTGCCCGCATATCGTCGATCAAGTCGTCGATATGCTCGATGCCGACCGAGAAACGGACGAGCCCATCGCCGATGCCGACCTTTTCGCGTGCCTCGCGGGGAATGCTGGCGTGGGTCATGGAGGCAGGGTGGCAGACCAGCGACTCGACGCCGCCCAGGCTCTCCGCCAGGGCAAAGAGCTTGAACCTGCCGAGCATGCGTTTGGTGGTGGACAGGTCGAGGGCGAAGTCGGCCGTGACGATGCCGGAGCCGCCCTGCATCTGGCGCCGCGCGAGGGCGTATTGTGGATGCGATGGCAGATGGGGATAGCGCACCAGTCGGCAGATCGGAAGGGATTCGAGAAAGGCGGCAAAAGCCAGCGCATTCTCCTGATGCTGACGCATGCGAACGGCCAAAGTCTTTGCGCCGCGAGCGATCAGCCATGCGTCGAAAGGCGAAGGATTGAGCCCGATAGCCTTCTGCGCAAAGATCATCTTCTCGTGCCATTGGGAATCATTGGTGCAGACGACGCCCCCCAGGCAGTCGGAATGGCCATTGATGTACTTGGTGGTGCTGGCGAGCGAGATATCCGCACCCAGCATCAGGGGCCGCTGCACGAAGGGGGAAGCAAAGGTATTGTCGACCAGCAGTTGTGTGCCGGCCCGGCGTGAGGCGCGACTGATGGCGTCGATGTCGAGAACCTTCAGCAGCGGGTTGGTGGGCGACTCGATCCAGACCAGCGCGGGCCGATGCGCGACAATGGCGTCATGATTGGCGGCATCGGCGAGATCCAGGTAGACAACACGGATCCCATAGCGGCTGAAGACCTTGTCGAGAAGGCGATAGGTGCAGCCGTAGATGTTCTCCTCGGCGAGGACGAGGTCGCCGCTGGAGAGAGTCGACACCACCGCGGTGATGGCGGCCATGCCGCTGGAGAAGACGGTGGCATGTTCGGCCCCTTCCAGAGCGGCAAGCGTGCGTTCGAGCCTGGTGAAGGATGGATTGCCGGAACGCGTGTAGTCGTAGCCGCGGGTCTGGCCGGGCTCTATCTGCGCGAAAGTGCTGGTGGCATAGATAGGGGGTACCACGGCACCAGTCTCCCGGTCGGGTTCCTGCCCGCAATGGATCGCCGCCGTCTCGAATCTCATTCTGCTTTCGTCCATGCCTTTGACCTCAAGTGAAAGGCGCTCAATATACCGGCCTGCTTCAGAATATCCAATCGGACTCCGACTGCTTCCAGCGCTGACGAATTCAGCTTGTGGCGTGGCGCTGCGGGTGGCTGAGCGAAAGATTTCCCGTGACGATGGCGCGAGCGAGCCGCGCGCGGGCGGTTGCAGCGCGATGAATGTGGTTTGGATGAGGTGGACGGACGGCGGGGCGGAGATGGTACGACTACGGCGTATGGATCAACATCGGCTCAAGCGGATCTGTATCTTCTCGGGTGGTTCATCCATCTGCGGGAGATGGTGGCGCAGGCTTTCGATGAGTCGTTTGGCGAAGTTTCGCATGGTGCCAAAGACGGCGGCAAATGTTGCTTTGGGGTCGCCGGTGGATTTTTGTATGTAGTCGCCGTACTTGACCAGATCGTTGAGCAGTTGGGCTATCTGCAGGATCAGGTAGTAGTTCTTCCAGGCCTGTTGATGTCTGCCGTAGAGGTGGCTCATCTCGTAGCCGCCGTTCTTCTGGGTATTGGTACCCTCGTTTTCGATCTTCCAGCGCAGCCGTCCGATCAGCGCCAGATCGAATGCGTTATCTCGTTTGGGTTTCACGTTGGCGATCCAACGGTTGTAGTAGACTCGGTCTCCGTGTTCGTCGAGATCCTCCATTTCAAGCACATGGAAGGTCAGACCGTGATAGGTGATGGGTGTTTGCCAGCGCACGGTGCGCCGCAGCCAGCCATGGGTTTCATCCCTTAGTCGCTCCGTGCGGCTACCGGACCAGTGGTCGGGGTCGCGGGGAAGTTGGGCGGTGACGCTTGGCAGCTTGTCCTCGGAGAGCGTCACGAAGAAGTTCCAGCCGGCTTTTTCGCAGTCGGTAAAGGTCTGCTCCTCGGCGTAAAGGCCGTCGCCGGTGAGGTTCAGCTTCAGCTGCGGATAGCGCTGGCGGATCTTCTCGAAGAGTCGCCGCCAGGCCTTGATCTCGCAATCCTGCTTGTCGAACTCGCCGGAGGGGTTTTCGATGAACTCGAAGGCGAGCGGCACCACCAGGCCGATGGGGGTGACGATCTTCACCGCCAGCGCATAGTGAAAATAGATGGTTTCACCATTATGGGTCTGGTGGGTGCAGTGTTCGCAGTGGCGCTTTTTGAAGGTATACAGCTTGGTGCCGTCGACCGCGGCCGTGAGCATCCCCTCCAGACGAAAGCCGTCCAGAGCCCGAGATGTGCGCAAACGGGTGAAGACCGCCGCAACGAGATCTTCCAGATGCTTGGGATCGAGCACTTCCATGACCCCGTTGAGGGTGTCGGGGTGACAGGCCAAAGCAGCCCTGCGCTTTGCCAGTTTCCAGATGTTCCGGGGCAGGTTGCCGCCGGTCATCTCCCGGCCCAGTTGCCGGCGTGAACCGCACTGGCCGCAGAACATCATCAGCGCCAGCAGCATGAGGTACTCGATGGGAAAGGTGCACGCCTGCGGCTTGACCCGCGGATCGGGAATCGCCTGGAGCCATTTCACGAAGTCGGGGAAGTAGTGTCGGAGCACGCCGACGTAGATGTCGGCGGCTTGGACCTTTGCGCCCGCTTTCGGTTTTGCCCGGCGGCCCGGCTTGCCGGAACGTGGATCCGGATGATCTGTTCGTTCAGAGCCGAGATCTCTTTCATCAGTCGCTTCAACCGCTTGTATGTCTGTGCCCACTGCTGAACCTCATCACAAAGCTCCCGTGGCACGTGCGTGGTCGCCGTCTTGCCACGAACCTTGTTGGTCAGCACGTAGGCGTCGTGGGTCTCACCCTGGGCGCAACGGCAGCCGGGCTTCCCACACTTGATCCGTTTCCTGTAGAACGAACCCTGGATGAACGGACCGAGCGTAGCGAGCTGCTTGAGCAGCGCATCGCGGCGGGTCGTCAGGGTCTTTATCGATATCTGCTTGACCATGCTGCACCTCCACGTCTGGGCATAGATCTTCCGTCTGCCGCCCCCTCGCCTGTCGCGAGAGATCCGTGAATATGCATGGGATCCGTTCCTGATCAAGGAAGTTGGCGGCCGCGTCTCGTCGGATCCCGGTGTCGCTCACCATTTTCAAGACGCACTAATCCATTACTGGGCTATGCACTTGACTCCCGCGACCACTACATGTTGTGGTTTGCTCAAGGCGCCAGATCGACCGAGGAGGCTTTCTGTGACTGAACCACCAGAAACCATTGTTTCCAAGGGCCACTTATGACGTATCCTGTCGCTGGCCACACAAACATGCGGCAATGCCAGCACGGGTGCGTGGTACATGGAGGTAAAGGGAGGTGAAGTTGCACAATTTGACCTCCCCAAGTTGTCCCTTTCGGCTTCTATACGCGAGAGGCATCGCAATCATCGTCAGCACTATCTGCCAGGTGTCAGTAAAAGTCATCCTTCCGAAACACTACATATTGGGGCAGCGGGAGTCAAGTGTATACCCCAGATCCATTATTATAACTTAACGGTACTGCCACGGATAAGGAAAACAAGCCAAAACCCGCATCACGAAAGGAAAATTTTCGATTTTGACCGGATTCAGCTCCGCTCAGCGCGAAGAATCCCTAATTCGTCAGCGCTGGACTGCTTCAGCGCTAACAAACAGGCTTGTGGCGTAGCGGTGCGTATAGCTGGGCGGAACATTACCCGTGACGATGGCGTGAGCGAGCCGCGAGCGGGCGGTCGCAGCGCGATGAATGTGGTTTGGATGAGGTGGACGGAAGGTGGACGGAAGGCGGGGCGGAGGTGGTACGACTACGGCGTATGGATCAACATCGCCTCAAGCGGATCTGTATCTTCTCGGATGGTTCATTCATCCAGCGAATGTTGCTTTGGGGTCGCCGGTGGATTGTTGTATGCAGTCGCCGTCCTTGACCAGATCGTTAAGCAGTTGGGTTATCTGCAGGATCAGGTAGTAGTTCTTCCGGCCTGTTGATGTCTGCCGTAGAGGTGGCTCATCTCGTAGCCGCCGTTCTTGCATTATCTTGTTTGGGTTTCACATTGGCGATCCGACGGCCGCAACAGCCCCGGTCTCCTTGCTCATGGATATTCTCCATTTGCAGCACTGAAGGTCGACTCCACGCGATTCCGGGAACCTCACATGTTTACTACACCTACTATCTGCACTTCTTCACCTGAGGTTGCTCAGGGGACGAAGTGAAGGAGGTGGGCGTTAGCGGTGAGGCGCAGGGCGAAGGTACCGTCGGTGACGGCCCAGGTGCGGCCGGTGACCGCGTCGGTGACGGTGCCCTCAGCGCGGGGCATGCTCAGGACGATACTGGATGGCACGTCTTTCAGCTCGACGCCCAGGTGCATGGCGGCAAACCATGCTTGGCCAGCGGCCTCGTTGACGCGCATGCGGGCACAGATGTTGGGCTCGTAAATCGAAATGTCGGTATCGATGAAGGTACTCTCGGCTAACGTGGCTGCGGTTGGCTGGAAGTAGCTGGCGACCTGCGCGAGAGCATAGACGACGCGGGCGTTCGTGCGTGCCATGAGGGCGCGGCCTTCCGTGTCGATAGGAGCGAAGTGGCCACGCGACATGGCCGGGAAGAGAAAGAACCAGCGATTGCCGTCGAGGATGGCGAAGGTGAGCAGCGATTGCCACTGATCGGGGGTGAGAACGACCTTGGAGTTGACGTTGCCCAGCCAGGCGCTGTTCCAGCGCGAGCCCTCGGCGGCGGCCCAGCGTGAGCAGCGGGTGTCGAGCGTGGCGGGCAGGTTGGCGAAGCCGGGCTGCAGATCGCCGTTCAGATAGTAGACGCTGTTCCCAACCGTGTAGCCCGCTTGCCGCCAGACGGCAAAGCGGCCGGGACAGCCGCTGATTCGCCAGTCGGTGATCAACTCGGGAGGCGGCACGCCGTGCTCGCGGCGAACCGCGAGAAGGTCGTCCACCAAACGCTGCTTGACTTCGGCGAAGAGACTGGGATCCATACCGCTGACCGAGATGCGGGTGAAGGCGCCGGCGGCACCGGTGGCGGTGAGGACGTGGCCGTTGCCGCTCATGTCTGGCAGGGGAGAGACGGCCTGGCCGAAGTGGGCCTCGTTGCCGGCGGAGGATTCCATATCGTAGCTGGCGAGGAGCTGCCCGCCGCTGCCGCTGACGCGGAGCGAGTCGAGATCGGTCAGGCGCTCGTCATTGGGGTGAACACCGGCAACGAATGCGAGGCGGCCGTGGGCCACCTGGGGGCGCGGCAGGCGGGCGGTAGCGTCCGGCAGATCGTCGGTGCCGATGCTAACCGTCACAGTCTCGGCATCGCCACCCTCTTCCACAATCACGTGAAGGCGATGCCAGCCGGCGTAACGCCAGCGGGTGACCGGCTGCGAGAGGACTTGCCGACCGTTGCTGGTGAAGGTGAAGTGCGTGGTGCCATGGTAGCCGTCGGTATTGCTGACGCCGATGGCCCAGCCGCTATCGGTGTCCGCAAGATCGTCGCGGCAGACGATGAGCGGCGTGGCGCCGCCGAAGACGTAGTTCTGCACGTAGAGACCGAGGTCGACCCGAAAAGTGGCCATGGGAGCACCTGGGCGACAGTCGAAGCTCCTGGCAGGAGCGCTGGCAAGGGAGGCGGGGGACGTGTGATCGACGCGCAGGCGCCAGGTACCGTCGCCGCCGGGCACGCCCTTGTCGCCCTCCCAGTCATGGAAGAAGTAGTCCATGCGGAGGGCAAGCGGGTCAGCGTAGGCCTCGCGCATGTCGCCGAGGCCCATGACGCAGCCACCGGTGAAGCGCCCGATCGCCTGAGCGCCGCGCACGGCGACATCGCGTTGGTGAATCGTCCAGCGTGGATAGGCCGGTTTGACATCGCTGTAGGCGCCGAGATAGCCGACGTGGAGTAATACCTGCGACCAATCTTCAATCGTCATCTCGCCATTGAGTTTGAATCCAAAATCGCCGCTGTCGCTGCCGCCTTCCAGAAAGATGCGAACGAAGGGCTCGGCGGGGTGGGCAATGGCGGGTTGGCTGAGCAGCTCCTGTTGAAGGGTGGCAGTGGCGCCAGTGTTGGAGTTGTTGAAGAGCCGGGCAGTGTCGACATGCCAGTGGAGGCGATTCTGGAGGTCGCTGAGGAAGGAGGTGAGGAGCCAGTACCGACGGAGTGCACCGAACATGGTAGCGGCCTCTGGGGCGGCGTCGAGGAGCGCTCGCTGCTCCGCCAAGGTATCCTGGGCGAGACCATTGACCGGGCTGTCGTCAGGCAACTGGCGGAGCGCCTCCTGGAGTCGGGAAACGGCGGCCTGGTAGCGCGTGGAAAGCTCGTCGGCGAGCCGACGCGAGGTCTCGGCGTAGGCGGCCGGCTGCTCGGCCGCGGCGGCGAAACGGAGGAGGGCAAACTGGCCGGGCTGGTGAAAGCCGCCTTGCAGGTCGGCGTAGGTGGCGAGGCCATGCCGCGGGTCGTTGCGGCAGATGTTGGCGCCCCAGGTGTCGCCAATGGTTGGGGTGGTGCCGAGGGGGGCAAAGGGGATGGCGAACTCGATTGCCCAACCGCCCGGGATCGGCGCAGCGGCGCTGCTGACATCGCCCGGCCACTGGGTATTGGCAGGGCTGCCGAAGTGACACGCGGCCATGAAGAGATCCCGAGTGTTGGCGGCGATTTGGTAGTAGCGCTCGCCGGTGCAACCGGGATCGAGGAAGATCTCCAGGGCATCCCCGTTCCAGAGGGAGCCTTCTGCGAGCCGCTCCCCGGGTTCTTTGCGCATCTGGGCGGCAACGTAGAGGTGGGTGTCGTCGTAGATGAGCACGGCAACGGTCTGGTGGCTGGCCATGGTGCCGGCGCCGAGGGCGTGGAAGGCGGTGAGCGGCTCGCCGAGCAACCAGGCACGATCGTCGAGCGCACCGTCGATCACGGGCGGCGCGGTGGTATAGCGGCAGAGCATCTCCGGTTGCTCACCGGCGAAGAGGGGCCGAGTGAGAAACAGCATGAGGAGCAGCAGGCAGCAGCGGGCGATGATCATTGGGCATCCTCCTCGATACGGATCGCGTGGGTGGCGGTGGCACCGGTAAGCAGATCGGAGACCGTGAGGCTCCACGTGCCGGGCGGTACGTTGTGCGGCAAGGGGATGGCGCATTCGGCGGCGCCGGTGCTAGTAGTGAGGCGTTGCTGATAGTCGCGCCGAACGACACCGGCCGGGTCGGTCAGCACGAACACGAAGACCGTGTGCGTCGGGGCGTCAACGTTGCGGCACGTGGCGGTGACGGTGGCGCCGGCTGGCAGACGGTCGGGGGCGTCGAGAGCGAGCGGCAAGGGGATGGCGGGCAGGAGGGAAAAGACGAAGACGTCGTTGGACGAGACTTTCAGGTTGAGGACGTCCGTCGGCGGCCAGTCGCGTCCGGAGCGCAGCTCGTGAACCGCGTAGGTGCCATCCAGCGGCAGGTGCAAGGCAGCAGGCCAGTTCTGCCCTTCGACAGACTTGACCTCGACGGCGAAAAGCATGCCGTCACCCAGGGCATAGCGGGTGAGTTCGACCCCAACGGGCGGGCCGTCGTCGAGGCTGGGACGCACCGCCGGCGCCAGCGGCCCCAGAAGGCGGGTGATGGTGTCGTAGGCGGCAAGGGCCGGGGCGCGTCGACGACCGACGGAGCCGACTTCGCTGATCCCGCCCTTGGTGGCGCCATAGAACGCGGCGTTCTGATTGAAGAGCACGCACTCGCCCTTGCCAGTGGCGTGGCGGATGAAGCGGGGCTTCCCGTTTATCATGGCAAGCGGCTCGCCGCCGCCCATGGTAAAGGTGCCGTCGGGCTTGTGGGCGACACCGAAGAGGTGGTCGAGCTGGCCATTCGGCAGGAGGCGGCCGTGGTCGTTGCGCACGGCGGGTTCGCTGTCGGCCCACAGCATGCCGCCCAACTCCACGAAGCGTTCGACAGCGGTCACCTCCGCGGCTGACATGGCGATGCTTCTAGGCAAGATGAGGAGGCGATAGTCGCCGTTGGCCAGAACACCGTATTCGACCATGTCCCGGGTGGAGATGTAGTCGTACTGCAGACCCTGGTCTTCAATGATCTCCTGGAAGGCGGCGGCGGCGTCCTCCAGTTGCGGCGAGAGCGAGCCGGCCAGCTCGGCGCGACGACTGGCTTCGGAATAAAGGATCGCGACGCCCGCGGGGGCGCGGTCGGCGGCGACGATCCACTGCGCGGCGCCGGAGAGCTTGATGCGGGAAATCTCGTCCATCATCCAGCCGACCAGCTGCTCGCCGCCAATGGAAAGGTCCCCTTCGAAGCCGGCGAGCAGTGACCAGAAGAGGATGCTGTTATTGCCGGAGAGGAGGATGTGCCAGGGCATCATGCGGCAGTATGACTCGGTGCCCCGGTAGTAGGCATAGACGCCGGTGCAGATGCCGGTGTAGACGGGTGGCTCGGCGCGAGATAGCGAGCGGCCGACCTCGACCGTGAGCGGGTTGTAGTACGGCATGATGTAGCCGAGTTCGCGGTACAGGCTGGGCAGCGAAGCTTCGTAGTAGACGGCGTCACAGCCGGCGGTGGCCGTGGGATCGACGGCCCGGATGGCCTGCCGATAGGTGCGCTGGACAGCGATGTAGGTCTCGCCGGTGAAGTGCAGGTAGTCACTCCAGATGGGAATGTTGCCGTCGCGGCGCGCGTGCTTGACCAGGTCAGCCGGGATGTCGGTGAAGGCGGCGAATTCGGTCTCCCACTCACGATTCAGGGCGCCGACATCGTAACCGTAGAGCCCGCCGAGCCAGTCCAGGAAGCGGGGCATGGCGGTGGGAACAAAGCCCGCCTTGGGGCCGCAATCGTCGGTCGTGTTGTACATGGCCTGGTTGAAATGGCGATAGAGCCGGCAGTTAGCGTCGCCAATGGCGACCAGTTCGTTGACGAAGGCCGGATCGAGTGCTTTGGGGCCGGGGACGTGGGGGCGGCCGGGGTTCATGTCGATGCCGGCAATGGCGAAGGCAATGGCGTCGCCGATCGATGGCTTGTGGTCACGAGCACCGTCGCCGCCCCACTCCCGAATGCGTTCGTACCGCCGCATGGTGTGCCAGGTGGGCCAGGGTTCATCAGAGACGGTGACATAGTAAGAATCGCGCGGCTGCCCGACAGTGAAGAAGCTCGTGTCCATGGCGATCATCGCGTCGCCGCGGCTGGCGACCGCGCGCAGACCGTGCAGAATGGCGGGTGAGCGGATCGGCAGCGAGAAGCGAACTGGCGTGGCCTCGGCTTGCAGGGCGCCTTGTTCCCAGATGCGGCCCTGGGCGTCGAAAAGGGTAAGCGTGATTGCGGTCCCGTCCGGCGCCTTGATAGTGCCGGTGATGGGGGCGCCGGCACCGAAAAGGTCGTGATCGAGCGCAAGAGTGGCCGGCTCGGGAGGCGCGACATCGGCACACGCAGCGGCGAAATCCAGCACGCGGTCAGCGGCATCGATCAGGCGGGCGATGAGGGTGGTGCGCCCCAGGAAGTGGCCCACGGGCACGCTCACCTCGCGGTGCCCCTCGGCCATAGCGAGATCGACGCTGTCGCTGGCCAGGAGTTGGTTGGTGATGGCATCGCGCAACTCGACGCGAAGCTCACCGCTGAACGGGGTGTTGGCGGTGATGACTGCCCGGGCCGCCATGTCGGTCGGAGCATACTCCAGGTCGGCAATGCGGGCGAGCGGCTCGCGGTGGGTGGCCCACAGGCAGGCCTTGGCGACCATGGCATAGTAGAGGTCTTCCTGCCAACGATTGGCCATGTTGATACGGATGCCGGGGATCAGGGCCGGGACCGAGGCATAGCCGCCCCAACTCACCCCCTGGAAGGGAAAGGGCAGCGCATAGAAGCGGCCGGCGCCGACGGTGTAGGCGGCAAAGCCCTTGGTGGCGTCGTAGGCGGTCGTCGCGGCCAATGCGTCAGTCACGGGTTGGCCACCCTCCCAGTTGGCACCGGCGAGCAGGGCCTCGAACGGCAGGGGGCGGAGGAGGTCGACGGGATCGCCGTTGGCGGGAGTTGCGGTATAGAGCTGGTCATACAGCAGATCGCCGAGCTTGGCGTTGGTCATGACCAGACCAGCGCCGGCGACCACCTGTACGCTGACCCTGTTGGCGATCTCGGGCGGCAGGGACGAGAGGCAGACATTGGCCAGCAGGATGAGCTGATAGCGCGGCCCGTCGAGCGCCGCGCGGGCTTTGGCGAGTTGCTCGTCATAGGCCAGACCCCAGTAGCGGATTGGCGCCGTGTTGCCAAAGACCTGGGGGCCGCCGAAGTGGCCGGCGGCATCCTGAACGGTGAGCACGGTGAGGTCGAGGTCAAGGCACTCGGCCAGGTCCCAGAGGTCGCGCCCGCCGTTGATGGGTACGATGGCCAGCGTCTTGAGCGGTTCCCCGGCCAGCGGCTTGGCCCACGGTATATGGGGAACGACAAAGCGGCCGTCGCGGGTGCCGGGGGTGGCGTGCGCGGGCGTCAGGATACAGGCCATAGCCAGCCCCAAAGACAAAACAATCCCTCTCATATCGAATCTCCCCTGATCGATGTCGGTAGCTTACGGCAGCTGGACCATATACATGCTGCACCAATAGCGCACGAAGTGGCGGGCCCCAACGTTGAAGGCCTGCTCGTTGAGCGTGGCCAACTCCGGCGCGGTGTGCGCGCGCACGCTCCCGTCAAGGAACCAGGCGTTGGCGCGGTCGTTGCCGTGCCGCGTGTGCAACTGGTTCGTGTTGTTGTCCCCATCCATGCGGTAGAACTGGTGCTTGCGGTTCTGCAGGATCGAGTCGGCAAAATGCGTGTAGCCGCTGCTGTCACTGACGCGGTGGATGGCCACGGGGCCGGTGCCGTACCAGTTGTTGGTGTGCTCGTTGTTGTAGATGAAGCCAGTGTAGAAGCGACATCCATAGACGAGAGCGCCAAGGGTTGCTACAGGAAGGGGCGCGAAGGAGGGACACTGGTAGACATCGCTCTTCGGCACGTAGTCGATAGTACTCTCGTACCACAGGTTGGCGCTGTAGCGATTGGTGGCGTAGGCATTGAAGATCTGGCCATCGTTATCATCGGCATACATGAGGGCGGCGCCGCCGATCTGCTTGAGGTTGCTCATGCAGGCAATCGCCCGCGCTTTGTCCCGGGCTCTGCTCAAAGCGGGCAGTAGCATGCTGGCGAGGATGGCGATTATCGCAACAACGACGAGCAGCTCGATCAGGGTGAAGGCGTGGCGGGCGGGGATAGGACGCATCTGTTCAGAACTCCGGAGTGTGGGTTTCAGCGTAGTCGTGAGAACGGAGGGCAGGGCCCAGGTACATATCGGCTGGCAGAACCAGCCGAAACCCCGCAGACCAGATCCGCCGACGCGGACGCTTGCCCTTGACTAACGCCACCATCAACTGGCCGACCAGCGCGGCATCGGCCTTACCGTCGATCTCCAGCCTGGCGCACGGGAAAGGAGGATGCGGGGAGATATCGGCGGTGGTGAGGGCGGCGATCTGCAGGTCGCGCGGTACCTGTACGCGGAGAGCGCGCAGGGCAGCACCTGCGTCGTGGAGAAGAAAATCGTCGCCGACGACCAGCCCATCGGGCTTCTGTGCATCCGCGGTCCAGATCTCGCGCATCTCGTCCCAGGCAGAACCCGGGAGGCTGGGATGCAGGTCGAGGCCAATATGGTGGCTTTCCAGAGAGACGTCAGGAGGAAGCGCCTGTCGGTACCTGGCAAGCACGGCATCGATCGGTCTCCGGGGATTGGCAGAACTCTCCCAGCCCAGCAACGCAAGACGCCGACAGCCGCAAGACACCAGGTAGCGCAGCGCGGCAAGCACCCGCTCGTCGTGCTCAGTCGAGAAGCTGTAGGGGTACTCGGCCACATTGCCGATGATGGGCAAGTGGGTGAGCTGTGGATACTCGTGCAGGAGACAGCCTGTGGAAGGAAAGCTGACGGCGACCAGGCCGGCCAGCCGGCCGCTCTGGACGTCCTCGAACAGATCGGGCAACTCCATGTTGAAGCTGCCACTGGGGGCCGTGTGGCCTATGTACAGACGACTACGGATGCCCTGCTGATGAAACCATTCGCGCAAATGGTAGGCGCGTCCTCGGATGCCGCCCACTTGGTGGGGATGCAGCAGGTCGAGGCTGCTGACGAGTCCGATCGCTTTGGTGGGCAGACGATCCGCAACGTACGTACCGCTGCCTTGGCGGCGCTCGATGAGCCCTTCCTGCGCCAGGAGCGTCAAGGCCTCGCGCACCTTGTTGATGCTGGCGCCAAGCTGCTCACAAAGCTCTGCTTCCGTAGGCAGACGTTCGCCGGGCTGGCCAGCGCGGACATGATCACCCAATTGGGTGACGAGTCGCTGGGTTAAAGAGCTCTTCTTGTGGTCTGTCATCTGCCGGTGTTGTAAGGAGTGACGGAATCAGGTAGTTCTTCTTGGTAAGGACAATACGCCATGACTGCTATACCGTCAAATCCGTCACTGACTTTTCAGACAGAAAAATAGTATCTGTCAGCGTGAGATCAGGTGAATCGGCAACCGCTTTTGGTTGGGATCTGACGTCCTGAGAGGCTCAGCGGCACCGGCGATATTCTACCATCTCGAGATTCCGCTGCTGGTCGCACTCTCCCCAGCAGTTCCCGTCGCCCATCTCGTCTCCAATTGGACTCCGACTGCTTGACCTGGCACGGCAGTCGCCTATCTTAGTGGTCGACCAAAGGGGGTGGCGGTGAGTTCGACAGTGGGATTGCGAGAAGTCGCTCGGGAAGCCGGTGTTTCGGCCAGGACCGTAAGCCGAGTCATGCGAGGCGAAACCAATGTGGCACCGGAAACACGCGACCGAATACAGGCGATTGCCTTGCGCTTGGGATACCGGCCCAATCTCGCGGCCCGGTCGTTGCGCTCGCGGCGCAGCCACGAGGTTGTCCTGATCGCCTGGTCGGCCACGGTTTTCAACGATGCGGCGGAGATCTATCTGCAGCGGATCCAAGGTCTGGAACAACGCCTGCGTGAGGCGGGACTACCTCTGCAGATCCATGTGGTTTCGGCAATGGAAAACGATGCCAAGCAGATGCCGGAAGAGGATCTGCTCTCGGAGCTGGAGCTGCGCCAGCCGATAGGAGTCGCCATGTTTTCCCACCGGCCGTCGACGATCGCGAGCTGCTGCGACCGTCTGCTGGGGGCGGGGATCCCGGTGGTGGTGATCGATCACGTTGCGGCGGACGAAGATGAGTCGTACATGCATATCAGCATCGACCGGCCGGAGGCGGTGCGGCTGGCGGTGCACTTTCTGGCGGAGCGGGCTTACCAGCGGATTGCGTATGTAGGGCCGGCCCAGGTGCCGACGCGACTGGATGGCTATCACAAGGGGATGCGCGAACTCGGTCGCGAGCCGCTGCATCTGTATACGGAGGTGGGGCATACATCGCCGCGCTATTTCGAGATCGGGCGAGCAGCCGCGGCCGCGCTCGCGACGATGACGCCACGGCCGGATGCGGTGCAGTGCTACTCGGACGCGCTGGCTGTGGGGCTGCTGGACGGTCTGCGGGCTTTGGGGCTGAAGGTCCCCGAGGACGTTGCCGTGGTGGGATTCGATGATCGCATGATCGCGCAGCTCTGCACACCGCAACTGACAACACTGGCGCAGCCGAGCTTCGAAGTGGGGCTGGCCGCGGCCGATGCCTTACTCAGTTCCATCCATCATGAAGCCGCGAAGGATCGGATCCATGCGCGGCGTATCGTGCCCCGCCTGGTGGTGCGCGGCTCCGCGTAAGAAGTTGTGTTTTCAGGCAAATGCGCTATAGTTGAGCATGCAAAAGCCTGAAAGTATCGATCGAACGTGGTCCGGGCGAAGGTGCCCGGTATGAGTACAATAGCAGCCCTCACATTTTCTGGCTCCTCCCGCGAGGTGGGACGACAGCATGCCGAACATGCCGCCCCCTTTTTCAAGGAGGAGTTGGCTACCAGTCTGCCACTGTGGCAGGCAGCCGATACCACCCTTCGCTATCAGGCGATGGTGCACTACCTGAGTTGTGAATTTCCCGATCTCTACGATGAAGGGATGGGCTTCGCCGAGGTGCTGGGTATTCCGGTGGGACAAGCGCTCTGGGCCACGCTGGCGCCGGCCTACGCTCCCGAGTTGGAGTTGGTTCAAAACAGTACCGTCATCTGGCGCCATCGTCGCGAAGGACCGGTGCTCTTTCGCACGGAGAATGGCCTGCCGCTGGACAAGGAGGTGGATGCTGGGGAGGCAATGGCGCAACGGGTTCGCCTGTTGGCAGTCGTCGACCATGACAGTGTGGGCTGCAACCGGAGCACCGGGCTGTGGCGGCTCGGCAAGATCGGCCTGCAGGCAGGGATCAATGCCTCTGGACTGCTGATCTCCTACACGGTTGGGCGCCCGTGCCTGAGCACCATCGAGAATGGCCTGGCGTCGTCGCTGCTGGCGACCGTCCTGCTGCGAACGTGCGAGACGGTGGAAGATGTCTACGAGATGGCGCGCAAGATCCCGCTCGTTGGCAATGGGGCGAACCTGATCGCGGCGGATGCCACGGGGCTGCTGGCCAGCATCGAGAAGGCTGGTGATTATGTCAATATCCGCACGGGCGGCGATTACCAGGTGGGGGTGAACCACCTGCACGACGAATCGATGCGGGAGATGATCCGTCGCGCTGACGCTGACTGGCTGGAGAGCGAGGAGTACGCCAGTTCGCGGGCACGGGCGCAGTTTGTAGAGAACCGGATGCTTTACATCGGCGCCCGCTATCGTCTTTCAGCGCACGAGCAACTGAGCAAGCTTTTGGAGCATCGCAGCGGCGCAGTCTGCCAGCATGGCGACGCGGAAGCCTATCAAACGGACTACGCGGTGCTGATTACGGCAGGCACGGGGATGCTCGAGCTCTTTGTGGGACCGCCCTGTCTTGGCGACAGTCACCAGTTCCCCGTGGTGGAACGTCTGGCAACAGCTTAGGCTCAAGGCAAAGGGGGCGTGTCTTTGGCTGTACTTCGCGCCTCGACGTCTTGACAAGCGGGCAGCTGTCCTTACATTCATGGCGACATCCATATCCACACTTTCGCACACACACCATCATCCTGCAGGAGTTCGTCATGTCCAGCTACTTTCCGGGAATCTCTGAGATACGTCATGAAGGAAGAGAGTCGACCAATCCCCTTTCCTTCCGGTGGTACGACAAGGATCGGAAAGTGGGCGGCAAGACGATGGGCGAGCATTTCCGCTTTGCGGTGGCCTACTGGCACACCTTCAAGGGCACGGGAAGCGACATGTTCGGGAGCGGCACCTACAATCGCCCGTGGAACAAGGGTGGCAATCCGCTGAAGGTGGCCGAGGCGACGGTCGATGCGTGCTTCGAATTCTGCCAGAAGCTCGGCCTTGATTACTACTGCTTCCATGATCGGGATATTGCGCCGGAAGGCAGCAGCTTCGCGGAATCGTGCAGGAATCTGGAACATATCGTCAAGCTGGCGAAAGAGCGCCAGGAGAGCACGGGTATCAAGCTGCTGTGGGGGACGGCCAATCTGTTCAGCAATCCCCGGTATGCGCACGGGGCCTTCACGAATCCCGATCCGCAAGTGGCGGCGTATGCGGCGGCACAAGTGAAGCATGCCATCGATGCGACGGTCGAGCTTGGCGGCGAAAACTATGTGTTCTGGGGCGGGCGCGAGGGATATGAGAGCCTGCTGAATACGGACATCCGTCATGAGCAGGAGCAGCTTGCAAAGGGGCTCCACATGGCGGTGGAGTATGCTCGGAAGATCGGTTTCAAAGGACAGTTTCTGATCGAGCCCAAGCCGTGCGAACCGACCAAGCACCAGTATGACCACGACAGCGCCACGGTGATCTCATTCCTGCGGCAGTATGGTCTGAGCGATTACTTCAAGCTCAATATCGAGGCGAATCACGCGACGCTCGCCGGTCACAGCTTTGCGCATGAGCTGGCGGTTGCCTCCGCCGCTGGGATGCTCGGCAGCGTGGACGCGAATCGCGGAGATACGCTGCTCGGCTGGGATACGGATCAGTTCCCGACGGACATCTACGACACCACCTTCGCCATGCTGCTCATCCTGCGGCAGGGCGGTCTGGGCAAGGGCGGCCTCAACTTCGACGCGAAGCCGCGCCGCGGTTCGGTCGACGAGGTCGACCTCTTCCACGCGCACATCGGGGCGATGGATGCCTTCGCCCGTGGCTTGCTGATTGCGCAACGGATCCTCGACGACGGCAAGCTCGACAAGGCGGTAGCCGAGCGCTACGCCGGCTGGAAGGGCGAGCTTGGAAACCAGATACTGGGAGGAGAGGCCAGCTTCGACAGCCTGGACGCCTACACCAGGAGCAATGGCGAACCGAAGGCTGTAAGCGGTCGCCAGGAAATGCTGGAGAATCTGGTCAACACCTACATTTGATTCACGGTTGGCGACATCGTGCCGGCTGCTCGATGGGAGAGCCGGCACGATCGAACTTAACTTTTGAGGAGATCTAGCATTGGCAACAAGCAGAGAACCGCTTAGCCAGGCAGGATTGTTAACGCGCGACCGCACACGCTCAGCACTTATCCTCGCGCTGCTTTTTGTCTCCGGTTACGGCGCCTTCATGATCATCCGGCCGTATCTGCACAGCATCATCATAGCCGGCCTGCTGGTGGTGATTTTCACGCCCGTGCACAAGTGGCTGCTGCGGAAAACGAAGAACCGGAGCAATCTGGCGGCGGGCCTGAGTTGCGCCGTGGTGGCACTGGTGGTCATCATCCCACTGGCGGGCTTCACATCGACGCTGGTCTATCGCGGTATCAACACCTTCAGGTCCATCCAGGAGTGGTTTGTTCAGTTTGATGCTGAAGCTGCCTTTGCCGTGGAAGTCGAGGAGATACTGGATGCTGAAGTGGCTGCCCCGGAGAATGGCGGCGCCAACGCGGAACCCCTTGCGGCCGAGGCGGTTGAGAACTCGCCGACCGTCAGCGAGGTGGATCTTGCGGTGCAGCGCTGGCTACGGTCGCCACGATTGGAGAAACTACGAAATTCGATGATCGTGCAGAAGCTTGTATCCTGGAGGCGAAGCCTCTTTCCAGGATGGACCATTGATATGGAGGCGACGCGAGACTGGCTTATCAAGCGAAGCGATGTGCTCGGCGAGAAGGTGGTGAGCGGGGTAGGTAACGCCTTCATCGTGCTGCTGAATTTCTTCCTGATGCTGTTTGTGATGTTCTATTTCTTCCGAGACGGTGAGCATATCATGGACTACATGGTGCGCCTCTCGCCGCTTTCGGTGGAGCAGGAGCACATGCTGATCGAACGGGTGAAGGAAGTGACGAAGTCTGCAGTCGCCGGGACGCTGCTGACGGCGGTGGCCCAGGGAGTCGTGGGCATGATTGGCCTGGCGGTGGCGGGAGTACCATGGCTGGTGTGGGGTGTGATGATGGGCTTTGCCTCGCTGGTGCCGGTGATCGGCACTGCCATCATCTGGGTTCCCATCGTCGTTTATCTCTTCATTGTGGGGCATATATGGCAGGCAATCTTCCTTCTCCTCTGGTGCACGATCGTAGTCGGCACGATCGATAATTTTCTTCGTCCGGTGCTCATGCAGGGGAAGACGGGGATGTCGAATCTGTTGCTCTTCTTTGCGATCCTGGGCGGCCTGCAGTTGTTCGGAATCATCGGCGTGATCTATGGGCCGCTCATCTTCGCGATGGTGGCGGTCATGCTCTACATTTTCCAGTTGGAGACAGAAGAGCGCAGCATGCGTGCCGCCAAGGCAGCCGCCGCAGTCGCGCAGGAGGAGGCAGTCATGCCGGCTTCCGCTTCCCCGCGAGAGGATGATGATGGCCGACCGTAATGCTCAGATACTTACCGTCAGTGAACTGAACCGCGCCATCAAGGAGCTACTCGAGGGGAGCTTTCCTCCGCTATGGATAACGGGCGAAGTGGGCAACCTGACGATTCATCGCTCCGGCCACGTCTACCTGACACTCAAGGACTCGCGCAGCCAGATCAGCGCGGTCTACTTCAATGGCGCCGGGGCGGCGCGACGGCTGGAACTGAAAGAAGGCGCCGAAGTGGAGGTATACGGGACCATCGGCGTCTATGAACCGCGCGGCAACTATCAGTTGATGGTTCAGCAACTGCGTCCGAAAGGTCTGGGAGCCTTGCAGCAGCAGTTCGAGCAGCTGAAGCAACGGCTGCTGGACGAGGGGCTGTTCGAGCAGTCGCGCAAGCGCCCCCTGCCGAAGCTGCCGACCTGTATCGGGGTGGTCACGTCGCCGGACGGTGCGGCGCTGCATGATTTTCTGCAGGTAATACGGCGGCGTTTTGCCGGCATGCACATCCGCATCTGCCCGGTCAGCGTGCAAGGGCGCGATGCGGCACCTTCCATCGTCGCGGCGCTCAAGTTTCTGAATCGTCACCGCGCATGCGATGTCATCGTGGTGACGCGTGGCGGGGGCAGCCTGGAGGATCTGTGGGCCTTCAATGAAGAATCGGTGGCGCGGGCAATCGTGGCCAGCCGGATTCCAGTGATCAGCGCGGTGGGCCACGAGGTGGACTTCACGATAGCGGACTTCGTGGCGGATCTGCGGTGCCCTACCCCATCGGCGGCGGCCGAGCTGGTCGTCGGGCAGCAATCCGACTACGTGGAGCGGCTGGAGAACCTGGGTCGGAGGCTGAACCAGAGCCTGGAGCTGCGGGTGGGCCACCTGCGAAGCCGGGTGCAGCGCTGTGCCAGTCACTATGTCTTTCGCGAGCCGATGCACCTGGTGCGCAACTATCAGCAACGTGTCGATGAGCTTGCCGCGCGGCTGGGACGGCAGTTGACGCAGCAGCTGGGACGCGAGGAGGATCGGCTGCAACGCCTCGACTCACACCTGCGGCTGCTCAACCCCCGCAGTGTGCTGACGCGCGGCTACGCCATCCTTCTCGATAGCGCGACCGGCAAAGCAGTGCGACGGGCCGCCGATGCACCCGCCGGCAGCCACCTGCGCGCCCTGTTGGCCGAAGGCGAACTACAACTCGATGTTACCAGCAACGAAACTGCACCGGAGAACAGCCATGGCTGACCAGGACTTCCTCTTCAACGAACCGCCCCCGGAACCACCGGATACCCCCGAACCATCCGCCGATCCGGCGGAGGCTCCATCGCCGACGGAACCGAAACCTCGCCGGAAAAAGGCGAAGGCGGAGGTCGCGGAGCTTCCCTTCGAGAAGGCTCTTGAGCGGCTGGAGCAGATTGTCGCGGAGATGGAAAGCGGCAAGCTCAGCCTGGAAGATTGCATGGCGCGCTATGAGGAAGGCACCCGGCTGCGCACGCAATGCAGCCGGAGCCTGAAGTCCTTCGAGAAGAGGATCGAGATTCTGATGAAAGAGAATGCCGATCCTGATGCGTGCTGGGATCAATACAACGGCTGAGGCTCAGACGCCACCCATCTTCTTCTGAAGCTCACGCTGCAGTTCGATCTGGAAGTCTTCGAGATCTTCCTGCGTGGGGCGGCTGGATCCTTCGGCGGGATTGAGAGCCAGCTGACCCATGCGGTCGACGGACCATTCGGCGGTGGCGCCGGAAGCGAAGGTGACGTCACCACTGAACAAGGCGCCGGGGCGCACCAGCTTGCTGATGGAGATCTTGGTGGCGCCGGCCTCCGGCTCAGGTTCAGCACCCAGATCCGGTATGCCGTCCGGGGCGGGTTTGTCGGGAGTCTTATCCGACTTGGTCCAATCGACCTGCAGAGCGGAGGAAATGAGGCGCAGGTCCATATAGGTCATCTTGCAGTCATGATCCTGTTCGAGGATCTTCTGAACCTCGCCGAGGCTTTTTCCTTCGCTGAGTAAGCGGGCAATGATCTGGTCGCGTTCGGTAGTGTCCATGTAAATCCTATGGCTGAAAATGCTCATCTGTTCTTGTGTTGGCACCAGGCGGCAGTACATTGCTCATTCGCCGCCACGTGCTAATCGTCCGGCAGCAAGGGAATACCGGCACACCATCCAGCTCTGACTGGAAACAGTAAGATACCCATGACCGATAACACTTTCAACGAGCAGCCTCGAAAAGTCTGGATTTTTGCCGGGGAGGCATCGGGCGATCTGTATGGCGCACGGCTGGCGCGCAGCCTCATGGAGCAGTCGCCTGACTTGATCGTGCAGGGGATGGGCGGGGAAGAGATGAGCGAGGCCGGGGTTGAGATTCTGGTCGACTCCAGCGACCTCGGAATCGTGGGTTTTGTGGAGGTCATCAAGCATCTGCCGATGTTCCTTAGGATCTTCAACGGCCTGGTCAGGCGGGCAGAGAAGGAACGCCCGGACGCCGTGGTGTTGATCGACTATCCCGGCTTCAACCTGCGCTTCGCACGGAAGATGGAAAAGCTGGGGATCAAGGTGATCTACTACATCAGCCCGCAGGTTTGGGCATGGGGGAAAGGACGGGTCAAGGAGATGGCGCGGACCATCGATCACATGATCGTGATCTTCCCGTTCGAGGAGAGCTTCTTCAGCAAGTCCGGAATTCATACGAGCTTTGTAGGTCACCCGCTGGTAGATGTGCTGCGACAGAATCCGCTGACGGAGGTGAAGCGCCAGCAGGACCTGATCGCCTTGCTGCCGGGCAGCCGCATGAGTGAGATCGAGCGGCATCTGGAGCCCCTGTTGGAGACGGCGGCCGAGTTGTACCGTCAGCAGCCGCGATACGGCTTTGTGCTTCCCCTGCCGAACAAGCGGCTGCAGGGCCATGTACAGCAGGAGATACTGCGCTTCTGGGAAACCCGGGGAACGATCCCGATCGAAGTGATCGCCGGGGATACGGAGCGCCAGATGCGCAAGGCGACCGCGGGCATCGCCGCGTCGGGCACGGTGACGGTCCAGGCCGCGATTCTCGGGCTTCCACTCGTCGTCATCTACCGGCTCAATCCGTTGACGTGGATGATCGGCAAGCGGCTGGTCAAGATTCCGTATGTGACGATGGTGAACCTGGTGGCCGAGGAGACAGTCTATGAGGAGTTTCTGCAGGGAGAGGTGCGGCCGGAGAAGCTGGTGCCTGCCCTTTTGCGGATACTGCCCGATGGCGACCGTCACAAAGCGGTTGTCGAGGGCATGCGCAAAGCGGTTTCTCGCCTGCGCGGCGGCTCTCCACCGAACGAGGCGGCGGCGCGCATTGTCCTCGAAGAGCTGTATGGCGTCTGGCCTCCTCTGGTTACTCAACCGGACGATACTGGCGAGAGCTGAGGCGACCAGCCCTACATCAGCTTGAACTTGGGGAGGTCCTGAATGTCGACCAGACCCACCACTTTCTGCTGGGCATCGACAA
This sequence comes from Lentisphaeria bacterium, assembly GCA_041690595.1. Taxonomy (GTDB): domain Bacteria; phylum Verrucomicrobiota; class Lentisphaeria; order JABSQK01; family JAWLHB01; genus JAWLHB01. The sequence goes on from JAWLHB010000024.1 coordinate 73,392, forward strand.
CGGGGATGTCATCGATCTCGCGCTTCTCGAGAAGGTTGAGCACTTCGATTGCCATCTGGTCCTCGCGGATGTGGATGGGGGAGCTGGTCATGAAGCGGTTGATCGGCAACTGCAGGAGGTCCAGGTTGTTGGCCGCATGGCGCCGGAAATCTCCGTCGGTGAAGATACCCAGAAGATGGTGTTGGTCATCGACAACGATGACGGAACCGGATCGGCGGCGGGTCATCTCCATGAGCGCATCGTGAACCGTGGTCTGGGGGTTGACGGTGGGAACGCGGTCAGCGCGGCGCATGATGTCGCGGATGCGCATGGTGATGCTCCTGCCGATGGCGCCGCTGGGGTGGCGCAGGCCATAGTCCTCGCGGCTGAAGCCTTTTGCCTGCATCAACACCATGGCGAGCGCATCACCGAGGGCCAGGAGGGCAGTGGTGGAGGTGGTGGGTGCCAGGTTGAAGGGACATGCTTCGCCAGGGACAGCCATGGGAACAACAAGGTCGGACCAATCACCCAGGCTTGAGCCGTTCTTCGCAGTGATGGCCACAATAGGAATCTCGAAGCGCTTGGCAGCAGGAAGCACGGCCAGCAACTCGTCGGTTTCGCCACTGTAACTCAGGCAGATGAGGAGATCCTCATGCGGGGTGAGGACGCCCAGATCGCCGTGCATCGCCTCTACGGGATGGAGGAAGACGGCGGGAGAACCGGTGCTGGAGAGGGTAGCGGCAATCTTGGCCCCGATCAGCCCGCTCTTGCCGACTCCCGTGAGAATCAGCTTGCCGCCCTGGCGCGCACAATTGAGGCAGAGCTCGACCATTTGGCAGAAGGGGTCGCCAAGATGTTCACTGACGGCCTGAAGCCCCTCGATCTCGAGCTTGAAGATGTTTCTTGCGGCGGCCAAATAATCCATGAGCTGACAACGACTCCGGCGGTTTACATTTTGAGTGGGCAGGCTAATATACCAAGGGCTGAGGTAGAATCAACGAGCGCGCTCATCCGGTAAGGGGTTGTCCATAATGTTTCGCTTGATGCTGGTGCTGTACAACCTCTTCTTTCCGCTCCTCTTCGTCCTCTACGCGCCCTTCTATCTGGCCCACCTGATCAAGCGCGGCAACTTCCTGAGTGGCTTCGGGGAGCGCTTCGGGCTCTATGGTCGGGCCAAGCGGCAACGGCTGCGGGAGCTCGACGGAGCGATCTGGATCCATGCAGTGAGCGTTGGGGAGACGGTGGCGGCCCTGAGCTTCATTCGCCAGTGGAACACCAGGCAACCGGGCTTGAGCTTCGTGCTCAGCACCACCACCAGCACGGGACAGCAGCTGGCACGAACGAAGGCGCCGGAGAACGTGACGCCGATCTACTGCCCGATCGACTGGTTCGTCTTTGTCTGGCTGGCCCTGCACTGCATCCGACCCGGGATGCTGGTGATCTTTGAGGTGGAGATCTGGCCGACGCTGATCACGATGGCGCGCCGGCGAGGTTGCCCCATCACTCTGGTGAATTGCCGGATGTCCGATCGCACGGCGCAAGGCTACTACAACTACCGGGCGGTCTTTCGGCCGCTGCTGGGCAAGTTTCGCTGGATCGGGGTGCAGACGGCCGAAGATCTGGAGCGGGTGAAGCGCGTGGTGGGTGACCGCACACCAGTGGAAGTGTGCAACAACATGAAGTTCGATCAGACGCCGGACCAGGAGGCGGCAGCGGTGGGCCCATGGCTGGAGCGGGCCTTCGGCAGCGGAGAACGGCTTGTGCTGACCGCGGCGAGCACCCATGCGGGCGAGGAGGAGATTGTCCTGCGAACGATGCGGGCGGTACTGCCCGATTTTCCACGGGTGAAACTGCTCCTGGTGCCCCGTCATGTGGAGCGACTGCCCGAGCTGACGCCCCTTCTGCAGGAGAGCGGGCTGCCTCATGTTCGCCTCACGGCACTACGGGATGGCGCGGCCGCGCCAGCAGGTTGCCAGATCCTCGTCGTCGACACGACCGGGGAGCTGATGAGCTTCCTGGCGCATTCGGATATCGTCTTCGTCGGCAAGAGCCTGGGTGGCAATGAAGGGGGCCACAACATCATCGAACCGGCCATCTTCGGCAAAGCTATCCTCTTTGGCAGTCACATGGAGAACTTTCGCCGAATCGCGACGATCTTCAAACAGCGAGACGCGGCGATCGAAGTGGCGGACGAAGGGGAGTTTGCGGCGGCGGTCCGCCGTCTGCTGGACGATCCAGCGGAACGCCAACGTCTTGCCACGGCTTCTCGGCGGACGGTTGAAGAGCAGCGCGGAGCGATCGAGCGCACCATCCGCGCGCTCGAAAGCTACCGGTAGACGGAGACGGTTCACTCCTTGACGGCATCGCGGGGAAGTGCGCAGCGGAAACCGGCGTAGATCCAGCCGCGCGCATCGGGTGGATTGATCATGCGTTGTGTGACACGCTGAAACTGTTCGTTCCAGTTGATGGATCCGCCGCGCAGGACCTTGTGGCTCCCGCGCTCTGGGCCGGTGGGATTGTTGGCAAGCATGCCGCGGTAAGCGTCATGGGCATACCAGTCAGCTACCCATTCCCAGACGTTTCCGGCCATGTCCATGACGCCATAGGGACTGGCGCCATCGGGATGAGCGTCGACAGGATGTGTGCCGTATTCCTGGCGATAGACCGTCGTCTCGAGAGAAGCACATCTGGAGCCATCCCAATCATTCCCCCAGGGATAGCGGCGCGCATCGACGCCGCGAGCGGCCTTCTCCCACTGGGCCTCGGTCGGCAGTGCGGCGCCTGCCCAGACCGCGTAGGCATTGGCGTCATGCCAGTCGACGTTGAAGATGGGATGATTATCCCCAGCCGATGCGGGAGGCAGGCTGGGCATGGTGCGCCCGGTCGCTTCGCAGAAGGTGCGGTATTGCGCGACGGTGACGGGATGACGATAAATCCAATAGCCATCGAGTTCGATGCGTCGTGATGGAGACTCATCGACGAGTCCCTCACCGGCGGGACTTCCCATCGTGAAGGTGCCATGGGGGATGTAAACCAGTTCCGCCTTGTCCACGGGATTCACGGATAACCGCGGGGGTTCCACGGCAGCCGCGGTGCTATCGATGCGCAACGTCATGGCGGGCAGATCGATGCGGGCGGCTGAATCGCCCAAGGTGTGGGGGATGGAGGTGAGCGATATGCTGAGACGCCCCTCCAAAGCCTGTGGTGTCAGCGCGATGGATTGGTGTCCGGCAGCGGAGGTGCTCAGCAGGGCGAGGAGGCCATCGCCGCGATCGAGCTGGATGGTCAGATCGCCCTCCTGATCGACGATCGGCAGCTCGATCGCCTTGCCCTCGATGACGGTGAAAATCTCGACGTCGACGTCGCCGGCGGAGAGTTCCGGCACGGCGTCACCACCGGGCGTGGAGGCGGCCACATGGTGCAGGTCAAAGGTTCTGTCGATACCACCTCCTTTGACGGTCAGGCGGCTTCGCTCGGGATGGGGCATGGCCAGGGACCAGCGTCCGACAAAGCTCTGTTGCGCGTCACGCATCTTCTGGCCATCGTAGTGGCGTTGGACGGTGATCGTCGCGTCCTGCACGCTGACGCTGCGATGCAGATGGTAGCGCTGTTTGCGAGCGGCAATTCCAGCCGGGGTAGACCATGGGGAGGAGACGGCGGTGGCGGTCATGGCGACACCATTTGGAAGTGTCTGAACCTCTTCCCAACCGACCGTGCTGACGCCCGGGATAAGATCGGTGTAGCCCCCCGTCTGGAAGTCTTCCCCGGGCGCCAGCATCTCTCGCATGGTGGGCCGGTGGACGAGGCTCAGCAGCTGACCGCGAATGGCAGGCAGCAGTTCGAGGACGAGCGAGTCGGAGGATGCGGTTTCGATCTTGCCGCCAGTGCGCAGGAGGAAGCGATAGCGGAAGTGCCAGGGCTCGGCGCCGGCACCGCGGGCGAGCATGTGAGCCGCCGCCGTGCGTTCGATTCGCTCGGGAAAATCCGGACGACCGCCGGGCACCAGCCACAGGGAGTTGTCCCGGGGATTGACCACCCTGGTCAACGCGCCGGCATCGGTAAGGAGCAGGCTGTCGATGGAGGTGGCCATTGCCTTTTCGACGCGGCCCGCGAAGGCGGGATCGGCCTCGGTGCGCGCTGCCTCCAGCGCTGCTTGCATCAAGGTGCTCATGGCTTCGAGCTTGTCATCGGTGAAGAGCTTCTGGCGCAGGATGGAGGTGAAGCAGGTCCAGCGAACGGTGGCGCTGGCATAGCGGCTCTCTCGGGCCACCTGCTCCACGTATCGCAGGTATTGATGGATGAAGGGAGCTGCGGCAGCGCCATAGTAATCATCGACAAACTGCCTGCGCAGCGCTTCGGGATCCTGAGAAGGATTCCACAACATCTTGCTGAACAGCCACTTCCTCATCCAGACCCAGTTGAGTTCTCCGGCCGGCATTTCGAGGAGCACGGTTTCGGCACCCTGTTCGTGGAAGAAGCGAACATTGTCGCAGACGTTGAGGATGTTGGGCCATTCGACGGTGGCGTCGGTGAAGTTGCAGGTCCAATCCCACATGGCGAGGCGTCCGGGGACGAGTTTGCCCCAGGTGATGATGGCTTCGCGATAGTCGCGGTTGTGGATGTTGTCGCGGATGCGCCCCAACTGGTCGCCGGCCGGGTAGAGCGGGAGGGAGCTGGAGACCACATTGACCCAGAGGTTGTGATGGGGCCGGAGGGTGAGGGGAGCCTTGAGCGTGCCGAAGTAGGCAAAGGTGACAAGCTGGTGTTCGGGATACTGGTCGGCGGTGCGTTCGAGAACTCGGTTGAGCAGTTGGATGTAGGGTGCGATCTCGCTGCTCTGTTCCTTGACGAGAGCGCGGCAATCGGGGCATTCGCATGGGGTGAATCCATCGCCCTGGCCGGCGGGGATTGGCGTAGCGGGGTCATGATCGGCCATCTTGACCATGATGTTGCGGGCCATTTCTTCCGCCAGCTCCGGGTTGGTGGCACAGAGGGCCATGGTATGGGGGGTCGAGCGTTTTCCGCCAATCAAGGCGAACCATTCGGGATGATCGGCAAAATAGGTCTTGGGAGGAATCCAGGTATAGAAATTGTGGCCGGAGACGATGCGGGTATTGCCGCTTGCACGGTTCTTCTCACGCCATTCGTATTCACCGCGAATAAAGGATCCGCCCATGCTGCGCAGGCGGAAGGCGGGTTGCTGAAGATCGTCGATCTGGGCTAATTGGATGGTGGCCCGCGTCGGAACGATCTCGAAGTCCGGGGAGTAGTATCGCACCCCCAGGTGATCCTCGAGGAAGCCATAGACGGCATAGGTGAGCCCCTGAGCGGAGCGGGCGGTAAGGTGGAGACGGTTCGCTTCGGTGTGGAGGCGATAGCCCTGCATGCCGGCAGCGGTGTCGTCAAGGCCGGCGATGGCATCGGCAAGGCGAAGAACCAGAGCCGCGCTTCCGGCGGGGATTGCGGCCTCATCAGCGACAACCGGCACTTCAGCGCCAGCCATTCGTCCAAGGTAATCTGCCAGTATGGTTGCCTGTGCAGCATGCTCATTGGCTACGATAACCGCCTTCATGGCGCCCTCCTCGGTAAGCGTCACTTGGGAATGAGCCGTCAAGACAGCAAGGAATGCTGCCATGACGCAAAGATAGCGGCTGATAAAGCTTATCATGAGTGCCTCATGGGTTAGGGAGTCGTGTTTCCTGGATATGAACGGGCCGGATCGGGATCGAGTGGCCCGATTCAGAGTAAACCGTTGCAGCGGGCGGGTCAAGTGTCGTTTTTCAAGATCGCCTGGACGCAGTCAGCGAGATTGCACTGCCGCACATGAGCTGTCACATTTGTTGGATGGAAGCCACTCCCACCTTTCGATGAAATCCGATCACCAGCAAAGAGGACACGATGAAGATCTACATCGTCACCGATCTTGAAGGCGCAACCGGAGTCTTCAAGTTTCGTCAGACCCGCGAAGTGGAGACGCCCGACTTTCTGGATGCCATGCGGCTGCTCATGGGCGACATTGCCGCGGTGGCCGAGGGTCTCCGGCAAGGCGGGGCCACGGAGATCGTGGCACTCGACGGGCACAATGGCGGGAACAACTTCATACCGTCCTGCATGATTCCGGGGGTTCAGTACATCACCGGCATGCCACGTGGTACACATCCCCTGTATGGGCTGGATGAAACCTTTGCGGGCATTGTCCTGGTGGGTTATCATGCCATGAATGGCACGGCTGACGGCGTGCTTCATCACACGCAGAGTTCGCGGGCGGAATCGAAGTATTGGTACGACGGCGTCGAGCGGGGCGAGATCTACCAGATGGCGGTGATTGCCGGCCACTTCGACATACCCGTGATCCTGGTCACCGGCGACACCGCGGCCTGTCGGGAAGCGCGCGCGACGCTTGGCGAAGGATTACCCACCGTGGCGGTGAAACAGGGAATCTCGCGGGAAGCGGCCATTCTTCTTGCCGCGGAAGCGACGCGTCCCATGCTGATCGAGGGGGCCAGACGAGCCGTGGCGGAACGTCACCAGAGGAGCGTGCTCAAACCGACCTTCCCGGTCGAGTTGCGCATCCGCTCCCTTGATTCGGCGATTCCGGGAAGCGAGCCGTCCAATTTTGTGGAGCGGAGCTACACGGTGCATGATGGCCTTGAGGTCATCACTGGAAAAACGGCGTGAGAGCGCTAACCGAGGGCACAAAAAAACCCCTCCCCGATGAAGGGGAGGGGTCAAGATGCAAGACCGGCCTATCGGCATCCGGTCGATGGATCCAGTGTTATTCGCTTTCCGGCTGCTGCATTTTGTAGCGGCGGAGGAAGCGATCAACACGACCAGCAGTATCTACGAAGCGCTGCTTACCCGTAAAGAACGGATGGCACTTGGCACAGATGCTGACGCGAGCTTCCTTGCGGGTGGAGCCGACGTGGAATTCGGCGCCACAGCCACAGGTGATCACGGCATCTTCGTAGTACTCGGGGTGAATTTCCTTCTTCATAACGCACCATCCTCTTCGGCGTTGAAAAAACGACAATCAAGCGCTTAAGGTAGAAGCGCGGCGTTGGTTGTCAAGCTGAGCTTTCAGCTTTCGGGGGTCAATGCTTCCATGTCGGCAAGGGCTTCCTTCCGGCTGAGGCGGATCCTGCCACGATCGTCGACATCAATCACTTTGACCGTGACCATGTCGCCGACGTTGCAAATATCTTCAACCTTGGAGACACGGTAATCCGCCATCTCGGAGATGTGAAGCAGGCCGTCCTGACCCGGCAGCACTTCCACGAAGGCGCCGAAGTCCTTGACGGTCTTCACTTCACCGCGGTAGATCTTGCCGATCTTCACTTCGGCAGTCACGGAATCCACGTCACGAATGGCGCCATCCATCTTGACCTTGTCATTGGCATAGATCTTGACGGTGCCGTCATCTTCGACAGAGATCTGAACGTCGTGCTTATCGGTGATACCGCGGATGACCTTGCCACCCGGTCCGATAAGGGCGCCGATTTTCTCCGTGTCGATCTGCATGACATGGACACGGGGAGCGTACGGGCTGAGTTCGTCGCGCGGGACGGCGATGCACATGTCCATGACGTCGAGGATCTTCATGCGCGCATCCTTGTTGCGCAACATGGCATCGTACAGCAAGTCGACGGAGACGCCGGCGATCTTGAGGTCGAGCTGGAATCCAGTAATGCCATCGCGGGTACCGGAGACCTTGAAGTCCATGTCGCCATAATGATCTTCGCTACCGAGAATGTCGGTAAGGAGGATGGAGCGCTCTCCATCCTGAACGAGCCCACAGGAGATACCGGCAACGGCCTTCTTGAGGGGTACGCCGGCATCCATCAGCGCCAGGCTGGCGGCGCAGACGCTGCCCATGGAGGTGGAGCCATTGGAGGCCATCACCTCGGAGACGCAACGGACAACGTAGGGATAGTCCTTGGGCATCATGCGCTCGAGCGAACGCTCGGCGAGGGCGCCATGTCCAATCTCGCGGCGGCCGGGGCCCATGATGCGGCCGGTCTCACCGACGCTGAAATTCGGGAAGTTGTAGTGCAGCATGAACTTCTTCTCATCCTGCCCACCGGTGATGGCATCGGAGCTCTGCACTTCGCGATCGGAACCGAGGGTGGTAATGACCAGCACCTGGGTTTCGCCGCGGGAGAAGAGGCCGGAACCATGGGTCCGCGGCAACAGCCCGACTTCGGCGCTCAGCGGGCGGAGCTGATCGACGCTACGACCGTCACTGCGCAGCTGCTCATCGAGGATGTGACGACGAATCGTCTTCTCGGTCTCTGCCTTGAAGGCGGTCTTGATCTGCGTCTTGAGGTCGTCGGCATCGCCTTCAACCTTGGCCAGAACGACAGCGGTAACCTCTTCCTGCACAACGCCGAGAGCGGCATAGCGCTCTTCCTTCGACGAGATCTTGCAGGGGGCGTCGAGCTTGCCGGCGCTGGCTTCGCGCACGGCGGCAACAACCTGTTCGGATGGCAGGTGGAGCTTCGGCTCGACTTTCTTCTTGCCTGCCCGCAGGGCCAGTTCGAGCTGCGCGGCGATCTGCTTCTTGACCATTTCATTAGCGAAGCGGAGGGCGTCGCGGAGGATTTCCTCGCTGACCTCGTCGCCACCACCTTCGATCATGATCACCTTGTCGGCCAGACCGGCGTAGACGAGGTCGAGATCACTCTCGGCCATCTCGCTGTGCGTCGGGTTGGCGACGAATTCTCCGTTAACGCGACCGACACGGAGGGCGCCGATAGGGCCGTTGAAGGGCATCGGCGAGAGGGTCAGGACGACGGAGGCAGCAAGCATGCTGAGGACGTCGGCGTCATTTTCGCCGTCGGCGCTGAGCAGGAGCGACTGGATCTGCACGTCGTCGATGTAGCCTTCAGGGAAGAGGGGGCGACAGGGCCGGTCGGTCATGCGCGAGGTCAGGATTTCCTTCTCGCTGGGACGACCTTCACGCTTGAAGTAACCGCCGGGAATACGGCCGGCCGCGGAGAACTTCTCGCGGTAGTCTACCTGGAGGGGAAAGAAGTCGAGGCCTGGACGCGGATCGGCGGAACAGGCGGCGGTGAAGACGATGGTCTCCCCCTGCTGAACGGTGCAGGCGCCATGAGCGAGGGCGGCCATTTTGCCGGTCTCGATGGTGATGACGCGCCCGGGCGCCAGCTCGATGTCGATACTGTGGATTGCCATAATGTAAGCATCCTCTTTGGTTTTGTGGGGAGAGGAACCGTTTGGGACGGTAGTTCTTCGCCCAGGTGGCAGGATGCGGCAGCACAGCAGATAAAACTGCAGGCGGATTTGCGGAATTGCGGTATAAAGGCCCGATCTTGACCAGGCGTTTATACCGTCCGTAATTCCACGAACCTCCAGCGGAACAATACCGCCGCTCAAAACCTGTCTGTCATTGAATAGAAGCGATACTATAGCCACGCCAGTTCCAATTGCAAGGTAAATTGAACAATGACTCTTGCAGCGGCACTGGTATGGGCGCGCGCCTATCTGTAGAGGGTGAAATTCTCCGTAATCGACTTGCCAGCCCGCGCTTGGACGGTATAGTGGTTGAAACGATCTAATGAAAGGATGTTCATGACAGTAGGCAGAGAGCGCAAGACGACGCTGAAGGATGTAGCACACGAGGCGAATCTGAGCGTCGCCACAGTGAGCGCGGTCCTGAATGGCAGCGACAAGTTTTCGGCGGCCACGCAGCGGCGGGTATGGGAAGTGGCTCATGCGCTGAACTATACGCCGAACCGGCAGGCGCGTACGCTGCGGACCGGTGGGACTGCCGAGGCCAGATCGAAGACGGGCATCATCATGCACGTGAGCCATTCAGGAGACGAGAACCCGGTGGAGAATCCGCTGGAAGGCCCGCGCTCGGCGCTTCTGGCGTGGCTGGCGCAGCAACGCGGGCTTTATCCGATATCGTACTGGTATCATCAACGCCAGGGCTTTCAGTGCCCGCCGGTGCTCAACGGGCTGGTCGATGGCGCGATAGTGGGTACGCCGCATCTGGATGTGGTGCGGCTTCTTCGGGAGAAGCTGCCTCTGGTGTTGATGGATGTGCCATTCTCTTTTGAGACGGCCGATGTGCCGATGGTGAATGTGGATCTGCGGCGGGGATTCAGTACGCTGATCGGGCAGGTTGCCGCCCGCGGACACCGACGGCTCGGCATTGTGCAGTCAACTCAGCATGGAGACGGGGCGGACGTGGAGGCGGCCAGCTTGCAGGCGATTCGGGAGAACGCCGCCAAGGCGGGCCTCGAGGCGCCGAACGATGGGGATCTGGCCGAAGCGTTCAATCCGGGCAATCACGACCGGCTGATGCATAAGGTCGCGGATGCTTTTGTTCCCCTTATCCAGAGCCGCCGGATCACCGTCATTGCCACGGCCGGGTCCTCCTATGCAGTGACACTTTACGAGAAGCTGACGGCACACGGGATTCGCATTCCTGAGGATGTTTCGCTCCTCATGCCTTACTCCGGCATGGATGAATCGCCCCATGGCATCACGGCTGTCGGCATCGACTGGTCGGCAATGATCTCGACGGCGCTCGACGTGCTGAGTGCCGCCATGGAAGGCAAGACGCTGCACTGCCGCGAGTATCTGGTTTCACCTCGTATCCTGCCAGGGGTCACCCTCGGTCCCTGCCCCGCCTCCTGATCCACTTCACGACGAGGTACGTACATGCATGGCCATACAGAAGTCCACGTCCGGCGCTGGTGGCTGGTGTTGCTCATGCTGCCGATCCTGGCAGCCGGTGAAAGTGGCACGGATTGGATATCGAATGGAAAGGTGCGCGTGAAGATCAGCGTGCAGCCATTGGCCAAGCGCTGGTCCTGGCAGTGCGACTGGAAGGACGACGCGGGGCAATGGCAGCCGCGGATTCAGGGGAGCCTCATGGGACAGGGAGACGAGGCGCTGGCGGCATACTTTCGGCCACGCTGGCAACTCTTCTATCCTTTTCAGGAGACGGTACCGAGCAACGTCCGCATAGGTGAAGGGGAGCGGGGTCCCCAGATCGAGCTGCGACTGGAGCGCGAAGAGCTTTGGCTGGAGCTGCGCATCGTCCTTCCTGGGGACGGGGCCTTTGTCGTCTTCGAGTGCCCGGCCAGGTCGCACCCGGGGTTGCAGCCGCATGCGATTCTGAAGTTGCCGGAGCCGATGCTCCACCTCACGGGTCGCGGTGCCAGCATGGCGGCGCGCGACCGGCGCGAAGTGCACACCTTCCTGAATGTCGACCCCTTTCAGTTTGCCTGGCGGGCAGATCATCCGTGGCTGTACGCACTACTGACGGTCGAGCCCGAACACCGGGTGCGATGCCAATGGCCGCCGGGCGGCTTCGGCAACGTCTATCTGGATTTCCCGATTGTGGTGTGGGCGGCTCCGTTATCGGTGCCGCGCACGGACGATCGACTTCGCGAATATGGCGAGGCGCTCTGGCGTCAGGCCCAGTGGCACCTGCCCGGCCGCTTCGCACAACCCAGGGAGAGCCAACCATGAGTCGTCTTTTCTGTCTTTGTCTTGCCCTTGCCGCACTGGGTGCCAGCGCGGAGGACGCTACCATGTGGGACTACTATGAACGGCATCCCCAGATGCAGGGCTGGTTCCCCTTCGGCCTCTATGCGGGAGGCACGAACAACCTGATGGCGCCCGGTACGTCGAGGGAAGAGCGGAGCGAATGGTTTCTCGATCTTCAGGCGCTGCAGGGCTGCAATGCGATCTGGGGGCAGCACCCGACGATCTACGGTATTGCCCGCGATGCCGACGACAATCCCATCGGCTGTAACGCGTTCGGAGAGCGGCTGTACGGCGAATCGCTGCCGGAACGAGAGATGCGCATCTGGCCCAGCTTGACGAACTGGCTGCGGTACCGCCTGCCCATCTGGGACGACATGAAACGGATGGAGCCGCTGGCCAGTGACGCGGAAATGGCAGCCAAGGCCGAGGCACTGGCGCCTGTCCTCGATTTTGCCCGCAAGCTGCGCGAGAACTACCCCGAGACCGTGGTGGGCTTCATCACGGATGACGAGCCCAGCTTCCTGGCGCCGGCGGTAGCGGCCCAGCGGCTGCTGAACGAGCATGCCGGGGCTCCGGCGATGACCTGTCTGCCCTCCTGGGGCGGCTTCCAGAGCTTCTCGCGGCACATGCAACCCATCACCGGCGACTTCTACGTGACCAGCGATGGCGGCGACAACTCCTGGTCAATCGCGGAACGAATGAGGTGGATTCGCGAGAACCAGCCGCAACGCGTCTTCTACCTGCTGCCACTGGCGAGCGCCTATCACGGCGCCCACGAGCAGACGCTGCCTGACCTCAAGGATTCCCGCCCCAGCGTCGAGGACATGCGCATGCAGTTCTGGATGGGGCTTGCCGGAGGCGCGAAGGGCTACTTCTACTATCATCTTCTCTACAACACCTGGTGGGCAAAGGGAGAGGACAATCTTCTCAATCTGGTACTTCAGGCCAACAATGAACTCTGGCCGGAGCTGGGACGCCAGGCTGCGATTGCCACGACAATCGGCCCCTGCCTGGTGCCCTGCCAGCCAATCGAGGCGGAGAGCATCGGCATCGAGAGCGGCAGCGTCCGTTTCATCGAGTACCAGGGGCCGGCTCTCAGCGTGGGACTCCTGCAGGACATCACGCGTCCTGAGCGCCATTTCCTCCTGCCATGGAACAACGATGTCCGCGAGCGCCAGTCCGGCACGCTGACTCTGCCCGCCGAGCTGTTGACCGGGCGGCAGCTTTACGATCTTCACGATCTCGCGCTTGTCAGCCTTACGGAAGGGCGTCTTCCCATCACGCTCGAAGCAGGCGGGGGGCGGATCTTTCTCATCGGCACCGACGAGGACTTCGCCGCGTGTGAGGCGATAATCCGGGAGGCACGCGTACGGCAGCCGCGGGTGACGGCGCGTATTCTCCGACGCCTTTACGCCAGGCAGCCGGGAGCCGTTACCAGTGCCGTTGATGCGCTGATCGCCGAAGCGGCGACCGCCGAGGCAGCCGGGGATTGGGGAGAGGCGGAAGAGCGCTACGGCGCTGCCATTGCCGCCATCCGCGAGCTGGAGAAGAAGGTTCCATACCTGCTGGATACCCGCCGGCACTTGGACGCCGTGGCAGCTGTCTTGAGTACCTCCGACGATCTGCTGCGAACGCATACGGAGGTGCTCGGCATCGATTATTCGGCGTGGCCGCTCGAGACGTACTATAAGCTCCCCCTGGCCGGCCCGGTCATTCGCGATTTTGTGGTGCTTGTCGGCCAGTATCTTGGCAGCCGCATTGCGGAACGAAACGGCGAACTCAACGGACACCTCCTTCGTGACCGCGCCATCGTCCTGCTGGAGCAGGCAACGGCCAATAAGCAACGCCTGGAAGATGCGATCGAGGTTGCCCTGGCGGAATCCCGTCTGCCGATCCGGGTTGCTTATTTCACGGCGGATCGGTACGTGGTGGAAGACAACATGAACCTGGCCTGGCTATACAAGAATGCGACGAGCGGCTGGTTCGTGCCGGATGAGGCAGGGGTCTGGCGCGATCGGGACGGCAATGCCTGGGATGGAAGCGAGTGGGATGCAGTCTGGGTTCATCAGTTGCTCAGCGCCACGCCGAAAGAGGTCAGCCTGCTTCCCGCGCTGACAGCCCATCGCGAGGCGCTGGCCGACTTCGTCCAGCAGGGAGGAGGGCTGATCCTCACCGGATTGGCCGGCCAACTGGTGGTAGAACTTGGCCTGGAGCAGGTCCCGCCGGATCGTGTGCGGGAATGCTCGACCCATGGCCAGAGCTTGACCATCGGCCTGGCACCGGCAGCTGGCATGGCGGCACATCCCGCCTTGACCAGTCTTGCCGATGCGGGCTTTGTGTACACCAATGCCAGCTTTCCCGGGAACGACTACTTCGCCGAGTTCGCCTGGGAGGAGCGGGCGCCAACGGGGCAGGTCATCGCGGTGGAGCATGACCAGTTGTTCGGAGCGATCGGGACCTATGCGGCCATGGTCGAGTATGTCCATGGCAGGGGTAAGGTGATCGTCTGCGGCGGTCGAGCTTGCGATTTCACGCCTGGGCAGCCGCACGGCCTGCAGAATCTGCGGTCGGTTCACCTGCGGACCAACCTGCGCGCCATTCTTCGCGATACTCTCGCCTATGCCGCCGCGGATCAGCGCTTCACGCCTGATGCCGCCGCGGTGGCCGCCGTTGGCCAGCCCCGCCAACGCCCCGTCTCCCTGCCGTTCGACGGCTGGGCCTTCCGCCTCGATCCCGAGCAGGTGGGCGAAGATCAGAACTGGATGGCTCCCGATCCCCCGCCCGGAGAGTGGGACACGATCAGCATTGGCGCGAACTGGGAGAGCCTGGGGTACGACTACAACGGCATCGCCTGGTATCGGCGCTCCGTGACCCTGCACAATCGCCCAGGCCAGCGCACGATGCTTCACTTCGGCGCGGTGGACGAGCAGGCGACCGTCTGGATCGACGGCAAACGCGTGGGCCATCATCGTGGCGAACCGAACGGCTGGGAGGCGTGGGATCAGCCTTTTGCGATGGACATCACCGATTTTGTGACGGCTGAGCCTACCGAGCATCTCCTGACAGTTCGGGTGCATGACATCAGCGCCGCCGGCGGCATCTGGAAGCCGGTATGGGTCGAGTGGAGCCAGCAGTGACGCCTGCCCGCGGAACAGCGGGGCATCTTCGGTGAAAAGGGGCCTTATTTGGTCAGTCTGTGATGGAAAAGCAGGTGCGCGCAAGGTAGGATATGCTGGAAGCATGAACTCTCGCCACGGCGCTGCAACCTCATGGACTACAGGCGGAAATAAAGATGGGCATCAAGATCGGGTACGTCGACTACAACGCGGACAACTTCCATGCGAATGTCTATCTGAAAGCAGTTCGCGGAGAGTTGAGCAGCCGGGGCTTCGAGGTTGCGGGGGTCACGGCACTGAAGGAGGAATCGAGCCGGGCCTGGGCCAAGGCGAACGATGTCCCCTGGTGCGACTCGCCCGCGGAACTGGCCGACAGGTGCGATGTCTTCATGGTGCTGGCGCCCTCCAACCCGGAAGTGCATCTGGAACTGTGCCAGTGGATCTTCCCCTTCGGTAAGGCCACCTACGTCGACAAGACCTTCGCGCCGGACCTTGCGACCGCCCAGCAGATCTTCGCGCTGGCGGACGAGTATGGGGTTCCGGTGCAGACGACTTCGGCGCTGCGGTACACAGGCGTCCAGAAGTATGTGGCGGAGAATGGTGGTACCGAGGCGGTGCGGCACATGGTGGCATGGGGAGGGGGAAGCTCCTTCGGCGAGTATGCGATTCATCCGCTGGAGATCGTCGTCAGTTGCATGGGTGCCGGAGCCAAGCGGCTCATGCGGCGGGGCAGCGGCAGCCAGTCGCAGCTGTTGATCGATTTTGCGGGTGACCGCACGGCGGTGGTCAACGTCTATGTCAATGCCGGAACACCTTTTGCCGCCAGCGTCACCACCGAGGCCAAGACGGCGTTGATCGAGGTTGACGGCTCGCGCCTCTTCCTGGATACCGCGGCTGCCGTACTGGACTTTCTCGAGAGCGGGAAGCCGAGCATTGATCGCGAGGAGAGCCTGACCATTCGCCGACTACTGGATGCCGCCGCGGATCCTGCCGCACAAGCCGGCTTCATCCAGCTTCAGGAACCGACGGCATGATAGAACCGATCAACCTGCGCAGCGATACCCAGACACTCCCGACAGCGGAGATGCGCCGGGCGATGGCCGAGGCGGAGCTTGGGGATGACATGTGGGGGGAGGATCCAACCGTCAACCAATTGGAGGAGCTGGTCGCGGGCCGTTTCGAACGTGAAGCCGCGGTGCTGGTTGCCAGCGGCACCATGGGCAACCTTGCCAGCCTGATGGCGCAGGCGCGACCGGGCGACGAGGTGCTCCTGGGAGCCGAATCGCATGTCTATTACTATGAAGGGGGCAGCATCGCTTCCGTCGCGGGCCTGATGCCGCGCTTGTTCGATGACCGCCGAGGCTATCCACTGCCCGAGGAGGTCGAGGCGGCGTTGCGTCCGAGCGATCAGCACTTCCCGCGTTCGCGAGTGCTCTGCCTGGAGAATACCCATAACCGTGCGGGCGGCCGCATCGTGCCGCTGGAGATCCTGAGTCAACTCTCGGAGGTGGCTCGCAAGCATGAGCTGCGGATTCATCTGGATGGAGCCCGGATATTCAATGCGGCGGTAGCGTCGGGAGTGCCGGTGGCGCGGTATGCGGCGCTGGTCGATTCGCTGACGTTCTGCTTGTCGAAAGGATTGAGCGCGCCGATCGGATCTTTGATCGTGGGCGATGGCGATTTGATCGCGGAGGTGCGCCGATGCCGGAAGCGGCTTGGCGGCGCGATGCGGCAGGCTGGCGTTATCGCGGCGGCGGGCATCGTCGCTCTGGAGACGATGGTCGATCGCCTGGCGGAGGATCACGCCAACGCACGGCGCCTGGCGGAGGCGCTGATGGGGCTCCCCCGGTTGCGTATCGATCTCGATTCCGTGGAGACGAACATGATCTACGTGGAGTGCGCCGGAACCGGCTGCGACGGGGAGGCCTTCGCGGCGCACCTGCGACAAGCTGGTGTACTGGTCAGCGCCGTCCCGCCCAGCCGCATACGGCTGGTCACCAACCGACACGTCAGCGCGGCAGCCACCGAAGAGGCGGCCAGCCGAATCGCGCGTGTATGCCATGAGCTTCCTTAGAACAATAACGATTATCGGCTTGCCGTCTGCGACGGTCAGCCATTGGAGATAAGAGCAGCGAATGAAAGCATCCACATCCCCCACCCTTGTGCATCTGAACACCGATGTCTGGCATGAATCGGCCGGCCCGCTGCTGCGTGACGTCCTCGACATGGAGGCGCGCAAGTGGCACCTGCTGCACCGTCCGCCAGGCAGCCTTGAAGAGTGGCAAAGCAGGCGCGAGAGCCTGATCAAACAGATTCGGACACTTGCGGGCGTGGAGGAAATCGAGGCGCCGCTGGAGCCAATAGTGCATGGCACCATTCAGCTCGATGGATACCAGGTGCAGCGCGTCACCTACCAGAGTCGCCCCGGCATGTGGGTGACCGGCAACCTCTTCAAGCCCGATGGAGATGGTCCCTTTCCGGCCGTACTTGGCGTCCATGGGCATTGGCAGCAGGGCAAGATCGCTCCGCGGGTTGCGGCGCGCGGCCACATGCTTGCCATGGACGGCTTTGTGATGCTGTCGGTCGACGCGATCGGGGCGGGCGAACGGGGCACCACCCCCGGCTCTTACGAGTACCATGGCGCTCAGATCGGTGCCTCGCTGTTGAATGTCGGCAAGACGCTGCTGGGCATGCAGGTGCAGGACAACCTGCGCGGCCTGGACTACTTGCAGTCGCTGCCCTTTGTTGATGGTGATCGTCTGGGGGTGACGGGAGCCAGCGGCGGGGGGAACCAGACCATGTGGCTGACCGCGCTGGACGCGCGGGTGAAGGCCGCGGTACCTGTGGTATCGGTGGGCACCTTCGAATCGTATGTGCGCAATCGCAACTGCGTCTGTGAGGTGCTGCCGCAGGGGTTGCTCTTCATGGAAGAGTGGGCAGTGCTCGGGCTTGCCGCGCCCAACAAGGTGCTCATCCTCAACGCACTGCAGGACTGCAACGAAGCCTTTTCGCTGAAGCAGATGCTGCGCTCCTATCGCGATGCGCGTCAGGTGTATCAACTGTACGGGGCGGAAGAGCATCTCGCGTATCAGACGATCGACCTGCCCCACGGCTACTGGCCGGAGATGCGCCGCCACATGCTCGGGTGGTTCCGTCGATGGCTCAAGGACGAAGGAAGTGGCTGGCCATGCGAAATCCCGCAGTTCGAAGACCTCCCGGAGGAGCAGCTCCTCTGCTATCCAGATCACAAGCGCCCGCCGCAAGTCAAGTCTATTCTCTCTTTCGTCGCCGACAGAGCGGAAGCCCTGCTCGAGGAGAGCATGGCCCACGAGATGAAGATCGAGCGCAAGGAGAAGCTCGGCATCCTGGCGGAGTTGATCAGGCTGCCCGACGATTGCACCTGCGTCGCGGTCAGTCAGCGGGGTACGGAAATGGTGGGCGACCTGCGCATGGAGAAATTCGTGGTCGAGGTGGAGCCCAACCTCCCCCTCCCCTGCGTCACCATTCGTCCGCCAGGCGCCACCCCCGGCCACCTGACCATCGTTGCTCACCCAGACGGCAAACAGGCCGCCCTGCAGACGGAGGAGGTCCAGAGTCTGCTGGCGGAGGGCAAGGCCGTTTGCCTGGTCGACCTGCGGAACCGCGGCGAGACGCAATGGGATACGATGGGGCAACCGGCGGATCACGAGGCGGCGCGGGCCGCCCTCTGGCTCGGCCGCACCATGATCGGAGACTGGACCCGCGATCTGATCGCTATTCGCGAGGCCATCGTCCGCGCGGAGCCGGCGATGCGCTGCGAACTGCTGGCCTATCGAGAGCTGGCGCTTGCCGCCGCCACGGCCACGGCCATTTCAGGGCGCTTCACGGAAGCTGTTCTGGTCGAGATGCTCAGCTCGTGGTTCTCGGGCAGCCAGAAGCCGGGCTATGGCATGAGCCAGTTCATCCCCAATATTCTGTCGTGGGGCGATATCAGCCTTATCGTCGCTCTCACGCCGGTGCGGGTGCGCCTGCGCCGCCCGATCAATGCCGCTGGCGAAGTTCTCAACGAGAGTGAACATGCAGCGTTGCAGGAGGAGATCCGGAGTCTGTCCGATCGGATCATCGCCCCTCGGGGGTAAGCCGGTTGGTGGGTCTTCTCAGACGGTGTCGAGGACCTGGTTGATGCGGTCGTCCAGGGCGCGTTGATCCTTGGCGAAGGAGGCCAGTCCAGCAAGGTTGAGCAGGGTATCCGGCGCGATCTCGCCGGCGTGGATGCGTGGTTGCCAGCGACGGTGCCGGGGGATCTTCCCGTCGTTGGCGATATGGCCGTGCTCCTCGTCGCTGAGGTGCGGGAAGAGATTACCGGCACCAAGCTGATGGGCGCGTTCGACCAACTCGCGGGCGGTGGCCGGCGGATTCCCAGCCATGCTGTCGCCCAGGCGCTTTGTGCCTTCATCGAGCTCCCAGAAGAGGTCGAGCTTTTCCTGCACGGGATCGATGCCATCGGCGAAGTCGACCCGATAGCACTCGGCGAGGCGGTTGCGCCACTCGCCGGAGAGCCGTTCGCGGGCGCCGGCGGCCACCTTTACCGGCATGGTCTGCACGTCAACTCCGGCCAGTTCCTCTATTTGCGATGGCGCACGCAGGCTGGCGGCGATCTGCCGTATATCTCGGCGCCGGCTGGTGCTGATCGAGGTGATGATGCGCTGGCTGGCGAGGGTCGCCTTCTCACCCGCATGGTCGCCGCTGCCAAGCTCGTTATCCGCGATATAGGAGTTGATGCGACCGAGGAAGACATTGACATAGGAGGGGGAGGCAAAACGAGCCGCAAGATAGTTCTGCCTGGCACTGAAGCCGAGCGTGAAATTGACGGGAATCTCCATGCGGCGCAAATGGCGCGTGGCCACCAGCCCCGAGGCAGTCAGGGGCACCTTGACGATGAAATGCGTGGGGCAGATGCTGTAGATTCGCCGGGCATAGTGAATGCTCGCTTCCATATCGTCAGCCAGGTCCGTGTGCAGCTCGACGCTCACCTTGCAGCCGAAGCGCTGAGCGATGGCCAGCCCATGGCGGGCATTGAGGAGGAAGGCGATCTCGATGACACGGCGCTGGCCGACCCGGTCCTTCAGCAGGTTACTTGCCTCGCGAATGAGGTCGTCATACTGGCCGGTCTGCACCTCGGCGTTGAGCAGGGTGTTGTTGGTGGTAAGGGCAGAGAAGTCGCCAGTCCATAGCTCACCGGCCGCCGCGATGTCCCCCGTATCCAGCCACAACTCCGTACCCGTGTCACGGAGTCCACTCCAGAATGGTGCCTTGTCGACCTCTGGCGGCGCCTCCGGCAGGCGAATACCACGCTTGATGAAATCCGCCAGTTCCTTTTCCAGTGTGGATGTCGGCATCAGGTGCACCTCCCTGCGGTTTGTTTCATGCATGAACCACCACTATTATAACGGACATTCACGGCAACCTGCAAACGCAGGTTCATCCCCCACTATCCTGGAGATAACCATGTGGCAGAAGTCATGCTTGTTTGTGATGGCAATAATGGTGGCAGTCATGTCCACCTCGTGTATGAGCTGGTTTGGCGGCGGAGACGCGAGGGATCCGGCAATGGAGATTTCGCCTCCGCTCCTTGGCTCTATCATCCCACGCGCCAGCGTCCGTCGCAGTGATGGCAGCGAAGTGGCGATCCAGGCACTGCTGGAGAATCAGCATACGGTACTGATCTTCTACCGAGGCGGCTGGTGCCCCTACTGCATGACACACTTCCAGGAGATTGCCAAGGTGGAATCTCAGCTCATCAAGCTGGGGTACCAGATCATTGCCGTCAGCCCCGATCAGCCCGAAAAGCTGCGCCAGGTGATGGTCGAGCAGAAGCCCAAGTTCATGCTCGTCTCGGACAGTCGGGTCGATCTGGCGGACAAGCTGGGTATCGCCTTCAAGGTCGACAAGCCGACGATACAGAAATACGATGAGTACGGCATCGATCTGGAGGCGTGGTCTGGCGAGCGCCATCACCGACTGCCAGTACCCGCCGTCTTCCTGGTGGACCCTGCCGGCAGGATCGTCTACCAGCATGTGAATCCCGATTACAAGCAACGGCTGGATGGAGAAACGCTGCTGAGCGCCGCCAAAGCCGCTATCGCCACTGAAGCCACCGGGAAGTAGCTACGCCTTTTCCGCAATTCGCCTTTCAACCACAGGGGAGAACGCATTCATGGCTCAGTCGCTATTGACCATCGCTTCCGATACCTACTACGTTTCCGTTGACGGTGCCGATACGTGGAGCGGCACGCTGCCGGAACCGAACCCGGATCGTACCGATGGCCCCTTCCGCTCGGTCTGGCACGCACAGCAGGTGCTGCGCGCGCTGAAGAGCGCGGGTATGCTACCCGGGCCGGTGCGGGTGCTGCTTCGTGGCGGGCGCTATCTGGTGCCGAAGCCACTCGTCTTCACACCGGACGACTCGATGCCGGTCACCTATGCCAGCTATCCGGGTGAAGAGGCGGTGCTCTGCGGTGGGCGGCGGATCACGGGTTGGCGCACGGAAAAGGTTCACGGCGGCGAGGCGTGGGTAGTCGATCTGCCGGATGTGGCCGCGGGCCGCTGGTACTTCCGCGAGCTTTTCGTCAGCGACCGGCGTCGCCCACGCCCCCGGCTGCCCAAGCAGGGGCTCTACCGGATCACCGATGTACCGGGGCTGAAGGTTCCCTGCGGATGGGGCGACGGTGACAACCGCCAGTTCCGCCTTGGCGATGGCCAGATGAAGGCCTGGCGGAACCTGACGGATGTGGAGATCGTCGCCTTTCACTTCTGGATCGACGAACGCTTTCCGGTCTCGGGCTTTGACGAGAAGAGCCAGATGATCAGCTCCTCGCGGGGCAGCTTTGCGCCGCTGGTCGAAGCATCTGGCGAGAAGCTGGCGCCAGTCTTCATCGACAATGTCTTCGAGGCGCTGACCGAGCCAGGCGAGTGGTACCTCGATCGCGCCGCGGGCAGGCTCTATTACCTGCCGATGCCGGGTGAGGATCCGGAAACAACGGCAGTATTTGCGCCGGCGAGCCTGCAGTTGCTGCGCTTGGAAGGCAAACCGGAGCAAGGGAAGCATGTGGAATGGCTGCGCTTCGAGAATCTCTCTTTCGAGCACACCGACTGGGTGCAGCCCGGGGATGAAGCAGATCCTACCTGGACCGCCTGGAAAGATGACACGCGCAGCGTCTCCCGCCATTACCGGGGTAACCGCGCCAGTGCCGCACAGGCCGCGGCAGACCTTCCCGGCGCCATCTCGCTGCGGGGCGCCCGCAACTGCACCTTTGCTCACTGCCGCTTCGCCCATCTTGGCTGGTACGCGCTCGATATTGGCGACGGCTGCCTGGGAAACCGCATCGTCGGCAACGAGATTTACGATCTTGGCGGCGGAGGCATTCACCTCAATGGAGCGGCTTTCGAGGAAGCGCCGGAGTTGCGTACGGGGAACACGGCAATCCTCGACAACCACATCCACGAAGGGGGCCGCGTCTTTCATGCATCGATCGGCATCCTGTCGATGCACGCGTTCGGCAACACGATCAGCCACAACCACATCCACGACTTCTACTACAGCGGCATCTCGTGCGGCTGGGTCTGGGGCTACAAGCCCAATATCTCCCGCGACAACGTGATCGAGAAGAACCATATTCACGATCTGGGGCATGGCCTGCTTTCGGACATGGGCGGCATCTACACCCTCGGCGTTCAGCCGGGGACCGTCCTGCGCGGCAACCTGATTCACGATGTAACCAAGCTCAACTATGGCGCCTGGTGCCTCTATACCGACGAAGGCAGCTCTCACATACTCCTCGAAAACAACGTCTGCTATCGCACCAATGGCGAGATCTTCCACCAGCACTATGGACGTGAGAATATCGTCCGCAACAACATCTTCGCCTTCGGCGGCGAGAGCGTCATGGCCTTCAGCCGCGGTGAAGAGCACAACGGCTTCACCCTGGAGAAGAACATCTTCATCACGCATGGGCCGCCCATCTACCGGGGCGGCTACAACAACCTGCTCGCCCACCGCAGGATTCGCAGCGACATGAACCTGATCTGGCACAGTAAGGAGGGCAACATCACCTTCTCCGACAAGGATGGCGATCTGGATTTCGCCGCCTGGCAGGCTCTGGGCCACGATCTCTTTTCGATGTGTGCCGATCCCCAATGCGCCGATCCGGCCAAGGACGACTTCACCCTGGCGGACTCGTCGCCCGCCTTCGCCCTCGGTTTTCAGCGCATCGACATGAGCGACGTCGGGCCGCGGCAGACGCCCGGGCCGCAGGCGGCGGCGTCATAGGTTGCCGAAGCGTTTGTTCAGCTCCTGGAAGGAGAAATTGATCATCGTCGGCTTGCCGCGTGGGCAGGTGTAGGGCAGCTCGGTCTGGGAGAGTTCCTGCAACAGATGGCTGATTTCTTCTTCCTTCAGCTCGGTGCGGGCACGGACGGCGGCGCGACAGGCGGCTCCAGCCAGCAGGCGCTGGTCGATGCGCTTGCGGGCGGGACTGTTCTCCCGCAGGTCGTCGAGCATGTCGCGAAGGAGGCCGCGGATGTTACGCTGGGGAAACTGTGGCGGCACGGCCCGAACGATGAAGGTGTTCTGCCCGAAGCTCTCGATATCGAAGCCCATGGCGCCGAACTCTTCGAGGCTTTCGGTGAGGGTGGCGGCATCGGTGGGGGAGAGATCGACCGTGACCGGGATCAGCAGCCCTTGCCGCTCGGCAGGCTGAGCGCCGGCACGACGCAGAAATTGCTCGAAGAGGATACGCTCGTGCGCGGCCTGCTTGTCAATCAGGACCAGCCCCACCGGACCTTCGGCAACCAGGTACTGCTGGTTGAGATGGCCAAGGATGCGCAGATCGGCCAGGCCGACGCTCGGCGACGCCTCGGGTTGCCGTATCTCCTCCTCAGGGGGAGCGGCAATCACCACCGGCCCGGGAGGCGGTGGGACCGATTGGCTTTCCGCTGCTGGGGCAGTTGGGGCAACCTGCCGCGGCACGGCGCCCCGGATGTCCGGCAACTCCTGCTGGCGAGGCGGAGCAGGGGGCGGTGCGGGAGGCGGCGCCAGTACGAACTCCGGCCGATTCCCCGTCGGCCCGGGCGAGTACTCCCGCCCCGTCGCCACATGGCGCAGCGCCTGGCGCACCGCGTTCGCGACGACGTCGCCGATCAGGCGCACCTCACGAAAGCGCACCTCGCGTTTCGCTGGGTGCACATTGATGTCGACACGGTCGGTTCCCAGTTCGAGGAAGAGCAGAACCGGCGGATAACGGCCTTTCATGACCAGCGTATGGTATGCATCGCGGATCGATTGGTAGAGCTGCTGCGCTTCCACCGCACGCCCGTTGACGAAGGTGCGCTGCTCCCGCCGCGTGGTTCGCGTCAATCCGGGACGGGCCACGAATCCATGCACCCGAATGCCGGCTTCCTCATGCTGAACAGCCAGCATGCCCTGCATCAGGTCCTTGCCAAGCAGCAGTGTAGCACGGGTCCGCAGGTCGCTGCCGGACTGAACGGCAAGGACCTGCCGGCCGTCAAAGTAGAGTTCGAAGGCGACCTCCGGATGGGCCAGCGCCTGGGTCAGGACCATCTCCTGCAGGTGGGATTCTTCCGTCTGGACCGTGCGCAGGAACTTACGGCGGGCGGGCATATTGAAGAAGAGGTTGCGGGCGGAAATGGCGGTGCCGGGGGCGCACCCCGTCGCCTCTACCTGCCGGACTTCTCCCCCGTCGACAACAACGAGCGTGCCCGCCGGGGCATCGTGCAGGCGCGTCTCCAGTCGAAAATGGGTGACGGAAGCGATGCTTGGCAGGGCCTCTCCGCGAAAGCCGAGGGTGCCGATTCGCTCGATGTCGGCAGTTTCGCGGATCTTGCTGGTTGCGTGCGCCTCCAGGCATAGCAGGGCGTCCTCGGCATCCATGCCGCAGCCATCGTCGACCACCCGCACGAGAGAGTGTCCACCGCGCTCCACCGTCACCAGAACACGCGTGGCGCCGGCATCGAGGGAGTTCTCGACCAGCTCCTTGACGATGGATGCGGGCCGCTCCACCACCTCTCCCGCGGCGATGCGGTTGCTGATCTCCTCAGGCAGAATCCGAATAATGCTCATTTGGCTGGCGGCAGGATGCCGGAAGCGGGTCCGTCGCCCGACGAATAGTCTGGAGCATCCCGCAGGATGGCCTGCATGAGCGGATGCTCGCGTAATGGCGCCGCCCATGCGGCATGAGCCGCAATCGGCAGGCGATCCCCCAGAGTGCTCTCCGCCAGTTGAATGTACTCCGCCGCCTGTTGCGGTTGCGCCTTCATCTGGTACAGGCAAGCCATGATCAAGTGCAGCGGGCCATGATTGGCCGGGTCGATGGCAGCAAGCCCCGCGCGCGCCGTGTCCATGGCTTCATCCTGCTTGTCTTGAACAAGCTGTACAATCGCCAGATTGCTGTAGCTTGCCACCTGCCGTGGAAGCAGCTCGGGCAGCTGGCTGAAGTGGCGCTCCGCATCCTCCAGCCTGCCCAGGCGGAACTCCGCCGTCGCCAGCCCCTGCAACGCCTCCGCATGCTGGTTCTCGAGGGCGATAACGCGGGAATACTCCGCGACAGCCATCTGGAAGCGTCCGATGCGCAGGTATTCGTTGGCGAGCATGAGGGCCCGCGCCTTTGCCCGCTGCGTCTCCTGCTCACGCGCTTCGGGTGGAAGCTGCTGCTCGATGTCCATGGCGGCCGGTGTCTCCTGCATCCGGCTGCTCTCGAAGATTGCCGCCGTCAGCAGGATGACCACACTCAATGCCAGGAGCAGAACGAGAATGCTCCGCTGGATATTCTGGGGCTGTGCGTCCTTCGGGATGGCCATGAAAGATTCGCCTCTCCGGGATGACAACTACGCATAGGGAAGCTATTAGTACGTCTCCGAAATCCTACCATGGAGACTACTGTTACTCTTGCGTACTATACCCTCCGACCTCCAGAAGTAAAGGCCACATGCAGACGGTTGTTCCGCCCCTCATTTTCCCCGACGAAGGCTTTACGCTGGATATCTCACACTCCGGAGTCTGCGTCGAGAAGCTCCAGGAGTTGCAGAGCGCCATCGAACGCGCCCACCGTGCCATGAAGGCCTTCGAGCGGGGCGACATTGCCAATACCGAGGATGGCACCTCCGTCACCCATGTGGCCGACCGCCTGCGCTACGAACAATCGCCCGTCTTTGCCGACATCAACGACTTCTTCCAGCGCCTGCGCCGCGGCAAGTTCTCCGGCGCGACCGGCCGTCCCTTCGCCTATGTGATCATCAACGGCATCGGGGGATGCCTGCTCGGCGCCACCATGCTGCACCAGGCACTCCGCGGCGCCTACTGGAACGAAAAGGACAAGTTCGAACGCGACAACTACCCCCGCCTCTACTTCCTCGACAACAATGACCCCGCCGGCTTTGCCGACCTCCTCGAGATCGTCGACCTCGACCGCACCCTCGTCGTGACCGTCTCCCGCTCCGGCAACTCCCAGGAGACGCTCAACAACGTGGCCGCCCTCGAGGCAGCCTTCGCCGCCGTCGAGATCGATTTCAGCAAACACGCCTGCGCCATCACCACCGATGACAGCGAACTCGATCGCCTGGCCAACCGTAATCACTGGCTCCGCATCTGGTTGATGACTCCCACCATCGGCAGCCGCTTCAGCGTCACCAGCGTCGCCGGCCATCTTGCCGCTGCCGCCACCGGCCTGGATTTCGGGCTCTTCCTGGACGGTGCCCGCACCATGGACGAATGGACGCGCGAGCGCGATGTGACGGCCAATCCCGCTTATCTGCTCGCCGCCACCTGGCACATTCTCGGCGAAGGGCGCGGCGACAAGTCGATGGTCATCGTCCCCTACAGCGACCGCCTCCCCGGCTTCACCCGCTACCTTCAGCATCTTGTCATGGAGAGCGTCGGCAAGTACCAGGATCGCCAGGGCAACATGGTCTGCCAAGGTCTCACCGTCTACGGGCACAAGGGCAGCACCGACACCCATGCGTACATCCAGCAATTGCAGGAAGGGCGCAACGATTTCTTTGTCACCTTCATCGAAGTGCTGCAGGATCGGATGCCCTACAATCTCGCGAACAACCTGACGATGGGGGAGCACCTGCACGCGTTTCTGGGGGGCCTCATGCTCTCGCTGTACGCGCGCGACCGCGGCATCGTCTCCATCACCTTCGAGCGTCTGAACGAGCGGACTCTGGGCATGCTGGTAGCCCTTTATGAACGCGCGGTCGCCGTCTATGCCGAGTTGATCGATGTCAATGCCTACAATCAGCCCGGGGTCAAAGCCTACAAGCGCATCAGCCGCAACGTCAACGAGATCAACCACGCCCTCCAGCAGTTCATCCGTGACAATCAAGGCTTCCGCGGAACCGCGGCCGATGTGGCCAGAGCGGTCGGTCTGGGCGATTGGGAGGAAGAGGTCGACGGCATGCTGGCGAAGTTTGCCGTCAACCTGCGCAGCTTCAACGGGGTTCGCATCGTACGCGAGTTGCAGGGCCGTCGATGGCGATACACCATCACCTCCTGACCCTCTTTCGCTTTTTCATTCTACCTATCTCTACCTGATCAACAGGAGCTTCCACAATGCGCATACTTTCTGGTATTCAACCCTCCGGCACTCTCCATATCGGCAACTATTTCGGCATGATGCGGCCCGTCATCGAGCTGCAGGACCAGGGCGATTCCTACATCTTCATCGCCAGCTATCATGCTCTCTCCAGCGACCCCGACCCCGATCTGATCCGCCAGCGCATCCAGAATGTCGCCCTCGACTTCCTTGCCTGCGGCCTGGATCCCGCCAAGACGGTCTTCTTCCGTCAGCAGGACGTTCCCGAAGTGACCGAGCTGACCTGGATCCTCTCCTGCCACACGCCGATGGGCCTTCTCGAGCGCTGCGTCAGTTACAAGGACAAGGTCAGCCAGGGCCTCAGCGCCAACCACGGGCTTTTTGCCTACCCGGTCCTGCAGGCGGCCGACATCCTCATCTACAAGTCCAATCTCGTCCCCGTCGGCCGCGACCAGAAGCAACACCTGGAAGTGACGCGGGACATCGCGGTCCGCTTCAACAACCGCTTCGGCGAGCTGCTCGTCATACCCGAAGCCAGCATCCGCGACGATGTCGCGGTTGTCCCCGGAGTCGATGGGCGCAAGATGTCCAAGTCGTATGACAACACCATCGAGATCTTCGGCAAGGAGAAGGCGCTGCGCAAGAGTATCATGCGGGTGATCACCGACTCGACGCCGATGGAAGAGCCCAAGAACCCCGATGCCTGCAACGTCTTCACCCTCTTCAAGCTCTTTGGAAGCGCCGAGGAGATCGAGAGCCTCCGCGAACGCTACCTTGCCGGCGGCATGGGCTACGGCCACGCCAAGCAGGAGCTCTTCGACAAGTTCTGGGAGTACTTCCGCCCCATGCGCGCCAGACGCGAGGAGCTTGAGCAGAACCTCGATCACGTCGAGAGCATCATGCGTCAGGGCGGCGAAAAAGCCCGTGCCCTTGCCTGCCGGACCATGGATGAGGTCCGCCACGCCGTCGGCCTGCGCTGATTTGGGCCTTTGGTCGGGTGGTTCGTCAGGTCAGATGATGGTGCACTGGACGCTGCTTTCGATGATACCGGCAGCGATGGCGTAGCGGGTAAGTCCCGCTACGTCATGGATGTTGAGCTTGCGCATCACGCTCTGACGGTGCTTTTCGACAGTCTTGATGCTGATGTCGAGTTCGCTGGCGACCACCTTGTTGGCATGGCCTTCCACGATGAGTTGGAGGACTTCCCGCTCGCGGGAGGTGAGGTGTACCGTCGGAGGACGATGGCGATTCGCCCGTGCCGGGGTATCCAGCGACAGCGTATTCATCCGCTTGGTGATGATGGGGCTGTAGTAGTTCTTGCCGCTGGCTACGGTTCGGATTGCTTCCCCCAGGATGTGGGCCGAGCTTTGCTTGACCAGGTATCCCGAAACGCCCATGGCGACGACTTGCTCCACATAGGCATCGTCGCCATGCGCGGAGAGAATGATCACTTTCGGCGGGGAGGGTGCCTGGAGTATGCG
Source organism: Lentisphaeria bacterium (assembly GCA_041690595.1). Lineage (GTDB taxonomy): Bacteria > Verrucomicrobiota > Lentisphaeria > JABSQK01 > JAWLHB01 > JAWLHB01. The sequence goes on from JAWLHB010000024.1 coordinate 102,078, forward strand.
CCGGGCGGCTTCCAATCCATTGAGGCGGGGCATGGCCAGGTCCATGACGATGATGGCCGGCTTCAGCTCCTCGGCCAAGGCAATGGCCTGCATGCCATCGGCCCCCTCGCCGATCACCTTGATGCCGTCTTCGAGGTCGAGCAGGTGGCGCAGCCCCTCTCTGACGATCGTGTGATCCTCAACCAGTAATACTGTTATCGTCTTCATGATATTCCGCTTCATAAAGGGAGGGTGGCATTCAACTATCTTCTTGGGAATTGCCTGGCTGGATGACTGTCTGGCGGGATCGGCTTCGCCTGGTGTTGGACTTGCCTTTCTTCCCATTGCTCAGGGGAAGCTGCGCGCGGATGGTGGTTCCGGTGCCGGCTACCGATTCGATATGGAAGGTGCCGCCGACGATTTCGACCCGCTCGCGCATGCCGAGGATGCCCAGCCGCTCGCGACCCGTCGGATTGAGCGCCCTGGCGACGTCGAAACCGGTGCCGTTGTCGCTGATCTCCAAGTTGATGCCATCGTCCGGGAGGCGTAGCGAGACGACCACGACAGTGGCCTTGGCGTGCTTCTGGATGTTGGTCAGCGCCTCTTGGGCGATGCGATACAGGACCGTTCGCCGAATGCCATCGAGGTGGTCGATCCGATCGGCGGTGACGGTGTTGAAGCGGATGAGCAGCCCCGATTGATTGCCCACCTCCTTCAGAAACGCGAGCAGAGCGGGAACGATGCCGAGGTCGTCCAGCATAGCCGGTCGCAGATCACGCGCAAAGCGATGGACGACGGCGACGGATTTCTCGACCAGCCGCTGGGCCGTGCTGATTTTCCGCTTCAAGTTACCCGTATTCTTCGTTGCCTCAACAGTGAGCGCCGCCAAGTGCATGTTGATGCCGGTCAGAATCTGGCTGATCTCATCATGCAGCTCGCGACTGATCATCTTGCGCTCTTCTTCCTGCGCCAGCAGAATCTGGTGCGTCAGTCGGCGCAGTTGGCTCTGCTGCAGACGGGACTGTTTGAGCAGGGCGTTGAATTCGCGGCGGCTCTCCTTGAGGGCGGACTCCGCCTTGACGCGTCGTGCCGTTTCCCGCTGGAGCCGGCGGTCGGCGGCGCTGCTCTGCGTGGCCGCGACGGGCGTGAGGACATCCCGAAAGAAGGTTCCGGCGCGCAGGATGGTGGCGCTGCCGTCCTCCTCCGTATGAACGGGAGAGATGACGGCCAGGAGTGCCTGCTCATGGACGTTGGCCAGTTCCACGGTCCCCATGCCGAGGCGAACGGCCTGGCGGCCAAGCTGACCGGCCCGGCCCGCTTTCGAGGTCTGGTCATCCGCAAGGAACGTCCTCAACGAAACCAGGTAGCGCTCGGCGTATCGTTCCGAGCTTGTCTTCATGTCAGGGTACCCCCAAGAGCCACTTTTGTAGTTACCAACCTACTATACCCGTTCAACAGGGTCGCGCAATAGGGTAAAACCCACCCCCCCTCCTGGCGGGTGAGCAATCCCGCATGGAGGTCGATTGATGGTAGGTGAACTGCCCATGGAACGGCGGGTAATCACCCCATATCGGCAAAGTAATGGCTGGCGTATCCTAATAAACTTGAAGCGATATGGCATCCTGATGGAAGAAGAGATGATTCCGGAATCCGTCTTCAGTACCCGCATTGTACGTCAACCCACGACCAAAGGCAAGAGAATGGGCATTAGAACCTTCGCCTGGATTTCCTCACTGCTGACCATGATGATGGTAGCCGGCTGTTCGACCAGCGGTGACAAGATCAGTCCCCAGGGAGGGATCAGCGCGATGAACGAGCACTTCAGCATCTCCGTGCCGGAACCGATCACCATCAAACAGGGGGCAAGCGCCACGGTGACGCTTTCGATCACCCGAGGCGGATCGTTCAAGCAGGATGTCCGACTGGATGTGACGACCGTTGGGATCGACATCTGGCCGAGCAGCGTCATCGTCAAGGCGAGCGACAAGCCGACGGCTCCCCTGCAGCTCTCCGTGCCCCGGGATGCGGCGATCGGCGAGTACCGGGTGTACATCAAAGGGACTCCCGAGTCGGGCATGCCGACGGCCTCTGAGTTCATCGTGACGGTGGTCGGCCTGTAAAGCGGTGACCTGTCGTCGATTGCTGCCGGCATCCTGCCGGCAGCTCCAACCTCTTGCCTGGAACTCAATGGGAGCCTCCTCATGCTTAACCTAATCTCAGCGGCGATTCTTGCCGGGGGCGTCATGCTGTTGATCTTTGGCATCCGGGCCTCGGAGTCCCTAGGCTCTGACATCTCCCGGCTCTTCACCGGCAATCCGACGGACAAAGCGATCTACCTGCTGATCGGCGGTGCGGCGCTGTGCGTCATCGGACTGATCGGGCTGATGCGCGGCCGGCGATCGAAATAAGCGCAGCTGCATCACGCGGAAGCACGGGTGCAGGCGCCCTCCATGGTAGGGAAAGACCCCATGAAGCGGTAGTGCTTGACCCCATATCAGAGGGGGCGGATCGGGAGTAAGGTTGACGCAGCGAGAATCAGGAGGAGGCGAACCGCCAGTGACAATGCGTGCGCCGCTATCCTGAAGCAGGCCATCGCAATGGGGAATGAACCGTAAGTAACAAGGGAACCAACAGTGATATCCAGACATGTAGTTACACCACAACAAAAGAGAGGGACAAGTTCGATGAATGTAACCAACAAACAATTTGAACGGCTGAGGCGGATGAGGCGCACCTGCGTGGGCTTCATCATTGCGCTGGCCGCGACACTTCCACAGCTGACCTTTGCGGCCGCGCCACTGGTGGATAACGCCACCGGCGCCGTGGAGGTACGCTCGATCAGCGCTACGCTCAGTGGCACGTTGACATCGACCGGCGGACTCGATACCGAAGTCCGGGTCTACTGGGGAGAGGAGGACGGCGAAGCGACCTTCGGTGACTGGGAACATGTCGCGGCCCTCGGATCGCTTGCCGCGGGCTCAGTCGAGCATGACCTGACAGGCCTGATACCCGAACGGACCTACTTTTACCGCTTCTTCGCCACCAACGTTGATGGGGATAGCTGGGCCAATCCTTCGGTCAGCTTCCAGACACTATCTTCCGACGGCCCCGCGCCAATCAATCTGGGGACGACCGCCAACTTCACGATTCTGGCAGGAGCCGGGATCACGACCACTGGCGGCGGCATGATCAACGGCGATGTCGGAGCGAGCCCGATAGCCGGATCCGCCATCGGCATTCCCTCATCCCAAGTGAACGGAACGATCTACTGCGTGGACGACAGCGGTCCCGCGGGATCGGTAAGGGATCCCGATCGTCTGACGATTGCCAAGGGCGATCTGACCATAGCCTATAACGAGGCCAGAGACCGGACGCCGGTACCGAGCGGCCCGTTCCTGAATCCACAGGGGGGCAATATTGGCGGCCTGAACCTGGTCCCGGGTCTTTACAAGTTTACGGGCACGGCGCTGATTACCGGCGCGGATGTGACCCTGACCGGCGGGCCGAGCGATGTCTGGATCTTCCAGATCGCGGCCGACCTGCAGGTAGGCAGCGGCATCAAGGTCATTCTTGCCGGCGGCGCCCAGGCGCGGAATATCTTCTGGCAAGTGGGCACGGAGGCGGTACTCGATACCTCGTCGGTCTTCAAGGGGACGATCCTGGCCTCTCAGTCCGTCGTGATGAAGACGGGCAGCACGATGGAAGGTCGTGCGTTGGCGTTCTCCGCTGGGGTTACCTTCAACGGAACGGGCGGCGATGTGCCGGAAGAGAACGCTGCGCCGGTTGCCGCGAACGACGCCTACAATATGGATCAGGATCTGACGGTCCGCGTTCTCGCGCCGGGCGTACTGGACAACGACACGGACGCTCAGGGTGATCCCTTGACGGCCGTGCTGGTCTCGACCGTTTCCAATGGCACGTTGGTGCTCAACCCTAATGGCTCCTTCGCCTACACGCCGACGGTTAGTTTTACTGGTGACGATACCTTCACCTACAAGGCCAATGACGGCGCTCTCGACTCGGAGATGGCGACGGCGACGATCAGCGTCCTCAAGGTGAACACCGCCCCGATAGCCGTTGACGATGCTTACGCGATGGATGAGAACACCACCTTGACGGTGCTGGTCGCCGACGGCGTTCTGGACAACGACTCCGATGCGCACGACGATCCGCTGACGGCCGTGTTGGTCGCCACGGTCTCCAGTGGCATACTGGCGCTGAATACGGACGGCTCGTTCGCCTATACACCGACCATTGGCTTTGTCGGTGACGACAGCTTCACCTACAAGGCCAACGACGGCGACCTGGATTCGGTCGTGGCGACAGTGACGATCAACGTGCGCGACGTCAACACTGCTCCGGTGGCCATTCCTGACGTTTACGCAGTGGATCAGGATACCACCCTCGTCGTGGCCCAGCCCGGCGTGTTGGCCAATGACACCGATGGACAGTCCGATCCGCTGACGGCCGTGTTGGTCGCCACGGTCTCCAACGGCACGCTGGTGCTCGATGCGAACGGCTCGTTCGCCTATACGCCGACGATTGGCTTCACCGGTGAAGAGAGCTTCACCTACAAGGCCAACGACGGCGCCGTGGACTCCAATGTGGTTACCGTCACTATCGCCGTGGGTGGGGTGAACACCGCTCCGGTAGCCGTTGAAGACTCCTACACCATGGATCAGGATACCACCCTCGTCGTGGCGCTGCCCGGCGTACTGGCCAATGACCTGGATGCGCAGTCCGACCCTCTGACGGCGGTGTTGGTCGCCACGGTCTCCAATGGCACGCTGGTGCTCGATGCAGACGGCTCGTTCGCCTACACGCCGACGGTTAGCTTCACCGGTGACGACAGCTTCACCTACAAGGCCAACGATGGCGACCTGGACTCGAATGTGATCACGGTCACCATTGCCGTGGGCGGGGTTAACAGTGCGCCGACGGCCGTTGCCGACGCCTACACCATGGTTCAGGATACCACCCTCGTCGTGGCGCTGCCCGGCGTACTGGTCAACGATACCGATGCGCAGTCCGACGCACTGACGGCGGTATTGGTCGCCACGGTCTCCAATGGCACGCTGGTGCTCGATGCTAACGGCTCGTTCGCGTACACACCGACGATTGGCTTCACCGGTGACGACAGTTTCACCTACAAGGCCAACGACGGCAATCTGGACTCGAACGTGGTCACCGTGACCATCACGGTTAATGGCGGGATAGACGACGGATCGACCATCCTGGTCTACAACCTGAGCGTCCGCGGCTATGTTTATACTGACGGCGGACCGTTCGCCGTGGAAAGCCGGGGTCCCGGCCTGCTGGTGATCGACTACGCGCAAACGCGCGCGTCGATGCTCTACATCCTCTATGTTCCGGGTCGTGGTTACATATCCGTGCGCGACGACTGGCACCTGCAAGACCTGCTGATCACCACTCCGGAAGACGGAAGCAGCCTTGGTGCCGAGGCCATTTCTTCCCTTCACCGGGAGCTGACGGACAATACCCTGACCGAGTTCGCCGTCCGCGCGCTTGCCGGCGTCAAGACCGGTACGTACGACATCGGCGGCGGTCAGACGATGACCCTGGCCAATGCCCATAGCGGCTACTCGTTTGTCGGCGACGGTAACGATTCGACGGCTGCCCGTGTGGATTTCTACACCCGTATCAACGGGGTTGAAACACGCCGGATCAACGACGGCGGCATGACCCACGATCAAGCCATGGCGTACTACGCGCAACGGCTGAACATCGTCGAAAGTGGCACCATCTTCGGGCTGATCGAGCCCTACCTGGTTCCCGGTGATGCGGCAGCTTCCGTGAGGGCTCCGCAGGTCATGGTCTATGAGATGGCCAGCCGCGAAGCGGTGCATGGCGAAGGGTTCCAGATCACGCGCTCGGTTTACGGGCACCTGATCATCGACGTGGCCAATGGCGACGTCTACCTGCTCGAGCGCTGGAGAGAAATCATCGAGGGTGTCGAATACTTGGTCTACACCCGGGAGCAGCTCAGCGATCCGAACAACATCGTGGCCAATCCGATCGACACGACGATTCAGCAGTGGATCGTCATCTCGTCGGGCAGCTACGACGATCAGTTCCATGGGCAACTGGATATCCGGCACCTGTCTGGGCATCCGGTGAAGAATGTCAATATCGGCGGTGGCCACATCATCGATGTGCCGCTCAGGCTGGGCGGCAAGTCGGCCCACAACTACAACGATATCGACAACTTCTATGACCGGTTCCGGTATGCGCTCATCGCCGGCAACGTCAGCCCGACGCTGACCCGTGATGCCAACGACAACAGCCGAGGCGCTTCGGAGACGGCCGACATCATCGAGCAGATGATACTCGACGCCGGCTTCACGTCGTTCCGCGACTAAAGAGTCAACTGGCTCCGGTAGTTCGGCGCACCAGCGCCACGGCCAACCGGAGTCTGGTTCTCGCCAAAGTGATTGACCCGTGACCCTCCCAGGTCACGGGTCTTTTTTGTTTGTTGACCGCGTCGAGGCGGCCGGCGTCATCGTAGTCGAAGCCGCGCCAGACGATGGCATTGGCGCCGATGCTGCGCGGGGCGCTGCGCAGCTTGCGTCCGATGGTGCTGTCGGCGGCATCCATGAAGGCTCTGCCCATGATGACATAAGTCGCCTGCGTCGCTTCCTGCCGCAGATCGCTGCCCGCATACATGAGGGTGGAGCCGAGTTCCGGATAGTCGCCGGCGATCTCGGCAAAGTGCTCGACCGGATCTTCATCGGGCGGCAACTCTTCATTGTGCTGGGCCAGGACATCCTCGCTGCTCCCTTCGAGGATGGAGTAGCCGTCGACGGCGAGCCGCGCATCAGACACTCCCACCCGCCGCAGATCCACTCCTTTCAGACGACGTCAGCCCGAGAAGGAAACAAGGATAGAAGCGATCGTAGTACTTTGAGGCGTGAAATCAACGGACATTCCGTCGCGAGTTCTCGTCCGTAAGACCTCTGCTACTCGGACTTGCAGCGGCAGCTCACATAGATTACCATCAAACACCAGGTCCCCGCAGAAAAGCCCTCTCGGTTCACTTTCCATTCGGTCCCGCCACCGAGCCCGCTCGAGCGCTACCCTGATCCAGATGATCCTGCCAGTTTCGCGCTGGATGAGAACGCTGACTCCAGTCTCATCGTAGATGTACAGGAGCCGTTCGCCCTCCATCTTGGGCAGTTGGCGTGTTGGCGGCCCCAGAGCCGACTTCATATCGGCGTCCATAGAATTTGCGGACAGCCTCACGCCCGCCAAGGTAATGCCGTCTCGTTCCACTTCAAAACGTAAAGTCATCGGCGTCTTAGCCTATCTATCTGTTGCGAGTCCATCGTGCGAGCGGGAAGACTCCTCGCATGAGGTTCGATCTCCTCCCGCATCACCGACCAAGCCTGTTCCATTGCCTCTGGCCGGCGTCAGCGAACGCCCACAGATAAGCAAGGCAGGTTGATGTCAGTACCGCTTCCCCGGTTGACAAAGATCGTACAGCTCTTTCCGGTATGAATCAAGCTCGTCGTTCTCCTCTGCCAATGGGATCCCATCCAAACCGTGCAAGACCAAATCGTTGAAAGAGCCCATGCCACCGTACAACGATTTTATCTCTTGGCACACGTCATGCGCGGAAATCCTATACGCACTTTCTAGACGGCTGAAGCATTGTGCCCACTGGGGTTCGTTGCATCTCGCAAGCAAGACTGCAATTGCAGAAAGGAGTTTGGGGATTCTGTCGGTGTGATCCATAGAGCTGTCTCACTTCAATGGGGTGGGTGCTTTCGACATCGACCCCTGCTATGGGTTAAAGTTCGCAGATGGGTCACTTCGTCTTCTCAAGACAACTCTCCAGTATCCGAGTGAATAGCATTGATACCTCCGGCTCACCGTCAAGAAGTCGATAAGCATATGTAACAATCACATAGTCGAAATCTACGTTGAAATGCTTATTCTTGACTTTGAAACCCATAATTACCGGTCGCTGGTAGGAAATGTTGTTCTTTCCATGTGTACACATTTCCCAATGGAGACATGGTGCCAGTCTAATAGCCAGCTCCCCCATGAACATACCAATGTCGCAACTTAACGAGAAAATGTAAGACGGCATTTCATCTGCGTCCACTTCTCGTACTTTAGAAACGAAAAAATGATGTAGGTCTTCCAAACAGCTCAAAGAATAGGTCAGGACTACTCCATGATCGGCAAGATGTTCAGTTAAATGTTGCGCCCGGACAGGAATAGAGTCTACAAACCAGTTATACGCTGTCTTTGCGTCCTTCCTGGAAAGCTCGTGAAGAGGCCGGTTCACTTTCGGATTGAAAATCTCATAGTTCATGACGTCTAATCCAACGTTCTCAGTCGATTCACAAATCAAACAAGCTACGTCTGCTATTGGGCAGTGTATCGCTAACCGGTTCCGGGCCAGATTTTCCGCCGTGAAAAGGTATGCCTCAGTCAGCAATCAATCCACCAGTTTAGTGGCGTGAACCCATCATCAGGATCATATACATTTGCATAAAACCATTCGGAAGGCAGAAACATTGTCTCGAGCTTGCGAAAAATTCCTTCTATGTCCTGAAAACCAATACTAACATGAAAAGTAAAAACAAGAAGTGCAAAGTCTTCTGTTTCATACTCCCCATCCATAACGCCTCCAAGCGGCTCAATCTGCTCAAGTGCCCACTTCTTGACTTGGCCGATATCACAATTCTTGAAAAAGCACTGTACACCGATATTCCCGCCTCTGCTAACGAGGGAATACCCCAACGGCTCCCTTGAGTCAAGCCTGATGATATCTCCAGCAGCTAAACCTTGAAGCCAGCCAGGGGTACAAACCAAGCGATACTGACCTCCTCCCAAATCGTCGACCAAAACGCGTTCCTCTCTGGTCGATCCAACAGCTTTACAGGAAGAGTCAATATTCTCATAGGGTGGGTAGCCATGCTGCACCTCTGAGTGAACCCGCATGCAAGCAATTCCTGCAAGGCTCCTTGGTGGATGCGGAGCGAATGAATGTCTGGTTCTCATTCTCATTGTTATCATTCCGGATTAGTCGTTCGAGATGACAAGCGCAATTGCCAGCGATTGCTGCGGAAAAACATGCACTTAATCTTCACAATCGTCAATAGGGGCTGAAGTGAATGCTATGTCGTCTCTTCCACAAGGTACTCGAGGATGTCCGGAAAACCGCTGTCCAGGATCTCTTCGGTCTCATGGTCCCAGAACCAGACTCTTTCGGCAAGTTGACCCCCTTTATCACGGAAACCGTAGAAGTCACCGGTGAAGCTTTCTGAGAAGGGGACAAACCCACCAGGAAGGTACGCCGCTTGAAGGGCCTTGGCAATGATGAACCAGCGGCTGTCCTCATGCAAAGAATAGACGACCGAGGAACCGAATTCGCCTCCACCGTAGCGGGAGACGAACTCCTTGTACTTCTTGGGAAGTTTGACACCCAACTTTGACTCGGCCTGACGGATCTCCTCCGGTGTCGCCGCAGGATCAGGGCGGTTCAACCTAAAGAGGCCGACGTTAGCGCGTTTGTCGTCTGCGAACTGCTGGAAAACTGCAAAATCCATCCTGAGGTCATCTCCCTAGTTGTTATCATGTATCTGGTCAGGGAAGAGCTTGTCAGCACCCTGCTCGCGGGCTCGATACCACCAATGCAGCTTCCTGTCCTCAAGCCGCATCGTTGGGGTCACCCCCTGGTTGAATGTGTTGGGGTGCATGGCCTGGTTGCCACGGTGAGATGAAGGAACAACCTCATGGATCCCAGACCCAGGCATCTGGTCTGCATGGTGAAGATCAGGAGTTCCTAGGCTTTCGGGAGGGCGCCCTTGGAGCCCTTGGAGCATGTCATCCTTGGTCCATGAACCTTCGATCCGCACTGCTTCGTCCGTGACATGGTAGCCCTCACCGGTAACAGTCTGGCGCGGAACGCTCTCAGTGGCGCTACCAGTGTCTCTGTCTCCTGTTGACGCCTCTGGCTGATTGGCCATCATCAGGATGGCCCCTGATCGGACCAGAGGACCTGTGTTTACGGTACTCCACGTTATTGCTGGCGCAAATGCGAATGCAGCCGCTTTCCCAGGTACAATCTGAAAGAGTTGCGGAGTTGGCACATTCAAGGGGAGCGGCTTCAGCGGAACACGCCACGTTAGTGCTATGGTGGCGACTGTCGCGGCCCACTCGGTGCCGCCTGCCACCCTCTCTTTCAAGCTCGCCTCCGAATCTCCAATCACCTTTACGCTTTCGGGAACAAGTGCCAGTGCCCCTCCTTCACGTACAGCGTTGACTGCTGCAACGGCAGTCTCTCTCTGCATCGCAGGATCTGTCAAGAGCATTGGCATTTCAACCGCCGATCGAGCGGTGCTCGCGAGAAAGTTTTCAACGCCTAACGCTATGCCTTCGTTGATCTGCGTAACTGCTGATTCCTCGCCAAAAACTCCACTCGACACTCGTGCTGCGTTATACGTAGATGATTGCTTGACGACGAATCGTGTCACTTTCTCAACGAGCTCACCGAGCCAGGTCAGCCCCAGCGGGTCGATGTACATCAAGGGGTTGTTGGCGCAGAAGACGCGGTCGACGATGCCGAAGCGGCGGAGTTCCTTGAGGAAGTCTGGGTTGGTGAAGCTGCCAAGGAAGGGATCGTATTGGCGG
>JAWLHB010000025.1:0-112575 GCA_041690595.1 Lentisphaeria bacterium
GAAAAGTATTCGGAGGATCACGGAGATCCAAAAGTGAGGTGAACTTATTTCCGCAGAAATGCCCACAAGCGGCAAATTTTTAACACGCCAGGTCTGACGTGGCTGACGGGTCGGACGAGGTCTGACGGGTCTGTGACTGGTGAACTGGAAGTGCCTGTCCCCGAGGTGAGGGAAAAGTACCTGTCCCCGGGGTGAGGGAAGACTTCCGGCGGGGGTACTATGCGGTAGTGGGCTCGGGCAATGTGGCGAGGGCAGGGGCACCGACGCGGAGGAAGGTGCGGTAGGCCCAGTCATCCCATTCGGGGGTGACGCCAATGCCATGGAGATCGCCATAGTTTTTGGCGATGAAGCCGCCGCGGAAGGTCTCCACCAGGCGTGTCGTTTCGCGCTCGATCAGGTCGCGATCGCCAGTCGGCAGTACCTTCTGGATGTCGCATGGGGAGTAGAGACCCACGCCGTGGCGGCGCAGGGTGGCGGCAAGGGCGGGCTGATCATAGACGGCGGGTTGATCGAACTGCAGGCAATCGATACCGGCCTCGCAGAGATCGTCGATCAGGTCGGCATTGTAGCCACAGGAGTGCTGGAGGACCTTCATGCCGTACTGGTGGGCTCGCGAGGTGAGGCGTTCATAAAGGGGACGATACAGGCGCCGCCACATGGGCGGGCCGATGAGCAGCCTGTCCTGCGTACCCAGATCCTCACAGAACATGATGCCATCGAGCCCCGCTTCGCCAAAACGATCGATGACCTTCTCCAGCAGCGAGGTTACCCGATCGTGAAGAATGGCGATCCGCTCCGGCTCGGTAACGACGTCCATGAAGTAGATCTCCATCCGGCGCATGTAGCGGCAGATGGAAAAGGGCCAGCCGGGGAGGAAGCCGCAGCGGAACTTGTCGGTGTCGGCCTTGCCCAGCTCGCGTGCGGCGGTGAAGAATTCGGGCGTATCGAGGGCGGGGAGTTCGAGGCTGTCGAGGGCATTCCAATCTTCGAGGACCGGCTTGCAGACTTCGCCTCCCTGCGACATGCCGAGCTTGCGATGCCAGAGGTTGCCCCAGATATCCGTGTGGAACTCGACATCGCCTTCGGTCCAGATCCTGGTCTCGATGGTGTGCTGGACACCGCAACCGGCAAAGTCGTTGACGCGAGTGTCGCCGCTGAAGTTGAGTCCAATCCGGTCGTCGCAGCGGAACTCGATATTGGCGATGATGACTTCTCTTGGCGTCATGAGCTTGTTCTCCATGGCGGGCTTGAGTTATTGCTTGCGTGGAAGATAAATGACGAACTCGGTGCCGACTCCTTCGGTGGTGTCAACATGGATCCAGCCACCATGGTTTTCGACACAGCCGTAGGCCATGGCCAACCCCATGCCTGTTCCTTTGGATTGCTTGGTCGTATAAAACGGTTCGAAAATACGGCGTTTGACGTCGTCACTCATGCCGCAGCCGTTGTCGCGAATGCGGATGACGACATAGTCTTCGGGACGACGGTCCGTCCAGGCCTTGTTCCAGCCGGGGGTGAACTCGGTGGCGGGTTCACCGCGGAAGATGATACGGCCGTCATCCTCCGCCAGGGCATCCTGGGCGTTGAGCAACAGGTTGAAGAGCATCTGCTGCAACTGGGTGAAGTCGCCTTCCAGAACCATGGGGTCGGGGTGGAGGACGACCCGCAGCTTGGAGTTCTTGCCGAGCAGGGGGCGAAAGAGTTCTTCGGTCTGCTTGATCAGGTTCATGATCTCGATGCTTTCCACGTGGTACTTGCCGCCACGGGCGAAGCCGAGGAGCTGGTCGGTGAGTGTCGAGGCACGTTCGGTGGCGGTGGCGATATTGGAGACCATCTGGCGGCTCTTGTCGTCCCGTCGCACCTGCTTCTCGAGAATATCGAGGCTGCCCTGGATGGCATGCAGCAGATTGTTGAAGTCGTGGGCGATGCCACCTGCAAGCTTGCCGACAGCCTCCATGCGTTGAGAATGCAGTAATTGCTCCTGAAGTTCCTGGCGCTCGCTTTCCAGGCGCTTGCGCTGCGTGATGTCGCGCGCGACGACCAGGCCGCCTTCCGTTTCCTGCAGGAAGAGAGGCGAGATGACGGCATCGAGGATGAGGTCCTGTCCCGTCCGGGTGACCATGTGCAGCTCGTGCACGGCAACATGCAGGCGCTGTTCGCTCTGGGTTTCGTCAGGATTCGGATAGATCTGCTTCCAGACGCCTTCCCAGTCAAAGGGGCGACCATCGCCAGTCCGGCAGAAGGATTGAAGTTTGAGTTTGAGGAGGTGGTCGATGAAGTAGCCGGACGAATCGATAGCGGTGCGATTGGCGTCCAGGATGATGCCGTTTCTGCCCAGGAGAAAGATAAGGTCATTGCTGTTTTCCACCACCATGCGGTAACGGCCTTCCCATTCGCGCACGTTGGCGTGGAGGCGTTGCGCATGGCCATAGGCGCCGAGAAAGGCAACCAGAATGTCCAGCGGGCGGCGGGGCGAGGTTTCGTGGGTGCGCGGTGCATCGCGCATCTTGAGATAGACAGTGGTCAGCAGGCTGACCCAAAGCATCGCGCTGGCGCGGGAGAGGTAGGAGCTGCGCAGCCCGTCCCACCAGTCCGCGGCTGGGAAGCGGATGACCAACTCGTAGAAGAAGGCGTCAAGCACCTCGACGAAGATGAGGGCGCCGGTCACCGAGACGCCCAGGCGGCAGTTGCGGCCGCGCAGGATCTCGTAGACAACAGGCAGGGCGAAGAACTGGATGAGGATGGAGAGCAGGGAGGCGAGCATGAAGGTGCGGCTGGTCGAGAAGAGGTTCTGCATGAAGGAGGAGTTCAGTTCCAGCTCGTAGGCGGGGAAATCGGTGCTGACCTGCTTTTCGGAAAGGAAGGTGATGTAGATGAAGATGCCGAGAATGGCGAGCATACCGAGCATGAGACGCTGGGTCTCGAGCGTTCCATCGACGATGTAGATGATCAGCAGGGCGGCCATGAAGGGGGTGAAGAAGACAGTGCTGCCGATGCTGATCTCGAAACCGAGGTAGATACCGGTCAGCTTGATGCCCGCTGCCGTGATGAACTGGGTAAGGACCATTAGGGCGCCGAGGGCCAGGTAGAAGGCCGCGGAACCGATGGCGAACTTCAGGCGATGCAGGAGCATGATGGAGACCAGAATGAAGGTCAGCTCGAGCAGGGCCAATCCGTATGCAGGCAACAGGGTCATGGCGCGAGGTCCGCGGCGGTATCTGGGGGGGGAGTGGTGGTGGGACAATGGTCCAGAGTGATCAGGTGTCAACTTACACTGTGAACTGGCGCTGTCATGCGCAGTTGCAGAGATTGAAGGCGGTAGCCGGTGAGTTGCCGGTAAAATAAAAGGTGCGTGTTGATAAGTGTATGCCGGTGGAGTAATTTGTAGAGGGTCGTAACGTGCAGGGTCTACGCTAAGCGCAAAACGTGAAAGCTTGAGGGAGAGAAAGATGATGTCTCCGATACTGATCATTCGACGTCTGCGAGCACAGGGGATAGCCTTTGCCGTTGTTGCCTGCTGCATATGGGGTATGCCACACGAGGTAAATGCGGCGCCCAGTGAGCCTCTGCCACCCTCGGCTTCTCTGCGGGCTCAGAGGCCGGTCATCGAGAAAGAGCTTGCCTTGTTGGAGAAGGAGCTGAGCGCGGAGCAGCAGTACCTGAGTGAGCTTCAGATGCAACGCGAGGATTTACGGCAGGAATTGGCAGAGACGATCGTAGCAGTAGAAACCGGCACCATGGCTGCCGAGCCGAAGGCACGCCAAGGGCTCTTTGGCAGGATCTTCAGCAAGAAGCCGAAGACACCGGAGCAGAAGCTGCGGGCAATTCAGGACGAAATCGAAAACATCGGCTACGAAATCGATGATCAGGAATCGGCCATCGGCCACCTGCGTACGAAGCTGGAGACGCAGCAGCAGATGCTGGCGCGGCTCGATGCGCAGATCAACTATGTGGATGCCAAGATAGCCGCGGAGTCGGGGAGCCGAAATACGAATTATCATGGCAACCTTGCCGTGCAACTGGCGCAGGATAAGAAGGCGGCTTTCGCCCAGGTGCGTGACCTTTCGCGGGGGCTTGCCAGCCTTCGCGCTTCGGATGCTCCTCTTGACGAGATTGCGGCTGCCGAGGCAGAGTTGCGTGCCGCGGAAAAGGAAGCCGTACGCATCGATCGCGCGCTGGACCATCATCAGTACGAACAGATGCGGGCGGCAAAATCGGCTGAAAGCAGCCAGAGCGAGCTTCAAGCTGCCTATGTGCGGTTGCAGCAATTGGGAATCAGTATGAGCGATGCGGAAGTTGCTGCCATAGTCGAGCAGTCAAAGAAGCCAGAGAGCCGGATGGATGTATATTTTCTCTCGCCATTGCGCAAGTATGTGGCGCAGCCTCTGGAGCGTGGCGCCAGCCGCGTGGGTGAGAGTTTCAACAGCTGGTTCGGTAGCGATAATGATGGAACAGACGCGGAGCAGCCTGAGGATGCGACTGGGAGAAACTGATCTGCGTTTTCCTGGTTGTTTCCGCGAATGGTCAGGCAAGCTGGTGCTCCTCCTGCTGATTCTTGGTGTCGCGATCATACCCCCGGGTATGGCGCAGGCAACGACTGGCGCGGTGGGGAGCGAGAATACGCCGGAAATGCAGGTGCATTACCTACTGCTTGCACGTGAGACGGCTGCCATGGCCGCGGCAAACCGGGAGAAGCTTCAGCAGGCGGTTGTCTTCCACGAAGAACGGCGCGATCTGTTGCAGCAGCGGCTGCTCTTTGCCCGGGTAGAAGTAGACGTTCGAACTCGCCAGGCGGGGGTGGCACTGGAAGCGACGGACGGTGGCGACGCGGGAACTGAAGCGATGCTGACCCTGCGCGAAGCGGAGCAGCGCGTCATTCAGCTCTTTCAGCTGCACGAACGGGCGCAGCGTCAGGTGGAGCTGGCAAAGGCAAATCTAACGCAGGCGCAGGAAGAGGCTGCCGACGCTCGGAAGAAGCTGCAGGTCCTGGAGGATCAGGTCAAAGCGGGTGGACACGAGCAGCTGCTGGAACTGATTCCTCAGGTGCAGAGCGACGAGCTTCGCCATGTGGATATCTGCCCCTATTGCCGTGATCGCGCGCAGCCGTGACCGCATAGTCTTTGCTGACGGAGACTTGCTTTTCTGGCGGAAGAAGCGCACGTTATTGCCTTTTCAGCTTTTTCCTGGAGGCGAATCATGTATCGAAGCTGCTTTGCTGCTCTGTTGATGACGACGGTTTGGTGTGCCGGTGCACTGGAGTGGGAGAAGAGCTCCCTGGAGTTCGAGCTGCCAACCGGAGTACTGACGGCAAAAGGATCGTTTCAGTTCACCAATACGGGTGAGGAGATGATTACCATCACCGATATCAAGACCAATTGCGGGTGCACGACGGCGACCCTTACCAAACGCGCGTATGCGCCAGGGGAAAGGGGGATGATCGAGGCGGAGCTGACGCTGCAACAGGGAGAGACGCATCGTAGTCGCTTCATCACCGTCTTCTCGACGGATCGTCCGAAAGGGCACGTGCTGACTATTGCGGCCCGGGCACCGAAACTCGTCGATGTCAGCCCACGAATGCTCATCTGGTCGCATGCTGAAGGCAATGTGCGGAAGAGCGTGGTGGTCAGCGTGGAAGCCGATCAACCGATCCACATTACAGATGCCGAATCCACGTCGAGCAGCTTTCAAGTGAAGATCGAGACCGTGAAGAAAGGTCGCCTTTACCATATTCACATCACCCCTACCACGACAGAAGTAAAGGCTACCGCGCGGATATCCCTTATGACTGATTTTCCCGAAGAGAGCCCGATCGTTTACTCGTGCTATGCGCGGGTCTTGGAAACGCTGGGCACGAAGCCATGAAGCTGGCCCTGAGGCTCTGGCTGTGTCTCGTCTTCAGCCTTCCGCTACAGGCGAAGCTGGTCTGGGAAGAAACTGCGATCACCCGCACCGTACCACCTAACGTGGACGAAGTCGGCGCCCAATTCGTTTTTCGCAATAGCGGCGGAGATACGATCGAGATCGTGGATGTCAAGACCTCCTGTGGCTGCACGACTGCCGTTTCCGGCAAACATGAATACAAGCCCGGTGAAGAGGGCAGCATTGACGCCACCCTCAGCGTTGGGAGCCTCGCCGGCGACACCATGACCAAAAAGATCTACGTGCGGTATCGCGAAAAAGGCGAGACGAAGGTGGACGAATTGAGCATCAGTGCTTACGCGCCAGAGTATGTGCGCCAGTCACGCAAGGCGTTGTCATGGGATCATGGCATGCTGGTGCTGCCGCAGCGCGTTATCTTCAGCGTGGTACACCATGAGCCGATTCACCTGCGCGAGGTGGTCGCTTCGCGGAGTGGTTTCACCTTCGAACTCAAGACCATCGCGCCCGGACGCAAGTACGAGTTGATCGTGGCGCCTGAGCCGAATGCCACAAGCCCCAGTTACGCGACACTTGAGGTGCTTGCCGACTTTCCCCCAGAGAAGCCCTTTGTGTACCAGGTTCAGGCGCGCCTCCAGCCCAATCGCCAGCACAGCGCGCTCTGGTATGCCTGGCGGCAACGCCTGGTACATCTGCTCTTCTGAAGGCGGCTACGTATAGGTCTCCCGCAGATGCTTGACCGACAAGGCCTTGCGCAGCTGAGTCACACTTACTTTCTCCTTGGGGTGGAAGAGCAGTTCGCGCGTCTCTCCAGGCAGCAGGCCAATGCAATTGTCGGAGAACTCACCGCGCAGGCCGTCGGCATTGAGGGTGACGAAAAAGGCCGGCTTGTCCGTGCTGACGCTGATCCGATAGCTCTTCCCTTCGCTTGTCACCACGGTCTTCACCTTTGCCTTGGCCAAATAGCAGGACTTGAACTGGGTGAAGAGATGCTCCACCGTGGTTATTTCCGAGCCAAGGGTCATGGTCAAACGCAGGAAGTGCTGATTACGGACGGGAGAGAGATCGTCCAGTTTGTAGGTGCGCATCGTGCTGGCACTTTCACCGGCAACCTTCTGCTTCCAACTATCGCTCCATGATTCCTCGCCTTCGAAGGAGAAGAGCTGGAGCTTGAAAGCGGCCCGGCAGCTGTCGGCGCGGTCGCTGACAACGCGGATCTGCAGGGACTCCTGGTCGAGCTGCAGGACGACCGGAAGGACGGGAGCATAAAAGCGCCGTGCAAGGTAGTGCAGGAGTTTCCACTTACCGCCGTACTCGAGGCTGGCCCAGGAACAGACGGGCCAGTTGTCGTTGAGTTGCCAGTAGAGGGTTCCCATGCAGGTCGGCCGCAGTGTGCGCCAGTACTCCACCGCCATGCGGATGGCCAGTGCCTGCTGCACCTGGCTGAGGTAGATAAAGTTGTCGAAGCCTTCCGGCACCCGGAAGAGACGGGTGAACATTTCGGTGATCAGGGAGTTGCCGCGATTGTTCTTCTGGTGATGCTCCATGACGGGAGCCGTGACGTTGAACTCCTCTTCGGGCGCATAGCTCCGGATGGTATCCATCGAGGGGAACGATTGATAGCCGAATTCGGAGCAGAAGCGCGGGGTCACCTGGTAATAGGCATCGAACGACTTTCCCTCATGCCAGACGCTCCAGTAGTGCATGTCGCCGCGCGAGTCGTCATGCCAGCAGTCGCTGTAGTCGCCACGACCACCGCAGGGTGAGGATGGCCAGAATCGACGAGTCGGATCATGGGCATCCACAACATGGCCGAGCACGCCTTCGTTGAGCCGGTCGTAGTCGACCAGATACCGGTCACGGTTCTTGCGTGCCTCCGGGAACCAGTTCAAGGCGCCGACGTTCTCGTTGTTGCCGCACCAGAGGGCGATGCAGGCATGGTCCCGCAGGCGTTTCACCTGGTGCTCGGCTTCTCGGCGGACGCTGGCAAGGAACTCCGGGTTGGCCGGATACAGAGAGCATGAGAACATGAAGTCGTGCCAGATGAGGAGCCCCTTCTCATCGCAAAGCTGGTAGAAGGCTTCACGTTCGTATTGCCCGCCGCCCCAGACGCGCAGCATGTTCATGTTGGCGGCCGCGGCGCTGGTCAGCAGCTCATCGTAGACGTCGTCGGTGTGGCGTTGCGGGAGAGCATCCACGGGAATCCAGTTGGCGCCCTTACAGAAGATGGGGCGTCCGTTGACGCGGAACCAGAGCGAGCGGCCAGTCTCGTCATTCTCGTCGATCACCTCGATCGTGCGCAGGCCGAGGCGTTTCTCGACCAGTTCGCCGGCCAGAGAGACACGCAGATCGACCAGATGCTGTTCACCCATGCCATTGGGCCACCAGAGCTTGGGCTTGGTGAGCTTGACGCTTGCATGCACCAGATTGTAGCCCGGCTGCAGCGTCACCTCGTTGACGACGCTGGTGCCGTCCACGCTCACGTCAAAAGGAACCGTGACGGCGGCGACGGCAAAGGCCTCCGCGGTTACCAGAACCTCGCAGCTGCCGCGCGCATGCTTTTGTTCGGTGTAGACGTACTCGATGCGAGCTTGCGAGGTGGCGCCAAGCCAGATATCGCCATAGATGCCGGATACCATGAGGCAGGGACCCCAGTCCCATCCCGCATGGCAGGGCACTTTGCGAAGGAGATTGCGGTGAGGCGAAAAGACAGGGGCGCTGCTGGTGGGCACAGGGTAGGGGAGCTTCTCGTTGGCGGCAAGGGCCGCCTTCTCCGGTGACGTAAAGCGAATGCGAATCTCGTTTTCGCCTGCATGCAGATACTCTTTCACCTCAATCCGGCAGCGGACGAACATGTTGTCCGAGGTGGTGACATGGCGGCCATTGATGGAGATGGCGGCAACCGTGTCGAGGCTGTCGGCATTCAGATAGACCGAGGTGTGCTGGAGAAGGTCGTCAGTGACCGCAAAGGTTCGGGAATACTCCCAGTCGCGCTGCCCAACCCACTGGACCTGCAGCTCGTTCGTGCCCCAGTACGGGTGGGGAATGCGCTCGGCGGCAAGCAAGGCGCTGTAGGTGTCACCTGGGACGCGAGCGGGGATAGGCTGCCCGTCGGCGGCTGTCGCCTCGCGCAGTTGCCACTGTCCAGACAAATCGAGAGCTTTCATAGGGGGAACTCCTGCACCGGGTTAATTGAAATGCACCTACAGTACACTCGCTTGCCGACGCGTCTATTGCGCTGGTGCTGTAAATAAAATCAGAAACGATTATGGTATAACCATGCAACCTGGGGGTGATCGTGAAGGAGAAGCTTCCACCCGATACCGACATCAAGAGTCAGATGGCGGCAGGGTCGGTGCTGATATGTCGCCAAGTTCGGGCCGATTCCGCGGAGGTGGTAGGCAGCAAAGCCGCCCGTCTGGCCGCGCTTCAGGAAACGGTTGGCTGTCTGCCGCCGTGGTACGTGGTGACCGCCCCCGCCTTCGAAAAGGTCCTGCGCGATAACGGACTTCTGGAGTTGCTCGGCGATGTGATGCGATATGAGATCAGCGACGCCGCGTGGCATCAGGCGGCAAGGGAACTGAACCGCCGAATCATGGGCATCAGTTTCTCCGCCGATCTTCGCCAGGCTCTGGTGGCGGCGCATGATCAGCTCTTCTCGCCCAACGCCTGGGTGGCGGTGCGGTCGAGCGCCACTCCACCCATGAAGAGCGGATTGTGCAAAACTTTTGTTTTCATCCGGCGACGCGCTGAGATCGACGAGCACATCCTGAAGGTGTGGGCATCGGCTTTTTCGCCCGAAGCGGTGGCCTGGCGACGGCGGCACCATCTGCCGGCCGCCCGGCCGCATCTGGCGGTGCTGGTGCAGGAGATGGTGGACGCCACGACCAGCGGGGTTGTCTATACGGCGCACCCGGAGAGTGGCGATCCTCGCCAGCTCGTCATTCGCTCGCTCCTGGGCAATGGCAAGGCTTTGGGTGATCCCGCTTTCGGCACCGATGAATTCCGTGTCGACAAAGAGGATATGGAAATCTACTCGACCGTGGGAGTAAAGAACAAGCGACTCATTCTCGAGCCTGAAAACGGCGGTCTGCGCGAAGTGCCGGTCGGACAAGCGCTGCAGACCTCCAGCAGCCTGCGCGTCGACGATGTGGTGGACCTGGCGAGGCTGGGCATTCTGGTCGAGAACCATTTTGGACGTCCCCAGACGGTGAACTTCGCCTTGGATGCGCAGGAGCAGCTGGCTGTGCTGGAGGTGGTCGATATGGGCGATGTGCGCGAATACGGACCTGCTGCCGGCAACCCGTGCCAGTGGGACACGGCGGAGCTCTTCATCGACCGGGTCGGCCGCCTGACGCCCCTGCAATTCAGTGTCTGTCGTCGCCTCAACGAACTGGCTGGGCAAGCCTTCGCCCTGGCGCTGGGCGTCAGCGCGGAGGAACTCAACCGCCAGCGGCGCAGTGTCGCCGACATGCGCGGGCGGGTGCATGGGCATCTTTATGCCAATCTGGATGCATGTCGCAGCTATCTCGAAAGCTGTGCTACGGCGGACGCGGATCGCGAGAGTGTGGCCGCTTTTCTGGGTCTTTCCCGGCTTCCGGCAATGGAGTTGTTGCTCGCATCATCGCCGAGCGCGGGGACGCTGGATCTCTGGACTACCGTGCGCACGCCCCCGCAGCTTGCCGGCATCATACATCAGGCAGACGACTTTCAGGGGCGTGTACGCGAGCGGCTGGCCAGTTGGCGGGAGCTGCCACTGCGCCTCTTGCCACCGTCCCGGCTGATCAGCTTGCTGTATCAGGTCGAGGATGAGATTCTGGGTGCCTGGGCACCTGCCTGGTGCAATGACTATCATGCCTTCTGCGGGGCGCAGCAGGTGGCGGCCATGGGGCAGGAGGCGGGGCTGCGCGCCATGGATATCTCGCACTGGCATGTTCTGCTGGACGACGAGTTCGGAGCCGGGATTCGAGCGGCCCTCGACTTGATGGATCTTGCCGACATCATCCGCCGCTCTCATGATCTGCTGCAGATTCTCATGCAGACCGCGGCGCATGAGTGGTTTGACATTCAGGCTGCGCTTCCGCGGGGGCAGACCGGATATGTTGCCACGCGCGCCTGGATGAAGCGTCATGGACATCTGCCCACCTCCGGCTATGGACCTGACGGCGTGGCGTGGCTTCGCCATCCGGCTGCACTTGCCCGTCTCCTGCGCGCCTACGTCGTGCGGATGGATGAGGCGGAGTTGGATCCGGTGGCGCTGCTGCAGGCGCGTCGTGCCAGGCGCTCACGGGCTGAAGAGGCGTTCGCCCAGAGTCTGAGCGGCGCCTGGCTGACCCGGCCCAGGGCTGTCCTCCAGCGCACCTATGTCGATCGCACACGCGAAGCGCTGCGTTGCGCTCAGGCAGGGCGCATGCTGCTCTGCGAGGTGTGGGGCTGGCAGCGCGATTTACTGGAGGCGCTGGGGTACTGCCTGGCGCGTGAAGCCCTGCTGGCCAGCCCAGGCAGCGTGACTTACCTGACGCTCGAAGAGGTGAAGGCGTTGTTCAACGGCTCTGCCACTACCACCGATCTGGAAGGGCTGATCGATCTGCGGCGCCGAGAGGGAAGCAGCGGCGAGCATTCCCCGCCACCTGCCGAGCGCGCCTTCTATACCTATGGCATCGTTCACCATCGCAATCGTTTTGCCCAGGCGCAGGAGGCGGCGCCTGCCGACAGTCTGCGCGGAATCGGTTGCGAGTGCGGCAGCGTCACGGGCAGGGTGCGGTGGATGAGTTCGCCGC
This sequence comes from Lentisphaeria bacterium, assembly GCA_041690595.1. Taxonomy (GTDB): domain Bacteria; phylum Verrucomicrobiota; class Lentisphaeria; order JABSQK01; family JAWLHB01; genus JAWLHB01. The sequence continues at coordinate 11,658 of JAWLHB010000025.1, forward strand.
TCGATGCGCTTCCCGAACGGGGGGAGATCATCGCTGCCGAATCGCTGGATGCGGGGTGGGTTCCGCTTCTGCCGCTGGCGGCAGGAGTTCTGGTTCAACGCGGGCATGATTACTCCTTCCCGGCGATCATGGCCAGGGAGCTGGGGGTGCCGATGATCATGGGCATTCGCCAGTTGACCCGTCAGCGGATTCATGGCTGGCAGGTCGACATGAATGGCACCAACGGTATGGTTCACCTGCGTCGGGAACCGATCGACGCGGATCGTCACCCTGGGAAAGGCGGCTGACGGCGCTTGTCGGCTCCCGGAGCATCATCTCGCATTGCATCGATCACCTGATAGCAAATCCCGTGCGCATAGCCGCGTGCCGCGAGAAAGCGCAGGATCTTCTGCTTGCGTTTCTGTGGATCCTCTTCGCGATCCCATGTGCGCTGACGCTGCTTTGCCAGCCGCAAGGCCTGCTCGAGGACGGCATCCGGGGCGAAAGCCTGCGACTGCTCGTCGATCGCGGCGGCGATCAGTGTCGAGTCCACGCCGCGTCGACGCAGATCGGCCATCATGCGTCGCTCGGAGGTCTTGCCGCCCCGCACCTTCTCCTCGACATAGATGCGGGCGAAGCGGGCGTCGTCGATCAGCCCCATAGGCGTGGCGCGGGCGATCGCCTTGTCAATGGCGGGTCGCGGAAACTTGCGCTGATAGAGCTTTCGTCGCAGCTCTGCCTCGGCATGAAAGCGCTGGTCGAGCAAGGTCAACAGCTTCTCATAGCAGTCGAGATCTTCAGCCTCGCGAAGCAGTTTCCACCACTCCTGGCGGGACATGGCCTGGCCCGCGTGCAGCCGCCACATGAGGACGGTCTCCTGAGGAAGGGAAAGCAGCTCTGCCTCGCCCCGCAACTTGACCCGGAAACGCCGTCGATACGCCTTCACTTCCTCGATGACGATCCCGTACTCGGTTGGTGTAGTCACAACTCCATGCCTTCGACTTTGCACATGACGAAGAACTCGGCGTCCCGCAGCATCTTGGTGCCGTCGTTGGGCATGATTCGGGTGTAGCAGCTGGCTGGAACCGTGAAGCGCCCGCCTTCATGTTCGAGGTGCAGGATACGGGATTGTTCGATGTTCGCCTGCCCATGCAGGCAGCGAACCTGATAGTTCACCGGCTTCTCGGTATCCTCTTCCTCATTCACTTTCACAAAGACAACACAGAACTTCTTGCCTTCGTACTGGTCAAGATTCATCCCCATGGGCGCCCTCCAGTGGGTTCGACTAATGCTCGGTAAGCACTATAGTACAACTCTTTCCAGAGAAGTAAACGTCATCTCGAGCTCCTGCTCCGGCGCATGCCGTCGGCAGCAAAACCTTCGCTTTCCCCCACTGACCATGTCTGACCCCTATTCAAGTTACGATGTCATCGTGATCGGAGCTGGTCACGCGGGCTGTGAAGCCGCCCTTGCCGCCGGCCGAATCGGCGCGCGCACGCTGCTCCTGACCATGAATCTGGATCACATCGCGCAGATGTCCTGCAATCCGGCGATCGGCGGTATTGCCAAGGGACAGGTGGTGCGGGAGATCGATGCTCTGGGTGGCGAGATGGGAAAGAACACCGACGCCAGTGCCATCCAGTTTCGCATGCTCAACCGCAGCAAGGGACCGGCTGTCTGGTCCCCGCGTGCCCAATGTGACAAGCTCCTCTATCAACGGCGCATGAAGCACGTCATCGAGCGTGAAGCCACGGTCTTCGTCCATCAGGCCGAAGCGGTACGGCTGCTTCACGCCAATGGACGCATCCGCGGAGTCACCACCCAGTTCGACGAGACTTTCGAGGCCAAGGCCGTGATCATCTGCACTGGTACCTTCCTTCGGGGACTCTGCCACTATGGGCAGAAGAGCTTTCCGGCTGGCCGTGCCGGCGATCCGGCCGCGGAAGAACTCTCCCGCTGTCTGGTCGATGATCTGCAACTCGAGATCGCGCGCCTGAAGACGGGTACCCCGCCCCGCGTCATGTCGCATACGATCGACTTCGCGCAGCTCGAAGAGCAGCCCGGCGAAAAGAATGGCCACTTCAGCCACTGGCCGGACCAGGTGCATGCCTTTCGTTCCATCGCTCCGGAAGATCTTCCGCAGCGCTCCTGCTGGACGGTGAAGACCACTACGCAGACCAGGGATCTTGTCGTGGAGAACATCGACAAGGCGCCGATGTACAGTGGGCGCATCAAGGCCATCGGCACCCGTTATTGTCCCTCTTTCGAAGACAAGGTGATGCGCTTTCCCCACCATGAGACGCACCAGATCTACCTCGAGCCGGAGGGCGCCTTCACCGAGGAATTCTACCTCAACGGCATCTCGACCAGCTTGCCGCCGGAGATCCAGTGGCAGATGATCCGCACTCTGCCGGGACTCGAGCGGGCGGAGCTTTCGCGTTACGCCTATGCCGTGGAGTACGATATCGTCTTTCCGCACCAGTTGCGCAAGTCCCTGGCGGTCGACCGTTGGCCAAATCTCTTTCTGGCGGGACAGATCAACGGCACGACCGGTTACGAAGAAGCGGCGGGGCAGGGGATTGTCGCCGGAATCAACGCGGCCTTGCTGGCCGGCTCCGCCAATCATGAACCCCTCGTCCTGCAGCGCGACCAAGCCTACATTGGGGTGCTGGTCGACGATCTGGTCACCAAGGAGATCATCGAGCCATACCGCCTCTTTACGAGCCGCGCCGAGTATCGGCTGACGTTGCGCCAGGATAACGCCTGCCGCCGGCTGGCACGGATCGGGTATGAGCTGGGACTGCTGCCGAGCGAACTCTATCAGCGGGTTGTCGCCTTGGAGAAAGCCATTGCGGAAGGGCGCGACTGGCTGTGCAACCAGCGCTCGGATGGGCAGAGCCTCTGGGAGCAGGTGCGCAAGAAGAAGCTGCCCATCACCTCCATCGACGAACTGAAGCACCTGGGGTCGGAGGCGGTGCGCCAGCTCGATATCGAGACGCATTACGAAGGCTACATGCAGCAGGAGCAAGCGCAAGCCGCCTCCCTGAAGCGGCTCGAGCAGTGGAGCATACCCGCTGAATTCGCTTACGATATGCCCGGCCTACGCAATGAGTCACGCTTCAAGCTCACCAAGGTGAAGCCCGAAACGCTTGCCCAGGCGGCGCGCATCGATGGCGTCACCCCGGCGGAAATCGCCCTCCTCCAGGTGCATCTCAAGCGACGCGCCGGATGAGCCGGGCTCACTCGACGCCGGCAGGCAGGATGCGCATCATCTCGTCATTTCCGCTGCCCGAGTAGCTCCAGGGCGTTTCCAGACGATGGAAAAGACCGTACTTCACCGGGATTGGATCCTCGCTCATGACGTACTGCTGGAATTCCCGCGAGGGGGGATTGTCCTGCACCGTCGAGGTCTTTCCTGTGAACCAGACCGTGGCGATGTGCCGCCGACCATGCATGAAGGTTGCCTTGCCAAGGATCCGCTCGTCCGGCAGGTCGTCGCCAAAGCGCTTGATGATCTCAGGTGGAATGAAAATGATTGCCCAGTGCGTCGTTCCTCCGCCGCTGGTCAGGACATTGACGTACTTCACCTGACGAGAGAGGCGGATCGAGGTGTTGGGACGTGGCCGATCCCGTACCTCCGGGCCACGCGCCAGAACGATGTCCCACGTGACATTCAATTCGTCGATCCAAACATCATCTCGTCGATCGGCCCTGCCATCACCAAGTTCGAAGCGGATCGATATTCGCCCCCAGTCGCCTCCTCTGGAGCCGACGCGCGGAAGGTTCAAGGGGGGATAGATGTCATCCCAGGTCGCAATGCTGTACTCGAATCGATCGACCGCGAGCTTCAGGTCCATGCGGTCCTGGGCGAAGGTGGAGAGGCCAACGAAAAAGGCCAGGATAATCAGTGTGCGGTACATGCTTGGCTCCTGTAGTAGAGAATAGAAGTATGGGGTACCCTACCATGTTTTGTGGCCAAAGTACAAGATTGACTTGTCAGAAGCTTTGACCAACGCATATTTGGACATCTTCATGTTGTCTTTTATTCAAAAGGAAGGTCAAGATTCATGTCCAGTAGTCGTCCCAACATTCTGTGGATCTCCTTCGAAGATACCAACCCCTTTTACGGCTGCTACGGTGACAAGGTTGCCCGCACGCCGAACGTCGATGCGCTGGCGGCAAGCGGATGTCGCTATACCCATGCCTTCTCCACCGCCGGCGTCTGTGCCCCCGCGCGCTCGGCGATCATCACCGGCATGTACCCGACCTCGATTGGCTCGCATCACATGCGCACCACCCATCGGAATCGCGACACGCCGGAGATGCCCACCCCCTACGACACCTGCCCTCCGCACTACGTCAAGTGCTTCACCGAGTACCTGCGGGCCGCCGGCTACTTCTGTACCAACAACGTCAAGACCGATTACCAGTTCGCCCCGCCGATCACGGCATGGGATGAACTCAGTGAAGAGGCCCACTGGCGCCATCGCCCCGATCCCGATCAGCCCTTCTTCGCCGTCTTTAACCCCACCGTGACGCACGAGAGTGGCATGTGGGAACATGACCGGCCGCTGGCCTTCGATCCCGATGCGATCGAGTTGCCACCTTATTTTCCGGACACGCCGAAGGTCCGCCAGGCCATGGCCCGCATGTACACCAACATCGAAACCGCGGATGGGGTCATGGGCCGGCTTCTGCGCGAGTTGGAGGAGGATGGGCTGGCGGAGAACACCATCGTCATGCACTGGAGCGATCATGGCCCATTGCCGCGCGGCAAGCGTTGGCCGTACGACTCCGGCATTCACGTGCCCCTGATCGTCCGCTGGCCGGGCAAGACTTCCCCCGGCTCCGTCCGTGATCGCATGGTCAGCACGGTCGACCTCGGGCCCACCGTCCTTTCCCTGGCCGGCATTCCTGTTCCCCATCACATGCAGGGAATTCCCTTCCTGGGAGAGCAGGAGCAAGTTCCGCGAGTCCGCATCTATGCCGCCCGCGATCGACACGACGAAGCTTACGACATGGTGCGCGCCGTCCGCGACAAGCGATTCAAGTACATACTCCACTTCCGGCCGGATCTCCCTTACCTCCAGTGGATTCCCTATCGCAACACCCATCCTATCCTCCAGGAGATGTGGCGACTACACCTCGCCGATGAACTCGAGGGGCCACAAAAGCTGATGTTCCAGCCACGCCCCGTCGAGGAGCTTTACGATACGCTCAACGACCCGTGGGAAATCGACAACCTGGCCGACAATATCGAGTTTGCCGACACGCTGGACACCATGCGCCAGGCTCTCGACTTGTGGCGCTTCGAGACGGGCGATATGGGCGAAATGACCGAATGGCAGATGAAGCGCATGTGGTATCCCGACGGCGAACAGCCGGTCACCGCAGCTCCCATCATCGTGCCGATCTCAGCCGCCGACTATGGCCGTCAACCCGTTACCGAAGCCAATCTGCCTTCGCCATGCCTCGTGCAGTTGCACAGCGCCACGCAGGGCGCCTCGATTGCCTATACGCTCGAAGAAGGCGAGGCGGTCCACTGGCAGCTCTATTCACAGCCGCTGCGCCTGCCGCCGGGAACCCATGTGCTCCGTGCGCGCGCCATTCGCATTGGCTTTGCCGAGAGCGCGGAAAGCCGGGCCACCCTCACCATCGCGCCCCCCGAATGATCACCGTCAGGCGATCAGCCGGTGATGCAGCGCGAGGAGCAGGTCGCGGTTGTCGATACTCAGGTAGCGCATCGACCCACCCATGCGGCTGAAGGTCTTGTTGTAGCGCAGGTAGTAATCCGGGTTCTCCGGCGGCGGTTCACCCTGGCTCCAGTCCCAGCGCGACTCCGCCAGGTCGGCCACCAGGATGTAGTGCCGGTCAATATGGTCGCCGGCCTGAATGGCCAGATTCTGCGCCAGCGACATCGACTTTTCGAAGACCATCGGCGACATCACCGCTGACCCGATCGAAAGATAGACGCCGTCATTGAGGCGGCTCACGCTCTGGGCGAAAGTGAGGAAGTCGCGTTCCGCCGCTCGGCCGATCGCTGCCCCGCAGCTCATCGGGTGCGTGTAGATGATGTCATGGCCGATCATCGGATGGCCGGTCAGCGGGATGCCCAGCCGTGCCGCGGCTGCCTGGACGCTGAAGCGTTTGCAGGGGTGGGGCACCTCCATCGCCCCGTCTTGCAGGTCGAACTCCTGCATCTTCGCCAGCAGGTCCGCGGCGCCCGCGGCATCGGCGGGCGAATCCCCGAGTCGAGCCACGATACGCTCCCGCAACTGCTCCCGGTCGGGAAGCTCAAGCCTTTCGCTGTTGATAAAGCTTCCGACCGCCTCGCCATATCCCTTTCCCTCCGCGGCCCCTGCCACGATCGCCAGGTTGATGAAGAAGCCGGTTTCGTGCCAGATACCGAACTGGCCGCGATCCACGTAATAGGCGACATCCTCGCTGCTCTTGCCCTGATAGGCATACTCCCAGTCGTGGATGATGCCCGCGCCATTCGTCGCCAGGTGTGTCAGCCACCCTCCTTCCATCAGCGCGATCAGCACCGGCCCAAGCCCGTTCTTGATCGTATGCGCGCCAAAGGTCAGCATGACCGGCCTGCCCGCCTGCCGCGCCGCCCGTATGCGCTCCACGGTATGATCGATCACACACGCCTGCCCGTCATCCAACGGACCGGGCTGGCGATCGAGCGGCACGTGATCGCGCTCGATCTCCAGCTTGTTGTGACGCTCCGCCAGCGGACGCAGGTTGATCCTGAAACGATCGAGTTGAGGAAACGGCATCAGTCAGTCCTTTTCAAAGAAATATGCTCTACATGATGATTTCGAGGGTTTCGCCGGCCTCGATGGTGACGGTGCTCGCGAGTCGCAGCACCATCCCCACCTCCGTCGGGAAGGCCTCATAGTCGATGTGGCTGTCGCGGAGGGAGATCATCGGCTCTGTCGCTCTCAGCCCAACCTGCAGATTGGCCAGCGTCAGCTTGCCGCGCAGCATCCGTACCTGCACCTTGTACCCCTCATCCTCGAACGCCTTCTGCCGCAGCATGCCCCACCCGGAATCCACCGAAAAGAAGCAGGCGAAGTTCTCCTTGTACACCTTCGGCGAAAACGAAAGCGACTGCGCGGGCGCCGAGTAGAAGAAGTCGGAAACCGCAAGCAGCAGCGCGTACGAGGCCAGCGAGCGGGCATAGTGATTCCCGCACTCGAACTCGTTCCATGGGTTTCGTCGGCTGCCGTCATGGCGGTCCCGCACCCCCTTCACGATGGCCAGCCCTTCCTCGACAAAGCCCTCGAAGATGAGGTGACTCGCCACCTGGTATTCGATCCCGCACCAGACCTCATCTGAATAGACGAAGGGCAGTCCCGGGCGATTGCCGCGTGGCCACGTACACAGCAGCAGCCCCGCCTCGTCATTCAGCGCATAGATCCGCTGCGGATTCGCATGCTCCCGCATGCTCGCCTTCCAGTTATTCGCGAAGATCGAGGTCAGCGTCTGGCGCATGTTGTCCGCATCCAGGAAGTCGCCAAGCCGCAACATCCGACCGTACCATTGGCCGATCAACTGATCGCTCAGGCAGCCATCGCCGTACTGATAGGCGGGATTCTCTGGGAAGCGGGTGTCGCTCGGCGTGCAGGTCGCTCCATGGCAACCCTGCTTGTCGCAATCCTCTCCCCGGCGCACATCCTGCACATAGTAATCGCCATTGAAGAGCAACGCATCGTAGAGAGCCTGCCCCTGCTCGAACAACCGCCGATACTCCTCCGCTGCCGGAAGATCGTCCAGCTGCATCGCCATCTCTTCCGCCGCGCGCAGGGCGCCCAGATAGAAGGTCCCCAGCATGGTGTTCGGACCGTGAAACTCGATATCGTAGGTGTTGTGCTGGACACCCTCCATGCAGCCATCCTTGTCCTTGTCCCACTGCTGCCAGGCATACTCCAGCGCCTTCTTCACCCTTGGCCAGTGGCCCGCCAGCCACGCGTCATCTCCGTGAATCAACCACTCGCGGTATACCTTCATCACGCAGCCAAGCTGCCCATCCGTAGCGGCGTGGAAGGTGCCGTCAGGCTTTCGCCCTATCGGCAGTGGCAGGCGGAAGGTCATGTGCCCATCCTCTCCCAGGCAGATCGTGAACTCCGCGTCGCGCACCGTGCGCTCCAGCGCCGGAAAAAGGTAAGGCAGTGCCTGCGCGTAGTTCCAGACATGCGTACATGTCCCTTCGCAACAGCCACCCTTTGTCGAGCAACCCTCGTAGCCGTAGAAGGTTCCATCCTCCAGACGAAGGCAGGTCGTGCTCTTCAGAATCGACAACTGCGACGTCACCGCGTCCATCACCGGGGTCGGCAGCGTCGATGCGAAGAGGCTGTCGGCGAAGAGCCGGGTTTCCTCCTCCAGCCGCTGATGATGCTGACCCAGATAACCAGCCACCGCGCCGGCATCCGCATGCAGCGTCGCATAGTAGTTACGCCAGATGGGCTTATCCTCGCCCTTCTCCCACTCCTTCCGGAAGTTCGGCGTATGCCAGACGTACCAGATGGGCACCTGCCGCGTTTCACCCGCGGGGATTTCCATCTCGAAGGCCAGCGAGCCAACGTCGAAGCCATCCTCGTTCACGGTCGCCCCGCGTTCATCGCGCAGCTCACCCTCCTTCGCCTGATCCCAGAAGTCGTGCAAGCTGTCGAACCAAGTGCCGCGCCGCCAGTTGGCCAGCACCTTGCAAGGACGCAGCGGCGAGACCAGCGCCATGCTCCCATAACGCGGCGATTCCGGCTCATGCCGGGTCGTCGACATCACCAGACCGTAGGCACCATCGCGCTCGACATACTCCGTACGCCCACCCTTGGCTTCCGGATAGCCGGCCAGGTTTGGACAATTCGCATAGAGCACGGCCTTCACCGACTCGTTTCCGCCGTTCTTCAGGGCGATCGTGAACATGGCCGCGGGCAGTCCCGAATCGTCCGCATTCCCCGGAATAAATGGATTGTATGCTTCGACCGTCACCTCCAGAGGAACCTGCGGATCGCGCAGGCGCAGCTCCGCATATGGAAACCTGCCCACAAACTCCGCCTCGGCGAAGTGGGGCAGCCCAGCTCCATTCCGGCGGTCCACGCCACTCCCGCTGCCCGTGAAGTCGGAACTCCCCACCGGTCCCTGCAGCAGCTTGGTGACGGACGGGCCGTCGGTCGTGCGGGCATTGAGCGTGAACCATGCATACGGCAGCGGCTCGCCCTTGTTCGGCAGGTTCCAGATCTCCGCATCTCGAAACTGCCCCCATCCCCCAAATGAGATGCAGCCGGTGCCGATGCCCCCCAGTGGAAACGCGATGTTATCCAGTTGCCGACCCGTGTAGACCATCGGGCGGCCACGTTGAAAAAGATCCTGATAGCTATAGGGGATCTCACTGTTCTGCAGCTTCATAAAGCCTCGTTATCTGATGCCGGTAAATAAGCAGGTACGTGCAATTCGAGAGTCAAACGTACTCTAACAACCACGGAATGAAAGCTGCAAACCTCCACTCCCCCCCAACTCCAAAACCTCGATCCCCTTGACCGTCCGCCCCCACGGCTCGTCCCCAATACCTCGGTCCAAACCTCGGTCCCGCAGAGCCACCCATTCGCGTCCGTGTATGTCCGCTCGTCCGTGTTCCCGCAAAACCTCGGTCGAAATATACCTCACACTTTCAAGGGCCTTCTATGGCCTGTATCCCATGAATTTAAACACGATGATGATGGGTGGTACCGTCAGGGTGGCATGGTAGGGGGGGCCTTGGGGTGGAGAGAGGGCTCGGGCAACGACCGGCAATTCTGGCTCACACTTCAAGGGCCTTCTATGGCCTGCATCTCATGGGGTTAAACATGATGTGGGCAGTCAGGGTGACATGGCAGGGGGCCTTTGGGGTAGAGAGGGGCGCGGGGAATCGGCGACCGGCACCCGGCGATTATACCAGCAGTTCGGTGAGTAGCTCCTGACGGAGCCCTCCGATCATGCTTTATAGGCCGTGATGACGGCACCCCTGGCTGGATGTTTGTAGTGTCGGTCCGGCAGTGCCACCCATTCGCGTCCGTTTCGTCCGTTTTGTCCGTTTCGTCCGTGTATGTCCGTGCTTCCCCCCCGACCGATCCCCCAAAACCTCGGTCGAAATATCGGTCTGGCAGAGCCACCCATTCGCGTCCGTTTCGTCCGTTTTGTCCGTTTCGTCCGTGTATGTCCGTGCTTCCCCCCCGACCGTTCCCCCAAAACCTCGGTCGAAATATCGGTCTGGCAGTGCCACCCATTCGCGTCCGTCGACGTTGCCTCCGCACCCAACGCACAGGCACGCCACTCGCCCTCCTGGGCACGCCACTCGCCTGAGTGGCTCCGGCGTTCGACGTTGCCTCTGCACCAAGGCGCAGGCACGCCACTCGCCTTCCTGGGCACGCCACTCGCCTGAGTGGCTCCGGCGTTGGACGTTGCCTCCGCACCCAACGCGCAGGCACGCCACTCGCCCTCCTGGGCACGCCACTCGCCTGAGTGGCTCCGGCGTTCGACGTTGCCCCTTCCCAACCTCCAATCGCCATTCACTTCCCACCCCCCCCCTCGCTTCCTCTTTGCGCTCTTTGCGTTCTTTGTGGTTAAACAATCTGCCCTGCCCAACCTCCCATCGCCATTCCCGCGCCCTCCCGCGAACGCCACTCGCCCGAGTGCCCCTCTCGCCACGCCCCATCCAAAAACCTCGGTCCAATCCTCGGTCCTGCCACCCGACAAATCTGTGTGGCAACGACCTCCAGAAAACCATACGCCTGCGCCTTTGAAAACATAGTCTGAGTAACTCGCTCTGTCTCCCGATCCCCAAGACATGGTCGCATCTCGCTTCCCTTACGGCGTTAGCTACCAGAAAAAATACACCCATGAACTATATCACTAATAACTCAAAAGTAAAGTCCAGATAAAAAATATTCATTGCCGCCCGCCTTGTCCACGCAGCATTTCTCTGCTCCTGAGCGACTAATCTGTCGGCCCTTTGCCTCACTTTTTTGCATAAAGGCGTTGCACCGGCGCCCAGGCGGCGCTATAAGTATAGCCCTCTTCGTTTTTAGAGGCGTGGTAGCCAAGTGGTTAGGCGTCGGTCTGCAAAACCGATCACATGGGTTCGATTCCCATCCACGCCTCCATTTTTTTGCCCGGATCACGCGCCCCGTCCCCGCCGGTCAACCCGATGGCCGCCTTTCCATGTAACCTTTGGCGACGTTCCATGGTATGGGATATATAGTATCCGCTCAAGGGGGAGATGGTCATGGACGCATTGGCGAAGCGCAGGCGCATACAGATCGGCAGCATCATCGGCCTGGTGGCGGTGTTGATACTTGCTATTGCCTACAACGCATGGCGCCCGGCTGAGACCGATGCGGATCGCGTTCGCGCCCTGGGCACGATGATCATCGACACCAGAATGGACCATGCCACGGCGCAGCAGCGGGAAGAGTTTCGCGAGCAGTGGGAGTCTCTCTCTCCGCAGGCTCGGCAGGAGGTCTTCAACATGGTCGCGCGCCATCGGATCCAGGAGATGCGACAGCAGTTCCATCAGCTCGATGCCAACGAGCGGCCGCGGAAGATTCGCGAGACCCTCGACCGCATGCGCGAGCGGCGACAGGCGATGCCCCAGGCCGAACGCGAAGAGGTGCGGGCACGGCTCAATACCGAAGAAGGACGCATGATGGTGAAAACGGCGATGAACCTCTACCTGAGCGAGTTCACCGCCAGAGAGCGAGCCGAGATGGACCCGCTCATGCACGAGTGGCTCTTCCAGATCCAGGAGCTGGCACGATGAGGCAACGCTTCACCCTGGTCGAGATGCTGGTGGTCATGGCGATTGTCGGGGTGCTTTCCGCCATCCTCCTTGGTGTCGTCGCCCAGGCGCGCGCCAAGGGACGGCAAAGTGCCTGCCTCGGCCAGTTACGCCAGCTCGGCATCGCCATCCATCTCTATGTCCAGGATCACGACGACAAGCTGCCCATGGTCGCCCGTCTCGGGCCGGACAGCCTCTACCAGTTGCCCAGTTTGCGCCAGGCACTGGACGGCTACGGCGCCACCGCCGAACTCTTCCACTGCCCGGCCGATCACGACGATCTGCCTCTCTTCCAGGATGTCGGCACCAGCTACGAATGGAACACCCTGCTGAGCGGGCGCAAGATCGATCGCACCACCCTCTCCATCATCGGGATGCAGTTGCGGACGCCGATGCTTGGGGACGCCGAATCCTGGCACCCCAACGACACCCGCAACCTGCTCTGGCCCGACGGCCATGTGGCGTCATCGCTGGAGGGGCTGATCGAGTGAGCGACCCCACCTGCGTGATCAGCGCGCGCCAGGTCACCAAGCGCTATGGCCGCCAAATCGCTCTCGACGCCTTCGACCTGGATGTCCGCGAAGGCGAGATCTTCGGACTCCTCGGCCCGAACGGCGCCGGCAAAACGACCTTTATCAAGATCCTGGTCGGGCTCGCCACCCCCAACTCCGGCAGCATCGAGCTTTTCGGGCAGGATCTCTTTGCCCGCCGCCGCCAGGCTGCCCGCCAGTTTGGCGCCGTGGTCGAAGCCCCGATCTTCTTCGAGTACATGAGCGGCTATGACAACCTGCGCTTCCTGGCCTCGCTGAGCGGCGGCGCCGGCCGGGCCGAAATCGACCGGGTGCTGAGAATCGTCGGCCTGAAGGATGCCGCCGCGAAAGTGGTCAAGGCATACTCCTATGGCATGAAACAGCGACTCGGCATCGCCCAGGCCCTCCTCCCCCGCAATCGCTTTCTGATCCTCGACGAACCCACCAACGGCCTCGATCCACACGGCATTGCCGGCGTGCGCGATCTCATCCGGGTCCTGGTGCGCGACTACGGCATTACCGTCTTCCTGTCGAGTCACTTGCTGACCGAGGTCGAGCAGATCTGCGACCGCGTCTCGATCATCGATCATGGCCGCACCGTTCTGGAAGGCTCCATCACCGCACTGAAAGCGGCAGAGACGATCGTGGTGGTGCGCGTGCGGGTCACCGAGGGCGCCATCGCCCTGCTCGAAGCGCTGCAGCCCATGCTCTTGCAGCCTGAACACGAGATCATCGAAGCCCACTTTTCCTGCCTCGACTCGGATATCCCGGACCTCGTCCGCTCTCTGGTGCAGGGTGGGGCGCAGCTTCTCGAAGTGCGGCGGCGCGAACGCACCCTCGAAGACATCTTTCTCAAGCACACCCTGGGTTCCGATCCCGTCGACGCGCGCCACCTGCGGGACGAGGAGACATCCCCCTCATGATTGCCCTCATCCATTTCGAGATCAGGAAGCTGCTGGCCGAACGCAAGAGCCTGCTCGGGCTGGTCAACATCGTGATCATCAATGTCCTCTTCTCGCTGGCCTTCTATCTGCGCAACCGCAGCCACGCCGATCGCCCCCACCACCTGGACCAAAGCGTTCTGGTGGGCGAGCTGGTCAACGCCTACATGTATACTCTGGGCATCCTCGCACCCTGCGTCTTCATGCTCTTCCCCATGGTCCTTTCAGTCATGGGCGCCTTCATCCTGGCCGGCGAGATCGAGAATGGCAGCATCCGCATGATGCTCTTTCGGCCGGTGGCGCGCTGGCAGCTCCTCGTGGGTAAATTCGTGGCGCTGAGCGCCTACTCGATGGTGATGCTCCTTCTCCTGGGCGTGCTCAGCTATCTGGCCGCGCTGCTGCAGTTCGACCCGAGCGGCAAGGTGCTGGTCCCGGGCCCCATGTTCATGCTGCGCAATTCGCACCTTCTGATGCCGGATCAGGCGTTGCCGCGCATCTTTCTGGCCTACACCCTGGCCCTGCCGATGCTCATGAGCGTCTCGGCGATGTCGCTGATGCTGGCGCTCGTCATGCGCCACTTCACCTCCGCCACCATCCTCACCTCGACCGTCTACTTCGCCAGCTACATCATCGGCAGCCTGCCCATGCTCTCCGGTATTCATCCTTATCTCCCGACCCGCTACTGGCCCTTCTGGAAGTTCGCCCTCATGGAGCAGATCCCCTGGGACACCATCGTTCAGTACGGTTGCTGGACCGGTGTCTACACCCTCGTCTTTCTGGGCCTTGGCTGCGCGCTCTTCAGCATGAAGGACGTCTGACCGGCCGGGATACACGAGCTTGACTTCCGGGGTAGGGCGGGTAGTGTCAGGACGCATGGTGACGATCGATTTTCAACATGGTACTCTCGTACTCGACGCGACCGAAGAGGAGATGGAGCCCCTGGCGGAGTTCTGCACCTGGGATCCCCGCGTGAAGCGTTTTCGCGCGGAAGCTCGCCACTACGCCCCCATCGTCACATTCCTCCATGCCAGCGGCGCCGCCTACGATGATCGTGCCCGCGCCTTCGACCCGCTTGACCTCTCCTTTCAGACGCCACTGACCCCGCGCCCGTATCAGCTGGAGGCCTTGCGCGCCTGGCAGCAGGCCGACCGCCAGGGCGTCGTCGTGCTTCCCACCGGTACCGGCAAATCCTTTCTCGCCCAGTTGGCCATTGCCGCCACCAAGCGTCCCACCCTGATCGTAGCCCCCACCATCGACCTCATGCAGCAGTGGGCAAGCCAGCTCGAGCCGGCCTTCGGCGTCCAGGTCGGCATGCTCGGCGGCGGCAGCAAGGATGTCCTGCCGATCACGGCCTCCACTTACGATTCCGCCGCCATGTTGATGGAGTTCATCGGGAACCGCTTCGGCCTCCTCATCGTGGACGAGGCGCACCACCTGCCGGGCCCCAGCTACCGCCAGATCGCTACCATGTCCATCGCCCCCTTCCGACTCGGGCTCACGGCCACCCCCGAACGCGACGACGGCGGCCACTCGGTCATCTACGACCTGGTCGGCGATATCTGCTACCAGATGCATATCGACGAGGTGGAGGGATCCGTCCTCGCTCCCTACCGCACGGAACGCCTGGAACTGGAACTCGATGATGACGAGGCGGAGGCCTATCAGCGGGAGCGTGCCATCTACGTCGATTTCATCCGCGCCAACAACATCAACTTCAGTGGTCCGGGGGGGTGGACGCAGTTTGTGGCCCTGGCGGCCCGCCTCGCCGGCGGGCGGCGGGCCTTTCAGGCCTACCTCGCCCAGAAGCGCATCGCGCGCACCTCCCGCGCCAAGTTCCGCACCATCTGGGAGCTTTTGCGCCAGCACGCCGGCGAACGCGCCCTCATCTTCACGGCCGACAACGATACCGCGTATGCCATCGGCCGGCGCTTCCTCCTGCCGGTGCTGACCCACCATACCAAGGCCAGAGAGCGCAAGGACTTCCTCGACGGCTTTCGGGCCGGCACCTTCCCCGTTCTGGTGACCAGCAAGGTCCTCAACGAAGGCATCGACGTCCCGGAAGCGAGCCTTGGCATCATTGTCTCCGGCAGCGGCAGCACCCGCGAGCACGTTCAGCGCCTTGGCAGAATCCTGCGTCCCGTTGCCGGCAAGCAGGCCATGCTCTACGAACTGGTCAGCATGGGCACCAGCGAGTTCTACGTCAGCGATCGAAGGAGGCAGCATCGTGCTTACCAAAGATCTCGTTAGGGCAAGTGTCGTTCGGGGCTACCTCAAGCCACAGTTCGTCGATACGACCCAGGCCGGCCTGCTGGCTCTGGCGGAGCAGTTGCTCACCCTCTACGAACAGGAGCGTCCCACGCGGGGGGAGATCGACGACGCGGTCAGTCCGCTGGTCAATGCGCAGAGCGACGTCCGCCTCGCCAAGGGACTCAACAAGCTCCTCCAGGATCGCAGCGACTTCAGCCATGCCTGCGACCTGGACTATCACCGTTTGCGCCGCGAACTCTTTACCGCCGGAGCGGCAAAGCTGACCAGCCCGGGGGAACTGGAGTACGAGGCGTACGCCGAGGATGTCTTGGCCAGCCTCTCCTTGCCCCCCGAGTTTGTCGAGCGGGGGATCTACGCGGATCTGCCGGAGAACGAGGAGCTCATTCGCTTCCGTTCCCTCTCCGCGGAACAACTGCTGCAGCGGTACAACGTCGCTCTCGTCCAGGCGCTGCTGCTGCGAGCGGACAAGCTGGAGTTGATCGTCGAGTCGCCGGAACCGGCCAGGATGCGGCGTCTCTTCAAGTACCTCAAGTTCTTCCGGCTGTTGGGGCGTCTCTTTCGTCATGATGAGAAGGAGAACACCATCCGTCTCGACGTGGACGGCCCCGCCAGCATCCTCGAGCAAAGCCGCAAGTACGGTATGCAGCTGGCTTCCTTCTTTCCGGCCGTCTGTTCCCTCGACAAGTGGCAACTGAAGACGACGGTGGAGTGGAAGGATCGGCGGCGCGAGCTGCGGCTCGGCGATGCCCAGGGGCTCGTCTCCCACTATCGCAACTTCAGTGCTTACGTGCCGGAAGAGATTCGCCTCTTTCACGGCTATTTCCAAGGAAGCGTGGAGCACTGGGCCATCGTCGGCGAGACCCCTTTCCTCGATGGCGGCAACCAGGAACTCATCTTCCCCGATCTGAGCTTCCGCCATGAATCCGGCGGCGTGCTCCACCTCGAACTCTTCCATCGTTGGCATGCCGGTCAGCTCCAGGCGCGCCTGGAATATGGCGAGGCCCATCCCCAGATCCCTCTCATCATCGGTGTCGACCGTTTCCTGACCAACGATCCCGGCATGGCTGCGCAGTTGGAGTCAAGCCCATGGTTTCAGAGCCATGGCTTTCTCTTCCGCGACTATCCCACCGCCAATCGCGTCGTCGCCACCCTCGATTCCGTCCTCTCCACCGCCCGCTCCCCGGGCACGCCACTCGCCTGAGTGGCCGCCCCCTGGGCACGCCACTCTCCTGAGTGGCCCCGGCGTTGTTCGTTGCCCCTTCCCCAACCTCAATCACCCCTCCCGCGCTCCCTGGGCACGCCACTCTCCTGAGTGGCACCGGCGTTCGCCGTTGCCCCTTCCCCAACCTCCATCACCCCTCCCGCGCCCCGCCGTCCGCCCCCTGGGCACGCCACTCTCCTGAGTGGCCCCGGCGTTCGCCGTTGCCACTTCCCCAACCTCAATCACCCCTCACTCGCCCCGTCCGACCCCGTCCGACCCCGCATATCATCTCACAGCACAGGCGGCTTCGGCGGAGGCCCTTGTGGGACAAAGGGCGCCACAAAGGCATCATCGAAGGTGTAGGCATCTTCGAAATCGGTAATGGCGTCGCTTTCGCGGGCACCGAGAAGGTGCGCACCGACCATGTTGAAGACAATGTCGCCGAAGTCGCGGGTCTTGTAGATTCCCCAGTCGTTGAAGACCGTTTTGGCCAGCGGGCCAAACTCCTCCAGCGCATACTCCCGAATTCCCTGGAGCAGCTCATGGCCGTCGATATGACGGCTCTTCCGCTCGCTCTTCTCCCGGTTCATCCGTTCCTGAGTGAAAAGCACCGCCGATTGCACGAAGGTATAGGCCGCCAGGGCATAGCGATTGTCACGCCGGCAGATCTGGCGAAGTCGGTCACGAATCTCTTCTTCACTGTTCATGGCGTCTCTTGCCCCAGGCGACGAATCACCTTGTCGGCAATGGCCTGCCTGGTGGCATCGTCCGTCTGGCCGGCTCGCCAGCCCCAGGAAAAGCCGTCGGCCGGGCTGCGTGGAATGACGTGCAGGTGGGTGTGCATCACCACCTGACCGGCAACTTCACCATTTGCCAGGAAGAGGTTGAAGCCGGCCACCCCATCGATCGACCGCAGCAGGGCCTGCCCAAGGCGCGGGGCCAGGCTCATCATGCGTTCAAGCACCTCCGGCGGTACCGTCGTGAGGCTGTTATGATGCTTCCGGGGGATGATCAGCGTATGACCGGGATGTATCGGGGCAATATCGAGAAAGGCGAGAACCAGTTCGTCAGCATAAAGCTGAACGCATGGTTGCTCGCCTGAAACGATCTTGCAGAAAACGCAGGAGTGCATGACGGAGGCCGTACTTATTCGGCGCTCTCGGCTTCCACTCCTTCCGTCTCGCTCGCCGCCGCACCCGTGAGGCTCTTCCCGTCGATGATGAAATCGACGATGCGAAGCTTCGTCAGTTCCTGACGGTGCCCCTGACGACGATGCAGCCCTTTGCGGCGCTTCATCTTGAAGACGATGATCTTCTTGCCGCGCAGGTGATCCTCGATCTCGGCTACGACCTGTGCATTGGTCACCAGCGGGGTGCCAACCTGAATCTTCTCGTCGTCATGGATGGCGAGGACCTGGCCGATTTCGATCTGAGAGGCGGGGTCGGCATCGAGACGCTCGACTTGGATGACGTCGCCGGGAGAGACGCGGAATTGCTTGCCGCCAGTTTCAATGATAGCGTACATGTGTAGGGGCTCCTGGGTGAAATCTGCATGACCGGTGGATGAGGTAGTGCCCTACCGGCCGACTTATGCCTGGGCAAAGCCAATGGAAAAAGCTGAAAAGTTGGAAATATACGGCAACGCCGCGCGAAAACAAGGGCACAAGGCCAAAATTCAGGAGAGTATGGTGGAGCTGGCGACTGCCTGGATTCGCTCCAGCCACGCCTTGCCCTCGTCGATCGACGACACCGTGTGCTTGAAGATGAAGCGCGTTCCTTCCGGCGCCGCGCGCATGAGCTCCGCCTCCTCCTCTTCCGAGAGCCAGCAAAGAACATGAACCGGCGCCTCGGGTCCGCCGAAATGCTCCAGAAGGGGAAGGTACCCCTGCTTCGACTTGACCCGATTGAACCCATAAAAGTTGGGGATCTTGCGGAAGCTTCCAAACTGATGCTCCGCAGCCGCGCAGCAATGCATGCCGAGGCTCCCGAAGATGGTCGAGAGATCGACCAGCTCCGGCAGGCAGAAACGCTCGAATAGCGCCGGACCGAAGGCCCCGCACTCGTCATTCGAAAGCCATGGACCAAGCTCCGGCGGCGCCCAGACACCCGGACAGTGGCACGGTTGACACCGCGGAAACTCCCGGCGAAAGGCTAGCAGGAAGCTCTTGAAGAGCCCAGCGCACTTGGCCACCAGCCGCTCGACCGCCCCCTGCTCCCGCTCGTCGAGCATCGCGCAGAGGAAGCTGGACTTGTCCCAGATGAGCGCCGCCGTATCGAATCCGCTCTGCATGTCGGGCGGCCCAAGCCAGACATCCTGCCCCAGCTCCTTGCGGGCCGCCTCCGCCAGTTCGAAGATGCGGTAGAGGGTAGGGCAACTCCAGATATCCGGCATCTCCAACCGGTCGGCCGCCTCCGCGGAATCGACCAGCGGCACCGCGCAGGGATTGTTGTCGTCGTAGCAGTGTACCTTGCATCCGAAAGCAGCCGCGTAGATGTGCGTCCCTGTACTCAGCTTGACAGTCGGCACCCCATCATCTCCAGTGGCGGTCGACATCTCTACCTCGCGACGATAGTTCTCCGCCAGCCAGGGCAGCCACGCCGTTACCGGCTTGCTCGAGATGGTGAAGTCATAGTCCGGATGCTCGGCTATGCCGATGGCCGGCGCTCCGCAGACGAAGCCGAGCTTGGCTTCGCCTTCGCCACTGTAGATCTTGCGCAGGTGGATTTCGTTGCGGCTGAAGGCTGTCGACATGGAATTCTCCGGATCAGGTGGTGGATAGCTCGGGCAAGGCTTGAAAGCGTTGGTGCAGGTCGCGAGCCGGCATTCGCGTCGTGTCCTTGCGGCCGGTGTCGGCCGGGCGCGAATAAGCGGCCTGGTATTGCGCCGCGTAGGCATAACGAGGGCGCTCGCTCTCGTTGGTCAGCGAGCGATGATACGTGTTGCGATCGAAGATGACGGCATCCCCCTTCTTCATCGCCGCCAGCCTGATGCCATTCTCCGGTTCGACTACCGCCGTGCGATGTGCGCCGAAGCGGCCCCCGGCTTCCCGTGAAGGCTGACGGCCCAGCAGGTGAGAGCGCGGCGCCACCCAGAGCATCGCCATCTCGAGCGAAATGTCGCAGCAGGCAATGAAGATGTTCAGCGCCGATGGAAGGATCAGGCTGTACTGATTGTCCTGGTGCCAGGGCAGACCGCTGCCACCCCCAGGCGGCACGATCGCCACCATCCCGTAATAGACATGTGCCGGCGCTTCGAAGATCTGCTCTGCCGCCCCAAATACCGACGGCTCCACCAGCAGGCGGTGCAACTCCGCGTCGCGCATCGGATCGTCGTGCTGGAAGACCATCGGCATCCATGTGCCTCCTCGGCTGGACGGGTCAGGCTCCGGCACATGCGCCAGCATGGCGTCGATTGAAGAGGTGGGCACCAGGCCGGATGCCAGGGTGTAGCCTTCGCGATAATACTCGGCGATCTGCTCGTCGCTCAGGGGATGAGGGATGGTAAGCATGTCAGACTCCTGTAGAGAGTGATGGTAATTCGATCATCAAGACCTTACCTTTAGCACCAACTCCACTCCATGAAAATGGACTTTGTAAACGAAACCTTGTAGAAAACGATCATGATCTACTTCGATGGTATTCACGTCGGTTCGATTGATCATGTTCCCAGTTGCCACGCCTGGGTTGACCGCGATTTCCCCGACAACTGCGCCCTCAACTTTGCCCGTGCCGGGCGCATCCGCCATGGCGTCGATGGCTCCGCCCCGGTCGTGCTGACCGGCCCCGTTGCCTGGTGGACCTTTCCCGGGCCACGCTTCACTTACGGCGTTGCGCCGGACCAGAGCTGGGACCATTACTACGTCACCTTTCATGGTCCCCGGGTGGACCGAATGCTTGCCGAAGGCCTGATCCCGCGAAGCGGACCGCTCTGGCTCAGCATCCACCATGCGGAGCGCATGCAGAGCGTCTTCGACTCCTTGATCGATGCCCTTCGTGAACGGCCCGCCGGGAATCCCAGAGCGGTGCTGCTGCTCGAAGATCTCCTGCTGCAGCTCCATGAACAGGCACTGCCCGAGGAACGCCAGAGCCGACTCGAATGCGATATACGGGCTCTCATGCAGCGCTTTCGCGATGATCCCGCCAGCCGCTGTGACCTCAAGCAGGAGGCAAAGCGCATCGGCGTCTCCGATGTCCATCTTCGTCGCGCCTTTCGCCTGATCGCCGGCCTGCCTCCAGGCCAGTTCCGCATTCACATCGCCCTCGACCACGCGGCAACCCTGTTGCGCACCACCCGTCTTCCCATCAAGGAGATCGCCGGCCGCATCGGCTATGACGACGTCTATCACTTCACCAAGCTCTTCAAGCAGCGCTTTCGCATTCCCCCCGGCGCCTATCGCGCCGAAATGCAGCCCCGCTCCCGATGACAGGATCCCCTGACTCCATGATGCGGCGCCCGCCGCAAGTTGCCCCATGCTCGCCAGCATCCTTCCCCTTATTCCTCTTATTCCCATTCCTGCCCTTCATTTTTCGATGATATCGTGGAACTGATGCGCGCCAACCTTATCGAACCGGATGACGCACTATTTCGCCGGCTCTGCGGCACGTACGGAACCGAGACAATCCATCAACGCCTTCGCGAGGCGATGCTTCATGACTGAAGACGACCTGCCAGACCTGCCGATCGTGACAGGCGAGACGCTGAAACCAAAGCTCTTGGGCGCCGAAGCCTATTACCGCCTGCTGCCGAAGCTCGTCCAGTCACTTCCCAATCTCGACCAGTTGCGCGAGCGACGGCTCGAACATCGACCCGTCCCGGTTCCCTTTGTCTGCCACGAGGATGACCCCGCCGACTGACTACTCCTGCGCGGCCGAACGCCTTCAGCAATCGTCCGACTGGCCCCGACAACGTGGTTCTCCGAACCGCGACTTGGGTATTGCCATCCCCCCACGTGAACGAAGTTACGCAGTACTTAGCCTCCGCATGCCCGAAAATGTGGGAGGGGTTCTCCGAACCGCGACTTGGGTATTGCCATCCCCCCACGTGAACGTAGTTACGCAGTACTTAGCCTCGACAGGCCCGACAACCTGCTGCTCCTCTACAGGCGTGTCGAGGTGGTCGACCGAATCGAATTGATCGATTAAATCGATTCTGTCGAATCCTTCGAGATCGAGTCCCCTCGTTTGTCTGACCCTCCCGTGTCTCCGCGTTCCCCGCGTCCCCCTGCTCGTTCTTTGCGATCTCTGCGTTCTTTGTGGTTAATTCCTGCCGCCGCTTGTTCGTCCGTGTTTACCTCCACCGCGCCGCGTCCCCGCGTCCCCGCATCCACCCCGTCTGTTCCAAGCCATGTAAACGTTTTGAGGCTTGAAAATGGAGGCAGATTCTCCTATACTAGCCTTAGTTCATGGCAATTCTACAGTTTCGGGTGGTGAAATATCTGGAGGAAATCCATTATGCATGCGAAGGCAGCGAAACGATTTACCTTGATTGAATTGCTTGTGGTCGTGGCGATTATTGCCATTCTTGCTTCGATGTTGCTTCCCGCGCTGTCACGAGCACGGGACAAGGCTCGCGGTACCGCCTGCATGAACAATCTCAAGCAGCTGGGCATGATCTTCGATCTCTACGGAAACGACACCGAATATCACATTGCCAGCTACGCCTATTTTCCCCATCCCACCATCAGGATCTGGTGGAACTTCCTCACCTGGCACGGACTGCTGACGCCAGAGCTGGGTAGCTCGCTGGACTGCCCCACGCTGACGAAGAACACCTATGACCGCCCGTACGGTCAATACTGGGAGGACCATCCCTCCCTCGTCAGTGGCACCAATCCAGAGCGCCTTTCACAGCCGCGCTACGTGTACAACAACTTCACCGCCTTCCTTGTGGATGGCGTCCGTTCCGGCTTCTATCGCTATGGCAGCATTACCAAGCCGAGCGACTACATTGCCGCTTCGGATCCCGAACCGGTCTGGGGATGGACGCCTCCTCGCTTACCCTAT
Source organism: Lentisphaeria bacterium (assembly GCA_041690595.1). Classification (GTDB taxonomy): domain Bacteria; phylum Verrucomicrobiota; class Lentisphaeria; order JABSQK01; family JAWLHB01; genus JAWLHB01. Next base: position 34,400 of record JAWLHB010000025.1, read on the forward strand.
GCGCTCGATACGCACAGCCAGATGGGCAGGCGCCATGTAGGCAGGGCCAACGTCGTTTATTTCGATGGGCATGCAGGCACTTATACTCCTTTGACGGAATCCGGCCATCCCTACTGGCGCTACAACATCATGTGGCCGTGGATCGAGCACAACGTCTGGGGAGATGCCAAGCCCAATTGATCAGGCGCGATAAAAGGCCGTGTACCCCTTGTAGGCCATGTAAATGTCGTACTTCCCGGCAACTTCCCACGGGGCATGCATGCTGAGCAGACCGATGCCGCAGTCGATGACGTCGATCTCATAACGGGCGAGCATGTGCGAGATGGTTCCGCCGCCGCCCTGATCGACCTTGCCGATCTCTCCCGTCTGCCAGGTCACTTCCGCTTCGTCGAAGATGTGGCGGATCTCGGCCACATACTCGGCGCTCGCATCGTTGCTCCCGCTCTTGCCGCGGGAGCCGACATACTTCGTCAGCACCAGCCCGTGATTCAGGCGCGCCATGTTGTTGTTCGGCGACGACACGTCGCTGTAGTTGGGATCATGCAGAGCGTTCACATCGGCGGAAAGCATCTTGCTGTTCCTCAGTGATCGGCGGCGCGCCAGATCCTCGTTGCCATCGACGCAAAGGTGAACGATCTCCGCCATGGCATTCTCGAAGAGCGCGGTATCCATGCCGGTGGAGCCGACCGAGCCGATCTCCTCCTTGTCGCAGAGCAGGCAGAGAGAGGTATGCGGCGGCGTCTTCTTCAGGTCAATGAGAGCGCGGGCGCACGTGTAGGCACTGACCCGGTCGTCCTGCCCATAGCCGAGGATCATCGAGCGGTCGAGTCCGAGATCGCGTGCCGGTCCGGCAGGCACCAACGAGAGCTCCGCACTGGTGAAATCCGCTTCCGAGATGCCGTAGCGCTCATTCAGCAGCGCGAGCACCTGATGTTTGATCGCGGCCGTTTCGCTCTCGCCCTCTTTTTCGGGCATGCTCCCGATCAGCACATCGAGCCCTTCACCGGTGATCGCCTCGTTCAGCTTCTTTTCAGCCTGATCCTTGCCGAGATGCGGCAGCAGATCGGTGATCACCAGCACCGGATCGCTGGGATCTTCACCTATGGTGATGGTCATTCGCTCACCGGATTTCTTGACGATCACGCCATGCAGCGCGAGAGGGATGGTGACCCACTGGTACTTTTTGATCCCGCCATAGTAGTGCGTGTCGAGCAGCGCCATGCCGCCATCTTCGAAGAGGGGACGCGGCTTCAGATCGAGGCGCGGCGAATCCGTATGACCGCCGATGATGCGCAGACCGCTGGTGATCGGTTCGCTGCCGACGATGCCGAGGATGAGGGTCTTGCCGGCCGAACTGAGGTAGAATCGGTCGCCGGGCTGAAGGCGCTTCTCGGCAGCGATGGCGTCGGCCAGATCCCGGAATCCATGCTGCGTCGCCAGGCCAAGCAGGTTGTCGTGTGCCTCGCGTTCCGTCTTCACCTCACTCAGAAAGCGTCGGTACTCGTCGCAGAAGGTGAAGACCTTCTTCGCCTCCTTCTCCTTGATTGATTTCCAGCCCGAGGCATTCTTCATCGCCAGTTTGGCGGCTTCGGATTCAGGCTTCTTGGGCGTACTCGGCATCTATAAACTCCAGGTGTTTCAGCGAAATTGCGTCACTTCAACGCTTGTCGCGGTTGTGAGATTGCATAAAGCGTCTAATGTAACATGATTTTCAGCTGCGCATACGTTGCGAGAGTGGTGGAATTGGCAGACACGCGAGATTTAGGTTCTCGTGCCTCCGGGTGTGCGGGTTCGAGTCCCGCCTCTCGCACCAGCGCATTTGAGGCTGAAGGCCTGGATCCAATTCTCCACATCCAGGGGCTGCATCTTTATCGACTGATGATGTACTTGTAACGTTAAACTTACGGGGCGGCGACGATGGCGATCGAGAAGAGCGGAATGTGCCTGGCGGGCACCGATGGATCGTTCAGCTTGTGCAACCTGCGCCTGCGGTTGCGCACCAGCCGCGGTACGGCGGTTGTCGCGTATGAACGATCTGAAACGCAGGATACGCTCTCGCGCGGCGAAGCGACGGTCCTCAACCGGTTGCGCGTTTGCACCGAGGTGAAGCCGGTCGCCGGCGGTAAGGCCATCTCCCTCTTTCACACGCTTGAAAACATCGGCGAATCCCCGCTATGGATTCATGATGCGGCGACGGGCCAGTTTGGCGAGGACGCCGCGGTGCTCGCGGGCAACACCAATGGATTGGGCTGGGACCTGCGCTTCGCGCACACGGACAATCTTCGCACCGAACGCTATCCGCACTGCCAGATGGAATATCCCTTTCTGCGCATGCTGCCGGTAGTCCCCACGGTGCTGGGCGCCGGCGAAGATCAACCCTTTCCCGCCCTCTACCTCTGCGACGAACGCAGCCGCAAGGGACTCGTCATCGCCGCCGCCAGTCAGGAACTGAACTATCTCGTCTTCGCCATGCAGAAGGGCGCATTCGTCCAGAAAGGGCTCTTCGACAGCTTCGAGATCCGCCACGATTTCGCACAGTCCGGCGGCCTGCAGATCGAAGCGGGCGCACGTGTCACTCTGGATGGTCTCTACCTGCAACTGACCGATGGCGTGGATCTGAATGATCTGTACGTCGACTACTTCGCCTTCCTGGCCGAGCAGCACACCTTCCGCGGCCCGCGGACGCCCCTCCTGACCGAGGCCATGCATTGCACGTGGAACTATGGCGTCTTTGCCGATCAGCGCCAGGAACCCCTGCTGAAGACGGCACGCTTCATCGCCGACAACGTGCCGGGCATCAAATGGTTCCTGATGGATGCCGGATACCTCACCGGAAAGAGCGCCGGCACCTTTCTTCACTGCTTCTATCCGGATCCCAACCAGCACGTCAGGGAGGAGAACTTCCCCAACGGCATTGCCGGCTATGCGGCGGAGGTGCGGCGACTCGGCCTTCGGCCCGGCATCTGGTGGTCACCGACTGTCCATGTCGACAGCGACCTCTATCGGGATCATCCAGACTGGTTCATGCGCTCCACCGACGGCAGCATCTACCTGATCGGCGAGAAGCACGCCTACCTCGATTATTCGCATCCCGCTGCGCTCGATTTCCTCGACCGCACCCTGGCGGTGATCCTTGGGGAATGGGGCATGGATGCCTGCAAGATGGACTTCTGGAGCCAGAATTTCGAAGACCGCGACATCCGTCTCCACGATCCGACCCAGTCGGTGATACAGGTGCGGACCCGCTTCTTCGAGACCATTCGCAAGCACTTGCCCGAGGACGGCATCTTCATGACCTGCGTCGCCGTCGGCATGGGCAATCCCTTCATCGGCCAGCACGCCGATACCTATCGGAACACCATCGACATCGGCGTCGGCGTCTGGAAAGAGCAGATCTACAACTGCGCCTGGGCTCTGCCGACTCTCACCCTCGAAGGACGCAAGACCTTCCTGCTCAACAACGACAGCGTCGGCGCCAACCTCGAGGCCCCGGAGAATGAAAACCTCTTCCGCTTCACCTGGAGTTTCATGCATCAGGGCATGATCGAGACCGGTGGGCGCATGGAAGAATGGCCGGAAATCTACGTCGAGGCCATGCGGCGTTGCACCAGCCACATCGATCGCGGCCATCCCGTTCGCTGCATCGATCCGCGCGCCTTTACCGGCAAGCCCTTTCCCCAAGTGCTCATGATCGACTATCCTGCCGACAGCAGCACCCGTCGGCGTGGCGTCCGCAAGCACATCGCCCTCTTCAACTGGGATGACAGCAGTCAGGTCGTTGGCGCTGCCAACGACCAGCTCGGGCTGGAGCGTGAAACGCAAGCACGCGATTTCTGGACCGACGAGGTGCGCCGGTTCGGGGCCGACGGCATCTGCGAACTGCTGCCGCCGCGCAGCGCCCGCCTGTACGAGATCCTGTCATGAAGATGATGGCGGCCATGCCGTTTCGCGTGCGCCTGGCCGATGGCGACTTGCGGGACTGGTGCAAGGTGCCCGATGGCTACACCAGCCACTCCCACGGACTGCACATGATCGTCACCAGAACGCCTCGCGGTCAGGGCGAGGAGGTCTGCACCTTCATCGAGAATCTGCGTAACGAACCATCGCCGCTCATCGTGGGTGTCTCCTTCTTTCGCGGTACGCTGGAGATTCCGGCCGAAGATGTGCCGGTGGTTCATCATGGCGGCGGCGGCGTGACGGATGCAGTCTTTCCCAGCAAAGCGTGGCGGATCGAGCGCAGCGAGCTGGTGGATTGGGCCAAACTGACGCTGGAGGGGGCACGCGGTCGCAGCAGCAACCGAGATCTGCCCATCTTCATCGTCACCGACTTTGCGGATACCCATGGCGTGGCCTTCGTGGCTGGCTATTCCGGACACGTCGTCAACGCACTGCTGCGAGAATCGGACTATTGCTCGATCGAGGTGGAGGGATCGGTGCAAGGCCTTCAACTCCAGCTCGGACCACACGAAACACTGCGTCTTGGCAGCATGCTGATCATCCCCTATACCGGTGACATTGCCGTCGGGCGTAACCTGTTGCGGCGCACCTTGCGCGATGAGATCTGCCCTCCGGCGCCGGAAGGCATCGTTCGGCCGGCGGTTACTTACGTCCATTGGTTCGGGATCCAGGATAGCTACAATGCCGAGAGCCTGGAGCGCGAGGCCGAGTTGCAGGCGAGCCTGGGCACAGAGATCTTTGAACTCGATGCCGCATGGGCGCTGCAAGGGACGCACAAACACTATGGCGCCGGCAACTGGGCGCGCGAGGACAGCGCCAAGTTCCCTGACGGCATTCGGGTATTTGCCGACCGCATCCGCGCACTCGGCATGCGCTTCGGCCTCTGGTTCGAGCCCGAGACCGTGGAGGAGGGGACCGCCATCCACCAGGAGCATCCAGAGTGGTTGATCCCCAAGCCAGCAGCCTATAGATACCTTCTCGACTTCGGCCAGAAGGCGGTTGTCGACTACATGATCGACCTGGTCGGTGGCCTCGTGCAAGCTTATGGCGTCGAGTGGATCCGCATGGACAGCAACCTGGATATGAACGAATACTGGGCGACCATAGCCGATCCGGGCACGCGTGGCGCCTGCGAGTTGCGCCACTGGCAGGGCTGGTACCGCTTTCTCGATGCCTTGCTGGCGCGATTCCCACGACTCCACGTGGAAGGATGCAGCTCGGGTGGCCGGCGAATCGATCTGGAGATGCTCAAGCGCAGCCACAGCTTCTGGATCAGCGACAACACCAACTTCGAGGCTACCGTGCACCAGCACATCGGGGGCGCCAACCACTGGCTTCCATCGCATCTGCTCAACATGGAGGCCGTCAAATACCCACTCTTCCCTCAGAAGATTCGCCCGTACGATAAGGTCGGAGACGAAACGTTCAGCGACTACTGGCTGCTCACCCTGTGCGGTGGACTCTTTGGACTTGGCGGGCCACATACCGCCTATCCAGATGCCATCAATGAAAAATTCCGTCGATTCATCGCACGGTACAAGGCCTTGCGCCATCTTCTGGCAGCTGATTTCTACCCTCTGCTGCCCCAGCCACGCTCCGTCGCCGACTGGGACGCATGGCAGTTTCACGATCCCGGCACCGGAAATGGCATGATCATGGTCTTTCGCCACCGCGGCCAAGCTTCCACCATGCATATCCAGCCCCGCAATCTCGGTTCATGTCGTCCATATCAACTTGACTCGTTTCCAGAAGCGTTGCAGGTTGACCTTCAGAACGATCGAATGGTGATCAAGGTGACCCTGCCAGACGCGAATACCGCGGGCGTGATCGCGTATACGGTGGCCACCTGAACAGAGGGAAAAAAGGATATGGAATACTACGCGGACGCTGCAATACGCTTCGATGGTACTCGGGTGGTTGCCCAGCATGGCTGCGAGCTGAAGCGGGTACGAAACGGCTCCCTGCAGGCTTGGCCGGAGCCTGCACAGATTGCTGGTGGCGTCTTCAACGGCGCGCCCGCCGATGAGGTGATCGAACTGACGCTGGACGCCCCGACCGGCGCCCGGGGATGGATGGCTCTGGAACTCCTGACGCGCCGCGCCTACCTCAATGGTTCTGCTCAGGAGCCGGAGCTGGTGACGCTGGTTGAACTGCCCGACATTGGTCGACTCGTGCTTGGGCTGCCCGTCGATCAGGTGAGCGCCCTGATCCTCTGGCAGCGACTGGCGCCTGCTGGGCAGATCAGTCACCAGGCGATGGTCGTCCTGCCGGAGATCCCGGGACCGGAGCGCTATCACTTCCTCATCGCCTGGGATGCCGAGCGCGGCATCCTGACACTGCACATGAACGGCGTCTGCATGGCTGAACCGGATGTCCAATGCACGCCGTGGAAAGCCGCGCCTGGGCGTACCGTACGACTTCGGCCTGCCTTCTTCGACTATCGTAGCCTCGAGGTCGGAGGCTGCTTTGTGCCCGCTTCCGCGGCGGGCGAATATTGCCCGGCGGAGCTTCGCCAACGGCGCTCGGAACTCCTTGGCAAGCGCGTGATTGCGCCAGTGATCGATGTTGAAGCGCGTGGCGGTGAGCTGCTCTACTCGTGCCCTCTGAACTGTCCCGAACATTTTTCGGAATGGCTGGTCGATTCGGGTCGGGTCAGTTTCGTCGATGGCTGGCTGCGGGTAGCATCGGAGGCTCCCGAAAGTCGTGATCCCAATGCCGGACATACGACCTTCTGGTGCCCCTTCGAAGCGCCCGATTCGTTTGTCGCGGAGTGGGACTTTCGCCTGGTCGAGGAGGGGTTGGCGATCACCTTCTTCGCCACCAGAGGGATTGCCGGCGAAAGCCCCTTCGATCCACGGCTACCGGAGCGTCACGGAGAGTTCATCTACTACATCAAGGATCGCCTGCTGAGCTACCATACCTCGTATTATTCATGCGGCCGAGGCATTACCAACCTGCGCAAGAACAACCGGTTCTGGCTGATCGGTACGGGCAAGGCGGGCATACCGCATCGATCGCGCGACGTGCACCGGCTCCGCCTGGTAAAGGATGAAGGGCATATCCAGGTGCTGGTTGACGATGGCCTGATCCTCGATTGTGTCGACCGGAACGAGGAGCGCTATGGCCCCCGCCATACTTCCGGATGGCTCGGTTTCCGGCAGATGCGACCCGGCACGGCTGACTATCGCAACCTCACCATCCGCACCCTTCACCCGACACCATAAAAGGCTTGCATTGAGCAAGATGGTGGAACCATGAGGGGATGGCGTCGTCTGAAAGATGAAGCATATCGGTCTTGGACTTTTCCACCACTCAGGAGCCTATGAGCAGCTTTGCCGAATCCATACGTGACGCGGTTCGCGGTCAGCACCCGATCGTCTACCTGCAGACGGCTGAGGAAGACCGGGTTCTCGACCTCCTGCGAGAGCTCTCCCGTGAGCACTTTCAGCTTGAGACGATGACGATCTGGACCTGCACACGCGGCCTGGATGGCACACCGGATACGCGCGAGCCGACCGCGGCGATCAACGCCATGATCGACCAGGGGATGAAAGGCTTTGTCATCTTCAAGGACCTCTCCGGTTACATGAAAGAGCCGGCGGTTCTGCGGGCCATACGCGATGCCTATTATGCGATTCTGGCGCGAGGCGACGCGACGCTGGTGATTCTCTCTCCAGAAATGGTCGTGCCGCCGATCATCGAAAAGGAAGTCTACCTGGTGGAGGTGGAGCTGCCGCAGGCGCGCGAGTTGATGAGCGAGCTGTCGAGCTACGAGGCAAAGCACGCTCTGCAATTGCCGGAAGGCCTGGCGAGCGAACTGGCCCTGTCGCTCCGCGGACTGACTCTGAACGAGGTACGGCACATCCTTCATCGTGTCCGCCATGCCGGAGAGAACGATGCCGATGCGATTCGGGATCGGGTCTTTGCGGCGAAAGAGATGCTGGTGAAGAAGACGGGCTACCTCGAATATGTCCCCGTGCACCGCGATCTGGCGTCGATCGGAGGACAGGAAAGCCTCAAGGAGTGGATCGACAAGCGGCAGAACATGTTCAACCAGGAAGCAATGGAATCGGGGTTGCCGATGCCGAAGGGGATCCTCTTGATGGGGGTGAGCGGCTGCGGCAAGAGCCTCGCGGCCAAGACGGTGGCAGCCCGCTGGCGCATCCCCCTCTTCCGCCTCGACTTCAACGTGATCTTTTCCGGGCTCTACGGCTCCCCCGAGGCAACTTTCCACAATGCCCTCAAGACCATCGAGTCTATCGCCCCGGCCATTGTCTGGATCGACGAGATCGAGAACGGACTCGGTGTCACCATCTCCGGCAGTCCAGACGCCAACCAGATCTTTTCCGCCTTCCTCACCTGGATGCAGGAGAAGCCGCCCCTGATCTTTGTCGCCGCAACTGCCAATAACATTCAGTTGCTGCCTGCGGAGATCATCCGCAAGGGACGTTTCGACCAGGTCTTCTTCTGCGATCTTCCCGACGAGAAGGAGCGCGAAGAGATTCTCAAGATCCATCTTGGCCGCCAGGGCGCCAACGTCGCGGATTTTGACTTGAGTTACTTGACGGTGGCAACGGAAGGATGGAATGGCGCCGAAATCGAACAGGCGGTGATTGCCGCTCGCATCGATGCGCACCAGGAAGGACGCACCATCACCACGCGCGACGTTACCCGGCATGCGCGCCAGATCGTACCCTTGAGCGAGACGATGAGCGAGCAGATCAAGGCGATCCGCGAGTGGGCATGGGGACGCGCTACACCGGCATCAGGTAAGAAGAGTCGCTTGTAGAGCCGTCAGGCGCATGGCGCCGTCACTTTCGAATGGATCGTTCCTCGCACCTTGTAAGCCAGGAGGCGAGCCCTTATAGTTCGCCTTATTTTTCACAGCCAAGGTCAAGGAATGCTAAATGAACGAATACGATGTCGAGTATTCGTTTTTCGTTCCGGGTGAACGGACGGAAACGTTCTTGCTGACGATCGATCCGGAGACGATGCTGGCGAACACGATGCTGGAGGATCAGTCGTTGCCCGAATGGTCTCGGCTGGAGTTTCACCAATGCTCGCACTGTCCGCTGTCGAGCGACGAGCACAGCCATTGTCCCCTGGCCCGGCGCCTGCGCGGTCTGGTCGATCGCTTCAAAGCCGTTGTCTCGCACGACCGATTGATGGTGCAGGTGCGCACGGCGGAACGGCTGGTGCGGCAGAATGTCAGCGCGCAGCAGGCGATCGGCTCCTTCATGGGGCTGTTGATGGCCACCTGCGACTGCCCTCACATGGCCTTCTTCCGCCCCATGGCCCGCTTTCACCTGGCTCTGGCCAACAACGAAGAGACCATCTACAGGGCCGCTTCGATGTTCCTGCTGGCGCAATACTTCCGCCACCGCAGGGGTGAGGATGTGGATCTGGACATGGATGGCTTGATCGAGATCTATCACAATGTCCATATTGTCAATGAGCATGTTGCCAAACGGTTGCGAGCTGGATGCACCGCCGATGCCTTGGTGAATGGTCTGGTCCTGCTGGACAGTTTTGCCCATCTGCTGCCCCTGAGCACCCGTCAGGATCTGCATCACATTGAGCATCTCTTCAGAAATTACGAACATGCATTCAAACCCGTGCAGCCAACACAACCCGCGTGATGGTGCCAGGAGGAAAGGTGGACGAGTGGAGCGTGACTCATGAGTGATAGTTATACCGTTGAATATGCCTTCATCCTGCCGGACGGTCGCAGGGAAGAATTCGTTCTGGATATCGATCCCGATACGATGATGGCAATGACCCTGGTGGACGAGTATCTGCCGGAGTGGACGAAGCTGGAGTTCAACCAGTGCTCGCACTGTCCGCTCAACCCCGCCATCGATCCATACTGTCCGCTGGCCCGGCGGCTGCGCGGCTTGGTCAATCGCTTTCAGGCATTGGTTTCGCACGAGCGGCTGATTGTCGAAATCCGCAACGGCAGTCGCTTCATCCGCGAAGAAACCTCGGCGCAGCAAGGGCTTGGTGCATTCATGGGGCTGTTGATGGCGACCTGCGGCTGCCCCCACATGGCCTTCTTCAAACCGATGGCGCGCCATAATCTCTCGTCCTCTTCCCATGTCGAAACGATCTATCGCGCGGCCTCCATGTACCTGGTTGCCCAGTATTTTCGCCATGTCGACGGGAAAGCCGCGGATCTCGAGCTCGATGGCCTGCTGAGGATCTATGAGAACATCCATCTGGTGAACAAGTACATTGCGCAACGACTGCGCTCGGCCAGCGAAGCCGATGCGCTGGTGAATGCCATCGTGATACTCGACGGGTTCGCGCACATGCTCCCCCTCAGCATCAACCAGTCGCTGAAGCACGTCCGCCCCATGTTTACCGAGTTTCTCCAGCGCCTCGATGATCTCGAAGCTGGCCTGCTCTAACCCTGATGGCGGAACTCACTCCGCGTGACCATCGCACTTCCTCCGTGGCGCGTCACGCCAGGAATTCCCTGAAGGGGTTGCGTCCGCCGCGCGGGGAACGTATATGGCACATCAGCGGTGCTCGTCGGCCCACAGCCAGATCTTGCATTCCCAGCCGGCGAAGTAATTGCGGGAATAATAGGGCGCGTTGGTGTAGCTGCTGTGGGGTAACCACTCGAATGGCATGAGAGAGATATGCTTCGCATCGCCGCCGTAGTAGAGGACATTCGGGCGGCCCTGGTGGAGGTTATTCTCCGGCGAAATGTCGCCCTGCTCACACATCGCCAAGCCGCGCTGCACTCGCCACATCGTTGACGCAGGGGTCGTTACAAAGGAGAGATTCTTGATCCCGCTGCCATCGTAAAGCTGCAGTTGGACAGTGCCCGTCTCCTGGCCAAGGTCCGCCAGCTTGAGGTAACCGTCCGCATAAGAGGAGGCGGAGAAGTAGTAGGTCGGGTTGGCGCCGGTGAACTTGCCGGCATTTCGGCATAGGTCGGTGAAGTGGTTCGTGCCGCCCATGAGGTAGATATCCGGAAGGCGCTTGATGAGGTAATCGCCCGACTGCCGCCCGGCAGGCGTGGAAGGGCAGTAGAGGTTGTGAATGGAGGCTTCCTGGCCAATCTCGCCACTGCTCAGGAGCTGCCCAAGACCGCTGGCGATCTTTCCGGAGCTGTCGGTATAGCCTGTCCTGCTGTTCGAGCGCATCAGCGACCCATTGTTGTTATCGGCGTAGGTGAAGATGTGCAGGCCGAGCTGCCGGATATTACCGAGGCACGCCGCCGTACGTCCCGCCTCACGGGCTCTGGTCAGGGCAGGCAGGAGCATGGAAGCCAGAATGGCAATGATCGATACCACGACCAGAAGCTCGATCAAGGTAAAGTGCGCAATATGCCGTGGATGCTGAGTACTGGGAACTCTGCTGGGTGCGTTCATGAACTCGCTCCTGAGTTGATGGTAAGCGTTACTGGCAGATAGGTGACTTCGGCCGCGGCTGGCGTACAGGCCCGCGACAGGGCCGCTTTCCAGAGGCGATCGAAGGGCAAATGTATAGATGGGAACTCCTGTTCGGGAACATGCGAGTGGCGCTGATCGAAGAATCCGATCCGGTCAAGATCCTGTGCCCAGGCAAGGTAAGGGCGCCCAATGCATTCGAAGAAGAGCTTGACGATGTGATCGGAGTGGCCAAAGATGGCCGTGGGGCGAAGATCCTCGACTCGTCCTGCAAGGCACTCCCAGTCGCCGCCATCCATGTCCCCCAAGATGATTAACTCGTCCTCGAGGCGCAAACCCACCGCCGCCGCCGCCGCCGCGATGCGCGCCTGCAGATAGGGCTCCGGGCGCGGGTGATTGATCGGCAGCAGGATCCGCCGATGCCCCCGGTCACGGAGCCAGGTGAGCGCCTGAATGTAACCGTTGATATAATCGAAGAGGATGGCATTGCCGGGAGTGGCACTGTGCCATTCCCAGCGATTGACAAAGCAGACCGGAACCTCGCCGATGATGTCGAGCAGCTCCTGCAAGGGAAAAAGGCGCGCTTCGACATCCACAAGCACCAGATCGGGCCGGCGCCCGAGCACCAGCCGCATCGTCTGCCGCCAATCGCCATCTTCGGGAAGATGGCCGATCATCGGGATGACGTTGAGGCCGGCCGCCGCTTGGCAGAAGGGCTCGAAGTAGCCGTCGTAATGGTCCCGGCGAAAGCCGGTGAAGAGCGAGACCAGACGGTTGTCGAGTGGAGTGAAGTGGGGATTGACATAGGTGCCGCTGCGAGCCTGACGGACAATGAAGCCTTCGTCCTCGAGAACATCGTAGGCGGAATTGATGACGGCGAAGCTGGCGTCGAAGTGCTCTGCCAGTTCCCGCATGCTGGCCATTCTCTCCCCCGGCGAAAGCGTACCGGTCGTGATCGCTGCCTTCATGGCGGTGATCACGCGGTGGGTCTTCGTCGGCAAGGTGGCCAGTGAACTTCCCGGCATGATTCAACTCGTCTGGTTGAAGTGGGGAGGAGCATGACGGTCCTGACTGCAGTATAGATCACGATAGATCAGAAATCAACCCGATCTTTCTTACGTTTCGGATGACGATGGTGAGCTGAAATACGGGCAGCAAGCATTGAACTCGAAAGGTTCTGGGCTACTGTCGTCTATATGAAAACTATCCAGGTTCGAGCCAATACATCCATGCCCGAGTGTTACGATTTCATCGAACTGACGGTTTCACCTTCTTCAATTCCGGAAGCCAATCCGTTCACATCGACGAGACTCGCTGCTCACGTCACGCCCCCTGAGGGAGAGCCATTCACGGTCGAGGGGTTCTGCGATTCGGAGGATGGCTCCGCCTGCAGGATCAGGATCATGCCGAGACGGGCCGGCCGGCACACCTACCGCATCACTTACCGCGATGGCAAGACTCCCGAACTCTCGAAAGAGGGCTTCTTCGACGCTGTCGCCGGTTCACGCAAGGGTATCGTGAAGGCCGATCCGGACTTTCCCCGTCACTTCATCTGGGAAGGCACGGGAGAGCATTACTTTCTCAACGGGACGACCTGCTATTACCTTCCTGGTTGGAAGGACGAGGGGATCATTCGAAGGGAGATTGATCGGCTTGCCGATTTTGGTGTGAACCGCATCCGGGTACTCGTCTATGGCCGACAGTTCGACAATCCCTGGCAGCAGCCGGTGCGGAGCACGGATGAATTTTCCATGCTCCTCAACCCGTGGCAGGCTCTTTTTCCCGATGACCCCACCAATCCGGAGTACGATCTCACCCGATTCCGGCTCGAGCACTGGCGCAAGTATGAGCGTCTGCTCGCTTACGCCAGAGAGCGCGACATCGTCGTCTCGGTTGTCATGTTCATCGGAGGCCAGGTGCTTCCCACCCCCTTCGGCGAGCTGTCGGAGGACGAGTATCGGTATTACCGCTATGCGGCGGCGCGTTTTTCCGCCTACGCCAACATTGCCTGGGATCTTGGGAATGAGCATGACTTCCACCGGACTGTGCCCTACTGGGCGAACAACATCGGTGGCCTCATGCGCAGGCTGGACCCATACGGTCACCTTGTGGGCGCGCACAACAAGTTCTATACAGGCGGCAGGAAGAGCTGGACTGGCGTACAGCTGCTGCAGAAGTGGGACGCTGGGCTCAATGCCTATCTCCTCGAACGGCTTCGCGAGCAGGAAGCCACCGGATACATCATCCCTCACGTGATTGACGAGTACGGGTACGAGGATCTCTGGGAGAGCTTCCCCGGACATCGTGCGGCGGATACTCGCAGGCGGTACGCCTGGGACGTGTATATGGCCGGGGCCTACCAGACGAACGGTGAAACGGCGGAACGTGGCACTGGCGAGCGCGAGGACACAGGAGGAGGCTGGGTGAGCGGTCGCGGCGACAGCTCCATGACGATGCTGCAGAGGTATCGTCACATCGTGGCCTTCTTCACCTCCTTCCAATGGTGGAAGGCCCTGCCGCTGAACGAACTCGTGATCCGCTACGATGTGTCGAGTTCGACCAGTTCCACAAGGTCTGCCCTCTGCTATGCCGAGGAAGGCAAAGCGTACGCGGTCTACCTGCCAAACGGCGGATCCGCGCTTCTTTCCGTAGCGAGTGGAGAGTACGCGATCGAGCGCTGGAATCCTCGCACCGGCGAGCGCATCGAGATTGGCAGATCAGACGGTCCGCGGGTTGAACTCGGCCCCTGCCCAGATGATGAGGATTGGGCTTTCCTTGTTCGCGCCTTGCGCGTCGATGAAGTGCCGGACGCCGAGACAGGTCAGTCGCGGTAATCGATGCCGGTGCGCTGGCGGCTCTCGCTGGTGTATTCCTGGACTTCGACCTTGATGCCGGTGGGATCGGTGATCCAGATCTGCCAGGAACGGTCCTTCCCGCGTTGCTTCTCGCTGACCTCGACCCCGGCGGCAACCAGCTTGGCGCGGAGGTCGTCGATGTTGTCGGTGGTGAGACAGAAGTGGCGGATGGGAGCGGAGAAGTTGGGATCGGCGGATTCCTGATAGAAAACTTCAAGGAACGTGCCGTCCTGGAGGGAGAGGTAGAAGCCTCGCTCGACGTCGCCATGGTAATAACTGAAGCGCTTCGTGAGGCCGAGAAGGTCGCAGTAAAAGTGTTCGCTGGATTTCAGATTGGTGGCGCCGATGCAGACGTGGGCAGTTCCGGTAATCATGTCGCAGGATCCCGTGAGCGTTTTGGCGTTCAGGTGAAGTGGAGGTCGCAGTTCGTCTCGCCTCTGGGCAGGAAAGTGTTGCGGGGGAGGCCGGCGCCGTTGGCGTGAAGGGTGGAGCCTCCGGCACGCAAGTTGAGGTTGCAGTCGCAGCCACGGAAGCGACGACGGACCTTCACGTTTTCATGCTCAGGAAGCAGGCAGGGAGCCACATGCAGCCCCTCGGGTGTCGGCTGAATGCCGAGCAGATAGTGGGTGACGGCGATGTACATCCAACTGGCGGTACCCGTCAGCCAACTGATGCCGGCCTTGCCCTCGCGATCGCTCGGTGGGCCGGTGATGGTGGAGGCATAGACGTAGGGCTCCCGCTCGTAGTGGTCCGCACCGACTTTCGCTATCACCTCTTCGGGAAGAAGTTGCCGATAGTAGCGCCAGGCGAGCGGCGCATTGCCGAGCATGGCTTCCGCGATGATGGCCCAGGTGTTGGCATGGCAGAAGACGGCACCATTTTCGTTGGTGCCGGGACGGGAGCCCAGAGGGGGATCCTCGGGCTCGGGAATGCCCGTGTAGGGTGGGGCGAGGACGCGGAGGCCAAAGGGCGTGTCGAGCAGCTCCGCGGCGGCATCCATGGCCCGGCGCCCGCGTCCATCATGGTCGCCCACCTTGGAAATGACGGCCCAGGACTGCGGATTGAGGTAGATGCGCCCTTCCCGCCGACACGAGGTGCCAAGGACCTTGCCGGAACTGAGTATCAGGCGGCCATACCAGTCACCATCCCAGCACGGCTTGCCGTTGAGAATGGCCGAGAGTTCGTCGATAACCGTTGCGCACCAGCGATGATCCTCCTCCCGCTGAACGTGACGGGCGGCTATCTGCATCTGCCGGCAGGCGTGGACGAGCTGCATGCCGAGCATGATCGACTCGGCGGTCTCATCCATGAAGACGGCAAGCCCGTCGTTCCAATCCGCGTGAAAAAGAGTCGGCAGGCCGTGCGGACCGCGGCGCTCCCAGATGTAGTGCAAACCACGGAGGAGGTGATCGTAGGTGGTGCCGATGGAGCCGTCGCGGAAGGGCAGGGGGCGTTCGAACAATTCCCAGTCCCCGGTTTCCGCCACGAGGTTGAGCATGGTGTCGATCTGCCAGACCGTATTATCGGAGCGGCGGGGGGAATCGGAGACGGGGCGGGTATCGTGCGGATAAAAGGCGAAGCAACCGCCGCCGTCAGCCGTCTGTTGCGCGAAAACCTGGTCCATGCGCTCCAGAGCGAAGGCCGGATCGAGGTTGGCGACGGCGAGGGCATCCTGTGTGGTGTCGCGGTAGCGGAGGCCATCGAGCCCGGTATGGTCGGTGGAGACCGTGCGGGCCAGATCGAGGGTGATGAGGCAGTTGCACGGGTTCCAGGTGTTGATGAAGCGGTCCACGCCGGGATCGCCGGTGGTGGCGGCGAAGGTATCGAGGCGACGGCGCCACCACGTGCGAGTCGCGGCGAGCGCGGTGGCCGCGGCGCCAGGCTGGTTGTACCTCTCTGCAAGGTCGAAGGCACTCTCCCAGGTATCGGCGATGGCGAAGGACCAGGAGAGGTCGACGGCTGTGCCAGGCGCGAGCTGAAGCTCGGTGGCGAGGGCGCCGCAGCCATGCCCGCCAAGCGGAAGCTGGGAATTCGTGAAGCCGTTGGCAAGGAGAGCGCCCGGACGTTCAAGCGAACCGGTGCGTCCGCAGAAGGCGTCGCGTGAGCATTCGAAGCCGCTCACCGGAGCAGAGGTGGAGAAGAGCATGCGCGGCGTGAAGGGGGCCTCGAAGACGGCGTAATCATAGCAGATCGCGCGATGCGCCTCGTCATAAAAGAAGCGGTTGTGGCTGCGCAGGTAACACCAGCCAATGGCTTCGCGCATGAATTCGAGGAGGCCGAACTCCAGGTAGCTGCAGAGCGTGATCCGTGCTTCCGTGCTGCCGACGTTCCTGGCGGTGACCTGCCAGAGCATCACATCGTCGTCGGGTGGAATGACGTAGGCGACCTCGATCTGAACACCGGCACGCGTGGCGGTGATGGTGGTGATACCCGGTTCATGGCGGCATGAGTAGGCGTCCAGCTTGGCAAAAGTCGGGCCCGCATGGGGATTCCACAGGCTCTGATCGCGATGGTCGAGCACATAAAGGTAGAAGCCGGGTTGATCGCCGGGCGCGGGAAGGTAGTGATAACGGGAAATGCGATGGCTGTGCGGCTCGAGGTGCCAGAGGAGTCCGCCGGCATTCTGGCTGATGAAGGCACGCAGGCGGCGATTGCCGAGATAGTTGATCCACGGCCGTGGCGGAGCAGGATTATCGATCTCATAGCAACGTTCAGCATCCAGAAATTGACCGTATTGCATAGACCTTCCCAGGTTTGCCGGTGATTCGTCGGTATACCCCCAGAAGATGGCGGCAGAACTGTCTGCTTGCCAGCAGTGGCGTGGATTTCTCCTGGCGCTTTACGTAGATTTTCCGGAATATGCTTTTGACATTTGCATGGAACCCCCGCATGTTATCGGTTTTCACTGACCATGTACTCGGTTCGAGGAGGCGGTTCGCCCGTGGCACCCATGCAGGATTTCATCGGAAAGGCAGCAGTGTTGATCGAAGCACTGCCTTATATACAGAACTTGCGCGGCCAGTTGGTCGTCGTCAAGTTCGGCGGCAGCGCCATGGAGAGTGATGAATGTACGGAGAGCACGCTTCGTGACATCGTCTTCATGGAATGCGTGGGCATGAAGCCGGTGGTGGTACATGGCGGCGGCAAGGAAATCAGTTCCCGCTTGAAAGAGCTGGGGATTGCGACCCGCTTCATCAATGGCCTGCGGTACACCTGTGAAGAGACGATCGGCGTGGTGGACGATGTCCTCCATCGGCAGGTGAACGCGCGCCTGGTGGAAGGCATCCAGAAGTTTGGCGGTCGTGCCAGGACCTTGTCCGGCAAGAGCTTCATCGGTGCCGAGAAATTGACGAGCCGGGATCGCGATACAGGCGAGGAGATCGACCTGGGCTTTGTCGGAGAAGCGGCACGGGTAAATTGCGAGGGGATCCATGAGATTCTCGCTCGGGACGAAGTGCCTGTCATCACGCCACTTGGGGTTGGCGAAGATGGGCAGACTTACAACATCAATGCGGATATCTGCGCCTGTCGCGTCGCGCAAGCTTTGAAAGCCCGGAAGCTGGTCTTTCTCAGCGACGTGCCAGGCTTATTACGAGATCCGCGTGATGAAAGCACGTTGATCTCGACGGTGCGTATGGACGAGGTGGAGGGGCTGATCGCCAGTGGCGTGATATCCGGCGGCATGGTGCCGAAGATAACCAGCGCGGTAGCGGCCCTGGCAGCAGGCACCAACAAGGTGCACTTGATCGATGCCCGTCTGCAACACTCGCTGTTGCTCGAGATCTTTACCGACCGTGGGGTCGGTACGCAGATAGTCCGAAGCTGAGGCGGGACGAACCCGCCGGTTTCGCAGTCGACCCGCGAGGCCTGTTTTGTTTTCAGGCTCCAATCTCAGTTGCCACTACGATGTCAGACGCCGATAAGGAATCTTTCCGATGACAAAATCCGACTTGATGGCTCTTCAGGACAAGTACGTTCTGGGTACGTATGCTCCAACTTTGATGCTTGTCCGGGGGCAGGGTGCCCGTGCCTGGGACGTGGACGGTAAGGAATATATCGACTTCACCACCGGAATCAGTGTCTGCAGTCTTGGCCACTGCCATCCGGCAGTGACGGAGGCCATTCAGCGCCAGGCAGCCAGACTGGTTCACGTCTCCAACCTCTTTTTCAACGAGTTTCAGCCCCAGTTGGCTGCCGCCATTTCGCGGCACAGCTTCGATGGACGCGTCTTCTTCGGCAACAGCGGAGCGGAGGCCAACGAAGGATTGATCAAGTTTGCGCGGATGCACGGCAGCAAGAACGGGCGGCATGAGATCGTCTGCATGCAGGGCTCTTTCCATGGGCGGACCCTGGCGACGCTGGCTGCCACCTCGCGGGCAAAGTACCGGGAGGGCTTTCAGCCCGACATGCCCGGCTTCTCCTTCATTCCCTTCAACGACGTCGAGAAACTGCGGGAAGCGGTGACCGATAAGACCGCGGCCATCCTGCTCGAACCCATCCAGGGCGAAGGGGGCATTTACGCGGCCAGCCACGAGTTTCTCCTCGCGGCTCGGGAGTTGTGCGATCGGCACGGCATTCTGCTGATGTATGACGAGGTGCAGTCCGGCATGGGGCGCAGCGGTCGCTTTTTTGCCTATCAGCATCATGCCATCGAGCCCGATGCGATGTCGATCGCCAAGGCACTCGGCAATGGCTACCCGATCGGCGCCTTCATTGTGCAGCGTAAGCACGAAAAGGTGCTGGGTGCGGGAAAGCATGCCAGCACCTTTGGCGGAACTCCGCTGGCGTGTGCCGCGGCGCTCGCCGTCATCGAGACCATCGATCGTCAGGATCTGCTGACGAACTGCCAGGAGATGGGTGAACACCTGCGCGGCGCGCTTGTCCAGCTTGCCTCGAAGTACCCGACAATCAAGGAAGTGCGGGGACGCGGCCTGATCGTGGGCGTCGAAATGACGGTCCCGGTGGCCGATGCCATCAAGAAGGCAGCCGAACGGGGGCTGCTCATTCTCAACGCGGGCGACAACGTCTTCCGATTCCTGCCACCGCTCAACCTGACGAAGAAGGACCTCGATGAGGCCATGAGCATCTTCGATACCGTACTAGGAGACTTGTGATGAAAGGCAAACACCTGCTCAGTCTGCTCGATCTGAACGCCGCCGAATTGGCTGATCTGCTCAGCAGCGCCAGCCGCTTCAAAGAACAGCGCGGTCGTCCCGGCGCGCCCAAACCGCTGACGGACAAGACGGTGGCGATGATCTTCACGAAGTCGTCGACCCGAACGCGGGTATCGTTCGAGGTGGGAATCTACGAGCTGGGTGGGAACTGCCTCTTTCTGGAACCGAGCGTCCTGCAGGTGGGGCGCGGCGAGTCCCTGGCGGATACGGCCAAGGTGCTCAGCCGCTATGTGCATGGGGTGGTGATTCGCTGCCACAAGCAGGAGCAACTCGAGGAGTTCGCGAGCGTGGCGGAGGTGCCGGTGATCAACGCGCTCACCGATCTCTACCATCCTTGCCAGCTTCTGGCTGATCTGCAGACGATCAATGAGGTGGCCGGCAAGGTAAATGGCATACGCGTGGCATACGTCGGCGACGGCGCCAGCAACATGGCCCGTTCGTGGGCCATTGCCGCCAGTCTCGCGGGCATCGACCTGGCTATCGGCGCGCCGAAGGGCTACCAGCTCGATGAAAGCTTCATCGCGAAGCTGAGCGGCTCGGGAACCATCAGCCAGACAACCGATCCGTTGCAGGCCGCCGCCGGCGCTCACTTCATTTACACGGACGTGTGGGTCAGCATGGGCTTCGAGGAAGAGGCTGGGCAACGCCTGGAAGCGCTGGCGCCATATCAGGTGAACCAGACTCTCGTGAACGCTGCCGCGCCCGGCGTGAAGGTGATGCACTGCCTGCCGGCCTACCGCGGCAAGGAAATCACCAGCGAGGTGCTGGATGGTCCGGCTAGTATCATCTGGGATCAGGCCGAAAATCGCATGCACGCGCAGAAGGCCGTATTGGCGAGTTTGATCAAACCCTACTGAGGCACGTTGCCATGGACACCTTCAAGCGCGAGATGCGCGAGCTCGACAGACAGATCATCGAGCTGGTCAACCAGCGCTACCGGAAGGCCGTCGAGGCAGTGGCGGGTGGATTGCCCGTACCCGAGCTGACCACTGCCGATCTGGAGCAACGCGCCCTCTGCGAGTTGACGGAGATCAATCGCGGCCCGATGAGCGAACAGACGCTGCAGGCAGTCTACCGCGAGATCATCTCCGGCCAGTTTGCGCTGGTTCGGCCAGTCAAGGTGGCCTTCTTCGGCGCTGAAGGCTCCTTCACGCACCTGGCCACGTTGCGCAAGTTTGGCGAGAGTGTCGAAACGACCAGTCGGCAGGCGGTGGGCGATGTCTTTGATGACGTGGCCAAGGGGACCGTTGATTTCGGCGTGGTGCCGGTGGAGAATTCCACCGAGGGAGCGGTGACGGTGACCTTCGACCTCTTTCAGGAGGCAAGCGTCAAGATCTATTCGGAGATCTACGTGCGCATCCACCACTACCTGCTGGCAAACTATCCGCGGGAAGAGTTGCGGGTGATCTACAGCCACCCGCAGGTCTTCGGTCAGTGCCGCAGGTGGATTCAGCAGAATCTGCCCAAATGCGACTTGGTGGAGGTGAGCAACACCACGGCCGGCGCGGAGCGGGCGGCGCGGGAAGAGCACGCGGGAGCCCTGGCGGGTATCCTGGCGGCAGAGAAGTACGGGCTCAAGGTCCTGGCGCGCAATGTCGAGGACTTCTCCGAGAACATCACCCGTTTTCTCGTGCTCAGCCGACGAAGCCCGGAGCGGACGGAGGATGACAAAACCTCGGTGATGTTTGTCATCGAGGACAAGGTCGGCGCGCTCTATGACTCGCTCCTGCCCTTCAAGACGCGCGGTGTCAACCTGAGCATGATCCAGAGTCGCCCCTCCAAGCGCAAGAGCTGGGACTACCTCTTCTTTGTGGACTGTCTCGGCCACTTCAGCGATGCAAAGCTGCAGGACGCGTTGAGCGAGCTGAGCAATCAATGCAAGTTCGTGAAGATACTCGGATCCTATCCCCGAGCGCAGGAACCGGTGTGACGGCCATCAGGTGTGAAAAGCCTGCCTTGGCAAGGACGGTTCCGGCGGTGGAGCCGGGCGCCAGTGTCGTGCCACTTGCCTGGCGGCATGTCGCAGTTGACGAATCAGCTCTGGACGCGAGAGCCGTCGAATGTCGGCCGGTGATGGCGGCCCCAAATCCGGCTTCGGCTGAAAGCCCCTGGGCGTCAGGTAGAAGTTGTCGCCGGGTTTCACATCATTGAGCGGCATCTTCCTTTTCTGCATGTGCATGTAGGCATATTCGATCGTGCTGACCGTATCGCCCCGCAAGTGGTACCCAAGCAGTTTGCCGTTCTCCCAGGCAAAGAGCTGATGGCGTACATTGTTATTGCTGTAGAACATGCTGAAGCGCGGCAGCCCCGGCACGATGTCGACGTAGGTATAGTCGTGCGAGAAGTTGATGGCATTGCTCATCAGGAGCGCGGGTACGCCGCGCCACTCGTCAAACGCGAGGGCGTTTGAAATGGAATAGGTCGTGCGATAGTCGACGCCCGGAGCCTTCAGCTTGAAGAAGCGCTTTGCTTCGGGAGTATTCTGGTAGAAGGCCAGGTGACCTTGTCCCTGCATGGCCGGATACTTCCCCATGCGTCCCTGGATGTTGAGCCGGTCGATATTGCCGAAGATCATGTCCGGATCGCAGAACCCCCAGTAGTCGTATCCTTCCAGGAGTTCCTCGAAGAGCAGCCCGTAGGTCACTTTGTAGTCGCACATCTTGTAGGGCATCATGCGCTCTGGGATGACGCCGACACGCTGGACGATCAGCTGCTTGCACGCATCGAAGGTCATGGGGATGATCCGCACGTTGGCAGGGATCTGCCAGGCGCGTTCGTCATCCGTTACGACAAGCCAGTCGTAGTTGGGATTAGCTCCGGCGGAGAGAAGCCAATGCTGAAAGTGCGCGGGAAGGCGCCCAAAATAGGCCAGAACGATGCACGCGGTGTAGCGGGACATACGCACCTCTGTAGAATGTTGTGGAGAGCGATTGCATTGATTTCGGGAGTCGATTTGAACCTGATGAAGGAGCTTTGGCAGGTTGGCCAGCCTTCGTGTCTTGCACAGCGGCTTCTGCTACGCTTACAGTAGAGTCATTGGCTCTCCGAGGGCCAGAAAGTTCTGGATTTCCTGCTCACCACGCTCGCTGAATACTGCAACTGTCGCGGCAACTTTTCTCGATGCGACCAAATGCTGCTGGTGCCGAAACAGCGAGTCAGACACAGATCTTGCCGTTCCGCGAGGGACGCTTACGACAAAGCGAAATATCTTCCATGCGAACAGACGCTGAAGCGAGCGAACAACTGAAGGAATTCTACGAAGCCAAGAACGTTCTGGTGACAGGCGGGATGGGCTTTGTGGGCAGTCACATCACCAGAGAGCTTGTCAAGTTTGGCTCTCATGTCACAATCATCGATCTCGATACCTCCCCCGACAGGGCTTCGCTGATCAACGATCCCCTGCATGGATTGCGCGAAAAGATCGAGGTGCTCCAGGCGGATGTCACCGATCTGGAGGCCATGATCGACATGATCGGCCATGGCGAGTTCCACCTGATCTTCCATTTCGCGGCCTATGCCACCGTGATCGAACGCGCGGTGGAAGCGCCATACGAGACGATTCGCTCGAATACGATCGGCTTGGTGAACGTCCTCGAAGCGGTACGTCGGGCTCACCGTCCGCCCAATACCGTTTTCTTCTCCTCCACCGACAAGGTGTATGGAGAAATGGAGGAAGAAGCTTACCAGGAAGAGCAAACCCCTCTGCGCGGCATCGGCATGTACGATGCAACAAAACTGGCCGCCGACGTCTTTGCCAGAACCTACCATGATGTCTTTCAGGTGCCGACGGTTGTGCTGCGCATGTGCAACCTCTTCGGCCCGCATGATTTCAACATCGACTTCCGCCTCGTGCCGAAAGCCATGCGCAACATGTTCGCGGAAGACGAGCCGCTGCCACCGGAGCTTTATTACGACTCGCTGGGGCACAGCCGCGACTATCTCTACATCGAGGATGCGGTTCGGGCCTGCCTGCTGCTGGCGTACTATCCGCGCTGCCGCGGCGATGTGTACAATCTGGCGGCCTGCGAATACATCTCCACGCCCGAGATGCTCAAGGCCATCGTCGATGCGGCGGTGGCGATAGAGGGCACTTATGACCCCGCTCGAGCCGAGAAGATCCTGCGAAACGGCATCTCCATTCACGGATCGGTGCATGGTTCGAAGCTGATCACCATCAAGAATCAGCATCTAAATGGCGACAAAATCAGACGCGACACCGGATTCGTCCCTACCCACGAGTTCCATGAATCTCTCAAGCGAACAGCGGAGTTCTACCGCCTTCACTTCGAGCAACTGAGAAACCGGAGGGAGACCCCATGAGTGATTTCTGGCGTCAGCGAGCATGTCTGGTAACCGGCGGCGCCGGCTTTGGCGGTTCCCATCTGTGCGAGCTGCTTCTGGAACTTGGCGCCCGGGTCTACGTTCTGGACCGATGGCTTCCCGCCACCTCGTATCTCGTCCTCTCCGGGAATGCGGAGCGGGTCGATTATATCCAGGGCGACATTCGAGATCGGGACCTGCTCGCCATGACCATCGAGCGATTCCAGATCCGGTCCCTCTTCCACCTTGCCGCGCAGCCGATCGTCCCCACCAGTAATCTGTTGCCGTTCGAGACACTCAGCGTCAATGCCATGGGCACCTTCTGCGTACTGGAGACGGTGCGTGGCTCATCGTGTGTGGAGGAACTGATCGTCGCATCGAGCGGCGCGTACTATGGCACAACGAGCGCTAGTGAACCACTGACTGAAGATGATCCGCCGCTGGTGGCGACCAACATCTACGCGACCAGCAAGGTCGCCGCCGATCATGCGGTGCGCTGCTATGCCGCCGTCTATGGTCTGCGGACCGCCGTATGCCGGTTCATGAATACCTATGGGCCTGGCGACACCAACTTCTCCCGTCTGGTGCCCAGGGCCATACGAAATCTGCTCGATGGCGAACCCTACGAATTCGGCGATCGGGACGATGGCTCCTCCCGGCTCGACTTCCTTCATATCCGCGATATGTGCAGAGCGTACATCGAGGTCACGGAGCAGCTCGACAAGGTGCGCGGCGAAGCCATCAACTTCGCCAGCGGCATGCCCACATCCACACGTGAACTCGCCGACATGATCAGTCGCCTCTTCGACGATGTGGAACGCGAGCCTGCCTTTAATGGCCCAAGCCGTCAGCGACCGCTCAGTAAGCAGCTGGCCATTCGCAAGGCCAAGGCGAGACTCAATTGGCAGCCTCAGACCAGCCTTGAGGACGGATTGCGCGAAACAATCGAATGGTATCGCCGCTTCATGGATGTCCTATGACCACTGCCGATCGACTGCCGGCCCTCCTGGCCGATGAGGAACTGCGACATCGGTTGTTCCCGGTGACGCGCCAGAAGGTATTCCTGGCTCATGCGGCGGTCAGTCCGCTCCCTTCGGCCGTCATCAGCGCGGTCGGGGACTATCTGACGCGAGCAGGACGTCTCGGCCAGTTCGAGCATCTGCATCGAGAGGCCGAACAGGAGGCGAGGAAGCTGTCGGCCGAGCTGCTTGGCGCGCAGGTGGAGGAGATTGCTTTTGCATCGAGCACGTCGGCGGGGTTGAGCATGATCGCGGCGGGACTACCATGGAAGAGCGGTGACGAAGTCGTTGTCGCGGAAGGGGATTTTCCCGCCAATCTCTATCCATGGCTCAGTCTTCAGGAGCGCGGGGTGCGCCTGCGGACGCTGGCTACTTCGCCAAGCGGCCGTATCGACGTGGCGCAGGTTGTCGCGCTGCTCAGCCGTCGCACGCGACTGGTCTCCCTCTCGAGCGCCCATTTCGCGACGGGAACGCCGCTCGATGTGGATCTCATCGGCAAGGCCTTGCAGGAGCGTGACATTCTTTTCTGCGTCGACGCCATTCAGACACTGGGGGCGATGCCATGCTCCATCAAGTATGTGGATTTCCTGGTCGCCGACGCCCACAAGTGGCTGCTTGGCCCCCAAGGCATCGCCATCCTGTACGTTGACCGCCGTCGCTTCGAGTCCCTGCAGCCGGTGCTCGTGGGCTGGAAGTCCGTCGATTGTCCGGGCGATTTCTACAGTGTGCAGCTCAAGTATGCCGATACAGCCCGCCGCTATGAACCGGGTAGCCTCAACATCCTCGGGCTGGTGGGACTTAGGGCGTCCCTGGCTTTACTCAGCTCCTTTGGCAGCAAACCGATCGAGGCGCGTCTGCTGCACCTGCGCCACCTGCTGCTCGACGGCCTGGCGCGGGGCGGCTACCGCATCGCGGGCGTTGCCGACGTGGATTCGCCGACGGGTATCGTCACCTGCCGTCATCCGTCCATGGACATGCAGAAGCTCTACCATCAGTTGGATCAGGGGGATCTGGTTCTCTCTCTGCGCCAAGATCTGGAAGGCCATCCCTGCCTGCGGATTGCCCCCCACTTCTACAATACCGAGGGCGAGATCGAGCGGCTGCTGACGGCCATGCGAACCGGCTGAAGTCGCCTATTCGACGATCTTGTTGAGAGCGTACTCGACGATCCCTTCCACGCCCAGCTCTTTCAACTGGGGAATGAGATCGCGCACGATATGCTCGTCCACGATGGTGTTCAGTGCGACCCAGCGGTCGTCAACCAGCGGAGAGACCGTGGGATTGCGCAGGGCCGGGACTTTCTCCAGTACCTTCGCCATGATGCTCCGGGGGACGTTCATCATAAGCCCCACACGATTCTCGGCGGCAAGGACAGCCTGCAGAAGGAGTGCGATCCGCTCGATCTTGGTGCGCTTGAAGGGATCCGCCCACGCATCGCGATTGGCGATAAGGCGGGTAGTCGATGTGCAGACAGTGTCGAGGATACGCAGGTCGTTGGCCTTGAGGGATGAGCCCGTCTCGGTGATCTCCACGATGGCATCCGCCAGGCGCGGCGGTTTCACCTCGGTAGCTCCCCATGAAAACTCGACATTGGCCTCCACCCCGTGCGCGGCAAGATACCGCTCGGTCATCTTGACCGCTTCCGTGGCAATGCGCTTGCCCGCCAGATCCTGGGGGGAATGGATGTCGGAGTTGTTGGGTACCGCCACGACCCAGCGCAGCGGCTTGCGCCCGACTTTTCCGTAGACCAGCTCGCAGACTTCATGGACGTCAACGCCGTTCTCCACCACCCAGTCGTGTCCCGTCAGCCCGGCGTCGAGCACGCCTTCGGCGATGTAGCGGGCCATCTCCTGAGCACGGATCAAGGTGCACTCGATCTCGTCGTCGTCGATGCTCGGATAGTAAGAGCGCGAGCTGATGGTGATTTTCCAGCCAGCCTTTTCGAACATGCTGACGGTGGTATCCTGAAGGCTTCCTTTCGGTATTCCCAATTGCAGGACTGGCATAGTGGCGCTCTCCTCTCTTACTTTCCGTAAACTTTTTTAGGGTCGAATACCTTCTCGCCGACAACGGTCGTATCCTCGCCGTCGATGCGCCGGTAGAAGCAGGAGCGGTAACCCGTGTGGCAGGCGGCGTCACCTATCTGCTTGACCTTGTAGACAATGGCATCGTCATCGCAGTCGACCAGGATCTCCTTGACGATCTGCACATTTCCGCTGGTCAGCCCTTTCTCCCACAACTCGCTTCGCGAGCGTGACCAGTAGGTAGCATGGCCGGTCTTGAGCGTATGTTCCCATGCTTCCTGATTGACATAGGCCAGCATCAAGACCTCGCCGGTCTCGGCATCCTGTGCGACCGCCGGCAGCAGGCCGTCGGTACTCTTCGAGAAATTCGGTTGGAACATGGCTCTTCCTTGGACTGTACGATCTGCGACTGATTGACGTGCGGAAGGGGCGTACTATGCCGTCATTTGTGCAAAAAGCAAAGCCTCTGCTCGCTTTCCTGGGCGCCTGCCAGGGGGCATGGCACGGGCTTCAGCGTACGGCGTCGAAGGCATCCAGAGCGCGGAGGCGCGCTTGCGCATGGTCGCCGATCGGGCCTGGATAGGAACTGCCCAGTTGTATGCCTGCCGAGCGCAAGGTCGCAACCGGTGCCAGCCACGGGGCATGCAGATGCTGGTCGGGCAGGTCGGCAAGCTCCGGCACCCAGCGTCGAATATAGGTCCCCAGTGGATCGAAGGTACGGCTTTGCGTCACGGGATTGAAGATGCGGAACCAGGGCGCTGCGTCCGCCCCGCAGCCTGCGACCCATTGCCAGCCAAGGGTATTGTTGGCCAGATCCGCATCGACGAGCGTACTCCAGAACCACGTGGCGCCTTCGAGCCAGTGGATCAGCAGATCTTTGACCAGGAAGGAGCCCACCAGCATGCGTACGCGATTGTGCATCCAGCCGGTGGTCCACAGCTCGCGCATCCCCGCATCGATCAACGGGTAGCCAGTCTGCCCCCGCTGCCACGCCCGCAGTGCCGCCGGCTCGTCCCGCCAGGGAAGCTGCCGGTACTTCTCGTAGAGCGGCTGGTGATCCGTCTCCGGAAAATGGAGGAGCAGATGATGGGCAAACTCCCGCCATGCCAGTTGCCGCAGCCATGCTTCCTCGCCGCGTATCAGCCCCGGCCTCTCATGAGCCAGCGTGTACGCTCGGGCGGCATGCCAGAGCTGATGGGGGCTCAGCTCCCCGAAGTGAAGGTGGGGAGAGAGTCTGGAGGTGCCCTGCTTGTCCGGACGATCCCGCGCCTCGGGGTATTCGCCAAGCGCTTCCTCAAGAAAACGCTCCAGCTTCTCGTTGGCCCCTGCTTCGCCAGGCTGCCAGTGCGTGCCGAATTCATCTGCCCACGCTCGCTTCGGCAGCAGCTCCAGTGCGTCCAGCGAGAGCGAATCGGGCCATGTTTCCGGTGACAGCCACCGCGTCGGCGCCTCCTCGGGTTCCCGCGGCTCCGGCAGGCGACTGCATGCCTTGTACCAGGGGGTGAAGACCTTGTAGGGATTGCCATTCGCCGCGTGCACCAGCTCTGGGGGAAAGAGAAGGTCGGCGGAATGCTCGGATACCCGCTGTCCGGCCGCGCGCAATCGCTCGGCAACGTGGCGTTCCCGCTGCCGTGCCACCGGGTCGCAAGAGGTGTTCCAGGCCACCGCCGTGGCCCCGGTTGCTTTGGCAAGTTGCGAGAGCGCTTCCGGTGTCGGGCCACGGCGGAGTATCAACCTGCCGCCGAGGCGGCGCAGTTGCCCGTCCAGGGCTTTCAGAGAATGATGCAGCCACCAGTTCGAGGCGGGGCCGGGAGCCCATGGGGCCAGCTCCTCCGGTGCCTGAATAACGACGGGAATCACCGGCTCTCCGCGGGCCAATGCCCACTGGAGAGCCGGATTGTCAGCCAGCCGCAATTCCCGTTTCAGCCAGAGGAGGGTCGCCACGGCCTAGATCTGGTGCAGCGGGTCAGTTTGCAGATTCACCTTGACCTGCTTCTGGAAGGTCGACTCCCTCCGCTTGCGGGCGAGCAACGCGTCGTATTCGGCGCGATCGATCGGCAGGTCGACCGACCGGCCAAGCTCCGCCGAAAGCCAGACGGCGTTGGCAATTTCGAGCGAATGGATGCCGTCTTCGCCGGGAGCGATGAGGGGCTCACCATGCAGCAGGTGACGCGCGAAATTGCGAATAATGACGTAATGCCCCGTCTCCTGCTCGGGCAGGTCGATGGTTTCTTCGGTCATCTCGGGGTTCGCCCACTTCGCCTCCGTCTCCCGGGTGAAGCGTGAGACTTCCGGGGTGAAGGTATACAGCTTGAGTTCGCCATTGCGCCAGCAGAGCTTGCCGCTGTCGCCATAGACCTCGATCATCTGTCCGGGGCCTGTCTCACAGGTCGAGCAGTAGAAGTAGCCGGTGCCCCCATCTTCGTAGGTGAGCATCGCTTCGGCGACATCTTCCACTTCGATATGGTGCATGCGGATATCGACTCTGCCGAAGACGCTCCTGGGCTTTCCGCCGAGGAGCACGAAGAGGTCGAGAATGTGCGGCGACTGGTTCATCATGACGCCACCACCTTCGCCCTGCCATGTCGCCCGCCAACCGCCGGAATCGTAATAGGCCTGCGTGCGGTATTCCGGCGAGATCATCGTGGTGCGCTGGATTTTTCCGAGTTTCCCGGAGCGGCAGATCTCGATCGCCTTGGCAAAGGCGGCCTCGGTGCGCCGCTGGAACATGATGCCGAAGCCGACGCCGGTTTCACGCGCCGTGCGGATGATCTCGTCGGCGCTGGAGACGCGCTCCGACAAGGGCTTCTCGCAGAGACAATGCAGCCCCGCCTTCATGCAGTCGATGGCCACGTCGGGACGCGGCGGATGAGGAGTGGCAATGGTGACCGCTTCGCACAACCCTGACTCGATCAGAGCCTGATGGCTCAGGAAATAGGGGACTCCATACTCTTCGGCGACAGCCTTGGCGGTTGTCTCGTCAACGTCGCAGATCGCGACCAATTGCGCTTCATCGACTTTTTCGGCGATGGCCTTGCAGTGGCCTTGTCCCATGCCGCCGGTGCCGATCACCGCTACTCGTACTGGATTGCTGACCTTCTTTCCGCTGCCCATGCTACCAACTCCTTTACCAGGTGACTACAGTGGGGTTCGCTTCAATGTAGCACCCCACCTCGCCATTGGCTTGCCATACAGGGATTTTTCGGACAACTCGGCAAGAAATAGCTCAGTTCTCCGCCGGGACCACGGCCAATCGAGATTTACCATTGGTGCTGTCGCCGGCAAGCAGACGATCGAGCATGGCCGTCAGCTGGAGGCTGTGGCGAAAGTAGGATTCATTGAGATAGGCGCAGGCCTGGCAAGCAGGTAGGTAAGGAGTAGACGTATGGCTGTATCCTATCGGATTGGGAAGATGTTTTGGGGATGACAGGTGTCTCAAACAGCTTTGGCCTTTATGGGTTGGGAGATTACATTAGCGCTCATCAGGTAACACCCGTATGTAACCTCTTGTGGTGGATCTCCGGCATGTTTCAACGGCTCTGGGCGCTGAGCGCGACCAAGTTTCTCAGCAATCTGAACGACAACGCCTTCAAGACACTGGCGATCTTCATTGCGGTCAGTCATCTGGAAGGGGACAAGGGAGCGCAGGCGGCGGTCATCGCTTTCGGCTCGATCGTCTTCATGCTGCCGTTTGTGGCCTTTCCGACGGTCGCGGGCTGGATGAGCGACCGGTTTGCGAAGCGGCAGGTGATTGTCGGCGCCAAAGTGGCGGAGGTGGTGATCATGCTGCTGGGGGCGGTGGCCCTGGCGCGAGTGGATCAGTTCGGGCTGGGGCTGCTGTTTGTGGCGGTTTTCATGATGGCGCTGCAGAGCACTTTTCTGAGTCCAGCGTTCCTCGGGGTGTTGCCGGAGGTTTTTACGGAGCGTGAGTTGAGCAAGGCGAACGGGATCGTCGATCTGGTGGCCTTTCTCGGCATTATCCTGGGCTGCGGGCTGGGAGGTGTGATCAAGATATCGGTTCTGCCGCCCTGGCTGTATGGCTTGCCGTTTCTGGCGGCGGCGGGGGTTGGCGTCGTCACGGCCCTGCGTATCCCCCGTACGCAGGTGGCGCGCGCCACCGAACCGATAGGCTGGCACCTGGTGACGCGCTACTTCAGCGACATGAAGTTGATCGCGGTCTCGCGGCCGGTGCTGCTCTGTGTGCTGGGCAACGCCGTCTTCATGTCCGTGGGAACGCTGATTCTGGCGTCGCTGGTGAGTTTCGGGGAGCAGGAGCTGGGGCTGCATGAAGGCCAGATTGCGGCGCTGCAGGTGGCCTCGGCAATCGGCATCGGCCTGGGGTGCTTCATTGCCGGCAGTTTTTCGCACGAAAAGGTGGAGTTCGGGCTGGTGCCCATCGGCTGCTATGGCATGACCATCTTCTTCATCAACCTGTGGCTCACGCTCACCTTTCACTGGGCGCTGGTCAATGTCTTCATGATCGGCTTGTTCGGTGGCTTTTTCGTGCTGCCGCTGATCGTGTACATTCAGCAGCGCACGCCGGAAAGTGTCCGTGGCCGGACCCTTGCACAGACCAATGCGGTCGCCTTCTGGGGGGCGCTGATCGTCTCGGTGCTGATGCTGGTGCTCACGGGGGGCATGACGGAGCAAACGACCGAAGCGATGGACTTCTGGGCTCGGGTGCGAGCCAATTTCTTCTTTGTGCTTGGTCCGCGGGAGCTGTACGCGGGGGCGGCGGTTTTTCTGCTCGTCACGTCGAGCTATGTGTTCTACCTGCTTCCCGATTTTCTGATCCGGCTGATGGTGGTGCTGATGACGCGCTTCTGCTACAAGCTGCGCGTTTACGGCCAGGATCGTCTGCCGCGTCGCGGGCCGGCACTTCTGCTGGCCAATCACGTCTCGGCGATCGACGGTCTGCTGCTGACCGCGGCCAGCTCCCGGCGGCTCTATTTCGTCATCAACGAGGAGACGGCGCGTCATCCACTGGTGAAGCCATTTGCCAAGTGGGCGCGCCTGATTCCGCTGGCCTCCTCGCAGAATCCCAAGGGGCTGCAGCGGAGCCTGGATCGCATTCGGGCGGTGCTGCAGGGCGGCAGTGTCGTCTGTGTTTTTCCGGAAGGGGAGCTGACGCCGGATGGGATGATGCTGGAGTTTCGCCGAGGGTACCTGAAAATGCTGCCTGAAGAGCTGGAGGTACCGATCATTCCGGTGCATATCGGGTTGATGTGGGGAAGTATCTTCAGCAGGCGTTTCGGGGAGATTCGGCTTCGGCGGCCCCGCCAGTTTCCGTATCCGGTCATCCTCTCGTTCGGAGCGCCGTTGTCGCGAAACGCCACCCCTCACGAGGTACGCCTGGCCATCCAGGAGGCGGGCAGCGATGCCGAGTCGAACCCTACGCCCGGCGAGCGGGTTCTGGCGGAGCAGTTCATCCGCCTGGCACACCGCCAGCCCTTTCGAAAGCTGTTGGCGGATTCGAGTGGGACCGAGCTATCAGCGCTGTCAGCGCTCATCCGCGCCTACGTGCTGGCTGCCGAAATCCGACGGGACGCGGAGAGCAGCGAAGAGTACATCGGCATCATGCTGCCGCCAACGACTACCGGCGCGATCATGGCCATTGCCGTCATGCTCACCGATCGCATTCCGATCTACCTCAACTTCACCGCCAGCCGAGATGGTCTTCAGTATGCGATCGCCACCTGCGAGATCAAACGTATCTACACCAGTCGGGCTTTCATCGAGAAGGCGGGGCTGGAGGCTCGCGACGAGATGATCTTTCTTGAGGACAGGGCCGCGGGGATCGGCAGGGGGGCCAAGCTGGGTGCCGCGTGCCGCGCTCTCTTCCTTCCCGCCGCGCTTGCCCGCGGCAGCTATTTTCCGCGCACGGGGCGCACCGTTCACAACGTCGCCACCGTACTTTTTTCGAGCGGTTCGACAGGCGTGCCCAAGGGAGCTGTGCTAACGCATCACAACTTCACGGCCAACGTCAGCGCGACGTTGCGCATCCTGGGATTGGAGAAGAGCGACCGCATGCTGGGCTCGCTGCCCTTCTTTCACTCATTTGGTTTTCTGGCGACGCTGTGGCTTCCCATGACGTGGGGTGTACCGGTGCTATATCATCCGAATCCCGTCGATGCGGCCACGATTGGCGAGCTGGTCGAGAAGCACAAACTGTCGGTGCTCTTTGCCACCCCCACCTTTCTGCAGGGCTATGTCCGCAAGTGCAGGCCCGACCAGCTTCGCAGCCTGCGGATCGTCGTCACCGGTGCTGAAAAGCTGCGCCAGGGTATTGCCGACAAGTTTGCCGAGACCTTCGGCGTGGTGCCCATGGAGGGCTACGGCACCACGGAACTCTCCCCGGTTGTTTCCGTCAACATGCCTGCTCGCTTCGACCAGATCGGCAAGGCGGTGGGCCGGCCCGGTTCGGTCGGCAAGCCGTTGCCGGGCATAACGGCCCGGATTGTGGATCCGTCCACGCTCCGGACGCTCGCCATCGAGCAGGAAGGGCTGTTGTGGATCAAGGGGCCGAATGTGATGCGTGGCTATCTGCGAGAGCCGGAGAAGAGTGCAGAGGTTCTGCATGACCGCTGGTACGACACTGGTGACATGGCCAGGATCGATCGGGACGGCTATCTCTACATCACCGGCAGGCTGTCCCGCTTCAGCAAGATCGGCGGGGAGATGGTACCCCACATTGCGCTGGAGAACGAGATCCATCACGCGCTCGGCAGCCGCGATACCCAGGTGGCGGTGACCGCGGTCCCGGACGACAAGCGCGGCGAACGGCTGATCATCCTGCACCTTCCCCTGCAGGTGGCGCCAATCGAGATCATCGCGCGGCTGCGCGAGCGGGGACTGCCCAATCTCTGGCTGCCGAAGGCCAGCGACTTCCACCAGATCGAGTCCATCCCGCACCTGGGGAGCGGCAAGCTCGATCTCCGCTCCATGCAGGAGCTGGCACGCGATGCGGCCAACAGCGCCTCCGATTCCGAAGAGCAGCAGACCTGAGGAAGAGGCAAAGAGAGGTCGTGGCTACTGGACTCCCGGCTCAATGCGTGCTTCATTACATTTTGCAATCTGCGCATGCTTTGATGGAAAAGAAGGGGCGATATGAACGGGCACAAGGTATTGGGAGTGGCGCGAGCGTGGTTCAGTGGCTTGTTCCATACGACGGAAGGTCTGAGCGAGGCTGATGTCGAAAAGGCGGACCGGATCTTTGTGTCCGAGGGCGTCTCGGCGATGGCGATGATCACCCTGCAGGGCGGCGTCTTTCTGATCGGCTTCGCGCTGGCGCTGGGGGCTACCAATTACGAGATCGGCTTGCTGACGACGATTGCCTTGCTGGCGCAGTTTGCGCAACTGGGTGGACTGGCGCTGATCAAGACGTTCAGGAAGCGGCGGGGGATCATGGTCCTGTCCGCGGGCATCTCGAGATTCCTGTGGGTGCTGATCATCCTGACGCCGCTGCTCTTTCGAGGGCGTGGATTTACGGCCGTGCTGATGTGGCTGATCGCGCTCTCGGCAATTGGTGCCATGGGAGTTCCCTCATGGAATTCGCTCTTTCGCGACCTTGTGCCGGATGAACGGCGGGGGCGATGCCTGTCACGGCGGCTTGCCTGGGGGACGGGGCTGGCCCTCGTGCTGACGCTGGCGGGTGGCTGGTTCGTGGACTGGTGGCAGATACAGTTTCCGGCTGAAGGAGCCATCGTTGCGTACTCGATCATCTTCGCGCTTGGCCTCGCCTTCGGCATACATGGTCTGGTGCTGCTGGCCAGGCTTCCGGAGCCTCAGCTGCACGACACCAGCGGCGAATCCATCTTCGCCTCCCTGCTGAAGCCTTTGCGCGACAAGAACTTCCGGCATCTGCTCTGGTTCATCGGCATCTGGAGTTTCGGCGTCAATATGGCGGCGCCCTTCTTCATCGTCTACATGCTCAAGCGCCTCGGTCTGCCTCTCTTCTGGGTCACCACCCTGACTGTTCTCAGTCAGCTCAGCAACATCCTCTTCCTCAATATCTGGGTGAGGCTTTCCAACCGCTTTTCCAACAAGTCGGTGCTCGGCGTCAGCGGCTTTCTCTTTCTGCTGGCAATTCTGGGCTGGACCTTCACCACGATGCCCGATCGCTATTCGCTGACCGTGCCGTTTCTGATCGCCATCCACGTGTTGAGCGGGATGTCGGTGGCGGGCGTGAGCATCAGCAGCAGCAACATCGCCCTCAAGCTGAGCCCCAAGGGTCAGGCGCATGCCTTCATGACGGTCTTCGGTCTGGCAGCCAGCGTGACCGGTGCCTTCGCGCCGCTCATCGGCGGAACGCTGGGGGACGTCTTCGAGCTGCGCCAGCTGTCGATCCCCATCCTCTGGTCGTCACCGGAGGCGGAGATGGCCATCCAGGCGATCAGCCTCCAGGGGCTCGACTTCGTCTTTCTGCTGGCCTTCATCCTCGGGTTGTATTCGCTCCAGCGGCTTCGCTCCGTAACGGAGGAGGGCGAGGCTTCGGAGCGTGAAGTCATGGACGAGTTGATTCAGGAAATGGCCACCCCGTTGCGCAGTCTCTCGACCGTGGCCGGGGTGCGGCGCCTGATGTATTTGCCACTTGCGGCGGTCGGCAAAACCGTGGCCCGCGTGCGCCAGCGAGCCAATGGCGAAGAACCCCCGGATCCCACCGAGGAGTAGCGGTAGGAACACGGACAATCCGGCGCTGGAGCGTTTCTAGGCGCGCCACTGCGCCACGCTGAAAGACTTTCGAGCGTGGGTGGCAGAGGAATATGCCTGGTTCAAGGTGGAGCAAAGGGACACGGACGGGAATGGACGTACACCGACACTGGAATGCACCACGCCGCCGGTCGAGTATGCGTGCATGTCTCCTCGCGACTTCGGCGCAACTTGCGCCGCCAATGGCGCGTTGTCGTTATTGAATCTGTGCATTTACCTGGTCGGTCGCCAGTTGGAGGCTCAGGCGAAAGCGTTTGAAGAGGAAGGCGGCTTTACGGAGCGGCTCCATCGAATCCGCCAAGCCCGCAGGGGGAGAGCATGAGCCATGACCCGCGACCTGACAATCCCGTAGGCAGACTGCGGGTCGCGAAGACGGTGACCCGGGTCCGCCAGTTAGCCAATGACGACGAGACCCCGAATCCCGGCGGGGAGTAGCTCAGACGGAAGGGCTGCTGCCGGCTCATCTCTCCTCGTACTGCCAACAGTAGCCGGACTTCGGAGGTGGGCTGTTACCGACTGTTCCCCCCGATCTCCATCACTGTGCCAGCTTGGTGCCGGCTTCGGTCCGCGCCTCTACATGGGCGGGGCGGTCCGAGGCCATGTCCACTTTCCTTGCCAATTCAGTCCAATGCCATGATCTGTCCGCGGAAGGGCTTTCGACGATTTCGCGTGCTCATAGAGCGCCTCCGTCGTTTGGACTGGCGTCCGCGTCCAGCCTGCGGAGGGTGCTCTTCCCTTTGGCGGTCAGACGGTATTTCTGCTTGGGACTGCGCGGCTTTCGATGAGGCCCAGTTCAA
Source organism: Lentisphaeria bacterium (assembly GCA_041690595.1). Taxonomy (GTDB): domain Bacteria; phylum Verrucomicrobiota; class Lentisphaeria; order JABSQK01; family JAWLHB01; genus JAWLHB01. Next base: position 70,652 of record JAWLHB010000025.1, read on the forward strand.
GGGCAGGATCAAGGTAAGCTTCCCGGAAATACCCTTCGTGGCTTAGGTTCAGCGCAGCCTGAATCTCCACCCGTTTCATCGGTTGCGCACATGCAGCCAGAAGCTGCTGGACTTGGTCGGTAACTCCCCCGGTAGCTTCCCCGGTAGCTTCCCCGGTAGCTTCCCCGGTAGCTTCCCCGGTAGCTTCCCCGGTAAGAGCTGATCTTGGAGGGGCGTGGAAGGTCAAGGTGACGCCGAGAGCAGGGTCCGATTTCCACTCCGGTGCAGGAATACCATGTCTAGCGCACAGATCCTGCTCGAACCGAGCAGTCGCCGCTTCTGAGAAAACTTGCCTAGAACAGAGCATTCAATTGGCGCGTACAAGTTGAGGTTTCGACTCGGTGCGACATGACTATCTCGTAAGCCGACCGCAGCTTGCGGTTGCTGCCGACTCATCTCTCCTCGTACTGCAAAAAGTGGCCGGACTTCGGGGATGACTTCGGAGATGGGCTGTTACCGACTGTTCCCCCCGATCTCCATCATTGTGCCAGCTTGGTGCCGGCATCTGCGGTCACTTGTGCGGCCGAATCCTCAGTCCTCGCATAGAACATGGGCGGGCCGGTCCGAAGCCATGTCCACATTCCAGGCAAACTCAGTCCACGGCCACGGTCTGTCCGCGGAAGGGCTTTTCGACGATTTCGTGTTTCATTGAACCGTGCTCATAGAGCGCCTCCCGTGCCTGGATTGGCGTCCGCGTCCAGCCTGCGGAGGATGCTCTTCCCTTTGGCGGTCAGACGGTATTTCTGCTTGGGGCTGCGCGGCTTGTCGGGGATGGTCATCTCGACGAGGCCTATCTCAAGGAGACGCGCAAGTGCCTTCTTGAAGTTGCCGGTCCTGCTTCCGTAGCCCAAGGTGTTGAGCAAATCCGGCGTGCTGACTGATCCAGCGGCACAGCTTCGCAGCACCGCCATTTCGGTATCGCTCATAGGCTCATGGGCCTCATGGGCCTCGACATGGGCCTCATGGGCCTCGACATGGGCCTCATGGGCCTCGGCTTCGGGGGCGGTCTCACCCGGTCGCGTCCCAAACATGGCCCGAGCCAGGTCCGAGGCCATGTCCACTTCCTTGTCCAGCTCGGGGATGAACAGCTCGAATGCCTTGCGCGTAAGCGGGTGCGACGCGGGCAGGAACACGGACATACACGGACGGCCACGGACGGCCACGGACGGCCACGGACGCACAGTGCACACACGGACGGCCACGGACGCATAGGGCACACACGGACGAGCAATGACACACACGGACGGCGTGCTCGTGTGGTGGCGAGGTGCAATCCGGTGTCGGTGTAATGTCCGTGTACGTCCGTGTACGTCCGTGTCTCGTCGCTACTTCGGCGCGACTTGCGCCGCCATTGGTACGTTGTCGGCGCGGCGTGTATATAGTGGCTCCAAGGGATCGGAAGCGCGAGTTTCACCAGACGAGCAGATACTGGAGGGGACGTTTGGATGCGGAACACGGACGCACACGGACCGGCAGTGAAGGGGGATGATGGATTGATCCCGAAGCACGGCGGCTACCGGAATACCAAATCGTGGCAGCTGGCCGACCTGATCTATGACGTAACAGTACGTTTCTGCGACAGGTTCGTGGATCGGCGCAGTCGGACGCATGACCAGATGGTGCAGGCGGCGCGTAGCGGCTGCCAGAACCTGCAGGAGGGAAGCATAGATTCGGCGACGTCGAAGAAGATTGAGCTGAAGCTGACCGGTACGGCCAGGGGCAGCCTGGAAGAGCTGCGCCGAGATTACGAGAAGTTCCTCGCGCACCGGGAATTGCCCGAATGGCCGCCGGAACATCCGGCGCTGGAGCGTTTCAAGGCGCGCCACTGCGCCACGCTGAAAGACTTTCGAGCGTGGGTGGCAGAGGAATATGCCTGGTTCAAGGTTGCGCAAAGGGACACGGACGGGAATGGACGTACACCGACACCGGAATGCCCCACGCCGCCGGTCGAGAATGCGTGCATGTCTTCTCACGACTTCGGCGCCACTTGCGCCGCCAATGGCGCGTTGTCGCTACTGAACTTATGCATTTACCTGGTCGGTCGCCAATTGGAAGCCCAGGCGAAAGCGTTTGAAGAGGAAGGCGGCTTTACGGAGCGGCTCCATCGAATCCGCAAAGCCCGGAGGGGAAGAGCATGAGCCATGACCCGCGACTGAGCTGCAAGTGGGCGAGGGGGCTCAGACGGCGTGGGGCAGGGGGGCGAGGGGATCGCCGCTGAAGTCTGGACGGATGATGGAGCGTTCGCGGGCGGCGTAGATCAGGTAGTGCTCGCAGGCGATGTTGTCCATGATGGTGGGGTCGCCGAGCCAGGCGCGGTAGCGCTTCCATAGCTCGACTTCCTGATTGCCGAGGGGCGATTCCCCATCCTGGGTTTCGCCTTTTCGGCGGAAGGTGACGCGGGTCGAGCGGACGGCGTGGCCGTGGCGCTGCAGGACGAGCTGACGGTCGAGAACTTCGAGGTCATACCGTTCGGGATTGTGGCCGAAGGGTGTGGTGGAGAAGAGGACAAAGGAGCTTGCGGTCATGGCCTGGAGGTAGGGATAGCAGCGGCTGAGGAAGCCGAAGGTGGCCTGCAGGTCTTCGCGGGTGGTGGTGGGGAGACCGTAGATCATCATGGCGAGGTTGGAGATGCCGGCTTCGTGAGCGTCCCGCAATATGCGTTCCATTTCGGCCAGCTCCACGCCTTTGTTGACGAGATCGAGCAGGCGCTGCGAGCCGCTCTCCGTTCCCCAACTGATCCAGACGCAGCCGGCGGCAGCGGCCTTGAAGAGGAGTTCACGCGTATAGTCGGCAGTCATTCTGCCCATGATGTGGAAGGCGCAGCGTACCTGGCGGCGCAGGAGTTCGGTGGCAAAGGCATCCAGCGCGGCGGCATCGACGTACTGATCGGCAAGGTAGAAGCAGGTGGCGCCATGGCGTTCCTGATAATGCTGGACCTGGTCGACGAGGACGGCGGCGTCGCGGACACGATACTTGCCGAAGGAGACGTTGTGCGCACAGAACCGGCAGCGTCGCCAGAGGCAGCCGCGCGAGCCGAGTATGGGGATAACCGGTTCGGGATTGAAGTAGCGGGTCGGGAGGAGATCCTCGAAGTCGGGTACGGGACAGAGATCGAGGGCAACGGGCTGTCGTCGGCGCGGGGAGGGACGGATCGAGTCGTCGTCGCGATAGAGGCATCCCGGCATATCCGACCAGGCCGCGCCCCTGGCCCATTTGACGGCGGCGGGTTCGCCTTCGCCAAGCACCAGGGCATCCACGAAGTCGCACGTTCGCAGCAAGGCTTCGCCATCGATGGCGCCGAGCAAGGCGCCGCCAAGGAGCATGGAGGGTCCCCCGTGCCGGCGGAGATAAAGCGCCAGCGCCAGCCCGAAGTGGAGCTGTTCGGGATACATCAGCGAGAGGCCGATCCGCTCTGGGCGTGATTGCAGAAGTTGATCGGTTTGACGGCGCAGAAGGGCTTCGAGGGACTCGGGAAGTATGTCCTGCTCGACGTAGCGCCGCGCCTGAGCCGACAGGTGGTCGAAGCGCCGGGCCATGGCTGCCAGAGCGCTTGCCTGAGTTGGATAGCGGGTGGCATCGTGGAAGCCGGGCTGCTGGCCGCGGAGGATGGCCGCGGCGTCGCGCCACTCGGGTTGCTGGTCGGCCATCCAGTGCCATGCGTCGATGTTCAGATCGTGAAGGGCAAGCTCCGCCTGTGGCGCATGAGCGCGGATGACTGGGGCCAGTGAGGCGATGCCGAGCGGCATGTAGCTGGGGCTGGAGCGCGGAACGAAGGCGAGAGCAAGACGCATGGTCTGGTGAGAGTCTCCGAGGAGTGGCTGGCCGAGATTGGAAGGCCCATACCTTACTCGCGCAGAACGATTTTTGCGAGCGACTCGTTCGGGTTAAATGGAGTGGCCCAGTAGTGCCAGGTATGCCAGATACGTGGAGCGATGTCGCGGGCACAACCGATGTTGAGCTGCAAGGCAGTGCCTGCTTCCGGCGGCTTGCTCCAACCGAGGTCTCGCCAGTCAAGGCGTACGATCTGCTGCCAGCGTCCTTCGTGATGGCGTGAAGCGATCTGGAGTTTTGGCGTCCAGTTGATGTCGAATTGGGGTGCGACGACGGCGTCCCAAGTGACGCGATTGGCGTTGCTCTGCAGGTAATAGAGGCGGTTGTCGCCGCCTTGGATGAGGAGGGTCATGAGGGTGTCCCCGAGGAAGGCGCTGTCGGGGGTGTGGGTTTCGGCGCGGAGTTGGCTGGCGTGGATCTCGGTTTCCATGTACCAGGTGAGCGCTTCCTTGTTCCAGGAGAACCAGCCGGTGCTGGTGTCGGCGGCGTAGGAGTGGCTGCCGCGGTTGAGGAAGTGCCGCAGCGCGGGCAGTGTGGCCGTCGGAGCCCAGCGGGCATCGAAATCGGCATCGGAGGGGGCGGTGGGCAGGTACTGGGCGGCGGCGGCGCGGTGATCATCCGGATGTACGAGGTTCCCGCCTTCGATGAGCAGCTGGGCGACCCCGGTATGCGCCAGCTGGATGCCATCGGCCATGACCCTGGCCGTGACCGTGACGGGCTCGTCGACGGTCATGCTCTGGGGAGCGGCCAAGTGCACAAAGCGAGCCGTGGAGGCGGGATCGTCGAGATGAGAGAGGGTCAGCGGCTTCGCCTCCATCGCGATGCGCCACTGGTCCGGTGGGGTCGTATACAGTTCAGGGGGAAAGAGAGGCTCGACGGCAACGCGGGCTGTGGCATGGTCGACCCACTGCCAGTCAATGGCGGTGGCAGGCTGCAGCCTGAAGCGAATGACCCGCTCGGTTTTATGGTTCTCGCCCAGCCAGCTCCAGGCGAGGCGGAAGGTGAGGAGGTGATCGCGGCCGGCCGGCCACTCCGTGCCGGCAGGGAGATGGACGATCAGGCGATAGCGGCGGCGGCGTGGCGGCAGGTCGTCGGTTGGCTCCGTAGGCAGGTGCGAATCGTCGACAGGTTCGAAGGTGATGATGTCGTTGAGGGCGGCACCAGTGATGGCGAGGAGGGAGTCGTGCCAGGAATGGGGGGCGAGGGTTGCCCGGCTCTCCGGATCGGCTTCCAGGATCAGTTCAAGTGGGAGACGGACTCCAGCGGCCGCCGCGTGCACCAGGCCGGCGGCGTTGAGCTCTCCGGGAAGGGCATGGGCACTTTCCACATGGAGGGAGAGCCCCGCGGCCTGAAAGGGAGATTCCGTGTCTTCGTCACGCACATAATCTGCCGGTGCGGCGGCGCTGCTGACGGGGTGCAGGGGGCGCCCCGCCCAATCATGGAGCCAGCTTTCGCCGACAGAAAGCGCTTGAGCATTCGCGGTTGCCGACGCGGAGATCAGCATGATGCTCTGGAGGTTGGCGAGCGGCAGGTTGAGCAGGCCATCCGCGGGGAGAACCAGGGCGCGACCCTCGCCCGGACGACGGATAGCCCACAGGCGCGTGCCGACTAGTTCGGGGGGGAGCTGAATGCGCAGGTCAATGGGAGTGGGGAGATGCTCCAGCGGGGTGATCAGGATGGCATGGCGTCCGTCGGGCAGTTGCCACATGGCTGCCGCCACGCCGGCTTCGTAAATCGGGAGGGTACGATGGCCCAGCCGGAGGAAGGGATCGAGGGGGCCGGCCAGATCGTCATTGATGGCGCGGATCTCCCGCCAGAAGTCGGGGTGCTCCGTCCAGACTGCGTCGTTCCAATCGAAGTAGCTGATGCCCGCGGCACCTGCGATCAGGGCCTGCCACGTCATCTGGCGGATCTGGTCTGCGTCGGGGAAGGGGCCGCCGGGCCATGACCATGCCTGGAGGACGCAGAGAAGCGGTGTCGCCGGCCCGCCGACCTGGCGGGCAGTGGTCATCAACTCCGTGACATGGTCAAGTGGTTTGTTGCTGATGAGGGGATACGGGTCGACCCGCAGGAGGTCGAGGAAGTAGGCGTACTCCGGCCAGTAGTCGCTGGCGCGTCCCCAGCCGGCAAGGGTAGTGGAGAATCGAGCCTTTGGATCGTGTTCGCGGATGAGGTCGGCGGCGCGCTTGAGAACATCGGGTCCGGAGCGGTGGACACGCAGATCTGGCTCATCGGCCAGATTGTAGGTGATGAGGCGCGGTTGGTCACGGAAACGGGCCGCGGTGTCGATCGCGTCAGCGGCGGGGAAATGTCCCTCAAACCAGTTGGCTTCGGTAACCCAGAAGTCGAGTGCGTTGGCAGCGTCGAAGACCCATTCGCCGCGTTCGATGACGGCATTGAAGCCCATATCGGCGGCGACAAGGAAGTCTTCGTGGCGAGTCAGCGTGTAGAGTTCCCGCAGGAAGAGCGGCTCTCCCGTGCGGCTGAGGATGGGCGTGACCGGCCTCCAGTCGGGTTTGCGCCAGTCGATATGAACGACGGGGCTGGGATCGGCCAGGGGGACGGCAGGCATGCTCAGGGCGAGCAGGAAGAGGAAGATCGACAGGAGGTATTTCATGGTGGTGGACGCTCGTTTGCCAGGCGCCGCAAGAGCTGGCGATCCGGCTTCATGCCTTGTTCGCTCGGCTCCGCCGGCAACTCCTGCATGCGGACCGGCACCTTGAAGCGAGGCAGCCGATTCTCGAGAAAGCGCCTGATGACCTCCTCGCGAAGGGGGGCATCGCCGTGCATGCGCAGAAAGGCGAAGGGGCGATAGCCGAATTCCGCGTCCGCGAGGGGCACCACGATGGCTTCCGCCACCTCGGGCGCATCCAGCAGGTGGCGTTCGATTTCTTCGGGTTGAATGTTCTCGCCGCCGGAGATGAACATGAGATCGCGCCTGCCGGTCACGGTGAGGATGTCATTTTGAAGGGAGCCGCTGTCGCCTGTGTGGTACCAACCCTCTGCATCTCGGGCCGGATCAATGGTCTGCTGGTCGAGATAGCCGTCGAAGAGAACAGGGCCGCGAACGAGGATTTCGCCGTCGCGGTCAATCCGCAACTCACGATAGGGCAGGAGTCGCATTTCTTCTGGCGGACCGTCAAGCCGAGCCGTGCAGATCTGCGAGGCGCTCTCCGTGGCGCCATAGCTTGCCACGACCGGCAGGCCGGCAAAGCGAGCCCTATGGAGCAGCTCCCCGGTGAGGGGGCCGCCGCCTGCCAATACCAGCTTCAGGCTGTGGATCTTTGCCGCCAGGTGGACGTCATCGAGCATTCGCTGCAACTGGGTGGCGACCACCGAGAGGTGGGTGACGCGATGGGCCAGAACCTGATCACCAAGGCTGTTGCGGGGCTTGTCCAGGACGATCGTCGCACCAGCCAGAAGAGAGCGAAAGAGGATGGCGAGTCCGCCGACATGATAGAGGGGCAGGGAGAGCAGCCAGCTATCCCCCTGCTCAAGAGGCAGCACCTCGTTGGAGCCGGCGGCATTGTGCAGATGATTACCAATGGTCAACTGGGCCACTTTCGGCACGCCAGTGGAGCCGGAGGTGAAGAGCAGGGTGAAGGGCTGGTCGGCGGCCACCTGTTCGTGCAGTGGCAGGGAGGGCGCTTCCGCGACGGACATACCGGGTGGATTGAGCAGCTTGGTGCCGCCGATTCGGTGCATGGCTTCGTCAATTGCGGCCCGTGGCAGGCGATCACTGAGCGGACAGGCTACGGCCCGTAGTTCGAGGAGACTGAGCAGGTTCACCAGATAGGCGTAGGTTGGCGGTCCGAGGAGGCCGATGCGATCGCCGATGCCGATGCCGCGGTTGCGCAGGACAAGGGTAGTACGCTCCACATCTTCCGCCAACTCCCGGTACGTCATGTGCCCTCGGTGGAGGTGCACCGCGATGGCATCTGGATACCGTCGCGCAGCCACGTAGAGCGGATTGGGAAGGAGGGGAGAATCCGGAGTCATGAGATCAGCGCCCCCAACGAGAAGAGGAGGGCGAAGAGCAACTCCATGGCGCCGGTGATGGCCAGGCAGCGGTTGAGCGTGGGGCCATCCGTGCGGGTCAAGGTCAGGCGAATGCAGAGGAGTGCCGGCAGGATGACGAGGAGACTGAGCAGGATCCAGGGGCTCCTGGAGTCGCGCATGACCATGACAATGGGCACGAGCAGGGCGCCCGCCAGGCAGAGAACGTATTCCGTCCGCGCAAAATTGCGCCCGAAGCGCACGGCGAGGGTTCGTTTACCACCAGCGGCATCCTGCTCGATGTCCCGGAGGTTGTTGACGGTCAGCAACGCGACGGAGAAGAAGCCCGGGGCCAGTCCGGCGATCCAGATAGTGGCATCCGCGTTCAGGGTCTGCAGATAGTAGGTGGCGACCAGAGCTACCGGCCCGAAGAAGACAAAGGCAAAGAGGTCACCCAGCCCGATGTAACCCAGTGGGGCGGGGCCGCCGGTATAAAGGATGCCGCAGGCAATGCAGACGAGTCCCAGGCCGGCGATCCACCAGCCGCCTCGCCAGGCAAGCCAGATGGCGCACAATTCGGTTATGGTGAAGGCGATCGTGAAGGCCAGGCGCATCTGCCGCGGGGTAACCAGTCCCGCCTGCGTTGCCCGGGTGGGCCCGATGCGAGCCGCTGTGTCGGTGCCCTTGACGTGGTCGAAGTAGTCGTTGGCGTAGTTGGCGCCGACCTGGACACTGATGCCGGTGAGGAGGCAGACCAGCGCCGTCGGCAGGAGAAAGGCGCCGTCTCGCCAAGCCAGGGCGCTGCCCATCAGCACGGGGGCAACGCCCGCCCACAGTGTCTTGGGGCGTGCCGCCAGCAGCCATACCTGCCAGGCTGGGGGGCGCGCATGAGTTGCGGATCTGCTCAAGGGACTGCTCGCTTTCTCGTCGGGTGTTTCAGGGAAAGACTATAGTGCGGCTGATTCACCTCGAAATCAAGCGTATGGCGTCCCTTTGAGGAGAGTCTTGCCAGGTCAGAGGCATTCCCCGTTGGTGGCGATGACCTGCTTGTACCACCAGGCGGAATCCTTGGGGATGCGCTGCTGCGTTTCGTAGTCGACATAGACGAGGCCAAAGCGTTTGGAGTAGCCGAAGCCCCACTCGAAGTTGTCCATGATCGACCAAGCGAAATAGCCGAGCAGAGGGGTGCCGTCTTCGCCGGCGCGGCGGTACTCGCGCAGGTATCGCTGATAGAAGTCGATGCGCTGCGGATCGTGGACCTTGCCGTCGAGGGCGACCCAATCGGTATTGGCGAGGCCGTTTTCGGTGACGACGATGGGCAACTTGTAGCGCTCGTGGAGGAATCGTGGACCCCAGTAGAGGGCTTCGGGCGTGAGGTGCCAGTTCATCATGGTCAGGGCCGGCCCGGTGGGGTAGGGAACAGGCTCCGCGCTGCCATCCGCCGCGGCGGTGACGGGGCGGCCGTGATAGATGTTGGCGCCATAGAAGTCGAGCGGCTGACAGATGGTGGCCATGTCTCCATTCTGGACTTGGGGCATCATGCCCTCGAATACCTCATGGGCGTCATCGGGGTAGGCGCCCAGGATCATGGGATCGGCAAAGAGGGTGTTGTTCCAGACATCCTGGCTGGTGATAGCGAAGGTGCGGCGGCGAGCGGCGTCGACATCGGCCTGGCTGTCGGTGGCCGGGGTGAAGATGACGCCGACGGGGGCAGCGCCAATCCGGGGATCGGGGTGAATGGAGCCGCCGCGTATCGCCTGGACCGCGAGTCCATGCGCAAGCAGAGAATGGTGATTGGCGAGAAGGACTTCCTGCATGCCCAGCTTGTCGCCGGGAGCATGGACGCCGTCGCGGAGGCCGAGGCCAAGGTAGCACTGTGGTTCGTTCTGGGTCATCCAGTGCTGAACGCGGTCAGAGAGGCGCTCGACGACGATGCGGGCGTAGTCACCGAACCATTCGGCGCTGTCGCGGTTGAGCCATCCGCCCCGGGTGTAGAGGTCGTACGGGAAGTCCCAGTGAAAGAGGGTCACCCATGGCTGGACGCCGTTGGCGAGGAGGGCATCGACCAGCCGATCATAGAAGTCGAGGCCGAGAGGGTTGACCTTGCCGACGCCTTCGGGCAGAATGCGCGGCCACGAGAGGGAGAGGCGATAGGCACGCAGGCCCAACTCGCCCATCATCCTGGCATCGTCTTCATAGCGGTGATAGTGATCGCAGGCGACGTTACCGGTGTCACCTTCCCAGATGCGGCCGGGCTGGCGGCACATCATGTCCCATACGGAGAGACCCTTGCCATCCTCGAAGGCGGCACCTTCGATCTGGTAACTGGCGGCAGCCGCACCCCAGATAAAATCCTTTGGAAAAGCCATGGCTCGATTATCCTGTCGTTGAGTCGTTTTTTACCAGTGGATGGCATTCGGCGTCGGCGCGATAGTCATCCGGGGGATGGCGGAGGTTCTGAAGGCGGGTGGCCTCGCCCTGCTGGTGGTACGTTGCCAGCACCAGCTCGACGGCGCGGCATCCCTCGGCGAGGGAGCATGGCGGCGGCACACCCTCCGTCACGGCGCGGCAAAAGGCCTCGGCCTGGCGGTAATAGATGTCGAAGAAGCCTTTGTAGACGGAGGTGGGCGAGGGCAGTTCCGGAATCGGCAGCCGCTCGCGGGTCACATCCGGCACGAAGATCTTCTGGCCGTGGTCGATGATCAGTTCAGCTTCGTTGCATGCTCGCGTATAGGGGTAGACGGTGAACTCGATGCGGCCGTATTCGCCGAGTACGCGCCCGATGAGCAGGCCCTGGCGCCGGGTGCGATGATTGGCGCTGACCAGCAGCCGGGCTATGGCGCCGTTGTCGTACTGATACAGGGCATTGGTGCAGTCTTCCGTGATGCGCTCCGGGTCGATCCGCAGCGTGTGGCCGGAGACATGGACAATTTCATGCGGTTGCATCAGGAAGGCAGCCAGGTCGGCCGCATGGCAGCCGAGTTCCATGAAGAAGCCACCCAGGCGGTAACTCTCCCAGCAGCGGCCGGTATGGCCAGTGATACGAAAGCACCACTCCAGATCAAGCTGATAGACTTGCCCCAGCCGAGGCATGGCTTCGCGAACCGCGAGGATGACGGGATGCAGCCGCATCTGGTGACCCGTCATGAAGACGACTCCGGCGGCCTTCACCGCGGCTTGTGTGTCGAGCAGCTCGGCCCGCGTCAGCGCGATGGGCTTCTCGCAGAAGATGTGCTTACCTGCCGCGGCGGCGGCCAGGATCTGCTCATGGTGATGCGCCTGGGGCGTGGCGATGCAGACGGCCTGCACCTCGTCCAGTGCCAGCATGGCCGCGAAGTCGTCGGTCACGGTTCCGCCATGGCGTTTGGCGAGGGCCTCGGCCTTGCCGCGGGTACGATTGGTGTAAGCGACTGGCGCAAGTCCTTTTGTCGCGGCAAAACAGTCTGCGTGAATGCCCCCCATCAAGCCGCAACCGACGATGCCGATGCCGATATCGTGGCTCATGATCCTGGCTCCACTTTGACGGTGGCGCCAGTGGCGATACTGTCGCGCATGGCGATGGCGGCGCGTACAGCGGCGGCGCCATCGGCCAGCTTCACCGGGAAGTCGCTTTCGCGGCGCCAGGCGGCGAGAACGCCGGCCAGCTGTTCACGGAAGGCCATGTTCTCGCCGGTGTCCGGATGGCGCCAGTTGACGGCTTCGATGATCGTGGGCTCGGTCTTTCCGGGTTGCCAGTGTTCGAGCTGGGTGAAGCGCATGTCGTCGATGAAGAGGGAGCCGGTGGTGCCGACCACGCCGCGCTGCCAGAGATAACGGGGTTCGGCCCAGGAGAGGGAGAGTTGCCCATTGGCGCCGCCGGCCAGTTCCCCGACGGCCGACACGGTGTCGAGGAAACGTCCGGGCGCCAGACACCGGGAGGAGCCGCGGGCGGCCACCTCCAGCCAATTCCCGCCGACCCAGCGTATGAAGTCGATCTCATGGACGCCAAGCTCGATCACCACGCCGCCGCTGGCGGCATCGTCCAGCCGCCATGCGGGTGAACGGGAAGGATCGAGATAGCCGAGACGCCGCGACCAAACTTCAACCGGATCGCCGATCATGCCGTCCGCCACGAGTTGGCGCATGCGGCGAAAGGGATCGCTCCAGCGGCCGCTGTGGCCCATGTAGAAGGTGACGCCGGAAGTCGCCACGGCGGCTTCGATCGCTCGCACGTCTTCTGCCTTGAGTGCGAGCGGCTTCTCGCAGAAGATGGTCTTGCCCGCGTGACAGGCTTTTTCGATGATGGCGCGATGGAAGTTTGGTGGGCTGCAGATCCAGACGATGTCTGCCGCGTCGACGAGTTCTTCCTCGCTCTTGACGGGGCGGCCGCCGACATCACGGGCAAAGGCTTCCGCCTGCTCATGTCGCACATCGAAGACGACGAGTTGATCGAGAAGTCCTTGTTGCGCAAAGCTCTGCGCATGTTCCCTGGCTATGAGCCCGGTTCCCGCCACACCGATGATCGGCTGCTTCATGGTCCTGATTTCCTTCGTGCCACGATTTTCCGGATCCGCTAGTCATTCTGGAGGGAATATACAGGCATCCGCATGCTCCACAACTGCAGGAAACGTACTTGACAGCGGCAGGATCTGGAGCGATGTTTAATTCATGAATCAGGCTTCTCCTTTAAGCGCCGCGATCTTCCTTGATCGCGATGGGACGATCATCGAGGATGTCGGGCATGTTCATGCGCCGGAGCAACTCTGTTTTCTGCCTCGGGCGATCGAGGCGCTGAGGGCGCTTCAGCGACATTATCGGCTCTTTATCGTGACCAATCAATCGGGTATTTCGCTGGGGGCGATCACGCCGGCGCAACTGGCGGAGGTGCATGCGCATCTGCTGGGCGAGCTGGGTGAGCATGGCATCCAGATCGAAGAGATCTATACCTGCCCGCACACGCGCGCTGAAGGATGCCGTTGCATCAAGCCAGAGCCATATTTTCTGGATCAGGCCCGTCGCCGACACGGGGTGGATCTCGCAACCTCGTATGTGCTTGGGGATCACCCTCACGACGTGGAGTTCGGTCGGCGGAACGGAGCACGCGGTATCTATCTTCTGACCGGGCATGGGCAACGGCACCTGGCAGAGCTTGGGGCCGATGCGGAGGTAGCCGCTGACGTGTGGGAGGCAGCGGAGCGGATCCTCCGCCGTCGTGCCGCGGGTCTAGTCGGCGGTGGTCAGGGTAATGGGGCCCGGGGAACGGAGGTAGATGATGGAGAGGTCGTTCTCGATGGGAATGGTGCAGCGACCCACCGCTTCCTTTGATAGTACCAGCTCCAGAGGCTGCTCGATGAGTGGAAGCTCGGGAGAGACGACGACCTGGCGGCCGTGAGCGGCGCGCACGCGGATCAAGCCGCCTCCCCGAAGGCGCAGGCCATTGGGCAGGCGCTCCACGGAGTCGAAGGGGGAATCGGCGAGGATGGCGAGGCCCTGGTAGACAACGGTATGGGCGCCCTGATGATCCGACGTGGCAACGCCGCCGCTGGAGTCGACGCCGATGAGCGGGTTTTCTTCGCCCGTGAGCAGGTCCTGACCTGCCAGATGGAAGGGTTGACGCGCTTCGCTGTAGTAGCGTGAACCGCTGGTGATGGTGACGCCGCCGCTCTCCCCCTGCTGAACGAACCAGGGGGCGGTGACCGCGGGAATGTGGCGCGCGAGGTGATCGAGCCAGGCGGAGCCGGTCCGCGAGAGGCCGTCGACGATGACGGTGCCCTTGAAGTCGGCGTGGCGCCAACGTGCGAGAACGCTCTTGCCGTTGGCGATGGCGAGGGAGTCGCCGCCGGTGATGGACGCGACGATCTGGGCGCTGCCGAAGTCGGTCTCGGCATTCTCGGGTTCCTGGGTGGTGATGACGAGATCCTTCTCCCATGGCCAGTCGAGGGTGAGGTGTCCATCGAGGTCCTCAGGCGTGGGCATTTCCCGCGCGTTGTCGGCAGTCAGATCGCGATGGATGTAGAGGATGCCATCGGTGTCGCGCAGCCAGGAGGTGAGGGCGGTGATGGTTTCATCGCGGAGGCGGGGCGGGTCATGAATGGCGATGATCCGGTAGCGAGAAAGGTCGAGGTAGGGGAGCTGGTTGATTTCGCAGATGAAGTCGCCACTCTGGAAGAGACCAAAGCCGGGGATGAGTGGCCGCTCGCCATCGCGGGACCAGACGGAGATGCCGTCGCGTACTGCGAGCACGGGGGCGGGAGTGGGGCGCTCCGGCAGGTCGCCGATCACGCGGATGCAGTCGTAGACGTATTTCTGGTAGAGCTGCATACCCTGGATAAGGGCGGTCTTTTCGGTGGCGATCTTCTCGAGTTCGACTTTGCGCGGATCGGGGCGTTCCTGGAGGGTGAAACCGAGGTCGTCACCGGCTGGCTCCTCGCCGAGGGTAGGGGCGTTCTTGGCATCCTGCTGAGTGAGGCGAATCTCCTCGACCCCCTTGAAGGCGAGATCGGCGCCGCGGCGCAGGCGATCGGTGTCGGTGATATCTTCCAAGCCGACCTGAACACCTGACATGCTGCGGCCGGGGGTGAAGGTGGGGTCGACAAAGATCCAGACGCTGAACCATCCGGCCTGGGCGCCGGCGAGCCAGGCGCTCAGGGCATCGGCGTAGGCTCGCTGGGCGCGCGAGATGAGCGGGACGGTGGGAGGCTTGTGGTCATGGCGGACGGGATTCATCTCATAGCCGCCAATGCCGAGGCTCAGCCACATGACGGGGCGGTCGGGCCAGAGGGTCTTCAGGCGTCGGACCAGCCAGTAGCCGGCAAGGCGATTGCAGCCCTTGTAGTCATAGATGCCGTTGACGTCGAACTGCATCCGGCGATCCGGCGGCCAGGAGCCATCCTTGAGGAGCACCTCCTTGGGCAGAAAGGTGGCGACCTGGAGGCCCGGGCGCAGCACGCCGAAGTAGAGCTTGGTGAAGCGGTAAAGCTCGTTGAACCCGTCGACGCAGCGTTCGCGGGCCCAGTAGAGCCAGGCCTCGCGCTCGACCTCGGAGAGGGCTTCCGGATTGCCATCGATTCGGGCGGGATCGAGGCCAGCGTCGAGGCAGAAGAGGCGCCAGCCACTTGGCCAGAGATTGTCGGCGGTCATGTTCATGGTTTCTTCGCCGTAGACTACGCCATCCAGGTAGGGGAGGAGCTCCGGCGGCAGTTGCCGGATGAGGGCGAGCCAGTAGTCGTCGCGCCCCTGAAGATCGGTGATGACCGCGCCGGGATTGCCGATGGGGCTGAGGCGCGAGAAGAAGATCTTGCCGGCCTCGCTGGCTTCCTGCCAGAGGGGCGTGACATCGGGCTTGAAGACATAGTAGGCGTCGATCGGCGAATGGACGGCATCGGCTCCATAGCCGCATAACCAGCGCAGGTTGGGACGATCCTTGACGCTGCGGGCGGCCGGTCGCGGTTTCCCTTCGATTCCCAGGCTCCGCTGCAGGAGGACGCGAATGACGGGATCCTGCTCCATTTGCAGGGCCTTCCGCAGGGACTCCTCCGATGGTGCGATCGACGGCGTGGTCAGGAGGCTTGCGGCGTGGAGGCGGACCCAGAGGTGGGGATCGCCGAGGGCTGCCTCGACCATGGGTGAGGCGGTTTCCGGTGCGACGGCGGCGATGAGGCTCAGAGCATGGGTGCGGGTCGGTGGATCTGGATTGGCGCAGGCTTCCGCCAGCAGGTCGGCGTTTTGCGCATGGCGGTCGAGAATCTGCTTGCGAAGGTAGGGGTGGGCGACCTGGAGGTCAAAGCGATCGGCGTCAAGGCCATCCGCCGGGCGCAGGGGGGCGAGGGCCTGCTGCGCTGCCTGGGCGATGGGCATGTAGGCGGTATTGGCGAGGCGGACGACGGTCCCCCGGTCGGCATCGGCAAGGGGCTGGAGCAGGGCGGCGAGGACGAGCTCCTCGCGCACGCCATGGAGATCGGGCGGAGGCGGAGGTGTGGCTTTGGGCGGTTGCCCGATTGCCATGGCGGCTGCCTTGAGCTTCTCGATATCACTGCGGCGGGCTTCGGCGAGGGGGGAGGCGGCACGCTCGGGATTGACCTGGGCGAGTACGCGCAGGGCGCCGATTTTGCGGGCGAGAGAGACGGGTGGGCGTGCCGTCTCGCCGCCGCCCAGCTCACCGTCGAGCAGGGTATCCATACTGACTTCGCCTGCCACGGGGGCGGCGACAATCTGCATGACTTCGGCGATGAAGGGCTCTTCCTTGGCCACCAGAAGACGGACGGCGGTGGCCTCATGGTGCGTCCCCAGTACGGTCGGCAGGGCGAGGGGGACGAGGGCGTTGACCAGCTTCAGTTCGTCCGGCTCGGGGCGGCGTATGGCGAGGACGCCAATGGCGGCCTGGAGGAGGGCATCGGCAATGAAGGGATCGTCGGGATAGGCATGGCGGATCGGGCCAAGAATCTGTAGTTTGAGGGCGGCGGTGTTGCGGGGCCACGGCACGTGGTAGGCGGGCAGGCCATAGTGTGCCATGAAGAGGCGCTCATCGGGATACCTCACCTCGCTGAGGGAGGGGTCGGGGCCGCGGCCGAGGGCGCCGGCGAGTTCCGTGGCCAGGTGTCGGATCTGCGTGGAGTCGGGAGGGATCTCCCATGACTGGACACCGGTCGCGGTGTGCAGCTCGATGCTTCCATCGTTGACACGGATCACCGCATCGACAGGGAGCTGATCGCGCACCATGGCGAGCAGACCGGCCTCTGGAGCCCGAACCCGCTCGGGAGAGAGCGAAGCGAGGATGGCGTGCGTCCAGGCAGGTGTGGCCAGTTCGATCTCGTCATGAGCGCCGAGACGCTCATGGAGATAGTTGAGGGTCATTGCCAGAGGATCGGCGGACTCTGGAGAGGAGGGGGCGGGGGGGATGGCCAGGCGGAGGGGGGCGGCATGGGCGGTCAGCAGACAGAACAGCCACACGAGAGCGACGGACCGTGGGTTCATTGCGGCTTCACCAGATTTTGGAGGTCGAGATCGAAGCTGGCGCCATCGTGAAGGTGGATGCTGACGCCGCTGTCGCCCATCGCCGTTATCCCCTGCACGCGGGCCTGCTCCCGGTAGGGCTCGAGGATGGTGACGTAATGAACTATCGCGCCCTGTCGGCGATGTATCAAGGTGGGGGTGGGCTGCGGAATGATGCGGGTCTGGATGTTGTTGAGGGCGCTGCCGGCGGTGAAGGCTTCGCCTCCGGGGGTTGCCCAGAGGGCCAGCTTGGCATTCTCGGCAACGGTCCATTGCAGATGAAGGGGGCCGCTTCCCGTGAGTAGCTTTGGCTCCAGAAGCCGCTCGTAATTGGCGGTGGTGCCGAGGGGCTCGGTGACCGGCGTTGCCTGCCAGCCGTCGCCAAGGGACAGGTCGCCATAGTTGTGATAGACGAAGTCGTAGGTGTGATCCTCGCTGCTGTCCAGCTTGTCGAAGAGGATCACGATGCCATCCTTGAGGACGACTGCCCGGGTATGGTCGACACCGGGACGAATGGCGGGGACGATGGCGGCGACCAGTTGCATCTCCGGGTCGTCGCGCCAGGCGAGGAGGTTGCCGACGGCGGCCATCTGATCCCGGTGGTCGACGAGGACGACATTCTGGCTCATCGAGCCGGAGGAGACGAGGCCGTCCAGGTGCTCATTGCGGGTCATGCCGCCTCTGCCGACGTTGTAGAGGCTGCCCGGCCCCTGGGTGTAGAGGTGGCCGAAGGCGCTCAGGCTGATGGTGTTGCGATCCTGATGCGCATGCATGGGATTGCGGCCGAAATCGAGGGTCGTCATGATCTGCTCGGCGCTCGTCTGGCCGGAGCGCAGGATGGCATAGCCGGCGTATTCGAAGAGGCGTGGCCGGCTTTCCACGAGCTGCTGCCAGGCTTGGGCTTCCGGGCGGCGTCCGGTGCGATGGGCAGCCAACTGGGCCTGGATTGTCGAGAGATTGCCGAGATCGAAGAGCCATGTTTCGTCGGGGAACATGCCAACGAGCCAATCGGCTTCGGTCCGTTTTCCGACGCGGAAGCCGCGCCCGATGTCGCCGGTGTTGGGGATGAAACCGTCGAGAGTGGCACGCTGATAGGGCATGCGGATGGCGGCCAGGAGTCGTTCCTTCGGGAAGTCGACGGCGATCTGGGAATTGTCGAGGAAGGCGAGTGCCGGGAGGTATTCGCTCATGGCGGCATGGTGATAGTTGAGTGGGCGGCCTTCACTGGTGAAGCCGTCGGGGGTGATGTCGTTGAGACGTCGCAGGAGGCCGGCATCGCTGTAAAGAGCCCAGCGGAGCATGGCTGCATCGTGAAAGGCGAGGCCCAGGAGAAGGATGTTGTGGTTGGTGATGTCGGTCATGTTGGAGATGCCGCCGGCGAACTTCATCAGCTCGGTGGCGTAAGGGAGTACGAAGTTGAGATAGATGTGCTGGCGCACCTCGGGGGTCAGGGAGGGAGAGTCGGCAATGGCGGAGAGCAGGCGACAGTGGCCCTTGAAGTACCAGTTGGTGCCATAGGTGCTGGAGAGAGCGACGCGGGAGCTGCTGAGCAGGGCCTCCCCGCGGCTGTGCGGGGGGCTGAAGATGTCGTCCCAGCTCAGACTCGAATACTGCTGGGCGTAGAGCTGGAAGAGTTCGACAGCTTTCCGCGCGTACTTCTCGTCGCCGGTGAAGAGGTAGGCGTTGGTGAGGTGCTCGAGGGCGTTGCCGCGCATGGCCATGTATTCTTTCCAGGTGCGGGCGGCGATGGTGGTGTCGAACTGTTTTTCGCCGCTCTTGAGGTTGACGGCTTCGGGCATGCGATCGCTGGGACGCCAGTCACCCACCCAATTGTTGCTGACATGGAGGTGGCCGGTCGGGATGCGCAGGAGTTCCTTCTGGAGGAACTCCTCGGCGCCGGTGATGGCTGCGTTTGGTTTGACCAGGCTGCTCAACGCTTCATCGCCGGATAGGTTTTCGCGCAGGAAGGTCAGTTCGTCGGGCTTGAGGAGAATCTGACGACGGACGGCTGGGGAGAGTGGGCGTACCAGGCTGCCCTGCCAGGTGATGGAAGCCTCTGGGGCATGAGCGGGGTGAAAGACGATGGTGAGGGCTTCGTCATACAACTCGGGGAGTTCCTGCTCATCTGCCGCCAACATGGTGGCCGTGAGGGTGAAGATGGCGGACTTGCCGTTCTTGACGTTGTCGACGCGAGGCTTGTCCAGCTCGACGGTGAAATGCTCATGCTTGGAGACGACCGTGGCGATCATGTCCACGGGCTGATTGGCCTGATTGTGGAGGTGGTGGCGCAGGGTGTAAATCGCGTTGCCTGCATCGTCGCGACTGAGGATGGGCCAGGTGATCGGTTCGAGGAAGTCGGGCTTCAGGCGAATGATGGCGGGGGTCAAGTTGAGGCCGCGGAGTTCGACGACGGTATCGGGTGCCAAGGCGACGGCGCTGAACTTGAGAAAGGCGTCAACGCCTTGGCCGTCCACATTGTCCCAGGGGAGCCAGTTTGGCCTGGCCAGCTCGAAGCAGCGGCGGTGCCAGGCATCTTTGGCGGTCGTGAGGATGGCGACCTGCCATTCGTGCACCTTGTACTGGCGGGGTCCGGAGACATGGCCGAGCATGGTGAAGCCCATGCTGCTGAGTTCTCCGGCGGCTATGCGCACTTCAAAGGTGGCATAGTCATAATAGCGCAGCCGATTCAAGAGCGGGTGCCCTTGGGCAATGGCGAGTTCCGCCGTCTGCCCCGCCTGCAGATGCCAGCGGTAGACGCCTTCCCCGGCTTCGATGCGACTGTTCTGCGTCACCCATAGCGCGTCAGGGGTGTCTGGCTGCAGGTTGTAGAGATGATCAGCCGGGGTTTGGCCGGCGGCCTGAGCGGCAAGCGCCAGACAGGCGGCGACAAGAGTGGCAAGGTATGGTTTCAGCACAGTTATTCTCTCCATTGAAACAGGCGGTCAAGGCGGGGGGCGGGGATGACGTTATGAAGCCAATCTTATATACTGATGGTTGGTATAATTTGCAAGCTGGAGGAGTTCTCAGATGGGATGGGGGAGAATTCCTGGTTGGTCGCTTGCCAAACATCATATATTGTCATAGTCTAATAGAAGAGCAATCCTTACAGGGGAGAAGCGGATGCTGGCCAGAGACAGACTCGACAGGTCCTCGATACAGCCGTTGTACCAGCAACTGGCGTCGTTGTTGCGCGAGGAGTTGAAGGAGTGTCAGCCGGGCAGTCGCTTCTACGGGGATGATCATCTGTGCGAGCTGTACCAGGTGAGCAAGCCGGTGGTGCGGAGTGCGCTGACTATTCTGGTGGAGGAGGGGTTGCTTCGTCGGCAGCGGGCGAAGGGGACCTTTGTGGAAGACTTTCGCGCGGATCAGCTGGTGCCCCTTTCCTGCGTGGCGGTGGTGGCGCCGCTGGAGAGCTATTTTCCGCACGCCTCGGCGCTACGCGGGCTGCGGGAAGTGGGGGCGGAGCACGGTTATGACCTGCTGCTGAGTGAGCCGCCGACATCGTTGTTCGACGCGGCGGCGGCACGGCGGCTACTTGGGGGGCTGTTGCGCAAGGCCGAGGGGGTGATCTGGCTTTCGCCGCATCAGGAGGAGGTGCTGCAGGAGATGGCGCTGCCGGCGGAGCTGTGTCAGCGCCTGGTCTTCATCAATGCGGCCTTCATGGAAGAGCGTATCAGCTCGGTGATGGCGGACTATCATGCGGGAGCTTTCAATGCCTGCACGCACCTGATGCATCTCGGATATCAACGGATCGGCTATGTGGGTGGTCCCACGGAACGGCTCTTCTCGGAGGTGCGCCTGGCGGCGTACCGGAAGGCGCTGGCCGTGAACGGATTGATTGAGCCGGCCGGCGGTGTGATCGACTTTCTGCCTGTGGACGACTATATGGAGCGCCTGCGGGAGGTTCTGGTCCGATTTGTCGAGGTCAAACCATTTCCGGAGGCGATCTTCGCGGTGACTGATTATGCCGCGGGAGAATTGATTCATGCTCTTCATCGTCAGGGGCGGCGGGTGCCGGAGGAGGTGGCGGTGGTGGGCTTCGATGACCGGCTCGGGAGTAACATGCGGCCACCGCTGACCAGTGTGCGTCTACCGTATTATGAGGCGGGGCGGACCGCGATGCGGTTGCTGGTGCAGCAGTTGAAGGGAGAGCGTCAATCGGGGGGCAAGCAGTACATTCCATGTCCGCTGATTGTGCGCGAGTCCTGCGGCCAGGAATTGCGCGGTGGTAAGTCTTCTGAACATGAACAACCAGCCAGGAGGTATCAACCATGAAGAGAGCGAAACATCAATCCAGGTTCACGTTGATCGAGTTGCTGGTGGTGATAGCGATCATGGCGATTCTGGCGTCGCTGCTGCTGCCTGCGCTGTCGAAGGCGCGGGAGGCTGGGCGGACGGCGAGTTGCATGAGCAACATGAAGCAGGTGATGATGGCCAATTATCTCTACGCGGATGAATTCGATGGTTACCTTGCCGCGGCGATCGTTCGGCCGGGGACGCTTTACACTTCCGCAAGCTACTGGTTTGCGCAGCTTTCGGAGCTTGGGCACTTCGTGAGTGCCGATGCGCTGGTTTGTCCGTCGGATACGCTGCCGTCGGTGTACGGAGACTATTTTCGGGAGCGTCCTTCCTCGGGGCTGATCAGCTTTGGCTACTCGGGGGTGCTGGGGAACGGGCAACTTGCTTATCAGTATCCGGACTCTTGGGGCGTGCTTTCACGTCAGCGGCGGGTATCGGACTTCAGCGGCGAGAAGGGAACCAAGTCGAAGCCGGAAACGGCCTTTGCGCTCTTCGACTATGCGAGCATCCAGTGGGCGCCGACGCTGTTCAACAACAAGACCAATGGCAACGTCTCCTTCGGGGTGACGCGGGTTTCGGCCCGACATCGTGGCGGGATGGATCTGCATGAAGACCACCAGCCAATGATCGGTTCGGGTAACTTCGGATTTGTGGATGGTCATGTGCAGACCATTCGGGCGCCTTTCGCGGCGAGCAAGTATGTGATGTATGGGAACTTCCTGAAGTATTACGATTTTGCCGGCGGCTGGTAAGCCGGCGCAACCATTGGGGGATCGATGATGAGGAACATCCTGGGGACGATCTGTGCTTTTCTGGTGCTGGGTATCTCCGCATTGGGGGAGGCTGATGAGGCGTTGGTGCTGCATCTGCCATTCGATGGGAATGTGGCGATGGCGGTGGGGGGTGAGCTTGGGGAGGTGGAGATCCTTGGGGCGCCGCGTTTTGTGGAGGGGCGGCATGGGCAGGCGGTGGAATTGACGGGGACGGCGGCACTGCGGGTGCCGGTGCCCGAGGCGATTGGCCGGGGAGAGTTCAGCATCTCGTTCTGGCTGAAGCCATTGTGGCATCCGAAGGATGGGCTTCCGTATCCGATCATGGAGATCGCGGCGGCGCCGGAGAAGCACGATGCGGCGGATTGGGCGGTCGGGCAGTTGCTGTTGACCAAGGGCTGGTCGGAGACGATTGGGCCGAATCATGTCTACGGGGTGAGCGATCCCGCGCTGGCGCTGCAGCACCTTGTACCCAATGAGTGGACGCACGTGGTGCTCTGCTACAGCATTGTGGGCGGATTTCAGGCGAGCTATTTCGATGGAGAAGGGCATCGGCGGCCGCAGGCGGAGGTGCCGAAGCTGGACGCGCATGGAGAGGCGATCTGGCTGGCATCGCGGCGCCATGGGGAGGGGGGCGGCAACATCGTTCTCGATGATTTTCGGGTTTACAACCGGCCGCTGAATCCGGATGAGCTTGCGGCGGTGGCTGGGGCGGCGTTTCCTCCGCCGCGCGACTGGACGCTGCTGGGGACGCAGGTGGATCCGGAGGCTGCGCCGGAGACTCCGCACGTTGCGTGGGCGAAGCCGTTCGCGGGGAAGGCGCCCAAGATCGTGTTTGTAACGGAAGGGCAACGCGGGCGGGATATGATCGAGCTGGCGCAACGTCTCGATGTCGAGCTGGTACCGATCACGGGGCCGGGCTTCTCGACCCACAGCCTGTTGAATCCGGAAGTCTTTCACCGCATGGGCACCGCGATCGAGACGGCGCTGGCGGAGGGCAACGTGGATGTGGTGGTGCTGGGGGCCTTTGGCTGGAATCTCTTCCTGCCGGAGACGCGGGAAGCGATTCTGGCGTATTTACGAGGGGGCGGAGGGCTGCTGATGGTGAACCCGATGTGCATCGGTGGTCCGGGGGCTGTCCAGCAGCTGGGCAGGGGGGTGGTCATTGGCTGGGCGAAGACGCCGGAAGGTGCTGCGATAGAGGCGCTGGTGGGGCGGCTGGACCAGGCGGATGAGGATTACCTGACCGGGAGCGTGCCGTGGGGGACGCTCGATCTTTTCGCGTCGATACTGTCTCGCCGTCAGCCGTCGTCACTTTTTCGTGGCGGGCGGGTGGGGGAAGGGCGTGTGCTGATCTACGATATACGTACGGGTGGCGCCGCGGCCGGGGAGTCGCTGACGCCGTCACCGGAGTATGTGAGGACGCTGGACCTATTCGAGTACGACTATGCGATCGGTGCGGCGGCGAAGGCCGTGCTGTGGGCCGCGGCCGAGGTTCCGGCGGTGCGGTTGCGGCGCATTCACTATGAAGCGTCGCGGTTCGTGCGGGAGACGCCGGTGGGGATGGTGGGGGAATGGTATGCGGAGGTGCTCAATGCGGCAGATGCGCCGGCGCGGATACAGGTGGAACTCACGGTGCGAAGCAAGGAGCCGGAGGCACCCTTTGTGGCGAAGCGAACGGTCACGCTGGCGCCGGGTACGAGCACCATCGCGTTGCCGTATACGACGGATCGCTTCGGGGAGGTCTTTGGCGATATCCGCCTGCTGGTCGATGGCGAAGTGGCGGACTGGGGATCGGCGACGATCGCAGTCGGTCGCGCGAATCCATGGATCGAGGGGCTGAGGGCGGATCGGGAGTCGTATGGCGGCCAGGAAGCGCCGCGGCTTGAGGCGAGGCTGGCCTACAAGAGTTACGGCGTCAGCTTTGGGGAAGCGGCGGAAGTACGCTGGCGGCTCTACGATGCCGGGGGGCGGTTGCTGCGCGATGAGCGTTTTCAGGGGGCGCTGCCGGCATACGACGAGCACACGGAGCGGGTGAGCTGGGATCTTCCCCCGCTGCCGGAAGGATCATTGTCCTATCGGGTGATCGTGGACCTGTATCGCAACGGCAAGCAGACGGATCAGCAGTCGCTGGTGCTGCGGCGCGAACCGGAGCCGCTGGACGACCTGCTTTTCACCTCGTGGGGGAGCACGCAGACGAGCCCGGCCAGTCTGGCGCTGCTGATCATGCGCGATCGCTACCGTTTAGATTGCGTGGGGGCCAACACCTCGGGAAATCCGCTCTCGGAGGTTTTCGAGCCGACGATGCAGTGGCTCAACGAGCAGAACTTTCGGCCGTGGGTGTACGCGACTCACCTTGGGGGCAAAGCGGGGGAGGGGTATCGGCGGGTGGTCGACCTGAGTGATGGTGGCTATCGCGAGCGGTATGCCGCGCGCCTGGAGGAGGTAGCGCGAGTGGCCCAGCCCTACAGTCCGCTCTTCTACAGCCTGGGGGATGAGGTGAACATCGGACCGCTCGAAGCGAATCCGACGGGGCACGAGCAGGAACGGTTCCGTCAGTGGTTGCAGCGCCAGTATGGAAAGATCGCCGCGCTCAACGATGCCTGGGGGACGGAGTACGAGAGCTGGCAGTCGGTGGTGATACCGGAGTTGAAAGGGTTGACGGATGTGCCGGGGCCGATGTGGGGAGCGGTGCAGAGCTTTCGCCACCAGATGTTCGCGGATGTGGTGGGGGTCGGCGTGGAGGCGGTGCGGCGGGCGGATCCGGGCGCTCACGTGGGCATCGAGGGCATCTTCGGGCTCACGCATGCCTGGGGGGCCTTCGACTATTCGCGTCTGACAGAGCAGGCAACCTTCATGGGACAGTATGCGCTGGGAATGGAGCTGGACATGGTGCGAAGCCTCAGCCGACCGGACAGTCTGACGGCGGTCTGGTACAACTACGACATGCTGGACTCCGGTTACAGCCGGTACGGTCCGTGGCATACGGTGCTTCGGGGGAGCCGCAATTTCATGTGGTATACCTCGTATGAAGCCAGCCGCTATACGGCGCTGAATCCCGATCTGACCGCGTACGAGCAGTTCGGCTGGACGTGGGAGGAGCTGGAACCTTTGCTCGACGGCATCGGTAAGCTGATCTTTGGCCTGGAGCGCGAGGATTCGGGCGTGCGGATAATCCATGAGCACCGCAATCTGAACCGAACGACGCCCCACTTCCTGAGCATGATGGTGACGACGCGGCTGCTGGAGGATATGGGGATCGCGTATAGCTTCGTCCGGGCGGAGGATATTGCCGCGGGAGGGCTGGAGGATGGCCGGGCGAAGGTGGTGTTTCTGCCGGGGCAGTTTGTGATGGAGCCGGCCGTGGCGTCGGCAATCCGGCGCTTTGCGGAGGCGGGCGGGGCGATAGTGGCGGGTTTGCCGCCGGCTGCGCACAATGGCATCGAGCGCTACGATGAGCCTCCCCTTGACGACCTCTTTGTGGAGCCGGGGCCGTTGCCGACGACGGCCGGGGAATGGCAGGCGCGCGTCAAGGGGGTTGGGGCGGGGAGGAGTCTGCTCTTCGGCACCTGGCCGAACCTCTACAATCGCCAGCGCTTTCTGGCGGAGGGGGCGTCCTTTCGTGCCGGCCTGGGCGATTTTCTTTCTGGCCAGGGGATCGTGGTACCGTTTGAGGTGGAGCCGGTGGATGGTGGTTTCCAGCCGTTGACGGTGGTGCCGTACCGGGATGGGCAGAGTGCCTTCGTGGGGCTGCAGCGGGACTACCGGCAGCTCGACCAAGCGCCGAGGCGCTTTCGCGTCACGGGGCCAGCCGATCGTCATGTGTACGATGTGCGGGCAGGGGCGTATCTGGGCAAGGGAGCGGTGCATGAGATCGAGTTGGAGGTGGCTCGCGGTGCGTTGCTGGCCTATCTTCCGTATCAGGCGACGGCAATCGAGCTTCCGGGGATGCGGACGGAGTATCGGGGCGGAGAGAGGATGCGCAGCCGCATGCTGCTGACGACGGTGGATGGACAGCCGTCGGGTGGAGTCTACCGGGTGGAGGTGTTCGCGCCGGATGGCAGCCGCTGGGCGCCGTTGTGCCGGAAGGTGCGGTCACAGGGTGGCGTGGCGGAGTTGGAGCTGAACTTTGCGCTCAACGACCCGGCGGGGGGCTGGAAGCTGCGGGTGAGCGATGTCGCGACCGGGATCGCGGTGGAGCGTCAAATTAACTTGCTTGAAGGAAAATGAGGGGCTGATGAAGAATCCATACCGGATGGCGTTGAGAGGGTTGCGCGAGGAGCTGATCGGGTTGACGCCGGAGGTGCTGCGGGGGCGGCCGCGGCCGGATATCTATGCCCACTGGCGGGCGGACAACGAATGGATCAACGGGCACATGGCGAATGTGCTGGTGCCGTTGGCGTGGCTCTGGCAGGAGGATGGGGGGAACGACGCACGCCTGCTTCCGGCGATCATGACCTATTTCGAGCAGTTGCTGGCGGCGTGTCATGGCGATCGATGGTTCCATAATGAACCGGGCATGGGCGATCCCAACATCGATCGTTTCACGCTGCTGCCCTTCTGCGAAGCGTTCACGCTGGTGCGCGAGGCGCTGCCGGTGGAGCTTCGGGAGCGCATCCTGGCGCAGGTGGGACGGATTCTGGAGGTGCAGCTGTGCGAATATGGTCATGGGCCGCAGATGAAGGGTGGGGCGGATCGGCTGTACCCGAACATGGACGTCTACTATTGCCTGTGCATGCTGCACGGGGATCTCCTGCTGGGGGACGCGCGCTGGCGGACGGAGTGGAGCCGCTTCGTGGATCGCCTTGGGGAGGCGCAGTTTGCCGATGGCGGATGGACCTACATCGACGGCACGAATGAATGCCCCGTTTATCACGATCTGGCGGTGCTTCTGCTGGGGCGGCTGCATCAGTTGACGGGAGATCCACGCGCCATGGCGCAGCTCACGCGGAGTCTGCCCTATTATCCGCTGGTCTGTTCGCCAACCGGCGTCCCCGAGTACCACACGGATTGCTGGTGGAAACACAGCTGGAGCCTGCAGCGCTCCTTCGCACCCGATGTGCTGGCCAGCATGAGTGGCGACGGCAGGCACCGCACCCTCGGTGATCTGACCCGTCCGGCGACGCTGGCGGAATTCGGCGACAAGGTGAGCGGTCGCAACCTGGAGGTGGACAATATTCTGGGGCTCTTCTGCGTCTATGCGGCCTCGGCCTGGCGAGAGGTCGAGCCCTCTCCTTTGCCGACGGAGCAGCTCGTGCTCGATGGCAACATCGAGGGGCCGCGCGGGCGCTTTGAGGAGTGGTCGTGGGCGGCGACGGCGCGCTACGGCTGCGACACGCTGGTGGGGGCGATGATGCACACAGCGCCGGATGAGCCGGTCTGCGCGCTGATGGCGGTCACGCCGGAGATCATGTCGAGGCATGAAGAGTATCCGGAGGGGGGCATGACGCGATTCGCGATGGCGATCACGCCGCGCGGCACACGAGGGCACAGCCGCATCGATGGCGAGACGGCCAGCTTTGGGGTGACGTATCCGATGGCGGCCTATCGTTCCGTCTTTGGGATGGAGGCTTTCCCCTACGGATGGGAATGTACGCAGGAGTGGGAGCTTGGGCGGGAGCTGCTGCGCGGCAGGATCGTCTGGCGCAGCACGGTCGGGCAGGAGTCGCCGCCGACGCGTCTGCGCCTACGCTTCGGCATCGGCAAGGGGCTGGATCAGGAGGCGGACGGCAGCTATCGCTTCGGGCCGTACCGGCTGAGGGTGGAGGCGGCGGATCTGCCGTTCCGGATGGTGACGCCGGTTGGGGTGGCGGTCTACCTGACTTCCGCCGATTGTGTCGAGCTATCGTTGCAGTCGGCGGAGGAGTGGGCGTTGGGGTGGGTGGAGGCGGGGCAGCGGTACGC
Organism: Lentisphaeria bacterium; assembly: GCA_041690595.1. Classification (GTDB taxonomy): domain Bacteria; phylum Verrucomicrobiota; class Lentisphaeria; order JABSQK01; family JAWLHB01; genus JAWLHB01. The sequence continues at coordinate 98,461 of JAWLHB010000025.1, forward strand.
GGCGACGGTCGAAATCCGGCGCTGCGGGGAGTGAAGCATTTTCGCCGGAGAAACGGTGGTCAGGCAGCGTCCTGGGTGATACTGTAGCGCTTGTCGAGCAAAGAATGCGTCCAGGGGGGAATGTCATGTTGAGAATCACATCGGATCTGCTGGTGGGCAAGGGTTTGCATCGGGAGGTCTTTGTCCATCCCGATGATCCGTCGAAGTGCATCAAGATCGACGTTGCCGGCCACGGTGCGGAAGCGGCGCGTGAAGCCGCGTATTACCGGGTGCTGCGGAAGCGGGGGGTGCCCTTCACCATGCTGGCTGGTTACCACGGGTATGTCGATACGGATCGGGGGGAGGGGACGGTCTTCGACCTGATACGGGATGCGGATGGCCAGGTTTCCAGGACGCTGGAGTATTACCTGGAAGACGCTGACGAGTTGGAGCGCAATCTCGACGGGCTCCTGGAGGCGCTGCCACGGCTGCATGCGTATCTGCTGGAATGGAAGGTGTTGACGATGAACATCAAGCCGAAGAACCTTGTGTACGCGAAGGGCTGCGATGGGGAAGGGCGGTTGGTGGTGGTGGACAACATCGGCAATTCGGATTTTCTGCCGTTGTGCACGCATATCGGGGCGCTGGCATCGCGGAAGATTCAGCGAAAGTGGTCGCGATTCATGGCCTCGTTGAGTCGCGATTACGGGGACAAGGAGAATCTGCAGCGGGTGCTGCCGCTGAACTTTGGCTGATGGCCGGCAGATTCAGTGGTCGTGACCGGAGTGGTCTTCCTCCTCAGGAGGAGGCTGCTGAGCGCTGTCGGATTCGTGTGTGGCGCCGGTGTGGCGATGGTCATGTCGATCGACGGCTTCGCGCAGACGGGCTGTCTGTTCGGCGGTGAGGTCGTTGATGTGTCGCAGGAGAGCGACCATGTTCCAGACATCCTTATCCTGATGTGCGTCGCCAAAGGCGGGCATGCCGGTCATGCGGATGCCGTGCTTGATGATGTAGAAGAGCTCGCCGTCGGTGTACTCTTCGGCTTCCGCGGAGAGTTCGGGCGGTTTGGGTAGCATGAACTCGGCCCATTTGGCGGGAGCTGCGTCGGGGGCGCCGTGGCATTGAACGCATGCGGAAGCGAAATGGTCGAAGGCGGCGGCGCCGTCGGCGGTGAGGGGCATCTCCTCATCAGGCGCTCGCCAGACGAGGGCGCGCTCGGCCATCATGGCGCCCATTTTGTCGATGGGGCCAGGCTTCTGGGATGCGGTCATGTTGATGATTCCAGAGTACTGCACCAGGAAAATAAGAACGATGATTGCCACCATTCCGGCGAGCAGGCCTACCAGGAAAGCTCCAGTCCTCATGATCTCCTCCATGTCCAGGTTGTTGATTTGCTACTATACACGCGGTTCACGCGCCATGCTTGGTTCGGCTGGACGGGGCAGGGGCGGGCAGTAAGAAGGAAGATTTTTTATGAACTTCGATAATTATCGATTTGCGCGATAGCAAACATGCACTATGTTCATATCGAACATTTGGAGCGATTATGCGCGTACAATCAGAGCGTCACGAGAAGATACAGGATTTGCTGGTGAGCCGCGGCCGGGTGAGCGTGGACGAGCTGGCGACCTCGCTGTCGGTGACGCCGATGACGATACGCCGCGACTTGAGTACGCTGGAGCAATCGGGGGTGCTGACGCGGACGCATGGAGGTTGCGTTTTGCGCTCGCCGTATGTGCAGGAGCTTTCGCTGCCGGAGAAGGAAGGGCAGCACCCCTCGCAGAAGTTTGCGATTGCGCAGGCTGCGGTGCGGCTGCTGACGCCGGGAGCGTCGGTTTACCTGGATACGGGCACGACCTCGCTGCAGGTGGCGCGGGCGATTCCGGCGAGCCTGCATCTGCGGGTGTTCACCAACAACCTTCTGGTAGCGATGGAGCTGTTCACGCGTGAGAAGGTCGAGGTGGTGATGTATGGCGGGCAGTTGGCGCAGCGCAACCCGGATCTGATCGGAGAATTTGCGCTGGCGCAGTTACACAATTTCCGGCTGGACGTGGCGCTGATTGGCGCGGATGCGGTGGATGTGGAGCGCGGCGAGTTCTATGCGGCCGAGCCCGGCACGGCGGCTTTGTCGCGTGCAGCGCAGGCGCAGGCGGATCATTGCCTGCTGCTGGTGGACAGTTCAAAATTTGGCAAGCGTGGTCATGCGGTAGTCGGGCGGATAGCCCGAGGACTGAGCATCGTGACCGACGCTGCACTTGACCCAATGCACGTACGCCGTCTCGAAGCCGACGGCGCGGACGTGATTCTAACCCCCGATCAAGGAGGAACACATGGCTAGCTCAACAACTCAGGCTCCCGCGACTACGGGAACTTACGACCCGACCCGGTACGCGGTGGATCTGAACAAGATTCCGGCTATTTCCGGCACCATTCCCGGCCCGAAGTCGCAGGCGATTCACAATCGTTGCATCAAGCATTTCAAAGGACTGAGCGGACAGGTCAAATTGATGCCGGTCTCGTTCGAGAGCGGCCAGGGATGTACGCTGACGGACGCGGACGGCAATCAGTACATCGACTTTTCGAGCGGCATTTATGTGACGACGCTGGGGCACTGCCATCCGAAGATTTCGGACCAGGTGGCGCATTACGCGAAGGAGCTGATGAACTGCCACGACTTCAGCACGGAGATCAAGGCGCGGCTCGTGGAGAAGATGGCGGCGACGCTGCCGGGGGATCTGAAAGGATTCCAGTTCTACGACAGCGGCACGACCGCGGTGGAAGCGGGGCTGCGCATCTGCCGCGCGGCCACGGGGCAGCATGAGTTCATCTCGTGCTTCTATGACTTCCACGGCAAGAGCTACGGCTCGGTCTCGCTGGCGCAGATCCGTTCGACGGTCTATGGCCCGTCGCGGGCGCCCGGTTTCCACATGGTGCCGCGTCCCGATCCCTATCGTCCGCACTGGACGAAGGCGGATGGCAGCATCGACACGGACAAGTACATCGAATTCTACGAAGAGTACCTGGATCGCGGGACGGCGGATCAGGTGGCTGCCTTCGTGCTGGAGCCCATCCAGGGTTGGGGCGGATCGATCATGCCGCCGCAGGATTTCTTCCCGAAGCTGAAGAAGCTGTGCGAGAAGCACAAGCTGCTCTTCATGGCGGACGAAGTGCTGACGAGCATGGGGCGTACGGGCAAGTGGCTGGCGATGGAGCACTACGGGGTGGTCCCCGACGTGGTGACGCTGGGCAAGGGCTTCGGAAATGGTTTCCCGGTGACGGCGGTGTGCGTTCGCGAGCCGTACATGGAAGCGTTTGAGGCGATCTCGGCGTCGAGCAGCTACGGTGGCAATCCGATGGCGTGCGCGGCGGCGCTGGCCTGCTTCGAGGTGATCGAAGAGGAAGGGCTGCTGGCTCACGCGCAGGAGCTGGAAGAGGTCTTCAAGGATTGCATGAAGGACTGGAAGCGCAAGTACCCGATCGTGGGCGACACGCGGGTGAAGGGCTGCCTGATGGGTGTAGAGCTGGTGAAGGATCAGCAGACCAAGGTGCCCTTGACGGAAGCCGGCGCGATGGTCTACCAGCGGGCGTTCCGCAAGGGGCTTGCGTGGATCCCGGCCGGGCACATCCTGCGGATGAGTCCGCCGATCGTGATGCCGAATGAGGTTGCCCGTAAGGGAATGAGCATCATCGAAGAGTCCATTGCCGAGGTCTGCAAGGAACTCGGTTACTAAGCATTGCGGCGCCTCGTGTGGGAGCGGCCGCTTCCGCACGGGGCGCCACCACTTTCAGGAGCGTTCCATGGCACTATTCGCCGGAGCGGCGGCTCGTGATATCAGCCCCGCGAAGCCACTTCAACTGTACGGCTATCCGCACGTCAAGCGAATCTGGGAGAAGATCCACGACCCGCTGCTGGCGTCGGCCGTTTATTTCGAGAACGAGGGGAGCAGCGTGGTGCTGGTTGCTCTCGACATCCTGATGTTGGAACCGCCGACGGCGCGGGATCTTCGCCGGCGGATCGCCAGCGTGATCGATTGCCCGGAGAGCGGCGTCTTCATCAGTTGCAGCCATACGCATTCGGGTCCGGTGACATCCGGGCTGGTGGGCTGGGCAGGAAATGAAGCGATGACAGGGGTCGACGCGGAGTATCTGGAGCAGGTCTTCAACGGCAGCATCGAGGCGGCCACGGCTGCCAAGGCGACGGCGCGTCCGGCAGAATATGGCTGGACGACGGCGGATGGCCGGGGCGTGGGCGGCAACCGCCTGGGGCAGGATGGGGCGATCGATCCGGAGGTTGGCGTGATCGCGTTGCGCGACGCCGAAAGCCGCAGCCTTTTTGCCATGGCCATGCTCTATGGCATGCACCCGACCGTCATGCACGAAGACACACCGGAGGTTAGCTCGGATTTTCCGCACTACACGCGGGAGCATCTGCGCGAAGCGTTCGGGGAAGAGTTGGTGATTGCGTATCACAACGGTCCCTGCGGCAATCAGAGTCCGCGCTACCATGTGAAGGGGCAGACCTTCGACGAAGCGGAGCGGCTCGGGCGCAAGCTTGGTGAAGCGGTTCGGCAAAGCGTGGCGGCGCTGGGCGACGATGATTTCTCGGGTGAACCGTTGATCAACAGCGCGCTTCGTGAGTTTACGCCGGTCCGGCGCGAGCTGCCGACGGTGGCGTCCGCGGAGGAGACCTTGGCGGAGTACCGGGAGACGTACGAACGGCTGCAGCGGGAGGCGGCGGGTCATGGGCCGATCCGCACGGCCGAATGTGCGATCTTCGGTGCGGAAGGGAGCCTGGCGCTGGCGAAAGCGGCGGCGGCGGGTGCGGTCGATGCCAAGCTGGCCAATTATCCGCCCTTCGAGCTGCAGGGTGTGCGTATCGGCGAGGTGCGTCTGGTCGGCTGGCCGGGCGAGTGCTTTGTGGAGTACGCGCTGGAGCTGAAGCGGCGGGCTGGTTGCAAGGTCTTCATCTCGGCCTTTGTGAATGGCGAGATGCAGGGCTACATCGTGACCCCGGACGCGGCGCAGGCGGGTGGTTACGAGGCGACGAATGCGCTCTTCGGGCCGGGAACCGGTGCCGTTTTTGTACGTGATTCGCTGGACATGCTCCGCGATCTATAGATCATCAGATTCGAGGAAAGGATTATCATGAAAACAATCCGCGTCGGCGTCATCGGTCTTGGGCTGATGGGCCGTGAATTTGGAAGTGCGGCGGCCCGTTGGTGCCACCTGCTGGATATGGACGTCAAGCCCGAGATCGTGGCGGTGTGCGACACGAACGCGGGGTTGGTTCCGTGGTTCACGGAGAACTTTGCGACAATCAAGCAGGTGACGTCGGACTACAAGGAGCTGTTGGCGAATCCCGAGGTGGATGTGGTCTACTGCGCGGTGCCGCACAACCTTCACCAGAAGTTCTACTGCGACATCATCAATGCGGGCAAGAATCTGCTTGGCGAGAAGCCGTTTGGAATCGACAAGGCGGCGAATGATGTGATCATGGACTGCATGCGGAAGAATCCGGAGGTCTTCGTGCGCTGCACGTCGCACTTCCCGTTCTTTCCGCCGATGCAGCGGATCGGTCGGATGATCGAAGCGCAGGCGTTCGGGCGAATCATCGAGGTGAATTCGGGCTTTCTGCATTCGAGCGACCTGAACCCGAACAAGGCGATCAACTGGAAGCGGATGCTCGATATCAACGGTGAGTACGGCTGCCTGGGCGATCTTGGCATGCATCCGTGCCACATGCCCTTCAAGGCGGGCTGGTATCCGCGTACGGTGCGGGCGATCCTGTCGAATCTTGTGCCGCAACGGCCGGACAAGAGCGGGAAGATGGTGCCGTGCGAGACGTGGGAGAATGGGACGATGTTCTGCGACGCGGTGGATGCGTCGTGCGGAGAGGCTTTCCCGCTGACGATCAAGACGCAGCGTATCGCGCCCGGCGAGACGGATACGTGGTACTTCGAGGTGAAGGGGATGAAGGCATGCGCGCGCTGGAGCAGCAAGAACGCGCGCCTCTTCGAGTTGCTGGAGTACACCGGCGGCAGTGACCAGTCGTGGCAGCAGATCGACATGGGCTGGGAATCGACCTTCAAGGCGATCACGGGCGGCATCTTCGAGTTCGGCTTCTGCGATGCGCTGCAGCAGATGTGGGCGGCCTACCTCTACGAGTTGGTGCATGGGAAGCCGTTCGGCACCTTTGCCGGCTGCGTAACGCCGGAGGAAGTGGCGTATTCGCATCGCCTCTTCACGGCGGCGCTCAAGTCGCATGCCAACAACAGCTGCGAACGCGTTTAGAGCTGCTTCTTCTTCGGTTCAGCGCCGGTGGTCTCCCCACCGGCGGCTGGCCGGGGGTGCAGGGGGGATGGGGCGGTGTCAGTGGGAAGGCTCGATTGTTGTGGCTGAAGACTGCCGGTGAAGTGGCGGATGAGGGTGTCGTAGTAGTCGGCGCGGCGGCGATAGGTGCGGGCGCGTAGCTTGCAGAGGATGGCGACGCAAGCGGAGAGGGTGCTTTGCAGCACGGCCGGCCATGCAGAGAACCACCAGATGAGGCCGATCAGCGCAAGGATCCACATGGCGTTGCCGAGACGTGCGGCGCGGACGGATTGCCGGCGCAGCCTGGTGGCCATCTCGGCGGCATGGAAATCGTCACCCATGGCACGGGCGATGCGATCGAACTCATCGGCAACGCTATCCAGCCAGCGTTCTGCCGACCAGTTGTCCTTCATATCGGGAAACATCCGGGCCGCACCTCGTTGTTCGGTCATGAGGTGTCACTGATACGCCGTTTGGGCGCGCTATACAAGTGGATTTGCGAAAACTGCGCGGGGGAAGCGGACGGGCAGGGGGGATTAACCACAAAGAACGCAAAGATCGCAAAGATTGGGCGGGGGGAGGGCGGGGATCGGGCGGATCGGACGGATCGGGCGGATCGGACGGATCAGGCGGGCGCTGGGGACGTGGGGAGGCGGGCGGCCGTTAGGGGCAACGGGCAGAACAGAACCGATGGGGGCGCTGGAGGCGGGGAGGCGGCCGGCCGGTAGGGGAAACGGCCGGTACCGAACCGATGGGGACGTGGTGGATGGCTGCTATGGCTTGAGGGTCAGGACGACTTTGCCGATGTTCTCCTGGCGCTTGAGGATGGCGTGGGCTTCTTCGGCCATGGTCATCGGCAGAGTCTGGTGAATGACGACCTTGATCTGACCGGAGGAGAAGGCGGGCCAGAGGCGCTTCTGAAGCTCGGCAAGGATCTGGGCCTTCATCTCGGTGGAGCGGCTGCGGAGGGTGCTGCCGATGAGCTTGACGCCGCGCTTGAAGAAGTCGAGCATGTCCAGCTCGCTGGATGGGCCGCCCAGGGTGGCGATGACGACCCAGCGCCCGCCCCGCGCCATCGTCTTGAGACAGGGGCCCAGATCCTTGCCGGCGACGCAGTCCATGGCCACGTCGACGGGATGGGCGGCGAGTTCGGTCGCGATGTCCTGGGTCTTGCGGTTGATGACGACGTCGGCACCAATATCGCGGACAAAGCGGGCTTTGTCTTCGGAGCCGACGGTCGTGACGACCTTGGCGCCCAGGGCTTTGGCCAGTTGGATGGCGGCCATGCCAAGTCCACTGGCTCCTGCCTGGATGAAGACGGTGTCGCCGGCTTTCATGTCGCCTTCGATGCAAAGGTTGAGGTAGGAGGTGGCGAAGGCCTCGGGGATGGCGGCGGCCTCGACCATGGAGAGACCTTGGGGAACAGGCAGGGCCATGTCGGCGGGGACGGCGACTTTTTCCGCGTAGCCGCCGCCGCCAAGGAGCGCACAGACTTTGTCGCCAGGCTTCCATCTGCCGTCGGCGGGGGCCTCGATGACGACGCCGGCGACCTCGAGTCCCATCCAGTCCGGCCAGCCGGGCGGGGGTGGGTAGTTGCCTTCGCGCTGGAGGAGGTCGGCCCGGTTGAGGGCGGCGGCGTGGACCTGAATGATGATGTCGGTTTCCGCGCGAATGGGATCGGGAACCTCGCTCCAGGCGAGGGATTTGTCGTCCTTGATCAGAATGGCACGCATTCAGGGAACTCCTTGCGATTGAGGTAAGGGAGGGGTATGGATTGCAAGGTAACCGGGCTTTGGGCTGGGTGCAAGCGGGGAGGGCGGCAGGAGAATTAACCACAAAGAACGCAAAGATCGCAAAGAACGAGCCGGGGAAGGGGGAGCGCGGGGAGGCTGGGAGGCGGGGATGTTTGCCACAGAGGCCTCAGAGGTCACTGAGGAAGAGGCTTTTGGCTCCAGTGCAGGGAGGATACTGCTATAGGAGACCAAAAGGTTGTTAGAGAGAGCAAATTAAACCACGAAGTACACGAAGAGCACGAAGAGGGTACAGAAGAGAGAGCTTGGTTTCGGGGAGGAAGAGGGGACGCGGAGACGCGGGGAGGCGGGGACGCGGGGGGCCGGTCAGGGGCAACGGGCGGAACTGAACGATGGGGAGGCGGATCAGGTGGTTGGGCGTTGGGCGTGGACTTTCATGATAAGGTCGACGAGGGTGTTGGAGGCATCGCTTTTCGAAACGTAAGCGACTGCACCTGCTTCCTTCATGGTGGCGGCACGCTCCGACTCCTGATACATGGAAAGGCCGATAATCTGGATGTGGGGCATCTCCTTGTGCAGCCGACGCGTGGCCTCGACTCCGTCCATAATGGGCATGGAAGAATCCATAAGGACGATATCGGGATTCAGCTTCCGAGCCTGCTCTATTGCCTTAAGGCCGTCGGCGGCCTGGCCGACCACAACGATACCGTCGGTGGCGGAGAGGATTGCCACCAGGCCCTGACGAACCATGGCGTGATCATCAGCCAGGAGGACGCGAATGTGGGTCGTGTCGTCGTCGAGATTTTCCTCTGACTGAGCAGCGACAGGAGTGTACGCATTGGCCGTTGCTTGAGCTGGCTGGCGCATGGTGTGGGGCTTCTGGTCTATCGGTGCGATGAGGACGAAGCGGGAACCTGCGCCGGGCGAGCTTTCAATCTCAACACTGCCGCCCATCATGGTCATCCGTTCCCGGATGCTGTAGAGGCCCAGACCTCCATCAACCAGGTCGCAGGTGAAGGCTTGGGTGGGATCGAAGCCCACTCCGCTGTCGGCGACGACGACGTGCAGGTTTTTGGCGTCATGGCGTGTCAGTTCGACGATGGCCGTCGTCACCTTGGCGTGTTTGACGACATTGAGGAGGAGTTCGCGGACGGACTGGAACAAGAGCAGGCGGACATCTTCACGAGGTACGACAAGCTCCTTGTCGGCGTGAAGATCTACATTCAGGCCGTGCTTTTCATGCATCCAGCGCGCGAGCCAGTCGAGACCGGCGGCCAACCCAGCCTCGTGCAAAATCGGCGGGGATAATTCGACGCTGAGAGAGCGGGATGCGCTTATCGCCTGGTCCAGGAGGTCGTCCACCTGATCGACGGCCTTCTTGCCGCCCTCATCGACCTGGCGATGGAGCACATTCAAGCCGAATTTGGCTCCAACGAGCAACTGCTGAAGGTGGTCGTGCAGGATGGATGCGAGGCGTCGCCGCTCACGCTGCTCCGCGAGGACGACTTCGGATGTCAGTCTCTGAAGCTGTTTGGCGCGCTCCTGAAGAGCGCGAGTGTGCTGCTTGTGTTCGGTGAGGTCGCGTTCGGTCAAGGCGATGACTGGAGCATCGGTGCCGGGCGACAAGGTGGAGACGGTCAGCCAGACATCGATGACGTTGCCGTCCTTGCAGAGGCGGCGGGTCTCGAAGGAGCGCACATCTTCCCCGCGACTGAGTTTGGCCAGGAGGGTTGCGGGGGACTCCGCGCTCTTGGCGGGGGTGAGGTCGAAGAGGGTCTTGCCCACGGCCTCCCTGGCGGTCCATCCATACATCTTCTGAGCGCCGCGATTCCATTCCTGGACCTTTCCTTCGGTGTCGACCAGCAAGACGGCGTCATTGGAGTCGGTCATGACCGCCGCGAGTCGGCGAGTTTTCTCTTCGGCGACCTTCAATTCGGTAATGTCGGTAAAGGTAGCGATGACCCCGTCGTGCCGTTGGTTACCGGCTTCATAGGCGAGGAGGTGGACCATGTGCCATCGGCCGTCGCGGCCGCGGATTTCCCGCCGGTTCGATTTGCCGCTCGCCTGTATTTTGGCGGCCTCGGCATTGAGATCGAGATCGAGCAGGTTGTTGGCGAAATGGGAGATGGGGCGTCCCTTATCGGTCGGCCGGAGGTTGAGCAGCTCTCCGGCAGGGGGGGTGAAGAAGCGGATGTTGAGGTCACCGTCGAGGAAGACGGTGGCGATGGCGGTGGAAGTGAGGAGATTGGACATGTCGCTGTTGGCGGCATTGAGTTCGGCGAGCTTTTCCTGGAGTTCGCTGTTGACGCTGGTCAACTCTTCATTGATGGATTGCAGCTCTTCCTTGGAGGTCTCCAGTTCTTCGTTGGTGGACTGCATTTCCTCATTCATGGAGGTGGCTTCTTCGTTGACCACCTTGAGTTCTTCATTGGCGGACTGCAGCTCGGCGATGGTGCGGCGCAGATCCTCCTGGGTGAGATGGAGTTCGCGTTCGAGGCGTTCGACGGCGGAGCCGTCGGGCGATTCACCGGAGGCGAGGGTTTCGGGTGCTTTTGTTCGGGCTCTTTCGAGTACCACCGCCACGAGGACGCCGGCGTTTTCGGGGTAGGCGACGGGGAGAACCGTAACATCGGCAAGGAAGATTTCTTCCTTCTCTTCCTTGATCGGGACGCGCAAGAGAATCTGGGGCTCCTTGGAGTTGATGGCGTCCCGAACAGAGGGCCGCAGGGAGCCAGCCAGACCCTCGCGAGCCATGTCCAGCAGATTCATCTCCACTTCTCCGCTGGAGATGCTCAGATAGCGGTCGAGTCGCCCAAGAAAGCGAGTAATCCTTCCGGACGGGTCGATGAGGACGACGGCGGCGCCGAAATGGGAGAGGAGTACGCTCTTGAGAATATCTTCGAGAGCCTGCTGATCGCGCGGTGGCTGCTGCAGATGATTGACGTGGCCCTGCCGTCTGCCAGCCCTGGCGTAGACCGGCAGTTCCAGTTCGACAAGCCGCGGCGCATCCTGGCGGCGGAGGATCCGGAAATCGCTGTTGATCGGCTCGAAAAGATCCGTGCGGCCGGCAGTCGACTCGGCCTTACCGAGAAAGAGGTAGCCATGGGAGGCGAGGGTGAAGTGAAAGAGCGCGATGATCTTCTTCTGAACATCCGCTTCCACGTAGATGAGAAGATTGCGGCACGTGACGAGATCCATGCGGCAGAAAGGCGGATCCGCGACCAGATTGTGAGCGGCGAAGACGATCGTTTCGCGCAGTTCCTTCTTGATTTGGAAGAAATCCTTGGAGCGGATGAAGAAACGTTCGAGCCGCTGTGCGCTGACGTCTTCGGCGATGCTGAGGGGATAGATGCCGGCGCGGGCTTTCTGAAGGGATCGTTCATCGAGGTCAGTGGCGAAAATCTGAAGTTTGCAGCTCTTTCCTTCAGCTTCCAGTGCCTCGAAGAGGAGCATGGCAATGGAATAGGCCTCCTCGCCCGATCCGCATCCGGCGGTCCATACCCGCACGGGTATAGCAGGGTCCTTTTCGCGTACGAGGGGTCTGATCACCAGGTGGTCGAGCTCCTCGAAAGCCGCGGTATCGCGGAAAAAGCTGGTGACACCGATGAGGAGATCTCTGACGAGTTCGGTGGCCTCGTCGGAATTCTTCTCCAAGGTTTGCTTGTATGCTTCGAGGGATTCGACGCCAATGATGCCCATGCGGCGGGCGATGCGGCGCAAAAGGGCACTCTTCCTGTACCAGCGAAAATCCGAATTTCCTCGCTCGCGGATAATGGTGAGTATGGCTTCCAGGGTGCCGGTATCGTGCTCTGGAATCTCTTTTGCTTTGGCGGCCTTGTGGAGGAAGGGGTGGTTTGCATGCTTCATGAGTGCCTGGCCCATCTCCTCGACGGGGAGGACGAGGTCTACCAGTCCCGTAGCAATGGCATGGCGGGGCATGTCATCATATTCGGCGGTCGAGGGTTCCTGGACAATGGTGAGGCCACCTGCCCCGCGGATGGCCTCGACACCCAAGGTGCCGTCGCTTCCGGTGCCGGAGAGGATGATGGCCGCCGCGTCCGATCCGCTTTCTTCCGCCAGGGATCTCAGGAGGAAATCGATGGGGAGCCGTAAGCGGGCCTGTGGGGGCGGCGGCGTTGTACAGAGCTTGCCTGCACGAAACGCGAGGTAGCTGTTGGGGGCAATGACGTAAACATGGTTTGGCTCGGGCACCAAGTCTTCGTTTACCTGCACCACCGGCATGTCGATCTTGGCGGCAAGGATTTCCGATAGCAAGCTGGGCGAGTCGGGGGCCAGGTGTTGGACAACGATGAAGGCCATGCCGCTGTCACTGGGCAGTGAGGAAAAGAAATCCTTGAGTGGGGTGAGGCCGCCGGCGGAGGATCCGACGGCAACGAGCTTGAGTGGCTTGGGATGTTCTCCCGCATGGCTGGGAGATGGTGCTTTCGTGGCTTCTGGAGATGCTGGAGGATGGAGTTCCGCTCCATCGCGGGGGCGCTTTTTTGCCATGGCTGGTCCCCTTGATTTCTTGCTTGAGCGACGACCGGTTCGTTTCTCGTCCGGTCGGCTGCTCAACCACACGTCGCGCCTGGAATAGGGGAAACCCCTCCCCTTGGTCCGCCTTATAGGATAGACGAGAAAGGAGAAGAAAGCAAATCGACGCGCGATTCTGGCGCCGGGGCGGAACGCGGGGACGCGGGGACGCGGGGACGGGCGGAGGTATGCTGGAGGCTTAACCACAAAGAACGCAAGGATCGCAGAGAATGAGCGGGGGAAGGGGAGACGGACGGATCGGGCGGATCGGACGGATCGGGGGGATCGGGGAGACGGACGGATCGGGGGATCAGGAGGCGGCCGGCCGTTAGGGGCAACGGCCGGAACTGAACCGATGGGGAGGCGGCAAGGCGGGGACGCGGATCGGGCGGATCGGACGGATCGGACGCGCCCTTGACCATGCCAGTACTCTCCATGACTTGGCGGCTCTTCTGTGCGTGGCCCGCGGCTTCGGCAACCCAGACCTCCCTGGCACCCGCCTCGCGGTATGGACGGTATGGAGAGGCCTTGGGGGCTGGGTATTTTCTTTAAAAACCACTTGACTTGTGAGTTATAGCTGATATATTTTATGCTTTCTTTCAAGGGTTAATGATGGGAATTCGAACGGACAATTTGGGGGGGTGTCGAGATGAGGGGACTGAGCAAGCGGATGCGGCGGTTTGCGGGGGAGTATGTGAAGGATTACTGTGCGGCAAAGGCGGCGCTGCGGGCAGGTTATGCGGAGTCGTTCGCGAAGGCGCGAGCGTCGGAGTTGCTGCAGGATGGGCGGGTGCGGTTGCTGGTTCGGGAGTTGGCAGGCGAGGAGATGGTGGCGCTGGAAGATCGGGAGGGGATGCGGTTTCCGTCGATGATGGAGATCGCGGGGATGCTTGGGGCCATGGCGATGACGTCGATGGCGGATGTGATGTCGGCTAGTGGGGAGGTGGATCGGTCGTCGCCGGCGGTGCGGGGGGTGCGCTGGGTGAAGGATGGCGAGGGCGGCCTGATGCAGGAGCCGGTCCTGTATGACCGGGTACGCGCGGCGAAGGAGTATATGAAGGTGCTGGCGGAGGTGGCGCAGCGCCGTTCCTCGGAGACGATGATGGATGCGGAAAGCTGGCTGGTGCATGTGCTGGGGTTCGGCTGGGAGGAGAAGGCGCGAGTGAAGGAACGACAGGTGTCGCGGACGGCGGAGGATGAGTCGGTGCGGGTGGTGGTGGAGCTGGAGGATGCGGAGGTGACGCTGACGAGAAGTGCGAAGGCGCAGGGGTATCGGCATGTGGCGAAGAAGGGCGGGACGGGACGCGCAGAGGATCGGCGGGGCGGCGAAGAGGCGCGGCGGGGCGCTGCCCCGGACCCCGCTGGGGAGGCGCACCTCCCCAGACCCCTCGATACGACCGAGGTTTTGGCCGAGGTTTTGAGCGTGGGCGGGGATGGCGACGGCTCTAGTCGCGGTTCGGAGAACCCCTCCCACGTTGTCGGGCATGTGGAGGCTAACGGCAGTGGTATTGAAAGCACGCGGGGAGATGGCGATGGCTCTAGT
>JAWLHB010000026.1:0-108717 GCA_041690595.1 Lentisphaeria bacterium
ACTCAGGCGAGTGGCGTGCCCAGGAACGCTGCACCGCGGAAGCGACGCGAAATCATGGTTCAGCCTTCATTGGCGTAGCTGGCAGAATCTGCTTCGGACCGATCAGGTGCAATGCATCCCCAACCCTGGGCACGCCACTCGCCTGAGTGGCACCGGGTTGCGCGTTGCCACCCAACCCCCACGTGTCGGTGTCATCCGTATCGTCCGCCCTCAGCGCCAGCGCATAAGGCGACTCTCGTGGCGGACGTTTCAGATCTCTCCTCCACCGCGGACATCAGGCCACCTCCAACGCCGGAGCCACTCAGGCGAGTGGCGTGCCCAGGAACGCTGCACCGCGGAAGCGACGCGAAATCATGGTTCTGCCCTCACTGATGTAGCAAGAGCCGCTTCAATTCCCAAAACGATGATCGCACAACTGGCGAAGTTCAGATCTATAGCGTACAGTTCTCTACACTTTCCTCACTCTTCCCGCTATCTACCTTCTCATTCAGAGCATGGCATGCCGGATCATCAAGAGTGGTACAGCCGCGGTTATCTGCCGCACCGAGACGCGCCGGAGCTTATTCAGCACCTTACGCTGCACCTGGCGGACAGTCTGTCCGCTGATGCGATTGAACGCATCGAGCACTCGATCCTTACTCTCGACCATGAGCTGCGGCTGGTTGAACGGCGCAGGCGCATTCATGCCTGGGTGGAAGCGGGCCACGGCTCCTGCATTCTGGTAGACGCCGCCATCGCCAGCGGCGTCCAGAGTGTGTTGCAGCATTTCAACCGCGATCGGTACCAGCTTCACGCCTGGGTGATCATGCCCAACCATCTGCACGTGCTTTTTCATCCTATGAACGGCTGGACCATGCAGCAAGTCGTGGCGACATGGAAGAAGCGCACGGGGCGCATCGTACACGACAGTCTCCGGGATCAGCAGCGGGCAGCCATGGTCGAGGCCCTTTCCCCGCTATGGCACCGTGAACCGTGGGACCGCTACATCCGCGATCGCGAGCATTACCAGGCTGTGGTTACCTACATTCATCAGAACCCTGTACGGGCACGGCTGGTGAAGTGCGCCTCGGACTGGCCATGGAGCAGTGCCTCCCTCGCGACTACATAGAGCCGTAGCCGGCGGAATGCGGCCGGGCAATGTCCATGGTCGGTGCCTCCCTCCTGGGCACGCCACTCGTCTGAGTGGCTCCGGGTTGCGCGTCGCCACCCACCCCCACTGTCGGTGTCATCCGAACCGTCCGCCCGCGCCTTCGTGTTGCGCGTTGCCTCCCACCCCACGTATCGGCTGATCACTCGCTCCTCCTGGGCACGCCACTCGCCTGAGTGGCACCGGGATGCGCGTCGCCTCCCACCCAACGTAACGGCGTCGTCGCAACCATCCGCCCGCAGCCCCGGGTTGCGTGTCGCCTCCCACCCCACGTGTCGGCCGCCTGCTCGCCCATCCTGGGCACGCCACTCGCCTGAGTGGCACCGGGTTGCGTGTCGCTTCACCCCCAACGCGAAGGCGTCGTCGCAACCATCCGCCCGCAGCCCCGGGTTTTACGTCGCCTTTCACCCCACGCGTCGGCTGCCTGCTCGCCCATCCTGGGCACGCCACTCGCCTGAGTGGCACCGGGTTGCGTGTCGCTTTACCCCCAACGCGAAGGCGTCGTCGCAACCATCCGCCCGCAGCCCCGGGTTGCGTGTCGCCTCCCACCCAACGCGAAGGACCATTGCTCGCCCATCCTGGGCACGCCACTCGCCTGAGTGGCACCGGGTTGCGCGTCGCCACCCACCCAACGCGAAGGACCATTGCTCGCTTCCCTGGGCAACGCCAGCAGATGAGACGCCTCTCGCGGCGGACGTTTCGGATCTCTCCTCCACCGTGGGCATAAGGCCACCTCCAACGCCGGAGCCACTCAGGCGAGTGGCGTGCCCAGGAACGCTGCACCGCGGAAGCAACGCGAAATGATGGTTCATTGGCATAGCTGGCAGAATCCGCTTCGGACCGATCATGTGCCCAGGAACGCGCGCAATCGGCCTTCCCGCCGCGCCGCTACTCCCGGGGGGAATAGACGAAGACCGGGGCGATGAGTCCGCCGGTGCCGACTTCGTCGAGCGTCTGATTCACGACGCGGAGCAACAGCACATTGACCTCTCCGGGGGCGGCCGCTTCCGTGATGTCGAAATCGAAATGCCGAAAGGCACCCGTGTGCGTACCGATCGGTTTGCCGTTGAGCCAGACCGTGACGCCTTCATCCACGCCGCCGAACCAGAGGCGCAGTGGCGCGTCCCCTTTGGGCAGCTCGAAGCGCTGGCGGTACCAGGCGACACCGTCGTACTCGCCGAGACCTTCACTGACCCAACTGCTGGTCCAGGTCGGTTGCGGTTGCCACGCTTCTTCCGCTTCCTGCATGGGATCGAGCTGGAAATCCCAGACCGGATCCAGAGCCGCGATCATCCGCTCCTCGCTGGTTGTCCTGCGCCAGCCCGCTTCGATAGCATTGCCGAAGAAGAGATCCAGGTAGGGGCGGGCGAACGACGGATTGAGCAGTGGCGGGTCGTACGCTTGCAGATTGGCGATGAGCTGGCGGCATGCATCGAGCGCCGCGTGGGCATCGGCGAATCGAGCCTGATCGCGCGCGTCGATCATGGTGCAGAAGGCATCCAGGTAGTCCAGATTGAGTGAAATGGCCTGGGTGCGGTCGCGGTAAGGTGCGTCAGTGGCGCCGGCGAGCGCCTGGTTCACCGATTCCCGGGCCTGGCTCCGTACCGCCTTTGTGTAGACGCGCGGAAAGTCGATGGCCGAGCCGGCATGAAAGGGGGCATCGCGCATCGTACGCTCCAGCAGCTCATGATACGCCTGCATGGGGGCGGCCGCGGGGCCGTAGAAGCGGCTGTAGAAGTCGCTGAGCAGCGCCTCCACGTCGGTCTCATGATCCCAAAGGAGGCGCGCCCCCACGTAGCTCGAAGGCAGTTGGCTGATGTAATGGCTGTAGTCGGATCCGCGCACCCCCTTGATGCCGGCCGCATGGTAGGCGGGAAAGTCTCGGCGATACCGGTGCACCGCCGGCAGCGGCAGCCCCGGGCCGGCAATATTCCCCCAGTCGCTGCGCTCATGGAACTCCCCTTGGAGCACCTTCACCCACTGCGTTTCGAGCGCCAGTACGCCCTGCCGCTGAGGGCAGGCTGGGTTGTTCACCCCATGCAGTCGGCAGAAGCCATTCGCCCAGGCAAGCACATCCAGATTCGCATGGCCGATGGTCCGCGACGGCGGTTGAAACTGCGGCGTGCAGACCGTCAGCATCAGCCGCTTCCCCGGAAGGTCCCCGGCGACGCTCTCCAGTAGCCGATTGCAGAACCAGACGTAGCGGTCGTTCAGGTTGATGCCCCCCGTGAAAGGCGAGGCAAGCCGCTCCGGAGGATCCAGCGCGCGACATCCGTCGCACTCGCAATGGTTGTCGCCATGATTGCTCACCGGCATCCAGATCGCCGTCGGCCGCTTCTCGAAGTAGGCGCGCATCACCTCGGCTTCCAGCCGCAGCACCTCGGGATTCGAGACGCACAGCTGGTTGGGACGCCGCTCTCCCTTGACCAGCGCGAAGAACTCCGGATGCTCGGCAAAGGGGGCGGGATCGGGAAAGGAAAGGGAAGAAGGCTGGGCAATACCGCCAAGCCGGCTCCGCTGGCGCCAGATCGGTTGCGCCCCGCTCATGCCCCGCACGGCAAACGACGGCGACTGAAGTCGTGCCTGATCCACCACGGCCAGCCGATCTCCCGTCGGCAGGACCCGCCCCAGTTCGCCCGGCATGTACCACCGGACCCCAAGCTGCTCCAGCAGGTCATAGACGCCATACAAGGTGCCGATCGGCGTCACCCCGCCGATGGTGATGTCGTCGCCGCGGACCACCAGCGCATAACTGCCCGGCGCCCGGCTCCGGCTCTCCAACTCCTCGCGATGCGCTTCCGTCAGCACACCCAATCTGACCGCGATCATCTCAGGCAGGGGGGCGGCAACCACCGCCGCACGCTCACCCGTGATCGCTTCGAGATGCTCCACCAGCTCCCTGGCCGCCTGCCGCTCCAGCTTGTCCGGTGCGGCGGGTTGAACAATGCAGAGCCTCAGCTTCCCGTCGACGACGAGTTCAGTACCCATGCTCGGGAGAGCGACGACGAATGCGGAGAGCAGGAAAGTGAGGTACTGTTTCATGATCACAGGAAGAGGGGACGGCGAATTGGCGATTCATCGTCGGGAAGTCCGAACGCTTCCAGAACCAGGCGGCGGATCTCCCGCAGCTCCGCTTGCCCGTCGGGAACGACCGTATCGAGCAGAAGCCGCGGAAGGTGGTTGTCCAGGAACTGCCGGACAAAGGTCTCCGGCACCTGCAGTCGCCGCAGCGGCCAGATCATCTTGTCCGCCGCCAGTTGCTGACGATGCATCAGACCGAAGGTCGAATGGGGTTGCTGATTCAGCGTGCTGCGGTTCACCACCACCAGGATGGCGTCGCTCAGGATGGCCTCCACCGACATCACCGACTCGACCCCATGCCGATAGTAACAACTGCCGCTGACCCCGCAGAGCTGAGGCTCCGACAGGAAGACGCGCCGCGCGGTCTCGATGTCGAAGAGCTTGTATCCCGAGTGGAAGTCGGGAAACTCGTCCAGCAGCGTGGCATACTCCAGGCGCAGGGGGCGCCCGGTGACGGCGCCGTGATAATGGAGCGCGTCGAGCATGACCCGGTCCGCAAGCTCCTCGATCTCCCCACGCGGAAAGCCCATGGGGCGGTGACGCGATATGCGACGCCCAAGGACCAGCACCCGACTCTGAAAGCTCTGCCGCTGTACATGCTCTCCCGCACGGATGAAGTTGAGCAGCTCGTTGGCGAAGTGATCCCCATCCTGATCGACAATCGCGACGAAGCTCAGTCCCGGTCGTTCGATGAGCAGATCCACTCCTTGCCGGGCCGCCTGCAGCTTGCCATGATTCTCTTCGCCGACCACGATCTGTACACCGAACTGCTGGGCCAGCTCGGCCGCGATCTCCGCTCCATGCGCGTTGCCATCCACGCTGAGGCAGATCGACATGGGATCGTCCACCTGTTGCACGAATGCCGACACCGTATCCGTCAGGTAATCAGCCGCGTCGCCGGCCGCATCGCCTTTCGGGAAATAGACCGGAATGACGATTCCCGTCGAGAGGCGCATGGTGGTCAACGCGGACTGATAAGAGTTGGTCGTATGCATGGGGTGCCCTATTCTGGAAGGATGAGATCGCTTTCGCGGAAGACATAACCCCGGATCTGTGCCTTCGGCGCATCGTCAAGAAGATAATTGACCACATAGAGTTCGCCATCATCCATGGCGACCCAGCCGCTGTACCCCGTATCGGAGTGCGGTGAACGATCGAAGCTGATCGGGAAGATCCGCGTACGCGCATTCCCGCGTTCCGTCGCCAGGCAGGATTCCACATCCGTCATGCCGGCAAAGAGGTTCTGCGTCCACCAGCCCGTCCATCCTTTGCCCCCCTGCATGTGGCGATAGGTGATCATGACGCGGCCGCTGGGCAGCATCCCCGCTACCGGGCGATGGCAGGCCGGCAGCGTAAAGCGGCACAAGTCGCCCCAGCTTTCACCGCCATCACGGCTGATCGCTTTGAACGCATCCAGCCCCTGGCCCGAATTCTCGCGCATGAAGCAGACCAGTTCCCCACCCGGCAACTCCAGGATGCTTCCCTCGCAGAGCTTCAGCCCCGCATCCGCCGCGATGGTGACGGGCCCATGCCACGTAGCTCCCCGATCGTCCGTATGCCAGACGCGAACATGCCAGATATCCTGGCCGTCCACTGTAAGGATGGTGTGCGCCGCCAGCAGCCAGCGTCCCGCCTGCTCACCATGGCGAAGCTCGATGAGCTGGTCCGGCACGATGCCGTGGACCGGGGTAGGGCGGGGGCCTTCCCAGCTGGCTCCTTCGTCCGCACTGATCCACAGCCAATTGCTCTGCTCGCCGCCGCTCTTGCCCTCGTTGCGCCCCGCAATGCGGTCTGCCACCGCCACCAGCCGCCCATCGCTCATGGTCGAGATGCGGGCGCAGTTCCAGTAGGGATCCTGCTTCGGATCACCGCGCAGCGGAGCCGACAGGGGGCGCTTCGTCGACCACGTGCGGCCACGATCCGTCGAGTCGGTCAGCATGATCCGCGTATAGTCCCGGCTGTGATGATGCGTGCATTCCGAGAAAACGCAGACCAGTCGGCCGGAGGGAGCAAGCGCCACATCGGGGAAGGCCTCGTAGATGGAGTCGTCGCGGCTGACCGAAAACTGCTGGATCATGATCCCCCCCCTGGATTGGTGTGGCGTGATGAAAGCAAGATACACCGGGCTCGCCCCTACGCCAGGAGGCGACCCCGGTAATCAGATGCCGTCAGGCAATATCCGCCAGGATATCCACGGCATGCGTCTCGGTCTTGACCTTGCGGTAGATCTTCTGGATCGTCCCATCGGGGCCAATGACAAAGGTGCTGCGGATGACCCCCATCGAGGTTTTGCCGTAGTTCGTCTTCTCTCCCCAGGCGCCATAGGCCTGAAGGATCTCCTTGTCGGGATCCGAAAGAAGGGTGAACGGCAGGTCGTACTTCTCGATGAACTTGCGGTGGGACTCCTCGCTGTCCGGGCTGACGCCGAGCACGGCCACGTCCCGTTGGTGCAACTCCTCGATATTGTCGCGGAAGTTGCAGGCTTCCTTGGTACATCCGGGGGTATCGTCTTTAGGATAGAAATAGAGAACAACGGTCTTGCCGCTGTACTCGTCGAGGGAGACAGTGGTTCCGTCCTGCGTCTTGGCGGTAAAGGCCGGGGCCTTGTCGCCTTCCTTCAGATCTGCCATGGTGGAAACTCCTTGAAACTGGTGACTGGGCTATGAGGGCGGCGCCGAGGCGCCTGAAGCCTGCAACATAGATCAAGTACGCTTCGAAGTTCAAGCCTGCATGTCCACGACCTCACCCGTCCGAATGGCACGATCCGCCGCCAGCACGATGCGCGTTGCCTGAAGCCCGTCATAAGCAGTCAACTCCGGTTCGCGATCTTCCCGCAACGCCGCAATGAAGGCCTCGTTCTCCAGTTGCATCCCCTCTTCTTCCGTGCGCTCCTCCGTCCAACTCTTCTCCCCGTCGAAGAAGGTCGCCTTCTTCAGCCGATCGTGAAGCTGAACTGACTTCCCATCCCCGAACAGCTCGAAGAAGAACTTGCTGGGAAAGGTCGCCGGCCCGGAATCTCCCTGAATCCAACTGCCGACATGCCCGTTCGCGAACTGGATGGTCGCGACGCATTGATCGATGCACGGATGCCCTGGATGGGTGAGCGCACCGCCCGCGGCCCAGATGCGCTTCGGCTCACTGCCGGCAAGGTAGCGGATGATGTCCGTCGTATGGCATCCCTGGCTGAAAACGTTGGCGCCCCCCTGCACCGGATCCTGCGGCCAGATATCGTCCGGCCACCGCCCATCCATCATCTGCCCGACCAGAATCTGCGGTTGCGGGATGAACGCGTGCGCTTGGCGAATGAGCGGATAGTAGCGCATCTTGAAGGCCGGCATCAGGTAAATGCCGTTGCGGATCACCGCCTCCGCCACCGCCTCGCACTCCTCCTCGCGAAGCGCCAGAGGCTTCTCCACCAGCACGTGCTTGCCCGCTTCCGCCGCCGCAATGGCAAGCCCGGCGTGCGAATCGTGACGCGTACAGATGTAGACCGCATCGATGTTGTCGTCCATGAAGATCTGCCGCGTGTCGACGCACGCGTAGTCGCCGCCGAACTCCTGCAGGAAGCTCTTGGCTGCATCCTCATTCACATCGCTGTACGCGGCAAAAGCCGCATCCTCGATCTTGGCGATGCACTCCGCGTGAATCCTGCCAAGCTTGCCGCATCCAATCAGGCCGAGACGTATCATGAAGTAAGCTCCTTTATGATTGCTGAGGAATACCCTCCATAGCCTGACACCGTTACGCCGCTTTGCAAACCAATCGAAGCACCCCCGGAATTCTTTTTCCGGATCTCTTGCATCACGGCCGATTCTTTATTATTATGTTTTTTATGCTGACCATAAAAAAGAGCTTAGATGGGTGCGACCTGGGTCCCAGTCCCGCCTTGCCGCTGTGGCGGCAGGTCGAAGAACACCTCAAGGGACTCGTGAGAAGTGAACAACTGACTGCCGGTCAGAAGCTTCCAGCTCACGAGGAACTGAGCCAGCAACTGGGGGTGGGCCATGTCACCTTACAGCGTGCCCTGGCTTCCCTGGTCAAGCAAGGCGTGATTGTGCGGCAGCCGCGGCGCGGAACCTTTGTCGCGGAGAAAGCGCACGCTCGGCAGCTCTGCATCGGCGTTGTCACCCGCGCCATGTTCGATCCAGCCGTCAGCGCCTTCGATGCCCTCGTCGCCCGCGCTATTGCCTCCTATTACGGGCAGACCGGTGACGATTATCGCTTCTACCAGTGCCTGCCCGCTCCCGGAGCGACGGACGACGCCGACGCGGATCTCGATCCTCGCCTCATCGAGGATGTCGAACTCGGTCGACTACGCGGTCTCCTGGTCATCGGACGTATTCGCGAAGAACATGCGGACTTCCGCTCCCAGATCGAGGCGCAGCACCTGCCCATCGTCGAGACATCCATCTTCGCCCCCGATACGGCCTATGCCGTTTCGCCCGACTACATGCAGCTCATTACGCTCGCCCTGCACCATGTCGTCGAGCAGAAGCGCCATCGCCCCGCCCTCATCTTCAACAGGGAGAAGGGGATAGCTGACGCTATCGACCGGCGGCCGCGCGCCTGGCGGCAGGCCCTGGCTTCCCTCGGCCTCCGTGAAGCCGATTCGCCCATGGTCACGGACGAGCCAACCGCGGAAGGTGGATACGCCTGCGTCAATCGCCTGCTCGATGCCGCCGTACAGCCCGACGCCATCATCTGCGCCGACGACGTCATGTGTCGCGGCGTCATCATGGCCTTTCTGGAAAGAAACATCGATGTGCCGGCCAAGGTGCTCCTCATCTCCCATGCCAACGAAGGCCGCGAGCTTTGGTCCCCCCTTCCAATCGTTCGGCTGGAGGCTTCCGCGGAGGCCATGGTCCGAGCCGCCTCCGAAATGCTGGCCCAGCGCATCGATGGGCGGCGCGTCGCCAAACCGCGGCAATGGATACCTTTTCGACTGGTGCTACCCAATGACAAACAGTAAGGAGTTCATCACAATGAAACGGCAGAGATTCACCTTGATCGAATTGCTCGTGGTCGTGGCTATAATCGCGATCCTGGCATCGATGCTCCTGCCCGCCCTCTCGCAGGCGCGGTCCCGAGCACAAACCGTCAACTGCAAGAGCAATCTGAAGCAGTTTTCTACCTCCGTTCTGCTCTATGCCGATGACTACAACAACTATACCCCGCGCACGTACAGTGCCACCCAGGCAGGCACCTTCTGGTCCGGCGCTTTGAGCGCCACCGGCATCATGCCGATCAAGGAGCAGATTCGCGCCCAGTGCCCTACCAATGACTATGCCCCCTACAGCGTAAATGTTCCCAAGTACGTCTATGGCAGGGTTATGGGCGAGGTCGCCCTCACCCGATTCGATCCGGCCGAGAACTTCATCGTCTTCACCGACGCCGGCTATCGCAGCGACTGGGGCACTCCACGGCTGGACTACTATGTTGCCGACCACAGCTACCATATACAGGTTGGATACGACCTTCACAACGGCGCCAACCTGGCCTTCCTCGACGGGCACATCGGATTCGCCCGCCAAAAGGGAGAGATCAACATCAAATCGCTGCGGCTGCCTTAGCGGCACTGGAGGCTTTACGTGCGCAACCTGCTGATCTATGGCATGCTCGCCGTCGTGACGGCTGCCGCGGCCCCCAGAATCGAACAACCCTGGTATCGCAGCAAGGTGCCGCAGGCGGCCGTGCCCAAGGTCGCGGTGGCTCCCACCATCGATGGTCTCGTTGACGAGGACGAATGGGCGCGGGCTCTCTCCTTCACCGGCCTCATGGCGCCCGGCAATCCCTATGTGCTGCCAGAGGTGATGCAGGGGCGGGTCTGGGTGACCTATGACGACAGCCATTTCTACGTCGCCCTGAAGTCGCCTATTCCCCCGCCATTTCGCTATGCGCCCAACGGTCTGCGCGTCGCCGGTGAAAAGCATGACGACAGCGGCAGGATCGAATCCGGCGATCATTGGGAACTGCGCTTCCATGAGGATGGTCCCCGCGCTCGACCCGATACCATGCTCTTCTACATCAGTCCCTCCGCCACCTTCAGCGATCAGCGCATTCTGCCGGAGCATCGTGGCCAGCCGCGCCATCAGTCGGGACTGGAGTGGGAAAGCGGCGCCACCGTGAAGACCGCCATCGGAGATCGTTTCTGGACCGTCGAAATGGCCATTCCACTCCTCGCCCTCGGTTACGAAAACGGCATTCCCGATGGCCAGCGCTGGCGAACCCTTTTCTGTCGCCGTCGCGGCTATTCCAGCATGGACAACGCACAGGGAGAATGGAATGGCGCCGTCGCGCATTTCATGAACGACCAGGCGGGATTGCTCCTCTTCAGTGGCACCTCTCCGGCCGTCCAGGTTCGGGGACTGGGGGAGATGCGGGTGGCGGACCAGGTCGTTCCCGATATTCGCGTACACGGCAGTGGCGAGCTCCGCCCCGTCCAGGTCCGGCTCACGCTCGCCAGCGGCGACTCCGTCCTCGCCACACAGCAAGTGGACGTCACCCCGGGCGATGAGACGCTACGCCTCGACTTCGCGCCAATGCCGATCGTCTATCCGCCAGATCGGACCGCCCGCCTTGAGATCGAGGCTTCCGCGGGGGACGATCATCTCTACAGTGCCTGGATTCAGCTCAAGCCACTGACTCTCGCCGATTATCATGCTTTCGCCGAATGGCCCTATGGCACGTGGCCCTTCGCCTCCCCGCTGCATCAGCAGTGGAAAATGGATGTGGCTCACTATCCTTCCCATGCGACCCTCACCGCGGATGTCGATCTCACTGCCAGCTACCTGCCGGAGCCGGTCCGTCAGGCTGCCGTGGCCATGCTGCAGCTTCATTCGGATGAGGCCCTGATCCGGGAAGAGGTGATCGCCATCGCCGATGGGCGAGGGCACCTGCAGTGGGACAACCTCCTTTTGTCCGAAGGCACGTATACCATGCGTGGGCAACTGCGACAGGCCGATGGCACCCCGATCGGCGAGCCGGTTGAGGTCGACTTTGTCCGACACCTCTACCCCTGGGAGAATAACCGCATCGGCATCTCTGACAAGGTCTTTCCACCATTCGAGCCCATACGGGTCGACGCTTCCCGCCTGGATCTGTGGGGACGCACCTACGAGCTCGGCACCTGCGCTCTGCCCGGCGCGGTCACCGCCGGCGACCAGACTGCCGTGCCCGGCCAGCGGATCGTCGCCCCCATGCTGCTCGACGTGGTCACCGCCGCCGGCCGTGAACGCTTTACGGGCAGCACCACCGTAACCGCGCACGAACCCGGCCTGGTTCGCCTGCAAGGCACCGGCACTGCCGCCGGCATCGACCTTAGCGTCGAAAGCCATCTGCAGGTTGATGGTTGGTACGAAGTCACCATGACTCTCTCCCCGAGGGAGCCGGTCGATATCGAGCGCCTGGAACTGGTGGCGCCTGTTGGCGAGTATGCCGATACACTCTGGTTCTACCGCCTGCGATCGCAGATCGGCGCCAGCGGCCTGGCGGCGGGCGATGGTCTGCTCTGGAACAATCTGCATCGCAAAGGGCGCGAGTCGCGCAATCTTTTTACTCCCGTTCTTGGCGTGGGTAATGGCGATGTGGCTTGGTGGTGGTACGCCGATTCGGATGCCGCCTGGAAGCTCGATTATACTTTGCCATCGCAGGAGATCGTCCGCCAAGATGGTGACGTGCAGGTGCGTATGGCCCTCATCAATACGCCCACCCGCCTCTCCCAACCCATGAGCCTGACCTTCGCCATCGGCACCAATCCCTGCAAACCCGATCCACCTGACCGCCGCCGCCAGATGTGGGGTGGGAACTCCCGCATTCACGACACCAGCGGCTATGCCTACTGGGGCATGGGCGTCGATGCCATCTGCGCCGAAGACGAGGCCGCTTACCGTCAACTCAAGGAAGTCATCGATAACTGGGCCGGTGATAGCCGCCCCATCGTCCTCTACAACTCCGGCGAACTCATTGGCCCCTCCATGCCTGGCTTCGAGACTTTTGCCGCCGAATGGGGACACACAACCCCGTTCGTCCCCGCTCCCGAATACCGGGACAGCGATGTCCATGCCACCGTGCACTGGCGCGGACTCACCCAGGATTGGCGCAGCAAACCCCTGCGCCTTGGACCGGCCAAGGCGGACCTTGTCCAGAGTCAGATCGACTTCCGCATGTGGCACTATGCCCGCAACCTCCGGGAACTCGGCATCAACGGCTACTGGTGGGACAACGCCTCCATCTGGCCCGGCGACAACGTCATCACCGGCCGCGCTTACCGCACCGCGGATGGCCAGCTTCGCCCCGGCTACCCCACCTTTGCCCGCCGTCAGCTCAACCAGCGCCTCTTCGTGCTCTACAAGGAGGCAGGCGTCGAACCCTTCATGCTCATCAACAACCATACCAGCTATGCTTTCTCCCAATGGCGCTGGGCCATCGAGGCAGACGCCTACGTTTACCGCCATGGCGGAAACATCTTCGAGACCCTGGAGCGCCACCACGAGTATGATATCATCTCCCGCGTCGTCGAGACGGATCCCACCCCCCTCGATCCCGTCGCCCGCTTTCGCTCCCACCACTGCATGCGCCGCCTGCCAGGCGCCATCGTCAGCAATCTCGACCGCCGTGCCGATCATGCCATACATGGCACCCGAAGCATCATCGGCCTCTCCCTGCTCCACGACTTCGGTGTAGAATCCGGCGTCCACGAAGAGACCCTGAAGGCGATCAGGGAGACCCTCGAGAGCTTTGACTTATTTGACCCGGGGGTGACCTTTCTGCCGTACTGGCGGCTGCCCGACAACGCCGCCTTCAGCCATGATCAGCTGCTGATGAGCCTCTATCGCCATCCCGATGGGCAGATGATGGCCATCCTGGTCAATCCGCTCAAGGAGCCCCTGACCGGCCGCCTCACGCTACCCGCTCGGACAATCACCGATGCTGAAAACGGCAGCGCCGCGGATGGCGACATCACCATCCCCGCACGCGAATTTCGATTGATTATCGCACACTGAACGACCCCGTGAAATCCAACAGGAGGGACTGATGAAGAGGATACTGCTGACCATGATGCTGGCTATGGTAACTGTCGGAGCCCCCGCCGCGGAAAGCCCCGCTTTCCAACATCCCGTATTGCGGGTGCCCCGCATGAGCAGCCCTCCAAACCTAGACGGCATCTTTGTCGAAGGCGAATGGCGCGAGGCCGCCGCCTTCACCGGCCTCAGCGGCAATCCCCTCGGCAAGCCCTTCCTCCTGCCCGAGGCACAGCAGGTGACATGGTACCTCGGCTGGCATGGCGACATGATCTATCTCGGCATGAAATCTCCCCATCCCCAGGGCACCTTCCCTGTCGGACGCATCAAGGAGAATGACGACCCCGATATCCTGTGGGGCGACCACACCGAGATCCAGATCTGCCCCCATGCACGCGGTGACGCCTCCCGCCCCGGCAAAGGCTTCTACAAGCTGATCACCAACGCCTGGAGCGCTCTGCAGGACACCCATTACTACAATGGCACCCCCGGCACCGAAGATCTCTGGTCATGCGGGGGAGAGGTCAAGAGCCACGTCACCGACAGCATGTGGACGATGGAGATGTCCATGGACGCCCGCCAGATGCAGCTCCGCAAACTCGATGGTGCCGAGCTGATCGTTCAACTCGTGCGGGCAGCCGACACCGGCGGCATCTACTATGCCGGCTGGGTTGGCAAGAGTTGGATGGCCTGGGACGATTTCGCCTCATGTATCTTCGATCCGTACGCCCCGGTCATCCAGTTCACCCGTCTGGGCGAAGTGATGGAAGGCCGCCTCGATGCTGCCTTCACCCTTACCGCCGTCGAAAAGCCGCGTGACATCAAGGTTGAAGTCTCGATCGAGAACGCCGATGGCAAGGCCGTCTACCAGGAGGCCAGGAGCGTGAGCCTCGCTGCCGGCGAGAGTCAGGAGCTGCTCTTCAGCAGTGTCGATATCCCCCTGACGGAAGTCGACATCGACGGACAGCGCAATCACCTTGAGATCCGTGCCACCTACATGGATGGCAAGGCCGAGCGGGTGCTGTACCACAATCGCAGCTCGATGATGAAGATGACGCCGGCCTGGCGCGCCAAGTACTGGGATCCGTGGGTCAACACTCGGCCACAGGCCGGCGACTGGCAAGCCGATTTCGCCTATCTCCCTTACAGTCAGCGCCTCAGCGCCAAAGTCGACACCGACTTCTTCGGCATGACCGACGACATTCGCCAGGCGAGCCGCTTTCAGGTGAGCGTTCGCGACAAGGCATCCGGCAGCGAACTCCTGAGCAGCGCCGCGGAGCTGACCAAGGGCGCGGGAGAGTTGTTCGTCGAGACCCCCGATTTGGCCGACGGTGAATACCAGGTCGTCTTCACCCTGATCGGCCCCGACGGTACTGCCAAGGTCGGCGAGCAGCTCTTCGATTTCGTGCGCAAGCGCTATCCTTGGGAGCACAACCGCCTCGGCTACACCGACAAGGTGATCCCGCCCTACACACCCATGGCGGTGAACCCGCGCATCATCGTCGGCGGCGGCCCCGCCGGACGTTACTACATGGGCTTCGACAACAAACCGGGTACCTATCTGCATGCCTGGGGACGCGTCTACCAGCTCGCCGCCAACGGCCTCCTCGAGCAGATCTGGGCGACCCCGCCGACCGGTACAGCCGGCCGTGTCGAGACCCTGCTGGCCGCTCCGATGCGACTCGAAGCGAAGCTCGCGGGAGAGACGCAGGTGCTGGAAGGGACCGGTTTCACGCTCACCCGCGAAAGCGAAACGCGCATGGACGTCGAAGGCGGCGCCGCCGGCTCGGGTATCCGGGTCGCCACGACCGCTTACGAAGAGTTCGATGGCTGGTATCAGGTGGAACTGGCCGTCTCGCCCGAGGCCGGCGCCGTCGAGGTGGAAGCCCTCGATCTCGTTGTCGACCTGCGTGATGTGACCGGCGACCGCCAGAACCCCGTCTTCCCCGTCGACACCCTCTACACGCAACGCCTTGGCATCGGGAAGGACTCCTTCTACGGCGGCATCGACCGCAAGCCCGGTCTGGCCTTCACCAGCAGCAGCCTCTTCAGTCCAGGTGCGCGCACCGGCCCCGCTGACGTCATCAAGGACTGGAAGAGCTTCCTGCCCATCACCTACGTCGGCAACGGCGACCGTGGCCTCTGGTTCTTCGCCTGGAGCGATACCGGTTGGACACTCGACGAGGAGGATTCCGCGGTTCGTGTCGAGCGGCTCGCCGACGGCAATGTGCGCCTGCGCGTGCGCTTCATCAGCGGCCCCGATCAGCTCGACGCGGTGCGCCGCATCCGGTTCGCCGTTCAGGCCGCGCCCATCAAGCAGAACGATGTGGAGTATCGCACCCGCCTCTCGCGCATCATGCACGACACCAGTGGTTACCGCTACTACGGCGACTCCGTGGACAGCTTCTCGCTCCATACCGAGGAAGACTACGCCAAGCTGCGCGAATACCTGCTCCACGGCACCCGCTATCAGGAGCATGACAAAGGCTCCCGCTATGGCCACTGGGAAGGACGGCTCGGCAAGTTGCTTCGTGAGGGACGCGCCGACCGTGTCATGATGTATGGCAGCCAATGGATGACCGGACTGGGCGCCGAGGAGTTCGATTCGTTCGGCGGCGAGTGGCTCGGAAAGTCCAACTGGGAGCCGAACCCGGATCTCAAGTTCGCCGACAAATGGAACTACGGGCACACGGTGAAGTGGCACTCCCCCCGCGAGCTTACCGCCAGTCGCGTCAACTGGCCTCAATCCATGGCCGACTTCTTCGTCTGGTACCACGAGCGCTTGATCGACAAATCCGGCTTCAACGGCACCTGGTGGGACAACTGCTACTCCGGAACGGTCACCGAGTACGACCCGGAACTGGACCGCCTGGATGCCAAGTGGAACGTGCCGTATCGGCGCGAGCTGTGCAAGCGCCTCAATGTCGTCGGCTGGGAACATATGCGTCCGCCCTGCTGGAGCATGAATACCCAGGTGGACATGGCCTGGTGCCAGGTCTTCTGGCTCGTCGAGGGTGACTGGGGGCAGAGCGCACCCGACATCACCATCCAGGAGCAGTTCGGCTCCATGGGCTGGGCGCGATCGCAGATTCGCACCAAGTCCACCACAATGGTGGCCAAGACCTCCTATATTTCCCACTTCAAGGGAAACACCCCCGAGACCGACCGCCAGTGCAAGCGCAGCGCCGACGGCCTGATGCTCTCCCACGACATCCCTCCCGTCAACAACACGGAACTGATTCACCAGCTCAAGTACGTCGTCGATTATGCCAACACCGACGCCTGCTTCTTCATGGGCTACTGGGGCACCGGCGCCTTCGTGCAGCCCGCCGGACGCGAGGTGCACGTCTCCGCCTATCAGAACCCCAGTCGCGGTGCCGCCGTTCTGGTCTTCTATAACGGCCTGAAGCGCGATCAGTACCTTGGCGGCACGACCATCGACGCCGCCGGCGTTACCCGGACCTCATCCTGGCAGCCCATGGAAGCCGACCGGGCCGTTGACATTGCCCGCGTCTACGACCTCGAAAGCGGCCAGGCGGTACGAACAGCCTTCCGTGACGGCCGCCTGGCGATCGACGAGCCATACGTCCTGAAAGCTCACGAATACCGTGTCCTCGTTCTCCAAGCCAATTGAGGTCAGCCCAGCAGCGACGGCCACCAGATGCAGGCCATGGTCAAGCTCACTACCGCATACAGCAGGTTGAGCGGCAGGCCGATCCGCAGATAATCGCGATAGGTGTAGCCGCCGGGGCCATAGACCATCATGTTGGTCTGGTAGCCGATAGGCGTGGCGAAACTCGCCGACGCGGCGATGGCGATGATCAGGATGAAGGGTCTGGCATCGGCGCCCAGCAGGTCCGCCGTACGCAGGGCTATGGGAAACATGAGCGCCGCCGCCGCATTGTTGGTGATCACTTCCGTGAAGAGGTTGGTCAGCAGGTAGACCGCGATCAGCGCGCCAAGCACACCGCCGGCCGCGGAGATATGCAGAAGGCGCTCCGCCACCAGGGCCGATGCACCACTCTGATCGAGCGCAAGACTGATCCCGAAGGCCGCTGAGATCACCGCAATGACATTCCACTCCACATGGCGGAACAGGTTGTGCGGCGGCAGGCAGTGACCCAGTACGAGCGCCGCCACCGCCACCGCCGCCGTGATCACCAGCGGCGCCAGCCCCACCGTCGGCAGCAGCACCATCAGGATCAGCACGATCAGCGCCAGGGGGCCTTTCTTCGGAATACTCAAGTCCTGGCGCAGGGGGGACACCAGATAGAAGTCGGCGGAGTTCTGCCAGATCCGCCTGAAGCCGAGCCCGGCGATGAGCAGGAGCGTATCCCCCGCCCGCAACGGCGTATCGGCGAGTTGACTCTCCATACGTTCGCCATTGCGGTGGATGGCAAGAACCGTCGCGTCGTACTTGCGGTTGAAACGAACCTGGCGAAGCGTGCTTCCCAACAGCGGTGACGAACTGGAAATGACCACTTCCAGGAGCTGTGACTGGCTGCCCAGGTCGATATGATCGCCAAGATGGGGCATCGACAGGCCGGGAAGATTGTTCAGCGAAAGCACCCGATCGCGTTCACCCGCGAAAGTGAGCATGTCCCCTTCCTGAAGCTGGAACTCGCGCTTCACCGGGGCGAAGTTCCGGTCACCCCGTCGAACCTGGAAGAGGAACAGCCCCTCCTGATCGCGCAGCCCCGCCTCGTCGATGCTCTTGCCCGCGAGACGGCTGTTGGGTTCGACCGTCGTCTCCAGCAGATACTCGCGCACCTCGCTGTCGGCGTTCCCCAGCATGTCGGCGCGCCCTGGCAGGAGCCTCGGCGCCGCAAGGATCAGGTAAATGGCGCCCACAATCGCGGCCGGTACACCCAGCTTGGCCAATTCGAACATCCCCATGCCGTCCAGACCGTGACTCTGCATCAGGCCGTTGACCAGAAGGTTTGTCGAGGTGCCGATAAGCGTGCAGGCACCCCCGAAGATGGTCAGGTAGCTGAGCGGAATCAGCAGTTTCGACGGCTGAATGCGGCGCCGGATTGCCCAGTCACGCAGCAGCGGCATGAAGATGGCCACGATCGGCGTGTTGTTCAGGAAAGCTGACATGGCGATGAGGGGGGCGGCCATGCGCACCAGTGCCTGACGCGCATTCAGCTCGGAGGTCAACACGCGACCGGCTATGCGTTCCATGATGCCCGTCCGCTGGACGCCGGCGGCGACGATGAAGAGGAGCGCTACCGTCACCACGCCCGGATTGCTGAGCCCCGAAAGCGCATCCTGTGTGCTCAGAAACGGCTCTGGCGCCAGCAGGCTGGCCACCATCAGCCAACTGAGCGTGCCGCAGACCGCCAGCTCCGGCGGCCAGTAGTCCCGGATCAGGACCACCAGCATGAGGCCGATGCCGAACAGGGCGCATGCCGCGGATGAGAGCACCCCGGCCCAAAGCAGCACAAGGAGTAACAAGAGCAGGAGTGGCGACAGCCAGTAGCCGGGATCGTGACTGCGGGAGTTCGACATCGCGTAACCTGGGGTCAGGGGAAAAACCCTGAAAATACGTCAGCTTGTCGTGCAGTCAAGCTACTGGCCATGATCATCCTGTCATTGAGCTGACGGAAGCGGCTGGATGAGCAGGCGATCATCGCGCAGGTCAACGACCTGGCCGGTGTGCTGCGCAATGGCCTGCTGGATCGTTTCCGGTGTCATGTTGTGCGGATCGCACTGGATCGCAACCATGGTCTCCAGTTGCGGATCGTTGAGGCTCGTCTGGGTACCGGGCAGGTAGATGGTGCCGGTGGTGAAATCCACCGCGAAGGCGATCACGCCCGGCAGCAGAAAGAAGAGCAGGCCGATGGCATCGAGGAGGACGACGCCAACATCGAGTCGGCCGCCCTGTTGACCCCGGCGCTCCGGATACAGGATTGTCCCGCAGGAGGTGACATGCAGCGTCGCCAGCGTCGTTACGAGGACAAGCATAAGGGAAAGGAACTGCTTGATTCGCATGATAAAGTACCTCTGTTGACGTTGATTTTGCAGCCGCTGCCTTGCCAGGATGGTTCACTATAGCGTAGATGAAGAAGACTATGCAAATCAGTAGAGATGGCAGTCCACTTCGTTGCCGTCGACGTGGCGGGTCTTCGGATACGTGTTGCGGCAGATGTCCATGGCGTGTGGGCAGCGGGGATGGAAGGGACAGCCGGGTGGGGGATTGGATGGCGAGGGAACATCTCCGCTCAGGATGATTCGCTGCCGCTTATCCTCACCGGGAACCGGCACCGCCGAGATCAGCGCCTGCGTATACGGATGCTTGGGATTGTCGATCACCTGGTGCGTGTCGCCAAATTCGACGATGCGCCCGAGGTACATCACCGCCACCCGCTGGGATATGTGGCGCACGACACTCAGGTCATGGCTGATGAAGAGGTAGGCGATGCTGTACTTCTCGCTCAGCTCCATCAGCAGGTTGATCACCTGTGCCTGGACGGAGACATCGAGGGCGCTCACCGCTTCATCGCAGACGATGAATTGCGGCCGTACCGCCAGCGCGCGCGCAATGCTGATGCGCTGGCGCTGCCCGCCGGAGAACTCGTGAGGATACCGGTATAGATCTCGGGCATTGAGGCCGACCTCGTCAAGCAGCTGGCCGGCCTTCTCTTCCCGGTCACCCTCCAGGAGGTCGTGCTCTACCAGCCCCTCCGTGATGATGTCGAGCACGGACATGCGGGGATTGAGCGAGGAATAGGGATCCTGGAAGATCATCTGCAGTTCCTTGCGCACCGGCTTCCACTCCCGCGAGCTGTAGTCGAGAAGATTCTGCCCCTTGAAAAGCACCTCGCCGCCACTTGCCTTCTCGAGCCCCAGAAGGGTGCGGCCAAGCGTGGTCTTGCCGCAGCCCGATTCCCCCACCAGGCCAACCGCTTCCCCCCGATGCACCGTAAACGAGACGCCGTCGACGGCCTTGACATGGCCAGTGGTGCGGGAGAATACGCCGCGGGTAATGGGGAACCAGGTGCGCAGCTCCACGGTTTGCAGCAGGACGGGGGCGGGTGAAGTGTCGGGCATGATGGTCAACCGGATTGAACGAGGATGTAGCGGCGGAAGTCGCGGGTGAGTTTGGCGCGGTAGAGCACGCCGATGAAGATGGGGACGGCAATGAAGAGCAGGGGGCCGATGATGGCGGCCGAGAAGGTCAGCAGGAAGACGACCAGAGCGAGAACAAGGTGACCGATGGTCAACCAGAGGAAGAGCCCCACGATCGAGACCGCCGTCGGATACGTGGTCAGGCGCAGCGAAACGTAGAGGCAGAAGCCGCTGTAGCCATACAGGGTCGCCATCCACCAGATGTAGCCGATAAGATTGAAGGTCAGGCTCGATCTCCCCATGAAATAGCTGGTGACCCCTGCATTCAGATTCGCATACGAGGCAATGCCGAAGCCGATGACGCTGATCAGATAACCGAGCAACCAGGGAAGCAGCGTCAGATAGAGCGCCTGGATCTTGGCCCCGATGATATCTTCATCCGAGAGTGGCGTGCAGAGCAGGGGCTCGATGGTGCCGTCCGAACGCTCGCGGTTGAACATCCGCGCGGCACCCACCGTGAAGACAAGCAAGGCGACGAAGCCACTGATGTGGCCGATCAGCAGCATGCTCATGAGGATGGTGTCGGTCACGTCGAAGGTGCCGCGGAGAAAGGTGGCCGCGGCCGTACCCACCACCGTCAGGACGACCACGAGGAAGAAGCGCAGCCAGGCCGTGGCGGTACCCCCGTGCACATAGTCGTACTCGCGCCAGGTCAGCGGGTTCGGGAAGAACTGCCGCGGATCGAAGCCCCGCCCCAGCAGGCGAAAATGCCGCGGGCGAAGGTGGAAAGAACGCCGGAGGCGAGGCTGCTCCCCCTGGCGGAGCAGTTGGCGCGGCAGTATGGCGATGGCCATGACGAGGAGAACCAGCGAACCGCCAAGCAGGACCGCGCAGGTGTGAAGCGGAGCTGCCAGATCCGCCGCACTGCTCACCTGGATCATCGCCAGAAGTGGCGAGAAAAGCGCCGTCAGCGCAAAGGCATCGCGACCAAGATGATCCGCCAGCACAAAAACTCCCAGCGGCAATGCCACATGCAGGAAGAGTGTGCCGCCGATAAGCAGGGAGACCACGCGTGGCTCATCGCTTGTGCGCGACGCAATGAGCAGGCCAAGGCTGTTGCCGAACAGAATGCTCGCCAGCAGCAGCAGGTGCGCGATGACGATCTGTTGCGCTGAGACGCCACCGAGGCTGATGCAGAGCAGGAAAAGCGGCAGCACCGCCAGCATGACCAGCATTGTGCGGCCAAGGCTGGCCAGCAGCTTGCCGAGAACGATGTGCGCGCTGCTCAGATCGCTCAGCATCAGGAGCCCCACCAGCTGGTGGCGCCGTTCCTCCGCCAGAGAAGCGCTGCCCGCATACGGGGCCAGCACATAGACGAAGGCCGTCAGCAGCAGCGTCAGCGTATAGAAGACCGGCAGACCCGCGCCCCGGATATCCGCCATGCGGGCATAGACGAAGGCCCCCAGTACCAGCGCACCCGCGGCCCCGGCAACGCCAAGGCGGCGCCAGTAGAAGCCCCGACTGCGCGGGAGCGCTGTCAGCTCCCGGCGAAAGAGTATGAGTAGCAGATCCATAGTGTCATACAATAAGAGCAATTCGTGCTGGAGACGGTCGAACCCGCGAAAAAAGCTGGTTAGGTCTGGCGGAGGCGTTCAAGTCGAAATACCGTCCACTGTCGATAGATGGCGCTGATGAGCAGGCCCAGACCAAGTGCGGTGAGGCCGACCATAATCGGAATCAAGATCAACAGAAAGTCGAAGTTGAGCCCCGCGGCACTGGCCAGCTCGCTCCCAAAAAGACTGAGGAGCGTCGCGAAGACCATCACGATCATGCCGCCCAGGAAGGAGATCGGCAGGTAGAGCAGCATCAGGATGCCGATCGAGACAAGGACCGGATGATTGGGATAGCGGAAGCCGGTGAATAGCCCGATTCCCGTGAGCGCCAGCCAGAAACCGACAGCGACGCAGGCTCCGGTGATGACGGTCAGCGTGATCGGGAGCACAAGCTCGAAATCGCCGTCCACGATCACCTTGACGACGGAGGCCGAAAGACCGAAGAGAGTAACCAGCGCGATTATAACGAGGCTTGAGCCGCAGGCCAGTCGAATCGATTGCAGCTTGCCGGCGACGATCTCCTTGGCCGTCAGGTCCGTGCAGACGATCAGCTCGAGGAGCCCGCTCTCCATCTCGTCCTGAAACAGGTGGCAGCTTTGCCAATACGAACTGAAAATGACCCATACCGCGATAATCCCCGCCACGAAAAGAAAGGTGGCGGCTATGCTTTCCGAGTCATGGTTCATGGCCATCCACGCAGTCCCGCCGCTACCGATTACGACGACTATCAGCAGCGCGAATCCAGGCAATCGGTGCCGCGGGCGTCGCTGCATTCGGCAGTACAGGCCATGCCAGGCCACCGGATTCAACAGCCCGATGGGAGGGCAATCGAGGCGCCGCTTGGTGCCGCGCGCGACAGGTCGTGCCCCTTCCGCCGTGGCAGACCCTCGTGAACGCCGCCGTATGGTCCACATGGCAAGCAGGCAGACCGGCAGCGTCATCAGCATGAGGAACAGGCTGTAATAGATGGGGCCGGACAGGTCGACGCCAGCCGTGATGGCCCTCCCGGCCTGGAAGGGCGAGAGTATGACCTGCCGCTGAAAGCCCAGAAGATAGTCGAGATACACGGCAAGCGGAAACCGCACCACTGGGGTGAAGAGAAAGAAGACGAGCGAAAGCACAAAGGCGAGGCCGACAGCCTGCCGGGGCGTTGCGCTCCATGCCCCGCTCAGCATGCCGATGCCGCTGCTCAGGCAGATCGTCGAGAAAACCAGCAGCAGCGCTGAAAGCACCTGCGCGGAACCGATCCCGCCCAGGCTCACCGAAAGCATGATGAGCGGCAAGGCGCAGAAGATTCCGGTCAGCGATATCAGGATCGTGGCGAGCAGGCGCCCGCAAAGCAGCCGTCCCAGGCTGATGTCGCTGAGCAGCAGCAGGGAGAAGACGCGATTCTGTCGCTCTCGCGCCAGGGTCTGCGCGGCGGCCATGGAAGCGCCAAAGGCGGCAAGCAGCAGCGCCACCGGAATGATCTTGCTGAATACATGCAGACCGACTGCCGTTCCTCCGTTGAAGACGCTCCCGGTCATGTAGCCGAAGCTGAGCATCAGGCTGAAGATCAGCACGATGAAGACGCGGCCGGTGTGGAAGAAGCGTTGGCGCGCTTTGCGCCTGAACTCACCCAGGATCAGCGTGCGGATAAAGTCCATGGCCTCCGCTCGCCTCAACCCTTGGTGAGGGACATGAAGATCTCTTCCAGGTTGGCGGCGCTGCGGCGCGCTTCCGCGATGCGAATACCATTCTTGACGCAATGGTCGATGATATCGGCGGTACTGATCGTGGCAATATGTTCGACGTAGAGCCGCTGCCCACTCGTCCGGACCTCAAGGATGCCCTCGAGCTCCTTGACCTTCGCCGCCATCGTCTCCATGTCGCCCTCTACGGTCAGTTCCAGAAAATCCTTCCCTTCACGAATATGCGCGGATGCCTGGCCGACGGTACCCGAATATGCCAGCCGCCCATGTTCGATGATCACCACCATATCGCAGAGGTTGTGCAGCTCGCTCAGAATGTGCGACGAGATGAGGATGGTCTTTCCCATGCGCTTCAGCTCGCGCAGCAGCTCCATCAGCTCGATGCGGGCCCGCGGATCCAGCCCCGACGCCGGTTCGTCCAGAAGGAGAAGGCGGGGATTGTGCACCAGGCATCGGCCGAGGGAAAGACGTTGCTGCATGCCGCGCGAAAGCCCGGCGATGAGCGTCTCCTTCTTCTCCGGCAGCCCGATGATGTCCAGGATGTCGTCCACCAGCGTGGGCCGCTTGCTGAGCGGAATGCGATAGGCCGCGGCAAAAAAATCCAGGTACTCCCCGGAGGTCATGTCGTTGTAAAGGCCGAAATAGTCGGGCATGAAGCCGATTGCATGACGAACCTGTCGGGCCTGGCTGCTGGATTGGGTGTTGAGGCCAAATACATGCGCGCTGCCGGAGTCCTGCCGCAGCAGTGTGGCGAGCACGCGCATGGTCGTCGTCTTGCCCGATCCATTCGGACCGACAAAACCGGCGATCACACCTTCCGGCACCCGAAAAGTCAGCTCGTCCAAGGCTTTGGTGGTTCCGTATACCTTGGTGAGGTTCTCCACCTCGATGGCGTACTGTGCCTTCTCATTTTCGCTCATTCGGCACCTTCTCTCATGGTTGCGGCGGCAGTTGGAGGCGGACCAGGTTGAGGGTTCGCGATTCGACGCTGAAACGGGTGAAGTCGATGGGCAGAACCTTCGAATCCGGCGTCAGGCCGATCAGCAGCACGCGCCCGCCAAAGAGCAGGCGCTCGTTGATGCTCAGGCTCTGCTCTCGCGAGCTGCGCATGTTCGCCAGATGTTTGAAGGAATCCGTATTGCCGGGCATCGCATTCACGTAAAAATCGAGGTTCTCCACCTCCTCCGGCGGCTCCACCGCTTCAGTCTCATCTTTCGGCGGAGGCGGTGGAATATGGGCAAAGGATAGCCAGGTTGCATAAATCATGAGGCTATCGATCGAAGGCAGATTGTCGGGCATGAGGTTGCCGCGATAGCTGTAGTAAGATGGATTCAGATGGCTGATAACCTGTTCGAGCGCTTGATGCCAGGTCTTCTCCTCCTCCAGGATCCACGTATCGCTGACATCGTCATGAGTGGCTTCCGTCAGCCCGTCGGCCGTCGCGAGCGTCAGCGAGGCTGCCGTGAAGCCTTCTGGCAGGTGAAGACGGAAACCATTCTCCACCTCTTCCGCCACCAGAGGCTTGTCCAACTCACGGATCCAGGTCGCGTCAAAGGTCTTCGACGAGAAGATGGGGATCTTCGCCTGCATGAGGGGCGGGGTGTGGTGAAAGATGTCGACTTTTGCGATGCCGGTGCCAATGGCGCTCTCGCGGGCGGAGAAGGCGGCGTTCGGCTCAGGTGTGGTAATGTCGTAGGTGTCGTTTCGCGTCGAATAGATCCAGAAGATCGCGTTCCCCTTGGCGGGGCGCTGCCCGTTGACGACATCGAGCAGATTGACATGGACAGCCTCCATCGAGCCCGAATGAACGAGGGTGCTGTACCAGTAGGCAATGACGGAAAAAAGAACGATGGCGGAGAGGAAGATCACCCACGTGAGGTAAGGTTTCCCGCTGCGCTTGCAGATGTAGTAGTCAAGCGGCCCGATGACGAGAATATAGGCGCCGATGATCAGCGCGAGCCAGAGAAAACCCTTGTAGCCATAGGTGCCTTGGTCGTGCGTCAGATTGCTGAAGATGTTGCCGGCGGATGGGAGATTGCCTTTCGGGAAGAGCGTCGAGGTGTAGCTGGGAATCGGACGACCGCCTGCCATCCAGAAGGCGTTCAAGCTGCCGTTCCTCCCCGCCGTGGCGGCAAGACCTGCCCCGCACGAATAGATGCCGGTCGTAAAGAGATCGATCTGGTCGTCGATGCCAAGAGCCGTTGCCTGATCGAGGAAGGCGCGGTCGCTCGTCGGGTCGAGGAAGACAACCCGACCTCCCGTCCGCAGCCACTGGCCCAGCGCCTTGACGCGGCCGCGGCTCATGTCCGTGAGCGCGGCACTCGTCAGGATGACCAGGTGAATGCTGTCCAGCGCCAGAGGATTCTCCGGCATCTGCTCATGCCCGATCGGCACGAAACGATAATTCTCGCTGGTGCCTTCGTTGAGATGCTGCGCATGCTTTGGCGTCAGGCCGACCCCCAGCACGAGCGCTTCTCGGCCGCTGCTGTAGGCCGGCAGCACCTTCTGGATGGGATCGAAATGTCGAGAAAAGCGGATGACCACGCGCCACTCGCTTTCGCTCCGGTTGCGCACATAGAGGGTGAACCGCTTCACCGAATTGGCAGGGGAGGTGAAGCCCAGCAGATGTCTGACTTCGCTTTGTCCGCCCGGCGGCGTCTGATAGACCTCGATCATTCCATCGGTGTTGCGCAAGTCGTTGCGTAATACGACCTCCACCGGGACCAGTGACGCGCCGGGCGGAATGTTGCCCGCATAGCCGACGGTGACGACTGCCTCTATGTCGGCTTCTTGCTCTGCACCCGCCGGCATGACCAGCATGCCGCACACGAAGAGGAGGCTGAAAAAAAAGCGCATAACGGTGGGGTGGCTTTGGTTATGACGTGGCACTGAATCATATTAATGTGCAGTGACTCGGAGTGAATACAACAGAACCCCATGACCTTTTGATGGTTTCAGAGGTATAATTCAGGTGAAGGAAATGCCAGATCAGCGTGCTTTGCGGGTAGCAATTGTCGGCAGCGGACCAAGTGGATTCTTTGCAGCTGATGCGCTTTTTCGCGCGGATGATACCGTGCGCGTCGATATGTTCGAGCGCTTGCCCGTTCCATTCGGCCTGCTTCGACATGGCGTGGCCCCCGATCAACTGAAGATCAAGAGCGTCAGCAAGGCCTTCGAACGCATTGCCGAGCGTCACCATTTTGGCTTCTTCGGCAACGTGAGCATCGGTGAATCGGTGACCATCGACGAGCTGCGCAAGTTCTACGATGCCATCATTCTGGCCACTGGCGCCACGCAGCCCCGGCAACTCGGAATTCCCGGTGAAGAACTCCCCGGATGCCATACCTCCATGGAATTCGTCGGCTGGTACAATGGGCATCCAGAATTCTCCGGCGCGGAGTTCGACCTGTCCCACGAACGGGCCGTGGTGATCGGCAACGGCAATGTGGCGCTGGATGTGGCTCGCGTCCTCATCAAGGGGGCCGAGGGTCTCGGCCATACCGACATTTCCTCCCGCGCCATGGCGGCGCTCGCCCGCAGCAAGGTGCGGGAAGTCCAGATCATCGGGCGGCGGGGGCCCGTGCAGGCAAGGTTCACCATCAATGAACTGAAGGAGCTTCTGAAGCTGCCGGACTGCCAGCCTTACATTTCCCCTGAAGATCGCCTCCTGAACGCCTCCAGTGAGGCGGAACTGGAACATCCCGATGGCGGCTTGCTCCGCCGCACGCACGAGGTCCTCATGGCCTGCGAGGACCAGTTGAAAGAGGACCGACACAAACGGATTCAGTTGCGATTTCACCTCAGTCCCGTGCGTCTGGAAGGTGCCGGGTGCGTCGAGAGGCTCATTCTGGAGCGCAACATCCTGCGAGGTGAACCCGGCAGACAGGAGGTGGAAGGCACGGGCGAGGAGACGGTGGTGCCCACCGGGCTGGTCATCTCCTGCGTGGGCTATTATGGGAAACCACTGCCGGGCGTACCGTTCGACGAGGCGCGGGGCATTGTGCCGAATCATCAGGGAAGGGTGCTCGACGAACAGCGGCTTCCAGTGCCGGGACTTTACGCCGTTGGCTGGATACGTCACAGCGCGCGCGGCATCATTGGCGACACGAAGGCCGACAGCAGCGCCACCGTCCGCGCTCTGTTGGAGGATGCGCCCCTGCTTCCGCCGTGTCCCGTTCCCGATGACGATGGGGTCACGCGCATGCTGAAGGAGCGCGGTGTCAGCGAAGTTGCCTTCGACGACTGGTCACGCCTGGATATGGAGGAGCTATCCCGCGGCAAGGCTGCCGGAAAGGTCCGGGAGAAGTTCACCCATATTCCGGACATGCTCCATTTTTTGAGGGAGAGCGCCAGTCAGGCCGCGGTCGCGGGAAGCTGACGGCGGGAAGACTAGGCTTCGCTGAGGGGCTCTTTCTTGTCGACGATGACCGGATGCTTCGGAGCCTCTTCAGCGTTGATGCGGATGTAGTCGCTCCACTTCTCCGGGACATCGTCTTCGTGAAAGATGGCCTCGGTCGGGCAAACCGGTATGCAGGCGCCGCAGTCGATGCACTCGTACGGATCGATATACAGCATCCGATCCCCCTCGTGGAAACAGTCCACGGGACAGACTTCGACGCAGTCGGTATGCTTGCAGTCAAGGCAAGGTTCGGTAACGATGTGAGCCATTCGCTCTGCTCCTGCTATACTTGTGCTATCTGAAAACGCAGTGCACGGTCGCACTGACGACAAACGTTCACTATACCATCACAGAGGCGCCATTTCCACTTCAAGAGCCGCCGCACTCCAACTGCCGGACAATCTCACTGGCGGCCGCGGCGGGATCGTCCGCACGCGTCACCGGTCGCCCGACCACGATGAACTGCGCGCCTGCCTCCGCGGCGGCACCTGGCGTCATGATGCGCTTCTGATCGTCCGCGCTGCCGCTCGCCAGGCGTATGCCGGGGATGACCTGCACGAAATCAGGGCCGCAGGCCGCCCGGATCATGGTGATCTCATGGCCGGAGGCAACGACGCCATCCAGGCCGGCTTGTCTGGCCAGCCGCGCCAGCCGTTCGACCTGGTCGGAAAGAGAACTCTGGACCCCCACCTGACTGAGCGCCTGCTGATCCATGCTCGTCAGGACGGTGACGGCAATCACCAGACTGTCGGGCCGCCGCGCCTCTGCCGCGGCCGCCATCATCGCCAGGCCACCCCCCGCATGAACATTGACCATGTCGGCGCCTATGTCCAGCGCGCTTCGGACTGCCTGCCGCACGGTGTTCGGGATGTCATGAAACTTCAGGTCGAGAAAGACCTTCTTTCCGGCCTTCTTGAGTGGGCGCAGGGCATCTGGGCCATAGCGCGTAAAGAGCTGCTTGCCGACCTTGTACCAGAGGACGGAAGCACCCGCGGCGTCGACCAGCCGGGTGGCTTCATCCAGCGAATCGAAGTCGAGGGCAACAATGAGCTGGGTAGGTTGATTACTCATGGGGGGCTCCAAGGCTGATGACAGCGGGATCGGTAACGGACTCCTGATTTGCCTGGAGGAGGTGGCTGGCCCACATCGGCATCGCCAGGCCGGAGACGATGATCAGCAGCAGCCATAAAGCCATGGCGATCAGCAGCGGGAGCGTCGCCAGTGGGTGCTGCACAAAGATCCCGCTGAAAACGTCGATCGGCGACCTGGCGGTCTGATAGAAGTCCCAGCCCAGATTGAGGACAAGCGCCGTGAAGGAGCAGAAAAAGAAGTACATGATGCCGTACCGGGTGACGATGGCCACTTTGTGAGGAGTTTCGGATTCATAGTGCCCCGCGACGGCCATTGCCGCTTCGTTGATATAGTAGCAGAAGGCGATGCAGGCATAGCAGGCCGCGACGGCATTGATCAGCAGATAGGTGCTGCTCGAATTGATGTACCACCACGATACGAACGGAATGAGGCCGGCTGCCAGAACGGCCCACAAGCGCAGCTTTGGCATGACCTTTCGCCAGCGCTCATCCGCCAGCAGCTTC
The DNA here is from genome assembly GCA_041690595.1 of Lentisphaeria bacterium. Taxonomy (GTDB): domain Bacteria; phylum Verrucomicrobiota; class Lentisphaeria; order JABSQK01; family JAWLHB01; genus JAWLHB01. The sequence goes on from JAWLHB010000026.1 coordinate 29,618, forward strand.
CCCGGCATGCGCAACGCGAACCACGCCGCGATCCACACCGGCAGCGCCACGACCAAGGTCAGCCGATCGAGCTGATCCCGTGCTGCCCCCGGGCTGAGCAGAAGGATGAGAAAGAAGAGTACGCAGAGCGCGATGCTGTCAAAGCTGCGAATGGCCCGAATCGTCATCCTTCGATTTCTTCCAGGAAAGCAGCGTACTCGGTGCTGCTCATCAGCATCTCCAGCTCGTCCGGCTCGTCATATTCCATCTTGAAGAGCCAACCACGCTCGTAGGGTGACAGGAAAATCTGCTCGGGCTGATCGAGGGCGTCCGCGTTCACTTCGATGACCCGTCCGGTCAGAGGGCTGGGAATGTGATAAAGCTCCACGTCCGCCAGATGGAGGGTGACGCAGTCAAGGTCCATTTCGAGTTCGTCGTCGACCAGCGGCAGGTCGATGCTTTCGATGGCGGTGATCTCGTGCTGGAGGTCGTCGGCGAGACCGACCGTGGCTGTATGGTCGTGTGTCTTCACCCACACATGATTCGGCGTAAACTTGAGGTGTTTGGGAAAGGCTACCATGTGCTGTATGACCCTCTGAATCGTTGGTGGGTGTTGGCGACGCCGTGCGGCAGTGTCGAATGATGCGTACCCTACAAAGGTATGCCACGGAGCCTCCTTTACACAAACGCACAAAAAAGGCTTCCGGATTTGGCGGTTTTGGCCAGGCAAAAGCGCGGTTTGGTTGTATGTTAATACGGTTGTAGTTCGATGCAACAGGGAAGCCGTAAAAAAGTAACTCGGGAAACGGTGCCATGGCAAGCAACATGCAATATTACGTTCGCACGACGGACGGAAAAGAATACGGTCCCGCCGAACAGGACGTGCTCATCCAGTGGGCCAAGGCCGGACGCATCACCAGCTCGTGCCAGGTGCGAAACGCGCTCGTCCACAAGTGGGCACCTGCCCTGAAGATCCCATTTCTGAAATCCGTTGTGCGCAATGAAGAGGAGGAGGCCAAGAAGAAACGGCTGATCCCCGAGTCGCACGACCAGGTGGATCTGGGCTTCTCGCTCAATCGGCGCGGCAAATACCGCTACGTCCCCGCGAGCGTCGGCATGCGCTTCGGCGCATGGGTGATGGACATGCTGATTGTCGGCGCGGCGGCACTGCTCCTTTTGGCGTTCGGCTGGTCCATGATCGAAAATGGAGCTGTCCGCGATGGGGTTTGGATGCTTGTGAGCATCGGCATCCTCGCTCTCTACCTGCTCTACTACGTCGTAGCCATGGGACTGCGGGCGCAGACGGTGGGACAATGGTTCTGGGGCATCATGGCGACGCGCCCGGACGGCCGCCCCGTGCTCATGGGCCGTGCCTGCTGGTTCGCCGTACTGGAATTGCTCTTCTTCTGGTCTACCCTGCTCTTCGTCTTCGTGTTGCCCAGCAAGCGCGGCATTCAGGATATGCTGAGCGGTGTGGCCATATCGCGCATCACCGTTCGTGAAATCGCCGCTGCTTCGGTATGACCTCCAAGCTGGCTGCCGCGAGCCCATCCAAACGCCTGCCCGGCAAGCGTCGTGGCTTCTCGTGGCCGCTCTTTCGCTATGTGCTGCGGGAATTTCTCGGCATCCTCGGCATCACCCTCCTTGCCTTCGCTACTCTCTTTCTGGTGGCGGCACTCTATGACGACCTCGAGGACTTTACCTCGCGGAAGATTCCAGCGGTTACGATAGCCAGGTATTTCCTCCTCCTCCAGCCGGATATGCTTCTTACGGTGATCCCGATGTCGCTGCTTCTTGCCGCGATGTATACGGTCGCCACCATGTGCAAGAACAATGAGTTGACCGCGATTCGGGCCTCGGGGCTCTCCATCCTCCACGCGTTTCAGCCCCTGCTGCTTGTCGCTTTCTGCTTCATGCTGCTCCAGGGCTTTCTGGCCGAGTTTGTCGCGCCGGCATCGCGAAACCGTGCACTCGGCATGCACGAGCGACTCACGTCCAGACCCTCCGAAGTGGCTGCCGCGCGCATGAGCAAGACGCTTGCCTATCGTAACCGCCAGGACCGGCGCGACTGGGTCTTCCGGAACTTCCAGCCAAAAGGGATCTCCAGCGATGTCGTCGTGACGCAGTTTCGCCCGGAAGGTACCGTCGCCTGGGAATTGCGCGCCCGCGAAGCGCACTTTGATGAGACTGCCGGCCATTGGCGCTTCTCGGATGTCCTCGAGACGGTCTTCACCGAGGTCGGTACCGAATTGGCTGAACCCCCGCGCCAGGCGGCAACCCTGGCCAGAGAGGAGCTGCGGGAGAAGCCGGATTCCATGTCCTTCTACTTCAGCATCAAACCCGCCATCGACATGTCGATCAGCGACATTGTGCGCGTGCTGAACCACCCCGATGGTGATCTGAGCGCGGCGTCGCGGGCCGTTCTGCGTACCCATCTCTACTCTCGAATCTCCCTGCCGTTTTCCTGCATGATAGCGGTTCTCCTGGGCATTCCGCTGGCAATCTTTCGTGAACGGTCGGCGACCATGCGCAGCATCATTCTTGGTGTTGTGGTGATGGCGCTATATTATGTGCTTGCGCAGCTCTTCGTGATGATGGGCAAGACGCAGACGCTGCCGCCGTTGCTTGCCGGTACCTTTCCCACACTCCTCTTCCTCTCGTGGGGAATGTGGGAGATGAAGCGCAAAATCTGAGGCTGCTGGATCATGGGTAATATTCGCAAACGACGCCGCGACCCTCTCGCTCGGGAGGATGTGAAGAAGGCGCACAAGCGTCTGCTTATCCGTCGTGGCAGCAGCCCTGGCGTGGCGGGTGAGGACAAGAGTCTGCAGGCGATGCACCGTCGTCGGCGGTGGATCATTCAGGCAGCCCTGGCGCTGGCGGCGGTCGTCGCCGTGGTGGGCACATGGCTGCAGTCGCGCCACGACGTCATCCCGAAGCCACCAAAGCTTTACATACCCGTCGGAGCGCCCGCGCCGATCTTTGGGGACGCGGCAAGTCTCCCGGTCGGTGCCCGCGAGGTGGCAGATGCCCGCCTGGCCGGCTTGGCTGGACTGGCGGAAGGAAGCGGACTGGCGCAGCAGACGCAGCTCGCCCTTGCGGAGGAAATGAAGTGGCCCGTTGAGATCGAAAACTCCATAGGCATGCGTTTCCGGTTGATCCCGCACAGTACCTTCGTCGTGGGCACTCCTGATGAAGCGGTGCAACGGGCCCCTGATGAGACGGCTCGTGTCGCCGCGATTCGACGACCTGTCTACATGGGGATGCATGAGGTGACGCAGGCGCAGTGGGAAGCGGTCATGGGCGCCGGCACCAACCCTGCCGAATTGAAGGGCGCGAATCGACCGGTGGAAAACGTGACCTGGGTAGAGTGCCGCGAGTTCATCGCCAAGCTGTGTGAGATCGAGGGGGTGCCGCGTTGGTCATACCGCCTCCCCTATGAGGCAGAGTGGGAATACGCTTGTCGTGCCGGCACTCAGACCGCCTGGCATTGCGGTGATGACGATAAACAATTGCCCAAATACGCCCTCTTTTACCGCAATGTCACAGCGTCGGGAACTGAGCCGGTGGGGCAGCGACGCCCAAACGCCTGGGGACTTCACAACATGCATGGCAATGTCTGGGAATGGTGCCTGGAAAAGTTCTACTACTACGAAGATCTGGAAGTCAAGGATGAGGTCCGACGCGTGATTCGCGGCGGAAACTGGCATCTGGAGGCTGTTGACTGCCGCTCCGCAAGCCGGTACCGGCTGCCGCCGCTCTCGCACAGCAACCTGCTTGGCTTCCGCGTTGTACGCAGCATCTATCGGCCGGCGCCGCCCGTCTTTCACCCGGCAGAAGGTGACCGTGCCGCGCGGGAACGCGCGCAACAGGATCCGCTGGATGCCCCTGTCGTGCCCGATGAGGAGCTATTCGACGTCGAGACACCCGAAGTTGACGTGCAGGAGCCACAGTAGACTTCATGCTTGCGTTGGCCGATCTCATGCGACCGTCATGGCCGGATCCTGGCACATGGGCAAAAAGAAGCCCCGCGCACCGCGTGTAGCGGCGGCGGGGCAAAACATACCGAACGGCAGTACCGGTCAGCTCTTGGCGATGGCCTGACGGGCTTGGGTGACGACGGCCTCGAAGGCATCGGCGTCACGCACGGCCATATCAGCCAGAACCTTGCGGTTCAGCTCGATTCCGGCCAGCTTGAGGCCATGAATGAACTGGCTGTACGTCATGTCAAGGCTGCGACAGGCGGCATTGATACGCACGGTCCACAGGCGACGGTACTCGCGTTTCTTCTGCTTGCGCCCTTCGTACGAAAAGGCATTCGCCTTGTTGACGGCGCCGTACGCCTGGCGGATAAGTTTGCTGCGCGAGCCGCGAAAACCGCTGGCGCGCTTGAGCACTTTTTTGCGACGCTGCCGTGAGGCAGGGGAACTGGTTGCGCGTGGCATGATTCAGTCTCCGGTTGAGTGAAAGTAAGCACAGGGGCGGGAGCAAGCCCGCCGCGGACGGTGGGGGGCGGCGATCAGTCGTACGGAAGCGAAGCTTTGATTCGCTTGATCTCCGTGGACTTGATCAGGGCGGGGGTGCCGAGACGGCGCTTCCGCTTGGCGGACTTCTTGGTGAGAATGTGCCGACCACCGGCCCGGTAGTGCATGTACTTGCCTGTACCGGTCTTCTTCACGCGCTTTTTACAACTCTTTCGGGTCTTCTGTTTGGGCATTGTCTGCTCCGCTCGCTTGTTGGTATCGTGTGAGGTGCAGGCTACCGGGGGAGCCGGATTCATCGCCGTCGCGATGCCACGGTCAGCCATACATAAAACTTCTGCCCGCGGGGAAACTGAACAGATCGCGCAGCACCCGGGGCAGTTTTCAGGGGATAGAGCTGGTTGTGAACTCAGGTAGCGTTCGGACTGAATTGCAGACTTACCACGCGACCTTGCATCCGCGCGCGCCCTTCAGCCGTTCCGTGTTCCTTGACATCTTCCGTGATCTTCTCGATCAATTCCATGCCGATCTCACGATGCGCCATCTCTCGGCCCCTGAAAAACAGGGAAACCTTGACTCTAAACCCTTTGTCGAGAAAGTCAACAATGTGGGCAAGTTTTGTCTTGTAGTCGTGCTCGTCGATGTTGGCGTGGAATTTGATCTCTTTGTTCTTCTGGGTGGCCTGCTTACGCTTCTGTTCGCGCTCGCGCTTGTTTTTCTCGTAGACGTACTTGCCATAATTCATGAGTCGGCAGACGGGCGGAGTAGCCTTATCGGCGACCGCAACGAGATCAAGTCCGTTTTCCTTGGCCAGCGCCAGTGCCTTATCAATGGGAAGAATGCCCAACTGATTGTTCTCCGGATCGATCAGGCGGACTTCACGTCCACGCAGTGTCCGGTCGTTATCTCTGACAACGCGAGAAATAGCTCGACCCTCCATTTAGGTTTATTTGTGCAGAAAACCCCCTTGCGCACGAACTGGCGGGCGCATCGAGAATTTTCACATTACTAAAGTATAGGAGTTCTTAGCCAAAATAAAAGAGCAGGAAATCTCTCACGCTCGACTTTTTTGCCCAAATCAGTCCAAATCGTTCATCATTCTCAGCATTGACCGCAAGTGCCGACGGTCCACACGGTCGTTTTCGCCACTTCTGGTGTGCCGAAGCGCGACAAGGTTGGCGGCAATCTCTCGCTCGCCCAGGATGCAGGCACATGGCACGGCCAGTTGGTGCAGGAGGCGTACCCGTGCCCCCAGAGTGCGGTCGGAGGGCCAGACCTCGGCGCGAATAGCCGAATCGCGAAGGACGTGAAGGAGCTCTTCCGCGGCGGCCTGCTGATGCTCGATCACGGGCAGAATAGCAACCTGCAGTGGCGCCAGAAAGAAGGGCAGGTGGCCGCTGCCGTGCTCGAGAAGAAGCGCACACTGATGCTCCAGGCTGCCGAGCAGTTGCAGGTGAATCACCATCGAGTCGCCGCGGGGGCGAAGCGAACAGCTGCCTGTCCAACTCTCGCGACCGAGAGGATCCACCACATACGCCTGCACGCTTGCCCCGTCCTGGTGGCGACGGATGGGGACGACAGCTTTCCGATATGACCCGAGAACCATCGACAGGAGCCCTTCGAGCGGCTCCATGTGGTCAGGGTGCGCCTGGTGCAGGCGAAGCGTCGGAGGTGGAAGTTGCAGGCGCTTCCAGTGCCGGTGCGCCACCGCCAGGACCTGGTGCAGCTTGTCGGCCAGCTCCGCTCGGGTGACCTGCCAGGTCATGAGGTCGACGCGCGGTGATGCCGTGGGCAGCAGCTGTTGCCAAGGCTGATGCAGCGACGCGGAAGCAAGGGGGCCAAGTTCAGCGACGTCTTCTCCGAGGGCGGCATGTGCCAGACAACGTTCCTCGAACGTCGCGGCCGTGGTGACACGCCGCAGGCCGTGCTCGGTGGCTGTCTGTTGCCAAAGGTCGGCGATCAGCTTGCCCAGCAAGTCACCTCGGGGCTGCCACCGCGGCCCGTCGCGCGAGACCGAGTACAACCCAAGGCGTTCCCCCAGGCCGCGGCAGTCACCCTGCTTAGCCTGCTGAAGAAGGTCGAGCCGTGCCTGCAACTCGTCAGCGCAGGGGCAGCAGAGTCCGTACAGGCGATGATGGTGCGCCTGCGTGCTGCTGCTGTGATGGCGATAGGGAGCGCCGTGAAGAACGGCGACGCACGGGTGGGGCATGATGGTGGGGGAGGGTGGGGCGGCGCCTGCCGGCAGATCGAGATCGCAAATGAAACGTTCGTGATCGGTTCGTACTGCCGCGAGGTGGCCGGCCGCGACCGCCGGTACGCTGTGGAGGATGTCGGTAAGGGGCGATGTCATGACAAAAGATAATGGTGGCTTGATTTAACGCCAGCCGCTTGCCGGTGGAGAGGGAGCGGATACAGTTGGACAAATCCTAAACTCTTTAACGAGGAGCATGCAAGCGATGGACGAACTGGACAAAGGACTGGCAATTTCCCTGCGCGGAACGGCGGCAGAAGAAGCCCTCGAGCGTTGCCGGAAGGTCTTGGCGGCGTGGCAGGTCGCCATGCCGGACGTACAGCCTCTGGTGCTCGATTTCGGCCTTGGCGATTTCGCCGGGACCGGTCTGATTGAATACTGGATCGCCAACGAGGCGGAGGCCGGCTATTGCGGCAAGTATCTCTTCGTCTTCGAGGGGCAGACATGTCCCCTCCATCGTCACGCCCGAAAGATGGAGACCTTTTTTGTGGTGAAGGGGCGCCTGCTGGTCAACTACGGAGAGCGCCAGTTGGTGCTGAACGAGGGCGATGTGCTGCCGGTACAGCCCGGGCATTTTCACAGTTTTACTGGCGAGGGCGGGCCTGCCCTGCTGCTGGAACTCTCGATGCCCTGTCAGGTGCAGGATAACGACTTTGCGGACGAACGCATCCCCATCGGCCGCTGATGGTCAGGATCGCTCCTCCCGATAATGGATGGCGAGCCAGACACACGGCGGCGTGCTGCTGGTTGCTTCGACCCGATGGCGGCAATGTGCGGGGATCAGGATGTAGTCGCCAGGGACGAGCTGGAGCGGTGCGTGGGCATCGGCGAAACGGAGGGTTGCCTCGCCTTGCAGAAGGAGAACCCATTCCGGGCGCTCCTGATCATACCACGCATCGGCGGCGGTCACGTGCCCTTGCGATACGATACGTTCCACCAGCAGGCCTGCCTGTTCGACGAGCGGCTCGAAGGCTTCGTCGGCACCTCGCACGGGAAGGTCATGGTAAAGATTCTTGAGTATGGGGAGTGGCATGGGCATTTCCTGCTTTATATTCCCGCCTGAGGCGAATGCCTCTTCCCGAACACTATAGCACCACCAGAGAGAGCTTTCTTCCGTGCGTCTGACCCGAAATCTCGAGCCAGTAACCGATATGGAACGTGCCGCCGCGGAGATCGTCCGGCGTCTCCATGAGGCGGGGCATCAGGGCTACATGGTGGGCGGCGCGGTCCGGGATCGCCTGCTCGCACGGCATCCCAAGGACGTTGACGTGGCAACCGATGCCAGACCCGAGCGCGTCCAGAAGCTCTTTCCACGCACGCACGCCGTCGGCGCGGCATTCGGGGTGGTCCTGGTGCGCATGGGTGACCTCGATATCGAGGTGGCCACCTTTCGCATTGAACGCGGCTATCGCGATGGCCGACGGCCAGACGTCGTGGACTACGCGACGGCCGAAGAGGATGCGTGGCGGCGCGACTTCACCGTCAACGCTCTCTTCTACGATGCCGTGGCTGGCGAGGTTGTCGATCATGTCGGCGGTCTGGCGGATCTGGATCGGGGAGTTCTGCGCGCGATTGGCGACCCCCACAAGCGCTTTGCCGAGGATCACCTGCGGATGCTGCGCGCCGTACGCTTCGCCTGCAGCCTGGGCTTCGCTCTCGATGAGAAGACCGCCGACGCCATTCGCGATGCCGCGCCGGCAATTACACGAATCAGTGCCGAGCGCATCCATATGGAGCTGACGCGCATGCTGACGGGGCCGCGCCCCCACCGAGCCATGGCGATGCTCGACGATCTGCAACTTCTGCACCACATCCTGCCGGAAGTTAGCGCCATGAAGGGCGTTCCCCAGCCACCCCAGTTTCATCCGGAAGGCGATGTCTGGATTCACACGCTGCTCCTGCTCGAACTGATGGTGCATCCGCCGGCCGTACTGGCATGGGCATGCCTGCTGCACGACGTGGGCAAGCCTCCCACCTTCGCGCGCAGGGAGGATGGTCGCGAGACCTTTCCCTGTCATGCCGCCATCGGTGCCGACATGACGGCCGACATACTGAGGCGCTTGCGCGCGTCGCGCAGATTCACCGATGATGTGCGGGCGCTGGTCGAGACGCACATGACCTTTGCGCATGTCAAGGAGATGCGCGTGGCAACCTTGCGCCGGCTCATGGCTCGTCCCACCTTCGATCTCGAACTCGAGCTGCATCGCATCGACTGTTCCGCCAGCAGCGGGTGGATGGATAATTACCTCTTTCTGCTGGACAAGTTGCACGAGGTGGCCAACACCCCGAAGTTGCCCGAGCCCCTGCTGACCGGGCGCGATGTCCTGGCCCATGCTATCCCCGCGGGGCCGGCGATAGGGCGGATCCTCGAAGAGGCGCGCGAGCTGCAATTGAATGGCACCTTGAGCAGCCGCGAGGGAGCCCTGGCATGGCTTGCCGGGCGGGCGCATGGGGAGAAGGGCTGATGTCAGCGTCGGGCAGTAAAATCAGCCGGGGCTTCGCCGCTGCGTCCAGCGGTATCCTGGGCAGCCGCGTCTCGGGGCTTGTGCGCGACATGGTATTCGGCGCTTTCTGGGGCACCAGCGATGCTCTCGGCGCCTTTCTGGTGGCCTTCACGGTGCCGAATCTGGTTCGCAGCCTGCTGGGAGAGGGGGCGCTCTCCGAAGGCTTTGTGCCGCTTTTCAACGAGCGGCTGGCCAAAGGCGGGAAGGCGAGCGCCTTCGCTATCCTCTGCAACGTCCTTTCCGTGGTCAGCCTGCTGTTGGCTGCACTTGTTGTCGTCGGCGTGATTGGCTGTGTGATTGCTTCGATGCTGCTCGAACCGGGCCTCGCGCGGTTGACTCTGAGACTTGCCGCTGCCCTCCTCCCTTACACCTTCTTCATCTGCCTCGTCGGTTTTCTCACCGGCGTTCTTAACAGCTTCGGCCGTTTCTCACTTCCCTTCCTCGCCCCGGTGATCCTGAACGTGATGTTCATCGTCGCGACGATGTGGCTCGCCCCACTGATCGGTACGGAGCAGCGGGTGCAGATCTTTGCCTTGGTCATTGGCGTAATGCTGGCCGGCATTCTCCAACTGCTGGCCATGGGCTGGCTGCTCCATCGCCAGGGCTTTCGCTTTCGCTTCGTGCCGCGCTGGCGCAGCGAAGGCATGCATGAGTTATGGGCGCTGGTCCTGCCCGCATGCTTCGGTGCCGCCATCTATCAGGTTAACGTGCTGTGCGACCGGGTCGTGGCAGGGTGGCTTGGCGGCTATGCCGTAACGTCTCTCTACTACAGCGAGCGACTGATCTTTCTGCCGATCGGCATCTTTGCGGTGGCGCTCTCCGCGGCCTGCCTCCCCGTCATGTCGCGCGCCTCTGCCGAAGCGGACGTCAGCGGCATGGTCTCCGCCCTCCTGTATGCGGTCCGGCACATCCTCTTTCTCACCCTGCCGTGCGTGCTGATCTTCATGCTGTTAGGACGAGAGGTCATCGCCCTGATCTTCGAGCGCGGCAGCTTCACCAGCGAAAGCACGGAGCATACCTTGGCCGCGCTGCTCTTCTATGCGCCCGGAATTCCCGCTTTCGCGGCGGCAAAAATCCTGCGCGCCGGCTTCTTCAGCCGGAAGAACACGCGCAGCCCGGTGCGCATTGCGGCACTCTGCATGGTGCTGAACCTGATTTTGAACCTCGCCCTCATGGGGCCGCTGCAGCAACGCGGCCTGGCCCTGGCCACGGTCGCAAGCGCCTGGTTGAACGTCATTCTCCTCACCCTTATCTTCTTTCGCTCGGTACAGACCCCAGCGCTCGACCTGGCGCGGCTGGTGAAGTCGTTGCTCCGACAGGCTCTGGCGCTCTGCGTGATGGGGGTAGCTGTCTGGAGCAGCCGCACGTGGTTGGTCGATCACGTCGAACCCGGGCTGTTGGGCCAGATCCTTCACGTTGCCGTTCCGGCTGGAGTGGGCGGCGCGGCGTTCCTGGCGGTGGCCTGGTGGAGCGGTTCAGACGAGTGTCGTGAACTTCGCGCTCTCTTCGCGCGCAAGTTGTCAAAGGGGGGCGCGGGCGATACGGTATAGCGTTTTGCAGAATGGCAGCGCCGGTCGGCCCTGCTCCGCCACCTTCAGCTTCCGGAAATTCGTCCGCATGTCGTCGATTGGAAAAGGCAGTCGTTTGACGCAGCATCCGGTGCAGTCGTGGAGCGTTGGCTCCTTCCTCTGCCCGGGCTGCAGTTCATTTGTTTCGCTTGGCGACTACCCGGTGTTGGCGACCATATCGTGCCCTTACTGCGGCGCTGACTACTTCACGCCGAAGAAGGTGGGCAAGTTCTGGCTCTTCGAGCATCTGGGCGGCGGCGGCGGCGGCGCGGTTTACAAAGCCTACCACGAAAGCTCTACCAGCAAGAGTTATGCCGTCAAGATCCTCCCTCCTACATCCAGCAAGAAGCTGATCGGCAGCCTCGAGGAAGAAGCGCAGATCATGGAGAGGCTGCGTTCCCATGCCTGCATTGCCAACTCCCTGGCGTGGGGCGAATACGAGGGCGAGCATTTTATCGCGATGGAGTTCGTCGATGGCGAACGCATGGATCGCAAGATCAAGCGCCTTGGCAAGCTCTCCGAACCCGAGATGCTCCTCATCATTCTGCGCCTCCTTGCCGCGGAAACACATATCTACAATCGCGGCTTCCTCTATCGCGACATGAAGCCCCAGAACGTCATCCTCAATCCCCAGATGGGCGCCTACCTCTACGATTTCGGCATCTGCGTCACCATCGAACAGGCTCTCGACGACTCCGCGGAGCTCATCGCCGGCACCCCCATGTACTTCCCCCCGGAGCGGCTGACAGGTGAGGGCGAGCGTGTCTCCAGTGAGATCTACAGCCTCGGCATGCTCTTCTACAATGGCGTCACCGGCCAGAACTTCTTCACCAATCGCGAACTGGAAGCCATGGCCGCACGAGATACCTTGCCGGCCATGTTGCTCAACAAGAACAAGATGGAAGGCATCGCTCCTGACGTCGCCGAGGTCATCACGCGGATGATCCAGCGCAATCCGAAGAAGCGCTATCAGACCTTTATCGAAGTGGAGCGTGATGTGGTGCGGCTGCTCTGGGTACGTGCCAAGCGCGCCCACCTCGGGAAGCTGTTGCTCCCGGAACCCGGAGCCTCCAGACCATGAGCCAGCCAGACGTTGTCAAGTTCTCCTGCTACCAGTGCTCCCAGCACATCCGTGCCTTTCGCGAGCATATCGGGGAGAGCATCATGTGCCCGTCATGCGGCACGATGATCACCGTCCCCGCCGTCTCCCAGTTCGATGAGAAGGTGGAGGAGCTCGTCGTTCAGCGCAAGTTCACCGATGAAGAACTGGACCTCATTCGTCAGGAAGGGGCAGGCGCTTACGAAGCCTTCATCGGGGGCGCGGTCAGCAAGTACTGGCAGTTCGCGCTGGTCGCCGATCTGTTGACCAAGCGGTTGTCGCCCCTGCAGCAGTCCGTTCTCGATCTGATGCGGCGACAGGTGATCTATGACCGCGAGGTGGTGAATCATGGCCCGTTCATCAAGTTCGTCAATGCCAAGGCCGAAGAGTTCTTTGGGATACTCTATATGCTGACGGATCGCCTTGCCGGGGAATTGGACCGGGTGATTTATGAGGATAATCTGAGCCAGATCATCACCTTCAGCAACCAGGTCGGGGTCGTGATCCTGCGGCTTCGCAAGTTCCATGACAGCATTTACGAGCAACCCCTGCCCGGTGAGTATCCCTACCCGGAGTTGCAGGGAATCATGAAGAGCTGGGCGCCACATTGCTGGCAGAGCATCAAGAATGTCACCGAGGAACTTCGCCAGCTCAGCGTGAGGAAGCGCAACGATGGTAGCTGGAAAGCCATGCAGATGGCCTTCGCTCCAGCATTGCTCCACGAGTTCTACTACCACCTCAAGTTCCTCCCCGAACCCGAGCCCGATCTCTTCCAGGATTGAGCCTCCCCGAGCTCAAAACTGAACTTTTTTCCCCTTGATCCGCAAAAAACTCCTCGACACGACTGGAAAACGGGCCAACACTTTGCTATAAGTATCTTTGTCAGACAAACACTGACACGGACAAAAGGCGCGGGGCAGCAGGGACCTTGTCCGTTTGTAAGACAAACGACAGGAGATATGTGAATGCTGCTTCCGCGTAATAGAAGTATGAAGCTCTTGGCCACGTTGCAGAGACCCATCCAGAACGTGATGTGGAGAGAGTTGTTATATATAGTTCGGGTTGGGGCCCGGATCGCAGATGCGTCGTTTATCGGCGCCCACACGAACAGCACAGATGTTAAGAGGGACGACTCGGCCATCGTTGGGATGACTGCGTCAAAAGGATGCCTCTGTGCAGTTGCCGTGCGCGTGAATCGCTGACTCCGGTCGGCGAGGAAGCTGTGATCAAGGCGGGTCAGCGGAATTTGGGTCCGCTGACCCGCCTCTTTAATCTTGCCGGGTGATCAGAACTGACCACTGTTGAGGAGGACCAGTGTACACGCCTCCTCCACCTCGATGCCCGCTTCTTTCAGACGCCGTTCACTCTCCTCGCACTCCGTGCCGGGATTGAAGATGACGCGGCGAGGCTTCTTCTCGATAATGCTCTCGATGACGGCTTCCTGGTGCTGCGGCGCCACATACAGGGTGACCGTATCGATGGGTTCGTCAATTTCCTTCAAGGTGGCCACGGCCGGAACCCCCAGAATCTCGCCGCCTTTGGGTGTTACCGGATACACCTGATGCCCGTGCTCCGTCAGCAACTGCTGGGCGCGATAGGAGTAACGATCTGCTTTGGGGCTCGCTCCGATGATGGCGACGCGTTCCATGTCTGCTTCCTCCGGTTACCGACAGGCGGTTACCGTTCAAGTCTGAAAGTGATTGTCTCGACGGCAGTGATCTTCCGCGTCGTCGGGAAGATGGTTTCCCCTTTACCATGGATGCCAAAGGCGTTCAACGTCAACTCCCCATGGTAGACCGAGAGCCGAACTTTCCAGCTGTTCCGGGAATTCTTGATATGGCACATGCCCCAGGCATCGCCATTGCTCCAGAACCAGTTGCCCTCACGATCGGCAAAGCTCATCGTCTGCGTGACCGCGGAATAGTGAAAGCCGGTGAAGGCGAGAACGCCAGCCCAACTGGCCATGGCACGGGCATAGTGATGGCCGCATTCCGCTTCGTTGAAGGGATTGCGCTTGCGCCCGTCATACCGCTGCCGGACGGCTGCTATCACCTTCAGCCCCTTCTTGAGCTTTCCCTCATAGATCAGATGTGCCGCAAGCGTGTACTCGAATCCGGTCATCACCTCGTTGTAGTACGGAAAGGGACGCTCCGGGCGATTTCCTTTCGGATACGATGCCATCAGGATGCCCGACTCGTCTCCCAGTACAAACGAGCGCAGGTGATTGAAGTGACTGTGGAACTCCGCGCGGCGGTTGTACTGAACAATGCTGCGCAAGGTGCGCCTGACCATGTGGGGATCGTGCAGATAGCCCAGATCGCAGATGTGCGCCATGTACTGTCCTACCAACTGGTCGATGAGGCAACCCGCTCCCAGTTGCAGCTCCGGATGCGCGGGATCCCTGGCCCCCATCGAGTGGGCAAGCGCCGCCGGGATGGAGCCGGGATCGGCCGGGGGGCGAATCTCCTGCTCGTAATATTCACCGTTGAAGAGGTGCGCATCCATCCAGGCGGATCCTGCCGCGGCCAGGGATCGGCAGTGCTCGGCAAAATCGCTCTCGCCAAGGTACTCCGCCATGGCAGCGCCCGCGCGCAACGCGCCAAGGTACCATCCCTGCATCTGGGGATTCGGCCCATAGTATTCCACATCCATGGTATTGTGCTGGCATCCTTCCATGACACCATCTTCATCGCCATCCCAGCCACCTTCGATCCAACAGAATTCCAGCGCCCGGCGGGCGGCACTCCAGAGGCGGCTCAGCATCGCCTCATCCCCCGAGAGCTGCCACTCGCGGTATAGCTTCATGATGCAGCCAAGCTGTCCATCCGCGGCCGCCTTGCCCATCTCGCGGGCGCGAGAGAGCGGCAGGTTGACGCGGAAGGAGATCATGCCCTGCTCATCGGTGGCATGAGCGAACTCGACCTCGCGCATGCTTCTGGCCAGCTCACCGAAGAGGAAAGGCGTTGCCTGCTCGTAATTCCATACGTGGGTACATGAACCGGGGCAGCAACCAGCGGAATCATGGCACCCTTCCCAGCCGTAAAAGTAACCGTCCGGCGTACGAAAGCAGCTCTGGCTGCGCAGGGTGCTGAGATTGAAGAGTGCGGCTTCGCGCAGCTCCTTCGGAAGATCGCTCTCGATGAACGCGCTGACGAAGCGGCGGGTGCTCTCTTCCAGTGACGGCAGCTCTTCCGCCACCTTCTCGGCCACCTCCCAGGCATCCGCAAAGCGATCGGTGTAATAGTTCCCAATGCGATTGTCCGCCGGCTCACAGGCTCCATCCTGGCAGCCGCAGCCCTCCGCCGGGGCTGGTGTCCAGGTCATGCGGTTGGGAAAATGCCAGGTGACCAGGAACGTGACCGCGCGGGATTGACGTGGCGGGATGCTGAAACGCACGGCCAGTGACGCCATGGGCGAGTCGCTGCGCGAATGTTTGCGCTCGTCGACTTTCCCATCTTCGCTAAAATCGTCCCAGAAATCGAGCAAGGCGTCGCCCCATGAGCGGTCAGCCCAGGCCGTACGCCAGGAGATACCGCGTTTGGCGGTTGTGGTAAGGGCCAGGGTTCCCCAGGCTTCGGCTTCAGGGGCGACTCCTTCCGAATGCATGGAGATGCCGCGCACCTTGCGGCCAATGCGCCACTGATTGCGATTCTTGCAGGCGCCGGTTGCCAGGGGCGTTCCGTCCCAGCACGGCGTCCGGATGGAGCCATCGGTACCGATGAAGTTGGGCAATGAGCCACAGACGGATACGGTCAGCTTGCTGTCCGAAGTATTGGTGATGACGAAACGCAGGATGGCTACTGGCAGGCCGCTGCGATCCGCATCGCCCGGAATGAGCGGATTGAAGCTCTCGATCCGCGCGTCGCATGGCAGGTCCGGATCGCTGAGGTGAACCTGGCCGAAAGGGTAGGCGGCGGCGAACTCGCAGCGACGAAAGCGCGGCAAGCCCGCGGTGGGCACGGGGCTGCCGATGGCCCCCTCGTAGTCATGGCTGTCGAGCGGACCTTCCAGCAACCGGCATGCGGTGGAGCCGCCGGCGCCATGGGTCCGCAGGACGAAACTAGGAGTATTGGCGCGAGTACCGTGTGCGTCTCGCGGCACAAACCCTTTGGCCGGGCGATTGACGATCTCCCAGTCGCGCAGATCTCCCCGGCCACCCAGGGAGAGAGTGCCGGTGCCCAAGCCGCCAACTGGCAGGGCGATACGCGCCAGGTGCTCAATATCATAGCTCTTGAGGACGGGCCAATTCGGGTTCCAGTGTCGTGCCATCGCGATCTTCTCCCCCGACGTTGATGTGCTGTCGTGAAACCAGCAGGTGCTGGGGGAGAAGGTAGCGTGACACAGAGCGGGAGAACAGCCCTTTACGGCAATTTTATCGGATCTTCATCGAGCAGACGGCTTTGCTCGAAGCCCCAGTCCAGCAAAGCCTCGAAGAACTGGTTGCGCGCAGTCTTGTTGCTGAACCCAGTACCGACAGCCAGCAGTACCCTGCCATTGCGCAGGCACGACACGGTGACGCAGAAACCCGCCCGATGCGTGAAGCCGGTCTTGAGGCCGTAAACACCAGGACAGGTGCGCAGCAACTGGTTATGATTGTTCATGATCAGCGTCTTGCCATTGGGGTGCTCGAATGTGGCCTGTTCCTGGCCCGCCAGGCGCAAGGCCGCCGGATAGCGGTGCAGTTCGATCGCCAGCACCATCATGTCCACCGCCGTGGCGCGGTTCTCTTCGTAAACAGAGGCACCCGGCAGCCCATGAGGGTTGTAGAAGCGTGCGTGGCGCATGCCGATTTCCCGCGCCGTCCGATTCATCGAGGCGATGAACGTATCGATGCTGCCATTGGGAGAAACCGCCTCGCCGATGGCATAGGCAGCATCGTTCGCACTCTGGATCATCATCGCCCTCAGCATCTCCTTGAGCGGATGCTCGTCTCTCGCACCAAGCCAGACCTGGGTACCCCCCATGCTCGCCGCGGCCGGCGAGACACGAACGATCGTATCCATGGTGAAATCGTCCCGCTCTTCCAGTGCCCTCATGACCATCAGCAGGGTCATGAGTTTGGTCATGGAGGCGATGGAGACCAACTCGTCTTCGTTCTTTGTCCATAGAATGCGTCGCGCTTCCGGGTCGATCAGCATGCCGGCACCTGCCCCGCCCGCCAGTCGCTCCAGAGTGCCGCTGATGGGAAGATCCAGCTTCTCGAAGCCGTAGACGTCGTGTCCCGCTGGAAGCCCTGCCTCGGCGGACTCCGGCTCCGCTACGGTGGTGACGGCGGTAACCGGTTGCGAGGCCGCCGCTTCTCGCGCCGGCTCTTCGCCTTGTCGCTGAGCAAACGCATCGATCAATGTCGGCGCTCGCCGACTGGCGAAGAGAAAGGGCTGCACCAGCCAGGCAACAAAGAGGAGCGCGAGCACGACCAGAACAACTTTGGCCGTAGTCTTCACGTCTCTTCACCGCTGCGCTGCTTTCGACGGCGATAGCGGCGCTTGTTGGTCTTCTGCTGATTTGGCCAGGGACTCAGCAGGCCACTCGACAAGCCGGCGCCCTGCACGAAAATCTGGAAGAGGTCGCGTCCCCGGTTATACTCGGGATGATTGACCACCCGCTTCGACGATTGACCTTCGAGAAACTTCGGCTGCACCAGCAGTGTATCGCAGATCTTGGCGATGGTATGTCGGGGCACGCGATACGGTTCGAGCAGCTCGTGGGTAAGCGAACGCACAACTTTGTTGATGCCCGAGGTGTTCTCCCACAGATCGCGCAAATCCTGGCCGGTGCCGCATGCATCGGCGACAAAAGGCAGCAGTAGCGCGGCCAGCCCAGTCACCCGTGACGGATAGACTTTGCCGCGCAGCATCAGCTCATCGCGTGCCTGCAACAGGTGCTGACAAAGCAGGCCCGATTCGCTCTCCCAGCGATCCCCTATGGCTGGAAGCAGATACCGCAGAAGGCCAAAACGATGACAGACCTGCAGGGTGCGCCAGCAGTACGGCTTCTTCAGAATCTTGAAGATCTCTTCCAGCAACCGCGCTTGTGAACTTAGCTCGAGTTGGGAAGCATTGGCGCTCAGCACATGGCCCAATTCCTCTTCCACATCGAAATTATACTGCGCTACCAGCTTGCAGGCGCGCAGCATGCGCACGGGATCTTCCTGCATCCGGATGTCCGGCAGCCCGATGGCGCGCACCGTTCGTTGCTTCATGTCATCCAGACCGCCAACAAAATCCACCAACTTCTCGCCATCATTCATCAACGGGTTGTAGTAGATGGCGTTGACCGTGAAGTCCCGCCGGCGCGCATCTTCCTCAAGTGTCCCGAACTCGTTGTCGCGCCACACGATGAGCCCTTTGTCATCCTGCCGGCCCTTGCGTTCCTGAAGGCTCGGTTCACGGCGAAAGGTGCTCACTTCAATGATGTCCGACTGGTAATAGACATGCGCCAGCCTGAAGCGCCGCCCGATCAGCCGTGCCTGACGACCGAACAGCTCCTTCACCTCTTCCGGCGTCGCACTCGTGGCGACATCGTAATCCTTCGGATCGAGATCGAGGAGCAGGTCGCGTACGGCGCCGCCGACAAGATAGGTCTCGTAGCCGGCCTCATGAAGCCTGGTGATGACACTGGTGGCAGCGCTGGATATCTTGTGTTGAATGGGCATGTACTTGATGTCACATTGACCGCGGCCTGTCACCCCGATCATCTCATGTTTGAATTCAACTAAAACGTGAGGTCAAAGGTGATGCCGTTGCGGCGGCAGCAGGCTTTGACGGCATTCGCCATCAGCATGGCGATGGTCATCGGGCCGACACCGCCTGGCACCGGCGTGATCCAGGAAACCTTCTCCTTCACCTCGTCGAAGGCCACGTCTCCAGTCAGCCGATAGCCTCGTTTGGCGGAGGGATCGTCCACCCTGTTGATGCCGACATCGATGACAACCGCACCCTCCTTCACCATCTCGGCGGTGACGAACTCCGGCTTGCCGATCGCGGCAATCAGAATGTCGGCCTGGCGGGTGATCTCGCTCATGTTTTGGGTGCGGGAATGGCACATGGTGACCGTGCAGTTGGCAT
The DNA here is from genome assembly GCA_041690595.1 of Lentisphaeria bacterium. Taxonomy (GTDB): domain Bacteria; phylum Verrucomicrobiota; class Lentisphaeria; order JABSQK01; family JAWLHB01; genus JAWLHB01. The sequence goes on from JAWLHB010000026.1 coordinate 48,567, forward strand.
GCTTGCTCTTGCGGCCGAGCAAGGCGGCCATCGGCTTGCCGACGATATTCGAGCGGCCGATCACGACCGCGTGCTTGCCGGAGGTCTCGATGCCGTAGTACTGCAGCAGCAGCATGCAGCCATAGGGCGTGCAGGGCAGAAAACCGTCATCATCGCCGATCATCAGCTTGCCGACGCTATAAGGGTGAAAACAGTCGACGTCCTTGGCTGGGCTGATGGCCTCGATCACGACCCGCTCATCGATATGTGGTGGTGGCGGCGACTGGACGAGAATGCCGTCGATGCGGTCATCCGCATTCAACTCGGCAACCTGGGCCAGCACCTGCTCCAGCGTCGCATCGGCAGGCAACACCTTCTTGACTGAATAGAGGCCGAGCTCTTCTGATTTGCGGGCTTTCATGTTGACGTAGACCTGCGAGGCGGGATCTTCACCGACCAGCACCACGGCCAGGCCAGGCTGTAGTCCCTGCCGCTTCAGTGTCGCGGTCATCTGCTGCAGTTGGCCGAGTACGGCGTCGGCGACAGGCTTACCTTCCATCAGTTTCATCGAACTACCTCGTTTGCTTCTGGCGTCATGCTCACGATGAGATCATATCCAGGAAATTCTTCAGCAGCTTCGGCCCATCCGGCGTCAGGACCGACTCCGGGTGGAACTGCACCCCGACGGTGGGATGCAAGCGATGGCGAAGGCCCATCACGTCACCGTCTTCCGATTGGGCGGTTATCTCCAGGCACTCGGGAAAATCTTCGCGCTGGCCAGCCAGCGAATGATAGCGGCCTGCCTGGAATGGTTGTGGCAATCCCGCAAAGAGATCCCGGTTATGATGCGTGATCGCGGAGACTTTGCCATGCATGATCGCTTTCGCATGGATGATCGTGCCGCCAAATGCCTGGACAATCGACTGGTGCCCCAGGCAGACGCCAAAAACCGGGATCCGCCCTGAGAAGGCCTGGATCGCCGCCACGCTGATGCCCGCCTCGTTCGGGGTGCACGGCCCCGGAGAGATGATGAGCGCTGACGGTTTCATGGCTTCCAACTCATTGATCGAGATCTGATCGTTCCGATAGACCTCCATCTCGCCACCCAGCTTCCCAAACTCCTGCACAAGGTTGTAGGTGAAGGAATCGTAATTGTCGATCATCACTATCATCGGCCCGCATCCTCTTCGAGTCGAAGTCCACGTTCGGCGAGGTCGAGAGCGCGTCGCATGCCGCGGCTCTTCTGGCGGGTCTCTTCGTATTCCCTGGCGGGTACGCTATCGAAGACGATCCCGGCGCCGGCGGTCACCGTTGCCTCACCATCGTCGAGAACCACCGTGCGTATGGTGATGGCCATATCCATGATCCGCCCCCCGTAGGCAATGTACCCGAGGGCGCCGCCGTAGGGGCCGCGGCGGGTCGGCTCCTGCTCGTTGATGATCTGCATGGCGCGTACTTTGGGCGCTCCCGATAGCGTTCCGGCGGGAAAGGTCGCCTTGAAAACATCCAGCGCGTCACAATCTTCCCGCAGTTGGGCAGTAACGTGGGAAACGATGTGCATCACGTGCGAGTAGCGCTCGATCACCATGTAATCCGTGACGACTACGCTGCCGATTCTGGCAATGCGGCCGAGATCGTTGCGGGCCAGGTCCACGAGCATCACGTGCTCGGCCCGTTCCTTGGGATCGGCAAGCAGCTCTTCGGCGAAGGCCAGGTCCTGCTCGGGGGTCTCCCCGCGCGGCCGCGTCCCGGCGATGGGGCGGGTCTCCGCCAGATCGTCCGTTACGCGCACCATCACTTCGGGAGAAGAACCGGCGATGGCGCGTTCGTCTTCCAGCTGCAGCAGGTACATGTAAGGAGAGGGATTGACATAGCGCAAGGCACGGTAAACATCGAGGGCGCTGGCCGTGACGTGGGTGCTGAAGTGCTGGGCCAGGACCACCTGGATGATGTCGCCATCCCGAATGTACTGCTTGCCGCTGTTGACCATCTGTTCGTAGTCATCGCGTGTGAGATTGGTTCGCATCTGCAATTTCGGGACTGAACCCGCTGGCGGCGCTATCGGCCGCGGAACAGGCGTCCGCAGGAGTTCTTCCATGGCATCGAGCTGGTCCATGCCGCTCTGATAGGCGGAATCCATGCTGTCATAGTCGCCCGGATGTATGCAGCAGACAAAGTGTATGGTGTGATCGCGGTTGTCGAAGGCGATCAGCTTGTCGGTGATGAGGAACTCGGCATCGGGAAATGCCGTGTCATTGGGCTTGTTGTTGCCGCAACGCTCGAAGTATTGCACGGCTTCAAAGGAGAAGTAGCCAACCGCGCCGCCGAAGAATCGTGGCAGGTGCGGTACCTGCACTGCTCGGAAGCGTCGCAGGTAGTTCTGCAGCGCGTCTACCGGGTTCCCCGGCAAGGCTACCTCCATCTCTCCCTGACGCAGGATGGCCTGACCGTCGCGAATGATGAATTGCTTGCGAATGTCGAAGCCGAGAATGGAGAACCGACCCCATTTCTCGCCCCCTTCGACGGACTCGAGCAGGAAATAGGGACCCTGTTCCTGTAGTCGGGCCGCGATGGTGATGGGGGTTTCCACATCGGCAACCTGAGTCCGCACAAGCGGAATGACATTGTAATCGCGGCTCAGTTGCTGAAATCGATCGAGGCTGATCATAGATGGAGAAGGTATGGCCTTTCGCCCGCCACTCGTGGAAGTTTATGAAAGCAAAGTATATCGCAGGGAGATGGAAATTAAAGCTCCCGGCGCCAAAAAAGCCGGCTGTGGGCAGAAGGAAAGTGCAATCGCCCATTGCCTGCTTGATGTATACCCGGCGTGATGCCCGCGGTCGAGGTGCGCGCGGTGGCTTGCGGCGGCCTCCATGTTGCATTTGAATCACGATGCAGGGTAAAGTAAGCAAATTTATCCTGGATGCGAGGCATAGGATGGTCGACGAGGCGTGTGAGGGCGTGTACCCCTCTCCAAACATTATTGTGAATGAAGGCGGAGCGTGCACCTCTCCGCCCAACTCCGCGCGCATGGGGAGATGGAGCCTCAACTGGCCAGCCGGCCGGATCTGTTGTGATGAGCTTTGTCGGCAGATCCTTGCCCTCCATGGAAGCACGGACCCCAGTATGGAGGAGCTCATTCTGCTTGTGGAGCCTGCTTTTCGAGCGCGCGTCCGCGAGGCGCTGGCACATACTTCACAATCCGCGGAGAGTTCTTTTTTCAACATCGAATATCCCCTCCGGCCGGTTGCCGATCGACAGACGCCGGTCTGGGTGCGGATGATTGGTCTGACAGTCTCACCAGAGCATGATTCGGCATCGAGCATGACAGGCGTGATTGAGGATGTGACCGAGGATCGCCTGGAGCGGGATTGGCAGGCCAACTTGCTCCGTGACCATGAGCAGGCGCGGCGTGACCTGCAGGACAGCCGCGGCCGCATGCAGGCCATTCTCGACAACCTTCCCGTCGGCGTCTGGTTTGCCAGTCAGGATGGAGGCATCGACTATGGGAACGCCGCCGGCAAGATGATCTGGAGTGGTGCTCGTTATGTTCCGCGGGAGCAATTCAGCGAGTACAAGGCGTGGGCGTATGAGACGGGAAAGGAGATCGCGGCGGATGAATGGGCGGCCACGAGAGCCCTCTCCCGCGGAGAAACCACCCTCAACGAACTCCTCAAGATCAAGTGCTTTGACAATACCAGCAAGATAATCCGCAACTCCGCCGTGCCCCTTTTTGACGAGAATGGCGCAGTCACCGGATGCGTCATCCTCAATGAAGATATCACGGAAAAGCTGCAGGCGGAAGAGGCATTGCGTGAACGCGAGCAACGCTACAGAATAGCCGTTGAAGGGGCGGGGCTCGGCACGTGGGACTGGGATGCGACGGCCGGTACCTTCGTCTGGAATGACCACATGTTTGACCTGTGGCAACTGCCCCGGGAGACGCCCCCCTCTCCAGCTCTGGTGCGGCGGCGCATTCATCCATCGGATCGCCGAAAACTCTTCACCGCTGTCCGCGACGCCTTCCAGAACGGCTGGATCGATGTGGAGCTCCGCATCGCCACTACCACCTGGGTGCGCCTCCAGGGACAGGTCGTCTTCGACGAGCACTCGCGGGTGAAGCGAATGATCGGCATCTGCATCGACATGACAGAGCTGCGGCGCAACGAACTGGAGCTGCTCGAAAGCAATCGACGATTCAGGAGCACCTTCGAGAATGCCGCGGTAGGCATGGCTCACGTCTCGCTGGACGGGCGGTTTATCCGCGTGAACGACACGTTGTGCGAAATCACGGGGCGCCCGCGCGAGGAACTGCATGCAGTCAGCTTCTCGGATATCACCCATCCGGAAGACGTCGATCAGGATCTGCACTTTGCCGATCAACTTCGCGAAGGGGTTATCGCGAGCTATTCCATGGACAAACGATATGTGCGGGCGGACGGGAGCTATGTATGGGTCGCGCTCACCGGATCCTTGCAGCGTAGACTGGATGGAGAGCCCGAATACTTCATTGCCGTCATCGAGGAGATCGACTCTCGCAAGCGTGCCGAGGAGGCTCTGCGCTTCAGTGAGGACCGTTTCCGCGAAGCCTTCGAACGCGCCCCCATCGGCATGCTCCTCGCCACCACGTCCGGACGCTTTCTGCACGTCAACAAAGCCTATTGCGAACTCACCGGCTATACTGCTCAGGAGCTTCTGGCTGGCGATATGACCTTCATGAGCATTACGCATCCAGACGATGTCGGCGACAATCTCGAAGAGTATCAGGCCCTGCTTGACGGCAGGATCGAGGCCTTCTACTTCGAGAAACGGTACATCCGCAAGGATGGACACATTGTGTGGGTTCGTGCCAGTGCCACCTTGCGACCCGACCTTGAAAATCATGGCCGACAGATCGTCGGCATCGTCGAGAATATCACCGGGCGGGTGCTGGCCGAAAAGGCCTTGCGCGACAGTGAGGCTCAGTTGGCCATGCTCAATCAGAGTCTCGAGCAGCGCGTTGCCGACCGCACCGAGCAGGCTCGGAAGCTGGCGGCGCAGCTGCGCGCTCTTGCGGCGGAACTGACACAGGTCGAGCAGCGCGAACGCAAACGCCTCGCGACCGTGTTGCACGACCACCTTCAGCAACTGCTGGTAGCCGCCCGCATGCAATTGGAATGTGGGGGCAAGAGCGAGGGCGGCCAGCGTCTGGCCGAAGCCTCGCGCGTTGCTGACGAGATTCTGTGCGATGCGATCGAGGTGGCGCGCTCGCTGACTGTCGAGCTCAGTCCCCCCGTTCTGCATGATGCGGGACTGGCTGGTGGTTTGGCGTGGCTGGCCAAGTGGCTCGGCCGCTCTGGAACCTTCACCGTCGACCTGCGAGCCGATCCTGCTGCCGAGCCCGATCGAGAAGAACTGCGCTACCTGCTCTTCGAATGTACCCGCGAACTGTTGCTCAATGTGATCAAGCACGCTGGCGTCGACCGCGCATGCGTCACCATGAAAGTGAGCGACGAGTGGCAGACCTGCATTGTGGTGAAAGACGAAGGACGCGGATTTGACGACAATGCCATGCAAGCAAGAACCACCGAGAGTGTCAGCTTTGGCTTGTTCAGCATTCAGCAGAGACTTGCTCATTTCAAGGGAAAGATGGTGGTGGAGTCGAAACCTGGCGAAGGCGCCACCGTTACACTGACCGTTCCACACACCCTCCCGCGACGCTCCCTCATGCCGGATCAACGCAATGTGACGCATGATCGACATGCGCCGGCATCACGCAGGCGCCTGCCCGGGATTTTCCACGTTGTGTTGGTCGACGATCATCAAATCCTCCGTGAAGGGCTGGGAGGATTGCTTCGCCTGGAGCCGGATATCGAGGTCGTCGGCGAAGCCGCCGATGGCGCCGCGGCTTTGCGCCTCGTTGATGAGTTGCAGCCCGATGTCGTGGTTCTCGATATCAATCTCCCGGACATCAGCGGCATCGAGATTGCGAGGGTGATCCACAGAGACTATCCCCGCACCCGCATCGTCGCGTTGTCCATGCACAATGACAGCGAAATGTCGGCAGCCATGATACGTGCCGGCGCGGAGGCTTATCTGACCAAGGGCGGCCCCTCCGATCACCTGCTGGCAGCCATACGCGCCAGGTACGAGAAGACGGTCTGATTTGCCCCCAGCCTCCTTTTTCGGTTATCTTGGGTAAAAGGGAAAACCGAAAACGAACCACGAAGAGCCTTTTCATGCCGGAACGAACTGGATTTGTGTCGACACGCTTTGCCGGTACTGATGGCGTCTCTCTGGAGGCAGCCAAATGGGCCGAGGTCCTGTGGAAGGACAAGCATGTCAGTTTCTGGTATGGCGGCAAGCTCGATACGGATCCGGGGGTCAGTTACTGCGTACCTGAAGCCCATTTCGAGCATCCCGAGATTGCCTGGATCAATCACAACATCTGGGGCGGCAACTATCGCAGCCGCAAGGTCAGCGAACGCATCCATGACGTCGCCAACTACCTGAAGGGTACCCTCTACCGATTCGTCGAGGAGTACGAACTGACCCTCCTCGTTTTCCAGAACGTGCTCAGCATCCCCATGCACATCCCGCTCGGCATTGCCAGCACCGAATTCCTCGCTGAAACCCATCTGCCGGCCGTCGCTCATCACCATGATTTCTATTGGGAGCGAAGCCGGTTTCAGCGTAGCGCCATCAATGACTACCTCGAGAAGTGCTTCCCACCGCGTATCCCGGAGCTTCAGCATGCGGTCATCAACCAGACCGCCCGCGATGAACTCGCCTGGCGAAAAGGCATCTCCTCCATGCTCGTTCCCAACGTCTTCGACTTCGCCAATGCGCCCCCACCCGTCGACGACTATACCCGCAATCTGCGCGAGGACATCGGCCTCAAGCCGGGCGACATCATGGTCTTGCAGCCGACCCGCATTGTCCCGCGCAAAGGCATCGAACACGCGATTCAGCTCCTCCACCTGCTGCACGATGACCGCTTCAAGCTGGTCATCTCCCATGCCGCGGGCGACGAGGGTATGGAATACTTCAACATGATCGACGAGCTCGCCCGTTCACGGGACGTCGATATCCGCTATATCAGTGATCGTATCGGTGAAAAGCGCCAGATCGACATTCGCGGGCGCCAGACCTACACGTTGTGGGATCTGTACCCACATGCCGATCTGGTGACCTATCCTAGCCTGTATGAGGGGTTCGGCAATGCTTTTCTGGAAGCATGCTACTTCCGCAAGCCGATCGTCATCAATCGCTATCCAGTCTTCGAACGCGATATCGAACCACTCGATTTCGACATGCTTGCCTTCGACGGCTTTCCCACCTCTCGGCTTGTTCCGCGGATACGGCGCGTCCTGGAGGACGAGGGGTATCGCCAGGAGATGGTCGAGCACAATTACCAAGTCGCGGCCAAGTACTTCAGCTACGAGGTGCTGCACCGCAAGTTGCGTTCGCTGATCAGTATCAAACAAGTCCTTTGAGGATACCCGTACCATGCGTTTGAGGTCCAATCTGCATCCTGCCATGTATCGCCTCCGCGACCGCTTTGGCAGGCTCTACGGTGAGCACCAGAAGGACCTGCTCACCGAGCGGCTCAACATGATGTTCGGCCGCTACGGCCTCGGCTACGGACCGCTTTCCGATTCGCCCCGGTGGAGCGAGAAGAGCACCGTGCTGATCACCTACGCCGACATGATACGCGGTGAGAAGGATACTCCCCTCATGGCCCTCAAGCGATTCGCCGACAAGCGCCTGCAGGGGATGTTCAGCGCCATTCACATACTGCCCTTCGCGCCCTATTCCTCCGACGACGGCTTCTCCGTCATCGACTATCGCAAGGTCAATCCCGAGTTCGGCACTTGGGGCGATATCGGCCAGCTAAACGCCAACTTCGACCTCATGTTCGATCTCGTTCTCAATCACTGCAGTCGCGAAAGCAGGTGGTTCAAGGACTTCCTCAATGGCATCGCTCCCGAACGACACTATTTCCATGCAGTCGAGCCCAGTGCCGACCTCAGCATGGTCGTGCGCCCGCGAAGTCTACCGCTGCTCACCCCTTACCAGACGATAAACGGCCTCAAGCACATCTGGACCACCTTCAGCGACGATCAGGTCGACCTCAATTTCTCCAATGCCGATGTGCTCTTCGAGTTCCTCGACATCCTCATGCTCTACGTTCACTATGGCGCACGCATGATCCGCCTTGACGCGATCGCCTTCCTGTGGAAACAGATAGGGACCAACTGCCTGCACCTGCCGGAGACGCACGAAGTCGTCAAGGTCTTCCGCGACTTTCTCGAGATGCTGGCCCCCGAGGTGATCCTTGTCACCGAGACCAATGTGCCGCATGAGGAGAACATCAGCTACTTCGGCAAGGGCGACGAAGCCCACATGGTCTACCAGTTCCCGCTACCGCCCCTGCTGCTTCACGCTCTCCTGCGCGGCAGTGGCAAGGTCTTGACGGAGTGGGCCGCCGGTCTCGCCACCCCGCCGGCCGGCTGCACCTTCTTCAACTTCACGGCTTCTCATGATGGCATCGGCGTACGTCCGCTCGAAGGCCTCCTCCCTCAGGAGGAAATCGACCGCGTGGTGGAGAATGTGCGCGAGCGGGGTGGGCGCATCAATACCCGGCGCCTCAGTGATGGCACCGACAAGCCGTACGAGCTCAATATTACCTACTTCGATGCCCTCGCGGACCCCGCCAATGCCAGCGCCAGCTTGCACATAGCACGTTTCATCTGCTCGCAGACAATCATGGTTGCGCTGCAAGGCATTCCCGGCGTCTATTTTCACAGCATCACGGGAACCCGCAACTGGACAGCGGGCGTTGAGCAGAGCGGCCACAACCGCACCATCAATCGCCGCAAATGGAGCGAGATCGAGCTGCGCGAGCAGCTTGGCCGTGGCAGCAGCACGACGGCCCGCGTCTTCAAAGCCTACTCGCGTCTCCTTTCCTGTCGGCGCGCCAATCCAGCCTTTCATCCTGAGTCGCCCCAGACTATCCTGCATCTCGGCGATGAACTCTTCGCGCTGCAACGCGAGAGCATCCATGACGGCCGCCCCGTCGTCTGTCTCCACAACCTCACGGCTGCCACGATTCACGTTCAACTGACCAGCGATGCCAGCGCCCTCGATGTCAACGCCGGTGTGTTCGATCTGCTCGGCGAGGAGCCGGTCGATCTGGGGAACGGCGCGCTGACTCTGGCGCCATACCAGTGCCGCTGGCTCACGTCTCAGGTCTGACAGGATCGGATTCGGCCATTTGTCGAATCCGTGGTTGCCATATGCCGGGGCGCGGTATACCCTTCTTCAAACCAAAGGGGAGCTGCATCATGGAGCGGTTGAAAATCGGTATTGTGGGGCTGAACTTCGGCAGGCACATTGTGGAACAGGTATCCCGCGGCGACGGCGCTGCCTGGTTCGAGCTTGCCGCCTTGTGCGATCTGGACGGCGAAAAGGCACGGGCCCAGGCGCAACCGCTTGGCGTCGATGCCTACGATTCCCTGCGGGATCTTCTCGCCCGCGACGATATCCCCGTCATCGGCCTGTTCACCGGCCCCAATGGCCGCGCCAGACTAATCCGGGAGATCATGGCGGCCGGAAAGGATATCATCACCACCAAGCCTTTTGAAGCCAATGCCGATGAGGCCTTGGCGGTGTTGCAAGAGGCCAGGCAGCAGGGCAGGGTGGTGCATCTGAACTCCCCGGCCCCCATGCCCAGCGGCGACCTGAAGCAGATAAACGCCTGGCGCGAGCAGTACAATCTCGGCCGCCCCGTTGGGTGTCGTCTCGACGTGTGGGGCGATTACCACGAGAAGGCCAACGGCAGCTGGTACGATGACCCGGAACTCTGTCCTGTCGCGCCCATCTACCGCCTTGGCATCTACATGATCAATGACCTCATCCGTCTGCTCGGCGTGCCCGAGACGGTGCAGGTGCTGCACAGCCGCATTCGCACCGGTCGCCCGACTCCCGACAATGCCCAGCTTGGCATCGCCTTTGCGAATGGCTGCCTTGCCAACATCTTCGCTTCGTTCTGCGTTGACGATGGCCAATACTATGCCAACACCATGATCCTCAACTTCGAGCGCGGAACCATCTACCGCAACATCGGCCCCCTCGAGTACGGCTTGGCATGCGACCAGGGGGCCACCATGTCGCTGGTGACGGTGACCGGCGAACGCCACTCCACCATTCTGCGCCAGAACGTCGGTTCAGGCAGCGGCCATTATCAGTGGGAGAACTTCCATCGCGCCGTAAAGGGCGAGCTCCTCGAGGGCGCCATCACGCCCGAAGAGGTCGCGCTTGGCGTCCGCGTCATCGAAGCCATGAAGCTGGCCGAGCGCACCGGTAGCTCGACTGCCGTCGCGCCACTCTGATCGGCTTTTTCAGGATGCAGCCGCAGCGCTGGCTTCCGGCATCTCCGGCACGATCGGCCGAAGCCAGCCAAGCTTGACGAAGAAGTTGCGAACATCCTGCAGGACCATGTACAGGCAGGGAATGATGAGCAGCGTGATCACCGTGCCGAAGACAATGCCGAAGCCCAGCGAGATCGCCATCGGGATCATGAAGCGCGCTTGGCGCGACGTCTCGAAGATCATCGGGGCCAGTCCGCCGAAGGTTGTCAGAGTGGTCAGCAGAATCGGCCGGAAACGCTGAACGGCGGCGCTCCGGATGGCCTCCAGAGCGGGTTTGCCTTCGACGCGATGCTCATGATTGGTGAAGTCGATCAGCACCAGTGAGCCATTGACGACGACTCCCGCCAGTGCCACGATGCCGAGGATGCTGATGATGCTCAGGCTATAGCCCATGATCAGGTGCCCGATGATCGCGCCCACCACCCCGAAGGGAATCGCGATCATGATGATCAGCGGCTGAAGATAGCTCCGAAAGGGGATCGCCAGCAGACCAAACACGACCAGCATCGCCAAGGCAAAGTTGATCTTCAGCGAGCCGAGACTGTCGCGCATTTCCGCCTGCCTGCCTTCGAAGCTGAAGGTAAGCCCCGGATAGCGATCCATCATGACGGGGAGCACATCCGTACGCAGATCGTTCAGGACCTCGTGCGCTTCATTTCGCGGCACCACATCCGCCGTTACCTGGACCACCCGCCTGCCATCCGTCCGATCGATCGACATGAAAGCCCGGCCGGACGTTGTCGCCACCACCTCTCGCAGCGGCACGAAGTTGCCGGTCGGTGTGCGGATCATGAGATCTTCCACCGTCTGCTGGGAGGATCGCTCCTCATGGGGCAGGCGCACCATGACCAGGATTTCGCTGCGTCCGCGCTGCTGCCGGATGGCTTCAGCACCATAGTAGGCATTGCGCACCTGACGGGCGACATCACGCGCGGAAAGGCCGAGGCTGCGACCAAGATCGGTCAAGGTAACGTCGAACTGGGGCTTGCCTGGCTGGAAACCGCTATCCGCTTCCTTCACTCGCGAATACCCCACAAGCTCATCCGCCAGTTCGTCCGCGGCAATCTGCAGCGTGTCCAGATTGCGGTGGCTGAGCTGTACCGTGATGCCACGACCACCGCCGGGGCCACCGGAGTCCGATTCGACGCGCAGCGATTCCACCCCTGCGACCTCCCCAATGGCTTCGCGCCAGGCGTTCGCAAAACGATCCGTGCTGATGCCCAATCGATCCCGCTCCGCTACGTCAACCAGATTCACATCCATGCGCATGTCATGACTGCCACCGCGACCGATCTCGGTGAAGATGCCATCGATGATTTCAGGATGCCCAAGCCCATCGGCGGCGCGATAGGCCGCTTCGATCAGGCGCTCGGATAGCGCCACTGTCCTGTCTACCGGACTGCCAAAGGGAAGTACTGCCGAGGCGCGCGCGAAGTCCGCCTCTACCTTGGGAAAGAGATCGAAGCCCATGCGGCCGCTGATGGCATAGCCCAGCACGATGAACAATACCGCAAAGGCCAGCGCCATGGACGCATAGCGCCACGCCAGTACCCGGCCAAGAAAGGGGCCGTAACTGTTTTCGATCCAGCTCCTGAACGCGTTGCTGAACGCCTGCTGCCGCCCGTGCAGCCAACGGCTGACTCCGCGCCGCCGGCGGTCACGCTGATGTCCCAGGTGGGCAGGCAGGATGAAGAGCGATTCGATCAACGATATCGCAAAGGCCAGCCCCACCACCATTGGTATCATCCCGAAAACCCGGCCGATCATCCCGGGAATGAAGAAGAGAGGCATGAAGCAGACAATGTTGGTCAGGATGCTGAAGGTCACCGGCATGGCAACTTCGCGCGCACCCTGTACTGCCGCCTGACGGAAGGGCATCCCGTCCTGATGGAGATGATAGATGTTCTCGCCGACGATGATGGCATCGTCAACCACGATGCCAAGTGCGATGATGTAGGCGAACATTGTAATCATGTTGATCGACACCCCCATCGCCGGCAGCAACAGGAATGACCCCATGAAGGAGATCGGGATGCCCAGCATGACCCAGAAGGCAAGCCGGAACTCCAGAAACAAGCCCAGCACGATCAGTACCAGCACCAGGCCGAGCATCCCGTTCTTGACCAGAAGTTCCAGCCGTTGCTGATAAATCTCCGAGCGGTCGTTCTGTATCCTCGTGTGGATGCCGTCAGGCAGTTCAGACTGAAAAAGCTCCAGTTGCTCGCGAACCGCTTCGGAAACCTGTATGGGTGTCTGGTTGCCGACACGGTAGACCTCGATCATGGAGGAAGGCTTGCCGTCAAAGGTGGCAAAGCGGTCGCTGTCTTCGAAGCCATCGGTGATGGTCGCGATATCCTTGAGCAGAACCCGCGAGCCATCGGCCATGGCGATGATCGGAATCTCGCCAAACTGGCTGCCAAGATGGCGCTTCTCCGTCAAGCGCACCAGCACTTCCCCCGCTTCGGTCTTGATCGCGCCACCCGGCAGATCGAGAGAGCTGCTGGCAATGCGCTCGGCCACTTCACCAAGCGTCAGATCATACCGCCGTAGGTTGGCCTCAGGCACGGCCACTTCGATCTCCAGATCCGGCAAGCCTGTCACCTCCACCTGGGTCACATCCCGGCTTTGCAGCAGCACATCCCGCAACTGCTCCGTAAACGCATACAGGTTCTGCGTCGTGGTATCGCCATACAGGATGACGGAGACGACCTGTCGCCGTCGACTTGCCACCTCGACGACCGGATCCTCCGAGTCGACGGGCAGTGTACGTACTCGGTCCACGGCGCCCTGCACGTCATCGGCAGCCTTCATCACATCGGACCCTTTCACCAACTCGATCGAAATACTGGCGCGCCCTTCATTGGCGACGGAGGTCAGCTTCTCCACACCGTCAATGCCGCGAACGGCTTCTTCGATGGCCAGAATGACTCCGTCTTCCACTTCTTCCGGACTTGCCCCCGGATACGAGACGCTGATATCGATTCTCTCTTCGGCCGTATCCGGGAAGACTTCTTGTTTAATGTGATGGAGCATGATGAAGCCGCCCAGCAGAAAGGCGAGCATGATCAGGTTAGAAGCCACGCTGTTGCCGGCCATGTAGGCGATGGGGCCGCGCGTGATGGATCCATTGGTGCTCATCGCTCAGCCTCCATGCCGATTAGGAAGGGGGGCATCACGATGCGCTTCCACTTCCGCTGGCGGATTCTCGGCGGCGGGGCGGGGAGTCGCGGCGTCTTTGGTGCCGGTTGTATCCTCCACCCGCAATTCCATTCCTTCCAGCGGAGTGGACAGATCGCTGCTTACGATCATCGCACCAGGTGACAAACCGCCCGTCACGTAGATGGAATCGCGATCGCTCCAACCCACGTCAACCTGGCGGATCGCCAGAGTCTTCTCCGGCGTCATTTCCCAGACGGTGTTGTCATCGCGAACGACACCCCGGGAGAGCTTGATTGTGTCGGGGATCCGCGCCCCCAGGATAGTCACGCTCATGTAGCTTCCCAGAATGAGCGACGGCGTACCCGGTTGGACGGTCAACGGGTCGTCAACGGAGATGAGCACCTGCGCAAGCCGGCCACTGGGTTCAAGATCCGTGAGCAGCCCGCTTACCGTGCCGGTGCGCTGCTGGCCCGCCGGCCAGGCCGACTCATCCCTCAGCACCGCGGGTGAACCCGCGCCCGTGGTCGAGTAGCCGGGTACGCTCAGCCAGCGCAATTGGTCGACCGGTACGGATGCCTTCACCCAGTAAACATCGGTGGCCACCAGCGTTGCAAGTGCGCGGCCGCTGGAGACCTGGGTACCTACCCAGGCGTAGCGCTCCTGCACGACCCCGTCGAATGGAGCGAGAATCGTGGTGCGTTGAAGATTCAGCCTGGCCTTGCTCAGGGCCACCTCCGCGGCGGATTTACCGGCTTCGGCCGCTTCGAGCGCTGCCTTGGCGGCTTCCAGACGGGCGATCGCCGACTCCTTCGAGGTCTGTGCCGCTTCCAACTGCGACGCGGCTACATCGCGCGCCGCGACAGCTGCATCATGGCGAGCCTGCGCTGCTGCCTGCTGCGGCTGCCGCAATACCAGTTGACGATCCTGATCCGCAATCTCCAGCCCAAGGAGTTCGAATTCCTGTTGAGCCAGCGACTGTTGTCCTTGCTCCAGCTGCAGCGAGCTGGCCATCTGCACGACATCCGCATCGCGCTGGCGAAGCTCGCCCCGTCGCCGTTCGATCTCGGTCTCCGCAAGCTTGATATCCAGTTCGCGCTGCTCGATATCGCTGCGGCGCTGCGCACTCTCGGCTTCAAAGCGTCGCAGGGCCGCTTCCTGATCCGCAACGGCAAGCCGGTAATCCTCTGGATCGATCGTGAGCATGTGCTCCCCCTTGCTGAATCGGCCGCCGGGGATGAACGTCGGGTTGATATCCGTGACCTCGCCGGCGACACGGGCGGAAAGCTCGATCGACGTGGCGGGCATCACCGTCCCCATGGCCTGCACCGTCACCTGCTGATCGGAGAGCTGCACTGGCTGCACCGTCACCAGGCGTGCCTGGCGGGGTGGGCGCTGACGCTGCGCCTTGGGCCGATTCTTGAGCATATATCCCGCAATGAGCAAGCCGCCGACGACGAAGATCGTGATCAGGACCACCGAGATGAGCACCCGCCAAACTGGAGGGAAGAGCATCGGTTCTTTATTGGAGGGAGGAGGCGAATCCTCTGGAGCGGGTAGTGAATCGTGCTCAGTCATGGGGAGGGGCATCCGGATATGAAGGTTCGGCTGACGTGAAGGTAAGGGGAAGCGAGTCTGGCCTTGGCGGCTGCCAGGTGCCGCCGAGGGCGCGGGCAAGTCCGATGTACTCCTGCAACAGATCGCTGTAAGCAGTCAAACGGCTGCGAGAGAGGCGCTGTTGACTGGTCAGCGAGGTGAGATAGCGGGTGAAGTCGCCGCTTCCCTTGATATAGGTCTCGCGTACTTGGTCGCTTGCCTGCCGTGCCAACTCCAGTTGCCGATCGAGGCTCTCCAGGAAACGCTGCTGGTCCCGCACCAGAGCAAGGCCATCCGCCACTTCGCTCAGCGCGGCGAGCAGATCGCTTCCGTAGTTGGTGACCGCCTGGCGCAGTACCGCTTCGGTGCGCGCTATCTCCGCCTTGCGCTCACCGGCGTCGATGATCGGGCCAACCAGATTGGCGGCAAGATTGGCCAGCCAGTTGTCGAGCAGATCGCGCACCTTCTCGGCGCTTGTTTCCACGTTGACGGTGAGGCTGAGGCGGGGATAACGATCGGCTATCGCCGCGCCGGTGCGCCAGCCCGCCGCTTCTACCAGTGCCCAGGAGGAAAGCAGATCGGGCCGCCGCTGCACCCATTCCATCGGCAGTCCCGCAGCGGGTAATGCCGGCAGCGGGGGAGGCCGCGGGATGGTGGGCAGCGGTAGAGTACCCGGTGGCTGCCCTACCAGCACCGCCAGTTGATGCTCCAGCAGGGAAATGGTGCTTTCCACCAGTATCCGGGTGGAGCGGGTATCCTCCAGCAGTTGTCGCTGCTGCAAGACATCCGCCGCGCCGACACGGCCGCGCTGAAAACTTCCGGTTATCACATCCAGATAGGTAGCATTGGTCTCAAGTTGATCGTCAATCACCTCCAGTTGGGCATGCAGGAGGACAAGGCGGTACCAGATCTCCGCCACCCGGCCCGTCAGCGAGAGCGCGGCGGCCTGAAGATCGTACGCCGCGACCTGCGTATCGGCATCCTGAGCACGGTTGCCGGCGCGCACTCGGCCCCACAGATCCACCTCGTAACTGGCTGCCAGACCCAGGGAGTAGGTATCGCTTCCGTGCCACGAACCGCCGCGGCTTCGCGTCTCGCGCCGCGATGCGCGGGTGCTGCCATCGACGCTGGGAAAGAGGTCCGCCCGCTCGCGATGAGCAATGGCGGCGGCCTGATCCAGGCGATACCACGCCGACTGAAGTGTCAGGTTGCCGGTCAATGCCTGATCGATCAAGGCATTGAGAGCGGGATCCTGAAACACCTCCCACCAACGCTCGGGCAGCACCATCGCACCGGAAGTGCCCGCGAAGGTCGCCGGGGGAAGCGGCGTAGAGGCCGGCATCCGTCGCGACGGTGACTGACAGGAGGTCGCGATCAGCAGGACAATCGGCAGGCTCAATTTGAGGAGAGTAGTCATTCGTCTGCCAGTGGGCTGAGTGCATCGGTACAGGTGGAATCTTCGAGGATGTGATCCGAGAGATGTTCCTGAAGGGTGACCAGAAAACGACGCAGTATCACCTCTTCCTCCGGCTGGAAGCAGTCTATCAAGTCACTATTGATGCTTTGCCAGGCCTGCTCGCACCTGGCAAAAACCTCGCGGCCGTGCTCTGTCAGGAAGACGCGCAACGCCCGTTCGTCTTCAGGGCCATGGCGCCGCACGATGAGCCTCGCTTCCTCCATCCGCTGGAGCATGCAGCAGAGCGTCGCCGGCGACACATGCATCACCTGTGCCAGATCCCGCTGGGCAATCCCTTCATCATAGCCCACGATGCACATGACATGCCCTTGGCCGCGGTGCAGACCCACCGCATTGAGGTCTTGTCGCAGGCGATCGCGGGTCAGCTTCGCGGTCCGCAACAGCTGATGAATAAGCAGGTCGGGATGTGACAATTCTTTCGCGCCTCGCAGGTTAATTAGGAAGCGAATAATATAATGAAATCGCACCAACTGTCAATACCGGTAGATTTCACAAGGTCGTGAGTACCGTCAGGCTCATGCCTGGAACCACCAGCGACAGGTGGTCGCCATCCTGCACGGTATCCAGCGATTCCGGCTCGGGAGCGAACCCCTTGCGGTGGAGGTTCAACGGGCGCCGCTGCCGTTCCGGCGGCAGGGAGAGCCGGACTTGGATCTTCTCGACCGGATGATCGTTGACGATCCAGACAGTATGTCCGCCATCTGGCAGTGCTAAGGCAGCGGCGCTGATGAATGACGAGAAATCGGCTCGTCGCGAGGTACACGGGAGTATTGCCGAGCCGGGACGGTGATACCGCATGAGGGTCGAGAAGCCATGATAGAGATGCGGCACGGGAGCGAACCCTTGCCGGCGTGAGCCCAGCCAGCCCCATTGCCCGTCGGTCTTACCCGCGCTCAGAAAGGACCAGACCATGGCGCCTGAGATGCCTTCATTGATGGCTCGCACCAGTTGTTCGATCATCAACAGCACGGCGTCGTGCTGAGTGACCCGTTCGGTTGCGGGCGACTCGTTGAAGTACATGGCTCCTGCCTCTGTCAGGCTCAATCGCATGCCCATCCGCTTCGCCGCCGAAAGCGTCGGCCGAAGGTAGCGTTCAATTCCTTCACTCAGGGTATAGCCTGGCCAGCGCTTGGAAGGCGGATGATAGTCATAGCGCATGCGCCACATGTGCGCATCGAGTTCGCCGAAGGCCTTTCGCACGCGCTCGGTCAGCCCTTGATCTTCCAGCATCTCGATATGCCGCTGGAAGAGATTGGCGGTGTTCGGTCCGATGAGTCCAATCTCGCGCAGCCCGGCTGCATCCATGCCTGCACGAAGTCGCTCGTGCAGGTGAACATAGTACTGCAACGGGTCGCGTTCGGTGGCGGGAAAGAAAAGGTAGGGGGTGACATCGGCGTTGAAGGGCTCGTTGTAGAGGCAGAGTTGGCGGATTGCCGTGCAACGCCGCTCGCGCACCAGGTGCACCAATACGGGAACGAGCAGGTCATTCACGTAGGCATCGATATCTGCCGGCACATCGTGAATATCGTCATGGCGCCAGGCAGGTGGGATGTAGCAGAAGTCCAGCATGATCGTCGATCCGCTTTCCGCCGCCCATTGCTGCAGGCGGTCCAGCCTGGTGAGATAGCGATGGGCGCCATCGATCCGACCATCGACCATGAGGTCGTCCAACTGCAGCCAGTAGCGGACCCAGCGAATACCCGCGCCGTTCATCATGTGGAAGATATGCTCCCAGCCCGCGGCATCGTCTTCGGCGGGAAAGGCCTCCTCCCCCTGGTATGCCGGCGGCCAGTTCGCCCCCAGGCCGTTGTCCAGGGTGCCGATCGGCTCACTCCCGACGCTTATCTCCACGACAGGAGGGCAAAGGCTCGAGGCGAGCAGCGGATAGCGCATATCCTCAACATCCCGGATCACCTGATTGGCAAGCTCAGGCGACATCCCCACCAGGCGCTGGCTGTTGGGGTCGATGACACCGTGCTGCCGCGAATTCTCGTTCATGCTTCTACCTTGGATTTGGGTTCAGCACCTGCTGCTCGCCGGTGGCGCCGGGAGAGTAGCCGGTTGCCGGATTGACAATGGTGTTGGGTAAAGGAGGAATGGTGCCACTGATGAAAGGATCCTGCGTCTTCTTCATCCAGTTGTCGAGTCGCTGGCGCATCTCCTCAAGCCGCTCCGCATAGTCTGGATCCCCCACCAGGTTGGCCGCTTCGTTTGGATCTAGCATCAGATCGAAGAGGTATTCCGACTGCTGAGGCCGCTGCCGCCAGCCGTGCGCCACCAGAAACTGTTTGCTTATGCTGTCGTCGCAGTTGGTCAGGACGGGATGCTTGCGCGGCTCGAGGCGGCGTATGTACTTGAAGCGCTCGGTGCGTACGCAGCGTTGTGGTTCATACGCCGCATGAAAATTGACTTCGGCAAAGATGGCCTCGTGAAGACTCTCGCGGGAGCCGTCCACCAGAGGAAGCATGGAGCTGCCCTGCAACCACTCCGGCCGCTCCAGGCCACACAACTCGCACAGGGTGGGGTAGATGTCCAGGTGACTGACCATGGCTGGGATGCATTTTCCCCCGGTGAAGCCGCCGGGGCCTCGCACGATCAGCATCACCCCGATGCCATGGTCCGTGAGGTTGCACTTCATGTGTGGGAAAGCGATGCCGTGGTCCGTCGTGCAGATGATCAACGTCTTCTCCCTGAGCCCAGCCCGGTCGACTGCCGCCACCACCCTGCCCATGAAACTATCGAGCCGCTTGGCCGCGATTTTGAAATCGGCGAAATCTCGGCGGGTTTCGGGTGTATCCGGGAGGGGCGACGGTGGCTGGCAGTACCGCGGATCCCCAAGCGGCGAGTCGTTGCCGCAATGCCACTGCAGGCTGTCGCTGTCGTGCTGGGTGCGATGGGTGAGTCCATAGCCGCACGCGAGAAAGAAGGGTCGGTCATGCTCGCTGGCGATGAACGCTTCGGCCGCGGCGGTGGCCATTTCCGCATTGCCGTCATCGTCGCCGAGTACCTGCTGATAGGGTGGCTTGAGGTTGCCGTTGATCACATGCTGCGCGCCCACCCGCACCGTCCGATAGCCGGCGGCATTGAAGCTGGCGGCCATGTGCTGTCCATAGTCATTGAGCCGACCGCCCCGGTGACTCAGGGCAAGCATGCCGTTGCTGTGCGCCCACATGCCGGTAAGGAGGCAGGCGCGGCTGGGCGAGCAGGTCGGATTGCCGCAGAATGCCTTGCGGAACAGGACACCCTCTTCCGCCAGTCGTTGCAGATTAGGCGTTTCGACCGCGAAGCCGTAGGGCTGTATGTAGCGGCCCGTGTCGTGCGAATGCAGATAGATCACATGTGGACGAGAGGAATTCACAATCGGCCTCCATCAGACGCTGAATGAATGATTCAGCCGCTAATGTACTTCGGCAAAAGTGGATTTCTCTTCGTCCTCAACCTGAAATCAGGTGAACTGCTGCACGTTTTCGGGTCAGCGATCCATCCATTGTGGAATGCCGAGACGCTGCCACTCCTGTTCGGAGGAAAAGTCGTCAATGTGGCCATCGAGAAAAACGGCATTCAGACGGAGAGTTCCCTGATGGCGAAACCCGAAGTTGGGATGGGTGCTGCCTAGCGTATACGGGAAGACCCAGCTCGATGTGGCGCCCCGATTGCTGAAGACGCTGTCGTAGTACAGGGGACAGATGTCCGGACGGCGGATGCGATTCGACTTGGAGGTTCCACCCCGATTGCGCAAGCTCCACCAGGTGTTCTGGATGGCGAAGGCCGTCGAGCAACCGAGCCAGTTGTTGTAGCCATAGTCCGCGTTCTTGATGCCGGTGTAACGTTGCGCGGCTGGCGTCGTCGGACATCCCAGCGGCCCCTTCAGCGAAACGACCCAATCCGTTTCCGCTGTGCCGCTCCAGACATAGCTCCCGCCGACATAGCTGCCTTCCACAAGCGCGATCAGGTTCTTCATCCCCGCCCGCGTACCCCTGTACGTATCCGGATAGATGGTAGGATAGAAATAGTCGTCGGAATCGCCGACATACATGGTCGAGGCCAGACCTATCTGGCGAAGATTGTTCTGACACTCGCTGGCACGCGCCATGGCACGGGCACGACTCAAGGCAGGTAGCAGCAGGGACGCCAGGACGGCTATGATTGCCACGACTACAAGCAGCTCGATCAACGTGAAGCAACGGTTCGTACCGGATTGTTTCATGGACTTCTTTCCTTTTATCAGGATGTGGCTGAAGCTGTGAATACGCTAAGGTAGCCGCTCAGATCCGTAGAATCAACACGTGGTAATAGATTGACCGACTAAAATCATCGCAAGCCTCATTCCGACTCAGACTTCGTTGCGGAAGTAGTTGTGGATGTTCTCCACCATGAAGTCGAGGTCGTCCTGAGTCAGGAATTGGTGGCACCCCATGTGCAGACCATTTTCCCCGACATATTCGGCTTCGGGGAAATCGCCGATCTTGTGTCCAATCCAGGCGAACGTCTCATGCTGAGTTGGCAGACTGCCAAAGTTCAACTTGCACTGGATGCCATGCTCTTCGAGGTAGGCATACATGCGGGTGAAGTTCAGGCTGGGATCCTTCAACGTAATGCTGAAGGCGTGCGGGCAGAGGACCTCATGTTCCTCTTCCTGGTTGAACCAGGCGAATTCGGACAGATCGGCGCAATTCTCCATCAGGTACCGCAGGTTCTTCTTGCGGGTCGTGAAGGTCTCCCAGAAGACGTCAATCGCTTCCAGGCCCAGTGAAGCTTCCAGATCGTTCATCTTGGAGTTGAAGCCAAGCCGGACGAAGTCGAAATAGAGTTTGCCATCGCGCCGACCGTGGGTGCGGGTGGAACGCAGAACCGCGGCAACTTCCGGATTGTTGGTCGAAACCATGCCCCCTTCGCCGCAGCAGATAAGGTGCGCGACATAGTAGCTGAAGGTGGCGGCATCGCTGTGGCTGCCGACAAAGTCGCCTCTGTACTTCGCTCCATGTGCTTCGCAGGCGTCCTCCAGGACCTTCAGGCCATGCTCGCGGGCGATTGCAAGGATCATGTCCATCTCGCAGGGTTTCCCCATGGTATGGACCACCTGAATGGCGCGGGTCCTGGGTGTAATGGCCGCTTCGATGCGGGTCGGGTCGATGTTCATCGTCTCGCGTTCGATATCCACAAAGACCGGCATGAACCCCGCCGCCAGCACCGCATTGCTGCTGGCGACAAAGGAAAGGGCCGGTACGATGATCTCATCGCCACGCCGCGCGCCAAAGTCGTGCAGCATCGCACAGGCGTTGATGCCGGCATCGGTACCGGAACTCATGGCGATATTCTCACGATAGCCGAAGAGGTTGCCCCATTTTTCCTCAAACTCCCTGACCTTCGGTCCGCCGGTGGCCCAGTTGGTGTCGCAGCAGTGCAGGAGGTTGGCACGAGCCTTCTCGCCGATGTGCAATTCGCCGAACTTAATCCGCATGAGGTCTTCCAATTATCAAGTGTTTTGTGGGGGAAAACTAAAGGAAACTGCCAGATGATCCGTCTTCAGAACGGGCCGCGAAACTCCATCTCCCGCAGGTCACGCCGCTCTTCCGGCAGCCAGTCGTCCGCGATTCCAGTCACCATTCCCTTTGCTTTGGCGGCAATGGTGCGTGCATTAGGATAATAGAGATTCTCCAATACCGGCGAAGGCGGACAGGCGGTGGGAGCAAAACCGAGCCTTGCTAGCTTCGGCAGGCGGTCACTCCACTCCGCTTCGGCCATGCAGGCAAGGATCTCCGCCGCGGCCCCGCAGGTGCTCCAACCATTGTCGATCGCCAGCAGGCGACCCGTCTTGCGCGCCGATGTGAGGATGGTCTCATGGTCGAGCGGCGACAACCAGATCGGGTCGATGACTTCGGCGCTGATGCCGATATCCTCCAGATACTGCGCCGCGCGATACGCTTCGAGCGCCATATACGAGACCCCGACGATGGTCACGTCCGTGCCCTCGCGCATGATTCGCGCCTTGCCGAGGGGCAACTCGTACATGGCTTCCGGTACCGCGGCCTTCGTGAAGTGCAGCAGTCGCTGTTCCACGTAAAGGACGGGATTCGGCTCACGAACAGCTGCGATCAAGGCCCCTTTTGCATCATACGGCGTCGTTGGCGCTACCACCCGTATGCCGGGAACATTCATCAGTTGGGCATAAAGCCCCTGCGAATGCTGCGCTCCCTGTCCCCAGCTTTTCCCGATCATTGCCCGAATGGTCAGCGGCACGCTGGTCTGACCGCCATACATGTAGTGGGCCTTGGCGCCGAGATTCACCAGCTGGTTCATCGCCAGCATCAGGAAGTCCATGCGGATGTGCACGTGAATCGGTTTGAGCCCCGCCATGGCCATGCCGATGCCGGCCGCCGTCATCGCATCTTCCGAAAGTGGCGTACCGAAGACGCGTCTGGCTCCGTACTTCGCGAGCAGGCCCGCGGTCGTGCCCTGGATGGCTTTGGGGTCATCCACATCGAGACCGTAGATCAGAACATCCGGGTCGCTCTGCATAAGTTGATCGGTGGCTTCCCGCACGGCTTCCACATAGGTGATTTCGCGCATGGTTCAGCCCTCCCTCGTCTTGTAGACATCACGCAGCAGTTCATCGGCAGGCGGCCACGGGCTGCTCTCGGCAAAATCGATGGCAGCCGCCAGTTCTTCTTCCACCACGGCCTCGAGCCGCTGACGCAGATCGGTATCCACCAGCGTGGCCAGTTGCCGCACCGGGTCATCCTTCCGCCAGATCTCGGCATCGTCTTCAGTGCGGTAACCAAGGTGGAAATCCTCGCCAGGACCGACATGCTCCTTGTAGCGATAGCACTGGCATTCGAGCAGCCGCGGCCCATCGCCCGCACGGATGCGCTCGATCGTCGCGCCGGCCACTTCATGCAGCGTCATGACGTTGTTGCCCACCATTTCCGAGGGGACACCGATGGCAGCCGCGCGTCCGGCAATATCGCATCGGGCCTGTCGCTTGCTCTGATGCGTATGGATCGCGTAGAAGTTGTTCTCGCAGACGAAAAGGATGGGGAGCTGCTTGAGCGCCGCGAAGTTCATGCTTTCGTAGAAAATGCCCTCCTCGCTGGCGCCATCGCCAAAGAAGCAGACCACGATGCCGGGCAACTGCCGGTACTGGTGCGCATAGGCATAGCCAGTCGCATTGCCGATGCCCGTACCCACCACCGCCGAGGTGCCGAGCACATTGGCGGCGCTGTCCACCAGGTGCATCGAGCCGGCCTTGCCCTTGGCGCAGCCGGTCCCCTTCCCGAACAGCTCGGCCATCATGGCGCGAAGATCGCCCCCCTTGGCCAGGTAGGCCGCGTGGCTGCGATACGACGAAAAGACCACATCGTCCGGGCGCAGGTGCGCGCAGATCGCCACGGCTACACCTTCCTGCCCGATCGACAAATGCACCGGGCTGCGTATCTTGTCCGTCGGATACAGGCGCGCAATCTCCTCTTCGGCTCGCCGGATGCGGTAAGCCTGTGCGTACATCTCTCCTGCAACATCCATCATGCAAAGTCCTTCTGGCAAAGCTGCCTCCACACGTTAACTGCTGAGCGCGCCGGTCGCTTCTTCGACGATGCGGCGGCGAAGCTTGATCTTCGTCATTCGTTTGATGTGCTCCACTACCTTGCCGCCAAACTTTCGCTCGACCATCCGCAGATAGCCTTCGCTGGAGAAGTAGTCGTCGAAGGCGCGATCGCGGAACTGCAGGATCTGCCAGGATTCGAGTGCTTCACTGGAGAGGGGCAGCGAGTCATAACCATGCTGCGAGAAGTGATGCCATTTCTCCGGCAGGCGCAGTCCCGCCGCGACTGCATCGCGATACAGTTTCGATCCCGGATAGGCCATCGCACAGTAGAAGTTGGCAAATTCGCAGTTCAACTCCTTGGCCATGTCCAGCGTCTGCTTCATGCTCTCGTTGGTGTCATCCGGCAGACCGAAGATGAAATTGCCGAGAACATGAAGGCCGGCGTTCTGAATGCGGCGGACGGTGTCGATGATGTCGTCGTTGCCGTAGCGCTTCTCCGCTCCGTCGCGCACGTACTCGCTGGCGCTCTCGATGCCGAGGCAGATCCAGTTGATGCCCGCCCGCTTGAGTCGCTCCAGAAACTCGTCCTTCACGGTGTCTACCCGCGCGTAAGCCCAGATATTTACCTCGTAATCGCGCTCTGCCAGCAGGTCACAGATACCATTCACATGACGCTTGTTGAGGACGAACATCTCGTCGACGAACTTGATATTCCTGACCCCGTACTGGTAGACAAGCTTGTCGATCTCGGCGATGACTGTCTCAGGTTCCCAGCGCCGGTAGGTGGCGGGACCGAAGGGCGCGTTGATGCAGCAGAACGAACACTTGTATGGGCAGCCGAGGGTGGTATGAATGGAGGCATACGGCGCGCGTTGGTCTATGTGGTCGAAGCAGTGCCAGTTGTGCGCGCGATAGAGGCTCATGTCCATCAATTCCCAGGCGATGCCGGGCATCTCCGCATCAAGATCCTTGATGAGGATCTCTGGAGCCGACGGCGGAACGATACGCTTGCCATCGCGCCACCAGAGGCTGGGAATGTCACCGAAAGAGCCACCGCTCTTGAGCGCCATGAGCGTTCTGTAGATGGTGACGGGCCCTTCGGCATCGCAGGCGAAATCGATCTCCTCCTCGCGCATGGTGCGCTCAGGCAAGGCGGCAATGTGAGTCCCCGTCATGAGGATCGGCATGGATGGGGAGCCTGCCTTGACAAAACTGGCGATCTCGCCGGCGGCGGTCATGTTCTGCGTGGAGGCCGATGGCTGATACCCATAGACGGCCAGTACGACAAGGCGGGGGGAATAGAGCTCCAGGGCAAGCTCGGATACCTGGCGCGTGTTCAGCCCCAGCCCGGGCGCGTCGAGAATGGCGACGCTGATTCCCTTGCGCATCAGGTAAGTCGCATAGAGCCCCGCGAAGGCAGGTGGCTCGATGCCGCAGAACTCGTCCGCCAGATCCTGGTAGATCTCTTTGCGGTTGCCCGGATTGATAAAAAGAACATCGACTGATTGCATGAGAAGCTCTCCGGATTGAATGCCTTGGTCGCTGAATCGTCAGAGTGAAAGAGGCGGTTTGATCATGTGTGCAAGGTACCAGTCACAGGTGGTGCGCAATGCCTCGTGCAGCTCCCATCGGGGCTGCCAACCCATACCGATCAGTTCCGTGGTATCGAGTGCCTTGATGGGGGCGCCATCTGGTTTAGTAGAATCGAAGACGAGTCTGCCGCCATAGCCGGTAACCTGTCGGATGGCCTCGGCCAGCTCGCCTATGCTGTAATGCGTGCCGGAACCGATGTTCACCGGCAATGCATCATTATAGGAATTCAGGAGGTACAAACAAGCATCGGCAACGTCATCCACGTAAATGAAATCCCGGCGCGCCACGCCTGTGCCCCAGATCTCGACCTGCGAGCTCTTCTCCTGCCGCGCGCGAACCATGCGGCGGATAAGGGCTCCGATAACGTGGGCATTCTCTTCATCGAAGGAATCCCACGGCCCGAAAGGCCCGGACGGAATCGCACAGATCGCCGGTGTTCCGTACTGGCTGCGGCAGGCTTGGGTCAGGATCATGCCCGAGCGCTTTGCCTGGGCATAGGGCTCGCTCGTTGGCTCGAGGGGACCGGCCCCCAGAACGGAAGGAGTCATGGGCTGGGCGGCATCACGGGGATACACGCAGGAGCTGCCAAGGTAGAGGATCTTGCGGATGGGTAGTTGCCGCGCCGCGTCCAGGTAGGCCAGAGCGACGTGAAGGTTGTTCATCATCAGCGTGGCAGGCTCCCGGCGGTTGCGACCGATGCCGCCACATTCGCCCGCGGCTACCAGGATGTAGTCCGGCCGAAACTGTTTCAGCCTGGCGAATACCGCCGCCGCGTCCGTCGCCTCCGGGGCGCCGGATTCATCCGACTCCACGGAATAGCCTCCCGCGGCCCGCGCCAGCCGAACCACGGCTCGACCGATCAGATGATCCGCTCCAGCCACAAACAGTCGTATGGAATGCTCAGTTGACACTCAGCCGATTCTCCTGCTTGACGGTCGAGTAGTCGATCTCCTCGTCGTAGTAGACGATCTGCGAGCCATTGGGCTCGAACTCGAATGGCACGTGCAGGCAGTCGCTCAGTTCGAAGCGGATGCGATCATGCTCTTCGGGCGGGGCAAAGAGAAGCATGAATCCGCCGCCGCCGGCACCCGCCACCTTGCCGCCGATGGCGCCTGCCTTTCTGGCCCGTTCATAGAGGCTGTCGATGAAGGGCGTCGACACCTGTGCACTCAATGACCGCTTTACCAGCCAGGCTTCATGCAACAGCTCACCGAAGGCTGTGATGTCGCTTTCGCCGGTGATGATTGCCATGGCCGGATCCACCATCTCCTGCAGGCGCGTCAGCTGCTCGCTGCACTGGGAGATGTCGGCCACATAGCTGCTCGCCACCTGGGCCGCGGTGCGGGAGATGCCCGTGAAGAAGAGCAGCATGTGGCTCTCCAGCAGCTTGCGCCGTTTCGCCGTCAACGCCACCGGCGTGACGACAAAACTCTCGTCCGACTTGAACTCGATGCGGTTGAGCCCGCCATAAGCCGCCGAAACCTGATCCTGCGAACCGACCACCTCGCGTATCACATTCTGTTCCACGTGAATGGCTTCCCGCGCCAGCCGCTCACGACTGATCATCTTGCCATGCAGAGCATTCAAGGCATTGAGCAGGCCGACGGTAAAGGTGCTGCTGGAGCCGATGCCGCTCCGCGCCGGCAGGTCACCGTCGTGGTGCAGCTCCACCCCGCGCGTCTCGTGCAGGTGCTGCAGGCACGCTTTTACGGCGGGATGCTGGATCTCGTGGGGCTCTTTGACGGTCTCGATTCTGGACCAGACGATGCGCGAACGGTGCTCGAAGAAGGGGGGCAGATAGCGGCAGGTAATGTAGCAGTACTTGTCGATGGTGGTTGCCAGAACGGCGCCACCGTGCTGCCGGTACCACTGCGGATAGTCGGTGCCGCCACCAAAGAAAGATAAACGATATGGGGTACGGCTGATGATCACGTTGAAGCCTCCGGTGTGGTGGCGGGTGCGTCGAAGAAATGCGAGGCTTGCCGCAGCCGTTCCGGGGTCCCGATATCCAGGAAGCGACCAGCTGCCTGGACACCATGGAGACCGCTGCCGATCCATGCGGGGAAAATATCGCGTTCAAGCGAGAGCGGTCGCCGCGCGGGTAGACCGGCGAGTGCCTTTCGGGTGAAGAGATAGATGCCGGCGTTGATCCAGCCCGGGCCGCTATGCTCGCCCTTTTCGCGAAAGTCGGTAATGGCGCCGTCCCGGGCCTGCTCTACCTGGCCGAAGCTGCTGCACTCCTCCACGTGTGTGAGGAGCAGGCTGGCAGGCGCCTCGCGGGCGATGGCTTCGGTCACGAACGCGGAGAGGTTGGCGGCGATATAGCTGTCGCCATTCATGACCAGGATGTGCTTGCTCTTCAGGTGTGGCAAAGCCAGCACCAAGGCCCCGCCGGTCCCGGCAGGTTCATCTTCGAAGGAGTATTCGAGGCTGAGGCTGTTGAAGCTGTCGCCCAGAAGCGCACGAACGGCTTCCGCGCGATAGCCCAACCCCAGCACCACCCGGCTACAGCCATGCTCCTCCACCTGGCGCAGCAGGCGATGGATAAAGGGCTCGCCATGGATCGGGGTCGTCACCTTCTGCTCGTTGCCGATAGCGGCTTTGAGCCTGGTACCGAGCCCTCCGGCAAGGATGAAGGTGTCGATCTCCTTCAGAGCATGCATGTTGGCATCAGCTTTAGACATTCGTGTACTGCGACCGCACCAGCATCCGGTAGCCCTTGATCAATTCGCCGATGCCGTACCGCAGACTCCGGCGGGCTTCGAAACCGCTCTCGCGCAGCCGCTGGTTGCTCACAATGTAGTTGCGCTTGTCCGGGTCTTCGCCAATTTCGGCATAGTGAACGAAGAAGGTCGGCACCTGCTCTTTGATGGCTTCGGCCAGCTCCGCTTTCGAGAGATTGGCATCATCCAGCCCGGCATTGTACGGTCGCCCCTTCATCGCATCACGATTCCGCAGGACATGCTGGAAGGCATCCGCTACATCGCGCACGTGAATGTAGTTGCGTTTGAAATCTTTCTCGAAGATGACGATATATCCGTCGGTGACGGCGACATACGTGAAATGATTCACCAGCAGATCCAAGCGCATGCGGGGGGAGCAGCCGAAGACCGTTGCCAAACGCAGCGTTACGACATTGTCGCTGTCGAGCAGCAGGTTTTCGGCATCGCATTTGGTGCGTCCGTAGAGGCTGATCGGCTCGAGGGCGGTCTCTTCGGTGCAGAAGGTTTCGCCGGTGTTGGCGCCGTAGCCGCTGTTTGTATTGGGGTAGATGACGAACTGGTCACGGCTGCGAAGTCGGTTGAGAAGCTCGATGGCTCCAAAGTTGGTGGTGCGGGCCGCGGTCTGGTCCATGTCACAGGCCTTGGCCCCGACGATGGCGGCCAGGGGAATGACGGCGTCTGCTTTGGTCAGGAGAGGCTTGAGGATCCCCTCGTCACGAGCATCGCCTCGAACAAAGTCGAAGGCGTCGTAGTGGCACAGGTGCAATAGGCTGCTGACCGCATGATGGCCCGCATCGAGCACCGTAACCACATAACCAGACTGCAACAGGTGCTCGCAGAGGATGGAGCCAAGATAGCCGGCTCCGCCAGTTATCAGAATCCGTTCGGGCATGATCGATCTACTGGTTAAGTTTGAAAACTGCGACGATTGCGCTCTCAACCGTCAGTCAACTATATTGCCGGCTCAAACAGTTGCAATGACGAATGGCTGGAATCGAACTGATTGCTGATGGCGAGGAGCCTCACCGTTGCTCGCGCATCAGCATGAATTGATAACCTTGGTTCTGGCTTGCTCGGACAGGCGAATACTTTGCTCGATTCGTGCCTGGCAGGCGGCTGGATCGGGGGGAGGCAGCGGGTATGCTTTGTCAGGCTTGGGCCGATAGAATATCTCGCGAAAGGTCTGTACCAGGTAAACGGCTCCCCATCGCCAGATCTGCAGCTTTCGCTCCCCTCCGATGCGATCTGGTTCGTCACCGGGTATCTCATCGATCCTGCACTTGTTCGCGGCAGCGCGTATGGATAACAGCGGTTCGCAGCCCGAAACGGTGCCGAAGATCCGCTCCATGGGTTGATAGGCCGACTCGCTGAACATATCCAGCTCATAAGCGAGCTGAGTGCGATAGGCGCGATACATGACCATGCAATCCGTGTACCTGCCGCCATGAAACAGGTTGATCAGGCGGTTGAACATCCAGTTGCCGAAGGCGGTGATGGTATCGTCCTCGTCGCTCTTGGCGTCATCCTTGTACCGAGAGACAATGACCATGTCATAGCCCTCGCGCATCTTGGCAATGAGCGGGGGCAGGCGATCGGCCAGCGAGCCGCCATCTGGCGCGAAGGTGATGACGATGTCGCCGCGAATGAGAGGCCAAGCCTCCTCGTAGGCTTTGCGGATGCCTCTTGCCTCCTGAACATAGACATCGTACCCTTGCTCCAGGCAGTATTCGATGGTACCATCGGTCGACCCACCATCCACCACGAGGATCTGGTCGATCCACGTGGGATCGATATCCGGCATGGTAGCCTGGAGACCGGGCAGTTCATTCCAGGTCACCAGCATGAGTGTGATTGAAAGTGGTTTGTCCATGTTCGGCGGTTTGATCCTGTCTGGGGGTGTCGATTGAACCGATAAAATAGGAGTCAAGCGTGAGCTTTCAAGCCGTAGCTCAGGAGCCGCTCTCCGGTTCTGCCGGTCTGTGCTTCACCAGGAACCACTTGCCCCACTGCCACTCCAACTCGTAATCGTTGCGCAGCCACTGCTCCAGATCGAGCCAGCGGATGATCGATCTGATTGAGGCGTTCTCGATCTCGGTGAAGCTGTGCAGCAGCATCCACTTCGGTGGATTCGTCAGCAGGGCCTGACGGAACTCATCGCGTTTCTCTCCTGGAAATGGCAGGACCTCAGTCTGGAAGATGAAGGGCGCGGGGGTAAAGCTCTCCCGCCCTGTCAAGCCATAGATCCACGTGCCGTATGGCATGACAAGCAGGGAATCCTCGGTTGGCACGCGCTCATTGACGGCACGAATGGCGCGATCAAGCCCTTCGCCCAACTCCGGATTGCATTTCCAGCCGCGAAACGCTTTGACTTGAAGTGCATAGGTGCTGTCATTGTTCTGTGGATTCCAGTGCCAGGTGAGCATGCGGCGGCTCCATCCCGTCTCCAATGTCTGCCAGGCAAGTGCGAGTAACCAGAGCTGGAGGGCAACGGAGAAGGCGAAGGTCCACCGGTTGCGACGCGGTTGCCGCGGCAGATGGCTGCCTAACCGCATGAGGCAGGCCAGTTGAACGCCCAACATGGCAAGAGCGGCATGGGGAATCATCGAACCCGTCCACGCGGCCAGGAGGCCGGTGAAAAGAAGCCCCCCCGTCATGACCACGACATGGCGGTGCTCGTGCACAAATCGCCAGCGTCCGATGGCGCAAAGCACCAGGAAGGTGATGACATAATAGATGTAGGGAGTCACCACCAAGAGCCAGGCCAGCTTCAGTGTATCGCTGAACCTGCTGCCCGGTGAGTAGGCAAGCAGCGTCTGATAGACGAAGGCGGGTACATCGATCAGGACCAGAAAGACGAGTCCGGCCAGAGCGCAGCCCGCGCAATAGGCGATGAATGCGATCTTTGGCCTGGAGCCGACCAGAAAGAGTGCGGCCAGCGTCAAACCGGCGCCACCACCCACGTTAGCTTTGGTCATCAGCGATAAGACGGCGAGGATGCCGGCCGTCACCCCAACCAGCGCTGCCGTTCGGTTACTGGCATAGGGCGAGAAGAAGTCGACGAGCAAGACCGCCATGATCAACCAGAAGAAGGCATTGTTGTCGTACCAGGGATGGCCGATGGTGCAGTAGAAGACCAGCCCGCAGACCACTGTCGGCACCAGGGCCATCCACCACGGCAGGCGCTTGCGCGCAATCAGATAGGTCGCTGCCACGACCGCGGCATTGACCACTGCGAGGTGACTCAAGACCGCCATTCTGGTGAAACCAAAGATGGCGAAAGAGAGCGCGTGCATGTACAGGTGCACGGGGCCGGCTATATACATGAAATCGACGTATGGCTCCTGGCCGCGGTAGACACGCCAGCCGGCATCGAGGAAGGCCGACATATCGAAAAAGTCAAAACGATTCTGCGCCAGGTAGCACATGTAGAACGAGCTGAGTGCCGCGATGAAGCCCACGATCACGGTCTCCATGCCAAGGCGCAGCCAGCGTGACTTCGGCTCGAAGGCAGGGAGCTTCAAACCTTCCCGTGGCACGGCAGGCTGATCGGCGGAATCGGGTGTGGAAGATGCCTCCGTCATGATCTATGGACTGTCTGCATCGCGCCACGGGATATGGTCTGGATTCTGGATCGGCAGCTTGGCATTCATGCGGGCGCGCCACGCTTTCAACATGGTGTGCAGCTCGGCCGTGAGCCGCGGTTCCTGCTCGGCGAGGTTCTGTTGCTCGGCAATATCATCCCGCAGATTGTAGAGCTCCAGGCTGCCGGTTTCGAAGAACTCGATGAGCTTCCAGTCACCGTGGCGAATGGAAGAACCCGGCGTGCCGCCCTGATTGCCGTAATGGGGATAGTGCCAGTAAATGGCCTCGCGCTCCAGAGCCTCCTCACCCTTCAGCAACGGCATCAGGCTGACGCCGTCCTGGTGTTGGTCCGGCCGCAACGGCAGGCCCGCCATTTCCAGAATGGTTGGATAGAAGTCCGGGCTGGTCGTCGGCACCGAACAGGTTGTGCCGGCGGCGACGCGGTGTGGCCATTTGACAATGAGCGGCTCCCGGACCCCGCCCTCGTACATCCAGCCCTTCCCTTCGGCCAGGGGAGCATTGCTGGTGGGCGATCCTTCGGCTGTGGAGAGCCCACCGTTGTCGCTGGTGAAGAAAATCGCGGTGTTATCGGCTTGGCCACTCTCCTCGACTGCCTGCAGCAGCTTGCCGATGTTCTGGTCCATGTTGAAGACCATGGCCGCATAAACGGGATCGGACTGAATGATGCGGCGCTGGATGCGCTGCGTCTTCTTGTGCAGGCAGGGAAAGTAATCGCCTTCGACGAGTGGCGCGATTCTGTCCAGCCCCAGTTTCCGGGCCTTGGCGGTGAAGTAGGCGATATCCTCCGGCTTGGCCTGAATGGGCGTATGTACGGCGTAGTGCCAGAGATTGAGGAAGTAAGGCTTACTGCCGTCATGCTCGCGAATGAGGCGCGCGGCTTCATCGCCGATATGATCGGTCAAGTATGTTCCGGCTGGAAGCTGGTCGCCGGGGAGATTGGGTATGAACCAGGGTGCAAAATAGCCCTTGAGGGGGCAACCCCATTCACAGCCACCGATATTGATGTCGAAACCATGCGTTTCGGGATAATGCGTGGCGCGGCCGAGGTGCCATTTGCCGACGTGCCATGTCGTATAGCCGCCGTCACGCAACGCCGAGGCGATGGTCTGCTCCTCATGGGGGAGGAGGTCGATGTAGGGCGCATCGATGAGCCGACCCCGGGCGGGATGGCAATGCTTGCCCCAGTCGATCCAATCCGTGACGCCGACATTTGCCGGGTACTTGCCGCTCAAGATGCTGGCGCGAGTAGGGGAGCATACTGGGCAGGAGGCATAGGCATCGGTGAAGAGTATGCCTTCGGCTGCCAATTTGTCCAGGTTTGGCGTTTCATAAAATTCGCTGCCGTAGCAGCCGGTATCCCGCCAGCCATAGTCATCGAGCAGGATAAGGATGATATTGGGCTGTCCCATTCGCGTAGTCCCCCTGAGTTCACGGACAATTCTGCTGCTGGCCTGTACTCTACACGCTCTTGCTTCATCGTCTACCGCAAATCTTCAATGATGTCAGGCAAGTTCTGACTGACGACGCACCGCTTTCATGAAGCTGCGGCGATAGACGAGATAGGAGACCAGCGCCATGAGAGGCACGGCCGCTGCACCGGCCAACGGCACAAGCTGCAGCAGTGTCAACGCCAGGAAGAGAAGACGCAGCATGATCTTGAGCAGGATGTTGCGGTGGAAGGGCAGATACGCTTTCAGCGGCGCGATCAGTTGGATGCGGGTATAGATGACACCGACCACCAGACCGAGCAGGGGCACCAGGCTGATCACGGCGCTGACACCGAGGACGTGCGGCAGACGAAGGGCAAGGCGGTTCACATACTGCTCTGCCGTTGCCACATCGTCGAACGGATGCGTCGCACAGGCGGTGCATGCCTGTTCAACACGGCTCTTGGAGAGATGCGTGGCGCACAGACGGCAGCGCTTCTTTTCCAGAAGGCGCAGGCGGTGGGAGGCTCGATCCTCGACTTGCGCCGGCAGGCTCTGGCCAAGCGCCCCGATCTTGTGAGGCTCAGGATTTTCCGCCTGACAGCTGGGACAGGCAAGCGCACTGAGGTACATCTCGTGACGGCAGGCGGGGCAGGACGTCTTGCTCTTCTCATCCTGGCGGCGGAAGTGACGCTCGATCAGCCAGATCGTGCCCAGGGCGAAAGCCACGAGTATCGACATGAAGATCGGGACCAGCAGCAGCAGCCAGAAGCCGAAGAATACCCAGGCATCTTCCATCCAGCTGATCAGCTGGCGAAGCCCAAGTTCATCACTGTCGTCGGCATCGACCAAGTAGCCGATTACCTGCGCGCGAAGGTGGGCGAACCAAAAGACAACAGCACCGTAGATAAATGCCGGCAGCCCCTCCGCAAAACCGGCCCTGAACTGCTCGTTCAGATACCCGGCATCCTCGGAAGACAAGACGCCGAAGAGGGTCAGCGTGGCGACGATGGGTTTGAGGTACTCGTCCACAAGGTTGAGTAGCTCCTGCGCCTCGGGAACCTTGTCCGCCACCAATTCGGCGACCGCCAGAATGCCAAGGGCGATGAAGACGTAATCGTGGCTCATCCATCCCGGTGCGGCCGCGATGTCCTGAATGAGCTGCACCTTGCTGAGCAACGGAATCTGGTCGCCATAGCGCATGACCGCGGAGGTCAGAAAGGCGGGAAGAAAGGCCCGGGAGGAAAAGAAGCCGGACAGACCCAGCATATAGAGGATCGACGACAGTGAATATTCCATCGAATGAGCCTGGTCAGAGGGTTAAGTGGATCGCGCCATACACTACTTCATAACCGCTCTCGCTTCCATGTCAACTCTGCTCGGGATCGACGTCGAAAAAGTGCAGGGCGGTCTCGGTGGTTCGCTCTGCCAGTTCCTCGGCATCCATCTCCAGAATCCTGGCCGCGCCTTCGACCACATGGCGAACAAAGGCAGGTTCGTTGCGCTTGCCGCGGTGCGGCTTGGGCGCAAGGTAGGGGGAATCCGTCTCGAACATCAGCCTGTCCAGGGGCACCAGGCGGAGCGACTCCCGCACGTTGTCCGCCTTGCCGAAGGTGAGGATGCCGGTAAACGAAAGATGCCCACCGATGTCAAGGTAGCGTTGGGCCCATTGGGTTGTGCCCGTAAAACAATGAACCACGAACGGGTGCCCTTCCGGCAGGCAGTCGCGCAGCATGGCATGGCAATCTTCATCGGCCTCGCGGCTGTGGATGACAGCTGGTAACTGCCAGGCAGCGGCAAGCCCCAGAAAGCTCTCCAGAACACGTCGCTGTCTGCGCCGGTCGGCAAAATCATAGTGATAGTCGAGGCCGATCTCGCCGACGGCCTTCACCTGCTCCTGCTGCAGCAGTTCTTCGTACGGGCCAAGCTCGCCCTTGAAAACTTCGGCCTCGTGAGGATGAACTCCGGCCGCGGCATAGACGGTTGGATACCGTTCCAGGCGGGCGAGCGTCTCGCTGATATGTTCGACCGAGGCACCCGCGAGGAGCATCCAGCGCACGTCGGCCAGCCTGGCACGTTCGACCATGCCGGCCAGGTCATCCTCGGGTTCGAGATGGAAATGGGTATCGAAAAGTTTCATGGATCCTGTTTGCTGCTTGTCTTTTGCGGCTGAAAACGTAGCATACTGTATGTTCGGATTCAGAAAAAAGCAGAGGCGATCGTCAAATCCCCAGCAAAAGATGGCGGATCTGCTGACGACGGGGCAGTTCAACGTGCGGAAACGGCGGCGCGCCCACTTTGGCCCGGTGCGATTGCTGCGCACCTTCTTCATCTTTCTGGCGCTGCTGCTGCTGGCAATGGGTTTGTGGGGGATCTTGCGTTAGGCCAGTGATGGCGAGGCTACCAGCGGCCATCGTCTGGTCGTCCCTTTTCTCCTGAAGTGTGGAACTGCTGTTGACATTCGCAATCTAACTGCAATTGTGTACGACTGCACCTCCCCCCGGGCGATACTTCACCCGCCTGTGGAGAAGGTGTCCGCGGGGGGCATGTGATGCATTCCAGATGCGTGGGCTCCCCTTGTATAGAAACCTGAAGCAAGGACCCAGCACCTATGATCAAGGCCGAGAATCTGGTCAAGTTCTTTGGTACAAAGCTGGCTGTCGACGGCATTTCGTTCTCCGTGAAAAAGGGCGAGGTGCTAGGCTTCCTGGGACCCAACGGAGCCGGAAAGTCGACGACGATGCGGTTAATTACGGGCTTTCTGCCTGCCGACCGCGGCCGGGTCACTATTCTCGATAACGACCTCGACTCCAATCCGATCGAGGTCAAACAGCAGATCGGTTACCTGCCTGAAGATGCGCCACTGTATGGCGAAATGACCGTGGACGGTTTTCTGCGGTTCATCGCTTCGCTGCGCGGGCTGCGGGGCAAGGCGGGCAAGGATGCCGTGGATCGAGTCATCGCCACCTGCATGCTCGAACCGGTGCGCTTCCAGACGATCGATACACTTTCCAAGGGTTATACCCATCGAACCTGCTTCGCGCAGGCCATCCTGCATGATCCCAAGGTGTTGATTCTCGACGAACCGACGGACGGCCTGGATCCCAACCAGAAGCAGGAAGTTCGCCAATTGATCCGGCGGATGAGCGCGGAGAAGGCGATCATCCTCTCGACACACATTCTCGAGGAAGTGGATGCCGTGTGCAGCCGCGTGCTGATCATCAACAATGGTCGCATCGTAGCCGACGGTGTGCCGGCCGAACTGCGCGAGCGCGCTGCCGGAGCAAGTCGCATTCATCTGGCGGTTGCCGGTCCCAAGTATCAGGACCTGCAGAGCGCCTTGCGGAAAGTCAATGGCGTGAAAGAGGTCACCTTGCTCGAAGAGAAGGGCAATCGCACGCGGGTTCTGGTCGACACCGGCAAGCCGGAGGCACGGGAAGAGGTGCTCAGGCACGTTTCGGATCTGTGCTTGCAGCATCGCTGGCCGATCTTGGAAATGAGAGCGGAACACGGCGATCTGCTGGATGTTTTCCGTAGTTGTACTGCCACCACCAAAAAGCAGGAGGCGTAAACGATGCTTTCGGGATGTCGTAAGATCGGGGCAATCGTCAGCCGGGAGCTGTATGGTTATCTGGCGTCGCCTGTTGCCTATGTTTTCATCGTTATTTTTTTGGCGATCACCGGTTTCTTCACCTTCATGCTTGGACGCTTCTTTGAGGCCGGCCAAGCCAGCTTGGAGAGCTTCTTCGTCTGGCATCCGTGGTTGTACATGTTCCTGGTGCCAGCCATCGGCATGCGCCTGTGGGCAGAGGAACGACGAAGCGGGACCATCGAGCTGCTCTTTACGCTGCCACTGTCGCATTGGCATGCGGTGATCGGCAAATACCTGGCGGGGTGCGTGATCATGGCGCTCTCGCTGCTGCTGACCTTCCCCATGGTGATCATGGTCAACCGTCTGGGCCAGCCTGACGTTGGCGCGATTGCGGCAGGGTATCTGGGAAGTCTGCTGGTTGCCATGGCATTTCTGGCTATCAGCGGCCTCACCTCCGCACTGACGCGCAGTCAGGTAGTCAGCTTCATCATCGCCTGGGCGATCTGCCTGCTGCTGATCCTGTGCGGATGGCCGCCGGTGACCAACCTGCTGCGCCAGGGTAGCCTCGTGCCGTCGACCATCAACTTCGTCATCTGGTACGGGATCGTCTTCGCCGTGCTGGGCGTGGTGATCGTCGCCTTCGGAAAAGCTATCCTTCGCATCGGCGAGACGATCAGCATCTGGGTGATGAGCCTGCTGTTCAGCCTGGCAACGATCGCCATCGTGATTGCGATGTACATGATGTCGTCTTCCGTCTTCGAGCGGACCTTTTCGGGCGGAACGCCGGAATGGTTGGTGCACATGA
Source organism: Lentisphaeria bacterium (assembly GCA_041690595.1). Classification (GTDB taxonomy): domain Bacteria; phylum Verrucomicrobiota; class Lentisphaeria; order JABSQK01; family JAWLHB01; genus JAWLHB01. The sequence goes on from JAWLHB010000026.1 coordinate 86,473, forward strand.
TCAGCCGCTTCAGCGTGACGCCATACTTCGAGCAGGTCAAGATCGGCGTGATCGATACACGATCGCTGATCTACTTCCTCTCGATCATCGTCTTCGCGCTCTTCTGCACGGGGCTGGCGCTGCATCGTCGGCGGCAGGGCTGGGGCGTATCGCTGGTGGGCGTCGGCGTCATGGCGGTGTTGCTGATCTTCGTCAACTATGCCGCGGGTGCGATCCGGCTCAAGGCGGACCTGACGGAAGGCAAGCTTTACACACTCTCCGATGGCAGCCGTATGGTCGTTGACAGTATTTCCACGCCAGTCACGATTCGGCTCTACTATTCGCGTACCGCCAAGGATCTGCCCTTGCAGATCAAGGAGTATGCCACGCGGGTGGAAGACTTCCTGCGGGAGTACGTCGAAGCGGCCAATGGCGGGATCCTCCTCGAGCGCGTCGATCCGAAACCGGATACGGAAGATGAGGATAAGGCGCTGAATGCAGGGATGACGCCCATGCCTTTGGGAAATGGCGACTCCTTCTATCTGGGCATGGTCGTGCGATGCCTCGATGCGGAGGTTGTCCTGCCGATGTTGGCGCCTTTCCAGCGCGATAATCTGGAATACGACATCACCCATGCCATTCACGGCGTCATCAAATCCCAGAAGACTGTGCTCGGTTTGATGACCGGCATCAAGGTGACGGGCGACGAGCAGCCAAATCCAATGTTGGGGGCGCAGGGGCAGAGGCCACCATGGCAGTTCCTCAGCATGATCAAGAACGACTATGAGGTCCAGGAAATCCCTCTGACCGTGACGGAAATCCCACCCGAGATCGAACACCTGCTGGTCATCCATCCAAAGGATATCAGCGATGCCGCGCAGTACGCGCTCGATCAGTTTGTCCTGCGTGGCGGTAAGTTGATCGCGTTGGTGGACGGATTCTGCATGGCGGACGCGGAGGCAAATCCGCAGATGCCGTGGGCGCCATCCATGCCCGGCAGCTCGTCGCTGCCAAGGCTCTTTGACGCCTGGGGAATCGACTTTGCGCCGGGCGGCCAGGCGTTGTTCGATCTCGAATATGCCTTCCGCTTTCCGAACCAAATGGGCCAGGACCAGACGCTGGTGGGCTATGTCCATCTGGCGGAAAAGGGCAACAGCGGACATCGTACTGTCTCGCTTCTGGAGGATATTCTGCTGCCTCTGCCCGGAGCGCTGCGGTTGAGCCCCGTCGATGGGCTGGAGAAGACGCCGCTGCTGGAAAGCAGCGAACAGGCGGGAATGCTGGACATCGGCAGTATGGGAGGGCAGCAGCTCATGCGCTTGCCCTATGAGCAGATCGCCAAACGCGTACGGGAGCAAGGCACGGGCTTGGGAGAACGCATGCCACTGGCGGTGAGGATCGAGGGAAAGTTCACGACCGCGTTCCCAGATGGACAGCCTGACGCAGGCGATGAAGACGCTGCATCCGACAGTCATCTGGCAACCTCAGAAGAGGCCACCGCCGTGTATGTCATCGGGGATGTGGACTTCCTCTATGACGATCTCTGGTATAACCAGGTCAATTACATGAATCAGCGCGTAGCCATGGTTGTCAGGGACAACTTCTATCTGGTTCAGAACGCCCTGGATGAGCTGACCGGCGGGGTGGATCTGATCGGTCTGCGCTCGCGCAGCAGCACGCGTCGCCCGCTGGAGAAGATCGAAGAGATGCAGCGTTTGGCTCAGGAGGCCTTCCAGGCCAAGATTCTGGAAACCGAAGAGCGGCTCGCGGAAGTCGAACGTGAGATCGGCAGTATTCGGGTGGTTCAGCGTGGCAATCAGCTGGTCTTCAATCTGACGGAAGAGCAACTGGCAAAGCTGGATGAGCTGAAGGAAAAACGGCTGGAACTGCGCAAGGAGATGCGGCAGATCCGGCGCGAGCAGCGTGAGGATGTGGAAGCTCTGCAGAACTTCTGGATCCGCTTCAATATCTTCCTGGTGCCATTCCTGATCGCGCACTTTGGAATCATTCTGGCGCTGTTCCGCATGCGCCGCAAGACCTCTCAAAAGACGATTACGGAAGGTTGATACCATGAGAAAGAAGACATTATTCATATTGATCGTGCTCTGTGTGGTTGCCGGCATCGCTGGATGGTGGGTGCGCAATCGCACTCAGGAGCGCTGGGAGCAGAGCGCCATGGGAGCGCTGTTTCCCGACCTTTCGGTCACCGAGGTGGATCGACTCCGCGTCAGCAGCGTTAACGATCAGGTCGACCTCAAGCTCGAGGATGGGATCTGGCGGGTTGCAGGCGCCCATGACTATCCAGCGGATCAGTCCAGGATTCGCGACCTGCTTCTGGCGTTGCGTGAGCTGAAGCCCATCCAACGAATTCCCGTGGATGCCAAAGATCTGGGGCGGCTGGACCTGAATGCCCCCGAGGAAGGAGAATCTAATACGGGAACCGGGCTCAAGCTGGTGAAGGGGACGGAGGAGCTCCTCGACCTGCGTATCGGCAAGGAATACATTGCGTCCGGCGAACAGAGCGCCAGTCCCTGGGGCGGCGGGCCGATAGCCACTGGTCGCTACATCATGGTTGGCGATACCAGCAGGATCTATCTTGTTTCGGAAACCTTCACCAGAGTCAGCGACGACAGCAATGCGTGGCTGGATAAGAGCTTTCTGCGGGCTGACAAGGCCAGGCGCATCGAGGGTCGCGAGGGAGACAAGGTGCTCTGGTCGCTTGAACGTGATTCGGACAGTGCGTCGCTGACACTGGAAGGCGATATTCCCGAGGACAAGGAGGTCGACTCCACCAAGCTCAACAGCGTGGGGGCAGTTCTCAGTTACCCGAGCTTCAACAGGGTGGCTCCACGAGCGCAGGCCACCAGCTTTGGTCTGGGAGATAACGCCAGAAATCTGCGCGTCTTCGAGTGGGTGACCTTCGAGGGCATCAGCTACAGGGTGACCATGGGCGAGCGGACCGACAAAGGAGAGACCCCCATCATGCTGGACTTCGACTATACGCCCCCGGCCATGGCTGAAGCTCCGGAAGATGAGAGCGACGAGGCGAAGCAGGCGCGTGAGGCAGCTCATGAGAAGAAGGTCGCGGAGGCACAAGCCAAGGTCGACGAGATGAAGTCCAGGTACCAGAACTGGATCTACTTCATTCCGAATTCCACGGCTGACACCATGCTTCGCTCGCGTGATGACCTGCTTAAAGAGAAGCCGAAAGCCGCCGACGAGCCCGAGGAAACGGACGGAGCTGGAGATGAAGGCGCCGCCCCGGTTGAAGCCGCGACCGAAGCACCGACTGAAGCCCCGGTTGAAGGCGACTGAGCGTGAGTTGACGTTGCCCGATCTGGATCGTTTATCGCACCGGCGACGCATGCTTTCGCATGGTCGCCGGTGCCATTAACAGACGCAGCATCACGCGTAGGCGAGTACGCGCCGGCGATAGTGAAGGTAGTCGTCGAGCCGCACCTCCGCGGGGACGCCATGGTCGCAGGTCGGTATGTAACCGCCGCGGGCATGCATGGCGGGCAGGATGTAGTCCAGATGCTTGTCGATAGCTGCCTTTCCCTGAGCGAGGATACGCTTGTCGATGCCGCCGAGCATGAAGAGATCCGGATACTGGCGGCCGATAGCGACGACGTCGCAGCCGGAGGCGACCTCGAAGGGGCTCATGGCATCCATGCCGATCTCCTTGTAGACAGGAATGACCGGATTGGCCAGACCATCGGTATCGACCTGGATGTAGAGGTGGCGGTTCTGGTCGATCTGGCGCGTTCGCAGGTTGGCGATGAGTTGCTGGTAGTAGGGAAAGAGGAATTCTCGCATCATGTCGGGCGAGATCAGGGGGCCGTGATTGTAGCAGATGTCCTCGGCGAGGAAGAGTTCGTCGAGTGTGACATACTGCTGATGGCGGGCGATGACCGCGTCGGCCAACTCATACCAGGCGCGCATGCAGTCGTGGATGAGGTCGGGTTGGTCGTAGAAGAAGTAGAGGAGGTCGCCGGGGCCGATCAGGCTGCGCAGGTACATGTAGCCGCCGATCAGATTCTGGGTGACCATGTAGCCTCTCGCCGCATCGGCTTGAGCTTTGGCCATGCGCTCTGGCAGATCCGCAAAACGCTCGTCGTTGGTGGGAGCGAGGCGCCACTTCACATTCTCTTCCCAACTGCGCTGATCCTTGACGGGATGGTCGACATATTCCGGCATGAAGCCGCTGCGGCGCCCCTTGAAGAAGAGGACGTGACGGCCCGCATAGTCCTGAACCAGCTCATGCTCGCCGCGATCTTCGAGCACCTTGGTTTCGAAAACGGGCTTGAAGGCGGCTTCGCACCAGCCAAGCTGCCCGAGACTGTGCTTGGCGAAGGGTTCGTAGCCGAAGAGCGCCGAGGTGTCGGCCGCGGGATCGAGCCCGTCGCGCTCCTTCCATTCGTCCAGGCAGTAGAATCCGAATTCGCGCTGGATCAATGGCGCGCCGGGGGTGATGGCGTATGCCTGGCGGAGCCGCCGGGCATGGAGATCCTGTTCCTCGGCCGGCACCAGCGTATGGACGCCGGGCACGGGAGGCAGGCTCTTGTTGACAGGTGTTGCTGGTCTTGCGGTTGTCCCACTCATACTCCCCATTCCTTCTTGGCATCGTCCATGGTTTTGGCGTCTCCCAGTGGCGGACCACCGGAGTGTCCCGTTCGGTTCGGACCGGCCCAGCGCTGATCGGCAGGGTCGCTGGCCGGCTGAAAGCGGATATCGCAACTGAGTCGGATCTCGTCGGTCATGTTGCGTGTCGAGCAATGCATGGTGTACATGGGGAAGACCACAATGTCACCCATCTGAAAGTCGCAGCTTTTCCATGTGCCGCCAAACTTGGTCGTGACCTCGCGCGGATCATGGCTGTACCAGCCGCCATCCTTGAGCTTGTCGCGATCGACATCGTGACGCCCGTAGGTCTCCTGGAGCCTGGCGAACTGAGGCATGTGAGAGCCGACGCAGATGGCGAGGGTGCCGAGCTGCATGGGCAGGTCGCCGAAGGGGGTCCACACGGTATGCAGGCGCTGAGAGCCGCGGCCCATGTAGACGATGTCGTAGTGCAGGCCCGTGTAGGCGCCATGCGGCACTGCTCGCAGCCACTTTTCGTCAAAGGTAAGCGCCCCTTCCCCGAAGTAACCGGCAAAGAAATCGAAGAGTGCGGGAGATTCCAGGACAGCCATGACTTCGGGCTCGCAGGCGATCTCCTTCATGCTTCGATGCTGGCCGGATTCGAACTGATTCCGCTTCATCTCCTCGAGAATGCGTTCGCGCGCGGCGGCGACGAGGCGGCGGCTGTGGAAACCGCGGAACAGGAGGTAACCATCCTCGGCCATCCGATCGCGCAGCTCCTGAGGCTGACCGAGCAAGGCATTGGCATCACGCAGCATACCAAGTTCGGTTGGGAAGTCCATGCTGGTTTTGCAGACTTGAATTTCCATGGGGTAAAAATCCTTGAGCAGATGAAGTATTGGCGATTTGGTATAGAGTATGCCCAAAGAGTGAGGCTGTGAATAGTTAGAATGGGAAAGCTCATGGATATTTTGGTGAAGGTGGGACTGTGTCACGAAAACTGAAGGAAGGAATCATCTTCCAGGCATCGGGGGGCTGCGAGCTTGGGCAGATTCATTTTGCGGGGGTGCAGCGTATAGACTCGGCAATGAAGGAGCCACGCCTCTTCAAGCGTTACGCGCTGGTCTACAGCATGGGTGGGGACGCCATGTACAGCGACGAACGGGGGCTGAATCAGGCGATCGAGCCTGGCGACATGATCATTGTCTTTCCTGACGTCCGGCACCAGTATGGCGCCGCGCCAGGTCGGCGCTGGGAAAGCATCTACATCGTCTTCGACGGGCCGGTCTTCGACCTCTGGTATCAGGAGGGCCTCCTGAACGCGGATCAACCGATACACCACCTTGAGCCGGTGGAGTACTGGTTGCATCGATTCGAGCAGCTTCTTGCTGCCGATGCGTTCCCGGAAGATCAGGTCGCACTCGTGCGGGTCAATCACCTGCAGGTGATGCTGGCAGAGATTCTGGCCAGCAGCGCCGGTGCCATGGTTCCCGCGGATCGAGCCTGGCTATCGCAGGCACGAGCCATGCTGGAGGCTGTACCCGGTATGCAGTTGGACTACGGTCCGATCTGCCGGGAGTTGGGGGTCTCGTACGAGACCTTTCGGAAGCGCTTCAGAGAGCTGGCGGGCACATCGCCGGGACGGTATCATGCGCAGAGGCTGATGGAGCGCGCATGCCAGCTGCTCTACGAGGGGAAGCTGAGCATGGGGCAGATCGCGACCAAACTTGGATTCTGCGATCCGTATCACTTCTCGCGTCGTTTCAAGCAGGTGACCGGGGTGTCGCCACGCGAATTCCGCGCGCGCCTTCCCTGATTTACTGTGTCAGCAAATCGCAGTCGAGAGTGATGAGCTCGGTTCCCTCTGGGGCGAACTTGACGAGAGCGGCCCGGCCGAAGAAGTCGATGCCGTCGACCTGAGCGGCAAAGGGTTCAGGTCCAAGGAAGAGCAGGTGGCGTCGCTGATCGGGCCACGAAAGTTCAATGACCCCGGGCTGGAGCTGGCGAATGGCGGGGGGCGTCTCGACGCCGCGCCGGTATGGGAAGAGAACGACGCCGTACTCGGCAGGGCCGGTTGCACCCATCTGGATCCGAAGCTGATCCTGCGTCATCTTGATGTAGCTGCGGGTCATGTGACGGTGAAAGCCCGTGGAGCGGGGCGGCTCCGGCGCCTGGCAGACGGCGATCAGCGCGTCGATGTCGTTCTGCCCGGTCACATGAACCGTATACCCATCCATGGCGACACCATCTTCGGCAGCCATCAACCAGAGATTCCAGCTGTTTGGAGCAGCGCTGCTGACGCGGTCGTGAAAGACGATGTAGGTGGCATCGGCGGGATCGCCGGTATCCTTTACCAGGATTAGCTGGCGTTGCCAATCGCTGGCGTCCAGATCCTGTTGGCGGAAGGAGAGGGTGCCTTCGGGGAGGCCGGCCTGATGCATGCGCGCGTAATCGGCGCCAGGTTTAAGCGTGATCAGATCCGGAGAAGGTACGAGCCATGGCGCCACCCTGGGCTGATAATCGACGCGGTTATGCATGGCGGCTTCGTTGGGGCTGTAGTCGATCCAGTCGAGGGCAAGCGGAGCGCCTTTGGCGAAAAGGGAGACGCTGCCCTGATCTTCATCGTAATGACCATAGGCAAAATTGTTCTGGCGGAGTGTCATGTGCGTTTCGTGCGGCGTGTCGAAACCATGGCGGAAGATGATGCCGAAGCCGGGAAAAACCTCCGTCTTGCCGCTGATGGGGATCGGGTCGATTGATCCGTCCAGTACATGCTCCTGGAACATGAGGAGTGCGGCGGCGCCGACGGGGCGCCCCATCTGCTCCCAGGCCCAGATGGCATTGCCGGCGGCAGTGGGGAAACTCTGGCGGCCGGCATTGGCGAGATAGGTGGGAAAGGTTGCCCAGAAGGGGGTGTTGTCGCCGAGCGCCATGGGTTTGCGCAGACCGTCGAAGCGAGGATCTGGAGGCGTGAGCAGGTTGGCATAGTAGGTGGAGACCGACATCAGGCGCTCGCCGAAGAAGGTGTCGCGGGTGAGATCGACGATGAGGTGCCTGCGGAGGATGAGGACGGTCTGGTTGATGGGGGTGTTGCCGGCTCCCTGGTAGCCGGGAGATTCGAGCCAGGCGCCGCGCGGGCCGATCGAGTGGAGGATGTCGGCGCTGACCAGCCGCCGGCAGAGTTCGAACCAGGAGCGCTGCCGTGGATGATCGGGGACGAGGGCCGCAAGGGTGGCCAGCGCATGAGTGGCGATGCTCATCATGTTGGGATTTGACGGGCCGCCGCCGTAGGCGTTGTAGCGCCAGTAATCCAGATCGCTGATCTTGTAGGCGAGGAAGGCGGCGCGGGCCAAGGCAAGCTTTTTCTCTGCTTGACTGAGGTCGGGGCAGGCGAGGCCGACGTCCAGCCGATTGCCATTGGCGCGGACCACTTCCTGAAAACGGTGGGTGTATGTATCTTGCGTATCGTGCCCGCCATTGAGGAAGGCATCTACGGATGCCCCGAGTTCGGCATCGCCCTGTTTGAAGGCCTGCCGCAACCCCTCTGCGTCCTCGGTCAGCAGGGCGAGAGCGGGCTTGTCCTGAGCGATCAAGTTGCGGTACTCCTCCGACAATTCGGGAAAATTCTTCCTCATGCGGGCAATGGACGCGGGGCTGTAGTAGAGGCGGGGATAGTGGGTGTTCGGCGGTAGCTGCCAGGCGAGCGTCCAATCCTTGACCTTGTCCAGCGGTGTCTGGCCATATTTAACCTGAATCTGGCGGATGCGGGAGAAGATCCCTTTGCCGTGCTGGCCGGCCTTGTCCTCCCCAAGCAGCTCCGGTGTGCCAACCCATAGCCCCCACTGGCGGCTCCCCTCACTGGCCAGAAAGCGCGCTTCAACTCCCTCGTCCAGCCAAGGCAGTGGGACCCGGCTTTCATTCGTGTTCTTCCAGAGACTCAGGTGGCGCGAAAAAAGACCAAGGACCTTTTGTTCATCGGCAAAGGTAATGGCGGTCACGCGATTGCCGCGCGCCTGGTAGGGCGTCAGGATCAGTCCGTGCACCCAGTCCGCTTCGCTGGTTTTCAGCTTCTCGCGGGTGTGGAGTTGCGGCCCCTGCAGGGCATAGCTGACGACTTGCGGATCCGACAGTCCGTGGGTCAACTTGAAGGTGAACTGGGGTAGGGAGGTATCCTTGACGATGGCTTGCCAACCCATCTGATGATCGATCAGCCACTCGCTGAGCGGTGAGCGCACCCCGACCGCCGGAGTGAGATCGGGAGGCTGAACAAAGGTGGCGGTGCCGCGTCGCTCGTTGGAGAGTGTGAAGTTCTCCTTGACCAGAACAACCGGCTGGCGAAGAATAAGCCGCAGGGTCACGTCGTAACGAGCGCCATCGGCAAAGGCATAGGTATAGTGAAAGTCGCGGAAGAGCGGGCCGTTCACGGTTCCCGGAGTCTGGCGGGCTGTCAGCCGGGCGGGCCCGACCCCATGCAAGGCTCCATGGCCACTGGTGCCCGGGCTCTTCCTTCCGCCCAGGCTGACAAGGGGCGGCGGCAGATCCATGAACGGCTGGAGGGGATAGGTCCCGAGTGCCCCCAACTGAACGAGAATGGCGCCATTGTCGACCTGGGTGATCCGGTCGCCTTCGGTAACCTGCCATTCGGCGACGACGGGAGGTTGGCGTTGAACCAAAGTATACGTATCCGAGGCAAAGGGCAGAAGATCGATCAGCACGGCAATCTGCCGAAGCTCTTGCGAGGCAACGAATAGCTGGTGCGGCACGACAGTGCCGGTGGCGTCGACTACCGCGTAGTGTTGCGGCAGTGTCAGGGACTTGGGCAGCTCGAAGAAGACCAACTCCTGCTGCCAGTGATGGCCCACGTGATCGCTGATGGTCCATTCCGCCAATGGCGCGGCGCGTCCCCCCATGGCGAACCACAGGCAGAGCAACAGGATTCCTCTAGCAGGCATAGTCAGTACCATTGACTTCAAGCGTCTTCTCCTGCTCTCGGATCGATACGGTACGACCGCGGCAGGTGACGGACAGGGCACCGTCGCTCCAGGCGGCGACAGGGGCATCTTCGTCGGCCCTTCGGGTAGCAAGAACAGCCGTGACCCGGTTGCCTGGGATGGTCACGGCAAGACGCAGAATGCCCCGCGCTTCGCCATCGAGCGGCGAGGTTGCTATACTGGCGCCGGCGGGCTCCTGAAGGAAGAAAAGGTAGAGGCTCAGTTCCGGCCGTAGCAGGACCATGTGGCGCCCCTTGCAGCGCCAGCGCGCCTGCCCGTCGGCATTGTAGCCCTGCGCCAACCAGGTGATTTCATGGCAATCGCCCTCGACGCGATCCCCAAGTACCAGGATGTCGGGGCGGTTGAGGATGGCTCTGCGGTAGCAGTGAGTGATTCTCTCGTAGCAGGCGCCGGCATCGAAAAGGGCAGTGCTGATGGGACCATGGTCCTGCTGCTCCACCATGCGACCAGCCACTGGAGCATGATTGTCGCCAATCTGGCCTTGCCCGTCGATCAGCAGAGCGTTGTGCGCCATAGTGTCGATGAAGGATGGGTCGGGCGGCTGCAGGTAGCGGCAGTCACCGGTATCCACGAGCAGGGGATAACCATCGGCAGCCAGAAAGAAGGAGTTACGATCACGGTGCTGGTGGGCTCCACCATGGACGCCGGACTGGAGGGCGACAAAGAGGCCGTCGGTGGTGATGTCCGGACGCCAGATGACCGTGCCGGTATGGCGGGTTGCTCGGGTCCTAGGCAGGACCGGTTTCTCGGCGGGCAACGATTCGTCAAGCCCGAGGATAAGCAGCCAGCCGGGATCGCTGATATCCTGATCGAGCTCGTCGAGGAGAAGCCCCTGAAGGCGCGGATCGCGGGAGCGTCGCGCGAGCATGGCCGTGAGCCGCGGAGCAGACTGAGCAGTGAGCTTGGCGTCGTTGAAGTTGGGAGCGATGGCGGAGGAAGCACCAATCATGAAGCCGCGACGCCACAGGGGCATGCGGTAGAGCGCTTCGCTGAAGAGGTCGATACCGTCGATCCGCTGCATGGCGGTGAGGGCGACGATGAGCGCGTTGCCGCCATAGGCAGCATACGAGATGCCTTCGGCATAGTCACCGTCAGGCCCGAGCTGATTACGCATGCCGGTCTCGATACGCTCACGGGCAATGGATTTCCAGCGTGCAACACGCGCTTCATCCAGATCGTATCCTGTATCGTAGTAATGTCCCCAGACAAGGTCGCTATCCTGAAGATAGGCGCGTTCAGCCAGGCAGGCAATCATATAGAGTCCACCGGCGAACCAGAAGTCCCAATTGTTGACCTGTTCGTCGCGGGGATGCAGGCAGAAGGGATCATCGCGGTCGAGTCTCCGGGCGAAGAGCAGTTGCCCGCGCTGGTCGGACTCATCGCGGATGCCATCGGGCATGCGGCTCAGGTTTTCGGCGCACTTGGCGATGGCGGCGCCGGTTACGGCTTCCCGCTGGTCGCGGTTGAGCACCGGCCAGAGCCAATCGGCGGCCAGGCAGATGTTGTGTGCGCGATGCATGCCCGAGAGGCTGATGCAGCCCGCATCGCTGTCCACAAAGGCGGAAATCGGCGCATGGGCAGCGGCGAGAAGGGACTTGAGCGCTGCATCCTGCCAGTGACGTTCGCGCGTGACGGCCGCGGCAAAAGCGAGGCTGGCACAGTCGGCTTCAGCTCCGAGATGGCGCAGGTAGGCTTGCCAGAGCCCGCGCAGGCGCCCACTGGAAAGTCGTTGGCGAATGCGCGAGAAATCATCGCCGTCAGCCAGTAGACCGAGCGCGACACTGGAGCCGAGAGAGCCATGGGGCATAGGATACCTATTTGCTGGGTTTGTTGGTCCAGAAGAGATCGCCAGGCCCCTTGGCGCCGCTGTAGACGTCGAGGGCAAGGCGTTCGAGTTCCCATTTCCTGTCCAACTTAACATGTCCGTCAAAGAAAAGCGAGTTCCAGGCGAGATCGTGTTTGACCATGGCGATCCAGCCGCCGCCGCCGGCTTTGCCGCAGATCTCGGGGTCGAGCCAATATGAGGCATAGGTGCTGTTGAAGTTCCAGAAGGCTTCATACTGGGACCAGTTGCCGACATAGGAGCGGCCGAATTCGGTGGTAGGGCCGCCATTGGGGATCTCGCCGGCAAGCAGAATACTGGCGGCATCGAGAACATGGCTATCCCGCAAGGGGGCGACATACTTGCTGGGATCTGTTGCGGGATTGATGCCCGATTGATCATGCCAGTTGCGCGGCAAGGCGGGGCCGACGCCGTAGGTGCTGGGTGGTCTGCTCTGGTTGTTGGTGCCGCCCCATGGCGCCCAGGGATTAGCGGGGCAGAAGAGCTGCTTGGGCATATCGGTGAACCAGTAACCGCCAAGATGCTCGGAAAGTGCCATGCGCCATGGCCAGTTCATGGCATTGGGCCAGCTCTGAAAGGCTCCCGCAGGATTGGCATAGGGATAGTAGCTATCCCAGTCCCCGACATACATCGCGAAGGCCAGGCCGATACCTTTCTCGTTGTTGGCGCACGTGGCCATTTTGGCACGCCCCCTTGCCTTCGCCAGCGCCGGCAGCAGCAGACTGGCAAGAATGGCGATGATGGAGACAACGACCAGCAGTTCGATCAGGGTAAAGACACGAGGGTGGTGGTTCTTGTTCATGATGTATCTTGCTCCATGGAGAAGGTTCAGTGGGCTCCACGTCGATGGTCTCAGTTTAGGGTACTCAAACATGCTTTCAAATGCAAGGTTGTTTTTCCATGGCAGCGTCTGGCATTCCGGTAGCAGCTTCCGCGCGTGAGGCGGATGGTTGTTTTGTGCAATGTGCGGAAGGGGGAGAGAAGATCTTCCGGAAGGTTGCGCTATATTGTGCGTGAGAATCGTAGCCGAACTTAGCAGATCAACATATATCGAGGAGATGGACGATGCGGGATGAACGCAGGTTGAATGTCTGGTTTGTGACGGGTAGTCAGAATCTGTATGGCGAAGAGACGTTGCGGCAGGTGGCGTCGGATGCGCAGGCTGTGGCGAAAGCGCTCGATGCGTCGGAGGCGATCTCGGCGGGAGTGGTTTTCAAGCCTGTGGTAACGACGCCGGATGCCATCCTGCAGGTATGCCGCGATGCAAACAGCGCCGATGACTGCGTTGGGGTGATCTGCTGGATGCATACCTTCTCTCCGGCCAAGATGTGGATCGCGGGTCTGCGGACGCTGCAGAAACCAATGCTGCACCTGCACACGCAGTTCAATCGCGATCTCCCTTGGGGAGAGATCGACATGGACTTCATGAATCTGAATCAGTCGGCGCATGGCGGCCGCGAATTCGGCTTCATGGTCAGCCGGTTGCGCATCGACCGCAAGGTGGTGGTGGGGCATTGGGCGGAGGCCGACGTTCAGCAGCAGGTTGACACCTGGGTGCGGGCTGCACGCGGCTGGCACGCATGGCAGCATGCGCGCATCGCACGCTTCGGGGACAACATGCGGGAAGTGGCGGTCACAGAAGGAGACAAAGTCGAGGCCCAAATCCAATTTGGCTTCGCGGTTCACGGGTTTGGCGTGGGTGACCTGGCGGCACAGATTGCCCAAGTCAACGACAAGGATGTCTCCGCCTTGGTCGATGAGTACCGCGAGTTGTACACCTTCGGCGCCGGCATTGAACAGAACGAGGAGAAGCTGGCGTCGGTTCGACGTGAGGCGCGCACGGAGCTTGGCACCCGTGCCTTTCTGGAAGAAGGCGGTTTCACGGCGTTCACCAACACGTTCGAAGATCTGCACGGCTTCGAGCAGCTTCCGGGTATGGCGACCCAGCGGTTGATGGCCGCGGGGTACGGCTATGGCGCTGAAGGCGATTGGAAGACGGCGGCGCTCCTTCGTGCCATGAAGGTGATGGGCAGTGGACTGGCCGGCGGCGCCTCCTTCATGGAGGATTATACCTACCATCTTGGCGTTGGAACCAAGGTGTTGGGCGCGCACATGCTGGAAGTGTGTCCGACCATTGCCGCTGGGAAACCCGTGATCGATGTGCAGCCTCTGGGCATCGGCGGCAAGAGCGATCCTGTGCGTCTGGTTTTCACCGGCTCAACTGGGCCGGCCGTGAATGCCACGGTGATCGACATGGGCAATCGCTTCCGGATGCTCATCAATCTGGTGGAATGCGTAGAACCGGATGCGGAGCTGCCGAAGCTGCCGGTAGCGCGGGCCGTGTGGCTACCGAAACCCAACCTGGCGACCGCGGCGGCGGCCTGGATTTTGGGCGGCGGCACGCATCACACCGCCTTCAGCCAGAGCCTGGAGGTCGACCATCTGGTGGATTTCGCGGAGATGGCGGGAATCGAAGCGCTGGTGATCGATGAGGCGAGCACGGTGCGTGAGATCAAGAATCAGCTTCGCTGGAATGCCGCGTACTACGGCTTGCGCAGCGGGATATAGGTTGCAATCGGGGCTGGCCTCACCAGTGGAGCCAGCCTCCAGCACCCTGGTTGTACATGCGCCGCGGACCACCGCGAACCTTCCATTCGCCATGTCCATCGACGAAGGCAACATTCATGCCGTTGAGCATGCCATGATTGTTGCGGCTGTCGTGCCCCGAGGCATAAGTAGTCCATGTCAACTTGGTGACATGATAACCGTCGATGATCATGGGTTGGCTTTCGGCAGGATTGATATAGACGGTCTTTTGCGTCAGGGGATCGGTGCGTTTACTGCCGACGAACTCTTCATTGGGGATCATGGGGGCGATGGAATTGGGATTTGGGGTGGCGGAGATGCCATTGATGTGCATGCCGTAGAACGTCCATCCGGCCTGGCTGGCAACATACGGTGCACGTGAGGCGATGAAGCGATAGGTGGCAATGCGCCAGCGAAAACCGAACCACAGTTGCCTTGGCGGCCTGTAAGCACTGTCAAGGGGGCCGGCGAACTCGCTGTCGGGGCACATCAGGAGCTTCTCGTCCCCGATGATACCGAGGACATCGCCGGTGGTGTCCTGTCCGATGAGCGCCTGGGAGGTGTAGGTGCTCTGCATGTACCAGCCGTCATGTTCGCTGGCGTAGACCGACAGCCCCAGGGCAAGCTGGCGTTGATTGGAGCTGCACGTGCTCTTGCGGGCAGCGGCTCTTGCCTTAGCCAGGGCGGGAAGGAGCATCGAGGCGAGAATGGCTATGATCGCCACGACCACGAGCAGCTCGATGAGGGTGAAGAGAAGAAGTCGCGCTGTGGGAGTTTTCTTCCGCACCTGTCTGTCCTCCGGGTTGTTAAAGAGAATAAAGAGGTACACTACACGTTGGAAGTATAGCGTTTAAAATTTATAAAAGCAAGAGTGGTAAGACAACAATCGGTTCCAGGGTGTATAGTGGATTATGTATTATCGGTTAAACAACATGCCCGGGATTCAAGATGAAAAAAGTCATTACGCCGCTTGGGGTACTGGTGGTGCTTTACGTGCTCTCCTATCTGCCGGTAAGCCTCATGATGGGGGCATATGGGGAAACCCGCATTGCCGGGCTGGGGGTTGAACGAACATGGGGTCTCTACACCGATCGCGACCATCTTCTGAAGCGCCGTCGGCAGAAGTCTCTGGAGGTCATATTCTACCCCATCTATCTGATCGACCGCACCTTGGTGCACGATCCACAACGTGTCGGCATCGAAGTCGACGACTGAACGAGCTGCTCAGTCCGGCATGATGCCGCCGCCAGTGGTGAAGTACTGGGCATTGGGATGATGGAAGACGAGGGCGGAGGTGGAAGCCTCCGGATCCATCATGAACTCATCGGTGAGTTCACAACCGATGTCTTGCGGCTTCAGCAGTTTCCAGAGGTATTGCTGGTTCTCCAGGTCCGGGCAGGCGGGATAACCGAAGGAATAGCGTTTGCCCGTATAGTGGGCACGAAAGATGTCGATCATCGGTGTTCCAGGCGAGTCGGGTATGCCCCACATGCGGCGAAGCTGTGCGTGCAGATACTCGGCGTACCCCTCGGCGGACTCGATGGCCAGTGAGAGCAGAATGTGCGACTTCAGATAACTGCCGCTGGCGCTCAGCTCGTCGGCAAGGTCGCGAACGGCTTGGCCGACAGTGGTCACGAACATGGCCATGTTGTCAGGCGCTCCGCCAATCGGATTCACCAGATCGGCCAGGCACATGCGGTCGCCACGTGGCTGGCGTGGGAAGTCGAAAATCACGGCAGGGTCGGCATGCTCGGGGGTCGCGTAGATCATGAGTTTGTTGCCGTCACTGGCGCAGCGGAAGAATTGGTAGACGGCCGCGGGCTGCATGATGTGGCTGCCGCGATAGGTGGCCTTCACCTCCTGCACTTCATCCCAGGTCTTGAGCGCTCCTGGATCTTCTGCTTCAAGCTTCGCGCGTGCCTTGCGATCGTCCTGTGCCTGCTCGAGCAGGCGGATGGTCGAGTTCTTCATCCCGAGGTGACGCCCGAACAGCATGCGTGGGTTGATATGGGCCCAGATCTGATCAATGGGGGTGTTGCGGATGATGTGCCGGTTGAAGTCGGGTGGGGTGGGGGGATTCTCGATTACCGGCAGGGCGCTGCTGCGGATGGCGGGTATGGTGTCGTCCATCACCTCGACACGCAGGGGGGCCTTGCTCAAGGTCTTGCGTCGCTCGTCCAACTCGAGCTTCAAGTCGGCAAACTTCTTCTTGTCGACGATGCGCTTGGCCAAGTCGAGCCCACTCATGGCATCCTGTGCATAGATAGCGGTCCCGATGTAGGCCGGGTCGACACGTGTCAGCACGAACTTCTCGGAGAGGGCGGCGCCACCGCAAAGGAGCGTCACGTCGATCCCTTCTTCGCTGAGATCTTCCGCCGTGACCAGCATCATCTGGGCGGACTTGACGAGTAGACCGGAGAGACCCAGTATATCGGGTTTGTGTTCGCGCACCGCGGCAATCAGCTGTTCCGGCGGGATCTTGATCCCCAGGTTGATAACCTCGAAGCCGTTGTTGCTGAAGATGATGTTGACCAGATTCTTGCCGATGTCATGCACATCGCCTTTGACGGTGGCAAGGACGACCTTGCCGCGGCTGCCGCTCTCGTGCTTCTCCATGAGCGGCTCCAGGTGGGCGACCGCTGCCTTCATCGCTTCGGCGGATTGGAGCACTTCGGCCACGATGAGCTTGTTGTCATTGAAGAGACGGCCGACCTCGTCCATGCCGGCCATCAGGGGGCCATTGATGATGGCGAGAGGCGGGCTTTCCTCGAGCTTCAGCTGAAGGTCATCGATGAGACCTTCCTTGGTGCCTTCGATGATGTAGCTGGCGAGCCGATCGTCGAGTGGCAGTTGACTCTTGTCTTTCTTGCCGCGTGGCTTCTGGTCGCGGTAGCGTGCGGCAAAGGCCGCGATGGGATCGTCGCCCCGATTGAACAAGAGGTTTTCCGCGAGAATGCGCTCGTCCTCGGCGATGGATGCGTAACGTTCCAGCCGTTCCGAGTTGACGATGGCAAGGTCCAGCCCTGCTTGTACGCAGAGATAGAGAAAGACGGAATTGAGGATTTCCCTGCCGGCGGCGGGGAGACCGAAGCTCACATTGGAGATGCCCAGAATGGTCCTCGTTTCGGGGAAGCGCTCCTTGATCAAGCGGATTCCTTCGATGGTCTCTTCGGCCGAGCCGATATAGTTCTCATCGCCGGTGGCGCACGGGAAGACGAGTGGGTCCCAGTAGATGTCTTGCGCCGGGACGCCGAAGTCCTCGGTAAGAATGCGGTAAGCGCGTTCGGCAACCTCCAGTTTGCGCTGGCGCGTGACGGCCATGCCATGCTGGGGATCGTCATCGATGCAGCCGACCACGAGGGCGGCGCCGAAGCGTCGGGCGATAGGGACAACCTGCTCGAAGCGTTCGAGGCCGTCTTCGAGATTGATGGAGTTGATGAGGGACTTACCCTGGCACCAGGTGAGGGCCTGTTCGATCACCTTGGCATCGGTGGAGTCGATCATCAGCGGCACTTTTATCATCTTGGTTGCCTGCTCCAGGAAGCGCTCCATGTCGGCCATCTCATCGCGATCCGGATTCGCCACGCAGATGTCGACGATCTGGGCGCCGCTCTTTACCTGCGCGCGGCCGACTTCGGCGGCTTCTTCGAACTTCTCATCACAGATCATCTGCTTGAACTTGCGGCTGCCGATGACGTTGGTGCGCTCGCCCACGATGATGGGGCGCATGTCGTCGGCAACTTCCAGAAATTCGATACCACTGACGATGGAGGTGCGTCGCTTGACGGGAAGGTGGGGCTCGATGTCGCAGGCGATTTCCGCAAAGCGCGCAATGTGTGCGGGCGTCGTGCCGCAGCAACCACCGATAAGATTGAGCCAACCATGCTCGCCGAACCGCCCGAGGACATGGGCCATCATGTCCGGCGATTCGAGATAAGTGCCATCTTCATCCGGCAGTCCGGCATTTGGCACGCAGGCGACGGGGAATCTCGATAGCTGAGCAAGCGTACGGATGTGATCGGTCATGAACTCGGGACCGGTGGCGCAGTTGAGCCCGAGATAGAGAAGATCGACATGGTTGACCGAAGCGAAGAGGGCGTCGACAGTCTGTCCGGCGAGCATGGTTCCCATCGGTTCTATCGTGCCGGAGACCGCTACGGGAATGGGCCGTTTCACCTCGGCGAGGAGTCGGTCGATGGCGAGCAATCCTGCCTTGATGTTGCGGGTGTCCTGGCAGGTTTCCAGGAGAAAATAGTCGACGCCGCCTTCGTAGAGCGCCTTGGCCTGAGCGTGGAAGTGCTCAATGAGCTTTGGGAAGGTGATGCCACCGGTGACGGAGATGGCCTTGGTGGTGGGGCCGATGGAGCCGGCGACATAACGGGGACGGTCGGCGGAGGAATACGTATCCGCCAAATCCCTCGCGATGCGGGCAGCCGCCAGGTTGATATCGCGGGTGCGATCGCCCAGCGCGTATTCGTCGAGGACCAGCGGGGTGGCGCCGAAGGTATTGGTCTCGATGATGTCGCATCCAGCCTTGAGATAGCTTTCGTGAATATCGGCGATGATCTGTGGCTGGGTGATGACGAGGTACTCGTTGCAGCCCTCCAGGTCGTCACCGCCGAAATCCGCGGCGCTGAGGTCCTTCGCCTGGATGGCGGTGCCCATGGCGCCGTCCAGGACCAGCAGTCGGTGGTGCAGAAGATCGGCCAGGAGTGGTCGCTGGGTAGTGGGCAAGTGGGGCCTCCGAGAGTGATGCGGATGCAGGTGCGGCTTGAGTAAATGGTGAACGATTAAGGTAGACTGATTCCGCGAAGGATGCACGGGTTGAGGTGCAAATAGTTCCGGCGGCTCCAGAAATGAACCTCTGGATAGTTGGCAACATGACGTCACCGGGGCGAATTGGTGGGCTGCGCATTGCTATTCGAACGAGGGCGGGTAAACTTCATTCTACACCAGCAGGTAGGACGCGATATGCCGGTAAACGCCAACTCAACAGGTCGTGATCAGACGATTCGAGCCGTCGTCCACAGGGCATTCTTCTCCCTGCTGGAACTGATGGTGATCGTTGGCGTGCTGGCGGTGCTGGTCTCGGTGCTGGTACCTCTGTTGAGCGAGGGACTGCAGCGCGCGCGCAGCAAGCAGTGCGCGGATAATCTGCGCCGACTCGGGGTCTCCACCTTCACGTACAGCGATCTTTACGATGGCTGGTTCCCATCCACCTATGGGACCTTGTCGAGCGAAGAGAGTCGGCCCTGGGCCCACGCGAGCCGCCGTTCCATGGAAACCTTCATCGGGCTGCTGGGGAGCAATCGGGATGCTCTCTCATGTCCGACAGTATGGCATCAACCCAGGAAGGCCGATGTCGAAGACGGGTTGCTGTGGGGATACAACAAGTGGGCGGGCACGTTGAATACGGCGCCGCTGAATGTGCGTTACAACTACTACAGCCGCTATCAGGACATTCGCAATTCGGTCCGCTCCACGGAGCCGGGGCTTGGCCATCCCGGATACCTCAATCTGCGGCGGATGAACCAGGCGCTACGGCGCTTCATCGTCTTGGGCAGCAGCCTGGGTACCTCGCTCAGCTGGCAATCCGCCCTGCAGCCTCTGGTGGTGCCAAATCTTGGCGGAGCGACGCCAATTCCGCCGGCCGAGATCACCCTGTGGGGAGACACCAACAAGGTGAACCGAAGGATGGCCGTCAGCGCCAGTCACAGCCGGATCATCCAGCAGGCTGACGAGCCGATTGTGCCACCCCAGATTTCCGGACTCAGCGAGTTGCTGGGCGACGGACATGTGCAGTGGTATTCACTCCCTGGAAATTCTCTCTACTATGTCAGCGACCGGAGCCTTGGAGGTGCCGGCGTCTTTGTGCAGGACAATCGCTGACGTATCGTGATTCACTCTCATTGGAGGTGCCGACATGGCAACCGCTGAAGCTTTTCTGGCCGTTTACGAACCGTTCTGGCGCACGATTGACGTCACATCTCCCGACCGCCTCGATGCCCATGCGCCGGGGGAAGCATGGAGCGTGATGGATGTCATCGCGCATCTTCTTGATGCCGAGGTGCAGACCTACACGCGCCTGCGGACCATCCTCGCTGATGAGGAGCCACAACTGGTCAATTACGATGAGGCGCGGTGGACCAAGGCACTGCCACGCACCATTGACCTCGCTGAAGCAAGATTGCTGGTCATGGGGTTACGCCGAGCTAACGCGGCGCTGATTCAGAGATTGTCGCCGGAAGAGTTGCAGCGCACCGGCCGCCACAATCTGCGCGGTGATATTGTCCTGGGCGAACTGATCGAGATCTACACCAACCACGTGCGCGTCCATCTGCGGCAGGTCAATCGCATTCTCGAGGCACAAGAAAACGGCAACACCTAACGCATGGCCATGAAGAAGGAGCTGAGCTTGTAGTTGGTGTTGTTGCAGAGATCGGCATAGGGCGTGCCGCGAGCCAGGACGTGGTCGACATGGCCGTCAAGAAAGAGCGTGTTGAAGCCATTCCCGTGCTGCAGGTAGGGCATGTTGTTCTGATTGTAGGTGCGGATCGAGGCATAGTTGCCTTGCAGATAGTTGTAATCATGGGTAGCATCCACCAACCACGCGGTCAGCGTGGGCGTCGACGCGCGATTATACTTGACGATGGGGCGATTGGCCGTGACGGGGTTGTAGTCGGTGGCGCTTGCCGCATCGATATTGGCGGCATAGGTCGCGAAACGGAATTCGCTGGCGGGGCGCATGCCAATGGTTGGACACCACATGATCGTCTGCCTGCCGTAGGGACGACTGGTGGAGCCGAAGCCGGTCCCCGTCTGCACGTAGGGATGAAGCATGTCGATGAAGTGCGCCGTGAAGGCATAGTTGGCTGTCGCGGCGGTCACATACATGGCCTGGACGTAGTCATCGTGTTCCTCGACATACAGGAACTGTCCCAGCCCGAGTTGCTTCAGATTGTTTTGACACTGGGAGCGCCTGGCCATCGCACGGGCCTTCCCAAGCGCCGGAAGAAGCATCGACGCAAGGAGCGCGATTATGGCTACCACGACCAGAAGCTCTATAAGGGTGAAGCGTCGTGAGTAGGGCTTGAGGACGTACGGCATGTGGGTCACCTGCGATAATGATCGTTATGTCAACGTTGACAATTCATAGTGTAGCAACGATTGCAGATCACTTCAACAGCTTCCGCGAAAAAAAACTGGCGGAGGCAATCCGTGCTGGGCGATGCCTTGTCGCACCAGCCAGTCAGGGCTGGAAGAGCCAGCTTTGCCAGGGGGTGGAGGTCGCCTTGACGGGAAGAAGAATGCTGATGGTTGTCCCGCGGTTGGGCCGGGACTGAATCTCGAGGTGTCCGCCGAAGCCTTGCAGGATTGCTTGGGCGATGGGCAGGCCGAGACCAGTGCCACGGTCGGGGCCTTTGGTTGTGAAAAAAGGCTCAAGGACGCGTTCGAGGGTCTCCGGCTCCATGCCGATACCATCGTCTCTGACCTGGCAGACGATTTCGGCCGACTCGCCATCGCCGTGAAGCCATGTCCGGATGATCAGTGTACCAGCGTCGCCATGTTCCCCGGTCGAGCGGGCATCATCGATGGCGTCGCGCGCGTTGATGAAGAGGTTGAGCAGGACTTCCTCCAGAGAATAGACGTTGGCGGTTACTTCGGGAAGCTCTGGAGAGAGTTCGCAATGGATGACTATCCCGCGGGCGTCGAACTGCGTCTGCACCATCTCCAGAGTTTGTTTCACCACCTGATTGAGCCGGACCGGCTCGTGCATGTCGAGGTCGGCACCGCTGGCATGTCGGCGGATGTGGCCGATGATGTGCTCCATCCTGTCTGCCTGCATGATGATGTTGCCAAGCATGTGACGGATGGTTTCGGGCGACTGCGCCCAACCGCGATCCAGGGCAAGAAGGAGATGCTCCGCCAGTCCGCGAACTCCGGCCAGAGGCTGGTTCAGTTCGTGGGCGATGCTGGCAGCCATCTCGCCAAGGGCACGCAGACGGCTGCTGCGAATCTGCATGGTACTGGCCGGAATAGGACCATCGCCCGACAACTCCTTGAGCTGCTGGCGAAGGGCGTGCAACTCCTCCAGGAGCTCCGCGCGGCTTGCTTCATCTGCATCGGCCATGCCGGTCGGCACCTCTAGCCCAACTTCAGCACTTTTCGATGATTTTGAGGCTGAGTGTTTCATTTTTCGTCACTCCTGGCTCTCTGGGGTATGCCAGGATCGTTGAGGCTTCA
>JAWLHB010000027.1:0-106494 GCA_041690595.1 Lentisphaeria bacterium
CGCTGGGGAGGCGCACCTCCCCAGACCCCTCGATACGACCGAGGTTTTGGCCGAGGTTTTGAGCGTGGGCGGGGATGATGATGGCGCTAGTCGCGGTTCGGAGAACCCCTCCCACATTGCCGGGCATGTGGAGGCTAACGGCAGTGGTATTGAGAGCACGCGGGGTGATGGCGATGGATCTAGTCGCGGTTCGGAGAACCGCTCCCACGTTGAGGGCTGCCATGGTGAGGGCAGTCGCGGTTCGGAGAACCCCTCCCACGTTGAGGGCAGTCGCGGTTCGGAGAACCCCTCCCACGTTGAGGGGAGTCGCGGTTCGGAGAACCCCTCCCACGTTGAGGGCAGTCGCGGTTCGGAGAACCCCTCCCACGTTGAGGGCAGTCGCGGTTCGGAGAACCCCTCCCACGTTGAGGGCTGCCATGGTGAGGGCAAGACGACCGAGGTTTTGGCCGAGGTTTTGGAGGAGACTGGCGAGGTTGAGGGCCGTCGCCGTCCGGAGGCCGGCTCACGATCGGTACTCATGGATTATGTTCACGCGGTGGAGACTGGAGGCCGTGCATTCAGCTTCGAATGGGGTTGATGCGTGGGCGGGGAGGAGATAGTCCGTTGGGGCAAGGCAAAAGGAGATATGGACGGTATGGACGGTATGGACGGTAATGGTCCAAGTCGCGGTTCGGAGAACCTCTCCCAGGTTGAGGGCAACAGCGGTGAGGAGGCGAAATTAACCACAGAGAACGCAGAGATCGCAAAGAAGGAGCGGGGGGATTGGCAATGGCAGGGGCGTTGGAAACGGCGCAATCGCGGCGAGGAGAAGCCCTCCCACATTGATTGCTTGAGCTTGTCGGGCGGGGGCTTATGGGTCGGAGGTGGCGTCGCGCTTGGCGGTGCTGCCGCTCTCCTTGGCCTGGCGGGCAAAGAGGCGGATGTAATCCTTGCGGATGCGCAGGAAACCGGCCGGGTGCTTCAGGCGGGGAGCGAGGACCTTGGCAAGGCGCCGGGTGACGCGCATCTCCGCATTGATCGCCCAGCCGGAAGCTTCCAGCAGGCTGCCGAGGTTGCGTTTGCGCAGGCGCAGCCACGAGATGATGATGGTCGGCACCAGGATGAGGATCAGGCCGACGGCGACGACGATCAGGATCTTGTGGCCATGCTCTTTCCAACTCAGCTCAGCGAGGCGGCTGGTGACAAAGGCAAAGGAGGAGCCGAGGGCGGCGACGGCGACGCTGCCGCTGAGCATCCAGTCCCGCGCAGCGGTGGGGCGTGCCGGCGCTGGTGCTCCCGGTTTCGCGGCGGGCGCCAGGGGTGGCGGCGGGGGAGGCGGTGCCGGGGCTGGGGCCGCCGCCGGGGCTGGCGTCGACACGGTCGATTCAGCGACGGTACCGGTCACCTTCTTCTCGACTTCCGTGAAGCTCTGGGTAAGGCTGGTATCGAGTTGCTTCTCGGTGCCGCTGACTATGCGATTGAAGGCATTGGCGATGGACTCGATGACGCGCTTGAAGGGCTTGAGGATGGCGTCCCAGAGGCTGATCGGGTTATCGAGTACCTTGACGACGCGCACGTCCCACTCCTGTTCGTCCAGGTCGAAGAGAACGCCGCGGCGCTCGTTCTTCAAGCGGCCCAGGGTCATGGAGGTGACGGGTGTGACGACGTAGAAGGTCTTGCTCTTGTCGGCGCAGGTGACTTCGGAATAGAGGAGGAGAATGCCGGACTCTGCCGCGAGGGCGCTGTGGACATTGATGTCCTTGACCTGCAGGTTGAGGTTGAAGACGCGTCCGCCGATGATCATGCGGCCCATCTCGAAGAGGGCGCGCTGCTTGGGATTGTAGAGATCGTGGAAGCTGACGAAGTTGTTGGCCAGCTGCATGAACCAGCGCTGCATCAGCAGGAGGTGCTCCAGGTCTTTCACCACCGACAACTCGACGCCGACGGCCTCGTCCGCCTTGATCAAGTGCCGCAGACGCTCGGGAAGCGGTCCCGCCAGGTAGCTTTGCAGCTTCTCCGGACCCAGCTTCTCCACCTCGCCGCCGCTCTTTGCGCCGAGCCACGATTCGTAGACGCAGAAGGTCTCCTTGACACGCGCCCATTCGGCGGCGGTGAGCCGGGAGGCGCTCCAGTTTTCGCCCAGCACGGGCTGCAGGACGTCGCTGACAAGGTGCGCCAGAGCCTCGCGATACGCGGGATTGACGGGTTCATCGAGGTGCAGCACTTCCGAAGCAGTCGGTGCCGCGATGGGCGCGGCGAGCAGGCTCTCGTCGATGGTCGTCGCGGTGTCCTGAATGGTCGCGGTCGAGGGGGGGACGATGGTGGATCGGCCAAGCATCTGGTCCACGGCGGTCAGTTGGCAGAGGCGAAAGTAGAGATCCACGGGCTCGCGCAGGCTGTTGAGGCGGGCATGAGCCGCGGCGGTTGCTTCACCGAGGGGGAAGAGGGAGCCGTGCTCGGAGCTGTCGGCATCGCTGCGGGCGCGCCAGGCCAGGATCTCGTTGCTGGCTTTGAGGAAGGCGGCAAGGTCGCGCTCGGCAATGCCGAGGATCCCGTTGATGCCGACGCTTCCGCCGACGGTGGCGATGATGTCCGCGGCAAAGGTTCGCAGTTCCTCGTCATCCTCGATGGCGTCGGGGGGGATGATCCCGTCGCCATTGTATTCGCCTCTCGCCTGGTAGGCCTGATGGTTGCGGACCTCCTGGAGGGAAATGTGGTCAGCATCCGACTTGCCGAGGTTGCTGAGGATGCGGCGGGCGGCCCGATCGAGGGCTGCCGCCTCGGGCGTTGGCGCAAGGTGGGAGAGGGTGAGTGTTTCGGAAGCGTGGGTGAGACCATCCAGGTTGGCCAGTCGTTGCGACAACCAGCCATAGGCGCGACGGATGTCGTCGCTGCGAATGCGGCCGTCGCTGTCGTGATCGAGGAAGGCGAGGAAGGTCTGGTCGCAGCGGAGGTGATGGATGGGGGCGCTGGTGGCAATCCAGAAGGGTTCGTCCAGGAGGGGCAGCGCCTGGAGATCATCCGCTGTCTCGAGGCGGAGCATGTAACTGCCGCCGTAGTTGATAAACCTGAACTTGCCGTGCTTGCTCATTGGGTGCCTTTCTTTGGGCGTAAGTATAGAAGCGCCCTGCAGCAATTGCCAGCGCAAAGGAGCAATGTCAGCATCATCTGTCGCGATAGCGCTTGAGCAGGTCGGCGTACTGATCGATTCGGCGGTCGCGGAGGAAGGGCCAGATACGCCGCACATTCTCGCTGCGCAGGCGATCGATCTTGACGACCAGGCTCTCTTCGCCCTCGCCGCACCGCCCAAGGAACTCGCCCTGCGGCCCGACGACGAAGCTGTTTCCCCAGAAGTTGCTGCCGCTGGTGACGTCGCTGGGATCCGGTTCGTGGCCGATGCGGTTGGTGGCGATGAGCGGCAGGCCGTTGGCGACGGCGTGCCCCCGCTGGACGGCGATCCAGGCATCCCGCTGGCGTTGCTTCTCGTCGGCGTCATCTTCCGGCGCCCAGCCGATGGCGGAAGGATAGATGAGCAGGTCGGCGCCCGCCAGCGCCATCAGTCGCGCTCCTTCGGGGAACCATTGATCCCAGCAGACCATCAACCCGAGCCTGCCGACGCTGCACGAGATGGGTTCGAAGCCGGTATCGCCGATGGCAAAGTAGAACTTCTCGTAGTAGCCGGGATCGTCAGGGATATGGCTCTTGCGATAGGTGCCGGCCAGGGTGCCGTCACGCTCGATGACGACGGCGGTGTTGTGGTAGAGGCCGACCGCGCGCCGTTCGAAGAGGGAGAGTACGAGGACGACACCCAGCTCGGCTGCCAGGGCGCCAAACTGCTCGGTGCTTGGCCCGGGAATCGTCTCCGCGAGATCGAATACGGCCACGTCTTCAGTCTGGCAGAAGTAGCGTGTGGCATGCAATTCCTGCAGGATGATGAGTTCGGCGCCGTCGGCCGCGGCCCGTCGGATGCCCTGCATGCTGCGGGCGCGATTCTCGACGGGGTCGGTGGTGCAGGCGTGCTGCACCAATCCCACGTGTAGTGTGCTCATGGAGTGCCTCAAGGTCGTTTGATCAGGTGGAAGGTGGCAGAACGCCGGCGGGCAACTGCATGGTGGCGCAGTGCAGTGAGCCGTTCTGGTGGATCAAGGCACGGCAGTCGATGCCGGCGATGGTGCAAGTGAAGACTTCCTGAAAGGTGCGAATCGCCGCGCTGTCCGCCTCTTCGTCACCGTACAAGGGCACCAGCACGGCATGGGGCAAGGCGAGGAAGTTGGCGTAGCTGGCGGGAAGGCGCCGGCCATCGCTGCCGTAGATTGGGCGTGGAATGGGCAGGGGCCTCAGGGTGTAGCCGTCCAGCTGGCGCAGCTCGCGCTCCATCCGTGCAAGTGGCTCGTAATGCTCATCGTGCGGATCGGTGCAGCTGGTGTAGAGGATGGTGCGATTGGGGGCGAAGCGCGCAAGCATGTCGACATGGGCGTCGGTATCGTCGCCCGCCAGCCATCCCTCCCGGAGCCAGATCACCCGTTCGCAGCCAAAGGCGTTGCGGAGTTTTGCCTCCATCTCCGCCTCGGTGAGGTGCGGGTTGCGGTTCGGCGAAAGGAGGCAGGTGGTGGTCGTCAGGAGGGTCCCCTGGCCGTCGCTGTCGATGCTGCCGCCTTCGAGGATGATCCCCTGGCGCTGCAGTGGGCAGGTGCCGAAGGTGCCGCTTTCGTGGAGGCGACGGGTCACCTGATTGTCGTTGTCGGCCCTGTACTTGAGCCCCCAGCCGTTATAGCCGAAGTCGAGGAGGAGGGGATGGCCGTCCTCCATGACGGTGATGGGGCCGTAATCGCGGATCCAGATGTCGTTGGTGGGCGCCTGGCAGAAGGTGATGTCGCGCAGGTTGACGCCGTCGGCGATGGCAGCCTGGCGCGCGTCTTCCGCCGATGGCGCGACGACGAGGACCGGCAGGTGCATGGCGACAATGCGCATGATCCGCAGATGAACGGACTGCACTGCCTGCAGCATCAACTCGGGCTCCCAGATCTCCGCATGTGCCGGCCATGCGAGCATGACTGCCGCCTGTTTTTCCCATTCCGCGGGCAACCGTCGCTTCATACTGGTTGGTATCCTGGTGCGTGTAGCGCTGTCAGTGGCTGACGCTGCTCATGTCCTCGATCGCCTTGCAGATCGCCGGGAGGGTGATCCGCCAGCGTCCCGGGGGCAACGGTTCGCCAAGCTGCAGTTGCACCCGTCCCCATGTTGAAGCTGTCCGCAGCAACTCGGTCGCCTTCTCGTAAACGATGCCGGCTGGCTTCAAATGAAGCGAGGTCGGGAAGTTGACGCCCACAAAGAGGCGTGGCCACATCTCATGCGCCTGTTCTAAAGTCGTATCGTGAGTAGGCGGAGGTGACAAGCCGTCGATCCCGCCGATAAGTGAATCTTCGATATCGTACCACAACGGCCGCAAATCGCCATCCATGCGGACAAAAAGCGGAACATCGCGTTCGGCCAATCGGCGTGCCAGGCGGTTGTAGAGGGGGAGGCAGTACTTGTTGAAGCAGGTTCGGCCGATCATCGGCGCATGGATATGGTCGGGAAAGAGGGCGCAGTCGATCTCGGCGTCGCGCAGAATGTCAAAGAGTTCCAACTGCAGGCGGATCATCTGGTCGATGCAGGCGAGGACGAGGTCGGGTGCTTCGAGGAGGTGCCAGCTGAGGCTCTCGCCGTCGACCCACTCCATGATGAGCTGCTGATAGGGGGTGCGGGGCAGGGTGGCGTAGACGAGGCCATCGTCGCCGATCTCGGCCCTGGTACGAGCGATCATGTCGAGATTTGGCTGTACCTCCACGTCGCGCAGGTAGGCGAGCAGCATGGCATAGTCACCGACCCGCCGCACGAACGGCCGGCGCCAGCCTTCCTCACCGACGACGGCATCGAGAAGGCGCTCTTCGGTAAGCCGGCCCACGGGCGTGTGGAGGCAGCGCCGCCGACAGGGGCGACCATCGCGACGATACTCGTCGAGCTCCCAATGGCAGTTTTCAGCTTCGAAGATGAAGCAGGGGACAGGACGAAGAAGGCCGATGTTGCCACGCCCCAGCAGCGCGAAGACCTCCTCGTTGGGGGCGGCGACATTATCGTACTGCACAAAGGGCACCCGATCGGAGGGACGACCGTGAATAACAGCCAGCATGCGTTCGCGCATCGTCATGCGGTTCATGGGCGGTAGATCCTGATTGACTACACAGTTACCCTCACCCGAAGCATGCCCCCCATGCATCGTGCGTTCCATGATCCCTGCGGGGGAAGTATAGCGTGGCAGAGTTGCGTATTCAACAATACAAGAAATATAACCTGTTTCGTTGTTGAGCCGCCACTCTTCAGCTGTCGCCGGCGGTTTCTCCGAGTTGGCTTTCGCCGAGGATGGCGCAGATCTCGGCGGCAGTCTCCGCGCGGCCAATCCGTTCGCTGACGGAGGGGCTGTAGAACTTGCGCGCCAGGTAGCGCAACCAGCCCAGATGGCGCTCGGGGGAGAGATCCCTGGGGCTAAGCAGAGCGAGCAGGACGTTCGGGGTTCCGGGGATGCCGGACAGCTCCCATCGGCCTTCTCCCTTGCCCACCAGTACCGTTGGCTCCTGTACCAGCTCGCTGTGTCCATGGAGCAGCACGACATCATCACTCAGAGGCGCGGGGAAGGAGGTGGCCGAGACGAGGAGCACGCGCATCACTTCCGCGGCGCGGCCGGCATCGCCGGTGAACGCCTGGGTGGTCATCTGTCGCAGGGCTTCTTCCACGGACGTGCTGCCGCTGATTTCGGTCGGGTGCAGGAGCAGGCTTCCCAGCTCGTGGTCTTCCACCTCGGAGTAGGTATCCTCCCACTCGTTTTCGAGGGCAGGGTAGGCTACCAGCAGATTGTTTCGCGGCTTTCTTGCAGCCAACTGCTCGGGAAGACGGTCGAGGGTGGGGGTCCAGAGGCTGGCGCCGCGTCGTTCACCGAGGAGGAGGATCAGATCCGTGTTCTCCGCATCGTGCATCAGGCGCGAGTGAGCCTCGGTCAGGCTGGAGCAGGTGATTACGGTCAAGGGGCGCTCTGCCTTTGCGCCGGTGAGTCTGGAGCGCAGATCCTCCGGCTCCTGACCTGCCACGTAGACGCGCAGTTCGGTTCTCAGCTGGATGGCAAGCTGCTTCACCTCCCGAAGCAGGGGACGGCGATCGGTCCGCCGCTCTCCCAGCGCGGGCCAGAGGATCAGGAGGCGGCTGTTGGTGTTCAGGGGCTGAACCAGGCGGCAGACCAGAAGGCGGGAGGCGCATCGCTCCAGCAGGTTGTTCATGACGGAGCCGAAGAGGCGATTGCCGAGCGCGGGCGGCCCCATCCAGCCGCAGAGGACGAGCGTCGAGCGCAACTCCTTGGCCGCGCGGATGATGCCATCCGAGGGATTGACGTCGACCCTGACGGAGGCATGGACGACGACCTCCGCTCCTGAGGATTGGGTGAGGCAGTGCCCCATCAGTTGCTCGCCCTGCACGACCGCATCCTCGATGTCGCTCTGGTCCGGCACGACCGTAATGGCGTCGATCATGCCGGGGGGAGCGGGGCTTCTCAGGAGAAAGGCGAGGTCGAGCAGGCGGGTTGCGGTTTCGGGGTTGGCGACCGGGACGAGCATGCGCTGCTCGACCCCGGTGGGCATGACGGGTTGCGGCTCCCGTTGAACGAGGCGCCGCCCATACCTGTCGACCATCCATGCGCCCAGGGGGCAGGTAACGGCGATCATGATGATCGTTCCATTGAGCACCGCTTCGTCGAAGATCTGAAGTTCATAGCCGATCAGGACGGCCGCGAGGGTGGCGGCCGCCTGGACCACACTGAGACCGAAGATCACTTGGCGAGCATCAGATCCGTATCCGAACCATTTTGCTGCTGTCCATGCGGCCAGATACTTGGTGGCCACCACGGCGACGACCATCGTTCCCGATACCAGCCAGGTACGCGCGGAACCCATCAACACCCCCGGATCGACCAGCATGCCCACGGAGATCAGGAAGAAGGGGATGAAGAGGCTGTTGCCGACAAATTCCACCCGATTCATCAGGGAACTGTGCTCGGGGATGAGGCGGTTGAAGGCGGCGCCCGCCAGGAAGGCCCCCACGATCGGCTCCATCTTCGCGTAGTGCGAGAGGTAGGCGCAGGCGCAGACCGTCACCAGCACGAAGAGGAACTGGGCGCCGCCCGCCTCCGTCACATTGAGGAAGAACCAGCGGGTCAGGCGCGGTATCCCCCACCAGGTAATGACGAGGAGGGCCGCCATGCCGACGGCGATGCCGATCCAGAAGAGCATGCCCAGCTGCACGCCTCGCGCCGAATCGGCGATCACGGCCAACACCAGCAGCGCCAGCGTATCGGTCAGGATCGTCGCGCTCACGGTCACCGAGACGGCTTCGTTGCGGGCAATGCCCAGGCGGCTGGCGATGGGGTAGGCGAGGAGTGTGTGCGAGGCGAACATGCTCGCCAGCAGCACGGAGGCCCGCCAGTCCAGTCCCAGGATGTAGCGTCCCGCCAGGGTGCCGAGACCCTGCGGTATGATGAAGGTGAGAATGCCGAAGATGGCGCTCCGTTGACGTGTGCTCAGGAAACGGTGGATGTCGATTTCCAGACCGGCCAGGAACATGATGTAGATGAGGCCGACGCTGCCGAAGAGGGTGATCGCGGAATCGCGCTCGAGGACGCCGAAGCCATTCGGCCCAAGGAGTGTTCCGGCGAAGAGCAGGAGCACGACATCGGGGATCCGGATCCGGGCCGCCACGAGCGGTGCGATCAGGATCACCAGGATCAGCAAGGTGAAGATGAGCAATGAATCCGTCAGAGGAAACATGAGGGGGCCTTCATCGTAAGGAGCGTATCAACTGGCGAGGTTGCCTAAGTAAGCGTGAAATGGCCGCATAATCAAATCGGCTCCTTCCGCTTTTCAGGTGCCATCAGTCTCTGCGAGAGCGAGTACGCACCTGGCCCAGCGCTGCCAGGTGCAGGTGGCGGCGTACTCACGACCGGCGGCTGCCATGGTGTCACGGCGGTGGCCATCTTCCAGCAGTTCATGCAGCGCGTCGGCCAGGGCGAAGGGATCGTTGAGTGGCGTTGCCAGGCCGTGGCCCCCCGAGCTTTCAAGGAGAACCGGATGGTCGCTGTGGACAACGGGTGTTCCACAGGCCATGGCTTCCAGTATCGGCAGGCCAAAACCTTCTTCCACCGAGGGCATCACGTGGAGCAGCGCTCCGCCATACATCGCCGGCAGGAGCTGCCGGTCGACATAGCCGAGGCGGATGATACGCCCCGGGCCGTTCCATCGCTCGATGGCGTGCACCAGCTCGCGGCACTTCCAGCCATCCCGTCCGGCCAGGACCAGCGCGACCTCTGGATGGCGCTCCGCCACCCGCCGGTAGGCTGTCAGCAGTATATCCACCCCCTTCTTGGGCTCGATCGTTCCGACAAAGAGAATGTAGCCCGGAAGTGCGGCCAGTGCCGGCGGCAGCGGGAGGGGGGGCGGTGCCAGAAAAAGGGGATCCACCCCAAGTGGCACGACGGTCACCCGCTCTTCCGCGACACCCGTCAGCGCCACGACCTCGTCGCGCACCGTCGATGCTGAAACCAGCACATGGCGCGCCCTTCGGATGCTGGGCGGCATCAGGGCCCGCATGTGGCTGGCGTTGAGCCAGTTGCAGAGATCCGGGCGGCGCAGGGCGATGGTGTCGTGGACTTGCAGCAGACAGGGGACCGGGCAACGCAGCGGGGCGGTATAGGATGGCGCCAGCAGCCAGTCGACGCGGGCGGTCTTGACGATGCCCGGCAGGGCGAACTGCTGCCAGAGCACCCGGCGCCAGACGCGCCGTATCTCCGGCGAAAGTTCCGGCGCCAGGATCCCGCGTTCCATGGCGGCGCGGAGCAGCACCTCATCCGTGGCCAGGCAGAGCAACTCCGTCGAGCCGGCCTCCCGGATCAGCGCCAGCGCCTCCTGCCGCACCGCATGGTGAACGCCGCTCAAGGGAGCCCGCACCACAGTTGCATCGATCGCGACCCTCATCCGACGGTTCCTTTGGCTGATCCGTTCCGCTGGCACTTCCCCGCATCTCTTATACAGTACATGCGACTCACTTACCATTCCCCTCGAACCGCGCCAGGAGTGCTCCTTTATGGAATCCCGCCATTTTCTGCTTGTCAGTTGCGAGGTCTTCTACCGCGAGATGTGCGCCGCCATCGCTGCCTCGCCTCACCGCATCGACCTTTCCTTTCTGCCGCAAGGGCTGCACGACCTGCCAAACGCCGATATGACGTCGCGCGTGCAGGCGCATCTCGACGGCCTCGAGACGAGCGGGGTCGAGGCGATTCTGCTTGGCTACGGCCTCTGCAACAATGGTCTGGCAGGTCTCATTGCCCGCGAGGTTCCTCTGGTCATGCCCCGGGCTCACGACTGCATCACCCTCTTCCTCGGCTCGAAGAAGCGGTACCTCGACTACTTCAACGCCAACCCCGGCGTCTACTTCCTCACCACCGGCTGGATCGAGCGCGACCATACCGACGGCGATCTGCAGAACCTCTCCGTGCAGCACCAGATCGGCATGGACAGAAGCTTTCAGCAGCTGGTCGACAAGTATGGCGAGGACAACGCCAAGTTCCTCTACGAACAGCTCTGCCACAATGCCGAGCACAACTACGCGAAGTACGCCTTCATCGCGATGGGCATCGAGCCGGACGATCGGTTCGAGCAGCATACGCGGGACGAGGCGGCCAATCGCGGCTGGGGCTTCGAGAAGCTGCGGGGGGACATGTCGCTCATTCACCGCCTGGCGGGGGGCGATTGGGACGAGGAGGATTTCCTCATCGTTCCCCCGGGCCACAAGATCGCCCCCAGCTATGACCACGGCACCATCGTACGGGCCGTACCCGTCGAGTGAGCTGGCCGCATCACTTTTGCGGCATCATCCGTTGCATTCCATCGGAGCCATGGTATCTTCTACGTTCGATCACCTGATCTCCCGGTCGGGGCGTAGCGCAGCCTGGTAGCGCGACTGCTTTGGGAGCAGTAAGTCGGAGGTTCGAATCCTCTCGCCCCGACCATTTTCTTCTTATCACGCTGGTACCGCAGCCTGACAGCGCGTCCCGAGCGCGCGAGCGCCTCGGGAAAGTCGGAGGTTCGAATCCTCTCGCCCCGACCATTTTCTTCTTATCACGCTGGTACCGCAGCCTGACAGCGCGTCCCGAGCGCGCGAGCGCCTCGCCCCGACCCATTTTTTAATCCACGGCCGTTCCGCGAGATAATCGAATGGCTTTCTCTTTGCAGCACAAAGAGTTGTGGCTGTCTCTGCGCTGGATGTCGGCCAGGTTTGGCTGATGTCGTGCGCCAAGCGGCAGGGCACGGAGATTCTCCGGTATAGAGCCCTTGTCAAGATTCTGAGATATGATATCCTATCACGATCGACAGGAAGCGCCGCTTCGAGAAGAATAATCAGGACACCTGCCGCCGGCGGAGAAGGAGTAATCATGCCCAAAGCACCCCGCGCATCTCTGGTGGAGGACGTCTACGATGAACTGGCTCAGGAGATCCTTTCGAGGCAGCCTGGGCAGGAGACGTGGCTGCCCAATACCGCCGAACTCAGTGAGCAGTTTGGCGTCAGCCGCACCGTGGTCCGTGAGGCTATCAGCCGTCTGGAGTCGCAAGGCCTGGTGGAGCCTTGCCATGGCGTGGGTCTGAAGGCGGTGCGCCGCCTCCACAAGCCGGTGATGGCCTCCCTCTCGCTGCTGCTTCCTGACCAGGCCGAACGGTTGCGGCAGGCGACGGCCACGCGCTTCCTGCTGGAAGTGGAGATCGCCCGTCTGGCCGCTGCGCACATGGACGAGAGCGGACTCCAGAAGCTTCGAGAAGCCCAGGCGCGACTCGCCGATCCCGAGGTCACCCTTGAGCGTGCCGTCGAAGCGGATACCGACTTTCACCAGGTACTGGCCGATCAATGTGGCAACCTGGTGCTCAAGCTGATGCTCGAGAGCATCGTGGAGCTCTGCCGGGAAAGCCGGCGACTGACCATCGAGAGCACCGGCTTCGAACGCCCCTGGTTCAGCCACCAGCGCGTGGTCGCGGCTATCGAACAGGGCGCTCCAGAGGCCGCGGCTGACGCCATGCGCGAGCACCTGGAGCTTACGCGCACCGACCTCACCGCGCAACTGGCGGAGTTGGAGGGAGGTCGGGAGCAAGACCATCAATGCCAACGATTGGGGTGACCGCGAAGGCGTAGGCGGCTCGTCGTCGAGCGCGCCGGCAACATGCTGTACCGGCTGAAGAAACAAGGAGAGTAGACATGCTGCTGACGAACAAAGTGATTGTTGTGACCGGCGCCGGCAAGGGGCTGGGCGCGGGGATTGCCCGGGTCTGCCACCAGGAGGGGGCATGCGTGGTCATCGCCGATCTGGCCGCGGCAGCGGCCGAAGCGGTAGCCGCCGAGTTGGGCGAGCGCGCCGTGGCGGTAGGCTGCGACGTCCGTAACGAGGACGACCATCAGGCGCTGGTGCGCACTGCGCAGGTTCACTGGGGCCGCATAGACGGCCTGGTGAACAACGCCGGCGTCAACTTTGCCAAGGCCTTTCTCGACACGACGCGCGAGGACTGGAATCGGGTCATCGAGACCGACCTGGCCGCGGTATTCTTCCTGACGCAGAAGGTGTGTCGCGCGATGCTGGCACAGGAGCGGCCGGGCGGCGCCATCGTCAATATCGGCAGTGTTCACACGTTGGCCGTCTTGCCGGGGTCGGGGCCGTACGATGCCGCCAAGTGGGGCGTCGTGGGCATGGGTAAGAGCATCGCCGTGGAGTTGGCGGCGCGGGGGATTCGCGTCAACACGGTTTCTCCCGGGCTGTGCAATACTCAGATCTGGAAGGACATCATGGCCGCTGCCCCGTCGGAAGCCGAATGCCTGGCGCACTGGCGCGCCCAGATCCCGCTGGGGCGGGTAATCGAGCCGGAAGAAATCGGCCAGACGGTCGCTTTCCTGCTGAGTGACCGCGCCTCGTCGACCACCGGCGCTAATGTGCTGGTGGACGGCGGCATGACCAGTCAGCTGATCAGCAAGGAGCCGTACGAACCCAAAGCCATCGAGGGCACTGAGTGATGCCAGCATTGATAACGGATACCCTGACGATGAGGAGAGATCCATGACGACCGACACGACCACGGGATATGTATCAGGGTTGGAGCAGCAGGCGGAGCGGGAGCTTTGCACGACCGTCAAAGGGGAAAGGACCTGGGCGCCACCGGAGGCGTGGAAGCCGGTCGCCTACGCCGCCGAGGCGCCGAACCGGGGCGTCACGCTTGACGGTGGCACGTTGCGGGAGGCGTTCGAGCGCAACCTGGCCTACCTTCAGGAGTGGTTCCAGAAGACGGACCGCTGCAGCCGGCCGGAGAACGACAAGAACTGGTGGGAGACCTGCCTCTCGGCGTCCAGCGAGGGCCGCATGCTGGGCGTAGCCGGCCACAGTCTGCGCTGGGGCGAACGCGCTGAGGCGCGGGAAATCCTCAACACCCTCATCGACCGCATCGAGGCACGACAGACGCCGGAAGGCTATTGCCTGCCGTATCCGGAGGGAGAACTGCGTCCGAGCACCAACGCGGGGATGGATGAACGGCGCAACTACGATCGCGTGAACCTGACCCGCGGTCTGGCGGCGGCTGGTCTGGTGGGCCATCCGGATGCACTTGCGATTCTGCGCCGCTTCTACGACTGGTTCAACGCTTCGCCGTATCTGCCGTATACGCTCGCCGGCTACTTCGATGCGTCGCCGGAGCGAGAGAACAGCTGGGCATGGCCGGGGACAATCGGCTACGCGCACAATTGCAGCAACGGACTCGAAGGGCATCTGCTCGCCCACTTTTCGCCGGTGGGCAAGCCGGACGATCTGGTGGCCGCCTTGCGTTACCTGGTCCAGGACTGGTTCATCGAAGCCTCCACCCGCCGCGAACCGCTCAGCCTCAGCCACTATCCCGGTCATGTGGCGCATTCGTACGTGCTGCTTTCCTACCTGTTCTGGCTCGACATGTACCGGGCCACCGGCGACGAGAAGTTCCTCCAGGGCGCGCTCGGCGCGTGGGATATTGTGCACGACCACTTCCTGCACATCGGCGGGTCGCTGGCGATCTGCGAACACATGCAGGGCGCTTATCCACCCGATTCGTACCATCTTCGCGTCGACCGCAAGCACCACACCGGCGAGACCTGCGGCAGCGTATTCTGGGCCGAGATCAACCATCGATTGCTGCAGCTCTTCCCGACTAATGTCCGCTATGCCGACGAGATCGAGCAGGCCATCTACAATGTGATCCTGGCCAACCAGGATGAGCGCGGCTCCATCCGCTACCACGCCCGGCTGCAGGGCGAGAAGGAAGCGGCGCGATCGATCAACACCTGCTGCGAAGTCATGGGTACGCCCTTCATCGCCAGGCTGCCGCAGTATCTCTACTCGGTCGCGGACGACGGCGTCTTTGTCAATTTCTTCACGCCTTCGACGATCTCATGGGAGCAAGCTGGGGCGCCTGCCAGCCTGCGGTGTGCGACGGAGTTTCCGTTTGGCTCGCAGGTGGAACTGCGCGTCGAGACCACCCCCCCGGCAGCGTGGACGCTGCGCCTCCGCGTCCCCGGCTGGGCCGGCAACGCCATGTCGTGCCAGATCAACGGTGAATCGGCCGGTTCGGGCGAGCCCGGGACATTCCTCGTTCTGGATCGGGTGTGGCAGGCTGGCGATGCGATCACCTTCACCTTGCCCATGACCTGGCATGTCGTGCGCTACCGCGGGGCGGACGAACATCCCGTGCATCCGCGCTATGCCCTGATGAAGGGCCCCGTGCTGATGGCCTTGACCGGTGCCGAAGAGCTGGCGCTGACACCGGACCAACTGCTCAAACGTCTGCGGGAAGACGCCCCTCTGCAATGTGGGATCGAGGGAATCGACGACGCCCGCTATCTGCCCTACTGGCAAGTCGACGATCAAACCTTTACCTGCTTTCCCAATCTGCGATGAAGAGCATGACCATGGTCACTGTATGCTTTCGACTTGCCGTTGACAGGTTGCCGCGATAGTTTGTGCACATGGAGCGATGATCCGGAAAGGCCGGGCAAGAACCGAACGGAAAGGGAGCACGATGATGGCGAAACGAAAAGGAAAGGCCGCCAAGCCGGCGGAAAAGGCGATTCAATTCAAGGTGCAGTTGCGCTATATCCGTCCGCCGATCTGGCGGCGGGTGCTCTTGCCCGACAACGCGACCCTCGGCGATCTGCACCAAGTCATCCAGATCGTGATGGGCTGGTATAATTGCCACATGCACAGCTTTCGCATCGGTGGTGTATACTACAGCAGCGGCGATGTCGACTTGGAGATGGAGAATGAGGATAGCGTCTCGCTGGGCGAGGTCTTTACGCGCGCGAAGCAGAAGTTCATGTACGAATACGACTTCGGCGACAGTTGGGAACACGAGGTCGTCGCCGAGAAGTTCCATCCTTTCGATCCCGCCGCGAAGTACCCCGTTTGCCTCGGCGGGGCACGCGCCTGTCCGCCGGAAGACTGCGGCAGCTTCCCAGGCTATATGAACATCCTCGAGGCGTTGAGCGCAAAGAAGCCGACGCGGGATCAGAAGGAGCTCCTCGAATGGCTCGACGAGGACTACGACCCCGAGCATTTCGATCTTGAGGAAGTCAACAGCGACCTGAGCCTGTAAGGCAGCCGCCGAGATCGCGCCGGATCTGACGGATCAGACTTGATCTGACGGATCTGACAGGGGGGAGGACGCGGGGTGCCATATGAGCGTTCATGAGATAGCGGGCACGGGTCTGTGGTGCGTGGGCGTTTTCTGGCAGCTATGCCAATGTGCCAGCGGCAGCTTTGCGGGGATGCGAGTCGCCTGGCTGGTTTGGGTGGATGTCGGGAGGATCAGTCTGCATCATTCGTGGAAGCCCGTCATGATCTGACGACAAGCTTCCACGAATGCTTCATCCACGTCGGGTGGATAAGACAAGGCAACCCACAGGTGAACGTCTGCCTTCTGAGAGTAGGACGTGAGTGATTCAGTTCGTGATCAGGTCGCGTTGCAGCTCTTGGATGTCGATGTCATCGATCCATTTGGGGAGATTCGTCCAGACTTCGTGGAATCCGTATCCTCCTTCCCGCATCTCGTTGATGGCATCTTCCTTCGACCACTTGTCGATCACGATGCGATAGATCGCGCACATGGTGCCGGTCCTGTCCGCACCATATTGGCAGTGCACGAGCACGGGTGTTCGGCTGGGATCGGTCACTATGCGAAGGAAGCGAAGAACTTCTTCCCGTTCGGGATGCCATACCTTCATGTAGATATGCTCGTAACCCAGGTCCAGATCTTTCAGTTCGTCCCGATCCGAATGGAAGGACCGCAGATTGACGATTGTCTTGATGCCCAGGGCCTTGAGGTTTTTCATGCCTTCGGCAGTTGGCTGGGCGCTTCTGTAGAGAGTGTCGCTGAGCTTGTGAAGGTTGGCGGCTCCGTTCATCTCAACGCGAGAGGCCCAGGTTGTCGGCCGGAGGGTGGTCGCATCCTGACCAACGGAGACGGCCACCAAGATGGTGTTGAGGAGGGCAACCAGAGCGATTTTCATAGTCTTCTGCCGCACTCCTGGCAGAACTTGGATTCTTCCTCGTTGAGGGTGGAACAAGTGGTGCATCTGATCATGACGACCTTCTCGGGGGGCCTGCGGCCGAGGTCAATGTCGGCTTCGTCCAGAGCATCCTTGACCATGCCTCCCGTCATTCGGCTATATGGCTCCAGCTCGTCTCTGGCCTTCTCGGGGTCAAGGACGACGCCGGACCCCGCGAGTCCACGAGCGCCAACGCCGCGGATGATGGAGCCAACGATCAGGAGCATCATGCCGCCGATGGCGCGCAACGCGCTGGACTGGACCTGGCTCTCGAAGTTGTTGAAGTTGCCGAAGTTCAGAGCGCCCGTAATGAAGACGGAGATGAAGAGAATGCCGCCAATGACCATCAGCACCATGCCAAGGTAATAGGCTGCTTGTCGTTCTTCCGAGATTTTCTTTGCCATGCTCTCTCCTGATACCGAGTAGATAGCCGTTTCACACAAGGGGGCGTTTCGATATTCCGCAACATAGCAACCCGTTGAGGTGGTATCAACTGGCAGCCGACTGTTTTTTCTGGTGCTTCACGTCTCGGCTTTGGTTCGATCCCACTGTTTTGTATAGTACCTGTGCCACTGGCGAGGAAATCACCCTTAACTGGACACCTGCGCGATGATGTTGCATCTCACCTCTTCTCAAGTCGATCACTACCATGAACGCGGCTATGTGGAGCTGGGCCGTCTGTTTGATGACGACACCCTTGAACGCCTGCGTCAGGAAGAACTGCGCTTTCGCGGGTATCCGCAAATCTCGCTGGCGGACAAGGTGACGCCGTTGCCGGACACGTCCACCCTCTTTCGCAATCAGGTTGCCAACTACTCCGCCATTGTCCGCGACATTTTCCTGCGGGGTCCGCAGGTACCGGTGCTCGGCCAGATTCTGGGCGACCTTGTGGTCGGCAACTTCACGCAGTTTGTCACGAAGCTGCCTGACTCGGATCTTGCGCGGGCGGAGTTCCCCTGGCACCAGGACAGCGGCTATGGCAACAAGAACAATCCGCTCCACGTCACCATCTGGTGTGCATTGGACAAGGTTGACGAGAGCAATGGGTGTGTCTGGATCATTCCCGGCAGCCATCGGCAAGGGCTCATACCGCATGTGGCGAGCGGCAAGTCCTGGCATGTGACCGTGAAAACAGACGAGGAGGGTGTGCCGGTGCGTTTGAATGCGGGCGAAGCCGTCGCCTTTTCCGGCTTCACGCTGCATCGCTCCCTCACGAACGACAGTGACCGGCCTCGCCGCGCGTTCTTCATGGAGTATTCCGACTATCTGGGGGATGCGGCGGAGAATCGCGTGCAGCTCAACGTCTCGCCCTTGTGGATCGTTCAGGGACAGCTACCCTATCCTGTGCCGGTACGGGAGTGCGCGACGCCCGAAAGCCATCGCCAACGTGATTCATCTTCTTGAACCGGAGGATTCTCCACATGATGCACCATGACACCCGGCGCTCCGCGCTGCGACAGGAATTAGAGCAGGTGGAACGCGTCCTGTCCGACTGCCCCACCATCGACCGGCACTTGAGCGTGACCACCGAAGAATTCATCCAGCGCCAGCGGCGGGTCGCGGAGGCGCTGCGCGAGGCGGAGTGCGATGTGGGCTTCGTTTTCAGCGACGAGCACTATAATGGCGATGTGCCCTACCTTGGCGGCAATACTAATATTGGTGTTGAACAGGTGGCGGGGCTGATAGGCCCGACGGGCTTTCATATTGTGGCTGGGCTGGAAGGCGGCTACGTGGCCGAACAACTCGCGGAACGCGCCAAGGCTTCGGTGCACAAAGTGGAATTGCTGCAGCTTGCCGACGAAAAGTACCCGATTCGGGCTGAACGGCTGGAGGATGTGCTCGAAGCGGCGGCGGGCAAGAGCCTCGGGCAGATCGGCCGACTGGCGTTGCTCAGTCCGCGCCAGGTGGTGCCCGCGAGCGTCGTCGACTATCTGGAGGAGGTGCTTGGGGCGGAGAGGGTTGTGGATGCCCAGCAGATCTACTGGAAGATCAAGAACCTGAAATCGGACCGGGAGATGGAGCTGATCCGCGATGCGAACGTGATCGCCGATGCGATGATGCGGGCGATGCTGGCGGTGATCAAACCGGGCATGGTCGAGACGCAGGTGGCGGGCTGGGGCTATCACGTGGGCATGGAACTGGGCGGTGAAGAGAATGGGTTCGACATCATGGTCACCACCGGCGAGGCTAACCGCACGCTGATCGGCAAGGCGCTCAATCGCCGGATCGAAGCGGGCGACTGGGTGCATCTGGGTTGCGCTCCCAAGCGAGACGGCTTGACGAGCTGCATCCGTCGTTCCATCGTCATGGGTGAACCCAGTCGCGACCAGCGTTACTGGTTCGACTTCGTCAATGACGCATATGAGGTCGGATGGGCAGCGTATCAGGACATCGTGCGGCACCAGCGGCCGGCGAAGCTGCAGGAACAGGCGCTGGTGGACTTTTTCCGCGGCCGGACGGCGGCGGTCAACAAGCGCTTCGGGCTGAACATCGGTGATCTGTCTCTCTTCAAGCCGTACACGGGCACCCACAACAGTGGCTACACCGAGTGCCAGGAGTTTTATGGCGCCATCACCCTGGAAAGCGAGGAGCCGCTGGCCGAGCAGGTGGTGACCATGCTTGACGTCGCCATTCGCGGCATCGGCGATCACTGGCACGACAAGGTGCTGCCGGTGGATTTCGTGGTCATCGAGAACACGCTCGGCAAGTTCGGCAGCGAAGCCAGACAATTCAACCGGGTGCCAAACGATTGTCAGCCACTGGTCGGCAGCGGCCTGTAAGGCTGCGTGGATTGCCTGTCTCTATGGGGTCGTCAGCTCCTGAGCGCATTGGCTTTCGACGCGGGTGAGGAAGGCGTTGAGGGTGTGGAGGTAGAGGGCAGTCTCTTCGAGGTGAGCTTCGTGGCCACTTTCTTCGAAGATGACCGAGGTGGAGCCGGGGATGCCGGCCTGGAGGGTGGCGGCAATGGCGGGGGTGGCTTCGTCGTAGCGGCCGGAGGTGATCAGCGTCGGCAGGGCGATTTCGGGGAGGCGGTCGGTGATGTCCCAGTCCTTGAGGTTGCCGACGATGTGAAATTCACTGGGGCCGCACATGGTGAGGTAAACTTCGGGGTCGCGCATGAGCTGGTCGAAGGTGCGATTAAGGCAGTCGGGCCAGGGATCCATGCGACAGAGGTGGCGGCGGTAGAAGAGCATCATCGCGTCGACGTAGGCAGGATCGTCGGTGGTTCCCGCGTCTTCATGGTGCAGGAGGATCTGCTGGACTTCCGGGGGAAGCTCGGAGCGCAGGCGGTTGGCTTCATCGGCCCACTGGCGCATGCTGGCGGGGGCGCTGGCGAGAATGAGGCTGGCGATGCCGGTGGGTTTGGTCAGGGCATACTGCATGGCGAGCATGCCGCCCCAGGATTGCCCGAAGAGGTGGAGATGGTCGAGGTCGAGGGCCTTGCGGACGATGGCCAGTTCCTCGACGAAGAGCTCGGCTGTCCAGAGGGATGGATCATGGGGATGATCGGAGTTGCCGCACCCGAGTTGGTCATAGACGATGACGCGCCTTCCGCTTCGGGCGATTTCCTGCAAGGGCTCGAGGTAGTCGTGGGCGGCGCCTGGGCCGCCGTGCAGGCAGAGCAAGGGGAGCTTGCCGGACTGATCTTCGTGCCCGATGATGCGGTACCAGATCTTGAAGTCGCGAAAGGAGAGATATCCCTCGGTCATCGGCAATGGTGTGGTCATGCGATATCCTGCTGGGGGTGGGGTGTCGTCGGCCGCTATTTATCGGTGACGCGCGCAAGGATCATGCCGGCGGTGCTTCCGAGGCGGATGGAGGTAGCGGACAGGAGACGCGGGGAGACGGAGGGGCGGTAGAGGAAAGTATAGGCTGTCAGGGGCAGTGGGGGGAACTGGAAGGACGCGGGGATTCTCCAGTTGGAGGAGGGGTGGATAATGGGGGATGACTTTGTATATTCCGGAAAGCGTCCGTTTAACATGTTGTCTTGCCAGAGGAGCAGATTCGATGTCGTTGTTTCTTCCCGGTCAGGTACGCGAAGCCAGGTTGTTGGCGAAACTTGCGCACAGCAATCCGTTTCGCACGGACCGTATCGATCTGGAGCGGGAGCTGCTGGGGGATGCGTTTACGCCGCTCTCGCAGGTGTGGAGTCACCGGATCGAGCAGGTGGCGGACAATGCGAATGTGATTGCGCTGGGGAATCTGGCGCAGGGGCTGATCGATCAGGCGCGGGAGCGACTGTCGAAAGGGAAGGGGCCGGCGAATGAGGAGGAGCTGCTGCTGTACGATCGGGCTGTCAGCTACCACCTTTTTCATACGCATCGGGATGATTTCAAGGGGTTGCTGACGCGGGAGGATGAGAGTGAGGAACGGGGGCCGCGGCGGGTACGTTTCTTCGAGCGCTTTGTGGAGACGATTCAGCACTACCTCGGCCAATTCGGGCTGGAGAGCGAACTGACGCG
This sequence comes from Lentisphaeria bacterium, assembly GCA_041690595.1. Taxonomy (GTDB): domain Bacteria; phylum Verrucomicrobiota; class Lentisphaeria; order JABSQK01; family JAWLHB01; genus JAWLHB01. The sequence goes on from JAWLHB010000027.1 coordinate 21,120, forward strand.
AGACCCGGCACATGTCTTCGCGATCTGCTTCCAGATACGGCGGGCCTTTCATCACATTCACCATTGCATCATTGGTGGGAGCCTGGCTTCGGCGGAGCTGCGCGCCCGCATCTGGGAGTCGATTTTTACGCACGACATGGGGCGGTATCGTCGCTGTCTCTACGATCGCATGGGGGACCTGCCGACGCTGGTGACGGGGCCCACGGGGACGGGCAAGGAGCTGGTCGCGCAGGCGGTGGGACTCTCGCGGTACGTTCCCTTTGCGCCGGAGAAGCGGGCCTTCGCCGCGGACTACGTGAACTGCCTGCGGGCGCTGAATCTGTCGGCCTTGTCGCCGATGCTGATCGAGTCGGAGCTGTTCGGTCATCGGCGGGGAGCTTTTACGGGCGCGCTGGATGACAAGACGGGGTGGCTGGAGAGCTGTGGGGCTTTCGATACGGTCTTCCTGGACGAGATCGGTGATCTGGATCCGGCTATTCAGGTGAAGTTGCTTCGCGTCCTGCAGGACCGCCTCTTTCAGCGGTTGGGGGATACGGTGAACAGGCGGTTCGAGGGGAAAATCATCGCGGCGACGAATCGGGATCTGCCGGAGCGCATCGCCTCCGGGCAGTTCCGGACGGACTTCTACTATCGGCTTTGCGCGGATCAGATCGTGACGGTCTCATTGGCGGAGCAGTTGCAGGGGAGCGGGGATGAGCTGCAGCATTTCGTGCGCTTCATTGCGCATCGCCTGGTGGGGGAAGAGGAATGCAATCAACTGACGCGTGAGGCGATGGCGTGGATCGAAGGGAAGCTCGGCTATTCCTACGCGTGGCCGGGCAATGTGCGTGAACTGGAGCAGTGCATCCGCAATATCATGATCCACAATGACTATCAGGCACCGCCACGGTTGGGGAAGGAGAGCGGTGCTCTGCGTTCGGCGCTCGACCAAGGGGAGCTTACCGCGGATGAGCTGCTGCGCTGGTACTGTACGACTGTTTATCGGAAGACGGGGAGCTACCAGGAGACGGCGCGCCTGCTACAGTTGGACCGGCGGACGGTCAAGGCGAAGATCGATGAGGCTATGGTTGAGCGGTACGGGTAGGGCGACCTTGAGCGCACACAGGGGGCGGAACGGGTTTTGACTTATGCAGAAGAAAGTCCGGGCAAGGGCCGGACATTCTTGTTCATAAGTCTACTGCGTCTACTGAGTCTACTGCGTCTACTGAGTCTACTGCGTCTACTGCGTCTACTGCGTCTACTGCGTCTACTGCGTCCACTGCGTCCACTGCGTCTACTGCGTCTACTGCGTCCACTGCGTCTACTGCGTCCACTGCGTCTACTGCGTCCACTGCGTGTACTGCGTCCACTGCGTCTACTGCGTCCACTGCGTGTACTGCGTCCACTGCGTCTACTGCGTCCACTGCGTCCACTGCGTCTACTGCGTCTACTGCGTCCACTGCGTCCACTGCGTCTACTGCGTCCACTGCGTCCACTGCGTCCACTGCGTCTACTGCGTCTACTGCGTCTACTGCGTCTACTGCGTCTACTGCGTCTACTGCGTCCACTGCGTCCATACCGCTTCCTTTTCGCCCCTTGCCCCAACGGGGCTGCGTCCCATAGCCCAGGGTTGCCCTTGGGCTACCCTGGGTATACTGCCCGCCCACGCAACAACCCCATTCGGGGTTGCGTCCACGGCGTCGGCCCCTCCCCGCGTGAGCTCAAATCCACGGGACTTACTATATAGTGAGGCGTTCTCCGAACGGCGATCATGCGTAGAGCCAACTTCACTCAAGCAGGAAAATATCCCCAGATGTTGCTGCACCAGCCTCACTGTGTGAGCCTTCACATTGTCGGGCCTGTCGAGGCTTAAGCCTGCAGCCGGTGGCTTCCACACCAGGGGTAGGCTTTCAACGCAAGGGAGGCTTTACTCTGTTGAGGGCTTGCTCAGCTGGCGTCAGGTGGGGCCGAGCATGGTGGAGGGCTGCACCCATTGGTTGAACTGCTCTTCGGTGACGAAACCGAGGGCGAGGGCGGATTCCTTGAGGGTGAGTCCCTCGCGCCAGGCTTTGAGGGCAATCTTGGAGGCTTTGTCGTAGCCGATGTGCTTGTTGAGGGCGGTGACGAGCATGAGGGACTTGTTGAGAAGCTCTTCGATGCGCTCGAGGTTGGGCTCGATGCCGATCACGCAGTTGTCGTTGAAGGAACGGACCGCATCGGTGAGGAGGTTGGCGGATTGGAGGATGAGGAAGCCGAGGAGGGGCTTGTAGACGTTGAGTTCGAAGTTGCCCTGGCTGCCGGCGATGCCGATGGCGGTATCGTTGCCCATGACCTGGCAGCAGACCATGGTGACCATTTCGCACTGGGTGGGATTGACCTTGCCGGGCATGATGGAACTGCCGGGTTCGTTGGCGGGGAGATTGAGTTCGCCGAGACCGCAGCGGGGGCCGCTGCCGAGCCAGCGAATGTCGTTGGCGATCTTCATGAGGGCGCCGGCAAGGGCTTTGAGGGTTCCGGAGGTCATGACAATGGCGTCGTGGGCGGCCATGGTGGCGAACTTGTTGCGGGCGACGCGGAAGGGATGGCCGGTGATCTCGGTGAGCTGGTTGGCCATCTGCTCATCGTAGCCTTTGCGGGTGTTGATGCCGGTGCCGACGGCGGTGCCGCCGATGGGGAGCTCGAAGAGGTAGGGGAGGCAGTCGTTGATGGCTTCGTGCATCATCTGGATCTGATCGGCGTAGCCGGAGAATTCCTGGCCGAGGGTGAGGGGGGTGGCGTCCTGGAGGTGGGTGCGGCCGATCTTGACGATGTCCTTGAAGGCGTTGGCCTTGTCCTGTAGGGTCTCGCGGAGGCGGCGCAGCTCGGGGACGAGGTTGTTCTTGAGGGCGATGACGGTGGCCACATGCATGGAGGCGGGCATCGTGTCGTTGGTGGACTGGGACATGTTGACGTGGTCGTTGGGATGGACCGGGCTCTTGCTGCCGATCTTGCCGCCAAGGATCTCGATGGCGCGGTTGGCGATGACCTCGTTGATGTTCATGTTGAACTGGGTGCCGCTGCCGCTCTGCCAGATGACCAGGGGGACATGATCGTCGAAGACGCCGGTGCTGACTTCGTCGGCGGCCTGTTCGATGGCGGCGGCGAGTTTGGGGTCGAGCTGTCCCATGGCGCAGTTGACGGTGGCGGCGGCTTTCTTGACCATGGCGTGTGCCTGTATCCATTCGCGGGGGAAGCGCTGGTCGCCGATACGGAAGTTGTCGTTGGCGCGTTGGGTCTGGGCGCCGTAATACTTGTCACTGGGGACCTGGACGTCGCCCAGGGAATCGCGTTCGGTTCTGGTACTCATGGATACTTCCTTGTCTTAATAACGGCTCTGTGGGGATATGATAATCGTAGCCGCACAATGGCGGGAATCAAGCGGTGCACGGTTCATGCATCGGTGACGCATCCCTCGGAGGCGCTGGAAACGAGCTTGGCATACTTGTACAGGACGCCGTCGGTGGCGCGAAGTGGGGGCTCCCGCCAGAGCTTGCGGCGGGCGGCCAGCTCTTCGAAGGAGAGTTCGGCGCTGATGGTGTTGGCTTCGGCATCGATGGTGACCATGTCGCCGTCGTGGAGGAGGGCGATGGCGCCGCCGTTCTGAGCTTCGGGGGTGATGTGGCCAACGACGAAGCCGTGGGTGCCGCCGGAGAAGCGGCCGTCGGTGACGAGAGCGACGGACTTGCCGAGGCCGGCTCCCATGATGGCGGCGGTGATGGCGAGCATCTCGGGCATGCCGGGGGCGCCGCGGGGGCCGATATAGCGGATGACGACGACATCGCCTTTGCGGACCTTGTCGGCTTGAACGGCGAGGAGGCAGTCGGCTTCGCTGTCGAAGACGCGGGCGGGGCCGGTGAAGCGGATGCCTTCCTTGCCGGTAATCTTGGCGACGGCGCCTTCCTCGGCGAGATTGCCGTAGAGAATGCGAAGGTGTCCGCTCTTCTTGATGGGGGCATCGATGGGGGCGATGACGGTCTGCCCCTTCTCGAGATCGGGGAGGGCGTCGATGTTTTCCGCCAGGGTGCGGCCGGTGACGGTGAGGCAGTCGCCGTGGAGGAAGCCTTCGCGCAGGAGGAGGCGCTGCACGGCGGGAACCCCACCGACCTTGAAGAGGTCTTCCATGACAAACTTGCCGCTGGGCTTGAGGTCGGCGAGGAAGGGCGTGCGATCGCTGATGGTCTGGAAATCGTCGATGGTGAGGGGGACTTTGGCGGCTTTGGCCATGGCGATGAGGTGGAGGACGGCGTTGGTGGAGCCGCCAAGGGCGATGACCATGGTGATGGCGTTGTCGAAGGCCTGGCGGGTCATGATGTCGCGGGGCTTGATGTCCTGCTCGAGGAGGCGGTAGATGGCGTTGCCGATGTCGAGACATTCATGGCGCTTCTGGGCACTCACGGCGGGGTAGGAGGAGCTGTAGGGGAGGGAGATGCCGAGGGTTTCGATGGCGCTGGCCATGGTGTTGGCGGTGTACATGCCGCCGCAGGCGCCGGGGCCGGGGCAGGCGCGCTGGACGACTTCCTGGAGTTCGGCCTCGTCGATGTCTTTGGCGAGGAACTGACCATAGGCTTCGAAGGCGGAGACGATGTCGAGTTTGCGCCCGCAGCCGTGTCCGGGCTGGATGGTGCCGCCATAGAGCATGATGCTTGGACGGTTGACGCGGGCCATGGCCATGATGGCGCCGGGCATGTTCTTGTCACAGCCGACGATGGAGACGTTGGCGTCGTACCACTGGGCGCGCATGACGGTCTCGATGGAGTCGGCGATGATGTCTCGGGAGGGGAGGGAGCAGTTCATGCCTTCGGTGCCCATGGAGATGCCGTCGCTGACGCCGATGGTATGGAAGACGAGGCCGACGAGGCCGGCGGCCTGGACACCATGCTTGACTTCGCGGGCGAGGTCGTTGAGGTGCATGTTGCAGGGGTTGCCTTCCCAGCCGGTACTGGCGATGCCGACCTGGGCCTTTTCCATATCCTCGACACTGAGGCCGGCGGCATGTAGCATGGCGCGGGAGCCGACCTGGCTGTGGACTTGAGTGAGGCGGGAACTGAAACGGTTGATCGGCGGCATAGGAGGATTCCTTGGCTGGATGAGGTCGAAGGGGTGAGGCATCTTAAGATAGGCGAAAAAGTCGGCAGAGGATAGGGTTGATGGTGATTTGGGGAGCGAGGCGGGGACGCGGAGACGCGGAGAAGCGGATTTGGGGAAGTTGGCGCTTTGCTGACGGCGGGAGACGCGCTATCGTTAAGATCATGACACCGTCGCTACATCCGATGTTGAGTGATGAGCAGTGCAGTCAATTCAGCCGGGATGGCTGCCTGCTTGTGACGGGGCTGCTCGATGCGACGGATTTGGAATGGCTGCGGAGCATCTTCGACGTCTGTTTCGATCCAGGATATACGGATCGTGAGATAAAGCGGCGCCATGTGGGGGAGACGGTGGATGGAAAGGCCGTGCCGGCGCACATCGATGGACCATCGGAGTCGTTTCCGGAGTTGGGGGAACAACCTTGCTTCAGCCGCTTTGTGGCGATAGCGCAGCAGCTCCTCGGGGAAGGGGCGGAGTTTCGCGGCGACTACATGGTGCTCACGCCAGGGGGGTATGAGGCGCCGACTCCGTGGCATCAGGATCAGGCTCATGAGGATCCGCGGTACCGCTACCGGGAGGTGAGCATTCGGATTCCATTGCAGGATGCGACGGAGGAGAATGGGTGCATGCACTTCGTGCCGGGCAGCCACCTCGGGGTGGTGCTGCCTCATGTGAAGATCGATGCGCCGGGGGATGGTTTGAGCGCGCTCGGGCAGGAGCACTGGAGCGCCAATGGTCTGCCGATGCCCTGTCCGGCGGGTGGTGCAACGGTGTACCACAGCTACATGCTGCACTACGCGGGACCGAATCGGACGGATACGGCCAGCCGGGCCTATGTCGTGGTCTTCGGGGTGCCGCCGAGGAAGCTGTCGCATCCGCTGGTCTTCGGCTGGCAGCATTGACGGGGGAGGATGGGGATGAATTGCCGGCCGTTGCCCGGACATTTTCCTTCATACGTCCACGCTCGTTCTGCCCCTGCGCTGACATCAATGTGGGAGCAGTTCTCCGAACCGCGATTGGGCCGTTGTCAACGGCACTGCCATTGCGCGCCCCTGGGCACGCCACTCGCCTGAGTGGCACCGGCGTTGGACGTTGCCACTCCCCGACGCCCGGCTCCCCTCATTCACCCAGCCACCCCATCGGTTCCGTTCCCGCTGTTGCTCCCAACGGCCCTCAATGTGAGAGTCCCCATCCGGCCGTTGCCCGGACTTTTTTTCTTCATAAGTCCAAACACAATGCCATCCTCCCGCGTGAGCTCAATTTCACAGAAACTGGCCTCTCCTTTCGCTCTTGCCCCAACGGGGCTGCGTCCCATAGCCCAGGGTTGATCCGCCAAAGGCGGTGCTACCCTGGGTATACTGCCCGCTCACGCATTAACCCCCTTCGGGGTTGCGTCCACGGCGTCAACTCTTCCCCGCGTGCGCTCAATTCCACGGGACCTATTAGTGAGGCCGGGAAAGGTCAGAGCTGTCAGGGGCAACGGCCCATACCGAACCAAAGACGCGGAGGGCGCGGTGTGAGGCTGGAAAAAATGAGGCTGATATGAACGCGGGAGGCCGTTTGGGCATTGGCCGTCCCTGCGTCGATATCAGCCTCAAAGAGGTGGCTCAGTCTGGTGACTGAAGCTTAGAATACATCACCTTCGGAGAAACTACCCAGCTTGTTGGTGAGGACCCATTGGACGGTGGCATCGTGGCCGAGCTCGCTGAGGTCAAGGGTCTCGACGGCGATGTCCGCGCGCATGGTGGCGAGAGTGAAGACGCCGCGGCCATTGGGCGCTACCTCGTGAGCCCACCAGTCGCCGCTGAGGGCGAAGGGAATGGTTTGCTGCGTGCCAGTATTCAGGGCATGGCTGGTATCGGCGCCGAAGATGTGGACGAAGCGTCTCTGGCTCTCGTCGGGGGTGAAGTCGCCGCCGAGGATATGATAACCGTTGCCCACGGCGAGGCGGTAAAGCCAACCGGCTTCGCTGAAGAGGTCGACAACTTCGTAGGTGGTGTTGCGGGTGGCGAGGAGGGTGGCCTGGCCGGTTGCATAGTCGACGACGAGCCAGCCGTTGTAGGTGATGTTGGCGACGCCGTTGTTTCCGGCGCGGATGCCGGTGATGGAGGAGCGGTAGAGGACGGTGGCATCGGTTGCGGCGATGGCCGGGTTATCCGCGGGGGGAGCGAGCTGCTCCTGGGGGCTGCCGCTGGGCAGGGTGACGCCAAGCTTGGTGGCGAGGTCCTGGAGGACGTTGCCAAGGCTGGTATTCTCCTGGTTGTAAGCGCGGGTCTCGGTCAGCATGATGCGGGCGCTTGTCGTACCCATGCCGAGGTTGACGGTGCCGCTGGTGACGCCGGAGCGGGTGGCGCCGGTCAATGCGGCGGCAATGTCGCCGACGGCGCGGCCGCCGAGGTTGATGTTGCGATGGAGGCTGCCGTAGAGGTGCTTGTAGTCGTAGGAGGCGGCTGTCTCGGCGGGCTGCAGGGGCGCAATGCCGCCATTGGTGATGAACCAGTAGTCGCCGGAGCCGATGTTGCCGGTGTAGAGGAGGCCGGTATCGGTCCAGGTGGAGACACTGGAGGTGCCATTGGTGTACTTGACCATGCACGTGGCGCTGTTGCTGTTGAGATTGATGACGAGGTAGCCATCGCCATTGCGCGGGGTGCCGCTGGTGGTGTAGACGTTGCCGCGCTCCTGGTAGGAGTAGACGACGTTGCGGGTGTTGTCGGAGTTGAGGACGGTAATGGTCACGGTGTTGGACTGTCCGTAGCCATCGGCTTCGGCGGTGATCTGGACATCATTGTCGCCATCCAATACCTCGTCCTGAACGCCCGAAATGGCGAAGGTGCCGGAGGATTGTCCGCTGCGAATACGCATGGCCGCGGGAACGGTGGCCTCGGTTTCGTCGCTGCTGGTGAGGAGGACTTCCAGTTCGTCGCCCGTGCCGTTGCGGGTGACGACGCCAACTGCGGTGGAGCCTTCGGAAACGGTGCTCTGCTGCAGGGAGAGGGTGAGGGTGCCGGTATCATTGTCGGTGATGGTGACGATGCCGGCGTCCTTGAGGATGGAGGTGTTGGAGCTGGCGTTACGCAGGCGAACGCGGAACCGCTCCGGGTCTTTCTGATCGTCGTCCTTGACGGTGACGGTGATGGTGCGCTCCGTCGTTCCAGCGGGGAACTGGAGAGTTCCGGAAGTGGGGACGAAGTCGGCATTGGCGGTGGCGGTGTCTGCTTCGGTGATGTACTGGACGGTGCTGGAAGAGGCGAGGGCTTCGCTGAGTGTCACGGTGAGCGTCCCGGTGGAATCGGTGCCATTGTCGCTTTCGGCCACGGTGATATCGTCAATGCTGAACAAGGGGACCTGCTGATCGACGATGGTGATTGGGGCGTAGTAGTCGGTGAGATCGAAGGCGGGGTGGGAGGTGGAGACCATGCGCACATAGAAGATCTCGTCTCCCTCCTGTTGCAGGTCGTTGAGGATCTGCACGGAAACGGTCTGGGAAGTGGTACCGGCGGGGAAGTTGACGGTGCCGGAAGCGGCGGCATAGTCGACGCCTTCGATGGCGGTCTGCTGCTGGGTCCGCCAGGTTACGGTGACGGGGAACTGGAGGGCCATGTTGATGTTGATGGTGGTGGTAGCCATACCGACCGTTTCGAGGACGCGTGCCGAGGCGACGCTCAGCTTCACGTCGTCGGTATCGACAATAGCGCCAATAGCCTCGCCAATATGGATCTGGGCATTGACGGGATTGCTGAGCTGGATCTTGACGTATTCTTCGACTTCGTTAACCACATCCCCGAGGATGTTGACGGTGATGGAGTTCCAGGTCTGGCCCGGGTTGAAGTTGAGCGTGCCGCTCACGGGCGTATAATCCTGGCTGGGAGTCGCGGAATCCGGAACGGTAGCGTAATCGACGCTGATGGTCTCGGAACTGGCTTCGGAGAGGCTGACACCGAAGGTCATCTGGGATATTTCCGAATCGCCTTCCGCGACGGGATCGGCATCGCTGATGGTGATGAGGATCTGGGCATGGAGGGTTGTCTGCAGCAGCAGGAAACCGACGATAGCCAGTGCGAGCGCCAATACTGAACGATCTGAGCTGATGAGTGCAGAATGAGTGTGGGTGCCGGTCATGGGGGGAACCTCCGCGGGATGACGAGTTGACTGCGAGTTGAGATGGTCCTCTCGACCGGCAAGCGTGGAAGCTGCCATGGAGAGGCGACGAGGGCAGTGGAAGGGAATAAGCCACCAGGCTTTAATGAAGCGGTTGCCGGGCGATCTGGGCAATGCTCCATCCCATGTGGTTACGCTAAAGGATGTGCCGCATGCGCCGCAAATTGGGGCCTCTTGACGGCCATCAGATTTCGTCCTGTTCAGGTTTCTCCGTGTGTGTGTGATGGAGTCGTAAGTGTCTGTAGATGAGGGGTTTGTGGAAAATTGATGTTTCATGTTCCTTGTGGTTGTCAAGGGTTCGGAAAAGCTGGTTCAACTTCTTGAAGAATGAGTTGGGTGGCTGAAAACGAAGGCGCCCCGTTCCTCTGGCGAGAGTGAAACGGGGCGCATTCGATCAGGATTGGAAGGATGCTTTAGTCGTTGTTGGGATCCTCTTGATAGCCAGGCAGCAGGTTGATGAGAACGTACTGGGTGGCCTCTTCGATTCCGACGCGAGGGGTGTTGAGGTTGATGGTCTCGCCCCGAATGGAGGCGGTCCAGGAGAGCTTGCCGTAGTTGTTGGTGCCGGCGAAGCCAGTCAGCTCATGCTCCCACAAATCGCCATTCAGTTGGAAGGGAATAGTATGGGTTGCGCTGGTATTGAGGGAATGGGAGATCAACTGGCCATAGGCGACGATGACATCGGCCTGGGTTACGGACTGGTCGACAATCGAATTGAAGCCGCCAAGGATCTGGTAGCTGGAAGTGCCGACATCGAGCGTGTACCAGACTTCAGCCTGGGGCGACCAATCGGTGATCTCATAGTAGCGATTGCCGCTTTCGGTGAAGGCGGTAATGATGCGCACTTCGTGGGTGCCGTAGTCGACGAGGAGGAATCCGGGCTCGCTCAACGACTCGACCTCGCCGCTGCCTGCTTCGAGACCAGTGGCCCGGAAGTTATAGAGGGCGATGGTGTCGGTGGCCGCTGCGCTGGCCGAAACCTTGGTTTCTTCTACCTGGGTCGAGGTGTCGCTGGTGATTCCCAGCAAGGTGGCCAGGTTACCGACCAGAACGTCGTGCGGAATGTTGTCGGAATTGGCGTCGACTGTACGTGCATAGTCGAGCCTGGCAGCCAGAGTGGCTATGGAAAAGATCGTGGAGCCGGTGGAGTCACCGGCACGCAGCTCGCCGGCGAGATTGACCGCCACATTGCCGTTGGCGCCGCCCAGATCTACTTGAGTGGGATACTGCTCGCCGAGCAGCTGCCGATACTCAAACTGGTCGATCAGCTCAACGGGGACGACCTCGGTCCATCCGCCCCCAACGAGAACCCAATAGGTGCGGTTTCCACCGATGTCGATGGTGTACAGGTCAGCAAGCCACGGCTCGATCTCGCCGGTGCCGTTGGCATAGCGCACGACGCTGGTGACCTGTTCCGTATCCAGATCGATGACCAGGAACCCGTTTCCAGCGATGGGCTGGTTGATGGCGCCATAGATGTTGCCGCGTATGCTGTAGCTGTAGATCAGGTTCCGCGTCTGCTCATCATCCGTCACGGTGACCGTCGCCGTCACATCAGGATTACCCAGACTGGAAGCCGTGATGGTGACGGTCTGACTGCCGTCGATGTCGTCGTCGTCGACGGCATTGACGAGGAAGGTGGCGGTGGATTCATTGAGGCCGAAGGTGACGGAGGCAGGAACGGTGGCTTCGCTGGTGTCGCTCGATTCGAGTTCCACGAGCAGAGTACCGACGCTATTGCGGGTGAGGGTACCCAGTGCAGCTCCGCTGCCGGCGCCTTCGGAGAAGGTCGTGGGAGAAATGACGAGGGTGAGCGTCTCGCCATCGTCATCGATGATGGTCGCTTCGCCAGTGGCATCGGCGATCGAGGCATTGACGGCGGCGGAGAGACCGACCGTGAAGGTTTCATTGCCTTCCGCGGCGGTGTCGCCGACGATGGTGACGGTTATGCTCTGGGTGGTGACGCCGGCGGGGAAGGTGAGGACGCCGGAGGTGCTGACGTAGTCGGTGCCCGCGGTTGCGGTGCCTTGCGTAGTGGCATAATCGACCGTGACCTCGAGGGCGCTGCTGTCGGAGAGGGTTACGGTGAAGACCGCGGTATTCTGATCGCCCACATCACCTTCGTTGACGTTGACGTCATCGATGGAGAGATTCGGCACCTGAGCATCGACGATGGTGATGAAGGCAACGGAGCGCTCGAGCACGGCGTTGACGGGATTCGTCAGTTCGATGGTGAATTCTTCATCACCCTCGACATTCTGATCTTCGTTCAGCTCGACCACAATGACCTGCTCTTCCACGCCGGGCGCGAAGGTGAGGGTGCCACTGGCCGCGACATAGTCATTGCCTGCGAGGGCCGTGTCGTCGGCGGTGGCATAGTCGACCGTTACGGTGAATGGGGAGGGCTGGCTGAGGGTGACGGTGGCGGTCACGCTACCGGCGGATTCGAGGCCACTGGCGTTGGCGATGCTGATTTGCACATCGTCATCGAGGATGGTAGCGACGCCGGAGCTTTTTTCGAAGGTGGCATCGCCGGCAATGTCGCTGAGTTCGAGGGTGAAGGTTTCGTCGCCCTCGACATCGGTGTCGCCGACGATGGAGATCTCGACCGTCTGTTCCACGACGCCTGGCGCGAAGGTGACGTTGCCGGTTGAGGCGACGTAGTCAGCACCCTGCGTGGCCGTAGCATCCTGCGTCGCATAGGTGACGCTGATGGGTGCGGGTTCGGCGGCGGCGAGGCTGATCGTGAAGGTGGCAACGGAGGTGCCGGTGTCGCCTTCCACGATGGAGATGTCATCCACGGATATGTTGGTTGCCGCGTGTGTTGTTGTGGCCACCAGCCACGTGGCAATTGTGCAGACGACGAGCAGCATACGCCATCCGCTGGTGAAGGTCGACAATGCATGGATCTTTCTGGGCAGGTTCATCTGAACTCTCCTTGTTGTAGTACGTTCGGCACCCCGTACTCCATCCTGTCGCTGCGATTTCAATCCCTTCCGGAACGGCAGGCGGGATTCTCGTCAGGAGATCACCGCGACGGGAAAATGCAGAGTTCGTGAGAGTGCCATTTGCTTCCATCTACAATAGGTTGCGGTGTCCACCATCTGCAGCCAGGAGTCGTTGCCCATCCCCTTTTCAGTGGCCCATCAGGGGGTTGGACGATTATTCGTATAGTCCGCAATATCAACGGGTTACGACCAATTTTCAGATGATATACCGGTCCCGATCAGATGATGTTCAAGAAGCCGAAACTTCTATCGAAACTTTTTCGGGAAGTCCGACGGGGGTGCGGTAATCACGTCGTGGCGCGTGGCGAGGAAGGGCGTGTGGTCTGCCCGGCATCGGCTTCGCCAGGGCGGTGACGGCGACGCTTGATCAAGTCGCGGACCATGAGGAGGAGGAGGAGGGCGAGTCCGCCCCACAACAGGGTCCCGATCAGCAGGCTGCCAAGTTGGTGGACGGCCGCCACTTCCACGTCCATGGGGCGGCTTGCGAGCCGTTCAATCCGGGCGCTGTAGTCGGGGGTGCTGACCACAAACTGGCGGAGGGTCTGCCAGAAGGTGGCGCCGGGCAGAAAAGCCAGGGTCAAGGCAAAGCGGTCCACGAGCCAGAAGATACCCGCTCCTGCTCGCAGGACCAGCAAGGCGACGATAGTCGTCGCCAGGATGAGGCGCACGCTCCGCCGCATGGCTCCGGGCGACGAGCGCCTCCGGCTTTCCGCCGCAAGTTGGCTGCAGCGGAAGACGGCGACGGTTCGCCGCGCCAATCCCTCATCCGGCCGATGCTCCAGATCGAGCTCGCGCACGGCATGATCATGGGCCGCCTTATCTGGAAAGAGGGCTTCGAAATCTTTGCGTGTCTCGTCGTTATGCATCATCGCTCTCCTGCCCGGGCAGGGGGTCGCCATCTTCGATCATGGGGCGCAGCATGCGGCGCAGGCCATTGCGCGCGCGGTCGAGCATGCCGCGCAATGCACCATTGGAGACACCCATAGCCAGTTCGATGGAGGCATAATCCATGTTTTCGAAGTAACGCATGGTGACTGCCAGGCGTTGTCGTTCGGGGAGCAGGTGCAGGGCGGCCAGGATGCCTCGCCGCATGTCGTCGCGCTCGAGCCTCCATCCGGGTCGATGGCCGTGGGGGTCGGGCAGCTCGCCGACCACGTCATCTTCCAGCAGGATGGGTCGCTTCCGGCGTAGCCAGTCGCGGGCGAGGTTGCGGGAGATGGCCATCAGCCAGGCTGGGAACTTCTCGGGATCCACAAGCAGCTTGCGGTAGGTATAGGCTTTGATAAAGGCATCCTGCACCACGTCCTCGGTCTCTGCCGAATTGTGGAGCATGCCGATCACCTGCGCATAGAGGAGGCCGCTATACTGGTGGATGAGATGCTCGAACGCATCCTGATCCCCAGCCAGAGCCTGTTCTATGACAGCTTTGAGTTCTTGGTCCATCGGCTCACCCTTCCGACGTTTGGATTACTATACCGTCTACAGGCATGAACTTCAATTTCCAGTAAAAGCGCCCGCTATTTCGAAGAGGGGCAGAAACATGGCTGCCACAATGCAGCCGACGATGCCGCCCAGAAGGACGATCATCAAGGGTTCGATCAGGGCGGTCAGCGCCTCCACGGCGCGATCGACCCGCCGTTCGTAGGTTGCGGCGATCCGGCTCAGCATGGAGGGGAGCGCCCCGGTCTGCTCTCCTACCGAAACCATGCTGACCATCAGCGGCGGAAAGACGCCGGATGCCTCCATCGGGCCGGCCATCCCTTCTCCTTCGCGGACCGCCTCATGAACCTGCTGCACGGCGCGGGCCACGATGGCATTGCCGGCTGTATCGCGCACGATCAGCAGGGCGTTGAGTACGGGAACGCCGGCTTCGAGGAGGGTGCCGAGCGTCGAGCAGAAATGGGCGGTGTGGGTCTTGGTCACCAGGTCGCGGAAGGGTGGGGCGTTGAGCGAGATGTAGTCGAGGAGGAGGTTGCCGCGCCGGCTTCGGCGAAGAAGCTTGTAAGCGGCCACGAGAAGGACAAGGCCCGCCAACACGAGGGGAAAGCGGTGGGCCAGCGTGTTCGAGATGGCGATGACAAACTCCGTGAGGCGCGGCAAGCGCCCGCCGGGGGTGATTTCGGTAAAGACGGTGGCGAACTTGGGTACGATGAAAATCATCAGGGCGCTGGTGATCGCGACGGCAACCGTCAAGACTACCATGGGGTAGGCGAGGGCGGCCTTCACCTTGCTGCGCAGATCGTCGGCGCGTTCGAGGTGATTCGCGAGCTGGGTGAGCACTCCTTCCAGCGCGCCCGATGCTTCCCCGGCGCGAATCATGTTGACATACAGCCGGTTGAATGAGGCCGGATACTGCTGCAGCGCTTCCGAGAAGGAGGCCCCTCCCTCGATCTTCTCCACGAGTTGGTCCAATACGCGCATTGCCAATGGGTCACGGGTCTGACGCCGCAGTGTCCGCAGGGACTGCACGAGGGGCACTCCCGCTTCCAGGAGCGTAGCCAGTGAGCGGGTGAGTTCGGGCAAGTCCTTCCGTCGCACTCGCGCCCGGCCGATCACCAGATTAAAACCGTGCCATGCCTGATCCTGCTTCTTTCGCTTCGGTACTGTCTTCATGATACGCTCCTGCTTTCTGCCATAGAAGACGTATCAGCTCCTGGAAATGCGCGCTCTCCGGAGAAAAAAGATTGGAAGTTTTTTCGTGGCGTCTGGTCTTGACACATCCATTTGGCATCTGTTAGCTTACTGATATCCCCGGAGAGGAGGAGCTATCTCTCTTATCATTCACTCACTTGAAGAGGTTGTGCCATGGCTGCCACGACTTTGCCGGAAGGATTTCACAGCGTCACCCCATATCTTACGATCAAAGGGGCGGCAGAAGCGATCGAGTTCTACAAGCGAGCATTCGGAGCGACTGAGATGTTTCGCATGCCGATGCCGGACGGGAGCCTTGCCCATGGAGAGATCATGATCATGGGCTCGCGCATCATGCTCTCGGATGGCTGCAGCGAGGGCCCGGCGAAGCCCCCCCGTGAGCTGGGCGGCACCACCTGCGGTCTCTATGTTTATGTCGATGACGTCGACGCACTTTTCGAGCAGGCAACGGCCGCTGGGGCGAAGGTTGTCCAGCCGCCGACGGACCAGTTCTATGGGGACCGGTCGGGCACTCTGGAAGATCCTTTCGGCCACCTCTGGTTCTTGGCAACGCACAAGGAAGATGTTTCCGCCGAAGAGGTGGAACGCCGGGCCAAGGAGCTATTTGGCTGACGCCGGAAGAGGCGTTAGAACTCTGGACGCGGCGCCACGTTGCGCCGCGTCCAGAGAACGTGGCTTATTTCTTCTTCCACTCGCCTTCTTTGGTCTGTACCATGGTGCCGGAGCCGGCTTCCTGCTGAAAGAGCTTGGCGCCGCTCTGAGCCGCCTGTTCGAGGGACTGGTTGAACTTAGCCGCGAAGGCGGTGTACATGCCCTTGCGGTCGGCATTTTCCTGATCGACGATTTTCTTTGCCTCGGCGTCGAGCTCCTTCAGCGCGGTCACATAGCCCTGATTGTTTTCGCCGGCCAGTTGCTGCTGGCGCAGCTGTTCGAGGTGGGGCCGGCGTTCCTTCATGCGCTGTCTGATCTCGGTGAGATCCTGAGCGTTGGCCAGGAAGGCTGTGGTAGCCGTGAAGAGGAAGATGAGAAAGAATCGAAGCATGGTCATGGCTTATGGTCCTGTTGGTGATGGATAATGGGATTAGCGGGCGTTGTTCAGAGGTCTCGGGGGAGGGGTGATTTCCTTTTCCTCGTCGAGGCTGTCGATGAAGTCGGCCATCTCGCGTTCCATCTGGATTCGCACGTTGAGGTTGATCTCGATGGGCTCGACCTTGTGTTCGGTGCGCAGACGCAGGCAGCCAGTCATGGCTATCGCGCCAGTGAGCAGGAAGAGCGTGGAAAGTGCATGTCGTCCATTCATGAGGGCTTCCTTTTGGGGTGTCGGAGTTGGAGTATTTGACGCCACGGAGGCGTCTTTATTCACTCCAGTGAGATGCCTTGTTCCTTCAGAAAAAGGCCGGTGTTGATGAGCTCGCGAATTGCGCCGGTGATTCGGGTGTTGAGGTGTATGGGGGGGAGATCGGGCTTGTCGGCGCTCTTGCCGTGCATGCGCAGGTTGATGACGGCCTCCCGTCCGGGCTCGACCTCCATGTCCAGCCGCACGAAGTCGTAGTCGAGATTCTGGAGTGCCTGGCGGACCATGTTCATCCGTTGATCCTGAATGTTCATCTGGCTGAGGAGCGCCTCGGCATTGGTCAGCCGCACACTGCCGCGCGTGCTGGGAGGGGTGAAGAGGTAACCGCCCACCTGCATGAGCCGACCGTCCTGGAAGCGGAGCGGTATCTTGCCGTAGAGGAGGCCGGTTGCGGTCCCCTGGACCACCTGCTGGAGGGCGAAGAGCTGACTCAGCTCGAGCTGCTCCGCCCAAAGCTCGATCTCGAAATCCTGCATCTCGGGCCGTATGCGGGTGGCATACGAGCGCATGGTGCCTCCCAGCAGGTGTAGCATGGCGCTTTCGAGGAAGAAGACCCCGCTTGGTTCAAGCTGAAAGATGAGTTCACCGCCACCGGTCGGCAATCCGGCCAGCACCGATGGGCCGAAGGTCAGCCGCTGATGCGTCGGCGTCGCCAGCGGCCAGTAGTTGGCGATGCGCAGCTCTCCGGCCAGCTCGGTCACGCGCAGCTCGATCTCGGTGTTCTGCAGGTCGCCGTCGCGGATGCCGATGAGAGTCTCGCCCCCCAATCCCTCCGGCCCGAGGGTGACTTCGCCCTGGATCTGCATGGAGCCACGCAGCCGCATCGCGGAGAAGACCGACGGGGCGACCATTTGCAGCAGCGGCTTGATCTGCGCCAGGTCCGCGATGGTCGAGGTAAAGGGAATGCTGGCCAGAAGCTCGCCGGCCGAGAACCATAGACGCGACGTCACTTCCACCCGCAGTTCTGTAGTCGGCAAGGTGACGACTCCCGACATCGCGACCTCCTGCCCCCGGGGGCGAAGAGCAAGCTCGAGCGGCTCCAGCTTCATTCCCTGAAAGGTGGCGCCGGCAACCCGCAGATGGCCCTCGGGTGCATCGTCGCCGAATCCCGCCTCTCCCTGCCAGCGCAAGGGCAGCGCAAGACTGATGCTCTCGATCTCGCCATTGGCCAGGGCGACACCGCCTTGCAGCTCCGCCGAGCCTTGGAGCTGAAGATTCTCCCGCAGCCATGGGCGATTCGAGAGGAGCTCCAGGCTCGCCGGATGGTAGCCGGCAAACAAGGGCACGCGCATCTGGTCGAGGAGGACTGTCGCACTAAAGCTGGAACTCGTGATGGCTCCTGCCTGCACCTCGGCGAGTGTCAAGGCCATGCGCCCACTGAGATCGATCGCCTCCGGCGTTACGTGAAGTGTCAGGTTGGCGCCGCTTTCCGCGGAGACTCGCAGCTCCGGCAGCTCGCCGCGCAGCAACCGGGGAGCAAAGGCCAGATCGATGCTTGCCGAAGAGGCTCGCCAGTCGGGCAAGGCGCCGCCAGGAGGTGCAGTCACGCTGCCGCTGAGGTTGAGTTCGATCGGGGCCGCGTCGTTGGACCACGCGAGCGGCGCTCCCATGGCGGTCAGCATGGCGGGCTCGGCGCTGAGGATGCCGCCGAACCGCGCACTCCATGGCTCCCCCGCCGCGGGAAGGGCCATGGTCAGCGTCAGGTGACTGACGGTGAACCCTTCGTATCCGACGAGCTTCAGCGCGGGCGAGTGCAAGGTGGCCTTCTGGCCATCGCCGGTGATGGCGACGGCGGCGTTCGTCAGCATTCCGGCCACGTTCAGCGAGCCGCCGGTGTCGATGCTCCACGACCGGGGGGCGCCGCTGCCGGAGAGGTGCGCCGCGCCGGTCAGGTCGACGGTCAGGAAGTCGGCGTCGTCCCTGGTAACTCGCACCGGGGCGTGCAGGAGGTCGACCCGGATGGCATCGCCCGCCAGATCGAGGTTGGCGGCAACGCGCCACGCGTTGCCGCCAATGGTCATGCCGTCCTGACGCAGCTCGAACCGAGGCGCTTCGGCCCGCACGATCATCGGCGCGCCGTCCGGCGGCAAGGTGACCTCGATCCCGACGTCCTCCCAGTGCGCGTTGGCGTAGTGGCCCTGCAGCCCCGCGATGGTGGCGGTGTGCTGCTGAAGATGCAGGGCGCCCTGATGGAACTCCATGCTGCCTGCCACCGTGATGGTGGCGGCTGACGCCGTGACCTCGCCGGTTTTCCAGTGATTCTCCTCCAGCACGACGCGATGCTCGAGGCTGCCATCTTCGACGCCCCGCATGGTCGCCGCAAGGCGCAGGGTCGACTGATGCGCGCGCTGTCCGCTCTCAAGATCGATCGCGAAGAGCCGACCTCCGTGGATGTCGCCCTCCACAACGAGATCCGGGCCGAGCGGCTCCTCCATGGAGGTCGCCCCCTGGACAGCGATGCCGGCGTAGCTGAATCGCCCCATCTCCCGGCCCTCATGGTCACGGGCGAAAAGGGTATGCTCCCGGCCGTCCAGTCGCAGGGAGATTGTCTGGCTCTCGGCGGTCCAGGCCGCTGACAGCTCGACGCTTTCGGCCTGCCAGCCCATGGTGGCGACCGACCAGCTTTCGGCCAGCTGGCCCAGTCCCGCCTCGGCAACCGGCGCCTGCAGATGCAACTGGTTGCCGGTCAGGGTGCCGGTGATCTCCAGCGGCTGGTCATGCGCGCTGCGTGCCCGCATGCTTCCGCTAAGTCGTCCGTGCAGCCAGGTGAAGGGCAGCTCGCCCAGCGCTGGGCGCAGATCCGCCAGTTGCCATCTGTCGAAGGTGAGATCTACTTCGAGCTTCTGCGGCTCGGTGGCGACTCGCGCCTGGACCTTGGCGCGATTGCCGTAAGGGGCCAGCTCCAGCGCGAGGCTGAAGTCGGCGCCCGATCCAAAGGTCACGATTCCAGAGAAGGGGACCGGGATCTCCTGCCCGGCGGCATGGAGGATGAAGTCGCTGTTGACTATGCGGAGTTCGCCGAAGGTCCAGCCGTCCTCGCCGCCATTGGACAGGAAGGTATCGAATCCGCGGATCTCCCATTCACCCA
This sequence comes from Lentisphaeria bacterium, assembly GCA_041690595.1. GTDB lineage: Bacteria > Verrucomicrobiota > Lentisphaeria > JABSQK01 > JAWLHB01 > JAWLHB01. The sequence continues at coordinate 40,483 of JAWLHB010000027.1, forward strand.
TCTCCGTCTGACCAACGTGCAAGCGGGCCGCCTGCAGCTCGATCCATTCGATGCGCTGCTTCCGGAGTCCCGCGCTGCTGTAGCGAACGACCACCCGCTCTGCGCTGATGCGACGGTCGCCATCGCCCAGTTGCAGCTTCCCGAGCACGAGGGTGCGCGAGGTCACCGCCAGCACCTCGGCTTTCACGTCTGAAAAGCCCATATCCCGGAAGGTCCGCTCGGCCAGCGCGGTGCCAATCGACGGCGCCAGCCACTGCACCACCACGCCGATCGCCAGCACGACAATGATCACCAGCACCGCTGCCCACAGGAGCAGCCGCCGCATCCGCCCATGACCTTGCCTGTTTTTGGTTTCGCTCATGCACATAAAATAGTCGCACAAGAGCACGGGAGCGATAGGCACCCGTGAATATCTGCCCATGGCTGCATTCCGGGCGGAAGCAGATTAACCCCAGCTCTCCACATGCCGCCATGTTGACAGTGACGCGCCACGCCGCTATCCTTTTCCGCGGTACGTGCCCGTGGCCTTTCTGCCCATCACCCCAGCCTGGAGTCTTCCTCTTGCGCCTTTCATTCCTCTCCGCCGGCCTCCTCACTTTCATCTTCTTCATGGTCTGTTCCACCATGTCCGCACAACAGAAGCTTGCCGATTTTGCCCGCGTGGTTGTGGCCGAAGATGCGTTGCCGGTCACCCGCGATGCCGCCGAAGAGCTTTCGCACTACGCCAGCCGGATAGCCGGGCGGGAGATTCCCCTCGTGATGTGGTCGGATGGCGTACTGGAACAGGCTGGGCTGAGCTTCTTTGTCGGAGCCGGTGTGGCCGATGCCGTGCTGGGCGCGCCCCAGGGACCCTGGCTGATGGAAGAGTTCATGCTGCGCACGGTGCCGCGGGGGGTGATCCTGGCGGGGGATGACGCGGCGGGCAAAGCGGTGTCGGGCAATGTGGCTGGGGGCAGTCGGCTCGCTGTCTACACGCTGCTCGACGATCATCTGGGGGTACGCTGGTTCTTTCCGGGGGAGTTGGGCGAGCACGTTCCATCCGCGGCCGATGCGGTCATCCCGCCGCTCGATCAGCGCCGGCAGCCTCCCTTCATGATCCGCAATTTTTCCATCGGTTATACCTCGTACCATACTCCCGCCTTTCGCGATGCTTCGAACCGCTGGGGGCGACGGATTCGCAACGCGTGGGTGCCCCCCGCCGTCTTTGGTCACAGCTGGTTCTACGCCTTCGATCTACGCAAGCCTCCGGAAGAGAACCCCTTCTTCCAGGAGCACCCCGAATGGTTCGCCCTCGTCAACGGCAAGCGCCAGCCACCGCAGATTTGTACCTCCAATCCAGAAGTCCTCGACCACATGGTGCAATACGTCCTCGGCGACACCAAACGGGCCATCACCTCCATATCTCCCAGCGATGGCGGCGGCTTCTGCCAGTGCGATGAAGAGAGCAAGTCCGAGGCGCACAAGCGCCTTGGCGCTCCCAGTTGCACGGCGCTGGATGTCCCCGGCATTCTCAGCTACGACGGCAAGACGGTGCAGCTCAGCGACCGCATCTTCACCTATGCCAACGAGATCGCCCGCCGCGTCCGCGAGAAGGATCCCGCCAAAGGTGTCGGGATCTTTGCCTACACCTTCTACAACCGCCCGCCCGTCAACATTGACCGGCTCGAACCCAACCTCTACCTCTCCTTCGTCTTCCAGGCCCAGGCGCACCTCGACCCGATCGCCCGTGAGCAGTGGCTCGAATCCATAGCCGGCTGGCAGAAGGTGGGCGCCAGGATGGTCGTCCGCGAAGGGTGGGGTAATCATTACCTCCTCGATCTCCCCTTCATCCACGACCGCCAGATCCACGACTCGCTGCAAACTGCCGCCCGCCTCGGCTTTATCGCCGCCTACGGCGAAGGGGGCAAGTGCTTCGCCACCCAGGCTCCGAATGCCTGGGCCGCTGTCCGCACCATGTGGGATCCGACCATCGACTATGAGGCGATGATGGAGGACTTCTACACCAAGGCCTATGGCTCCGCCGCCGAACCCATGCGTCGATACTTCGACACCTACGCCTCCAAGCTTCAGGCGAACTGGCCGAATCGCCGCTTCGTTATGGATACGCGCGGCGTCGCCTACGTCAACCTCGTGAACTCGTGGCACCTCCTCTTTCCGGCCGAGGTCGTCGAGGCAGCCGAGGCGCATCTTCGCGAGGCGGAGCAGCTTGCACCGGAAGGTGAATATGCAGGCCGCGTCGCCCTCCATCGCGTCGGCCAGGACTACACCCGCTGCATGCTCGAGCTCCTGGACTGCTATCGTCAGCTTGCCGAGCTTGGCGTGGAGATGGAGTTCTTTTCCACTGCCGTGACAGAACCCCGCGACGAGCCCGAGCTTCGTCAGCGACTTCTTGAGCGGGCCCTCATCCTTGGGGAGCAGCGCGAAGATATCCTCCTCGCCAACCGCGAGGTGCCTGCTCCGGACGAAGGGCTCTACGCCATCACCAACGACCGCGGCATGCGCCAATGGCACCAGAAGGTGAAGAGCCTCCTCAACGACACCACTCCCACACGCATCACCAAAGCCCTCCTGGCGGAGCCGGAGAAGTAAGGGCGGCAGGCGACAATGGGTGGGAAGAATGGGAAGATCCTCACTGACGGAACCGCTAAGGCAACTGTCTGACTCGTCTGACTTGTCCGACTCGTCTGACTTGTCCGACTCGTCTGACTCGTCTGACTTGTCTGACTGGGTATTCTTCAGCGGATTCGATAGACGCCCCAGGCGGGGAGCATGGTGGTGGCGGTGGCGCGGAGTTCGCGCACTGCGTGGCCATCGAGGACTTCGACCTGGACTCCTGCGGGAAGGTCCATCGTGACGTCGCTGAAGGTCCAGACCGTGCGGATGTCGCCGTCGTGCCAGACGATGCCGGCGCGGCTCGGCAGCGCCCGCCGGGTCTTCATGTGGGGGAGCGCCTGGTTCAGAATGTGGTTGAGCCGCGCCCACCAGTCGTATAGCCTGTGGTCGAGTCCATAGTCGTGCTCGTAGCAGAGATAACCGCCGGCGGCCATCGATTGGAAGAGATACCGCTCCAACTCTTCCGGTGACCGCTTGCGGGCCTGACAGAAGAGGGTCAGCCCGGCGGTCATGGCGAGGTGGTCCACCCACCAGCCGAGATCATTCTGGCCGGCGACGGCCCGGTTCTGCTCCAAGAGGTCGCCGCGCAAGTCGGCCAGGCCGAAGCGGCTGGCCATCCAGGGCGAGATGCTCTCGCAGGAAAGGGAGTTGACGCCGAGGGCCTGGATACGCTCGAAGAGCCGTCCCAGCGGGGTGAAGTTGGTGCGCATGGCATAGGCATAGTTGGCCTGGGTGAGCCCCATGTTGGAGAGGCTGTCGGTGAAGATGTAGTCCAGCCCGCCCTCGGTCTTCCAACGCTTGAGATCGGCCAACACCCAATCCGCAATCGGCGTATGCCAGTCCGCCACCACGAGGGTCTGGAAGCCGTAGCCGCCGCCGGCGGGCAGACCGGTGGCGCTGATCATGCGGTACTCGGGGTGTTCCGCGAAGATCGGTGCGCGCGGCGAAAAATGCGGGGCGAACCAGGCGCCGATCTCCATGCCCAGTGCGTGAGCCCTGTCGGCCATGGTTTTCCACGCCTCGATGCCACCCCAGAACTCCGACGGGAAAAATCGGTGGGTGGAGCAGACGCTTGAACAATGCAGGTCGCCATGTACGCCGGCGTCGAGCTTTCGCTTCATGCCGAGCACGGTCACGTCGCTCTCGCTCATGACTTCCGGCATGAAGCGTTTGATCCCCTGTGCCGCCAGTACGGGCAGCACCCGCTCGGCGATGGCATAGGGCACGTCCCTGCTGGCCACATCTTCGCCGGCGATACTCATCCGCAGGCGCCCATCAACCACCCGGGTGGTGTACTTCAACCCCATCTCCGGCACCGGGCGGGTCGGGGCGATGTTGAACCTCCGGCCACTGAGGCCGTAGACGTATTCCTTCACCTCCAACCAGAGGTCGTGCATCTGATGCTCGGCCAGTGCGCCGGGCGCGAAGATGACATGCTTTTCCGGCGTGGTGACCGCGGCCGCCAGCGGAAAGCGGTATTCGTCCACGACATGCAGCAGGTCGCTTCCGCCGGGCGATTCGACCAGGCTGGAGACGCTGTCCAACTCCGGCCAGTACTGGAGCAACGCCCCCTCTTTGGCGACTTGGAGGTCGAAGCCCTGAAGCAGTCCACCACGGGGGCCAAGCTGGAAGGAGTTGCCCTGCGGGGAACCGTACTGGTCGAGAGTCTTCAGGCAAGCGGTGGTAAAGACCGTCTCCCTGGCGCCGACGTATACCGGCATGTTGCACTGCCCCTGCGAGAGGACGGTGTTGCCGGTGATACGGCCGCCAATCTCCCAGGTTCCATGAACGAGAAGCCGGTGGATGCGGCGTGTTTCGCTACGGAATTCCCACGCGTAAGAAAAGCCTTGCCACTCCCGCCCGCCCACGGCAAGCGTGGCGGGTTTGAGGATCAGAGCCAGATCATCCGCCACCGGTTCAGCGCTGTCGTCCAACCAGACTGCCGCCTGATCATAGTCGTCGGCATACTCGCCGCGAGTCCAGCGGATGCCATGTGCCCGCAAGCGGACGCGCACGGTGCCATCGCCGTTGGTGTCGACCGCCAGCAGTTCAAGCCGCGGATAGAGAATGCCGTCCGGCGTATCCAGTCGCAGTTGCATAGGCCGCGCCTCACCGCGCAGTTGCACGCCGTTGATCGCGACGCAACCGAGGCCGAGGAACTCGTCGTTGTCAGCGACGACAAGTTGCACCTTGCAGGCGGACGAGATTTCCACAAGACGATTCGTCATGAACGCTTCCCTTCTTGCTTTGCTGGCTATTTGATTGTCGGTGCGCTTGCCGCGTCATGCCACCGGGAGTTGCCAGATGATAGTGCCGCTTCGGCGGCAACGATGATACACGTCTCGGAGTTCACTTATCTCGCTCTTTCGCAGACTGGTTCCAAAGTGCCGGACAAGACCGTCGCAGACAATCTTTCCCCTGAAGGGAAGAAGACAAGTGTCGACGACCGAAAATTCCTTGACCAGTCGATCCAGCGGATTCGTCAACTCCATTACGGCGTAGAATCTCCTGTCCTCGAAGTATAGCATGGCGGAATGATCCTTGTAGCACTTCAAGAAGAAGTCTTGAGGGTTCAGTAGCATCAGCGCACATCTCTTCCAGGGATCTATCTTTTGGCTGGGCGAAAGGGCCTTACCGTCGTTGCCAGCATGATAGTACGGGAATCCGGCGGCGTCAATGCGGGACAAGCAAGAGTCCCCTCGGCAGTTCCCGGTCGGCGGGACGTGCCGGGTTCTTGGCGGCACACGGACGAACAAGACTGGCACGGACGGACACTGGAGCGGGGGAGCAGTGAAGCGAAAGTGGAGTGCCGTCAGTTGGAACTACGTGCCGCCTGAGGCCAGCTTGTTCAAAGGCTGGTTCATCCGGCCATCTGAGCGTGTGTCCAGCGAAGCAGCTCCTCGGTCTTCTCCCAACTCATGCATTCGTCGGTGATGGAGATCCCGTACTTCAGCTCGCTGGGATTCTTCAGCTCCTGGCTGCCTTCATGAATGTTGCTTTCGAGCATGACGCCGATGATGGAGCTTTGCCCTTGGATGCGCTGGGCGATGACGCTTCGCAGCACCTTCTCCTGATTCTGGTGCTTCTTGCCCGAGTTCGCATGGCTGCAGTCGACCATGATGGTTGGTTCGAAGCTGCTGGCTTCCAGCTCCTTCATGACGTTGGCAATGCTTTCGGGGTCGTAATTGGGGCCGGTAGAGCGTCCGCCGCGGAGGACGAGGTGTCCCCACGGGTTGCCGTTGGTGCGAACCACGCAGGTGGTGCCGTCGTTGTCGATGCCCAGGAAGCAGTGGGGGTGACGGGCGGATTCCATGGCATCGAGCGCCACCTTCAGGTTACCATCGGTGCTGTTCTTGAAGCCGACGGGCATGGAGAGTCCACTGGCCAGCTCGCGGTGGGTTTGCGATTCGGTGGTGCGGGCGCCGATGGCGGACCAGCTGACAAGATCGGCGGTGTATTGGGGTGAGATGGGGTCGAGCATCTCGGAGGCGACGGGCAGTCCCATGCCGACGACGTCCAGCAGGATGCCGCGGGCGAGGGGCAGACCGGCGGTCATGTCTTCGGAGCCGTCGAGGTTGGGATCGAAGAGGAGTCCCTTCCAGCCGATGATGGTGCGGGGTTTCTCGAAGTAGACGCGCATGAAGATGGACAGGCGATCCTGCAGCTCCGTGCGCAGCTGGGCGAGGCGGCCGGCGTATTCCATGGCGGCCTTGCGGCAGTGAATCGAGCAGGGGCCGACGACGACCATCAGCCTTTTGTCCTTCTTGCTGAGGATCCGCATCACATCCTCGCGTCCCTGCAGAACGACCTCGAGATGAGCTTCGGTCGCAGGCTGTTCAGATTTCAAGAGGGCCGGAGATTTCAATGGGGAAAACTCCCTGACGTGTATGTCCTGTACTGGTTTCATCCTGAAACTCCGCATGTGGCTTTTAGGGAAAACGCAAAAAGCCCCTGGGATTCAGGGGCTTTTGAGAGTGTCATGCTTAACCGATCGTCAGCAGGCAGCAGTCATTCGCCCCGTCCTGTAAAGGGGGCAAAAAACCAATAATAAAAGGCTGCGGTGTGACGGTCGATCATGACAAATCCAGACTTTGGCCGTGATAGGGCCTGCTGTGAAAAATTAACGCGGTTAGTATACGCAGGCTTTTCGGCGAATGCAAGCACCTGCGAAAGAGAAGTGTGCAGCGATTGCGGAAGGAGGTGGCGAGGCTATGTTGAAGGGACAACCACGGAGAGGGAAGAGCTATGACACCACGGGCACGGATTGCGGCAGTCTGGGCGGGGCAGGAGGTGGACAGGGTACCGATCGAGATCGGCATCCATGCGGCGGTGCGCGAGCATCCGCGGGCGCGGGAGCTGTGCGCCTTGGTGGATGCGCATGCGGACAACTTCACGAGCGTGCCCGGGCCGGAGTATGGCTTTCTGGGGCTGCCGGCGACGCAGCGTCGGGAGGTGGTCGAAGAATCCCCGGCGGGGGTGCGCAAACGGACGGTGGTGGACACGGGCGTCGGCGAGTTTGTCGCCGTGACCTGGCATCCGGCGGACAATCCGGACTATCATTGGGAAGAGCGCTACCTGCGGAGCATTGACGACCTGCGGCGGGTGAATGCATGCCCGCGCCCGCCGCTGAGCTGGGACGCGCCGGGGCAGACGCAGCGGCTCGCGGAGATCGGCGAGAGCGCGTATCCTCTGGTGGGGCTGTTTCACCCCCTCGGCACTCTGGTCCGGCAGGCGGATATGGAGGAGGTTTACGCCTGGCTGGCGACGGAAGGGGCGGAGGTGCATCGCTATCTCGCGGCGGCGAACGAGCAACTGATCGCTGCCATCGAGGGTATGGCCGCGGCGGGGATGCACTGCGAGTTCATGACGTGGGCGCACGAGATGCTGATAGCGCCATGGCTGGGCGTGCGGCAGTGGGACGAGTTCGTGGCACCGTACGATCGCGAGCTGATCGCGGCGATCCATCGTGTTGGCGGTCGCATCCGCATCCATTGCCATGGCGCGGTGTCGACCTATCTGGAGCGCTTTCTGGAGCTGGGCGTCGATTCCATGGAGCCGCTTGAGCTGCCACCCTACGGCGATATCGACCTGGCCGACGCGAAGCGGCGAATCGGCGAACGGATGCTGCTGTCGGGCGGTCTGAACAGCCAGAACTGGGTACATGCGTCAGCGGATCAGGTACGCGAGGAGGTGAAGAGCGCCATCCGCCAGATGGCGAAGGGAGGCCGCTTCACGCTCAAGCCAAGTGGCGCCGGCCCGCTCACGCGCCTCATCGCCATGTCCCGAGAGGCTGAAGAGCGCGATCTCGACAATTTTCTCGTCTACATGCAGACCGCGCTTGAGTTCGGCCGCTACGGCTGAGGGGGCATTTAGGGGCGTCAGGCGTTGCGTTCGCGGCGCGGCGGGTTACGGTAGATCTACATTGTTAGTTGATCATGGCTGAACGGGGAGGTGCAATGCGCACGCCGATGTTTTCTCGCATACTGCATGGGGGCGACTACAATCCGGAACAGTGGCCGGAGGCGGTATGGCTGGAAGATGTGGCGCTGATGAAAGAGGCGCACTGTCAGACAATGAGTGTCGGGATCTTTTCCTGGGCGGCTCTGGAGCGGGCGGATGGCGAGTATACCTTCGAGTGGCTGGACCGGGTGATGAATCTGCTGCACGCGAACGGCATCTCGGTGGTGCTGGCGACGCCGTCGGCGGCCCATCCGGCGTGGCTCTCGGCGTCGCATCCGGAGGTTCTGCGCTGCCGACATGATCGGGTGCGTGAGGAGCATCGGGCGCGGGTGAATTATTGCCTGACGTCACGGGTATACCGGCGCAAGAGCGCGGCGATGGCGGAGCAGTTGGCGAGGCGGTATGGCAGTCATCCGGCGCTGATCCTCTGGCATGTGTCGAACGAGTACCACGGTGAGTGCCACTGCGAGCTGTGTCAATCGGCGTTTCAGGCATGGCTGCGGGAGCGATACGGTTCGCTCGATCAGTTGAATGCGGCGTGGGGGATGCGGGTGTGGAGCCATACGGTGAGCGCGTGGACGCAGATACGTTCTCCGGCCCCCTGGCCTCACGGGCAGTGGTGCAATCTGGCGCTGAAGCTGGATTGGAAGCGCTTCACGAATGACCAGCATCTTGCCTGCTATCTCACGGAAGCGGAGGTGCTGCGGCGGATCACGCCGGAGATACCGCTGACGACCAACATGCACCAGCTCTGCACCGGTTGGCTGCACTGGCGCGCCTTCGCGCCACATGTCGATGTCGCTTCCTGGGACAGCTATCCGGTGGAGTACTTCGAGAGCGGCGACTGGCGGCAGGCGGCGCCGGCAGCGTTCCGACACGACTTCATGCGTTCGCTCAAGCGGCAGCCGTTTCTGTTGATGGAGAGCAATCCGGGCTGGCAGCGCGGACGGCGGCAGAAGCGGCCTGGGATGCATCGGCTGGCCTCTTTGCAGGCGCTGGCGCATGGATCGGAGAGTGTGCAGTATTTTCAGTGGCGGAACTGCCGCTCGCAGGTGGAGAAGTATCACGGGGCGGTGGTGGACCATGACGGTACCTCGGCGCCGCGGGTATTTCGGGAGGTGGCTGAACTGGGGGGCGAGCTGGAGCAGCTCGTGGCCATTCGCGGCGCGATGCCACAGCCAAAGGTGGCCGTGATCTTCGATGAGGAGAATCACTGGGCGCTGAGCCATTCGCCGGCCATGCGGGGGGAGGGGGACAGCATCTATCTGGACGTCTGCCTGGAGCACTACCGCTGCTTCTGGCAGCGGGGGATCGCGGTGGACGTGGTGGCGTCGACCGCGGATCTGTCGGGTTACCGGCTGGTTGTGGCGCCGTTGCTCTACATGGTGCTTCCGGGGGTTGCCGAGCAGCTTGGTGCCTATGTCGAGGCGGGAGGGATCCTGGTGATCAGTTGCTGGAGCGGTTACGTGGATCAGCACGACACGGCCTTCGCCGGCGGGTTTCCGGGTCCGCTGCGACATATGGCGGGGCTCTGGTCAGAGGAGATCGATGGCCTGGTGGCGGAGAGCAGCCAGAGCTTCGGGATGAGGGGATTGGGCATGAGCGGCAGCTTCTCGGCGCGCCGTTTCTGCGATGTCTGCCACTTGGACGATGCCGAGGTGCTGGCGGTTTATGAAGATGATTACTATGCGGGGCGCCCCGCGGTCACGCGCAAGAGAAGCGGCAGCGGCTGGTGCTACTATCTGGCGACGCTGCCGGACGAGTCCTTCCTGACGCTCTTCCACGGGCAGTTGGCGACGCAGTTGGAGCTGCCGCGCAGTTGGCCGGGTGAGCTTCCGGAGGGCCTTATTGCCCAGGCACGGGGCGAGTACATCTTCCTCCTCAACTTCACGAGCAATCCGGCTACTGTTTCCGCTGATGGCCGAGCGTATGTGGAGGTAGCGGGCAACATTGCTTGCGGCGAGCAGATCGAGTTGCCGCCATTCGGCGCGGTCGTCATCCACTTGCTGGAAGGATCGTCATGACCCATGCGGAGAGGATGCTCGGAGTAATGAACGCGCTCAGCCGGCTGACTGGGCTGCACATTGTCTGGAAGGATGCGTCGGGGGCCGGTGCGGAGGGGCTGCCGGAGGGGGTCTTCACGCACTGCAATCCCTTCTGCCAAGCAGTCAAAGGCTGCCCGGGGATGACGGAGAAGTGCTGCCAGGACGATACGTATGGGGCTGCGCAACGGGCACTCCGTGAGCGGCGACCCTTCTACAAGGGCTGCCACGCCGGCGTCACCGAGCTGGTGGTCCCGCTTTTTGACGGGGGACGCTTCGACGGCCTGCTCTTTCTGGGGCCGGTGCGCCTGGACGAGGCCGCCTGTCCGTACCCGGCGGCAGGTGAACGCTTCGAGGAGCTTCCGCATCTGGATCAGGCAGTTTTCGACGCGGCCGAGACGCTTCTTGCGGTGCTGGCGGGAGAGCTGGCGTCGCACAAGGTCATGCCGCGGCTGGCGGAGGCCGAACACGAGCGGCTCGACCCGCGAATAGCGCGGGCGGTCGGCATCATTCAGCGCGACCTGCACCAGCCGCTGCGCGCCACCAAGCTGGCCAAGGCTTGCTGCCTGAGCACCTCGCGGTTCATTCATCTCTTCAAGCAGAGCCTGGGGATCTCCTACAGCGCCTATGTGGCTCAGGCGCGGGTCGATCGCGCCAAATCTCTGCTCACGCATACGGAGCTGGGGATGGGAAGCATCGCCGAGGAGACGGGCTTCCCCAACCAGAACTACTTCGCCACCGTCTTCCGCCGGCATTGCGGGTGCTCGCCCACCAGCTATCGGCAGTCGACGCGGATTGGCGATACGCCCTGACGGGATCCGGTCCTACGGGATGATGGAGCCGCCTTCCGCCATGGTGCGGCGAACCAGCGCTGGGTCGAGTTCGGCGATGGAGCGGTTGCTGTCCAGCGCGAGCCAGGCGGCGACGCCGGCGGCTTCTCCGGTCTGGTTCATGTTGACCATGACGCGCACGGCGCTGAAGGCAGTCTTGTCCGCATCCAGCATACGCCCCGCGAGGGTGAGGTTGGGGATCTTCTCCTGAACCAGGCAGCGGAAGGGGATCTGGTAGTAGGTAGGATCGACGGGGAGCGGTTCGCGCCAGTGTCCGCGGATGGGGGGCTGGCCGCGGCTTGGGATCACGGTTTCGGAACCGTCCAGATGCCGGAAGGTGATGCCGGGGCCGTCGGCATGATGGATGTCCACGGGATAGGTGCCGAAGGCGATGGCGTCCTCGAAGTGGCGGCCCTGGAGGATGTCGTCGCCGGTAACGCAATAGCGGCCGCGGATGCGCCTGGTTTCGCGCGCGCCGATGGTGGCGGCGAGGTCGACGAGGGCGAGGTGAGCGTCGGCCGGTCCATACTTGCGGATGACGTCCATCATGGCGCGCACCTGGCGTCGCCCCTCGATCTCGCTGTGGATCAGGGAGTTGGCTTCAGCGGTGTCGGTATGGAAGACATGGGTATCGGCGCGCATCTGGATATCGGGCAGCCCGGGAATGGGCCCTCCCCATCCCCAGTCGGGAGCCAGGCCGAACTCGCTGCCGTGTTCGACGATGGCCGCCTGCCAGTCAAAGCCGTTCAGGGTGTTGAAGCCGAGGATCTTGGCGCAGGTAGTCGGCGGCTGCAGGGAGTCGGGCGCGAACGATTCCAACCCCAGGTCGAGGGCGAGGTCGGCATCGCCGGAGGCATCGATGAACTGGCTGGCGAGGATCGCCTGACGGCCGTTCTTATTCTCGATGACGATACCTTTCAACCGGTCATTCTCGACGATCGGCGCCGCGTAGAGGGTGCAGAGAAAGGGAGCGATGCCATGGGCTACGGCCAGCTCATCCAACTCGATTTTCAGCTCTTCGGTGTTCAGCCGATAGGCGGAGTGGCGATTGCTGATTTCCTCGACCGCCTGACGCTTCTTCAACCTTTCGATGACTTCCGCGGTCAGTCCGCCGATGATGGACATGTCGTCGGTAGTGTTCTGGAGGCTGTGCCAGACATTGACCAGGGCGACGGTGGCGACGCCGCCGAAGCAGTTATGCTTCTCGACGATGGCGACTCGTGCGCCGAGCCTGGCGGCGCGGATCGCGGCAAAGATCCCCGTGCAGCTCCCTCCGATTACACAGATGTCGCATTCGTGGACGACGGGCACCTGGCGCGCCGGCTCTGAAATCGTGGATTGTGTCTTGATTGTGCGTCGCATGAATCGTTCTCCAGTAGATGGATGGCTTGGAAGTTGATTTGCCAAGTATACAGCATGCGGCGCACGGTCTCTATAGCAAATGATGCTCTCCATCCTTCGATTTGATGCTGTTATGCGATCAAACGGTAGGGCGAGCAGGTGGTTCAGCCTTTGACGGCGCCGAGCTGTATGCCCTTGACGAGGTACTTCTGGAGGAAGATGAAGATCAGGATCATGGGGATGACGGACATGGTGACGGCGGCCATGAGGAGGTTGGTTTCCTGTCCCTGGGTGGAGTCGAAGTAGAGGAGGCCGATGGGGAGGGTGTACTTGTGCTGTGCCTTCAGCATGACCAGTGGCCAGAAGAAGCTGTGGTAGGTACCCATGAAGGTGAAGATGGCGAGGGTGATGATGCCCGGCCGGGCCATGGGGAGGATGATGTCCCAGTAAAGTCGCCATGGGCTGGCGCCATCGATGCAGGCAGCTTCGTCGAGGCTCTTCGGGATGGTGAGCATGAACTGGCGAAGCAGGAAGGTGCCGAAGGCGGTGAAGGCGGCGGGCAGAATGAGGCCGGTCATGGTGTCGACGAGGCCAAAGGCGATCATGATCTGGTAATTGGGGATCATCATCACCAGACCGGGCAGCATCATGGTGGAGAGGTAGAGAACGAAGATCTTGTCCCTGCCCGGCCATTCGAGGCGGGCAAAGGCAAAGGCGGCCATGGAGCTGGTGAGCACCTGCAGGAAGGTGACCCAGGCGGCCACGAAGATGCTGTTGATGTAGTAGCGGCTGAAGGGGATCTGGCGGAAGACTTCGAGGTAATTATACCAGCGCAGCCGCGCGGGAGCGGGGATATGCTCGCGGTAGGCGTCGTGCAGGAGCCAGCCATTGAGCAGGCTGGTCTGGCGGCTGGTGCGTTGGGGCATGTGAAGCAGTTCAGTGGTTGCGGAACTGAGATCGACGCCGGCGAAACGCTCTGGGGTATGGACGCTCGCGCCGGAGATGATGGTGCGGTTGAGCTGTGTGGCGAGGGAGGAGCGGGTCATTTCCGGTGCGGTGAAGTCGATGCTTTCGCGCAGGAAAGCGTCGAGGGGGCGATCGGAGTCGATGATGCTCTGGCGGAATTGCTGGAAGCGTTGCTCGGAGAACTGCCCGCCTTCGATGGTGGCAGAATGGGCGGGCAACCAGTCGCCGACGCCGACTTCGGCCAGTGGTTTGAGGCTGGTGAGAAACATCCAGAGGAAGGGGAGGACGAGGCTGAGGCTGATGACGGTCAGGAGCAGATGGAGGCCAAGGGCCTGCAGGAGGCGCCTTGGTTTTGCCGCATCATGATCGAAGGAGGATGGCTGGTCAGTCATTGACATACTTGTTCCCGAACTTCCAGTTGAAGAGGGTGATGGAGAAGACGAGGACGAAGAGGGCCCAGGCGACGGCCGCGGCAAAGCTGAGGCGCCCGGTCTCGAAGCCTTCGATATAGATGAAGTAGCTGAGGGTGGTGGTGGCGCCGTCGGGTCCTCCCTTGGTCATGGTGCGCGCCATCTCGAAGCCACCCTGAAGACCGCCGATGGTGGACATGACGCCGATGAAGAAGGTGGTCGGTGCGAGCTGGGGCCAGGTGACGTGCCAGAAGCGCTGACGGGGGGAAGCGCCGTCGATGTCGGCGGCTTCGTAGAGTTCCTGTGGCACATTGGTGAGGGCGGCCAGGTAGAGGAGCATGTTGTTGGAGCCCAGGGCGCCCCAGAATCCCATGATCATGAGTGAGGGTTTTGCCCAGTGGGGGTCGTGCAGCCACTGCGGGGCGGCGAGTCCGTCCGCGGCCATGGCGGGGAGGGCATGCAGAGTTGCGCCAAGGCCGAGGATGACGAGCTGGAGTACCATGATCATGAGGGCGTTGATGAGGGCGGTGCCACCGCCGTAGGTGGGAGTGGGTGGATGGTGCTGGCGGCCGCGGATCGCTTTCAGTGCCCCCTGCCAGAGCAGGATCGCCGCCACGGCAACGATCAGCAGCCATGAGGCGGCGCGGGTGCGTTCCCAGTTCCAGGTTACCAGAGTGGGGATGGTGAGCAGGATGATCGGCAGGAGCATGGCCCGTCCGCCGAGATCGCCGTCCGCCCAGCTCTGGCGCAACTTGCGGAGAGTCATGGCAAAGAGGGTGGCCATGAGCAGGAGGGCAATCCAGAAGGCGCCGCGAAGGAGGCTTGGCGAGAGGAGTTGCACGGCGACAGTCAGGCTGTCCAGCGCTGGCTGGAGGGCGGTGTTGATGGGGCCGGTCCGGGGGTTGTAGAGTTTTTTCCAGAGGAGGAAGGTGGCGACACCTGCCGTGAAGTGAGGGGTATAGAAGAAGGTGCGGTAGACGGTGACGCCGCCCGTGAGGCCGAGGGCAAGCATGCCGCAGCCCAGGCCGGTGACGAGGATGATCATGGCGCTGGTTCCCATGCCGATGACCGTCAACAGGGCGCAGCTTGCGATCAGGGCAGAGGCGGCGATGAGCCATAGAAAGGTGCGGCCCCCGCCCGCGCGGGTGTCCTTGCTGAGAAGAATGGCGGCGATGAGTGAGCCGGCGACAGCGAAGGGAATGCCCATCATCAGGAAAAGGGTGTTGCCGAGGAAACGCACGAAGTCGGCCTCGGTGAAGAGGCGGACGAAGTTGTCGAAGCCGACCCAATTGAGGGAGTTGTCCTTGTACATGTTGTGGAGGCGCAGATCCCAGTTGGTGAAGGCAAGGAGGACGCTGAAGAGGACGGGGAAGATGGTGAAGACGAGGACGCCGAGGATGTTGGGGCCGAGAAAGCCCATGGCAGTCAGGAACTCGCGCCATCGGCGCCGGGAGGAGCTGGGAGAGGTTTGGCTCACCGTGACCATCCTTTGAAGGTGTAGTACTTGCGGTAAAAGGGATTGGCGATCAGGTCGGAGGGAACGGTCTCGCCGGCGGCCCGCAGCCGTTCGATTTCGGCCTGCTGAGCGAGTCGCTGCCGGTACAGCGGCTTGAGGTGGGGATTCTCGATCAGGGATCGCGCAATCTCTTCATCGATGCGCCGGGTGGCCAGGCGCGATGCCTCGGTGGCGGTGAGGCGACCGTTGATGAAGCCGTTCTCGCAATCGGTGAGGTGTCGTTCGAGTACGGCAGTGAGGACGAATTCGGAGCGGATTTGGGGAATGGCGATGGATCGGGCAGCTTCGGCGAATGCATCGTGAATACCCCATTCGTTGGGGAATTCCGCGGGGCGGCTGAACTCCTCGCGCTCCATGAAGAGCGGGTTCGGCGGCAGCCCGTCGGCGTCGCGGATGATCTGCATGTTGTAGGGCTCGCCGGCCAGATAGGCGAGGAAGTATCTGGCCAGTTCCTTGTTTTCGCTGCCGACATAGATGGAGGCGCAGCGGGTGAAGATCTGGGTATTGGGAAAGCCGCCGTGGGGCGGTTCGGCCAGGCCGAGGTCCAGCGAGCCGAACTTTCGCAGTTGAATAAGGGCGAATCGCCCCATGGGGAACATGCCGTAGTTGCCTTGGTTGAAGAGTTGCAGGACGGAGCCGGCATAGCCGCTCTCCGTGTCGAAGGATGCCTGGTCGGCGGCGGTGGGCAGGATATGGTCTTCAAACATCCACTTGTGTTTGAGTTCGAGTGCCGCGGCATAGCGGGGATCGTCGATCGTGCAGCGGGTGAGGCTTTCGTTGAGGGCGGAGAGCCCCATGCTCTGATAGAGAAGCTGGGTGGGCACGTAGGGAGCGAGAAAGACCATGCGGCGTTGCCCGGGGGGATTGGCGGCGGCATCGAGTTGTTTGCCGGTGTGCTCGAACTCCTCGAATGTCCAGCGGCCGGTCGGCGGCTCGATGCCATACTTGCGGAAGGTGGCGTTGTTGACCCAGAACATGTTGGTGAAGACATTGCAGGGGAAGGCGTACTGCCTGCCGCGGTCAGTGATCGCCGGAACAATGGCCGGGTGGGTCTGCTCAGGGCCGAAGCTGCCCTCCTGCCCCCATTCGGTGACATCCTGAAGCAGGCCGATGTCGACAAAATAGTGCAGCGGCCCCATGTCCATGATGTCGCTGCCCACGCCGCTGACGCCTTGGATGATCTTCTTGCTGACATCCTGATTGGCGGTATCCAGACGCAGTTGTACGACTGGTTTGCCGTCGGCGGTGGTATGCCCTTCGGCCGTCATCCAGGCATGGAAAAGCTGAACCTGCTGTTGTCTGGCGGGGTTGGGATCCGTTACCCAGTAGATGACGGGGACCTCGCTCGCCACGTCGGGAAAGGAGAGATAGAGGGCGACGCTGCTGAGGAGTAAGAGCACGAAAGAGCAGAGGAGGACGACCTTCATTCGGGCACCTCCACGATGCGCAGCCAGCGCCATCCCTCATCGAGTCTTGCCAGGCCGGCGTCGGCGGGCACGATCTCGGCGCGGGCGAGGAGGGGTAAGGCGAAGACGAAGACGAGGAGGATGGTTCTCGACATGGTATTACCTCAGGTAAAGGGAGCCCCACGTGTGGGGTTGTCGGGGCATGGCGCCGGTCTTGGAGAGGGGCCAGTAAATTTCGCTCGTCTGTCCGGAGCGTCCGCCGCTGCCGGGTATGCTCAGGTTGAGATTAAGGCCAATCCGGCGCTCGCCTGCTGTTTCAAATCCATGCAAGAGGCTGGCGGGAATGAAGAACTCCATGGCGTAGCCGCTGGCGGTACGAATGGCGGCGGAGCGCAGACCTTCGATATCGTACTGGGTTTCGGGAATCTCGTTGTCCCGTTTCCAGCGGCCCATGTAGACGCGGTTCTCCGTGAGGATTGGGCAGACCCAGAGCTGGTGATCGGTTGGCGCATAGGCTGTGCGGCTGGCCTTGTCGTTGGCGGTATCGGTGAAGAGTTCGAGGACGTTGGCAGTCCAGAACTGCCGCGGGCTGGGCGCACGACCATCGGCGTCTTCGACGTTGACGCCGACGTAGAGTCCGTCGGGTGCATGGGCGAGGCGCAGTTGGGCGGGTGGTGCGGGGCCGACTTGGCCGAGGGCCCAGCCGGGGATCGTGCTGCCGGTCGGCCAGTCGTCGAAGCTCCCATCCAGCGCGATGCTGTTGGCGGCGGGGAGAGGCAATGCGCCGGGTCGAATGCCCTTGCGGTCCAATTCGGCGCCGTCCATGGAGAGGATGACGACGTGGGCGGACTCCTCTGGCTGCCAGTCGAGACTCCAGGTTACAGGGAGCTGAAGCGTTGCCGTCTGGCCGGGCTGAATCTCGTCGATCGTCATCTCTCGATTGGCTGTCTGCCAAGAGGCTGGGAGGTCGAGGCGGAGACGAAAGGAGCGTGCCAGGAGGGAGTTGTTGCGCACCTGGAGTTGCAGCAGTTCCTCGCCGGGAGCGGCGGAAAGGGGCTGGACGTCGAGTTCGGCGGCCGACATGAAGATGAAGCGGACATCCAGACGTTTGGTGGCATCGCCATCGGTGACGAGAATGACGAGGTCGTCCTCGGTCGCCTGGGCATTGGCCGGCAGGGAGACGTGAATGGGGAAGAGGCGGCTCTCTCCCGGGGGGGCGGTGAGACTGCCCTCAGCCGGAGACACCTGCCAGGTGTCGGGAGCTTCGACGGTGTAGCTGGCGGAGATGGCGGTGGCGCGGCGGTTGCGGACGCGAAGCTGCACGGTGGTGGCATCGCCGGCGGTGCCGCGGAGGAAGCGGCGGGTGGCGATGTCGAAGCTGGTCTGGCGCACGATTGGATCATTCTCGTCCAGATCGACCGCCCATAGTGGGGCGAGGGTCAACAGCGCGGGTGCTGCCGTGAGAGGATTGGCAACATGGTCGTGGAGCTTGCCTGAGGCGAAGCGGGGGGGGACGGAGGGTTTGTCCTTATCGACCTGAAAGGCACAGGCGACGAGACGGCCTCGGTCGCGGAAGAGGTGGCCCATGCTGTTGGGGCCGAAGTCGAAGGTGCCGAGTGGTTCGGGCAAGAGCAGAAAGTGTGACATGGCGGCCTGGGCGGCGACAACGGGCTTGGGTTCCCGCTTCTGGTCGAAGATGCCGCACCCATCGAAGAAGGTGTTGGGCTCACCTTCGGTATCGAGGTTCCAGTACCAGAACATCTTGTCGAGGCCGGCTTGGAGGCCGAGGAGGTTGCCACGCTGCAGGTAGGCGGCCTGTTCGGCTTCGGTGACGATGTGAACGGCGAGGGTGTCCCAGCCGAACTCCGTAATCCATGCCTGCCTGTCTCTGCCGTCGCTATCGGCGGCTTGGGCGAGCTCGCGCATGAGATCCCAGACAAGTGCCGGAGGTCCCTCTCCGCCGCCGGTATTGGCGTTGCGAATGGCGATCTCGGGAGGGGCGGTGCCGCAGTAGAAGTGCGCGTTGACGACATCGATCTCATCGAATGCGCCTCGGGCGATGCTCTGGCGAACCCGTTCCGGATGAATGCCCGCGGTTCCGTTCTCGACGGCCCAGTCGGTGTTGTCGACGAAGTTAACGGTCTTGCCGAAGAGGGAATGGAAGTCATCGTAGCTGGTCCAGTTGCGCTGCTCTTCGTCGCGGCGGTAATGAAGGTCGTACTCGTTGTCGATCTCCCAGGCGGTGTACTGGGGGAATGCCCAGAGGATGTGCAGGAGATCGCGTTTCCACTGCTGGGTTGGCGCCAGGATTCCTTCTTTGACGGGGTGGCTGATGGAATGCATGAGGCAGGCGAGAAGCATGAGTCCCGATTCTTCCAGTTTGGCGTTCATGCGCGGGTACCATGGCCAGGCGGCGTAGTTGCCGTCGGTGCCCCGAGCGCGGACCATCCAATCGAAGGCATAGGCATAGTCTCGAACCCAGGTATAGCCGGTGCGGGCGATGCCGTTGTAGGCAACCCCTTCCTTGCCACCATGAATGTTGATGCCCCATGGACTGCGCAGTTTCTGTTCCACCGTCAGCTGATGTGGCGCCGGCAGGTAGGCAAAGCGGCTGCTGCCGCTGTAGGCGATGCCGCCATCGAGGGTTACAGAGAGGTTGGCGCGATAGACGCCAAAGGCGTCGACCTGCAATGGCAGATGGAGCGCCGCGGATTCTTCGATGCGGAAGGGCACTTCGGTCGTGGCGATTGTCGCGTCGTTCATGTCCAGAATGGTGCTTCGCATGAGACCCTGCAGCGGCTTGCCGAGCCAGCTGTCGATTCCGACGCGGTAGGCGAGGGCATCGCCGGCAACGAAGATGTTGCGTTCGAAGCCGCTCTCTACCTTGAGGGAGACGAGTTGATTGACGTCGCCGATGGCGGCGATGTCGGTGTGCAGGCGGAGGTCGTGGAGCAGCAAGGCGGCATCCGCTTTTTCCTGCTTTCGGCTCCAGTTGTGGGCGACAATGCCACCGAAGGCGATGGGGCGCTCCCACTCGTCGGGCAGGTCGAAGGAGATCTGCTGCCATTGGCCGAGGGGGGTAGCGATGGCCTTTTCCAGCTTGGTATTGCCGACCTTGTCGCGGCCCTGTGCATCGATGAAGCGGAGAGCCCAGGAATGGCCGTCGCTCAGGCGCTTTGCCCAGAGGGTGATCTTGCGGGCATCGCCGGGGATGAGGGCGGAAACGGGGGCGAAGGTGATGTACTGGAAGTCCTTGCCGGAATAGGTGGCGGTAAGCTGAAGGGAGGCGGCTTGGGAGGTTGCCTCCGGAGGCCGTTCATCGCTACCGGCAATCTGGCCGTCGGCGGTGTGCCAGTCACTGAGCTGCCAGTTGTTCGTCTTGGGATCACCGAGGTCGCGGGAGACCAACTCCGCCGCAGCCATGGCGGATGAGCCCAGAAGCAGGATCAGGATGTGTAGAGCATGTGACATGATAGACTCCGTTTCGATTGGTCGTGATCCTGCCTGGTGCGAACGCCGATGCGCATGCCGTCCAGCAAGAGAGAGTAGGGTATGGAATCGCCGTTGTCGATGTGCAGATCGGCATCTACTGTCGCGGTGTCGTCAAAAAGGAAGGTCAGGCGGTTGCCGCGAACGGTTCGAACGGCTCGGCACTGAGGCCGAAAGGCGCTGGGCAGGCAGGCTTGCACCCGCAGGCCATGGAAGTCGGGGACGATGCTCAGGATGCCGTCCCAAAGGACCTTATTGAACCAGGCGGCGCTGCCTGTGCGCCACGGGAACATGGCACGCCCGGGATGCGCCGACGCGGTGCCCTCGAAAGCATTGGTGAGGCTGAATGGCTCCAGTTGAGAGCGTTGTGGAGGGTTGGCCGGATTGGATGGGAGAATCCGGCAAAGCAGATCGAAGGCGGCATCGGGCAGTGCGGCACAGGTGAGAGCGTAGGCATGAAAAAGGCTGGCATGAACGTAGTTGGCGCCGTTCTCGACGCGGCCCGGCTGGTCGGCGGAGATGCGGCCAAGTCGCTCGTCGTAGGCGGTGAAGGGGGGATCCAGAAGAAGTGGGCCGAAGGGGGTCTCCAGCCGCCGCGCCACCGTTTGCAGGATGATGCGGCGCCGGGCATCGTCGGCAATTCCGGCGATGATGGCCCATGACTGGGGATTGAGGAAGATGCGATCGTCGCGGTCGTCGCGACTGCCGATGCGGGTGCCATCGTCGGTGATGGCGCGAATATAGCGGTCGCCGTCGAAAGCGACGGTATCGATGCGTTGAGTCAAGGCGTCCGCCTGGTGTGCGTAGATGCCGATGGCGGGATCATCCAGATGGTTGAGCAGGTCGACGAGCTGGCGCAGCGCCCAGACCGTGGCCATGGAGGTCCAGACGGATTCGCCGCGGCCGGCGCGGTCGACACCGTTGAGGGCGTCATTCCAGTCGCCGTAGCCCATGCGGCAGAGGCCGTTGGGGCCGCAATGCGAGGCGAGGAAATCCATGGTGCGGCGGGCATGATCGAGGATGGTGGCGCTACCGCCGTCGAGCCATGGGTGGCATTCGCGCAGGAAGTTCAGATCGCCGGTCTCGCGGAGATAGTTGACGAGGCAATTGACGAACCAGATGCCGCCGTCGAGGTAGAGCGTGTCATCGATGGCGGCCCATTTGCGTACGGTATGGCCGTCGCGGTAGATGTGGCAGGCGGCCTCAAGAAGTCGTTTTCTGACGAGGGAAGGATCGACCATGCGCCAGGCATCGGCATCCTGCATGGCATCGCGGAATCCCATTGCCCATCCGCGGTTCCATTCGGCATTATAGTGGTGCTGGTGGCGGACCCATATGGTGGCGTAGCGGTCGAAGTCGTGGTTGCCGGAGGCGAGGTCTGTTGCGCGAAAGAGTGGCGCGCGGCGGCGGGCATGAGCCGCGATGGCCTGGGCATAGAGGTCGTGCCGGCCATACTCTCGGCCACGGGTGCAGGCATGATCGAAGGTGGTGGCGGAGTAGATCTGGGCGTGGAGGGTCTCGCAGGCGGCGGACGGCAAGTTGAGTCGATAGGGGACGGCGAAGACCGGTGGGCTGCGATCGGGCATGCTGTTGTCGAAGCGGTCGAGGTGAAGGGCGGCAGGCGACCGCAGGCAACTGTAGGATCGAAGAAAGGCATCGCGGTCAAGTTCGAAGCGGGTGATGGGCCAGTTGCTGTGCCAGGCTGCGGCGAGGCAGTCGGGCACCCGGGTGGGCGCTTCATTGCAGACGTAGAGGCAGTTGGCGGCGGCATCGAAGGCGCCTGTGAAGCGGTTGGCATTGCCGGCGCGGCAGGTAAGATCCAGTTCATAGAAGGGAACGACCAGAAGACGGCGAGTCCTGTCGCAGCGGTTGGTGACGTTGACGCGCCAGATTTCGCAGGCGTCGCACTCATGGACGGTGGTTTCCCAGGTAACGTGGATACCCTGGCGCTCTCCCGCGATGATGGTGTAGTTGAGTCCATGCCGGCATTGATAGCTGTCGAGATCGGCGTTGACGGGAAACCAGGCAGGGGACCAGGTGTCGCCACTCTCCAGATCACGGATGTAGAGCGCACGGTTGCCGGACCAGTTGTAGAGGGAAAAGCGTCCTTGGTGATCGCGCTCGTAGACGATGGCGGTGCCGTGGTTAGTCACCTGCACGGCGAGGTGATCGTTCCACAGGCGATTCTCCCAGGGGCGTGGCGTCAGCGGCGTCGTGATGACGTATTCATGCCGACTATCGTCGAAGAATCCGTAGGTGTCATTATGGATGTATGGGGCGTTCATCGGGTGGCGATCGTCGTGGTGAGGGTTTGGACGATGGGGATGCATTCACCGCAGCAGACCAGCGTGCCGGAGACGCCGTGGGGGAGCGTGACGGCTACCTCCACGTGCTGAGGCGACAGGTGTTCCCAGGCGACGGTAACCTGTCCCTGTGGGATGCGGCAGGTGTGCGAAAAGCTGGGGAATGCCGCGAAGGCGGGTTCGAGGCGCAGCGTTGCGTAGCCGCATGTGGTTGGCTGAAGGCCGATGATGCCGCGGCGGAGAAGGTAGGGGAGTGGGGCGCTCCATGCATGATTCAGGGAGTCATGGTTCTCGCCGCCAAAGGCTTCCCAGGTGGAGGTGGCGCCGCGCTCGAGCATGGGTATCCAGTGGGGGCGGATGGTTTCCACCGCAAGGGGAAGCAGGCCGAGGTGGCTGAGCGCTTCGCAGATGAAGAAGTAGGTGTACGGGGTCCCCTGGGAGATCCATGGATAACGCTCGGTATCGACGAGGCGCCGCATGGCTTCATGAGCGTCGGCGCCGGTAAGGACGCCGGTCATCACGCCCATGCAATTGACGATCTGGGAGACGTTGACGTGGTGCTGCTCTTCGTGCCAGGCATCGGCAAGGAGCCCCTGGTCGGGGATGAAGAAGCGCTCTCGCAGGCGGTGCTGCATGGCCTGGATCTCTTCGGTGAGGTTGCTCTGCCGTCCGGTCTGGCGGTAGAGGACGTCGAGTGCCTGGAGGGCTTGCAGATAGAAGAGGTTGATGCCGCAGTTGTAGTCGCTGCGGTCGATGCCGGTGGTGGTGCGGGGATGCCAGCCGAGGCCGGGATGGTCGAGGAAGAGCAAGGGGGCGCGAAAGCCGCTGGTTTCCGGCGCAGGCTGACCGAGCTTGATGAATCCGCTGTCGTCGATGAGCCGGCGGAAATCCTCGACAATTGCCTCGGCGGTGGCGAGGTTACGGTCGACGACAGCCCGGTCGCCGGTGTACGCATGATATCGGCGGAGGAAGTCGACGGCGATAAGGCAATAATCGTGGAGCGGGGCGCCGAGGCCGTAGATGCTGGCGTTGAGGGTGCCGAGCGCTGCATACTCTTCGGTCATGGCATCGCACATCTGGCCAAGATGGGCGAAGTTGCCGGTGAGATGACCGACGGAATCGAGTATCCACAGGTTGTCTCCCCAATACGCGCCTTGCTCGCGGGTGTTGCAGTCGTAGGAGAGGGCCTGGGTATTGAGCATCAGGCTACGGCGGGAGATGGCGTAGATCATCTCCATGACGGGATCGGCCGCGAAGCTGTCGGTGAAGTCGAGATCGGCGCGGCAATGATGGGTGGTGACACGGTGTACGATTGCCGTGCCCTCCAGATCCTTGACGGTCAGGTAGATGTAGCGATGCCCATTGAAGTGGTAGAAGCGGCATCGGTTGAGCCCGGGTTGAAGGTGAAACCGGGCAAAATAGAGGCCGCCGTTGCGCCAGGTATTGGGGCGCCCGTGACGCAGGGCCTCGGCGAGGCTCAGGTCGAGGGTGCAGGGAGAGTCGACCGTGATCTGGAAGCTGATGTCGCCGGCGCACATGCGCTGCATGTCGTAGAGGATGCCATAGCCTGGGTCGCCGCGCCTCCGGCGCAGGTGCAGGAGGCCGCCGCGGGTCATCTGGTAACGCTCCTGATCCCAGGCGGGGCGCACATGTTCGTGGTCGAGGCGTACGGGGGTGTCCTGCAGGTTGTAGACCTCGCCGTTGAGCCGAAAGATGGCGATGGGCAGGGGAGCATCCTCGGTGCGCCAGCGGAGCGGGGGGAGTTCGCGGGCGCGAAACTGGATCCGGCCTGCTTCGACCAGCGTTGGGGTGTGGCCGGTTGCGAGGATGGCGTCGACTGGCGGCGGTTCCCCGAGGGCGTAGTCCTCGCCCGCCAGCGCGCACAGGACTGGGAAGCTCTCGTCGGCAACGCTGATGCACTCGACGTGTTCGATCGCCCAGTTCTTGCGAGGCGTTTGTGGCTCCCACGCGGAGAGGCGCCAGCATGTCCAATCCAAGTCGGTGACGATGGGGGCTGCGTCGCCGATGGCGAGAGTGGCGATGAGACCGGGTCGATCGGCGGTGTTGTATTTGACGGTGACGCCGACGAAGTGGGCGAGGATGAAGAGCGTGTTGCGTCCCTCGGTGAGCCATGGGCCAAGGTCATACCTGTCGACGCGGCAGATAGGCTTGCGGAAAGGGACGGGGCCGGCATTGACAAAACGGCCGTTTACGTAGAGCTTGTACTTGGTATCGGCGAAGATCGATAGCGTGACAGGCGCCGCGCCGGGCGGCAGGGAGAATTGGCGGGCAAAGCCGACGTAGCTGTTGGGCTCAGCATCGCCAAGCCAGATCCATTGCGCCTGCTCGGGCATGATGGTGTCGTGCATCTCTTCTCCCCCTGAGATCGTTTAGTCCGCCCACGCGGCGATTGGCGTTGCGGTCAGGATCTTGTGCCAGCCGTCCGGCCCCGATGCGTCGGGCAAGAGGTCGTCGCGCAGTTCGACGATCTGGTCCATGACGATGGATTCGCCGGAGGCGACGGTCCGTAACGGGCCGTTGTGCTCGATTTCGCCAAAAGGCTGCTGCTGCCAGTCGTTACCGCCGCGCCACTTGAAGATGGTCACGGTGGCGCCGCTTTCGGGGAAGGTGGCATCGCGCGGCACGTCGACCATGGAGCGGATGACGAGGTTGTCCTTTACGTAGGCGACCCATCCGGCGGTACTGTCAGTACCGATCTTGAACCAGTTTTGCTCTGGAGGCACGGCATAGTCGACCGTCAGCGCATGCTTGCCGTAGTCG
The DNA here is from genome assembly GCA_041690595.1 of Lentisphaeria bacterium. Lineage (GTDB taxonomy): Bacteria > Verrucomicrobiota > Lentisphaeria > JABSQK01 > JAWLHB01 > JAWLHB01. The sequence goes on from JAWLHB010000027.1 coordinate 65,640, forward strand.
ACGCATGGCTGCACGATGGAGAGGCCAGGGAAGTGAATGAGTCTGCGGGCGAAGCTCTGGTGGTTGTAGGGGAGGATGCCAATGCCGCTGTCCGGCACGGCCAGAATCGCCCAGGCGGCAAGGAGCTGAGGCTCCTCGCGAAGGTTGCGAAAGCCGTGCCGCAGCCGGAGGAGGGGCAGGGTGTCGTGCAGGGTCACCTCCATGGTCAACCGCAGGCCTGACTTGTCAATGTCCGGCGCTGCCAGTAGCTGGATGGAGCGTTCGCCGAGCCAGGTTGCCTCGGCCGGTTGCAGGGCAGGGGACTGGGAATGATCGGTGTCGCTTTCAGGTTGATGAATGCGGCTGCGCATACCGATGAGGTCAAAATCGTCCGTCACGAAGAGGGGCGAATGGCCGCCCCTGAGGCGGAAAGCCAGAACTCTGGGATAAGGCATCGCGCAGACGAAAGCCTCCGCCCGTACATTGCGCAGCCACCAGCCATCGTGGTTGGCGTAAGTTTCGGCTTCCTGGGCATTCACCGTGATCATCGTCAGCATGAGCAGGTAGGTGAATCTACTGAATGTGGAGCGAGCGAAGCTCATAGGGGTGAAGATCCAGCCTCAGTTGGTTGGCGTTGGTCGGGAGTGGAGTGGCTGTGGCCGCATCGATCAGCTTGCCGTCGAGCGGAAGAGTGATGGTGACGCCCTGCTTGTCGGTCATCCCGGTGTTGACGACCGAGAGCCAGGTGCCATGCTCCGGGGTGTCGATGCGGCGAATCACGACTTGATCATCGCTGGCCGCGCCTGGAACAAGGCTGCTGGGCAGGGCCGGCAGGGAGAGGAAGGCGAGGTTGAAACGGCGCACGTAGTCGGGAAAGCCGCGGGCATGGTTGCCGCCAAGCAGATAGCCGATCATGGTTGGATCGCCCTTGGCCATTGCCACCGCCTCGGCCATCATGCAGTATGGGCCCGCACGCTCCACATCGGTGACGAAGTAGCCGACTTTGGGCTGGTCGTGCACGTCGAACATCATGTTCTCGTTGAGGGAATAGTGCCGTATGATGGCGAGGCCGGCCGGAGAGCGGAAGGCGTCGAAGGTGGTCGCGGAGGCCACGGTATAGAGGCGATTGAAGGCGTGGGTGAGCAGGACACCTTCGACGTTCTTGTAGTTTTGCGGGTCGGATGGGGGCGCGAGGTGCTGCCACTCCCACTCGCCCCAGGTTCTGGCGGGCGAGAGGAGGGCGGTAAGATAGGCGTTGGATTGGATGACCTGATCGACGGTGACCGGCGTCAATTGACGGTTGCCCTCCTGGTGAAGGGGCTTCACCAGCAGCTCCGCCCAGCTTTCCGGATCGTCGGTGACCAGCCGCGAGAGGGAATCCGCGAAAGAGATGCCCGGCTCGTTGGGGCTTGCCGTGTAGAGCATGAAGGCATCTGGATTGACGTTGTTGCCGCGCAGATGGTCCCGCATGGCAACGAGAAAGTCTCGCCGCTTGCCGAACCACCAGGCGTAGTAATCTTGAAGGAGTTTCTCGTCATCGAGCAGATGGCGCCGGGTGACGCCCCCCTCGAGGCCGAGCAGCGTTTCATCGGCAAAGCGCTGGAGAGTAGCTGGTGCGAAGGACATGGGCATCTGGCCGCGATTGCGCAGCCAGGCACCGACGAAGTTGCCGGCATTGCGATGGCGGATGATGGTATGGTCGAGCATCTTCCGGAAATCGTCCCAGGTATCGGGGTCGGTGAGGTCGACGTTGTACTTGTCGCGCCAGGCGATGTGGGTATAATCGCCATCGCGGGTAAGGGGAATGGCGCGACGCTGGTTGCCAAGTCCCTGCTGGCCTTTGCTGCCGGAATATTCGTAGTAAGGGAGAAGGTTGAAGCCTTCTTCTCCCATGAGGGTGACGATGCGTCCCCACAGGTCCTTGTGGTACGCATTGAAGTGGACCCACTGGTTGCCGCCACCGGGAGTGGAATCCCAGTGCTGACAGGCGCCAAACTCGAGCAGATCCTTGGCAAAGGTGTTGATGCCGAGCACGTGCATCTGGGTCGCCTTGTAGCGGTACCAATCGAGAGGTTCGTCGAGGCCCCGTTCGAGGCTCTTCTCGCTGCCGATAAGGCCATCGGCCATTTCCTCGCGCCAGAAGATGTGGCGCTGGGGAAGGCCTTCTGGCGGCAGGTTTGGACGCACATGCAGAGCCTGGATATCCGGTACGGCAAAAAGGCGAATGCGAGAGACGGCGGCGCCGTGCGAGAGAGGGATGTTGCGGGCGTTGAACTGGGCGATGGTAACGAGGAAGCCGTCTTCGGGCGTTTCCGGCCGTTCCTGGGAGCCGCGAATGAAGGCATGATCGGGGAAACGATCGTGCAACTGGAAGAGCATGGTCCAGCTCTCGTACTTGCCGGACAGAGGCACGCGGAGGGATTCAGGCAGATTGTTGACGTATTTCGGGTGGAGGGCATCGCCAACGGTGCTGCCGGTGTGGAAGGTGCGTGAGCTTTCATTGGCGCTGGTCATGACGGTGACGGTGCGCGGGGCATCCTCGGGATAGTCGATTGCCAGCACGTAAGCCTGGCCAGGGAGGAGCGGCTTGAGCCTGCCGATGCGGTAGGAGAAGAAGGCGGCCTCGCTGTCGCTTTTCAAGAGGACGCGGCATGGGCGCCCGAGGATGGTCTGAACTTCACTTCCTCTGGCGGGATCTTCCAGTTCGGGGGGCGTGGCGGCGCAGTCGATTTCATCCACCAGGTAGACTTCGGTGAAGGGGGTACCAAGGTCCGTGGGGCCGCGCTTCTTCATCTCGGCGCGGGCCGTTGCCAAGGCGGCTTCTCGGGCGGCCCGAGCCGATTCCTCGGCGGCTCGCTTTGCCTGCAGTTCCTGGAAGGCTTCGGGGGTGTATTCATAGAGCGCGATCTCGGAAAAGTTGGCGCCGGGGCTCATCTTGGTGAGGCGCAGGTATCGAGTGGTGCCGTTGATGGGGATCTGCGCCCACTTCTGATAGCTGCCGCAGTCGTAGGACGCCACCTCCTGCCAGTTCTCCGGCTCGCCGATCGAGATAACCACATCGCCCTTGTCGTTGGTATCGAAGAGCCAAAGGCTGGACAGGTGCCTCGCGGTGCCAAAATCGAGATGAACGGAAGAGGGGTAGTGATCCTTGAATTGGTGGCCGAGCACATAGGTCGACGTTGGCTTGCCGACGGGTGGCCCGACAATCAGGCGCTGCTCGTCGATCAGCTTCTCCGCGGAACCGAAGCCTGATTCGTTGACGAGCATCGGCGCACTCAGGTCTATGCGTGCTTCCTGCGCCTGCACCGTGAGCAGGACCGTGGCGAGGAGGGCGGGTAGCAGCGTCCGGAGGCGATTACGCATGGGAACACCTTGTTGTTAGCTGTGGCGCATGAGGAGATGCGACGCTTTTTCGTGGGAGAAGGCGGGGCTGAATGAGGGTATTGACGGGAGGATCGGTGCAGCCGTCAAGGCAGCGTCGGCGAACCGCATGGAGAAGCGCGTTGGCGATGGCGGCGGAGTCGTGGTGCATGGAGGTAAGGGGCGGACAGGCCCAGGCGCTGTAGGGCATGTCGTCGCATCCAATGATGCTGACACCGTCTGGAATCGCCATGCCGTGCTGCCAGAGTTCATTGATGGCGCCATAGGCAATCGTGTCGCTGATGGAGAAGATGGCGGACGGGCGAGGTTTGGGCAGGTTCAAGTACTCTCGCACCATGCGTTGACCGCTTTCGGGCGTGAAGACGCCGGTGAAGACGCGGATCGCCTCGGGATCGCCCCCCAGCTTCTGCCAGAAATGGCGGAAGCCGGCTACACGGCTTGCGCCGACGCCCATCTCGACCTGGAAAATCGCGGCGCTGCGGTGGCCATTCTCCCAGAGGTGGTGCGCAGCCAGGCGACCGACAGCCACATCGTCGATGCTGATGGTGTCACACAAGGGATGATCCATTGCGCCCAGCAAGAGAACGGGAACAGGAGCGAGGCGGACGACTTTGGTCACGACGTCGGCGCCCACGCGGCAGAGGACCACGGCATCGGCCCGACCTTCGCAGACGCCACGGTATAGCGACTCCATGAGTTGGGGGCGTTCGTAAGCGACCAACTCGAAACTGATGCCGGTTTCCGCTTCGCGCTCAGCCAACTCGGCCAGGACGTTGGTGGGCAGGCCGAGATCGGCATAGACGGTATGGAGGTCTGGGCACAAGTAGAGTACCCTGAGTTTGGAGCCATCGATGCGGGAATTGCGTTGCGGATGGTAATCCACGGCAATGCTCTGTTCGAAGATGCGCTGCCGAGTGGCGGGGGAAATGGCCATTTCCGTGCGGCCGCGCAGAACAAAGGATACGGCGGTATGACTCACACCGCAGGCGGTGGCGATCTCCTGCATTGTCACTCCAGAACGTTCCAAGGTGCGTCGTCGGTTGGACATGGTCATTCTCTGCGCAAGTTGGCGTGAGGTGTTAACGATAGAGCCTGCAGGTTAGGCGATACGCCAATGGACGTCCCTTGGCTGCCTGAAGTCCTGGAGCAGGTAGCGCCGCCGGTAGAGAAGCGGCCGCCGCGCGGATGGATTGATCAGTACTCGTCGATCCAGTAATCCCAAGGGGAGTGCTTCGGCGTTCCCCCGCCGCTGCCCAAGTGGAAACTGCTGTAAGGACCTGAGACGATGTTCTGGCGTTGGTGAGCGGTGTACATGTGGGACCGGAGCACCTTTACATGGTTGTCCTTGAAGACGGTGGGGCGGGTGCCCTGCATGAAGTCTATCGAGTGCCAACTGGCGGCGCCGATGCTGTTGCCGGTCGACGTAGGATTGTTCCAGACGGGCATGTACCCTTTGGCCGAGGCGCGCCGCGAACACCACTGATAGGGGGTTTGATCCGGGCGGCTGTAGTTGTTGATGGCAAAAGCCTGGGGAATAACTACCTTGGTGGTGTCGGGCATGGTGACTTTGGCATTCTGGGCATGATAGTAGTAGCCTTCGTAGGAGTTTGTTGCGTAAGAACTCCACTGGCCCCCGTGATTGTACTTGCCCCCCTCGTGCACCGGATCCCACTGTACGGGGGAGGTAGGGCAGACGAAGATGGGGCCGCCAGCGGTGAGGTGAAGCGCCGGTGGCTCGAAATACCCGGTGTAGTCGGAGAGCGAGCGCTCCAGCCCTTTGTGCATTGGTCCCGTATCACCCCAGCCGCCATCCACAGCTTTCCAAACAGGGAGAAAGTGGCTGTTGTCTTCCGTATAGAGGAAGACATAGGTGCCGATCTGTTTCAGGTTGTTGATGCAGGTCGATTGTCGCGCCGCTTCCCTCGCCTTGCTCAGCGCCGGCAGCAGCATTGATGCAAGGACAGCGATTATGGCAACCACAACGAGTAGCTCGATCAGCGTAAAGGCGGATATCTGCTTCTTCATGTTGCTTTTTCCCATGTCATAGCTTTTTCCTTTAGATGATCCATCCAAGCTCCCTGTGTAGCTTGCCTAACAATAGGATATACATTGTTAGGTGGCGTGTCAAGGCAATTTTCTTCGATTATCGCGGAAACATTCGAAAACTGCTGTTCATGGAGGGAGAACAGCCTCAAATTCTGTGAGATGACTTTTCTTCTGCACTCTTCTTCCGTCGCAATTTTAGCTTGGGGAAACGCTCCGCCTCATCACCGCGGAAGGAGACGGTCTCTTCATTAGTCACGCCAGGAGTAGATTGGCGCGTCAGGTTGCAAGGTGTTGAACGCTGCAGCGTGGGACGAGGTGCGGTGGGATAGGGATACGGACGGGTGGAGCTTGCTGAGCGTTCATGCAGCGGGCCCGAACGCAGTTGATGATGGCGTCGGCGAAGGCGCTGGTGTCGAGGTGGATGGACGTGAGGGAAGGGCAGGTCCAGCCGCTGTATGGCAGGTCGTCGCATCCCATGATGCTGAGATCCCCGGGTATGGCGATGCCGCGGCGCCAGAGGGTGTGGATGGCGCCATAGGCGATAGTGTCACTGACGGCGAATATGGCGGTGGGGCGGGGCTCGGGAAGCATCAGGTACTCATTAATCATCATCTGGCCACTGTCGGGGACAAAAGCTCCGGTGAAAGCTTGGACAGCGTCTGGATCTCCTCCGAGCATTGACCAGGTACGCCGAAAGCCCTGAACGCGCTTCTCACCAACGGACATATTGACCGAGAGGATCGCGACGCGGCGATGGCCGTGCTCCCAGAGGTGCGTGGCGGCTAATTCGCCGACCGCGAGGTCGTCGAGATGTATGGAGTCGCAGACAGGTTGGTCGAGGCTTCCCATGCAGATGACGGGGATTGGGGATAGCGCGACCACCTTCTCGACGATGTCGCTGCCGACACGGCTGAGGACCACGGCATCGGCGCATCCCTCACAGATGCCACGGTAGAGGTAATCCATGAGTTGCGGGCGCTCATACGCGACGAGCTCGAACGAGATCCCGGTTTCCGCCTCGCGTTCGGCAAGCTCGGCAAGGACATTTGTGGGGAGGCTGAGATCCGCGTAGACGGTGCGCAGATCGGGGCACATGTAAAGGACGCGGAGCTTTTCGGCGTCAAGGCGAGAGTTGCGCTGAGGATGATAGTCAAGAGCGATCGCCTGCTCAAGGACGCGTTGGCAGGTGGCGCTGGCAATCGCCATCTCCGTGCGCCCCCGCAGAACAAAGGAGACGGTCGTGTGGCTGACTCCGCACGCCGCGGCAATCTCCTGCATGGTAACGCCCGAACGCTCCAGAGTGCGACGGCGATTCGTCATACTGCTACTCCACATGCTGATGCTGCTTGTGCCAAAGCGCAATCGCTCCGTGAATGGCGCTTGCAAACCGGTATCCCCATTCCCTCGAATTTCAATCTATTCGCTGATGACAGTATTCGACTTACCCAGGCTCGCCAACTCGGCATCGACTGGTGCCAACTCGCCAAGAGCGGACTTGTCCGCCAGGAGGATCACGGAGTCGTAGATGGGGATCTGCTTGAAGGTGATGGCGCCGCCGGTGCGCTGGAAGCTGCCGGCCGGTACTTCATAGACGCCACCGGTGCGCAGATCCACATAAACAGGCTCCTTCAGGGTGAGGCCTGAGAGCTGGACGGTGGTGACCAGAAATGTGTCTTCGTCTTTCGGCTTGTCGACGCCCGACCAGATGGCGACAATGGCGGCGCCGTCCGGCTTTGTAAAGGCAAAGGCTGAGACTCTGTTGTTCGGGGAGAGCTTGATGCCGAGGTTCCTGACACGAGTCAGCGTATTGTCGAAGATGGCGGTCACATTCTGGACGGCGTAATAGGCTTGTTTGGGACGTTCGACGGTCTGGTCATCCGCGCTCTTGAGCAGCCCCTTGTGGTTCCAGCCGTCGGCGTACTTCATATCGATGATGGCAAAGCAGGAGGAGGGGATGTCGCCGCCGAGATCGCCGAGCATGCGTCGGGCGTACCATTTCGCCTGGGTCTTCTCGCTCCATGGCTGATGCGAGAGGGCGAAACGATTGCTCTCGACGGAGGGGGCGCCATTCTCTCCCTGGAAGATCCCGATGCTCTTGGAGTAGGCGGCAATGACCTTGCGCAGTTCGCCCACGCGATGGTAGCCGAGATCTGGGTTGGCGGAGTAGGGGTGGTAGGTCATGGCGCTGACCAGATGCAGCTTACGGCGGCGCTTGAGGTTCTCGAGGAGAGCCTTGGCATAATCGACCTCGAAGGAACTTCCGGATGCGATGTAGATGACCGCTTGCGGCTGCAAGGCCCGTATCGTTTCGGCGGTCTGCACTACGAGGTTGGCGTAGGGCGGAACACCGTTGATGCCGCCTCGGGGTTCGTTCCATATCTCCCACTCATGGATGTATTTGCCGTAGCGCGTCACGTAGGCGCTGACGTACGCCTTCCAGGCCGCCATGGCTTCGGGCGAGGTGATCATGCCGTTGCCCAGATCCGCGCCGCCGCCCCCTGGATATAGGTGGTTGCCGTAGCACAGGCATACCCACGGGCGCACGGATTGCTCGACCATGTCCAGCACGATCTCGTCCATCCACGCCCAGTCGTAAACGCCGCGCACCTTCTCGGTCTTGGCCCAGCCGGATTGAATGCGGGCGCGCTTGATGCCCAGCGGGGCAAGGTACTCCCGCCAGTTCCGGTAGATGGTGTAGTCGCGGTCCATGGTTTCGGCTCCGATGGACCAGTTCGACGAGACGATTTCGCTGGTATTCCGAGGCTGAATCTGGCCGATCTGCCGATAGGGGATAGCGGGCGCTTCCGGTGTAGCCCCGGTCGCCAGTGTGGCGATTGCAAGTATCGCGTAGACAGTGAGCTTCCCAACTGCGTTCATGAGCGGTTTCCCTTCTTGTGGTTCCTCGTCCCGGCTCTCTAATGGTTCATGTTACGATCAACAAAATTCCTCAGCCTTGCAAATCCGCGTCGGTTGCAGGCCTTTCACAGCCTCAAAAACTCGCCTCGCACAGTTGAAGAATATTTTCCCGATTGCGGCGATGGCAGATTCCGCTTGGCATGGCACTGTGAATGGCGATCTCGAACGAACTCATTACCAAGGCGGAGCAGTGGCGTATGGATGCTACGACGGAGGCAGCGAAGGAGCTTGCGCGGTTGCGGCAGGGCACGGTGCGGATTCAGGCCGCCCCGGGCGCGACGGTACACATCGAGCAGTTGCGGCATCACTTTGAGTTTGGCACGCCGCTGTCGCGCGTTGGTAGCGAGGAGGCGCTGGACAGCTTTGTCGCTCATTGGTTCAATGCTGGCGTGATCCCGGTCAAGTGGGGCTACCTCGAACCGAATCCCGGAGAGCGCCGCTACGAAGGACCGGACCGAACGCTGGAATGGTGCGAACAGCATGGATTCGCCACCCGGGGCCACTGCCTCTTCTACGCTCACCGCATCCACGTGCAGGAGTGGGTGAAGGCACTGCCCAAGGCGGAAGCGCTGCGCTGCATGGAACGACACGCTCGGGAGACGGTGCGGCGGTATCGTGGGCGCATTGCTGACTACGATCTCAACAACGAGCTTCTCGATGGCTCCTGGTACCGCGATCAGTTCGGCGAGGATATCCTCCGGCGCATGGCGGACTGGGTGCTCGAAGAAGATCCCGGTGTGCGGCTCTACGTCAACGAGCACGACATTGTCACTGGCGGCGACATCGATCGGTACGTAGAGCTGATCGACCGGCTGCTGAGCATCGGGGTGCCGATCCGCGGCATCGGCGTGCAGGGCCATCTCGATCCTCCCTTCGACCTCTCGCAGGTGAAACCGGTGCTCGACCGCCTCGCCCAGTTCGGCATGCCGATCAAGGTGACCGAGCACGACACCGGCATCAAGCTGAAGGAGGAATCCTATCGTGGCGTCTCGTGGATCGACGGCGCCGACAAGCTGAAGGATCTGGCTCGCTTTCAGGAGATCCTGGATGGCTATCCAGCGGATTTCGAGGAGCGCAAGGCGGCCGCGCTGGAGGGGATGTTCAGGATTGTCTTCGCCCACCCGGCCACCAGAGGCATGTACATCTGGGGCTTCCGCGAGGGATCGCACTGGCGGACGCGCGGCGAGATCTTCCACCGCGACCTGACACCCCTGCCCGCGGGCGAGGCATTCTGCCGCCTCCTGCGCCAGGAATGGTTCACCGACAGAAGCGTCATCGCTGACGAAAACGGCATCTGCGCCCTTCGCGCCTGGTACGGGCGTCATCGTCTCACCTCGCGAGGAATCGCCCGAGAGGTCGAACTGCTCCCGGAGATCCCCCCACCGATAGTCGACCTCACTGCGCCGCTGTAGCGACGGACCATGCACATAAGGACATGCTGTCGTCAAGCGGTGACGTTCAGGGAGTCGATGAAGGCAAGGAGGTCGGCGAAGGCTTCCTTCTGCTGGCGGCGGCTTGTATCGTAGAAGAAGCCATGTTCCGCCTTGGTATGAACCCGGATCTGGGCGCGGCGGCCGCAAGCGTGCATCGCGGCCGCGAACCGCTCCGTCAACTCCAGCGGGAACATGTGTTCATTCTCGGCCTGCTGGAAGAGCAGCGGACAAGACGAGGCGCTGACGTGGCGAATGGGCGAGACGCGTCGATACGCCTCGGGATCCTGCTCGTAGGGCACCCCGACGATGTTCTGCATCGAGTTCCAGATGATGGGGAAGATATCCGCCCAGGGTTCGAAGGTGGCGGGACCGCAGGAGAGGGCGGCGCCGACGGGCGCAATCCACCCGGCGCTCAAGCCGGTGGTCCCGAAGGTCAGACTTTCCCCGCAGGCGCCCGGTTCCGCCAGCGCCAGCAGCGCGGCCAGATGCGCCCCGGCGGAGCTGCCCAGCACTACGATCTTCTCCGGCCGTCCGGCCTCGCGAAGCCAGCGGCGAAAGAGGTCGTAGCCGTGGCGCACGTCGGTCAGTTGATCCTGTATGCAGGTTCCCGCCAGCCGGTAATCGGTGGAGGCCGAGATGAAGCCGTGCTGGCGTAGAGCCCACATCAGGGGGTGAAGGCCGGCACGCGCGCCGCCCCGCCAGCCACCACCGTGCACAAAGAAGAGGGCGACCGGCCGCTCGCCGTTCTCGGGTTGAAACATGTCGAGTACCCGTCCATTCACGGGTTCGTCATCGAAATAGGCGGTCGTGAAGTCAAAGCTCATGGTGCTGCATCTTCCTGCTGGTGGCGAAGTTGGTCGGGACCGCCCAAGGCCAGCACGGCACTACCCGATCCGGCTTTGAAGCGGATGGCAAGGACGTGCTCCCCTCGAGCGAGGTCGATTGTACAGAGATGATCGCGCATGTCGGGGGGCCAGTTGACATTGCCGCTGGTGCTGGTATCGCAGATCGACGCCCCGTCGACCCATACCTGCATCCACCAGTCGGCACCAAAGCCGAGCGTGACCTTGCCGTCGCGCAAGGCCGCGATCGTGCCAAAGATCCAGGCAACGCGTTGCTTCTCGAAGGAGCCGTAGATCTGCTCGAAATCGAGGCGGTTCCCCGTCGCTTGAACGGTTGTGGCGGCGAAGCTTCTCCCGTCAACCCCGATCGCGTCCGGCAGGGTGGTAAGCACGTCGTCGTCGACATGATCGTCCTCCCGCATCGGGCCGAAGACGCGCCACTCGCTCGGCCACGTGAGATTGCCGAGGATCTCGACGGCTGGCGTCGGAATCGAGGTGAAGCTGATCTTGTCGACGAGGAGGCGGGCCCCTTCTTCGGGGATGCGGTTCCAATTGCCGAACCAGACGAAGGGGCGTACATAGGCTGTGCCCCGCCAGAACTGGTGCCCGCTGGCGCCAAATCTGGCCTCGCCCTGCAGGGTGCGCGAGAAGTTTGTCCATTCGGCGGGAATCCAGCCATCGGCGGCACCGTAGAGCGGCGCGCCATAGGGGGAGTGCAGCCGAACCTTGACGCCGTTTGGATAGTCGGACGAAAGAGGCGTCGCCAGCCTGATCGTGTAATGCTCCCCCTCGTCCAGCACCTCCTTGATGGGTGCCGACAAGGCGTAGTTCGGCAGGTCGGCATAGTCGTCGGCAACATTGAAGGCGACACAATTCCCCCGGTGTTCCAGCCACCGAGGGTTGCCGACAATGCGCAGCTCAGTCGTGCCTTTCATCGCGGGTTCGGCCAAAGCCGTTTCGCTGTTGTACACGGCGCCCACGTTCTGCATGGTGATGGGGCGCTTCTCCTTGGTGTACATGCGCAGCCCCATGTTGGCGCTGGCGGGAAGCGTGGCCTCCAGCGAGCGCATCCAGGCCGAGATTGTATAGGTCGACCCCATGTCGATGGGAATCATCTCGGAACTGATAAGCTCCGTGGGGTACTTTCCATATAGCTCAAAGCTTCCCTCGCCGGTAAGCTTGACCGCTTCGTTGATCTTGACCATGCCGCTCCAGGTGGAGGCAGCTTTGCCGTCCAGCAAGTGGTGCTCCTCGGCCGCCGCCCAAAGCGGACCGCTCAGAAGCCAGGCAACCATCATCACGACCGTCAGTCGTCGTGTCATCCTCACAGTTCTCTCCTCATGGTTGTGTCTCACGCTCGAATGGTGAAGTCATCGCGGCATTGGCCGCCTGGCTCGAAAACCTTGACGGCGATGTAATCCGCCCTGATCTTCACCCCGGTCACGGTGTCGTTGGCGTTGGCGACAATCGTGAAAGGGAACGAAGCCCGCAGGGGGTGCTTTGCGCTGTACTCCCTGTCGCTGGTCGGGGCGAAGTGCGGTTCGCCGGCATCCGCGCGCAGGTAATGATGCACGTGGCCGCAGATCATCAGATTCGGCAGGGGAGCCGGCGAGGCCGGATCGTGCAGCTCGCCAATCATCCCGCGGAAGCTCGCTGCTGCCAGCACTTCCTTCTTGTAGGGCGGTATGTGGACGAGGACGATGCGGAAGGTGGCCTCGGCGTATGCAGCGGAGGCCACCACGTCTCGCAGGAAGGCCTGCTCCTCCTTCCAGAGCCGGTCATTACTGAAGAGGCGGGAATCCGAATGATCGATGCCGCTGTCGAGCACGATGAAGAAGGCTTCGCCGTGGCGAAAGGCATACCAGGTCTTGCCGGAGGGGTGGCGCATGCAGGCGTAATACTCGTCCGCAAAGATGCCCAGCATCTCGTGGTTGCCGCGCACGAAGACCAAGGGCTTCCTCGCGCCAAAGCCGGCCGTCAGCGGATCGAGCCATCCATCGTAGACAGCCTTGCGTCCAGCAGCGTGGCTCAGGCTGTCCCCCAAAACGACCAGGAAGTCGGCCTGCCGCGATTCCTCCGTCTCCAATGCCGCCTTCGCCAATCTCACGTTGGAATGGAGGTCCGAGACGCAGAGGAACGAGAACTCTCCCTTCCGTGGGTCTATGGTCGTGAAGGCGTAGACTTGTGGGTGACGTACCGGCACATCCACCACGGGGGAAAGGGCAACCAGCCGATACTCGTAGTCCGTCTTCGGCTCCAGGTCGGTCAGGGTGACCGAATGCAAGGTCTCGTGCGGAAGCAGCCCGCAGCGGTAGCCGAGATCTTTCGTCTCGACCTGTTCGCTCCCCTTCTTGTTGTACTCGATAAAGGCCGGCACCCGCCCAGCCGTCTCCCAGGTGATGGTCATCGAGCTTTCCGTCGGATTCGACAGCCACGGCCCGTGGACGATAGTCGTGGCCTTGACCAGAAAGTCGCTCTGCAACGCCTCGTAGTCGGCGCGCGTCAGCTGCCGTCCATCGTGCTTGCCCGTGCGCAGATGGTAGGCCAGGTTGTAGTCGCACAGGAGGAGGGTTCCGAAGTTCTCCACCTCGTGGAAGCGGGTGGTGAGCGGGCTCCAGACGGAGTGTTCGCCCCGCTTCAGCGCCTGGCGGCACAGGTTGAAGGCGAGCCCGCCTTCGTCGACCGGCAACATGGCGAGAGGAATCTCGATCTCCGCATACCATCCGGCATCGTCGCTGAAAGTCAGCGCACGCCAGGAGGAATAGCTGCCGGCGCTGTCGAACCTGCCGCCGCCGATTCCGACCCCCAGCTGCAGCAGCCACGGCTCCGGATAGATCGCGCCGAAGTGCAGCTCCGCCATATCCCCCAGCCAGATCGTAGCCCCGTCTCCCGTCCCCGGATTGGCGAGCCGATCCGGCTCTTCCGCAAAGAAGAAGGCCAGATAGAGGAACGCATGATCCCGGAAGAGGCGCAAACCCGATGGCTGGTGCGGGGGATTCGCATTGGGGAAACCAACGAAGTCCTCGACCAACGCCGCTTGCTGCCAGATGGGATCGCCCACCTTTGTCCCAAAACTGAACGCCTGCGTCAAAAGTGGAACGGAAATCGCTTTCTGAACAGGAAAAGACGAGTAGGTAACGAGCTTCTGCCTGACTTGCATCATGTTGAAAGATCCGGGGTTGCGCTGGGGGCTTACGCCGATGGGGCGAGTTTCAGTTGGATGGCGTGGAAGGCGAGAGCTTCGCGGACGTGCAGGTCCCAGTAGTCCCAGTTGTGATTGCCCGGATACTCCGCATAGTCGTGGGCGATCCCTTCCTCCCGCAGAAAGCCATGGAAGCGGCGGTTGTCCTCGAGGAGAAAATCCTCCGTTCCACAGTCGATCTTCAGGGCAGGTAGTTTTCCCTGGCTGGCAGCTCGCCTTGCAAGTGCCTGCAAGTCATGGTCGCTCCCCTCCGCCTTGTCGCCCCAGATACGAGCGAATTCGGGCGACTCCGCGCTACGCAGGTGGTGCAGAAGCGCGCCACTGTGGCTGTTGGCGGACGCGTATCGATCCGGGTAGCCGAGGGCAAGGCGCAGGGCACCATAGCCGCCCATCGAGAGGCCACCAATGCATCGGCCGTGCCGCTCGGGGATCGCCTGGAAGTGGCGCTCCACAAAGCTCGGCAGCTCCTCGGCCATATAGGTGGCGTAGGCCGGCCCCTCTTCGTTGTTGGTATAGAAGCCTCGGAAACCGTCCGGCATGACGACGATCAGCGGATATTCCGCCGCATACATCTCGATGCGGCTGCGGCGCTGCCACATGGTATGGTCGTCGGACAATCCATGCAACAGGTAGAAGACCGGCCAGGGCGGTTTGCCCTGGGTAGGCAGCAACACATTCATGCCGACCGCTTTCTGCAGGGTCGCGCTGTTCCAGTCGATGTGGGCAAAGGGCATATGAGGGATCTCCAAAGGGGAATGGTTACGGGTCAGCGGATGGTGAGGCGGGCGGTGGCAGGCAATTTGGCGCGCAGCAGCCAGTTACCCTGATGCTCCTCGATCTCCGCGGCAAAGGGCGCTCCACCCAGGCTCAGGCCGGTCGGGCGCCGCGAAAGGGCGAGGCTGAGATCCCCGGCATGACGGACCGTCACCGAGATCGCCTCATCGGAGCGGCATGGATCTTCCAGTTCATGGTCGGCATCCAGTATCTGCTGCTGCTCATCGCGGGGCGAGATGGCGAGGAGGGCACTCGCGTGCGGAGCGATGGTGATCTCCAGTTCGCCGCTGAAGCTCTCGGTCGTCAGCGCCCAGACTTCCGTCGCCAGATAGTCGCCCGCAGGCAGCATCAAGTCCCCCGGGGTGAGGCTGAAGGTGCGCTCTTCGTCTTCGAGATTGAAGATGGCGACCGTGCGCAACGGCAGCCCCTCGGCCTCCTCCAGCAGCGAGAAGTGAGGCGTACGCAAGTACCAGATAGCAGGCGCGATCTGCGCGGCATCCCGATAGTCGAAGCGGCTCGTGAAGACATCCTGCCCATTGTTGGGGCAGCAGATCGCCTTGCGAAGCCAGCGCAGCCGCGGATGGTCCGGCTCGCGATGCAGCCAGCCGGCGATCTCCACCAGCGAGCGCGTGATGAGGCAGTAGTTGATGGCCGTCAGCGCCTCGTTGTCGCTCAGCCCCGGAAAAAGACCGATGGAATCGCTGTTCGGGACAAAGAGGTCGCCGATATGCAGAGCAAAGCAGGCCGCGCCCCACAGGAAGTTGGTCCGTACATGGTCCCAGTTGCCGCCGCCTACATCGATCCCGTAGCGGTAGTTGTTGAAATACTCCGCGAGGAACGGATTCGCCATCACGATGTCGCAGCCCGTCTGCAGGTAACCATCGGCCGGAAGATGATCCCGGATCGCGCGCAGCCACCAGGTACGCCATTCGTAGCCCGTCTTCTCCTCGTTCGCCAGAAGAGCATGCGAGTCCTCGAAAGCGTAGCTCCAGAAGTCATGCTTTATCGCTTCATAGCCACACTCCTGCGTGAACCAGCGGAGCGCCCGCAGCATGTACTCCCGCACCTCGGGTTGACTCACGTCGAGGACGCGGCTGTCCGGCAGGCGGTAGCTGTAGTCGATGAACCACTCCGGGTGGTCCGCGATCAGCGACGACTGGTTCAGGATCTTGCCCCCTATCCAGATTGCCGGTCGCACACCCCGCGCCCGGATGTCGTCCGCCACGGCCTTCATCCCACGCGGAAACTTCATGCGGTCGACACCGTCGGGCTCTTCATACGGTACGCCCAACCCATGCGCATTCCCCGTCGCGGTCGACCAGTGAGCATACCCATCGTCGATTTGCAGCCACTCTACCGTCGGCAGTTCACGGCCCAGATAGGCCGCCATCTTCACCAGCTCCGTGTCCTCGATCTTGCGGTTGATGCCGTCATTCCACGAGCCCCAGACAACCGTACGCCGGTTGATGTGGCGCGCTCCCTGCAGCGGTGGAAGGTGTCGCCGAAGCACACTCGTGAATCCGGCAAAAAGCTTATCCAGTTGATCGGCCTCATCCGTCGCCCCCATGTACCACTGATCGTCGAGAACGGCGCCAGGTTGCCAAGTAAGGGCCCCGATCCCCTTGCAGGACGAGAGGCACTGCCAGTAGAGCTGATCCCCCTCATGGTCGAGAAGGTAGTTGTGGTAGAAGAGGCGCTGCGACAATGTCCCATGAACAAGCCCCCGCGCAGCCTCATAGTTGCCGACGAGGATAGCCGGAAAGGGCTGATACGGCGAGTTGCCGATTCGTTCACCCGCCACCTGCGGGTCGGCCCACTTGGTGCCCGCCAGTGCATCGTGGCCGCTGTCCTGCACCATCTCCGCGCCCCGATCGAGCCGGACCGGAATCGCCATGCGCTGATAGATCCGCGGATTCTCCGCATGGTAAAAATAATCTTGCTCCCGCCCGGTGCCGACGCTGAAGCCGCGCAACCCGACACAGAGATCCACCAGTCGCAGCGGCCGTTCCCCCACATTTCGCAACCGCCGATGCCACTCGATATCGCTCCCGTTCCAGCGCACATCGTGCTCCTCCCGGATGCTCTCCCCGCAACGCCCGATCACAAAAGCCGTACGCGCATCACGATCGATGCGGCATTCCTCGATCTCCAGCGGCAACTCACCTTCCTCCAATCGAACACCAAACTCCACCCGTCCCTCCGGGCATCTGAGCAACGAACCAAGCAATGTCGACAAGGATGCAAATAGATCCATAATCCCTTTCCTTATGCAAGAATTTCCCCTATCCATACTTCCCGCCCCCTCCTATTTCCACTCCCCCCAGCACTTTTGATCTTTCCCCGGGAACGCCATTCGCCCGAGCGGACGGCAAAAGAAGATCTTTGCGACAGGGAAGACACCCCACGCTTCACCCGGGCGGCCTGATCCGTCCGATCCGCCCGATCCGTCCGATCACCAGCGCCTTCAGGCCGTCGCCGGCACACACCAACAAAAAAAGCCTGCCGACGGGGTGGGCGTCGGCAGGCTGAGGGAAGCACGGTCTAACTATCAGACGACGTCTGACAGGACGGCGCTGTGGTTTACGAAGGGTTCGCCATCGTAGAGGCCGTGTTCAGCAATGCGGCT
Organism: Lentisphaeria bacterium; assembly: GCA_041690595.1. GTDB lineage: Bacteria > Verrucomicrobiota > Lentisphaeria > JABSQK01 > JAWLHB01 > JAWLHB01. The sequence continues at coordinate 82,839 of JAWLHB010000027.1, forward strand.
GAGGGCCAAGCGCGCTCGATGGAAGTCATCGGCAAGCTTGCTGAAGACTCCATCCAACTGGAACTCCCAGGCGAGCTGGTCTTCCGAGGCGGTCCTGTAGGTGGAGCGTCCCAGCTCCACGTAGTATTGGAAGTCAGGTACGCTGCGACGACGGCTCTTGTAGCGCAGGCGCTCCGGGAAGAGGCCAGTGATATAAAGCGCGTAGTTCGCAATGTGCGACCGGATGAAGAAGCGGCCCTGCGGCGAACTGCGCTGCATCGCCCGCAGAAGGTCGACCAGATAGACCGTCTCAGCGGCATCTTCGGCAACCGAACGGTTCACCTTGGGCGCATGGGCATAGTCGGCAAGCATCGCGGCGAGGTATTCGGCGACCTCACGGTCCTCGATCCCCACTTGCTGGAGGCTGTGCCGCACGATCACGAAGTAGTAGAGGTGATCGGCCGTAGTATGCTCGCGCTGGACGGCCAGCCGGTCGAAGAGGCGCTGATCGTCAAGAATGACATCGACTGCCTCGGGGTCGTTAAAGAGAGAAAGAAAATCGCCCATTCTGTCTTTGCGGATGTGCAAAGTGGAAGCGATATAATCCTGGAATTCATGCGCCAACTCGTGGCGATTCTTGTGCTGGATAAGTTTCATGTCCGGGCTCCCCTTGTGGATTGGCATCTTTTGTTCGTTGTGCAACGCTTGAGCCTGCCGTGGTGGCGGGGATCCGCCTGTGATGGTAGACGTACTGTTTGTGGCTTTTATTCACTGCATGATCGATGCCAAGGCCGGCGCTAAAGGTCCAAAGTACCGCCTGCACGCTCAATACAATCTGGAGAGTCATTCCGGACGTTGTTGACTTTGGTTGACACTGGGTAAAAAGAGAGCCGCTGTTGGTAAGCTTTGAGCACATGGAGAGGGGGGGAGGGCATCGTCTGGTTGACACTTAGCCAGATTTCGCGCTGCTCCGGCTCCACAATCGCGGGCATGCGATCGTGAAGGTGGGCGACATGGGGAGATGCCGCAGTCGTGATGATCGTATAGGAGTGTAGCATTACTTCGCCGCCTGGCTCGCGCCATGTGTCCCAAAGGCCCGCCAGCGTCATCAAGGGAGCGTCAGCAAGGTGGATGAAGTGCGGAATCTTCTCCTTACCGAGCCGCTGCCACTCGAAGTAGCCGTGGGCAATAACCAGGCAGCGGCGCCGATCGACAAGGTGGCGGAACGAGGGCTTCTCCGTGAGCGTCTCGCCGCGGGCGTTGATCAACCGGTTGCCGATGCCACGCTCCTTGGCCCAGAAGGGGACCAACCCCCATTGCATGAGGCGGATAACCCTGCCGCCGCCATCGTCAAGCAAAACAGGCGTGATCGAGGTGGGTGGGATGTTGAAGCCGGGCAGATAGTCGTCGCGATCGGGCCACTGGGCGTCGAAGTAGTCGGCGATATCGTCGGCGGGTTGGCTCAGGGAGAATCGGCCGCACATGGTGAATCGCTCTCCGTGCTGGGAGTTGGCTCGAAGCAACGGCGCAGCTCGTCGATGCGGCTAAGTGAGAGGATCCGTTCCGCTTGCTGCCTGGCTTCCCCCGTGTCGATCTGCTGAAGCTGCTTCTGGATGGTGGGAAGGTAACGCGGGTCCACGCTCAGCGTACGAATGCCGATCCCGATCAGGAACGGAATGTACCGTACCTCGTGCGCCATCTCGCCGCAGATGGAGACTTGGATACCATGGCGCGCGGCGGCATCCGCAATCCGCTTCAGCGAGCGCAACACCGAAGGATGGTACGGCTGGAAGTAGGGCGCCACCTTCTCGTTGCTCCGGTCGACCGCGACCAGGAACTGGATGAAGTCGTTGGTGCCGATGCAGAAGAAGTCCACCAGAGGCGCGATATCGTCCAGTATTTCGATCAGCGAGGGGACTTCCACCATGATGCCGATGCTGATCTCCGGGATGCCCGTTATCCCTTCGGCGACCAACTGCTCGCGGCAGATCTCGACCTCGCGGCGGGCTTCAAGGTACTCGTCAATGGACGAAATCATGGGGAACATGAGGCGGATACGCCTCCCCCCATGCTCGATGGAGGCCCGGAGAAAGGCGCGTAGCTGCTCGTGGAAGAGCTTGCGGTGGTGAAGCGAAAAGCGGATGGAGCGCATCCCCAGATTGGGATTGATCTGCTGGCTCTTGTCATCGAAGAAAGCCATCACCTTGTCGCCACCGATGTCCAGCGTTCGGAAGGTGAGAACGCTTCCTGCGCACTGCTCGACCAGCGTGCGGTAGATGGGGTACTGCTCTTCCTCCGTCGGGAAGTCGGTTCGTACCAGAAAGGGAAACTCGCTGCGGTACAGGCCCACCCCTTCCGCCTTCAGCTTCGTCGCGTGTTCGAGGTCGCTCAGCAGGTTGATGTTGGCAAAGAGGGTGATGCGCTGCCCGTCGCGCGTTATGGTTGTCGGCTGCATCTCGCCCCGCGCATGATTGGCCACCTCCCGCGCGTTGTTCCGGTGGCGGAGCCGCTTCAGGATGTCGTCGTCCGGGTCGATGTGCAGGTGCCCGGCAAAGCCGTCGAGGACAAGGCGCGTGCCGTCTGCCAGGTCGAGCAGGCGCCGATTGCCGGCGATCATCAAGGGAATCTGCAGCGACCGGGCAAGAATCGAGACATGTGAGGTGACCCCTCCCGTTACCAGCACAATGCCGGCCACCTCTTCCGACGCCAGCTTGAGCACGTCGGAGGGAAAGAGTGTATCGGCGATGACGATGTGCTGAGAGCACTGCGAACCCGGCTCGGCCAAGCTCTGCTGCAGGTTGCCGATCAGCCGGCGGCTCAAGTCTTCCACATCCTGGGCCTTCTCGCGGACAAAAGCGTTGGCGTTAGCCGAAAAGAGGTCGATGTATTCCCGCGCCACGCCAAGAATCGCCCCCGCCGGATGGGTGCCGCCGCGGATCCGCTGCCGCATCTTGCCCGTAAATTCATCGTCCTTGAGCATGAGCACGTGCGCGCTGAAGATCAGTGCCGCCATCTCGGGCAGTTTGTGCGCCAGGTCGCGCTGCAGATTCTCGAGCTGGCGCTCCGTCTCGTGGATGGCCCGGTCGAAGTCCTCCTCCGTGTACTGCTCCGTCAGCACGGTCTCGTTGAGGAGCTGGCTGCTCAGGCGGCGGTTGAGCACGATGGCGGGACCATGGGCATAGCCATCGCTCGCCACTTCGCCGCGAACCATCTTGATCGCCGGTTCTTCCAGATCCTCCGCCGCCGGCTCGCTCTCTTCCTGGTGCATCGAGATGAGGATGCGCGCATTCTCGATCGCCCCCGCCAATTGGGAGGCCGTCGCCTTCAGCGCCATGATATCCGTCTCGGTGAAGGCATTCTCCTCCGGCCGCTGGACAACCAGCACGCCGATGCGGTCGCTCCCCCGGCTGATCGGCACCGCCAGAAACGCTTCGAAATGCTCCTCGTCCGTCTCCGCGAAGAAGCGGTAATTCGGGTTGGTGCTGGCGCACTTTTCACAGATCGGCCGTAGCTCTTGCAGCGCCGTACCGACCAGGCCTTCCCCGAGCCGCAGCTGCACACGCCCGACCGCATCCGCGGAAAGGCCACGCGTCACCCGGAGCGTCAGCCGCTCCGTGCGCTGACTGTAAAGATAAATCGAACAGACGTCGGAGCGGAGGTGGCTCGCTACCAACTCCACGATTCGCTGCAGAAAACTCTTGATATTCGTGCTGCCGGCAAGTGAGGCACTCAGCTCGCCGACATCGTTCAGCAGACCCAGATGTGTTTTGGCCATAGGTTTCGGTTCCGCCGCGGTGGCTGTCAAGATGGGGGGTGGATGCATGAAGATACCTTAAGTCGCATGACTTGCGAAGAGGTGAGGGCGAAAATGGCATCTCGCCGGCGAGCCCCTGAGCGGCAGAAAAAAAGCACCCCGGCGGATCCGGGAACCAGCCGGGGTGCTGAGGATCGGTGGCGCCAGGCTCCTTAACCAATGGCCGCCTGGCCGGTCTCGCCAGTGCGGATGCGGATACAGTCATCGAGCTTGATCACGAAGATCTTGCCATCACCGATCTTCTGTGTACGCGCACCATCGATGATCGCATCGATCGTCGCCTGCACAAAGTCGTCGTTGACGGCCACCTCCAGGCGCACCTTCTTCAGAAGGTTCACCTCCACATCGACGCCGCGGTAGCTCTCGTGGTACCCCTTCTGCTGGCCACAGCCAAGCGCATTCGTGACGGAGAGCTTGTACACCTCCTTCTCGTAAAGCTTCTGCTTGACGTGGTTGAGGCGTTCGGGCTGTATATACGCTATGATGAGTTTCATGATGAAAACTGTGCTCCTTGATCGTGTTGGCTGATTACTGAGTGGTGAAGATCTGGAAACCGCCGTACGCTTCCATCCCATGCTCGCCGATGTCCAGGCCGCGAAGCTCTTCGTCGGCCGGCACCCGGATTCCCATCAGCATCTTGATGGCGCCAAGAATGATCGTCGTCGCCACCACGCAGGTTACCCCTACCGCGACTACCCCGATCAACTGCGGCATGAAGGCCATCTTGACCAACACCCCCGCCTCGTTGGCCGTGTACCCGAAGATACCGACCGCCAGCGTTCCCCAGATTCCGCAGACCAGGTGGACCGACAGCGCCCCCACCGGATCGTCCAGCCGCAGTTTCTGGTCGATCAACAGAACCGCCAGGACCACGATCACGCCTGCGATTCCGCCGATGATGATCGCGGATGTCACCGAGACCACGTCCGCTCCCGCCGTGATGCCGACCAAACCGGCCAGCGCTCCGTTCAGCGCCATCGTCAGATCCGGCTTCTTCTGCACGACCCAGGAGGTCACGATCGCGCCGACAATCCCCGCGGCAGCCGCCAGACTCGTCGTCACCAGAACGAAGGAGACCCCAGCCGGATCGCCGCTCAGCACCGAACCGCCGTTGAAGCCGAACCAACCGAGCCAGAGCAGGAAGACGCCGATCGTAGCCAGCGGCATATTGTGTCCGGGGATCGCCCGGCTGCGTCCTTCCACGTACTTGCCGATCCGTGGCCCGAGCATGAAGGCCGCCACCAGCGCTGCCCAGCCGCCCACCGAATGCACAAGGGTCGACCCCGCGAAGTCATAGAAACCAAGCTGATCGAGCCAGCCTGCTCCCCACTTCCAACTCCCCACCACCGGATAGACGATACCCACGTACAGCGTGGTGAAGATCAGGAAGCTGCTCAGCTTGACCCGTTCCGCCACCGCGCCCGAAACAATCGTCGCCGCCGTCGCCGCGAACATCCCCTGGAAGAGGAAGTCCGTCCAGTAGGTATAACCGGCCGACGCATAGGCCGCGGTCAGACCTTCCGGCCCCGTTCCGATCCCAAAGCCGGCGAAGGCAAGGTACTTGAAGTCCACCCCCGGGTACATCAGCGAGAACCCGATCAGCGCATACGTCAGCAACCCGATCGCCAGGATGGCCGTATTCTTGAAGAGTATGTTGGTCGTGTTCTTCGCTCGCGTCAGACCCGTCTCCAGCGTCGCAAAACCCAGGTGCATGATAAAGACCAGAAAGGTCGACACCATCATCCAGATGTTGTTGGCTGTAAACAGCGCATCCAGAGCGGTCACTTCCGCTGCTTCTTCGGCGGCTTCAGCCTGCCCTGCACAGAGCAGGAGACCGCAGCCGATCAGGGGTAAATAGGTGAGTAGACGGTTTTTCATCAGTGAAAGATCTCCTTTAGTTTCTTGTTTTATGCTCGTTCAAATGATCGATCGAAAAGGGATGCGCCCCGAATTCGTCTCGTGGCCCCGCTCGCACATCGCTGGATAGGCGGTCTCCTTTTGAGCTGAAAAGTGGCTCTCTCTACCGACACTGTCATGTAGGTAGCACCCCCTTTAGCAGTCAACATGCCAACTCTGCTAAAGCCACCGCCGCCACCCCCACTTTCCGCCTCCACAATTTTGCCCGACGCACCCCTCCGACCGCTCCCTCTGCCGATCGCGAATTCTACAAAATTGTAGTATAAGGGGGTTGTATCTCACGATTTTGTCATGTACTGTCTGCCCCAAAGCCATCCTCACGACCTTATCGATGACCAGGCTACCCCGGGAGTTTCCGTGGAGAATTCGCACAAATTGCAGTTGGAAGTCCTCTACCGTATCAGCCAGGCACTGGTGCATTACCAGGACGTGAGCGCCCTCATGCAGGAAGTCCTCGATATCCTCGAGACCGAGATGGGCATGTGGCGTGGCACCCTCACCCTGCGCCACATGGACAGCAACGACCTCAACATCGAAGCATCCAAGGGGCTCACCGCCGGCGAGATCAAGCGCGGCCGCTACAAGGTCGGCGAGGGCATCACCGGTCGCGTCGCCGCCACCGGCGAGCCGGCGGTCATTCCCGATATCAGCAAGGAACCTTCCTTCCTCGACCGTACGCGCAGCCGCGGCAGCGCCAGCGTCGCCTTCATCTGTGTGCCCATCGTCCATCAGCACGAAGTGATCGGCACCATGAGCATCGACTGCCCTGCCTCCGACGAGCGCATCCTCGACCAGAACCTCTCCTTCCTGATGATCATCGCCAACGTCCTTGCCGAGGCCGTCTCGAGTATCCGCTCGCAGGTTCAGGAACGCGAGGCTCTCCTGGCGGAGAATCGCAAGCTGCGCATGGAATTGGGCGATCAGTATCGCCCCAGCAACATCATCGGCAACTGCGCGGCCATGCGCGCTGTCTACATGCAGATTGCCCAGGTCGCCAACAGCCAGGCCACCGTCATCGTTCGCGGCGAATCCGGCACCGGGAAGGAACTGGTCGCCAGAGCCGTCCACTACGCCAGCGAACGCAAGAACGGACCTTTCATCGCCGTCAACTGCGCCGCACTCCCCGAAAACCTCATCGAGAGCGAGTTGTTCGGACACGAAAAGGGCGCCTTCACCGGGGCCATTCAGCGCCGCCAGGGACGCTTCGAACTCGCTAACGGCGGCACCTTGTTCCTCGACGAAATCGGCGACATCTCCACCGCGGTGCAGGTCCGCCTGCTCCGTGTCCTTCAGGAGAAGGTCTTCGAGCGCGTTGGCGGCGCCGAGTCTATCCATTCCAATGTCCGCGTCGTCACCGCCACCCGCCGCGACCTGGAGAAAGCCATTGTGGACGGCCGTTTCCGCGAAGACCTCTACTTCCGCCTCAACGTCTTCCCCATTCACCTCCCCCCCCTGCGCGAGCGCCGCAGCGACATCGTCCTCCTCGCCGACCACTTCCTCGCCCGCTGCAACGAGCGTTACGCTCGTACCATCAAGCGCATCTCCACGCCCGCCATCAACATGATGATGAGCTATCACTGGCCTGGAAACGTCCGCGAGCTCGAGAACTGCATCGAATACGCCGTCCTCAATACCGGTGACGATGTCATTCACGGCTTCAATCTGCCGCCGTCCCTTCAGACCGCCAAAGAGACGCACACCGAGTTCATCCCCAGCGAGGGCGCCAGCCTCGAAGGACTCCTCGGCGCCTACGAACGCGAGATCCTGGTCGATGCACTCAAAACCCATCGAGGAAACTGCTCCGCGGCCGCACGAGCCCTCCAGGCTACCCCCCGCATCTTCAACTACCGCGTCAAACGACACCACATCGACATCGATTCCTTCCGCGTCGGCTCCTGAGAGTCTGCGTCCGCCGCGTTCCCTCACCCCGGGACCCGAAACCTTTGGTTGCGGCCACGCCCGCGCTATGCTCCTCTACCGCCTTACAAAAGTGTCGAACTTACCCCAAAATCGACACTTTTGTTCTCCCTTCCCCTGATCGCCGATGGGTTATGAGAAGCTCCTGCCGTACGCAAGTCATTGATCCATAGATGCTTGCTGTTCCCATTATCGCCTTTGGCACTCCGCTGGCTATGCATCGTGCATGACATGCAACAACGGGCCGGCGACATGCTGTCGGTTCGCACCCAAACCGCGAGCGAGGAGAAACTGCCAGGAAGGAACAGTACGCAAGTCGAGCATCTGAATAATCTCTGCCCCCCCGATGCCCCCCGTTCCAGTTCTCCTGGACGGGGGGCATCCTTTCCTGCTCCTTGGCGTTCGGGCCACCGAGGGTTATAGTGGAACCATGACAACCTGGTACTGCAAGAATCTTGGTGATGGGCTGGTGGCCGCTGATCCCATTGCCCGCATTGAAGCCCACTATGCCGCCTGCGCCGAACCGCCGGCTGCTGATGTCGCCGTCTTCACCCGCCACTGCATGGGCGAGCTTCACTGTACCATCATCGCCTATTTCTCCCCCGCCGCCGCGCCACTGGCTCGCGCCGCTGGCGCGCTGCCTTGCGGACCACCTCCACCTGGCGATCTCGAACTGCTCGTCGGCACCGAGCACGCATGGACTTTGCTCTTCCCGCAGACCCCCCGGCCACATCCCCTACGCCCCCACCTTTCTGCCGACTCTGCTTGAAAAAAGCACACAAACCATGGACATTAAGGGGTTAACTTGAACCCTGCACCAGCGCACCAAGGCTACGTCGTGCACCCGACAGCCAACACACGCGCTACGAGGTTGGACATGCGCTTTGGCATTCGAGGACGAGCAGCGGTGAAGCCTCTGCCGCTATGCTTTTATGAACACCCGGTCTTGCGCCGGAAGAGCGTTGATGTTGATGAAATCACCGACGACATCCGCGACTTTGCCGAGCGGATGATTGTTACCATGCATGAGAACGACGGTATCGGTCTCGCTGCTCCACAGGTCGGTCGCAACATCAATCTGGTTGTCATCGACATCCCCATGCCCGAGACGTCCGATGGCGCGCCCCTCCCTTGGAACTCTCCCGGTGAAGCGATGCTCCTGCCGCGCATGCCTGTCGTCATCGTCAATCCCGTGCTGAGCGACTTCTCCGAGAGCCAGTATGCACACGAAGAGGGATGTTTGAGCATCCCCGAGCTGCGCGGCACCGTCACCCGACCGGTCGAATGTACCTTGAGCGCCATGACCCTCGCCGGTCTGCCGCTGAACGTCCGCTGCGCCGGACTCCTCTCACGATGCCTCCAGCATGAAGTCGATCATCTCAAGGCAATTCTCTTCACCGATAAGATCCCAGAGGAAGAGAAAGATGCAATGGCAGACAAGCTGACACGCATGCAGCGACGCACGCAGGCTTCACTTAAACGCAAGCGCCAGCGCGGCTGAATGCCCGCTCAACAGGGGGGAGTCGATGGTCAAAGTCAAGGAGCAGCCCGAGTACGAACGGCTGGAAGAGATTCTGCGAAACCTGTGCACCAAGTATGGCTACAAGCTTTTTGTCGCCGGATGGGCTCGTAAAACCTTCGACGTCTTCGAGGAGCAGCGCGAGATGCGGCGCCTCGACCCGCTGGTGCGCGTCGAAAGCCTCGCCACCAGCAATGGCGAAATACAGATCTTCGCCGAACGCGCCCAGGCATTCGCGCAGGAGCTGGGCGCCGAACTCGAGCAGGCCTTCCCCATCGGCGAAGCCGTCCTTGTGCGCGCCAACCCTCCCGGCTATTGAGTGAGACCCATGCAGCCCGCGCCGGCTCCCGATAGTGAACGGCCCAAGGCTACCAGAGTGAGGTTTTCCTGATGATCTTACGATGTCTTGACGGGCCAATGCGTGGATCCATCTACACCGTCGATGAAGATGGCGCCGAGATCGGCAGAAGCCCCGCCTGCCGGATCTCCATTGACGATGGCGAAGCCTCACGCGAACATGCCCGCATCTCCTGGGACAACGGCTTTCGCATTCAGGATCTTGGCAGCACCAACGGCGTCTTCGTCAATGGCGAAAAAATCATCGGCCTTCATCGACTGGACAATGGAGACCGCGTGCGCGTCGGCAACAGCCTCTTTGTCGCCGAAGAGATAACCCCCCCCGTCGAAACCGCGGCGGGTGCCGGTGAGACAATCCCGGTCCCCCACCATGAAAGGCCGCGCCATCTGCTGCGTAATCTCACCTGGGTTGCTCTCCTCCTCGTTGCCATCTTCGCGGCATGGTGGATCTTCGGCGATCGGCTGCTGAAGCAGCCTCCGGACACGCCTCCCATTACGGAACTCCAGCCTGAAGAACAGGACGACGAAGAAGAACTCTCTCCCTTTGCGCCAGTGATCGAGGAAGATGACCTCGCCCTTCTCGAAATGGCACGCGACGAGGCCGAGCCCTCCTGGGAAGAAGAGGATCCGGGTGCATCCAGCGAGACCACCCCCGCCGAGCAACAACCGGACCCGCCCCCCGCCGATGAGGCCGCCACCGCCGCCCCACGGCTGGCCGGCTACCTTTGGGTCGACACGCTGCCGAGCGGCGCTTCCGTCAGTCTCAATGGCGAACTAAAGGGACAGACTCCGCTCTTGCTGAGCCAGTTGCCGCCGGGGCGCTACAGTCTCACCTTCTCCCTCGACTATCACGAGCCGGCCGAGCGCTTCTTCGAGCTGCCCACCGACGGAGAACAGAAGGTCGTCACCCTGCGCCAGCTGAATGGCACCTGCCGGGTCACGTCGAATCCCACCGGCGCCAGTGTCTGGCTCGGCCCGAAACTGCTGGGCGAAACGCCCCTCATCGTCGCTGGTCTCGCCCCCGGCGACCATCCGTTGCGCCTCGCCCTCCCCGGCCATACGGCGCTCAATGTGCAGGCCACCATTCTCCCCGACCGCTTCACCGCGGCGTCAGCCGACCTCACTCCTCAATTCGGAACCCTGGTCGTTACCTCCATCCCTCCCGGCATGCTCATCCGCATCGACGACACCATCCAGGGGAGCACCCCCGCCGCGGCGCCCGGCGAGGCCGCATCCCTTCCGCTCGAACTCGATGGCATCGGCGCTGGCCGGCACGTCGTGCAGGCCACCCTCGCCGAAGAGAGCGCGGAGCCCCAGACCATCGAGATGGTCGCCGGCGACCGTCAGGAACTGCGGATCGTCATCTGGCGACCAACCGTTCGTCTGCGCATGACCAACGGCAAGAGCTGGGTCGCCATGCTCGCCGGCGAGACCACCGACAGCTATCTTCTGGTCTCCTACACCCACGAGGTGATGCGGGTGGCTCGCCAATTGGTCGAGTCCATGGAGCCCCTTACCCAGGAAGAGCAGCAGCGCCTGCTCCAGCAACTCCAGAACCGCGAGTAACTTTCCTCCCCCGCCTGATCCGCCCGCCCCGACTCGCCCGCCCCTTCCCCACTTGCATGTGCGGCCCATCTTGATCTACTGTAACCGCCTTTCACCAATCACCCCATGGAGATACCCGATGAAGCTGCTTTCCCTCTTGATGACAACGATGTTCGCCTTCGCCGTTGCTGCTGCCGAGCCCGCCACCGTGCATGAATTCAAGGTCAAGGATATCCAGGGCAAAGAAGTTGACCTGGCGCAATACCGCGACAAGGTGCTGCTCATCGTTAACGTCGCCAGTAAATGCGGTTACACGCGCCAGTACAAAGGGTTACAGGCTCTTTACGAAACCTATGGCGACCGCGGACTTGCTATTCTCGCTTTTCCCGCCAACGACTTTGGTTCCCAGGAGCCCGGCTCCAATCAGGAGATCGCTGCCTTCTGCACCAAGAATTTCGGCGTGACCTTCGACATGTTCGAGAAGATCACCGTCAAAGGTGATCAGAAGGCGCCCCTCTTTGGCTGGCTCACCTCCCAGCCCACGGAACCTGAAGGAGCCGGAGAGATCAGCTGGAACTTCAACAAGTTCCTCGTCGCCAAGGACGGCACCATCATTGCCAGGTACAGTTCCAAAGTCGAGCCGGAAAGTGAGACCCTTACCGCGGCAATCGAAAAAGCCCTGGCTGAATGATCAATGCCGGGCGCTCTGTATTGCTTCGCGAAGATGGCTGAAATCGCTGCCCTTTGTAAAGAAGCTGGACGCGCCCGCCTCCCTCATGGCTTGCCGTATTAGCGGGTCGTCGCTCACCGAGAGGCCGATCACGTAAAGAGTCGGGTGCGCCTGCTTCAGTTGGCGCGTTGCCTCGACGCCATTCAACTTCGGCATGTTGATGTCGATGATCGCCACTTCCGGGTCCAAGGTCGATACCAGCTCCAGCAGGTGCACGCCGTCGGCCGCTTCCCCCAGAACCACAAGATCTTCCTCCATCTGCAGAAGACCCGCCAACCCCGCGCGCACAATCTCATGATCGTCCGCCAGGACAACGCTGATCTTCCCCGTTCGCCGGCCATCTTCCCGCACCGCCGCGGGTGAAGGCTCCAGCGTGATCTCGCCGGTTTCGACCGGTATTTCCGCCCCCACCATGGCAGGTGCATGCACATGAATCCTGCAACCCTGACCGGGAGTACTCTCCACCACCAGGTTGCCGCCCAGCAGAGCCAGACGATCCCGTGCGCTGCAAAGGCCGGTCCCCGCCGGGGTGTCACCTTCCAGCGATTTCGGGTCCATGCCGGCGCCTTCGTCGCTTACCACCAGGTGGATGAACGAGTCGTTCTCGGTGCTGCGCAAAGTCGCCGTGTCGATGCCCGCGTGCTTGACCACGTTGAAGAGCAACTCCCGCACGATCTCGAAAACTTGGTACTTGATGTCGTAATCCGTCGGATCACGCATCGTATTCAACTCCAGAACGACCCGCAGCTTGTGCCGATCATGCATGAATGTCGCCAACCAGTGCAGCGCTTCCGCCAGACTGTTTTCCCGCAGCGGATACGGGCGAAGCTCGGCAGACAGCGAACGGGTCTCGTCGACCGCTTCCCGAAGCAGCAGCCCCAGCTCGTCCCCAACCTCTTCCCGCGTCGATGGATTGGTTGTCTTGCGAAGCACGTGCGCCCGCATGATCGCCGCGGTCAGCGTCTGTTGCAGCGAATCATGCAGTACTCGCCCCATCCGCTCCCGCTCCCGTTCTTCCGCCCGCGTCAATTCATTGACCAGCCGCCGCAACTGCAGCGCCCGCCGATTGAGCTGGCGTGTCCGTTCCGCCACCCGCTCTTCGAGACGATTGTTCAGCACGCTCAACTGCCGCTCCAACTGCTTGCGCTTGCTGATGTCCAGATGAATGCCGGCCCAGGAGCGTATCTTGCCCTGCTTGTCGCGGAAAGGCCGCCCTTGCGTCAGGATGTCGTGCCACTGATTGTCCACGCCCCACAGACGGTACTCGCATTGCCAGTCGTTGCCCGTATGGCAGCCGCTCTTCCAGAAGGAAAGCACCTGCTGCAGATCGTCTGGATGCACCCGGTCCAGCCACGGCCGCGGACTCTCGCTCAACTCTTCCAGCCTGTGACCCAGGATCTTCAGAAAACTATCCGACAGGTAGAGCGCCCGGCCCTCCGGATCGCACAACCACGCTCCATAAGGAAGCGTCTGGCTGATGATCGCATACAACTCTTCCCGATCATGCAGATCCTGTTCCACCGCCAGTTGCTCCGTACGATCGGCTACGATCACTTGCAGCCATCCCTTCGTCTCGCCTTCGATCGGCACGCACGACATGAGAATGTTCGATCCAGCGGCATCAGGCTGCCCCTTGGCCACTATCGATTGCGCTTCTCCGCTCTCACGTACCAGGTTGAGAAGCCCGTCGATTCGCTCTCGCGATTCGTTCGCGAAACAGCACGACAGGTGGCTACCTATTGCCTCCCCGGCCTTACAGCCCAACACCCTCTCCGCTACACGGTTCCACGTCGATATTCTGCCGATCGGATCGATGCAGAACGCCGCCATACTCTTCTGGTGGCGCTCCAACGAAAGCGCCATGGACTCATCTTCGCCCCCGCTATTGGCACGATGACCTAAAGCGTGGCGCAGGTCGGGGGGTATGGGCCGCTGGATGCTCATTGGCGGAAAGCTCCAGTCATCCGACTGCAGGATAAAAGGAAAGGCGTGTTCACCTTTCACTATACACCGAGCCAATCACTGTCGGCAACGCCGCGCCTCTTCAATCTGGTGGGGTGAGACAAAGTGGCGCTGGTGGCGGCGGGGGGCGCGACGGTATGCATGCGCTGATGATGAGGTGTGTCTTAATGGCGCATGTCATGCCTTCGGTCACGGTGGGGAAAAGAATCGTAAGTGACTGTAAAGTCGAGACTTAATGTTCGTGATGTGGGTTTGGCATGCTCGCTGCTTTATCACCACTCGAGAATACCAAACGGTAGGTATGGCTCAACCAACAACAATGGAGGATACACACCATGTACTGGCCAACCACCTACAGCAACCTCAATGGCTTCAACCGCTTGCTCGATGAGATGAATCGCCTCTGGGGCAACGGCGCAAGCCAGACTGCCTTCCCCAAGGTCAATGCCCATACCAATGAAGATGGCATGGTCATTACCATGGAGCTCCCAGGCATCGATCCAGACGCCTTGGATATTCAGCTCAGGGAGAACCAACTCACCATCAGTGGCAAGATCGAGAAACGGAACGTCGAAGAGGGCGAGCGCTATCATCGTAATGAGCGGCGACACGGCTCCTTCAGCCGCCAGTTCACTCTCCCCTTCCGCGTCCAGGCCGACAAGATCAAGGCCAACAGCTCCAACGGCGTGCTGGCCCTGACTCTGCCGAAGGTCGAAGAAGAGAAGCCACGCAAGATCGCCATCCAGGTCGCCTGACCGAGCTTAAACAAAAGGAGAGATTACCATGAACAGCGATACACTCACTCGTCGCGAAGAGAACGGCACGGTGACCCGCGAAGAAAAACGCTTCGCCTTCACCCCCAAGTGCGACATCTGGGAAAATCAAAACTCCGTCTACCTCGAAGTCGAGATGCCCGGGGTGACCGATCAAAACGTCGACGTCTCACTCGAAGATGGCATCCTCACCATCCTCGGGCGTGTTGAACCCCTCAACCTCGAAGGCTACAGCCGCGTCTATGCGGAATACGAAGACGGCAACTTCGAACGATCCTTCAGGATCTCCGATGAGATCGACGAGGAGAAGATCTCCGCGACCATGAAGCACGGGCTCCTCCGCCTCGAACTGCCGAAGCGTGAGGCCGTCAAGCCGCGGCGAATCTCCGTCACCGCCGCATAACCCAGGAGCGACATGATCCAAAGGAGGAACTCTCATGAACATTCGTGACATGATCCCCTTCAATAAAAATCGCGAGCATGGGATGACGCGGACGGAACGAAGCCTTCCCCCGCAACCAACCCTCACACCCTTCAACCAGCTCTGGAATGACATGGACACCTTCTTCGAAAACTTCTTCGGAGAATACCCGTCAAGTCGCCAGGACTTCAGCCTGACCCCCAGAATCAACCTGAGTGAAACGGACAACGTTCTCCAGATTGAAGCGGAGATGCCAGGCATGGAGGAAAAGGACATCGAGCTGGCCGTCGATGAAGGTCATCTCGTCATGCGTGGCGAGAAACGGCGCGAATGCAACGAGAACGATGGCGGCAGGCGGCGCATCGAATGCAGCTACGGCCGCTTCGAACGGACCATTCCCTTGCCCGACTACGTCAAGGCGCATGAAGCCAAAGCGAAATACCGCAACGGCGTTCTCTATGTGGAGATCCCGAAAGATCCCAAGCGGTCCGAAGGTAAACGCATTCCCGTGACCGCCGGCTGATCGAATCAACCCCCAAGCCCAGCGCCCGCCAGCCGTGGATACCCAACCCGGTTGGCGGGCCTTTTGCTGCCTACCTGCCCAGCTTCGCCCGCACCTTGTCGAAGCCCCAGCGGAACATCGTGAAGGGCTCCGCGATGCGCAGCAGATACGCGAAGACAACATACGCGATGAGCCCGGCCGTCCCCGCGCCGACCAGCTTGCCGAAGAGCAGCAGCTTCGTCATCTTGCTCAGGTTCACCTCGTCGATCACCGGGATCAACTGGTTGAGGACCAGCATCACCACCCAGCCGCCGGCGCCGGTAATCGCGGCAAGTATCGAAAGCCGCCCCAGAAAGAGCAGCGTATCCCGAACCGGAAGCATCGGAATCGTCCGCTTCAGGAAGGTCACCAACGTCAGCGTCTTCAGCATCCGCGAAATCACATACCCCAGGATGACCGCCAGTAGCGCCTCCGTCCCATGAAGGCCGATCAGCCTTACAAATATGTAACTGATGCCAATGCTCAGCGCCGAATAAACGATGCCGATCACCGTCACCGAAATCATCTTCCGATTCGCGAAATAGCCTTGCATGAAGACGTACTCCAGCGCAAAGGCAGGCAGCACAAACATGTAGCAGGCCGCGGCAAGTCCAGCCAGTCGCGCCGACTCCACCGAGACCTCGCCGCGGGCAAAGAGCAGCACCGCGATCGGCTCCGATAGCGCCGCAAGAAGCAGGCTCACCGGGATGAAGAAGGACAGAAGCATCCGCGTCGACTGCGTGAGCAACTCCCCAAGCTTCTTCCAGTCCTTCCGGTCCACCAACTCGCACAGAAAGGGAAACATCGCGATCGACACCGCATACGGGACCAACCACGAAAGCCCCTGAAACAACTTCCGCCCGAAGCTGTTCGCTTGGATCAGCAGCGCGCTCTCCTGCTTCAGATACGAGAGAATCGTGATGTTGTTGTAGATGTCCCTCGCCTTCGCGAACAGGATCCCGGCAAGCAGCGGCAGCATCAACCATAAAAGCGTCCGCAGCGCCGGCGATTTCAGGTCCAAAGACGGGCGCACGAACCGCAACTGCCGAAGGAGCCCAAGCATGTGCGTCAGCAGCTTGGCGATACTGCCCACCAGCAGCCCGAAAACCAGCGCCATGTAGTCCATTCCGAAAAGCCCCATCCCCACAAACATGAAGAGGATGACACAGAACTTCCACGACGCATCTCCGATTGCCGCCAGAAAAAAGTGCTTGTATCCATTCAGCAGCATGTACGTCGTCGACCCCAGTGACAGGAACAGCAGGCTCGGCGCCAGCCACGGAAGACTCTGCACCGCAAGATTATACGCCGTGGGATCCACCGCCTCGTCCCAGTACGTGAACAGACGCACCACCACTTCCGGAAAACAGACAATCACCAGAATCGTTCCCAAGAGCAGAATCGCCTGAAGCGTGAGCACGATGTTGGCAAGCGCCCAACCCGCCGATTCCTCTTTCTCGTCCTTCTCCTTCATGAAGACCGGCAGAAAGCTGGGGCCGATCGCCTCCTCGCCAATCAGGTACGCCGAGTAGATGATCCCCTCGAACGCAAACGCATAGACCGCCGCATAGGTGGCCTGATCCATGTAGTTGCCGGCGACCATCGCCTGAATCAGGCCGAAGAACTTCAGAATGAGATGTGCGATACCCACGACGATGCTGGCGCGGATGATCCGCTCCCCCATCGTTCTCTGCCTGCCCGGATGATCCGTTTCCACCAAGAAAGTGCCCTTTATTCTGCCATGCCCATTGCCCCGCCCCGCCACATCCAGTCGCGCCTCGAGCTTCGGGGGCTCGTCATGGACTACTAGGAAACGTCACCAGACCGAGAGTTCCAGTCGATTCCCTTTTCCTCGATCTCCATCCGGTTTCAAACGTGGATCTTGACAAACCCCATGCTCACCACCATATTGCACGGCATGATCCGTTTGCGGTATCGAGGTTTCTTCGAGCCCTCGTATCTGCACTTGGCGGCAGGGTGGAGATTACGTCAACTGTCGCCAATCCATCACTGACCGTGAGTCCTCTCGCGGCAGAACGAGTGCGGGTTTGTTTTCAATCGCCGCCTTCACGGCGGATTATGTGCGAAGCTGAGGGACTTGATGACCATTCACGCTGAACAAACGATCACCAGGAACGAACGAACTTCCTCGTGTTTGCTCATTGTCGACGACGAAGCCGGCGTGCGCATCATTCTGCGCGACCTGTTTGAAGGATACGATTACGAGGTCATCGAAGCCGCCGATGGACAGGAAGCCCTCAAGATGCACCTGGAGCATTCGGTCGATCTGGTCATCACCGACGTCAACATGCCGACCAAGACTGGCCTCGAATTGCTCCATGAGTTGCACCAGCGCGACCCCGAGCTGCCCGTCATCATGATCACCGGCAAGCCGACCGTCGAAGCCGCCGTTGAATGCATCCGTACCGGCGCCACTGATTTCATCACCAAGCCCTTCGATCTTCTGGAGATCGGCAAGCGCGTCGAGACCGCCCTCGAGGAGCGTCGCAGGTCGTGCTCCGAGGCGCTCTCAGGCACCCTCATGCTCAACTATAGCGATCGCCGTTCCACCTCCACCGAATACAAGATCGTGCGAGCCCTTGGACAGGGCAACATGGGTACCGTCTATCTCGTTACCCGCGACCCCGACGATGGCCGCCAATACGCCATGAAAGTTCTGCGCACCGCCGGCCTCGCGGGCGAACAGAAATTCTCTACCCTCGAGCGCTTTCGCCGCGAAGCCGAATCCGCCCGCATGGTCGAGCACCCCAACGTGGTCGTCATTCACGACTACGGAACGGCAGCCAATGGCCAGGACCCCTACATTGTCATGGAATACATCGAGGGACGCTCCCTCAAATTCCTGATCCGTCATGGCGGCCTGGATCTCAACGCCAAGAGCAAGATCCTCTGGCAGGTGGCAAGCGCCCTGCAGGCCATTCACAAGGCCGGCATCTGCCATCGCGACGTCAAGCCGGGCAACATCATCGTCAATGACGAGCTGAACGCCAAGGTCACCGATTTTGGCATCGCCCGCTTGCCGGGCTCCGATCTCACCCTGACCACCAGCTTCGTCGGTTCCCCTGCCTACATGTCGCCCGAAGCCTACATCTCGGCAAAGGTCGATCACCGGGCCGACATCTTCTCCCTCGGCGTCGTCGCCTATGAATTCTACCTCGGCCAGAAGCCCTTTGGCGGCGAGAATCTTCCCCAGATGATGAACGCCATTCGCACCCGCGAGCCCATTCCCCCCCACGATGTCGATCCCACGCTTCCCGAAGAGCTGGTCGCCATGCTCTACCGCATGCTCGAGAAGAATCCCGATACACGCTATCAGGATCTCGAGGAAGCCATCGAGATTCTCCGCGCCTTCGCCTGAACCTGCCGGCTCAGCTCTGCCGCCACTCGCTCAAGCATCCCTCGATGAAGCCGACAACCCGCAAGTGCTCCTCATGCCCTTTCACCGTGATCGCCAGCGGCCCGCCAAACTCGATGTGAACCGGCTTGCTGGGATCCAGACTCCCGATGTCTTTGATCACGCGCCCTTTCGTCATCATATCCGTCTTCAACGCCACCGGGATCAGCTTCACATCCGCCGAACGTGCCAGTTTGCAGCCCAATGAGCTGAATTTGCTCGAATCGAACTCGATCATCCGCGTGCTCTGCGGGAAGATCACCAGCGAGATCCCGTCCAGCAGCAACTCCTTCCCCATCGACAGCACCCGCTGAAGATCCTGCCGCGGATTCAGGCGAGTTACCGGTATCGCCCGCAACTCCGACAGAATCCTGCCGAAGAGCGGGTAGCGGATGAGGCTGTCCTTGACCACAAAGGTGCAAGGGCGGAATGGCATGACCAGGCAGGGCAGCACGATCGTCTCGATCGAACTCATGTGGTTGGCCGTTATCACCACCGCCCCGTCCGCCTCGGCAACATGCCGCAGCCCCCGGATGTGGAACATCCCACCGACCCGCTCCAGACCCCGGATCTCGAGGTACGAGCTGCGAAGCACCGACTCCTGCGCGCTCATGCCCCGGAGAATGCGCCATACCGTGGCGAAGACGGTATACCCGAAGATTGTGTAGAAGAAGAGTATACGAATCCCCGGAAGGCTGACGATGGGCCAGCGGCTGCCCGGCGGAGTATCGTACTCGAGCTTGTCGCGAAGGTGCTGGATGAAAGTGTGGTAGCTCATATCGAATGGGGGAAGGGCGGTTTGTTTGGTTACACGCGCAATGTACGCCGGCACCGACGCCTGTCAATGCCCCTCCCTCGCTTTACCCAGCATCGCGGACTCCCGCGGCAGGCGTTGCATTCGACAGGCGCGAAAGGTATATTGCGACTTCACCTCGATGCTTCAGATCTGGTCGGATGATTTATGAAAGACGGGCTCCTCATTCATGCGGATTATTGCCTCACCCCCAAGACGATAATCCACAACGCCGCAATCGTAATCCAGGACGGCAGAATCCTGGCCGTAGGCGGTGTATCCGCCTTCATCCATATCGAAGACTACCACGTCATCGAGATGCCCGATTGCTATCTCATGCCCGGCTTCATCGACACCCATCTCTATGGCGCCGGCGGTTTCGATTGCATGCATGCGGACAAGGATCCCGACATCACCGGCATGGCCCGCATTCTGGCCGAACACGGCGTCAGCTCCTTTATCCCCACGACACAATCGTGCGGCCCCGAAAAGCTCCTGGCCGTCGTCGAAGTCCTGGCCGACCTCTGCGATCGCGAGACGGGTGGGGCGGTGCCCGCCGGCATCACCATCGAGGGGCCCTACATCAGCATGGCCAAGCGCGGCGCCCATCCCAAGCAGTATCTGCGCTCGATCGACCTTGAAGAAGTCCAGGATGTGTTGAACGCGGGAAAAGGCAAAATCCGCATCTGGACCTTCGCCCCCGAGCGTGAGCATGCCCTCGAACTCATCGCCATGCTCCGCGAGCATCAGGTCAGTCCATGCTTGGGACACACCGTAGCCGACGAACACCAGGTTCGCGCCGCCATCGCGGCCGGTGCCAACCGCTGCGCCCATCTCTACAATGGCATGGAATCCCTGCAGCAGCGCCGCGTCGGCCTCTCCGCCCTCGCCCTGACCAATGAAGACATCTGGGTCGAGCTGATCACCGACGGCGTCCATATCCATCCGGGCATGATCGATCTCGCCTGCCGCAGCAAACCCAAAGAGCGCCTGATCGGCATCAGCAACTCCACGGAAGCGGCCGGATTGGCTCCCGGTGTCTATAAACTCGGCGACGAGACCATTGTCGTCGCCGACGGTCGTTCCACCCTGCGCGGCGGCACCCTCGCCGGCTCCGTCAGCTTCCTCGATGGCAACTATCGCTACCTCCTGGGCAATACCCACTTGAGCCCTCAGGAAGCGGCGGCCTGCTTCACCCTCAATCCCGCACGCAGCATCGGGCTCAGTGATCGCGGCGAAATCAAGCCCGGCAAGCGCGCCGATGTCGTGATCATGGACCACGAGAACCAGGTGCAGATGACGATTGTCGCCGGCAAGATTGTCTACGACCGCGAAAATCGCGCCGCTGCCGCCGGTATCGCCGAAGCCTCCGCCTGAATCCCCGCCAACCGCTAATGCATCGGCGCCGTCATCCGCTGGTAGCGGGCGATCTCCTGCTCGATCCGCGTGGGCGTCCAGTCAAGCTCCTGGGCCATCCATCTCGCCACCTGTCGCGCCGCCTCCGCGGGCTCTTCGAGATAGTAGTGCCAGCTGCTCCGCCGCACCATGATATCATCCAGATGTCTCACCCACTCATGTCGGCAGTAGTAGGCGACCGGAGCCCGTTCGAGGTCGGGCGGAAGTACCCCCGAGAAGTCGGCAGACTCCACCAGTGGCTCCCTCGCCGTTCGACAGGGGAGCGCCGCGAAGTCGTGCTGTCGGCAGATCTGGTCGACGGCTCCCTGCGCCATCGCCCGATACGTGGTGAGCTTCCCCCCGGTCACATCCCACCAGCCCGGATGCGGTTGCGTGATCTCGTGCCCCCGGGAAATGTCCGAAGGATGCCCCTTCGAATCTGCCACGAGCGGTCGCAATCCCGCCCACGTGGCACGAACATCTCCCGCCGTAAGCCCGATCCCAGGTAAGGCCTGGTTGACAACCTTGAGGATGTAGGCGATATCTTCCGCCGTGGCGCGCGGCGTCTCGACCGGCCCGGCGTAATCCGTGTCGGTGGTGCCGATGATCAGGCGCTTGCCCCAGGGGAGGAGAAAGAGGATGCGGCGCTCCTCTGTCAGCACCACGGCCTCTTCAATTGGCAGGCGCTCATGGTTGATGACCAGATGAATCCCCTTTGTCGGTCGCAGCCGTACCGCGCTGTGGACGAGCCGATCGCCCCAGGGGCCCGTCGCATTGACAATGCACACGGCACGGACCGACCGCTTGCCTGACGTCGAGTCCTGCAGATTGCACACCCATTCCTCTCCCTCACGGTTGGCCCCGGCGAAGCGGGTATAGTTGGCGATCTCGGCGCCATGGCGCACCGCCGAGTGGAGAGTGTCGAGGACCAGGCGCGCATCATTGGTAAGCGCATCGTAGTAGAGGACTGCACCGGAAAGATCCGTCGGGTCGAGACCCGGCAGCAGCCGCAGGACTTCATCCCGCTTGAGCCCCCGCGAGGCCGCGAAGCTCTGGTCGCCTGTCATCAGGTCGTAAAGCTTCACGCCGAGGTGCAGCTTCCATTTGGTCCAGGGCGTATGGCGGCGGGTCGGAAAGAGAAAGGGGAGTGGCTTCGAGAGGTGCGGCGCGATCCGCGTCAGAATCGCCTTCTCCCGGCTGGCCTGGAGAACCATGCCGAGCTTGCCCTGCGTCAGGTAGCGCAACCCACCATGCAGCAAGCGGCTCGACCGGCTGCTCGTACCGAAGGCGAAGTCGTATTGCTCCACAAGCAGCACCCGCAGCCCGCGCATGGCGGCATCACGCGCTATCCCCGCGCCCACGATACCCCCACCCACGATCACCACATCATGACGCGCTTCGTCCTTCATGGCCTCTACGATACCCTTTCTCCACCTTCACTGCAAAATAACACTCTCCCTCCAATTGCCATCGCCATCCCCCCGCGTGCTCTCAATACCATTAGCCTCAGCCTCCACAGGCCCAACAACGTGGGGGAGAGGTTCTCCGAACCGCGACGGAGCCGCTCTCTGAGCGGCGACCTGCTGCTCCCGCGCTCCCTGGGCACGCCACTCGCCTGAGTGGCACCGGCGTTGGGCGTTGCCCCTTCCCAACCTCCATCACTCCTCCCGCGCTCCCTGGGCACGCCACTCGCCTGAGTGGCCTCCCGCGCCTCGCCCCTCCCCAAAACCTCGGTCAATTCCTCGGTCGCATTCCTGGGCACGCCACTCGCCTGAGTGGCCTCCCGCGCCTCGCCCCATCCCAAAACCTCGGTCAATTCCTCGGTGCCGGCACATCGATACCCCGAACCGCGACCATCTTCCCAGTGGGGCAGACATTCCTGTCTGCCTTCAGACCTCACTACGCCAAACATCCAAGCTTGCCGAGGTGGCCGCAATCATCCTGATGGCGTTGGCCTCTATTACTTGGGCCTGCAGCCAAGGCTTGCCCGCACTTTGCGCTCTCTGTGTTCTTTGTGGTCAATGCCTTGAGCTCCTTCGTCTCCCTTCGAGTTCTTCGTGGTCTCCACACCGCCCCATCTCCGTGCCTCCGTGCCTCCGTGGTTCATAACCGTCCGTCCCCGTGGCCCCCTTCTTTCGTGCCACGTTCCGTCCTCCCCGCGTCCCCGCTCTGGCGGTTCTTCCGCTGACGGCGGTGGTTTGTACGGCCGCGATTTTGGCCGCGTCGCCGGTTTTTTTTGATGTTTTTCAAGAATTTTTCGCGGCAAAATCGGCCATTTAAATGTATAGCTCCGACTATGGATTTAATCGTCAGGGCGTCGTAAGTGCCTCCGGTAGCGATAGTTAAAAAGCATACTGAAATGATCATGTTAACGAGACAAGGTGGCAAAGTAAAGTAATGGAACGGTTTTCAGGCCTGAAAATATGCTTGACAGCGATTATCGGCGATGATAGCCTATTGCGAATTGCCTGAAGTGTCTATATGAGTACCTCAATGGGACAGGATACGGGTAGAAGGTAGAGTTCATGGTTTATAAGCATTCCAGGTTCAGCGTCTGTTTATGGACCGTCATTGTCGC
>JAWLHB010000028.1:0-104562 GCA_041690595.1 Lentisphaeria bacterium
GCCGCTGGTGAACTCGGGCACGGCGCTGACCGCTCCGGATGCGGATCCGGCTTTTGCCAGCCATGCGGTCGTGCTGCGACAGGATATTCTGCATCGGCGGCGGCCGACGGGGACGGATACAGCGGTACCGACGGTGCCGCCGGAGACGGATGAGCCGGTAGAGTTGCCGCCGGAGGTGACGGCGGAGCTGGATCCGACAAACGATGGGGACGATCAGATCGACGACCGGGGGCAGGTGGGCAACGCGGTGGGCAGCATCGGTGCCGCCGAGTCGATCTCTGAGAAGAACATACCGGATGCGGCGGGGCGGCTGCATCGGCGTATCCAGCATGACCGGACGCTGGAGTACGATTACACGGCCGATGGTCACTTGGAGAGCTTCTCCGATTCGGCCAACCCGGCCAACGACGCCTCCTACGAGTACGACCCGCTGGGACGGCGTATGCGCATGAACGTGGGCAGCGACAAGTGGGAGTTTCTCTACGAAGGAGACGATGTCATCGCGGACTATCTCGACCGCGGCGGAAACGGCAGCGTCGATCACGTGCGGGTCTACGTGAACTACTGGAACGGCAGGGGCATCGACGAACGGATCGGCTTCGTCGACATGGATCTCTCCGGCAACAATCACAAGCTCTACTACTACCTCTGCGACCAGGTCGGGAGCATTCTGCAGGTGCTGGAGGAGGATGGTACCGTCGTCGCCAACTATGTCTACGATGCCTTCGGCAACCTCCAGCTCGATCGCTCCTACGACAAGCTCGACGTGCCGAATCGCTATCGCTTCCAGGGCCGCGAGTGGGACGCCCACGCCGGCCACTACTACTACCGCTTCCGCACCTACATCCCCGAACTCGGCCAATTCACCGGCCCCGACTGGGACATCCGCCTTGACCCCATGGGCCCAGCAAATTATGTTGCGTTCAACAACAATGGCCTGCTGGAG
This sequence comes from Lentisphaeria bacterium, assembly GCA_041690595.1. Lineage (GTDB taxonomy): Bacteria > Verrucomicrobiota > Lentisphaeria > JABSQK01 > JAWLHB01 > JAWLHB01. The sequence continues at coordinate 947 of JAWLHB010000028.1, forward strand.
AGGGATCCATTCGGCAAAGAAATTGCTGCCGATAGACTAGATGAGTTCTTGAACAAGATACAGGAAATCAGTAAAGAATTGCTTGATATTAGGGATGACTATTTAAAACGTGCTGATGGCAATGCGAGGTCTGCTGGGAGCGCTATGCACGCTGACTTCCAGCTAAGGGTTAGCGCAGTTCTGGAAAAAGACTTTGCCGACTTAAAAGGATATGTATTTACCGAGATAGGTATAAATACACAAGGTAAATTAGTGAAACGTAGATCATACAAAGGATGGTGGGGAGATGGTGACAAAGTACCAGACATAATCATTACAAGACAGCCTATTTATCTAAGCAAGCCCGTGTCTCAGCGTTCTATACGAGATATTACGGATGTAGTCCTTGATCTGAAGACTGGACATGCAGGTATAGATTCCGAATGGGCTGGACATGTTATACTTCGCACGGAAATGGATCCACGGCGCCTAATTGAAATTCGGAAGGGGCGAAGCGTCGTGGAGGTGCTTCATGCTAACCGTATGGCCGAAAGACTAGCAGGTAACGCGAAATTCATAGATTCCATCAAACCCGTCCTGAAGAAATATGGAATAAAGGCCGCAAAGGGCGCTCCAGGTGTGCTGAGCATTGCCTTCGTGTCGGTTATCCATCAGCAGGCCAGAGATAGAGGCATGTCGGAATCACAGGCGTGGGCATATGCTTTATCAAGCGTTGTAGAAGGAGATACGATTTATGATATTACCAAGGGGACGGCTGATGGATATTGGGCGTTATCAGAGAGCATTTCAAAACACTTAGGATCTGAACTCCTAAGGCATTATGTCCAGGCTGAAAGTAGCCGGCGAAGTCCTGGCGGAGTGGACGTGCAAATTGACGCTGACGTCATTGAAGCAGATCCCAGAGCCGGTGCTTACTTTGGATTTTAGACACTAATCAATTCTGGAGAAAAGTGCAATGACTGCTGCGAAGTGGGTCAAGTTCAGTCGCGATATAGAGTTGCCGGATCAAATCGAGTACCTGATGGTGGGAACTGATGACTTGGAGAGCATCGAGGATGAGCTTTCCAGATTCTCCAGACTCAAGGGGCTACATATAGTCTGCAACCGATTACGTGACTTGGAATGCATTACGTCAGAAGATATCAACACATTGACCATCGAGTGCAAAAGCATGACCGAGCTACCTTGCTCTATGAGTAAGTATCCTAAGTTAACGGTCTTCTGCGCAATGTCTCCAGAGCTTCATGAAGTAGAGGGAGTGTTCTGGAGTGGATCTGTTTTAGGCATGCTTTGGTTAAGGTCAGATCAGCGGATTTCCCTGAATGAACTGAACTCCGCGCCACCAACGCTCACCAATCTGCGTGTCGAGGCAGCGGCATTAACGTTCCCGGAAATAACGAGCAATTTATCCGTTCGGCAACTTTCCGTTCGCGACATCACGGGATTTGATGCATTCGATCTTGATATGTGGCCTGAGCTAAATAGATTTATTATGGCTTTCTGCATGGACACAGCTGCGTTGAAGTATGAGCTTCATAAGGCTAGAAATCTTGAAGAAATGATTATGAGGGCAAGTGATTCGGCAGCACTTTTTGGCGTACTTCCTCATACGCTAAGGAGCATTGCAGCATCTGGTTCTGGTCTTACCGATATGCCGACTAGCTTACGTCGTTGCACTGACCTTGAGGTACTCGATTTGGCCTGTAATCGGATCACTCGGATTCCGGAGTGGCTTAGTGAGCTGCGTTTGCTGAAACGGATTAATCTGGTCGGTAATCCGCTGAGCCATATACCGAAATGGCTAGCTGAGTCGGGCGTGAAGCTATTGCTGAATTCGGAGGATTTTGATGATAATGATGATTGACGCTGGGGAAAAAGACGCTGGTCGAGACGGCTGCTACCGACTGATATTTCTGGGTAGCGAAAACGCAGAATTGATAATCTTGCGGCGGCCTTCTTGAGGCGGACGCAAATGCGTTTGCGGAGATGACGGCGACCCCCTGATTCCACTTGGCGCTCACACTGTCCTGTCGGAAGGCACCCTCAACGGCGGCATCCGGGATCCGCAGGCGCATACGCTCACCCTGCATGTCCAGCGCACCGCCAATGGCCTTGCCGTCACCAGCAGTGGCTGGGGAGAGAGCCTGAGCGGCTCGGTTGCCAATCACAACGGCTCCTTCCGCGGCATGGCCCTCGCTGTCGCCGGCCGCGGCCACTTCGTGCAGGTCGACAATGTCACGTTGAACAGACGCCAGTTCGTTCTCGACGTGAATGACGAAGACGATGACGACCACACGGACGACTACATCTTCGTCGATACCACCTTGGTCGACGATTCGTTTACCGATGGCGGCATGACCGATGGGCTCGACCCGCTCGACGTGGCCTGGACCTTCGCCGGCAGCAACGGCGCCTCGGCCTCGATTGCCAATCACAACGGCACTCCCGGGATCCGCTTCGGCATCTCCGACACCCTCCACAATTCCGGACGTCTGGTTGCCGACTTCCCCGAGGTGCCCCTGACCACTGTCGGCGAATACCTCACGATCAGCCTCACCGTTTCCGCCATCGCCGGCCAGAGCCAATTCGACAATACCTTCAGTTGGGGGCTGGTCGACACCGATGACGGCGGGCTCTTTACCACGATCCCGGTCTACCCTGTCCCGATTGAGGCTGAAATCTTTCAGGTCAAGGTACCGGATGAAGGACTGCCTGGCGTCTTTGACGGCAGGCTCGAACATAGCGTGCCCTTTGACGCCGGAAATCGTCTAAGTGTCGATGCGTGGTACACCGCCACGTACAGTCTGGAGCGTCGTGGCCCGGGGCGTCTCAATGTCAACGTCACGCTCGTCGACGCGGAAGGCAACGTCGTCCATGACCATAGTCTTAAGCTCACCGGCCAGCCCACCACCACCTTCCACGAGATCCTTGTCGGTGGGACCGGCCATGGGCTGATCGTGGAGATGGGGAGCCCGGCGGTCAGCGCCATCGTCGACGGCGCGCCGGTCGCCGTCAGCCTCAGCGGCTGGCTGGCGGAAGATGCCACCACAACCCTTGACGGCATGACCCTCACCATTGCTGCCGCCAGGTCGACCGGGGTGGTCAACCGCTTTGCCACCCCTGTCTCGCTCGCTGTTACCGGCGACCGGGTACAGATGAGCACCCGCTGCGCCTGCGGAACGACATCCAGGGCGGTCTGCAAGACCGGTTCATCTGGGGGATTGGGGCTGTCGCCCTCGAAGATCACTCGGTCCGCCACAATGCGCGGCTCGCCGTCGACGGCTACTCCATCCTCGAAGGCAGCAGCGACGAGGTCCTGGCCCAGCACAACGAGGAGTTGCCGCCCGACGAAGATCCGGTCGAGCAGTTCGCCGAGATCGCCGGCGACTATCCGGAGCTTGGCTCCACCCCTCATGTACGCGGGCAGCGCCGCTGATGCGGTTATCACTGGCGGTGCCGTTGGCGGGGCACTACTATACCTCTGGAGCGAGAGCGAAGAGTGAAAAGCCCGATTCCATTCATTGTGGCGGCTGGCGGGGGGAGTGCTGTCATTGGCGGCATTCTCTTCATCAGTGGCGGGACCGGCCATGGGCTAATCGTGGAGATGGGGAGCCGCGAGGTCTGCGCCATCGTCGACGGCGCGCCGGTTGCCGTCAGCCTCAGAGGGTGAATGGCGGAAGATGCCACCACGAGTAGTGATGGCATTGGGGTGAGGGGGTGACCTCATTGACCTCATTGACCTTGTTGACCGCATTGACATGTGTCTGCGGGGGAGCGAGGCGAGCAGGTCGAGGGAAGCGAGGGAATCGATGGGGAAGGCGCCGCGACGGATAGTGGCAAAGGGGAATGGGAAGAACGGGAAGAATGAGAGGAATGGACGCGGGGACGTGGGGAGGCCGGAGGCGTGCAGGAGGATTAACCACAAAGAGCGCAAAGATCGCAGAGAACGAGGAGGGGGGAGGGAGCAGGACGCGCGGGGTCGCGGAGACGCGGGGATGGCGGGGAGGATGCGCGCAATGGCAGGGCCGTTGGGGCAACGGCGGGAACGGGACGGATGGGGTGGCGAGGGGATGGGGATATGAGGGGAGCCAGGCGTCGGGGAGTGGCAATGGCCAACGCCGGGGTCACTCAGGCGAGTGGCGTGCCCAGGATCAGGTCGCCGCTCGGAGAGCGGCTCAATCGCGGTTCGGAGAACCGCTCCCAGTTTGTCGGGCCTGTGGAGGCTCCCACTTTGAGGTCAGCACGGCTGGGGGTGAACATTCTTTGGGAGAGCTTGACCGTGACGGTCGGGGGGTGTATATCAAACGCTCGTTTAACTCAACTGTCGATCAGGTGAAGCATGGACCCGCAGCCCGCCAGTGAGCAACTGGGACGTGACAGCATTCCCTGGCTGCTGTGGCGCTTCTCGCTGCCGGCCATCGTCGGTACGATGGTGCATGCGACGTACAGCATTGTCGACCGCATCTACCTGGGGCATGCGGTGGGAACGGTAGGTATTGCCGCCACGACGGTCTCTTTTCCGATGATGCTGATTCTGATGGCGTTCGGGATGCTGATCGCGCACGGAGGGAACTCGCTGGTATCGATCCGCCTGGGCGAACGGCGTCAGGACGAGGCGGAGCGGGTGCTTGGGCAGGCGGTGACGCTGCTGGCGGTGCTGAGTGTCGTCTTCACGGTGGGCGGGCTGATCTTCCTCAATCCCCTGCTGCGGCTTTTCGGGGCGACGGCTACCATTCTGCCTGCCGCCGAAGCGTATATGCGGATCATCCTCTTCGGCACGGTGACGCACGAGATCAGCTTCGCGATGAACAACTTCATTCGGGGTGAAGGGAGTCCGCGGGTGGCGATGTTGACGATGGTAATCGGGGCGGGGCTGAACCTGGTGCTGGATCCGATCTTCCTTTTCGGCTTTGGCTGGGGCATGGAGGGAGCTGCCTGGGCGACGGTCATCTCGCAGACGGTATCGGCGGTCTGGGTGATGAGCTACTATTTCGGCGGTCGCAGCCAATTGAAGATTCGGCTGGCGAATTTGAAGCTGCATTGGGCGCTGGTGCGGCAGATCGCCGCGGTGGGCTCGCCGCCATTCGTCATGCAGCTGATCGGCAGCGTGACGATGCTGCTGATGAATCAGCAGCTCAAGATCCATGGCGGGGACGATGCGATCGCGGCGATGGGGATCATCTTCAGTTGCAACATGATCTTCTTCATGCCGATCATCGGCATGTGCATGGGGATGCAGCCCATCGTCGGCTACAATCATGGCGCCCGCCGATTCGACCGGGTTCGGCAGTGCGTGCTGCTTGCAATGGGGGTGGCGACATTGATCTGCGTTCTCTCCTGGATACCGGTGCAGGCGATTCCTCAGCATTTCATCGGCCTCTTCGGCGAGGATATCCCGGAAGTGGTTGCCCTCGGCTCGCACGGGATGCGTATCTTCCTGCTGCTGATGCCGATCATCGGTTTTCAGGTGATCGCGGCACACTACTATCAGGCGGTGGGGAAAGCGGGGATGTCGCTGCTGCTCTCGCTGATCCGGCAAGGGCTGCTGCGCATCCCGCTCATCGTCTTTCTGCCCATGGCGATGCAGTTGGAAGGGGTCTGGTGGTCGGGGCCGCTGGCCGACCTGGGGGCGGCTCTGCTTACGGCGATCTTCATCATCCAGGAGCTGCGCAACCTGAAGCGGCAGGCAGAGAATCCCGACGAACCGATCGTGCTGGGCGCTCAGCCGTAAAAGCCATGGCGGTGGGCCGTCTCGTACATGGCCACGACGTTTTCGGTGGGCGAGTTGTCCTGCAACTGGTGCGTCGGCGCGAAGCAGTATCCGCCGCCGGGCATCATGATATCGAGGGTCGCGCGGCAATCGTCGATCACCTCCTGAACGCTGCCGCAGGCGACGGGGCCGGCGGTGCTGATGCAGCCGTGGAAGGCGAGACGGTCGCCATAGGTCTCCTTGAGGTAAGTGGGAGACATGTTTTTCGCTTCCGGCTGGAGGGTATCGACGCCGTCGACACCCATGTCGATGAAGTCGGGATAGACCCAACTGCTCGAGCCGCAAGTGTGAATGATCACACGGAGGTCATGCTGCTTGGCGAGGTCGATGTAGCGCTGGTGGAAGGGACGTATGGAGCGGCGATAGACGTCGCGGCTGATGAGGGGGGCGATCTGCGAGCCGAGATCCTCACCCATCCAGAGGATGTCGATCTGACCGTCGGCGGCCTCGATGGTGCGGCGCATGACCTCATGCCAGATATCGGTGCGGCGCTTGGCCAGGAGCAAGCCCGCTTCGTCTCCGGTGATCAGATCGACGAGAACCTGCTCCATGGTCCGCAGCATGCCGGAGCTGTTGATGATGTCGCCGATGCCGGCGCCACCGGTCACGATGGCATAGCCCTTGTAGCGGCGGCACTGGTCGGCGATGCCGGCATAGTCGAAGTCATCGGGATCGGGCATTTTCCAGGCGGCGATGTCGTCGAAGGAGGCTTGGCGCAGGGGAAAGTCGCAGTAGTCCCAGTAGCCGCCGGAGTCATGCTCGACCCAGCGTCGATGAATGCCCCAGTTGTCGACCTTGACCCCGCGCTCGGGGATGTCTGCGTGGAGTTCCGGGCCGATGTAGGCGGGGAAGACGCCGCGGAAGTCGACGCCGAGCGCCTGCCGCAGCCCCTCGTCGTCCCCCGTTGCGAGGCCGAAGTGCTGCTTCAGCCTGGCGTCGATGGCGGGGTTGGCGCTATAGTCGATGGGCACGCGATCGGCCTCGCGTCGTGCAATGGTGGTCATCACCCGTTCCCGCGAGTTCATCGTAACGGTCGTCCCCATGGTCCGGTTCCCCTTGTTCAACAGATCTTTTCTTTGCTTTTGGTGAGGCTTGCATCCCACTCGGAATCGATGAGCGGCAACTTTTCCCAGTAGTAGCGCAGGCTATCGTCCTGCCAGCCGGTGTAGATTTCTTCCCAAGCGGCAAGCTCGCAGTGCGGCTTGAGCGACCGCTGGTTCACGGGTTCATCCACCCGCTGAAAGCGTGCATCGAAGGAGAGGCGAACCTGCCGGTTTGCCTGATTGGGCAATCCCTTGTGGACCGTCAGGCTGGGAAAGGTAAGGATGTCGCCCGCGCGAAAGCCGTTGCCGGTCCATTCATGAGTCATGTTGCAGAGCCAGCTTGCGAGCCCGCCCGCACCCTCGGCCTCATGAACCGGCAGGATGCCTTCGCCATGGGAGCCGGCGAGCACGGCGAGGCTGCCAAGCTCCAGCGGGCAATCGCCTATGGGAAACCAGCAGGTCCACGTATGCTGGGTGCCCTGAATATGGACATAATCCTGGTGCGGTGGGGTCGGCGACACGGTCGGGCCGGGCAGCATCAGGCGGCAGATGTGGCGTGGATGCGGAAAGACCTCTCCGCCAAGCAGGTCGCGGTAGAGGGCGATCAACCGGGGATGATGTGGCAGACGATGAAAGGCTTCGAGCTTCTGCACCTCCAGATAGACCTCGCGGGGGACGCCGACGCCGCAGTAGCCGCGCTCGGCGCTCGGCAGGGCGGCGATGGTGTCCAGATCGGCCACGGCCTCATCGAGTGGGAAGCCGCGGCGGATCAGCCCCTGGCGGTCGAGGATGTGGAGTATCTGGAGGCGCAGGTCGAGGACCGACTGACGCGGGAGCAGGTCGCGAAAGAAGAGATAGCCGTCCTCCGCGGCGCGCCGGCGAAGCGCCTCCGGCTGGCCGAGCAGGTCGTTCGATTGGGTAAATGGCTGCATGATGGGCTCGGATTAGGGGGGGAAGGTGTGACTTTCGATCCTCTAGTATACACTTCGCGGAGCGCTGGACAAATGGAACTTTTCTGGCAAATTTGTAGTATTTTACCATGAACGGCTACTTTAGAGCGGAATCCTGAGGTGTGACTTGGAGAAAGAACCCATCGTCGACACGCCGCACGCGATCGTGCTGCTGGCGAACAACGCCACGATCGGGAGCGGCCGGAAGGTGGCCTTCCAGTCGGTGCAGAGCCGGATGCTGCTCTGGTGTCGCTCGGGAAGCGGCGCGGCGACGGTCAATGGCAAGGAGTTTGCGCTGGTGCCGGGAGCTTTTCTGATTCTGCCGTGGAACCATGCGATCCGCTACCGGCAGGAGCGGGAGTTGCATATCGCCGGGGTGCATATCGTTCCGGAGCTGGCGCCGGGCAGCGCCGTGCAGTATGGAATCGTGCATCGCCCGGTATCCAACCGGGTGATCGATCCGCGGCCACGGCGGAATGTGGCGCTGCCCCTGCTGGAGTCGGTCATCGCGGGCCGATTCGATGAGACTCCAGCGCTGCGCCACCTGGCGGAGTATACGATACTGGCAGCCAATCCGCGTGATTTCACCGAGCCTGTCGCCCGGCAACTCGGGCAGATGATGCTGGCGGAATGGCAGCGGGTCGCGCAGATGCTGACGGGAGACCAAAGTGACCTGCCGCCCGCCATGCGGATGCTGATCACCCGACTGGACCAGCGGCTCGCGCAGCCGCGGACTTTGGACGCCATGGCGCAACTGGCGGGATGCAGCAGGACCACCCTCAACCGCCTCTTTCATGCGCACATGGGAAGCTCCCCCATCGCCTGGCTGAACCGGCGTCGCCTCGAACGGGCGGCCGAACTGCTGGCCTCCAGCTCCCTGCCGGTGAGCGAGGTTGGCAAAGAGGTCGGCATCACCGATCCGTACTATTTCTCGCGTCTTTTCCGCCAGTACGCTGGGGTCACCTGCACGGTCTACAGGCGCCAAAACGCCCTGCTGTGGGCGCATGGCTCCCTGCGTTAGGTAGAATATTGGGGACTTGGTTTGTTTTTCCATTGCATCTAACGAGTGCACTTACTATAATGATCGTCAGGCATAGCTGCGCACCGGTACCAGTGTGCAGCCGAGAGGGACTTTTTACCCAGGACTTTCCGTTATGGCAGAGTATTCACGAGACAAGATAGTCCTGCTGGTGGAGAAATCGGACGCGTGGGCGACGAAGGTTCGCCAGGATCTCTGCAACGAGGGGCTGGTAGTCCTGCGGACGCGCAACATGGAGCGCGCCCCCCTGCTTAGCCACAAGCATTCTCCTGATCTCGTCGTATTCGGGCCCAGTTCAAGTGCGCCCGCGGACCGTGGCTGCATTGTCATGAGCGTCGAAAACCAGACGCAGGCAGGCAAGAAGCGGATCAATCGTCAACGGCTGATCGATCTGGTCAACGATTCGCTCAAGCGCCATGCTCTGACGGACGTGACGGTGGAGACCTCTCTCTCTGACCTGGACTCCGTACAGGATCTGGCAGTCGGCAGTGTTCGGCTCAACCGCGGCAGTCGGCTGATCAGTATTGACGGCAGACAGGTGCGGCTGACGACCATGCAGGCCAAGCTGGTGAGCTTCCTCATGCGCCACCCCGGCCGCTGCTTTTCCAGCCAGGATCTGCTGGAGAAGGTATGGGGCTACAAGGTGGGCATCGGCAATCCCGGTCTGGTCCGCTGGCACATCAATGCCCTGCGCCAGAAGATCGAGCTCGATCCCGAACAGCCGATCCACGTCATTACCAACGGCAGAGTCGGCTACTATTTCGCCCAGGCCGAAGAGCCCATCAAGTCCTCCGCGCGCTGAGCAGAGTGCGGGGGCGGGCGGATCGGGCGGATCGGGCGGATTGGGGAGCGAGGTCGAGGTAAGCATCCTGCTTGACTTGACGAACACGGACAAAGCGGACGCGGAGACGTACGGGGCGAGCTATCTGCGGCGACTTGCGGTGGAGGGGTGATGGCGTTCATGTTAGGGGATGCGCCTGATTTCCATTATTGCGACGGTCTGGTTAAGCGTTGTCGGCGTGGTCGGCGGCGGCGAGGCATCGTTGGTGGAGAACTTCGACGGGCTGGATGCATGGGGGCCGCTGATCTTTCCGCGGATCGATCGCCACAGCGTGTACACGGTGGAGATTCGGGATGGGGTCGGCATGCTGGTGGCGGCAAGCGAGAATGCGGCTTCGGGTGTGCTCTGGACGGAGCGCTTCGATCCGCATCTGCTGCCGGTGCTGAGGTGGCGCTGGAAGATCGACGGGGTCCTTGCCAATGGTGATGCGCGAGTGAAACGGGGCGACGATTACGCGCTGCGCATCGCGGTCATCTTCCGCTTCGAACCGGGTGATGCGTCGCTTGGCCTGCGCATGAAGTACAAGTCGTACAAGATGTTCCTGGGCGATTATCCGCCACACAGCAGTCTGCATTACATCTGGGCGAATCGCCGGCAGGAGAAGGAGATCCTGCCGAATCCGCGTACGCCGCGGACGATGCTGATCGTCATGCAGACGGGCGACGAGCTTGCGGGGGAATGGCTGGAGGAGAGCATGAATATCCTTGCCGATTACCGCAAAGCCTTCGGCGAAGAGCCGCCGCATGAGGCGACGATTGCGGTCATGTGCGACTCGGACGATACCGGCGGCAAGGCGAGAGGCTATGTCGACTGGATACGCGTTGACGCCGAATGAGGACGAGGATTGGCCACAGTTTCTCCAGCTGTGGCGGCAAATGCGCGCTTCCCATGGTATAGTCACAGCTGTTGATCGTCATCTCTGATGATCTCGTGAAGCCCGGCACCCAGAAAGGAGCAGATACCACGCATGTGCGGAATCGCTGGAATCGTCGATCGTCTGCAGCCGCCCGATGCAGGAATACTGGAGCGCATGGCTGCGCCGCTGGCCCGGCGGGGGCCGGATGACTTCGGTTTTCACGTGCAGGGCCCGATCGGCCTTGCGCATCGGCGGCTCTCCATCATCGACCTGGCCGCGGGGCATCAGCCCCTCTTCAATGAAGATCGGACGCTGGCGCTGGTCTTCAATGGCGAGATTTACGACTTCGAGGCGCACCGCCGCATCCTGCTCGCGCGCGGCCACACCTTTTCCACACACACAGATTCGGAAGTGCTCCTGCATCTGTATGAAGAGCATGGCGCGGAGATGGTTCGCGAACTCAACGGGATGTTCGCCTTCGTGATCTGCCACCTGGAGACGGGGGAGCTGTTCATGGCTCGTGACCGGCTCGGGCAGAAGCCCTTCTTCTACAGCTTTACGGAAGGGCGCTTTGCCTTCGCGAGCGGCCCACAATCGCTGGCGACGCTGCACTGGGTGGACAGCCGCCTCGACACGGCGTCCATCCACGACTACCTGGAGTTCCAGTACATTCCCACGCCGAGCACTATCTATCAGGGGATCCACAAGCTTCCGCCCGGCACGCGCGGCTACTGGCGCAAGGGCCATTTCGTCACCGACACGTGGTGGCGTCCGGACGTGCGCGCGGAGTACGGGGGCTCCTACACATCGGCCTGCCGCGAGTTGCGCGAGCTTATGGATGCCGCCGTCAAACGGCGCCTGGTGGCGGATGTGCCGCTCGGCCTCTTCCTTTCCGGCGGGCTGGACAGCAGCATCATCTGCGCCATCGCGCAGCGCGCCACCAGTGGCGCCTCGAAGACCTTCTCCATCGGCTTTCCGGACCCCAAATACGATGAACGCAGCCATGCCGCGAGCGTCGCCGCGCATCTGAAGACGGAGCACCACTTCCTGGAAGTCCAACCGAACGACTTCAACCGCCTGGCGGATATCGTTTCAGCTTACGAGGAGCCGTTCAGCGACTCCTCGATGCTGCCAACTTCCCTGCTCAGCCAGTTCACGCGTCAGCACGTGACGGTGGCGTTGAGTGGCGATGCGGCCGATGAACTCTTCGGCGGCTACTATCGTCACCGACTCATGAAGCTGGCGCAACATCTCGACGGGGTGCCGGACATCCTGCGCCACGGCTTCGCGCGATTGATCCATGCCTTCCTGCCGCCCAAGGCCGAGGAGCGTACGATAGCGGGGCGTCTGCACCGGCTTTCGGAGATGCTCCAGAACGACGGGATTGCGCGCTATCGGCGCCTCCTCTCGCGCGTGCCGCACGGTCTGAAGGAATCTCTGTATGGGGAGCGCATGCAGCTGGGCGGGCCTTTTACGGATAGCCTTCGGGTGCTGGAAGAGCACCTGCGCACGGTTCATGAGCAGCGCTTCATCGAGCAGATCATGGAGTTGGACATGCTCACCTACCTCAATGACGACATCCTCGTCAAGGTCGATCGCGCCTCGATGGCCTTCGGTCTCGAGGTTCGCAGTCCCTTCCTGGACAAGGATGTGGTGGAGTTCGCCCAGCGTCTGCCGTACAAGTGGAAGCAGCGGGGAAACCAGCGCAAACGTATCCTCATCGATACCTTCGCGGAGCTTCTTCCCCCGGCGATTCCCAAACGGGCCAAGATGGGCTTTGGGGTTCCCGTCGCCGCCTGGCTGCGCGGCGAATGGCTGCAACCTGCGCGCGAGCACCTGCTGGACGGGGAGCTCGTGCGCCTGGGGTACTTCCAGCGGCAGCCTCTGGAGGCGCTCTTCGCGGAGCATGTCGCGCGCCAGGCGGACCACAGCTATTTGCTCTACTCGCTGCTCGTTCTCGAACTCTGGATGGCCGGCCTGAGCGTCACTCCTCGATAGTCAGCGTGGCGGCTTCACAGCCATCTTCCTGACGCAGATGCTCCATTCGCTCCGCGTAGTCGTTTTCGGCCAACCGCACGTTGCGGCAGTTAGCCAGAATCACGGCAACATCGGTGGCGCCGTGAAAGCGATTGCCGAGCACCTCTACCCCATCGGCCGAGCCGACGTGAAGGGCGGCCCCATCCGCATCCTCCAGGGTATTGTCGATGATCCGCACCTCGCGATGGACGCCAGCGCCGGACTGGCGGCCCCCTTTCAGGTCCGAAAAGATGTCGATGACCGCCTTCCGTCTTGCGGCCCCGTAATTGCAGCGGCGGAAATGATTGCCGCGGATGGTGACGTCCCGCACCGCCAACCCTTCCCACCAGTAGTCCGCATCGCTGGCGATATGCAGGGCGGCGCCGGAAACATCCTCGAAGAGGCAATCTTCCACCAGTACCTGGCGGCTCTGGATCAGCATTCCCCGGGCCCGGTTGGCCCGTACCGTGCAGCGGCTGATCCTGGCGGATGGCGCCGTGGCCGCGTTGGCGACCAGATGACCGGCAGCGACATCCACCGGCAACGGCTCTTTCGATCGCACAATCGTCACCCGTCCTTTCAGGTGGGCCTCCTCGACGACAAACTCGCCGTAAGGCAGCAACGGCTGGGGATCCCGGCCAATCTCGATTCGGTCGCCTGGCCGTGGCAGCGGGAATGGCGCATCCGCCTGCCCCCAGGAGCGCGATCGTGCCTGGACGAGATGGAGGGTATGGTCATCGACCCGCTCCGCCACCAGGCCGTACATGCAGTGAATGTTGGTGGCATCGTCTCCCATGCCTTCAAAGATGCAGTCTTCGATGAGCAGCCTGCCGCGGCAGTTGTTGAAGTGGGTTGCATCCGCCGCGGTCGACTGCCAGCAGCCATTCCGGCGCGTCACGACGAAGTGCCGCAGCTCCACATCCGTACACTGGTCGGCATAGAGTCCCATCCCCGGGACCGCGTGGAGCGTCACCTGATCGAAGCGCACATTGCGACAGGTCGTCAGGGTAAAGGCGTTTCGCCCATAGATGGCATAGCGCACAAGCTGATGGGAGCCGAGCGGCGGAAGTCCCGCATTCCGGCGAATGAAGACGCGCATCACCACTTTGGTAACCAATTCGGTGGGCGTCGTGCATTCCCCGGCGATCTGGTAGAGATCGTAGCCGCGGTAGGCTGGACGCGCCCGGTCGGGATCATAGCCGAGTACGCCTTCCACCAGCATCCCCGCCTCCGCACGGTACGGCGGCGCGACTTCCAGATCGAATGCCGACGCTGATGGATGGACGGCGATTACCCGGCCACCGCAGTGGGGCAGCCGCGCCCAGTCGATGGTCAGGTTGCGAACGGTCAAATCATCGGTTTCGCGAAAGACAAAGAGCGGCCGCATGTCATGGATCACCAACTCGGCACCCTGGCCGTCGATGGTCAGCCCCCGCACCCTCTCCACAAGCAGCCCATGCTCAAAGGCGGGATTTGCTCGCACCGTGGGATCGAGAAAGAGGTCGTACCGGCCGGGCTCCAGAATCAGGCGGCAACCGGTGAACTTTCGGGCCAGCCGCAGCGCCTCGGCAAAGGCGGGAGTGTCGTCGGCTCCATCGTCCGGTTGTGCCCCCAGCGCCTGAAGTCGGATCAGAGTCTCCGCTTCCCCCTTATCCTCAGCCGATGTCCCTGCTCCTGCCATCATGATCGCTCCGGCCAATAGCCATTGAAGCCAGCCATGCCGACTGCCTGTGAATCCAGCGACATCGTGCTTTGTCTTCACTGCCTGCTCCTTCGCTCCAATCGCAAACGACCCCAAACAGCCAGCACGCACAGCGGACCCTTACTATTTTCGTGTTCCGCTCGACTGTGCAGGCAAGGGAGAATATAATGTAGGTTGGCGCAAAAACCTCAGCAACAATCGTACGGCAGGAGCGATCATGATGGAGATGGCGGGTGTGGATATGGCGAATGCGGCCTTTCAGCTGGCACCGCATCTGGTGCCGCTACGTGAGAAGGCTCTCCACATACACCGGGAGAATCTTCCGCTTCAGGTGCCTGAAATCGTCCGCATCAAAGCTGCCGCCTGGGCTCTCCGTACGCCCGAAGAAGATTGGCTCATGTGGCGCGCCCGCGAATCCTGCGCCGTCCTCGAGCAGATGCCATTGGAGATCGAGCCTGGCGAGCAGATTGTCGGGCGCCCCAGGATGCGGGTGCTGACCGATGACGAGCTTCCCCGCCACCGGGAGGCTGCCGCCACGCTGCCACCCTTTCCGGGTGGCGATCCAGCCCACTTTCACCCCGACCACACCCTCCTGCTCAGCTTGGGCATCGATGGCATGCTTGCCCGCATCGATGCGCATGCCGCAGCCGCCGGGGATGATGAAGCGCGCCTCTTTTACCAGGCATGCCGCCTCGCCATGCTCGGCATGCAGCGCTATGCCGAACGCCTTGCCGATGAGTGTGGCGCCCGGGGCAATGCGGAAATGGCGGCGATTTGCCGCCGCCTGAGCCATGCCGCGCCGGCGAGCTTCCACGAAGCGATTCAGCTCATGTGGATAGCCACCATCGCCCTCTGGTTCGGGGGCGGACACAGCCTCACCAATCCCGGTCGTATGGACCAGATCCTGCGCCCCTTCCATGACGCTGATGTCGCCGCGGGGCGCCTCACGCCGCAACAGGCCCTCGACCTCATCTGTGGACTCTTCATCCAGTGCAATCGGATTCTGCAGCCGGGCTCTGCCATTGCCGTGATGGTGGGCGGCCGCAATGCAAAAGGGGAAGATGTCACCAACGACCTCAGCTATCTCTGCCTGATCGCGCGCCAGCTCACCCGCCTCGTCTATCCAACGGTGGGCGTCGCCTGGCATTCGGGGACTCCACGGGAGTTCACCGACTTCGCCTGCCGGATGCTCGCAACCGGTATCGGGTGTCCTGCCTTCTTCAATGACGAGGTCATCGTCGAGGGGCTCCGCGAGCAGGGGGTCAGTGCCGAGGACAGCTACCACTACATGAACTCGACCTGTGTCGAGATCAAGGTCTGTGGCGCCTCCAACATGTGGGTAACCGCTCCCTATTTCAATCTGTGCCAGTTGTTGCTGGACGCCATGGCCGAGGCCGCGGCCAGCCCGCCGCCCGATTTCAGCGCCTTCGAGGCTTTGGTGGAGCGTCACATTGCCGCCAAAGTCGCGACCGCGGCACAGCATCTGGACCAGATCTGGCAACGGCGACGCCGCGAAGGCGGATTCCCCCTTGCCAGTTGCTTCATCAGTGACTGTCTCGCCAGAGGCCGCGACTTCGATCGCGGTGGGGCAAGGTACAACTGGGTGGAGAACTCCTTTGTGGGGCTTGCCAACCTTGCCGACGGCATGCTGGCCATTCAGCATCTCGTTTATGAGGCAAAGGCGCTGTCGGTCAGCGACTTCCACGCGGCGCTTGTCAACGACTTTGCCGATCATGAAGCCCTCCGGCAACGTATCTGCCGCACCCTTCCCCGCTATGGCAACGACGATCCCGCCGCCGATGCCACCGCTGCACGCTGGGCCGACTTTCTGGTCGCCACCACCGAAGCGAATCGCGTTGGCCCGCACCACTACGTGCCTGGTTTCTTCTGCTGGATTCAGCATGGGGTGCTGGGGGCGCAAACGGGGGCGACGCCGGACGGACGCCGCGCCGGCATGCCCCTGGCGGATGGCGCCGGTGCTGCCCAGGGGCGCGAGCGCCGCGGCCCCACTGCCGCCGTCCTCAGCACCACCAGTTGGAGTCATCGCCGCGCCCTCGGCGGGCTCGTCCACAACATCAAGTTCTCTGCCTCGCAGCTGCAGAATGAGCGTGGTCGCCAGGCGATGTGGGCCGTCATCGAGACCTATCTCCGGCGCGGTGGCCTGGAGATACAGATCAACGTTGCCGGGGCGGATCAACTTCGGGCCGCTCAAGAGTGCCCGGAGGGGTATGCCGATCTCATCGTCCGGGTTGCCGGCTACAGCGATTACTTCACCCATCTATCCCGCACCATGCAGGACGAGGTGATCTCACGAAGCGAGTTTCAGCTTGCCTGAAGGGCTACTCGGCCTTCTCCACCTTATCTTCGGGCTGGTGCAGGTCAATGGGTAGAGGTTTGGTGACGTCGCCGACATACAGGGTCCGATGCGGGAAGGGGATCTCGATGCCTTCTGCGTCCAGCCGTTCCTTGATCTCAGGGAGGATCGAGTCGCGTAGCTTGAGCATGTCCTCGCGAGCATGCCAGACCCCGATGAAGATCTTCAGTTCCGATTCGCCAAAGCCCGTGAATGCCACCATCGGCTCCGGTTCATCCAGCACGAAAGGATTCTTGTTTGCGACTTCCTTCAGCACCTTCACGGCATGTCGGATATCCTCCTTGTAAGCCACGCCCACATTGAGCTCCATGCGGCGTATGGGAAAGCGGGTGATGTTGACCACTTCCGTCTTGATGATCATCTCGTTAGGCATGCGGACAAAGCGGTTGTCGAAGGTACGCAGCTTGATCGAGAGCAAGTCGATGCTCAGCACCACCCCCGTTGTCTCGCCAATCTTGATGACGTCGCCCACCTCGAATGGCCGCTCGGAAATCAAAAACAGGCCGCTGATCAGGTTCGACAGGCTGGTCTGTGATGCAAAGCCGACGGCGACACCGACGAGACCAGCAGCACCGAGCAGCGCTGTGAGGTCGAACTGCAACTCTCGCAGCACGGAGAGCAGGAGGATGGCGCTGCCCGTATAGAAGACACCCTTGCGGACCAGCATGATGTGCTGGGCGGAGAAACGATGGCGGAGCATCCTGGCCACGAAGTTGGTCGCCACCTTCAGTACCGGCAGCCCGATCGCCAGTAGAAGCACTACCCGCAGCACTCGCGCGATGGTCTCCGCCGAGATGAACTCTGCCGCTACGGTTTGGCCAAGATAAATCATTAGCGAAACAGGCTCGCCAAGTTGAAGCTGCTGATGCTCTGACGCAGGAAGCTGCCGCCAATGGGTTCCCGCGCCGGGCTGATTACCGGCCCCAGAGGCCGCTTGTCCGGCGTCTGCTGGCTGAACTCGACCTCTTGCCCGGCTTCGCTCCCCCGATGGGTGATGACCACCGTCGGCGTCCACAGCAGGTTGTCCAGCTCATGAAGCGCCAAGTGCTGGACGTCCATCGAGAAGCGTTCGCAGACCAGCGGCTCCTTTGAGACGTTGCGGACCTGGAACGGGCAGATGGCACGATGGTGCCGTGCCGCTACATCCTGCAACGTGCGTCTGGCGGTGGTGCGCATCGCGTAACACAACCGCCCCGACATCGTATCCTCCCCGAACCAGGTATTCGACAGTACCACCGTAGGGATCTCGACCAGAGCCACGGGATCGTCACCGGGCCGCGCCATCTCCAACCCAATCCATAGCGGCACCCGCGCGTAGTAGTCACTGGACATGCCCGGGGGCACTGTAATCGCGCTCTCCGGCCGCACGATCATTGGCCGCTCGCTCAGCAGCGGCCGAAAGGTGATTCGGTCAAGCCCCTCTCCCACCGCAAAACGTTGCCACTCCAGATCCTGCGGTTTCGCCTCCAGACGCGCCACGACCAAGCGATCTTCCTCCTTGTCGTTCCGGTCGAAGGCCAGCAGGATCTCCTCGGCCGAGCGCTCGAGCCACAGCGAAAGCTGCCCCAACTGCCAATGGAGAGTCCTCCCCAGCGGCAGCTTCACTGTCGTCCAGATTTCACGCGGTAGTGTTTGCATAAATAGAGACAGACCGAAGCCGTGCGGTCACGGCTTCGGTCTGTATATCATCCTTGGCCTTGATCAGCGGTACGGTCGAACCACTGGGCCTTCAATAGTCTTCGTCCTCGTCGTCACCATCGTCATCGTCATAATCGTCCAAGTCGTCGACATCGTCAATGTCGTCGACCTCTTCGATATCCGCATCCTCATCGAAGTCGTCGTCATCCGCGTCCCACACTCTGGATGTATTCATCATGGCTCCACACTCCGGACAAAGGCCGCCTTCTTTTTCAACTTCGACCAGTGAAACTTCGGTATTACAGTATTGACAAACCACAGCGTCCATTAGCTCTTTCCTCAAAGTGGTAGAGGCGTTAAAGGTGATTAGCGCTGAACATATAATGAACGATCGACCGTAGTCAAGCCGTCATCGGCTTTTTTTTAGGATCCTTTCAAGGAGAGAAGGAATTCCGCGTTGCTTCTGGTCTCTTTCAGTTTCTTCAAAAGCAGCTCCATCGCCTCGACAGGCGGCGCCTCGTTCAGGCTCTTCCGCAGCTGCCAGGTGCGTTCCATTTCCTCTGGATGCAGGAGCAATTCCTCCCGCCGGGTTCCTGAAATTGCCAGGTTGACCGCCGGAAACAATCGCCGCTCCGACAGCTTACGTTGCAGATGCAATTCCATGTTGCCGGTGCCCTTGAATTCCTCGAAGATCACCTCGTCCATGCGGCTCTGCGTCTCCACCAGCGCCGTCGCCAGAATGGTCAGGCTGCCACCTTCTTCGATATTTCGCGCGGCGGCGAAGATTCGCCGCGGCTTGTGCAGCGCGTTGGCATCGACGCCGCCGTCCAGGACTCTTCCACTGGGCGGCTCCACCGTGTTGTAGGCACGCGCCAGACGCGTCAGGCTGTCGAGCAGCACCACGACGTCCTTGCCATGCTCGACCAGTCGCTTCGCCTTCTCGATCACCATCTCCGCCACCTGTACATGGCGCGCGGGGGGCTCGTCGAATGTCGAGCTGGTGACTTCCGCGGTCACCGACCGCTCGATTTCCGTCACATCCTCAGGACGTTCGTCGACCAGCAGGACGATGAGCACCACATCGGGATTGTTCGCGCTGATGCTGTTCGCGATCTTCTGCAGCAGCGTGGTGCGGCCGGTTCGCGGTTCGGCAATGATCAATCCGCGTTGGCCCTTTCCGATCGGCACAATCAGATCCAGGCAACGCATGGCATGCTCGTCCGGCTCGCGCTCAAGGATCAAGCGCTCGGTGGGAAAGAAGGGAGTCAGGTTCTCGAAGGGGATCTTCTCCCGCTTCAACTCCGGGGCTTCACCGTTGATCGCCTCGACCTTCAGCATCGCAAAGAAGCGCTCCTTCTCGCGCGGCGGCCGAATCTGCCCCGTGACCGTGTCCCCCTTGCGCAAGGAAAAGCGACGGATCTGCGAGGGACTCAGGTAGATATCTTCCGGGCAGGGCAGATAGCTGTACTTCGGGGACCGCAGGAAGCCAAAGCCGTCGTTAAGGATCTCCAGAACGCCTCCGCCATACATCAGGCCACTCTTCGCCGCATTCGTCTTGAGGATCTCGTAGACAAGGCTCTGCTTGCCAAGCGCACCCACCGATTCCACGCCCAGATCGTTCGCCATCTGGGTCAATTCCTGCATCGTCTTTTCTTGCAGCTCGATCAGGTTGATGCTTGGAGCCGGCGTATCTTTCGTCATACCGCCTCCATTCTCCTTGGGCGGATAGCTGTTCGGCCGGATATCCGGGCGATTGCCGCCGCTTGGGCCGCGGCCAACGGGGCGCTTACCGCGACCGCCGCCGGGCCGGCCTCCCCCTTTGCGACGATCGCCGGATCGATGCCGCACCTCACCGATCGGCTGCTCCCCATTCGGAGGGGTGGGTTCACCTGGATTCGCCTGCTCGTCAGGATTCTGTTTGGCGTCGCTGTTGTCCATGCTCGTCTCTCGCTTGGTATCGTTTGGCGCCTCAAATGGCGGGTGCCATTTGAGGTCCGGTGCCTTCAGAAGAAGCACGTGTGTTGTGAAAAAGGTAGAAAATGTCTACCCCGGTGGCTCTCATGTGCGAAGTGCCGGTCAGGCAATCCGCCTCATGCGGTATGCCGATGCACCGAGCGCATTCCCCGTTGTAGTCCTGCCCATGGTCGTACGTAAACGTCGATCAATCAAGGATATCGGTTATCTGTGGAAGGGTTGGAATCGTCAGCCGGGTGCCTGTGAATGTGCAGCCGTCTCGGACTGGCGGTTAGCAACTGGGGCAGGGACCGATGATCGCCGCGCGCCAAGTTGCCGATTAGGAAAAAACCTACAGCCCTCCCGTCCCCAGGGCCGATGGTCACGTGTCACTCCAGAGATAATGAGAGGGAAGTCATCACTTCCAGTTGAAGATTAGTGTACATGATCCCCGGCGAGGTTGCAAACTGTCGCCCCAATTTCGGGCTCGCCATGACAACCTCGCGCCACCGCGCCTCACAGGTTGAGTCGATGCCCCTTGCCATGGTATTCCTGAAGCGTCCTCACATCGACACGCTCCATCACCTTCAAGGCTTCCAGCCCTGACACCGCTGCACGGAAACCGTCCAGCGTCGTTGTGATGGGTATGCCATGAATCACTGCATCCGAGCGCATCCGGATCTCGTCCACCTTCGGGCTCGCACCGCTCGAAGGCGTGTTCACGATCCAGCAGACATTCTGCTCCGCCAGCATATCGAGCACATTCGGCCGTCCTTTCGATATGCGGAAAACCGCTTCGCTGGCGATGCCGTTTTCCCGCAACACGGTACTCGTCCCCAACGTCGCATAGATGCGGTACCCGAGGTCCACGAGGCGCTTCGCCAGAGGCACCACCGCGTTCTTGTCCACATCCCGCACCGAAAGGAAGACATTCCCGCCGCTTGGCGTGTTGCTTCCCGCCGCCAGCTGGCTCTTCAGGTAAGCGATGCCGCGATTCATGTCGATGCCCATCACCTCTCCCGTTGAACGCATCTCCGGGCTCAGAATGATATCGGTTCCAGGAAATTTCGAAAAGGGAAAGACTGCTTCCTTCACGGCGTGGTGCTTCGGAATGATCTCCCGTGTGAAGCCCAGATCCACCAGCTTCTTGCCCGCCATCACCAGTGCTCCCAACTTGGCCAGAGGCACGCCAATTGCCTTGCTGACAAAGGGGATGGTACGCGATGCCCGAGGATTCACCTCCAGCACGTAGACCACTTCGTCCTTGACCGCGAACTGGATGTTCATCAGCCCGATTACCTTCAATTCGCGCGCCAGTGCATGGGTGTTGTGGCGGATCTTGTCCTTCACGGCTGCGCTCAGGTTCGGGGCTGGGATGATGCAGGCACTGTCGCCGGAATGCACCCCTGCCAACTCCACGTGCTCCATGATCGCGCCAATCACCGACGTCTCGCCGTCGCTGACGCAGTCCACATCCACTTCCACCGCATCTTCCAGGTAACGGTCAATCAGCACCGGACGTTCCTCTGATGCCTCCACCGCTTCCGTCATGTATTTGCGGAGATACTTCTCTTTGTAGACAATGACCATGGCGCGGCCACCCAGCACAAAGGAAGGCCGCAGCAGCAGCGGATAGCCGATTCGATCCGCGATGGTCACGGCTTCCTCGACATTGGTCGCCACGTCATTATCGGGCTGCATCACACTGATCTTACGCGCCAGCTGCTGGAAGAACTTGCGATCTTCCGCCATCTCGATGTTGTCCGGCTTTGTCCCAATAACATTGACGCCGTGCCGTTCGAGATCTTTCGCCAGGTTCAGCGGAGTCTGGCCGCCTAGCTGCACGATGGCACCCCAGCACTGCTCGCGCTCGTAAACATTAAGCACGTCTTCCAGCGTCAACGGCTCGAAATACAGCCGATCGCTGGTATCATAGTCCGTGCTCACCGTCTCCGGATTGCTGTTGATCATGATCGTCTCGAACCCGGCATTCTTGAGGGCGAAGGCTGCGTGTACGCAACAGTAATCGAATTCGATCCCCTGACCGATCCGGTTGGGACCGCCGCCGAGAATCATGATCTTCTTCTTGTCGGTGGCTCGCTGCTCGTCGCGCTCGCCATAGGTTGAATAGAAGTAGGGCGTGTAGGCGACAAATTCGGCCGCGCAGGTATCTACCAGGCCATACACCGGCAGGAGGCCGATTGCCTTACGGACTTCGCGTACCCGTGTTTCCGTAGTCTTGAGCAGCCAGGCAATCTGCCGATCGGAATAGCCGAACTCCTTCGCCTGCCGGAACAAGTGCGCATCCTGCTGCAGTGCCTCGATGCTGCCAACACCGGCAATCTCGTCCTCGTAGTTTGCCAGCTCCTCCAGATGGCGCAGGAACCACCGATCAACCATGCACAGATCATACACCCGGTCGACACTGTATCCACGCCGGAAAGCCGCCCGAATGGCATACAGGCGCGTCGCCGTCGCCCGTGCCACCGCCTTGCACAGTTCGTCGTCCGAGAGTGCCTCAAAGAATGCATCTTTGGGCCCCGCTCCAAAGCCGCGGTGTCCCGTTTCCAGACCACGTAGCGCCTTCTGCAGCGACTGCTTGAAGGTCCGGCCGATGGCCATCGTTTCACCCACGGACTTCATCTGCGTTCCCAGCGTGTCGTCCGCCGACTGGAATTTCTCGAAGGCAAAACGCGGGATCTTCGTCACGACGTAGTCGATAGTCGGCTCGAAACAGGCAGGCGTCTCCCGAGTGATGTCGTTGCGCAGCTCGTCAAGCGTATACCCCACCGCAAGCTTTGCGGCAATCTTTGCGATCGGAAAGCCGGTTGCCTTGGACGCGAGCGCGCTGGAACGGGAAACCCGCGGATTCATCTCGATTATCACCATGCGGCCTGTCGCCGGATCCACGGCAAACTGCACGTTGGAGCCACCCGTCTCCACGCCAATCTCGCGCATGATCGCCAGCGCCGCATCCCGCATGATCTGGTATTCCCGATCCGTCAATGTCTGCGCCGGCGCCACCGTGATGCTGTCGCCGGTATGCACGCCCATCGGGTCGAGATTTTCGATCGAGCAGATGATCACGCAATTGTCCTTGCAGTCGCGCATCACCTCCAGTTCGTATTCCTTCCACCCGATTACCGATTCTTCGATCAGCACTTCAGAAATCGGGCTGTAGCGCAGGCCGCGTTTCAGCGTCGCTTCAAATTGTTCCTGATCGTAGACGATCCCGCCGCCCGTTCCGCCCATCGTATACGCCGGACGCACGATCAAAGGAAAACCGCCGAGTTCTTCCAGCACTGCCTTCCCTTCCAGCAAGCTGTGCACCGTCACGCTCTTGGGCACATCCAGACCGATGCTGACCATCGCCCGCTTGAACAGCTCCCGATCTTCCGCCTTCGCGATAGCATCCGCGCGCGCACCGATCATCTCCACGTTGAAGCGCTCCAGCAGACCGCTCCCATGCAGCGCCATCGCCAGGTTCAGCGCAGTCTGCCCGCCGAGTGTCGGCAGAATGGCATCTGGACGCTCGCGGCGAATGATCTCATGCAGTATCTCTACCGTCAACGGTTCTATATAGGTGCGGTCAGCAAACTCTGGATCCGTCATGATCGTTGCCGGATTGCTGTTCACAAGGATGACTTCGTAGCCTTCCTCTTTCAGCGCTTTACACGCCTGAACTCCAGAATAGTCAAATTCACAGGCCTGGCCTATGATTATCGGGCCGGAGCCAATGAGCATGATGCGGTTTATGTCTTGCCGTTTGGGCATGGGCGTACTGCAACCTGGTTCGTTGGTGATGGCTTAAAGCGGGTTCTCGTTGGTATTATCGCGCTTGATACCAAGCTTGGGCCGCACAGGATATTTTCCCGAATAGCAGGCATGACAATAGTCTGCCGGACGCGTTTTGGCAACACATGAGAGCATTCCTTCCAGCGACAGGTAGGCCAGCGAGTCCACTTGGATCTGCTCCGCTATCTCTTCGACCGTGCTGCCGCTGGCTATCAGTTCACTCGTGCTCGCGAAGTCGATGCCGTAGTAACACGGGTTGACGATTGGCGGGCACGAGATGCGCATGTGCACCTCCTTCGCCCCGCATTCGCGCAGGAGTCGCACCCGTTCACGGCTGGTATTGCCGCGCACGATGCTGTCATCCACAAGGCAAACGCGCTTCCCCTCCACCGCCTCCCGTATCGGATTCAGCTTCACTTTCACCGCCTTCCGGCGATCTTCCTCCGTCGGTCGAATGAAGGTGCGACCCACATAGTGATTGCGCACCACTCCCATGTCGAAGGGTATTTTCGCCGCATCCGCATAGCCGATAGCGGCATAAACGCCGCCGTCCGGAAGCGGCATCACCACATCCGCGTTCGCCGGCGCTTCTTCCGCCAGCTTCGCCCCGAAGCGTTTCCGCACCGAATAGACCTGCTCTCCGAAAATGCTGCTGTCCGGACGCGCAAAATAAACCAGCTCGAAGACACAATGCGCCCGCCGACGCGCAAAATCGAAATACTGCGACTCCATGCTTCCGTCCGGCCGCACCAGGATGAACTCCCCCGGCTCCACGTCGCGGATATATTCCGCGCCAAGGATGTCGAAGGCCGTGGTCTCGGAAGCGAAAACGTAGGCATCGCCAAGCTTACCCATAGCCAGCGGCCGCCACCCATACGGATCCCGTATTGCCGCCACTCCATCCTCGCACATGGCAAGAATCGAGTAAGCACCTTCCACATTCTTGAGGGCCTGCATCAGCGCCTCCCACGGCGGCTGTCCCACCTGATGCTGACGCGCCGCAAGATGGAGGACCAGCTCCGTATCCGTATTGCCCTGCAGGATCGCCCCCGTATCCTTCAACCGCTGACGGATGATGCCGCCGTTGCTCAGATTGCCATTGTGCGCCAGGGCCAGGTTCCAGTCATCGAACTCCACGGCGAAAGGCTGCGCGTTCACCAGCGCCGAGGAACCTGAAGTGCTGTAGCGCACATGGCCGATCGCCGCCTGCTGCCTCCCCTCGCTCCACTCCCGCGGAAAATGCTTGAAGGCATCCGCGACCAGCCCCATCCGCTTGAACAGCTCGCACTTCCCGTCCCGCAGAAGAAAAATGCCGGCGCTCTCCTGCCCACGATGCTGAAGCGCGTAAAGCCCCAATCTGGTCATTTCAGCGCAGTCAGGATGGCCGACAATGCCAAAGACTCCGCAATGATGTCGTGGTTTGTCGTCATCGAAACTCAAATCAATAGAAGGCATGCAGGTTTTCCAGATCGTTCGGGTAGCAGGATAAGACACTGTCCGGACAGGGCCCGGCTTTTTGATGACAACGATCGGCGGAGCCGCTGACCAGCTTCATGCTTTGGCCTCGACCGCTTCTCTGTCATCGCGACAACGCAAAGCCGCGCTGGTGAAGTCGCGGAAGAGCGGGTGTGCCTTGAGAGGGTAAGACTTGAACTCCGGGTGGAATTGGCAGGCCACAAACCATGGATGGTCCGGTATCTCGACGATCTCCACCAGCTTTCCATCCGGCGAAAGCCCGGTCGCCACCATGCCGGCTTCGGCAAGTTGCTCGCGATAGTCATTGTTGAACTCATATCGATGGCGATGACGTTCGTCGATTCGCATCGTACCGTAGGCCGCAGCCGCTCGGCTGCCTTCTTGAAGGACGCAGGGATAGGAACCAAGGCGCATGGTCCCACCCTTGTCCACCACATTCTTCTGTTCGTCCATCAGGTGAATCACCGGATAGGCACAGTCTTCATTGAATTCGCTGCTGTTCGCACCCGCCAGCTGGCAGCCACAGCGGCCAAACTCGATGACCGAGCACTGCATCCCCAGGCAGATCCCAAAGAACGGAATCCCCTGCTCACGCACATACTGGATCGCCTTGATCTTGCCTTCGATGCCACGCTCTCCAAAACCGCCGGGCACCAACACGCCGTCCACCCCGGCAAGGAGCTTCTCCGCCCCTTCCCGTTCCACGTCCTCCGCCTCCACGCAGCGCGTCTTGACGGTCACCCCGCTGTAAATGCCGCCATGCGTCAACGCCTCGAAGATGCTCTTGTACGCATCCCGAAGGCTCATGTACTTGCCAACCACCGCAATCTCCACCGTTCCCCGCGGCGGCTCGATCAACGTCTTCACCATCGCCTTCCAGTCGTTGATCCGCAACGTTCCCACGTGCAGCTTCAGCAGCTCCAGCGTGTAGATATCCATGTCCTGCGCGGCCAAGTCCAGCGGAACCTCGTAAATCGAGTGCTTGACATCTACTTCCTCAAAGACCAGGTTGCGGCTGACATTGCAGAAAAGCGCCAGCTTCTCCCGGTGCTCCTGGAGCATCGGACGCTCGCAGCGGCAAACCAGAATATCGGGAAAGATGCCGATCTCCCGCAGAATACCCACCGATTGCTGGCTCGGCTTCGTCTTCATCTCGCCAGCCGCACGGATGTAGGGCAGCAGCGTCAGGTGGATGAAGAGGCCATTGTCGCGACCGATCTCCTGACGGAATTGCCGAATCGCTTCGAGAAAAGGCAGCGACTCGATATCGCCCACCGTGCCGCCAATCTCCGTGATCACGATATCCACATCGTCCGAATCCATCGAGCGAATCGCCGCCTTGATCTCATCGGTGATGTGCGGAATGACCTGCACCGTCTTACCCAGGTACCCGCCACGCCGCTCCCGCGCTATCACATTGCTATAGATGGAACCCGTGGTGTAGTTGCTCTCCCGGCGGCAGAAAATCCCGGAAAAACGCTCGTAGTGACCCAAGTCCAAGTCGGTTTCCGCGCCATCTTCCGTCACGTAGACCTCACCGTGCTGGAACGGCGACATCGTTCCTGGATCGACGTTGATGTACGGATCCAGCTTCTGCAGCCCCACTCGGTAGCCGCGGCGACTCAACAGCAGCGCCAGCGAGGCGGTTGTTATCCCCTTGCCCAGCGATGAAACCACACCGCCTGTCACAAATATATGCTTGGTGGACGTCTGTTTTCGATTCATGGAGTGCTTACTGATACGGTTATCCCAAACAGGCAGTTCCCTGTCCCTTGGACGGTGAGCAATCTACGGTGGCGCGCACAGCCCATAACCTAATCACTCACCGCTCCTTTTAAATGGGAAACCGCAAGAAAAGCGCGATTTATCCCGCCCCGACTCAATTCCCCGGCTGAAATCGGCGAGCTGTGCGCACTCGCACGATTCCAGCCGTACCCGTCATTCCGCCGGTGTGGCGGGCTCCGTCGCCGACGCACCGCGCAGTTCATTCACCTTCGCCATGATCTGGTCGCCAAACATCACATAGATCGCTCCCAGCAGCACCACCAGGATGATCAGCACCGCCACCTTCTTCATGAATCGGCCGAAAGCACCCTTCTTCTCGCGACCGAGAAATTCCTGGTAATGCTGATCACCGCTCTCGTACATGTCCGCCGCGGAATTGCAGCAGAATGCCTTCCCCTCACGGGTCACCATCGCATCACGACCCAGCGGCTTCATGCACAGCGCGCATTTCGCCACCTGCTTTTCCGGTGGCGGTACCGGTGGATGCGTGCACACCTTGTCAAGCTTGTTTTCCTTGATCATACCGATCCCCCTTGGTCATCTCTTTTCTAATAATATCAGGTCGTACCCACTGGCGCGTAAAGTAGCGTGATAACGAGACGGCGTCAATATTCGCCCAAAACTCCCCCAACGCTGCATCCCATCCTGGGCACGCCACTCGCCTGAGTGGCCTCTTGCGCCTCGCTCCACCCCCAAAACCTCGGTCGAAACCTCGGTCCAAACCTCGGCTTTCCTGGGCACGCCACTCGCCTGAGTGGCCTCTGGCGTCTCGCTCCACCCCCAAAACCTCGGTCGAAACCTCGGTCCAAACCTCGGCTTTCCCGTGCACGCCACTCGCCTGAGTGGCCTCTGGCGCGTCGCTCCACCCCCAAAAACCTCGGTCCAAACCTCGGTCCAAACCTCGGCTTTCCCGTGCACGCCACTCGCCTGAGTGGCCTCTGGCACCTCGATCCACCCCCAAAACCTCGGTCCAAACCTTGGCCATCCTGGGCACGCCACTCGCCTGAGTGGCCTCTGGCGCGTCGCTCCACCCCAAAAACCTCGGTCGAAACCTCGGTCCCCTAGGGATGCCACTCGTCTGTTTTGCCCGTGCCTTCCCCATCAAAAATAACCCCACGCTACATTCATATTATACCACAAAACACATCATCCACCATAACACAAATAACCCAAAAGTCAAGTAGGGATAGAAATTAAAGAGCTCACCGAATGAGCTTCAGCACCTCCCGAAACTTCGGATGCTCCGCCGTGCCCAGCAACTCCATCAGGATCATCTCCGTCGTCACCAGAAAAGCGCCGATGTCCCGCATCCGCTGCAGCGCAATCTCCCGATTGTACGGCTGCCGCGACGAAACCGCATCCGCCACCACCAGCACCTCGTAACCCTCATCCAGCAGATCCGAAGCAGTCTGGTACACGCACACATGCGACTCGATGCCCGCCAGGATGACGTGGCGGCGGTCCAACTCCGCCAGGTCCGGCAAGAACGCCTCCGCGCCGCCGCAACTGAATGCGCACTTGGTGTAGACCTTCGCCCCCACCAGCGCCTCCGCAAACTCCGGCCGCGTCGACCCCAGCTTCTCCGGAATCTGCTCCGTCACCAGAACCGGCACCTCCATCAACCGCATCCCTCGCACCAGCCGCTCCAGATTCCCAAAGAGCCGTTCGCGCTCATCCATCAGCTCTGCCAGCCGCCCCTGTACATCGATGAAAATGAAGACTGCATCCTTCGAAGCGATCATCCGAAACCTCCTCCTGTAGCTTTGTTCGGCAAGTAATACAATACTTTAGCTCGATATATGGAAAAAACTTTCATGCCCCAAAATAGTTCCGTAAGTCCCTCATTATCAAGGACTTATAACCTTACGAAGCAGTCAACTTTTTCGCCGATTTTGCGGAATCGCCCAGAAATCGACAAAAAATCTGAAACGTCGATGCCACTTCCATCATCTAAAGATAGTAACCAAGATCGAAATTTTCAGGACTCAAAGTCTTTTTTTGGAGGTAACCAGTTATGTCGAGACACGACGCGATGAAGTGCTACATGGACGACATCGGCCATATACCCCTCGTCAACAAGGCTGAAGAGGCCATCCTTGCCAAGAAGATCCATGCCGGCGACATGCAGGCGCGAGAAAAGCTCATTCGCTCCAATCTCCGCCTGGTGGTCAAGATCGCCCATGACTTCAAGGGCATGGGACTGCCCCTTCAGGATCTCGTCTCCGAGGGCAACATCGGCCTGATGCGTGCCGCCGAGAAATTTGATCCCGAGAAGGGCGCCAAGTTCAGCAGCTATGCCGCCTGGTGGATCAAGCAGGCCATGCGCCGCGCCCTCTCCGAAAAGAGCAAGACCATTCGCGTCCCCATCGCCTCCGTCAGCAAGATCAACAAGATCCGGACCATGCGCTCCAAGCTTGCCGAGAAACTTGGCCGCGATCCCACCGATCGGGAAATCGCCGACCGACTCGACTTCAGCGAACGCGTCGTCTCACGACTCCGTCGCGCTGACCTCAAGACCGTCTCCATGCAGGACCCCATCCTCCGCGGCGAAGAAGGCGAACTCAAGAACCTCATTCCCGACGAGAATGCTCCCACCCCCTATCGCGTTCTCGATGATAGCGAGTCCGTGCAGCGGCTCAATCTCCTCCTCGAGAGCCTCGACGATCGCGAGCGCACCATCCTCCTCATGCGCTACGGCTTGGATGGGAGCCCACCCCGCACACTCGAGCAGATCAGTCGCAAGATCGGCCGCACCCGCGAGCGCGTCCGTCAGATACAGAAGCGCGCCCTCGCCAAACTGCGCACCCAGATCTCGCAGGACTCCGAATTGCGCAACCAGTTCAGCGCCTTCGAGACCTCCGCCAAGTAAAAAATCCCCCCACCCCAAGGCAGCCGTTCCACCCCCCCCCGGAACGGCTGCCTCTTTTTTTCAGCCGACTGCGTCCGACCCCGCGTCCGACCGTCCGACCCGTCGCGGAAAGTCTTTCTCCCGCAATACTGCATTCTGCTCTTGACATCGATCGCCAATGCGCAATACTGTAATGCAACGTTACATTGCAACGCCTTACAGAGAGAGCGGAGATGTCCGGAAAAGTGTCCATGGCCACGGTGGCGGGGCTGGCTGGGGTCTCGACCGCGACCGTTTCGCGGGTGATCAACGATCATCCCAATATTGCGGAGGCGACGCGCAGGCGGACACTTGCGGCCATACAGGAATTGGGCTACGAGCCCGACCGCCAGGTGCAGCGGGTGCTGCGCAGTGTACGCGGCAGTTGCGATGCCGTGGCTTTTCTGGTGGATCCGACCATGATCGGGCAGGCGCAACTTCCAGGTGCCTTCTACTGGCGCATTCAATGGGCCGTGCAACGCGCTTTGCAGGCAGCGGACAAGCACATGCTCCTGGCCGATTCCGAGCATGACATCCTGCCCGACGGCCAGCTCAAGGCATGCGCCCGCGGCTTGGCTGATGGCATCATCGCCAAGGTCAATGACGGCACGATCGTGAAGCGGCTGTCGGCTCGAACGCCAGTGGTGCTCTTCTACAGTGATCACCGCCTGCCCTGTGTCGACGTGGTGCTCCCGGATGCCGCCCGGGCGATCCGCGATCAGATGGCCTACCTCGTGGCTCTGGGCCATCGCCGCATCGCCATGTTTCGCCCCAATCCAGACGTCATCTGGCAGGACCGCGAGATCTGGTGGCATTACGAAGCTGCCTGCAAGGAGCTTGGCTGCGAGCTGTCGCCCCTCTTTCTCAAGCCGATCCACTTCACCTGCTATCAACACGCGCAGGCAATCAGCGAGTGGCTCGATCTGGTTCTGCCCTCTGCGTCGCCCCCAACCGCCGTACTCACCTTCGACACCTATGCCGCCGAGATGATTCGCCAACTCCAAAACCGTGGACTCCGTGTGCCCGCCGACATCAGCATCGTCGGCTATGACGACGATCCCATAAGCGATCCTTCCCCAGTACCGGTCACCACCTTTCGACAGAATTTTGAGTTGATGGCGTCGACCGCCGTCGAATTGCTCGAAGCGCGACGCAACGAACCGGAACGATCCAGCCGGGTTGTCCTCATCGAGGGCGACCTGATCGAAAAGGGCAGTGCGGCACCTGCACCTGCCAACAACACAAGGAGGCAACGATGAAGAGGCACACATTCACCCTGATCGAGTTGCTCGTCGTAGTCGCTATTATAGCCATTCTCGCGTCAATGCTCTTGCCGGCCCTCTCTAATGCGCGCGCCAAAGCCAAGCAGATCTCATGCGTCGGCAACGTGAAGCAATTGATGATGGTCTGGCAGCTCTATTCGGATACATGGGACGGCGTAATCCTCCCCTTTCGGTCGGATGTCCTGCGCTGGAATCGCCCCTTCAATGCAGCTACCAATCGCTGGTATCCTTACCTCGCCCGCGAGGAACTCGGTATGCCCGAGCTTACCGACAACTATTGGGGCACCATTCCGCTCAAGTACCGCTCCGCCACCATTCTTCGGTGTGCCGCGTTCGACAAACCACTCCTTTACCAGTTGGACGTCCATTACGGCATGCCGCAGCACAATATCGGCGGCGACTCCGGATGGGGCAATCGCGATCCATGGGACAAGACCAACCAGATTCCCCGCCCCGATCAGCAGTACGTCTTTCTCGACTCGGATGGCACTGTCGCCGGCTACCGCGGATGGACATTCGTCCACAACGGGAGCCTGGGTTACGTGGGGCTGCGCCATTCCGGACAGTCGAACGTCGGCTTTGCCGACGGCCACGTGGGCGCGGGCGGCTACAGGGACCTCTGGCGCCCTTATCCCCAATGGCTCTCCTCCGCCCCCTGGGGATGGCAAACCAACTAAGGAGCAAGCATGACAATCTGGATGAGAGCCGTAATCATGACCGCCGCGACCCTGGCAACCTCCGCGGGCGAAATGCCCGCCATCGACGATGCCGCCATCCTCAAGTTGATGCCCGGAGGGACGACCTATTCCATGCCCGAGCGCATCTTCCCACCAGGCCCACGCGCCGGGCGTGAAGAGAGCTTTGGCACTCTCGTTACCGGCGATGCCCGACGCGCCGCCGACTGGTTGGCCATACCGGAAAGCGCCTGGCAGGAGCTGATTACCGACTTTGCCCCCGTCTCCATGCATGGCACCAACACTGGCGTGGGCGGCCGTGATCCTTTCACCGGAGACGACTATTTCGACGGGGTGGAGATGTCTCACGAGGACTTTCTCAAGACCCCCTTCCAGGCACGTGCAAAGGATGGCGGCGAGATCGTCTACGAGCGCGAATCGGACATGCCCGCCGACTGGAAGTGGCGCCCCAATCACACCGCCGAGATTCCGCATCTGGATGGCACCACCCATGCCTATCGCTTCCTGGTCCCCGAAGCCTTTGCCGGGGCGGGCACCGCCTACAACTCCGAGCGCCGCCACTGGTTCTGCCCTGCTGGTGAGGTCTACGGCGCGCGCCTGCGCATCATCATGTCCGCCGTCCTTCCAGACCTGATCGCGGCAGTCTACCACGATACCGATCCTCGTGCCGCGCGGCAGTTGGCGGTTATCCTGGATCGAGTCGCCGATGTCTACCCCGGCCTCCCCCTCCTCAGCGCCAGCCTCGCCCACGGTTTTGCCCGCTCCCCGGACAAGAGCGGCTACCTCACGGCGGCGTTGTACGACGAGATAACCAGCGGCACGCCTCCGCCAGGATACGATTTCCCGCCCCCTTGGTGGCACGGGATTTACGACTACAATTATGCCAAACTGAATGGCAAAATTCCCGGCTGGACCGATGGCGTACTGGCGCAGCTTGGTACCTACGCCATCGCCTTCGATCTGCTGCACGATCTGGAGGCCGTACGCGCCTTCAGCCAGGAAAAGTACGGCGATCCCGAACGCTGGACCGTACGAGTGCGGGAGCGGCTGCTGGAGCCGGCACGACTCCTTGCACGCTTCAGTCCCCCCACCAAGGGAAACACCGCCTACGCCTACGTGATGGGTGCCGTGCCACTCGGCATCGTCACCCAGGACAGCTATCTCTTCGCTACCGGCCTCTCCATTCCGGAACTCTACCTCTACAACAACTGGATGGAAGATGGCATGCCCATCGACGGCGCCTTCAATTATGCCCTGATGACCTATGGCATCATCAAGTATCGCTGGATGTACGAGGAACTTGGCGGCTCGCCACTTCACGAAAAGTTCCCGCTCCTTCACAAGATCGATTCGTTCACCTTCCGCCCCGTGACCACCCTCTACAACCTCGCCAGCAAGCATGCCGACGAGCACGCGCGCTTCTTCCGTTCCCGCCGCCCATGGATGCCGCCGCCCGATCCGGCCGCCTTGCCATACGAGGCCCATGAACGCTCCCAATCTCTCCCCGTATATGGGCTGACGGCGCTGCGCGGCGGTGCGCCAGGCAGCCGACTGG
The DNA here is from genome assembly GCA_041690595.1 of Lentisphaeria bacterium. GTDB lineage: Bacteria > Verrucomicrobiota > Lentisphaeria > JABSQK01 > JAWLHB01 > JAWLHB01. The sequence continues at coordinate 34,605 of JAWLHB010000028.1, forward strand.
AACTCATCCTCGACCATCAGAACACCAACAACCATGTACATGAATCGAAGCTCAACGTGCAGCTCTTCTACGAAGGCGTGGAACTGCTGCCCGATTTCGGCTATTCCGTGGCCTTTGCATTCGACCCCGAAGCCGCCCCATGGAAGGACTTCGATTATCCACACCAGCTGCTGCCCACTCCCGAGCCGCGCGACAAGTGGGGGCCATGGCGGCATCAGTACGCCATACACCCCGAGGCCCATTGCGTCGCCACCATCGACAACTGGCTGGCCAGCACGATCCCCATGACCCTCGAGGCCTACCACGGCGGGACGGCCCCCGAATCTCCTGCCTGGCAAGCGCAGTTTGTGGATGCCTCCGCCAAAGGTCTCTTCCACGAACATCCCGCTCCCGTGGATCTCATGCGGCGGCAGCTGGCCGTGATCACCCTCCCCAACGGCCGCTCCCTCGCCCTGGATTTCTTTCGCCTGCGCGGCGGCAAGCGGCACGACCTCTACTGGCACGTCCCCAGCGATACCATGCCCTCCACCCTCGGCGAAGGCGAACCGGTCGAAGCCGCTTCACTCGCCGAACTCTGGAACATCAAGACCGACTACTACAACGGCAAAGCCTCGCGTCACTACGGCTATGCCCTGCGCCAGATCCGGCCGCAAGCCCTGTACCCTATGCCCAGCGAGGTCTGGCAAGCCGATTTCCACGTCCAGCCCGCGAACTTCCTGCCCCGCAGCCCCGGCGTTTACACCGGCAACGAAGCCCGTTGGCCCAAGCTGCTGACCGACCGGCACCTGCGCTTGTGGAGCTGGGCGGATGGCAGCGACGCCGACCAGGAAATCCTCACCGCGCGAGGCCCATGGCCCGGACTGCTCGAAGAAATCAACCCCGAAACGGAAGAACTCATGCTCGGCCTGGGAGCCTTCAAGGATGCACTGGCCTTTGTCATCGAGTCTCGCCTGGCGCAAGAGCCCGGTCTCGAAAGCAGCTATTTCCACGTCCTGGAACCGCGCACTCCCGACCAATCCCCTCTCCTGGCCGCGACGGAGGTGCTTCAGCGTGATTCCGTGGATGTCGGCGGTGGCCTCGTCGCCAGACTCACCTTGACCGACGGCACCACCCTGCTGGTCGCCTCGACCTTGAACGGAGAAGCCACGCAGACAGAGGGATTCGCCCTCAACGGCCGATTCGGCATGGCGATCCCCGCTATCGGCAACTTCGTCATCCTCGACGGGGTGCACCTGCAAGCCGACGATTGGCGGATCGACTTGGCGCCGACCTGGAAGATGACCCTCGCGGGCGTGATCGGAGACCTGACGGGTAGCCCTGACCAAGCCGCCCTCCTGGTCACTTCGGACCGCCCGCTGCCCGTGGACCAAACCCTGATCGGGCAACATATCCAGGTGGACCACCAGGCGGGGCCATATTACAAGACCACCTTCACCATCGCCCGCATCAGCGTTCATGCCGAGGGTATGTGGCGCGTCGACCTCCAGGATACGCCCACCTTCATGCAGAACCGCATGCATGTCATGGCCATCGACCCGGAGAAACCCCGTAGTCTGCAGCCCGAGTTCCGCCTCTACCGCGGCAGCGGCGAGGTCAATTACCGGGGACGACGCGTCCGCTTCCCCCGCACCGGGTATGAGACAACTGTCGCCAGCGGCACCTGGAAAGAACTCCTTCTGGCCGAAGATCCTCCCGACGACATGGTTCAGGCAGGCGATCCCTTCGTCATCTACACCATACAACCCGGCGATGCCGTAACCATACGCTCCTCCTTTGCCAGTCGCGGCATCGTCACCCCGGAAGGAATCGACCTCGACATCCAGGCCAGCGGCCCCTTCGACCTGCATGTTCCCGCCTTCAGCCGGTGCACGATAGGCGAGCGCACCATCCCCGCGACACCCGAAGGACTACGCCTCAGCGTCACCGCCGACGACCTGACCGATGGCCGCCTTGCCCTCCGTCTCTTCAAGTAAGACTCTCCACGGTGAAGCTGCCGCTGTAGGTTTCGGCCCCTTTTCGATCTATGGTATGGGATTCTCCCCTTCACGCTGCGTCGAGGAGTCCACATGAAACTGCTCTACATCTTTCCCCACCCAGATGACGAATCCTTTGGCCCTGCCCGCGCCATTGCCCGCCATCGGCGCGAGGGGCACCAGGTCTACCTCTTGACGCTGACCCGTGGCGGCGCCACCCGGCAGCGCCACCGCCTCGGACTAACGGTTGCGGAAATGGGAGAGCTGCGATTACGCGAGATGAAGGCCATGGCGAAGGTCCTCGACCTGACCGAGCTGACCGTACTCGACCTCCCCGACAGCGTTTTGAAGGACCTCGATCCGCGCCAGATCGAGCGCCTTGTCGACAAGCACATCCGCCAGGTGGGCCCGCCATCGTGGTGACCTACCCGGTCCACGGAATCAGCGGCTTCCCGGATCACCTCGTGACCCATGCCGTCGTCAAGCGCGTATACCTCGAGCTACTCGAACACGGCGCCACCTGTCTTCAACGGCTGGCCTACTTCACCCTGGATGAAGAGCATGCGCAGAGCGGTCTCCACCGCCTCACCAGCTCCAAGCCGGAGGACATCGACTGCCGCATGCAGCTCTCACCCAGCGACATTGCGGCATGCAATCGGGCGCTGGACTGCTATGAGAGCTATCAGGAAACCATCGAGCAGAGCGGTGTACGAAACCTTCTTCACCACGATGCCCTTTTCGAGATCCATGGCGAGCATCATGCTCCCCCTCTGGCCAATCTTTGCGATTTCTGAATCGCTCGCCTGATCCCATGCCCCTCGCCCCGCGATCCGTCTGATCCGCCTGATCCGTCCGGCTCGTCCGACCCCGTCCGACTCGTCCGACTCGTCCGACTTCCTCCCCCCTTCACAGCCCCTGCGACGCCCCCGCACTGGCCAGGCTTGGCGTATGCTGGACCTTCGCTCCCAGCACCAACTCATAGTGGGTCATGACCCGGAAGTAGAGGATATTGTAGGCCAGTACCATGCCGAAGATGGCTGCCGGCAGCAGGAGATTGTCTGGGCTTTCCAGCGTGGCGGCATCGTGCAGCACGAAATCGGCCAGCAGAGCGGGACGCGCGAGGATGGCGCCGATGGCAAACCAGCGCGCATGCCTGCACGCCTGAATCTGCTCGTGGAGCAGCGGCCAATCGACCGCAAGCCCCGCCAGAAAGATGGCCAGATTGAGCAGCGCCCCGGTTGTGGCTATGGCGATCTCCATGGGCGTGGTAGCGGCCAGCGCATAATGGCCGTTGACCAGCACCCCAAGCGCGTGCAGGAAGCAGAGCCCGAGATCGAAACCGGCAAACATGCGAAAGCGCAAGGTGGAGGGTGGGGCGGTCATGGTGGCCAAATATGGGGGCGGCGCCGCCACTTCGCCACTACTCCCCGCGGATTAATGCTCCTCCCCGTCATCGACGCGAGCTTGACGCCATTGCCACGCCGGTATAGCTTGATTCGGTACAGGAGTAGGGAAAGTCGGCTAACAGTGCTGTCAATGCGAAGAGAGTATGGTGATCAACGAAAACGCGTATGACTTTGCGGATGAGTTCTTTGTGGTCGAGAAGACGGTGGAAGTCAGGGTGCGGATCGAAGGGATCCCGCAGACCGTCCGCATCGAGGCGCTCCTCCATCCGGCTTCCGGCAGCTACTATGCCCGGGCATGCATCCAGGATTGCTTCAAGATCCAGCCCTCCTATCCGCAGTCGCGGGGACGATTTGATCGCGAACCGCTTGACGGCATCCTCTGGCTCGATTTCGAGATCCCATGGGCGGCAGGCGATTCGGCTGACGATGCCATCACCCAGGCGCTCGGTGTCCTGCGCCTCCAGTGCGGGTGATGACGGTTGTATCCATGACCTGCGTCTCTTCATGACGCGGTTTACCATTTTTCTTGTGTCCAACGGCGCTTGGGACGGGGATCTTCGGCGTCACAACGTGGAGAGCAAACGATGAGCGAGCGCCGTGAGCGAATCATGAAAGCCTTTGCACACCAAAGGCCCGACAGAACTCCAATCTTCGAGATCTTTCAGCCGTTTCAGCCCATTCACTGGCCGATCGCGGGACGCACCATCGCCACGGACGAAGCCATGGCTTGGGACGCCATGGCTGACGGCGTCGACTGGCGGGAACTGAACGAGGCTTCGGCCCAGGCACAGTTTGCCGTCTGCAAGTTCTTCGATCTGGATATGGTCCGCCTCAACGGTGCCCCAGGCAGGCCGGATTACCTCCGGCCCGAGAAAACCGGCCCGGCCTCCTGGCGCCGGAACGGCATCGACTACGCTGTTCATCCCCGTACGCGCATGGTCGTGCCGGAAAATCCCGGCGCGGTCATGGCCGATTCGCGCAAGCATGATCCGGAGGCGGTTCGTCGCGACATCGAAGCATGGGACGGTGCCTCGCCCTCCGGCGAGCAGAGTGCCGATCCCGTCTACCTGCGCGTGCGCAATCTGGCCGAGGCCGAAGGCATCGACTGGGTCTACATGGCGGAAATCGGCGCGGGCACCGGCGTCGCATTCTGGCCGCCATTCTTCCTCATGTGGCTGATCGACGAACCGGAGCTCGTGATGCGCTGGATGGCGATGCAGAAGTCGCGCGCCCTGCCGCGGACCGCCGCCCTCATCGCGCAGGGGCACGAGGTCGTAGCCATGGGCGGCGATGTCAGCTCCGACAAGGGGCCATTCATCTCCCCCAAGCACTATCGCGACTTCGTTCTGCCGACGATCCAGGAGCACGTGCGTTTGATCCAGGCCAACGGCGCCAAGGCCGTCTACACCAGCGACGGCAACCACTGGGCCATCAAGGAAGACTTCTTCATCAACTCCGGCGTCGATGGCTACAAGGAGGTCGACTTTGCCGCCGGCATGACCATGGAGCGCTTGATCGAAGAGGGGCTCGACCGGCGGATCTGCATCATCGGCAACATCGATGCCCGTCACACCCTCTGTCACGCACAGCCCGACGACGTCGCCGCCTTCGTGCGCCGATGCCTGGAACTGGGCGAGACGTCGCCGGGAGGCCACATTCTCCATGCCAGCCACAGCGTCCACGAGGATGTCCAGATAGAGAACTATCTTGCCGCCGTCGCCGCCTATCGGTCATACTTCGGCCTTCCGCCGTTGCCACAGCTCTCCTGAGCACATGGCTTAAAAAAAGCAGACTTCATGATGACTTAATGGGGAAATGTTGAAATCGGTCCGTCAATAGAGTAAACTGTAAGGTACAGATCAGACTCTTCCATGGCGGTCACCTTGAACCAGAGGATTCCGATGAAAAGATCCACCCACTCCTTTACCCTTATTGAACTCCTCGTGGTCGTGGCCATTATCGCCATTCTGGCCTCCATGCTGCTACCGGCGCTCCAAAGTGCTCGCGCCGCCGCCAGGGCTACCTCCTGCATCTCCAGCTTGAAACAGATCGGCCTCGGCATCAGCCTCTATGCCGACGAAAACGACGACTTCATGCCGATGGCCCGCAACTGGGATCATTCATGGAAGATCTCCTGGTTTTTGTCTTCCAGCAAAATCTCCCCCCTCTATGGCTATTTCGGCGCTGACGGCGATCGCGTGACGAGGAGAGGGTGTCCCACCACTGCCAACTCGACGGCCCCAAACTCATCGAGCTACTGGGCCAGCCGCTATTTCTGGGGATATGGACCCGGTCTCTACCTCAGCTATCCAACGTGGAAGACTCTTGGCTATGGACCCATTCGCATAAGCGCCGCCAAGGATGCGTCCAAAAAAGTTCACACCCTCGAAGCCATGCTCGACGCCTATACTCCGGATGGTTTCGACGTGGCTCAGATTGCCAGACTCGGCAGGCATCACCGCGATCAGAACAACAGCCTCTTCTTCGATGGTCATGTCGACGCGCTGCCCTATCACGCCTTGATCGATGCCTATCCCCTATATATCAATCGCGACTACATCACCAACCGCTGATCCCTGAGCCTGCGATCAGCTTTTTCGAGCGCTTCTGTTGTACGCCAGAAGATAGTGGCGTAGAGGTCCCAAGTATCTGGGGACAGGTATCCTGTGAACGTCTCGCCAGATCCAATCTGCTGTCCTTCGCCCCAACTCCTATCATTGGCTTCGTCCGCCCCCGCTTTCCGCAACCATCCTTGGTTGCGGAAAGGTCTTCTCCTTCTTTGGCAAGCTCCGACGCTTGCCACCACCGTCCGCCCGATCCGTCCGATCCGCCTGATTCGCCCGATCCGTCCGCCCCTTCCCCAGTGCCCCGCCCCGTCTGCCCCTTCCGTCCTCATACTGCATCTGTACCTTTCTTCGAGGAAACCTCACCCACAGCTTTGCATTCGAGCACGGCACGGTTAAGTTATTAGCTTTTCCGCCAGTCGATTTTATTTTTGAGAGTTCAGCTACATGCCGAAGCGCGGTTACGTCATTCATACAACTGAGGAAATTGCGGGAATTCGCACGGCCGCACGGCTGGCGAGGCAATTGCTGGACGAGATGTGCGATTACGCCCGCCCGGGCATGTCCACCCTTCAGCTTGATCAGTTCGCCGCCGAGCTCTTCCTTCGCCATGATGCCGAAAGCGCTTTTTACCGCTACCGCGACTATCCCGGCCAGATGTGCATCTCCGTCAATGACGAAATTGTTCATGGTATCGGGCGCACGGAAATGATACTCAAGGTTGGTGATGTGGTGAGTGTGGACTGCGGCGTCCGCAAAAACGGATGCATCGGCGACAATGCCAAGACCATCTCGCTCGGCCCGCCCACTCCCGAAATCGCCAGACTCCTCAGCGTCACCGAGAAATCCCTGATGGCAGGCATCGATGCCGCCATTTGCGGCAACAGCGTGTATGATATCAGTACCGCTATCGACACCGTCATCCGCGAAGCAGGCTACAGCGCCGTCCGCGAATTCGTCGGCCACGGCTGCGGCACCGATCTCCATGAACCCCCTGAAATACCAAATTATCCCAATCGCAGGTCCCGCGAACGACTGCGAAAGGGGATGGTTCTGGCGATCGAACCCATGGTCAATATCGGCACACACAAATTCACCATGGATGCTGACGGGTGGACCGTACGCACCGCTGACGGAAAACTTTCCGCACACTTTGAACATATGATTCTAATTACAGACAACGAACCGGAGATCTTGACATGGCCAACGAAAACATCCGGGTAGAAGGCGTCGTCAAAGAGCTTCTGCCCAACACCATGTTCAGGGTCGAAATACCCAATGGCCATGAAGTGCTGGCGCACATCAGCGGCAAGATGCGGCTCCATTTCATCCGTATCCTGCCCGGCGATAAGGTGACCCTGGAGATGTCTCCCTACGATTTCAGCAAAGGCCGCATCATCTACCGTAAAGGATGAGCGACACCCCCTTCGCCGACGCCTTGCCAACGCCGGCTACCTGCCACATGCACCCCATGTACGAAAAAATCTTCATTTCATCTTTGCATTCGGCCGCAGGCGGATATATTAAGGGCTCTTTTCCCTGTTTTCGCATTTGCCCATATCGGACAGGCGCCGGCAGATACCTGATTCGGCGATAATGCCTGTGTATGTACCTGTGGAGAGGTCCCATGAAAGTTAAAGCTTCAGTAAAACGGCGGTGTGTGAATTGCCGCGTCATCCGGCGGAACGGCGTGGTTCGCATCGTATGCAAAGATCCCAAGCACAAGCAGCGCCAAGGGTAATCGGGCTTTCCACGCCGGAGAGCGCCTGACCTGGCCAAGCACCAAAAGGTAGCCACTATGCCAAGACTTGTTGGTGTCGATATTCCCGATCGCAAGAAGGTGAAAATCGCGCTGACGTACATTTACGGAATCGGACCGACAAAGGCACTCGAAGTGTGCCAGCGTTGCAGTATCGACCCGGAAATGCGCGTAAATAAGATGAGCGAGGCCGATGTCGCCAAGCTCAACTCCACGATCCAGAACACGATGATGGTCGAGGGTGACCTCCGCCGTCAGATTGCCCAGGATATCAGGCGCCTTACCTCGATCGGTTGTTACCGCGGCATGCGTCATCGCCGTGGCCTTCCGGTGCGCGGGCAGCGAACCAAAACCAACGCTCGTACGCGCAAAGGCAAGCGGCAGACGGTCGGCGCTATCCGTGATCGCGCAGCCCGACGCACCGCTCGCGGCGACTAAACTGGGGGCAGCTGGCGGCGTGCGCCTACCATCGATTCCAGCGCTCGGCGAACGCTGCGATCAGCTGGCACCCGAACTGCCCTTTACTTCAATCAGTCAGGAGACCTACACATGGCAGACGATATTCTCTCAGACGACATCACTAATGTCACGCTGAAGGCCGTGACCCGGAAGAAGGGGGCAAAGAAACAGATTGCCAACGTATCCCGGGGCATCGTCCACGTTCATTCCACCTTCAACAATACCAAAGTCAGCATCTCGGACACCGCCGGCAATATCCTTGCCTGGGCATCCTCCGGCAAAGTCGGCTTTCGCGGCAGTCGCAAAAGCACCGCTTTCGCCGCCCAGGTCGTGGGTGTCGAAGTCGCCAAACGGGCCATGAGCTACGGGATGCGCGAAGTGGAAGTGCAGATCAAGGGACCGGGAGCTGGGCGCGAGTCCGCCGTCCGCGGCGTTGTCGCCGCCGGTCTGGAAGTCACTGCGTTGCGTGATGTGACGCCCGTACCGCACAACGGATGTCGCCCCCCCAAACGCCGCCGCGTCTAAGCGCAACCAACGGAGAACCAGGTAGTATGTCTCGTTATACCGGCCCAAAAGGCAAGCTCGCTCGCCGCTTCGGCGTCAACATCTTTGGCAACCCCAAGTACGATCGCGTCCTCGGCAAGCGTCCCAACGCTCCAGGCCAGCACGGTCAGACTTCAGGACGACGCAAAGTTTCCGAATATGGCCTCCAGCTGCTCGAAAAGCAGAAGCTCAAAATGGCCTATGGCATGCGCGAAAAACAATTCCGCCTCTACTACAAGCGGGCTCTCGCTCAAGAAGGAAAGACCGGTGATAACCTGCTCATCCTTCTTGAAACCCGTCTCGACAATGTCATCTATCGTCTGACCATGGCCCCCAGCAGGGATTCCGCGCGTCAGATGATTCTGCACGGTCATATCAAGGTGAACAACCGCCGGGTGAACATTCCGTCGTTCCAGGTTTCCGCCGGGGACATCATTACGGCCAAAGATTCAACCCGCTCGCAGACTCTCGTAAAACGCTGGCTGGAGGAGAATGCCAGCCGTGACGTGCCCGAGTGGTTGATGATCAATAAGGACGAGCTGAAAGGCCAAGTCGTTCGCAAGCCGCTTGGCGAAGAGATTCCCAGCGTGGCTAACGAACAGCTGGTCGTCGAACTCTACTCCAAGTAAGCTCACACTTGTCGACTCCGGCCCCGCTACCCGCACAGTGACCGCCGGAAAAGACAAACCTATCTATTCGCATACCACTTGGCGGCGTTCGCGGGAGATTCCGCCCACCACGCGCCACAACAACTTTGGAGGCTGATTATGCCGGAAATAGCAAGTAAGTTTGCTATGCCCCACAAACTGGTGGTAAACGAGGACACTGCAACCGATACGTACGCCAAGTTTGTTGCCGAACCGCTTGAGAAGGGCTTTGGGCATACCCTGGGCAACGCCTTGCGCCGCGTGTTGTGGTCCTCACTCGAAGGCATCGCTGTCACTTGGATCAAGATCGACGGCGTCCCTCACGAGTTTACCACCATCGACAACGTCATTGAAGATGTCACCGACATCGTCCTCAACTTCAAAAAAGTCCTCTTCGAATGCAGCGGCGATCTGCCGCGGCAACTCGAACTGAAGGTCTCCAGCCGCTCCGGCGAACTGAAGGCCGGGGATATCGACACCGATGGCGTCACCTCAATCATCAATCCCGAACAGCACCTCCTCACTATCGACAAGCCTATCGATCTGCTGATCGAAATGGAAATCGACCGTGGGCGCGGCTATCGCCCCGCCGAAGACAACAAGCGTGACGACCACCCCATTGGGGTCATTCCGATCGACTGTCTCTTCTCCCCGGTTCGCCGCGTTGCCTATGCGGTGCATGACTGCCGTGTCGGTCAGCGGACGGACTATGATCGTCTCGAACTGGAAGTGTGGACGGATGGCCGGCTGGACCCCCGAGAATCGGTTATCCAGGCTGCCAACATTCTCCACCAGCACCTCAGCGTCTTCATGGGCGTCGATGGTCAACAGGAGGATGATTCCTCCACCTTGATCACCAGCGAGGAAGACGAGGAAATGCTGCGCCAGTTGCTGCTGTCGGTCGACGATCTCCAGCTGTCCGTTCGGGCACAGAATTGCCTGAACAACGCCGAGATCTGCACCGTCGGCGAGATGGTTCAGAAAAGCGAGGCAGAGATGCTCAAATTCCGCAACTTCGGCCAGAAGTCCTTGAATGAGCTGAAGGAGAAGTTGACGGAGATGGAGATGCATCTGGGCATGGAACTTAAGGAAGAAGTGCGCATCGCGTTCGAGCGTGAACTGGAAAAGGTGCGCGGCGCCAAATCAGAGGGTTAAGATAGAATGCGACACCGTAAACGTACCTCGAAACTGGGGCGCAGGACGGAGCATCGTGAAGCCATGCTCGCCAACCAGGCATGCAGCCTGATCCTGGAAGAGCGCATCCAGACGACTGTTCCCAAGGCTAAAGAGACCCGCCGCCTCGTTGAGAAGGTGATCACGCTCGGCAAGAGCGGCACCCTCCACCACCGGCGTCTGGCCATCTCCAAGATCCGCAGTGTGCCTGCCGTGCGCAAGGTCTTTGATGATCTCGCTGCACGCTTCATGGAGCGCAAGGGCGGCTATACGCGGATCATCCGCGTTGGCACCCGCGCCGGCGATGCCGCCGACATGTGTCTCCTCGAACTGGTCGAGTCCGGCGTTGTTGTGACTCCCCAGGGCGAAACCGCCCCCGTGGCGTCCGCCGCTGCACCCGTGACCACTGCGCCGGCTGCTGCACCGGAAGAAAGCATCGTCGCTGAGGAAACCCTCGGTGATGAGCCGGAAGCCAGCATCGAAGAGCCCTTGACCGAGTCCGGTGAGGAAGCCGAAGAGGACGAGACCAAGTAAGTCTCCCCCCTTTTCGAAGCCCTTCGGGAATGCTTCTCAAAAAGCCGACCACGTAACCCGTGGTCGGCTTTTTCTTGCCCACGAAGCCTGGATCCTGCTCCCAGTCCCGGCCGACGGTGCCTCTCCTCGCCGATCATGCCGCTCATCGCGGCCAGGCAATCTGGGCACGAGGCACCACGAGGAAGAAGCCTTGCCCGGGTTCCGGCGCTTCAGCCGGACAGGGAGCCATCGCTCCCGTGAACGGTTGTCTGAACGCCGTGATTACTCGCCGGCCAGCAGGATGCGGCTGCGCAGCATGTGCTCGGTTTCCACGTTCTGCAGGTCACCGAAGATCGATACGAGGCTGGCGACAGCCTCCATCAGCATGAGCCTCGCAAACTCCAGATCGCTATCTCCACAGGTCACCACGACCTTCTCGTCCTCGCGGCCGATGGTAATGGCGATCTCATCCTGCCGAACCCGGTACATGGGCTCCCCAGGGGCGATCTGATGGACGTAGCAGCCCTCTTCCTGGAAGAATCGCACCAGCGTGCTGAGGAGGAACTCCGCAATCTCCTCACGGACTGCCGGCAGCTCCAGCCGATGCGAACGCTCTTCCCCCTTATGACTCTTCAGCGGATCGCGCATGCCACTGCGGTCGTTGAAGATGCGGACCATGATGACCGGCGCCAGAAAGGTCGTGATCAGCGTCATCATGATAACCACGCCAAAGAGCTCCGGTTTCACGACGCCACTGGCCAAACCGATGCCCGCTATGACCAGCGCCACTTCACCGCGTGGCAGCATGCCGATGCCGATGCGCAGCCCCCCCAGCCAGTTGAAACCCATGAAGAGTGGTGGAATCGAGCAGCCGATCACCTTGGCAAGACTCGCCGTCAGCGTATACACAAGGCCAAAGACAATCATGCCCTTCATCGCGCCAATATCGACCATCATCCCCATGACACAAAAGAAAATGCTGACCAGTACCCCGTAGAGCGGCTGCAGGCGGTGCTGCAACTCATGCGCTACATCCAAGCGCGAAAGACTCAGACCCATGATGTAGGCCCCCAGGATCATGGCCAGACCCGCCTTCTCCGCAACGCCTGCCAGCAGCAGCGCCAGACCAAAAGAAACGGCTGCCATCGTCTCCGTTGACTTGAAGAGCTTCAGCACCTGCCCGATCTGACGCGCCAGAATCAGCCCCAGCGCCGTGAAAAGCAGCCAGAACACGAGCGCCTTGGCGGCGATCCACCCTATATTTCCCCATGCCACTTCCCCGCCTTGCAGCATGACCCGCGAAACACCGACCACCACCGCCAGAACGATAATGCCCAGCACATCGTCTACCACCGCACCGGCAAGAATCGTCACCCCTTCAGGACGATCCAGCTGTCGCGCCTCCCCAAGTATACGTGCCGTGATACCCACGGAGGTGGCCGTGGAAATGGTCCCCAGGAAAAGCGCGCTTGGGCTCATCATGCTATCCGCGACGCCGAACCAGACGGCGACCACCGCGCCAAGCACAAAGGAGACGACCACTCCCGCCACACCCACCATGCTGCCCACCACCGAATAACGCAGGAAAAGTGGCAGATCCGTTTCGAGCCCTGCCAGGTAGAGCAGGAGGATGGAAGCGAGCGTCGCGATACCGTACAACTCCGGTGAAACCGCCATGCCTGCCGCGGTGGACGGTTCCGGAAAGAGCCCGAAAAGAAAAGCGCCCAAGGCGAACGGACTGATCACCATGCCGGCGGCCAACTCCCCCAATACCTCCGGAAGCTTCAACACCCGGCTGAAGAATGTCCCACCGATCTTCGCGGCAATGAGGATCAAGGCCAGTTGCAGCATGAGCCGCATCATCTTCTCCGTGATGCCATGCCCCGTGCCCGCTTCGGCTAACTCACTCGATGCTTGAACGCAAACAGGCAATAGTGCCGCCATAACCACCAGTGCCTTGAACCCAATCCCCCGATTCCACCTCCCCATAATGCTCACCCCACTCCTTCGCCCTTGTTGAACAGTGAATGCTGACGACGCACATCGGACTGTACCTTCTGCTGCCAGAGGGCCTTCCGATAGTCCCGCGCCATCTCTTTATATTGCTCCGCTTTCCGCGGTCTCCCCAGCCGCTCATACGCCTTCGAGATTCCATCATACGCGGCTGAAAACATGGGATCCCGGTCTAGACACAGCTTGAACTCGATGATCGCATCGTCGAGCAGCCCCTTCTCCAGAAGCGCGTTGCCCCGCTCATAGTGCTCTTCAATGAAACTCGCCAGCTCGCTCACCCCGGCACTTACCTGGCGCGCCTGACGGGCTTCTCCCGCATCGCGGGCGCGAAACTCCGCATGCATCACCTTGAAGAGATCCTGATGCTTCACCGTCAGCACCGAACAGGGCGCCCGCCGAAGGACGCGATCCGCATTGTTGCCGATGAACTGTTCGATGACGCTGCCCTGCCCATAGGCACCCATGACCAGCAGCTCCGCCGTCGACTCATCCACGGCTTTCAGTATCTGCTCATGCACGCTGCCCTGCATCAACACCCGGGTCACCGGGAGATCTTTCAGGTCAAAACCATCGACATACGCATCGAAATGGCTCTGCACATCCTTGCTGCCTGTATTCGACTCCTTCACATGCACGATGTGAAGAGCCGACTCGGTATTCCGCGCAAGATGCACCGCTGTGCGCATCGCCTGGTCCGAAGCCGACGAGAAGTCCACCGCCACCAGGATCCTGCCCTTGTTTTTCATGGGCCGCTTGTGAACGCACCAGACCGGCATCACCGCACGGTGCATGACCCGGTTTGCCGTCGTGCTGCCGAGCAGCCGTTCCGCCAGGCTCTTTGGCGCGGCGCCCTGCACGATCACGTTTACATCGAGTGCGTTGGCGGTCGACAGGATGACCGCATGAGGATTACCGTGGTGCACGATAGCCTGGTGAACCTGCACCCCCTGCGACTCGATCTGGTGCTGCAACTCCCTGAGACTGACTTCCGCTTCCTCTCGTCCCCCAAGTTGCTCCAGGACATGGACCAGCACCAGCGAACCGCCAAACTGCCTGCAAAGGTTGACAGCTTGGGCTGTTACCGGCGCGGTGCTCTCGGAAAAATCGACCGGCAGCAGAACCTTGTCGATCAATTGCATTTCAACGTTTCTCCCGGTAAAATGACTCTTGATGCGTAATCGATATAATACTACACCTGCCGGGTGCGCGCAACTTGCCTGCGAAAGGTTGCTTTTTTCAGTGGTTTCAGTTGATTTTTTAGTTGGCCGCGCCAATAGTTATCAAGAGCAGGCATTGTTCAGGTGAAGTAGATCAAGGAGATTGTAATGGCGCGGAATTCAGGCAAGAAAGTTGGCATGAAGGCGGTAGCGGAAATGGCCGGAGTTTCCGTTTCCGCTGTTTCGATGGCACTTGCGGACAGTCCCCAGATTGGTGGAGAAACCAAACGCCGTGTTCGTGATATTTGCCGGGACATCGGCTATCCGCTCAAACGAGCAAACACGCGGCGGCGGCGAAGCAATGGCCAGAAGCGCTTTGGCTTCATGTCCTTGTGCATGAATTTGACCGATGAAGGGTTGGCAGGGCTGCTCCATGCGCTCGCGGTTCACGCAGCCGAGCAGAAGATCCGCATGGAGTTGTCGGCAACTCCGGGTGACGCGCAGGCATCGGATATGCTGGCCCTGCTCAAGGAGCAATCCGCCGAAGTCGATGGACTGCTCATCTCAGGCATCTGCCAAACATGCTCCCTGCAGGAATTGGCGGATTCTGGACTGAAGATCGTGATGTTGGGCCATTTCTACGAAGACGATGAGTCGCTCCCGATGCCACCGCGCATCAGCTCGGTCCAGTGCGATTCCTGGAGCATGGGACGCTTGGCAACGCAATACCTCATTTCGCGCGGGCACCGGCGCATCGGCTTCTTCTGCGAACGGGCGCCGCGAGGCATGTATGCATGGAAATGGTTGATGGGATATCGGGCCGCGCTTCACGAAGCCGGTCTCTCTCCCGAACCGGACTTGGTGCACCTAGCCGGACGCATCTTCGCCGGAGGTGGCGATGCCGCACGCAATTTCCTCGCTCTTGAAGAGCCGCCCACCGCCTATGTCTGCACCGACGTACGTACCGCGGCCTCCTTCCTCGAAGCCATGCGTGAGAACAATGTCGCCGTCAATCGAGATAATCTCGTCATTGGTGGCCATCAGGATATCGCCACTCGTTATGGCATGGAAGGTTTCCCGCTCATCGACGAAGACGCGGAGACCATCGCCGAGGTAGCCATGGATCTGCTCGATCGCCTGGTGGACGGAAATGTCGTTGAACCACTGGGTATTGTCGTCCCCTTCCGGACCTACAATTTCGAGATGGTCTGATGCCCGCTCTCAACGTGATCCTGATTCTGCTGCTGGCCACGGCAGTACCCTTGCGCGCTGAACCGCTCGACTTCGCCCTCTTCCATCTGGGCCAGGAGGGGAAGGCGCGCAACGTGCCGGCCGATCAGGGGCTTGTCGACAGCCTCATGGCGCGCGACCTGACAACCGTCACGCCGTTGCCGGCAAACCGGCTGGCATGGAGCGAGGCGCTGCAAATGCCCGGAGAGCGCCTGGTTGTTGCCGTTACCCGCTTCGGCACTCGCCTCGAGGTGCTCGCGCTGCTCCTCGATGATGGCGCTGTCCGGCATGCAGCACGCCGCCCGGCCAGCACCAGCGCCGACATGCGCCGTGATCGCGGCTTGCCCGGCTCGAACCAGTTGCTCCCCAATGCCTTTGCGGAGCTGGCTGCCGACCTTGCCCAAGTCTTGGAGCGCCTGCCTCAGGGACTGTCGGGTGAGACGCTCTCCGTCGCCGTCGAACCTTTGGTGGATGCAGCCGGTCCCGAGGCACGCGGCGGCCTCGAGCTTACCTATCGACAGGCTCTCGAGGCGCAGACACTCGCCGTACTGGCTCTGGAGGGGATGCCCATTCGACTTGCGGCTGCCGACGACGACCCCGACTTTCGCCTTGCCGCCCGCACCCAGGCAATTCGACTTGACCTGCGCTTTGCCGGCCCCGATCGTCACTTTCTGCGTCGCCACGTTCGCCAGGAAGATCTCGTCCCGATGCTGGTGGCCGGGTGGCGAAAGCACCTGCGCTGGCATGACCGCGTCAGTGATATCAAGGTGCTGAATCCAAGCTGGGAGAGCATGGACTTGCTTGCCGGCAAAGCCATCGTGGCCCGTCTTGGCGAGGAAGCATTCATTCAGATCGATCCGACAACCGGCGAAACGAAAACTATGACGACGCCACCGCCAGGCACCGGAATCTTCCGCGATCATGCCCGCCTCTGGCTGGCGGCTGAAGAGCGCCGCGAGCCAGTGTGGGAGCTCACCTTCCCCTTTCCCATTGGTGCACTCGTCGAAGCGGATGCGTTCCTCTTTGTCTTCACCGATGATGGGATGATGCACCGCCTTGCCTCCGCTTCAGGAGAGCGGCTCGCCGCTCACGATCTCGGCCGGCGAATGCGCGGCGCAGGCGGCATTGTCGATCAGTCGCAGCTGTGGATCTGCGATCTGGATGCTGCGCTGCTGGTCATCGACTGGCAGGAGGGCAGGATCCTTCACGAACTGCAACTGGCCGATTCTCTGGCTGCACCACCAGTCCGCTTTGGGGAGAACATCCTGCTGCCGACTGCCGCGCGCGAACTCGTCGTGGTTAACCCAGCGGGTGAAGTCCGGACAACGGCGGTTCTCCCTGCGCGTCTGGCGCAGCTTCTGCCGCTCCCGCCTCGCATGGCCATTCTCGACCAGGCTGGCAACCTCTTTTTCTGGCTGCCCGACGAGTCGCAACCGCGCCTTCATGTCGCGACCGGCTATCGCCCAGCGCCCGGCATGACGGCCGTTTCCGACTTCCCCACCACATGGCCGGCAGAGACGAATCAGGACGATCCCATGGCCCTGGACCTCGTGGAATCCAAGCCGGTGCTCCTGCTGCCGACAGCTTCCGGGCTGCTCCTTATCCTGCCGCTCGATCAGTAGACCAGCTGCCGCCAGATCGTGAAGGTGGGCTTCACGCCGCGTGGAAGGCGCGCCAGGTCCATCGTCGTCAGCACCCGTCGACTCACCTCGCCATTGGCATAGGCGGCGACGATCTCCAGTGTGTAGATGCCCGACTCCGCAAAGGACATCTGCGCGGATATCCGCGCATAGAGATCGTCGAGTCCATCTCGAATGGGAATCCCCAGTTCGTACCACTCCCGTCGTGCCGTCAGGACCTTTTCCAACTCCTCCATGTCCAAACCCACCGTGCTTTGGATCATCTCCGGAGAAGAGGAAAAAAAGGAGGGCTTGCCGGGGAAAGAAGCGCCTTGAGGAGGGATCACGCGCAACAGATCCTCCGGCACTGGTCGTCCCACCATCGCCTGTTGCAGGGCCGGCGCCAGATAGTCAACATTGGGTAGCCAGTAAGCTTCCTCGGCAAAGAGCAACGGAGCGTTCCGCGGGAACCCTCTCAGCCCTCTTGCCTCGTAGTCTGCCTTCTCCATTCCATGCAACCGCACCAGATCATCGGCATCCACGTAATCGTCGATAGCATCGATGAAGTACTCCGCCGCGCTCGCTTCCTCGTCCTCCGCCGGCGCCGTCAACCCCAGATCGCGCCGCAGCCGCTCGCCCGGCTGCCGACCCGCGATGTTCCAGCCGCGATTCGCATCCAGAATCCGGAACTGGATTTGTACGTCCTGCCCCAGCGGCAGCGTATACGGCTTGCCGTCTGCCGCCCAGATATTGACCTGAACCTCGTCGGCTTCCGTCAACATCGGCTGGCCAAGGTTGCGATTGCGCGGCCTGGCCGCCCGATCGCTGATAATCATCCACTGCAGGTACGCCCGCGAAGACTCCGCGGCATAGCGTCCCTTCTGCCGCAGCACGTCCACCTTTGACGTTACCCGCGATGTGCTGGCAGCCACGATACACATGGTGGCCACAAAGGTGAAGAGCGCCGTCATGCCGAGCACCACGATCAGCGCGATACCATCTTCCCGTCTTCGTCCGCTTCGCTTCATCGTATCGGCTCCTGTTTCCAATCACCCCAGCGCTCGTAATAGCTGCTCCCGCCTGCCCGGCGCAGCCAATTGCGCACCGTTCCATCCTGCCAGCGCACACTCATGCTCAAGGCCAGCGGCGTATAGTTCAGGTCGACCCAATCCGTTTCGAAGACAATATCCTCCCCCGCGATGTCGCCATATCGGAAGAGCACCTCCTCGACACCGACCGCCAGCACGGAGCGTCGCAGCTTGTCGTCATCCAACTCCTCCGGAAAAGGTGGCCGTTCGCAGTAGTAGACCACCAGCAGATCATCCTCCTGCTGCAGGAAACAGAAGCGCAATGCCCCGTCTTCGAGCTTGTTGAGCGGGTGCAGGTACGTCAGCAGGACGGCGCTCTCGGTGCCCTCGAACATCGGGTAAGGGGTGCCGGTATCGTCCTGCCACGTAAAGGGAACGATGTTGGGGAAGATCGATTCCACCGCCCGGTCGATCTGCTGAACCTCTTCAAAACGTCTCTGGTTGACATTGAGCCGGTCCCACCCCTGCATCACCGTGCTGGTCGCCATCACCACCACCAGGATGACCATCGTCAGCAGCAGCAAAGCCACCAGAACTTCCAGCAGCGTAAAACGGTGTCGGACAGGCGAATTCACAGATCCTCCTCCCGCACCAGTTTGTATACCGTCATCTGGTCCACAAAGTCGCCGTTGTCACGAATCAGGCTCATGTCGTACGCCACCAGCAACCAGCCTTGCCTGGCCGGCTGAGCGAACTCCGGAAGCTCATCGTCGATCCGGCGCAGCTCGCACGTCGCCATATACCCCTCGGGGACGATACCCTCCGGCATCGACAGATCCTTCGGATTCGCCAGCAGGTAATATTCTCCCGCTTGCGTCATCGCATGCTGATCCAGCCATTGTTGGCGCGCACGGATCAGCTCATGCTGGGACTGCGAAATCATCAATAGCGTGGTGCTCAGCGCCATGGCCAGCACCGCAATGGCCACCAGCAACTCCAACAGCGAAAACTGGGTCTGCATGGATACTGGGCGCTTCATTCCTGCTCGCGGATAATGGGTTTGCCCGTCAAGCGATCGACGTCAATCGTGAACCAGCGGCGGCCGATCGTAATCGGCAGTCGTGGCCCAGTCGCCTCCCCACTGGGATAAAAGACAAAGCTCAGCTCCCGCGCGTCCAGCGGCGGGTCGATCTCTTCCAGATTCAGCAGCACCGTCGGATCGAGCCGATAGAGCTGCGTGCCGCGAAAGAGCGAACCCACCGGTTTCTCCAACTCCACGGCACTCGCCGGCTGCTGATCGAATGCCGAGCTTTCACCTTCCGGTTCTGGGCGCAGCTCGTTGTTCCCAAAGTCGAAGTAGAGTCGCACCGGCTGTCCCGTGGCGCGAGCCTGGGTCGAGGCCGCCGCGCAAGCGTTGCGCAACGTGCTGAAGGTAGAGGCGACCCGCAGGCCGAGCGGAGTCGCCCCGATTCGCGGCATGACGACCGCAAGGACCAGGCCAAGGATCAGCAGGACAACCATGATCTCGATCAGGCTGAAGCGATGCCTGGCCGGATGTGGGCTCACGATGCGGTACATGGGCCTCCTTCCGGCGGTGTGTTGGCATCCAGCCGCGGATCAGTCGCCGTTGGACAGATAGTGATGGATGTCCGCATTGAGGCCGTCGCCACCCGGCGAACCATCCTTGCCATAACTGTACAGTTCATAGTCGCGCCCGTCGGAGCCTGGAGTTTGAAAAACGAAGTCATTGTCCCAGCCATCCTTCGGCAGTACGCCATCCTGAACATAGGGGCCGCCCCACTTGTTCCCGGCACCCGGATTCTGGACCAGATCGCGAAGCTGCTGTGGGTACTTCTGCACATCGATGTAATAGGAATCCACGCATTGCCGCAGTAGCCTCAACTGGTTCTGAGTCGTCTTTACCTTCGCTTTCTCCAAGTGCGAAATCACCCCAAGCCCTGCCAGCCCAAGCACCATGCCGATGATCAGCATGACCACCAGAATTTCAATCAGGGTGAAAGCCGACCGCTTCAGCTCCACATGTCGTCGAGTATTCATGTGCATTCAGCACCTCCTTGATAGGTTGGATCAGACACTGCCCTGAAACTGCATGATCAGCAGGAAGAGCGAGAGAACAATAAGGCCGACGACCGCGCCCATGGCGATGATCACCAGCGGTTCAAACCACGACAGCGCCTTCTTGACGATCTGGCGCAGATCATTGTCGTAACGATCGGCGACTCGCTCCAGCATGACATCCGTCTCCCCCGTCTCCTCGCCGACCGCGAGCATGCGGATCACCAGCGGGGGGATATAGGGGCTGCGACCAAGCGCGGCAGACAGCCGTTCGCCGCGACGCAGATCCATCGCCAGCGTGCTGATCGAGTTGCGCAGCATCGTGTTCTGCAACGTCCCCGCGGCAATCGATACCGTGTCCAGCAGGTGAACCCCGCTGCGCATCAGGATGGACATCGTCCGCACCTGGCGGCCGATATTCGACAGTATGACGATGCGCTGAAAGAGCGGTAGCCGCAACAGCAGCCGGTCCAGCGCCTCGCGCGTTGACTCCTTTCGCAGCATGTAGATCAGCCCCCCGAGACCCGCGGTCAGCCCAAGAAGCCCCACCCACCAGTAGTCGTTGACCAGGAAAGATGCCGTAAAAAGCCCCCGCGAAAAAAGATTGGGTTCCACCCCCAGCGATTGTTGGATACGCTCGAACTTCGGCACGACCACCCCGAGCAGCACCAGAATCACCACCAGCGAAAACGACAGCACGAAGCATGGATAGACCATCGAGGAGATGATGAAGCTTCGCATCTCGCGCGTCATGATCAGGTACTGGCGAAGCTGCGAAAGCACCTGCGGCAGCGCTCCCGATTCCTCCCCGGCCTCCACCACACTTGCGTACATGCGCGGGAACATCCGCCCGCGATCGCGTATCAACTGCGACAGTTTCCTCCCCTCGTGCAGACCGCCGCGCAAGCTGCTGATCAACTCCCGTTCGGTGGCTGTCTCGCTCGTCTCTTCAAGTATGCCCAGCGCCCGCTCCAGCGGGATGTTCGCGTCAAGCAGCGGAACCAGGCGGTCCGTGAAGTCCACCACGTCAAAGCGATTCGCCGGGTTCAAACTCAGCTTGCCGCCACCTGCTCCCGCATCGCCGGCACCAAGGAACTCCACCGGAATGAGCTGGCGGCTGCGCACTCGGCGCGTCGCCTCATTCTGGTCGTTACCCTCTACCAGGATTTCCTGGATTCCGCCGCCGCGGTCAGCTACTTTGAACTTGAACAAAGGCATGGATGAAAGTGAGAACTACTCGTTGCCTGTGATGAATGGATAGTGTCATACAGTAGATGCCCGATGAAACTTGTCCATCGCCCGCGTATGATCCCCGACGAGAGCGTCAGTCTCTCAACGGCCCGGCTTGTCTGCCGCGTCGTCCTGCGCTGGTTGCCATCCCAAGTTGACCAGCAGCAGTTCAACCTCTTCGACCGCTGCTACGACCGACAAGTTCCGTCCGTTGAAGGACAAGGTGTACGGGTGATTATACGTCGCGCTCAGAGTTCCCGTGCCGTAGAGTCGCGCCAACTGATCGTCGGTGCGGATTTGCCCGCTCAGCTGCGGCGCTACGTCCGTCACATGAACGCCCCCGATCCAGACGCCGCGCACCACACTCCCATTGAGGCGATACAGCGTTGCACTCTCCTGCTCGGCATCGCTGGAGAGGATGTCAAGGACATGATGACGGCTGTTGCCGGTTGTCAGCATGTAGGACTGCACCTGCCGCTGGCTCCAGCTTGTCCGGTCGAAGACTTTCTGACCATTCTGCTGCCACAGCGACAGAAGGATGACCTCGTTTGACTGTGGGCCGACAAACATGTATCCGCTCCGACTGAAGCTCTCGTTGCCGGGATCGCTGTACTCGTTCAAGGTCATGGCGCTGCTGTACATCAGAACTGGAGCGGATTCGGTCGCAGCGGCGGCTGGAGGCGGCGCCGCCGGCGCCAGACTCAGCGGCGTGAAGCCCATGCCGGCTACCGCCAGCGCATACTCGTCGACCACCGCATCGTGAGATTTTTCCGCCTCATTGACGAGCCGCGTATCGGCAAGCAACAGCCTGGCCGTCAATGTCGATATCCCGATCTGGCTACCTTGCGCGCTGCTCAGGTAATCGGTCCCAGTGAACTGTGGGGGCGCATCTTCCAGCGTCGATCCGCCAATATCCAGATTCCGCTGCACTTGCCCCAGCAATTGCTGCGTCTCGACTTCCAGCAACGCGTCCGCGGAGCTGCTGGTGGTCAGCATGGTGAGCCCCTCATAAGCCTGCGAGCCGACATCAAAGCGATAGGTGATTGCCCGCTCCCCGCTGAGCGTCTGCACCTGATAGACACGCTGCCGGCTCGATCCATCCACCCAGCCGAGCACCGCGCTCATCAACTGATTGGCACGATCGATCAGCAGGTAGCCGCTACGATTGATGCTCTCCGTGCTGGTTCCATACCGAGCACCGCGGACACTCACCGAATAGATCAGGTGCTTGGCCAACGCCTTCAGGTCCAGAGTCGCCTCGCGCTGGGTGTCACCCGCACCATTGGTCACGTTGGTGAAGCTCAGCGCGCCCGCATGGTCGCCTGCCTCCAGGCCGGAGATGTCACCGATGGCCAGCTCCACCTCGACCGATTCACCACCGGCGATCATGAAGGTCGCCATGGGGGGTTGCTGGCTTGCCGTCAGCCACGGCCGATTGACCGACACCGTCAGCTCGAGTGTCTGATCGCCGCTGTTGGTACACGTGTAGCTCTTGGATACTGGCACCGGCCTTCCCCCGACCATGCCGCGAGCCTGCAGATTCTCGGGCGGAAAGACTGTCAGGTTGGCAGGCCGCATAATGCGCAGTGAGACCAGCCGATAGGTGCTGCCACGATTGTTGGTGCCGTTCGTCAGCGTGATGCGGCCTGTATGGACGCCGGCCGGGAGACTGGCGACCTGCCCCGTCAGCGTTGCCGTCACCACTTGCCCTGCGTTCGGATCCAGCGTCCCCTGATACGCTGACAGACTTAGCCATGGCACATCCACCGTGGCCATCCACAGCAGCGAGAGGTCGCCCGCATTGCTCACGGAGTAGGTGGCGGTTGTTGGTGTGAACGGTCCACCCACCAGACCTTCCGTGCTGAAGCTGGTCGTGGGGGTCACATTCAACGTTGGTGGCACCACCACGATCACGCTGATAAAACGAGAGGTCGTGCCAAGTCCCGTACTGAGGTTGCTGAACCGCAGTGCTGCCACATGATCACCACGCGGCAGATTATTGGCCAGTGAATTCAGGCTGACGATGATTTCCGTGCTGTCTCCAGCAGCCAACTGCCCCTGAGAACGCGACAGAAACACCCAGGGTACATTGGCGTCCACCGACCAAAGAATCGGCGAGGTGCCATTGTTGTAGATGGTATAAGCTGCCGTCGACGGTTCAAATGGCCCTCCAGCATTCCCCATGCTCGAAAGGCCACCCAGCGGGCTGATTGTCATCACGCCGCTCTCGACTATCTGCAGATTCGCGTTGATCTGCAGATTCCCACGGCCGTTCGTCACATTCACGACATTGAGCTTGCCATTGTAGATGCCCGTGTCGAGCGTGTTCGCCGCAATGTTGACTGTGAGCGTACGGCTGCCGCCAGCTGGTATATGAAAGCTGGAGGCCGGCAGCGACAGCCATGGCTGCGTTCCCGCCGCGGAAACGTCGATCGGTGAATTGCCCGGATTGAGTAGCGTATAGGTGTAGCTGGCCGGTTGAACCTGTCCTCCCACCGCGCCGCTTGATTCGATTGGCGTGGCCGGCGATATCTGCAATCTTCCGCCTTCGAAAGGAGTGACGGTCAGATAGACGCGCCGGTGCAGGGTGGCCGTTTCCTGGGAATCCGTGGCCACCAAGGTGAACTCTCCCGTGTAGTCGCCGGTTGGAAGTGCGCTACCCGCGGCATTGACGGAAAGCTCCAGCAGGATGCTCTCATGCGGCCCAAGCTGCCCACCTTCGATTGCCAGCGTCAACCATGGAACCGCGCTCGCCGTGCTCCAGGTGACGGTGTCGGCGGTCGTATTGCGCAGCGTAAGGAATTCGGGCGCCGGGTAGGTGAGGGCGCGGTAGGCATCGATGCGACCGCTGGTCTGCGTCTTCCCGAGCAGGCTGGGCAGGGGCGTCACCGTGCCCAGCAACCGGTTGATCAGCTGCGAATAGCTCAGCTCCGGGAAGTGAACCTTCAGTAACACCAGAGCGCCCGTCACATGCGGCGCCGCCATGGATGTGCCGTCGAGTTGGCTGTACCTGTTGCTCGGAAAGGTGCTCAGTATTCCCACTCCAGGAGCACCGACATGGACCCGCGAGGGACCATGATTCGAAAAGCTGGCCAGCCCGTCCCGATCATTGGTGGCGGCGACCACAACCATGTTGTCGTACAGATTGGAATAGGAGGCGGGATAGTCGAGCGCGAAATCGAGATTGGCGGAACCATTGCCGGCCGCCACCACCGTGATGACACCCGCGTCGCGAGCACCCTGCATCGCATCCCGCAACGCCTGCGAGTTCTGCCCGCCCCCCCACGAATTATTGGTGATGTCGCAGCCGATGCTCGTCGCATACTCGATCGCCAACGCCGCGTCCGATGTCATGCCACTACCGTTGCTCGAGAGAAACTTGATGGCCACCAGGCTGACCTGGTGAGCCACCCCCACGACTCCCATCTGATTATTGGCTGCCGCACCGATCGTCCCCGCTACGTGGGTGCCATGGCGGTGATCATCCATCGGGTTGCTCGTCTTGTAGGCGAAATTGTAGCCGTGAACATCGTCGATATAGCCATTGCCGTCGTCGTCGATCCCGTTCCCCGGTATCTCACCGGGATTGGTCCAGATGTTTGCCGCCAGATCCGGGTGTGAGAAATCAATGCCGGTGTCGATCACGCCCACAAGAATGTTGCGGCTGCCAGTGGTGACCTGCCAGGCTTCCGGCGCATTGATATCGGCGTTGGTCGTCCCCCCCGTCTGCCCAATGTTGTTGAGCCCCCAAAGCTCGTCATACAGCGTGTCATTCACCGACTCCACCGTGATCAGGTAATCCGGCTCCGCATAGACAAAGAGGGCCGGCGTGGCCCCCAGCGCCGCAAGCGCCCGCGGCACCGCCTCGACGCTGCTCTCCAGCAGGTGAGCCCGGAAAAGCCCACCGGAACCCACAGCTTCCAGCCGTTCAACGCCCGCGGCCCGCGTCAAGGCCAATGCAGTGGCCGCCGTGACTCCCGGCCTCAGCCGCACCAGTACGTGCTCTCCCGCCATGGCCTGCACCACCCGCGCTTGCAGATGCCCATGATCCACCTCTATCCGCAGGAGCCCATGGCGCCCCTCATTCTGCACCAGGCGCACCTCTCTCAACATCCCCGTCTGCCGGCTCCGAACCATCTTCGACGGCTCCAGAAGCTCTCGGTCCAGCCGGCTCGGGGATCTCATCAAGCTCGTCGCGGAAGCAGTCTTCGTGCTTGCGGTGGATGAGGAAACAAGCGCCGGCGCCGATTGCAGGCTGTCGCGCACAACCCCGTAGCGCCCTTCAAACGGACCTTCCTCCGGCCCGACAAAGCGGGTCGGCAAGTCCGGCAGGATCTCGAGCTGCGCCACCGCCATGGTGCAGCATACGCTCCAAACAAAGAAGGTCCACAACACCTTTACCGCCCGCGGAAAGCGGCAGAACCGGTCGGCGAAACGAAGTGCTGGCATGGCAGATCTCGAGGTGAATTCAATCGTTTCGATCGGGCGCGCGCGAGCCCATCCTATCCACGGAGGTGACGCATACCATACCCCGTCACCTCCGTCCGGTCAATCTTTGGCCACGACAGGTTTACTAAATCGCTGCTAAATGCACCCGATGTCACGAGCCGTGCAGGACTACGCGTCGAGTGCGGCCTTGACGTGCGCCCTCTGCTCCGGGCTCAGTACCAACTTCCCGGCCGCGGCATTCGATTCGAGCTGCTCGAGAGTCGAAGCGCCAGGTATGAGCGGTCCCATGCCGGGCAGTGTCAGCGTATAGGCCAAGGCCAACTGGCTGACGGGCAACTCCCATTTCCTGGCCAGCTTGGCCAGGCGCTGCAGCTTGTCCGTGACACCTTCACTCATGGCTTCCAGAATGCCTTCGTCGACCAGCCGGTCGCCTTTGCCCGCTTTGCCGCCAAGGTACCGGTCCGTCAGTAATCCACGTGCCAGCGGTCCATAGGGTATGAGAGAGATTCCCTTGCGATGGCAGAAGTCCAAAACCCCGCAACTCCCTTCCTTCTCGCCGTGCAGGATGTCGAAGTTGTTCTGCACCGCCACGATCCGGCATCGAATCGACAGCGAGCGCTCCGCCGCGCGATAGAGCGTCAAGTGATCCACGCTGAAATTCGATACGCCAAAGTACCGCACAAGATCCTGACGCACCAGATCTTCGACCGCGCCAAGACTCTCCTCCACAGGGGTGAATGGCTCGTAGGAATGAAAATAGAGCAGGTCCACATGATCGCACCGCAACCGGTCAAGGGACGCATAGACGGAGTCGAGGATATTGCCCCGCGACAGCCGGCTGTGATTGGGTGACGTACCGTCCATGCCGCCGAACGCCTTTGTCGCCAGCACGATGTTGCGACGCTGCTCGGCATTACGCTCGAACCAATTGCCGATGAGCCGCTCCGAATTTCCCGAAGCGTCATTGTAGCGGTTGGCCGTATCCCAGAAGGTGACGCCCAACTCCAGTGCCTTGTCGAAGATGGCGTAGGCCGTTGCTTCGTTTACCCGCGCGCCGTCGCCAGTCTCAGGAAAGCCGAATTTCCAAGTACCCAAGCCGATATTGGAGGCGCGCAACCCCGACTGTCCCAGTAACTGGTATGGCATGCCATTAAACGTATCCGTGGTAAACGGCACGTTGTACAGGCGCGGATTGGGCGTGGTGGGGTCGGTCATCTCTGGATCTCCTTGGTGGCAGTCGGTCGTCGACGGAAGCACATACACCTCTAAAGTAGGCAAAAAGCTTCCCCAGTACAATCCGGCAGCTCTTGCTAATCGGCCGTCGTGACAGGAGCAAGAAGCAGGCGGAAACCGATGTTGTCGTAGCTGTCCGACGGATCCGCGTAATTGTGACCCTTGATTTCGATCACCAGCACGGTTCGATAGACGTCCGACCAGGAGCCGCCATAAACTGCGCGGCCGCCATCCTTTTCGTCACTCGTCCATTCCCAGACGTTACCGGCCATCCCCACCAGCCCCCACTCGTTCTCGCCGCTCCTGGCGACGTCGCAGGTGGCAGGATACTCGTCCTGATGCCCGTCCAGCTTCCACGTGGTCGGGAACATCTCCTGGTTGCCGAAATTACCGAACTTTGGCGGCCACTCGTTGCCCCAGGGATACATCCGCTCCTTACCGCAGCGCGCCATCGACTTCCATTCCTCCGCGGTCGGCAGGCGGAATTCGTACCCGGGGGGCAGGTTGTCGCTCTGGCGCAACGTCGCATTGAGCCAGGCACAGTACGCCATGGCATCGAAATAGCTTATCCAGCAGACCGGCTGGTCATCTCCGTCCAAGGTGAAACCATCTTCCGTCTTCTTGCTGCTGTGCGTCGGTTTGTACTTCCGGTACTGGCCGTTCGTCACTTCGTATCTGCCGGCCCACAGTCGGGCATCCTCCAGCCACACCAACTCGATGCCGATCCTCGGCACCGTGAAGTTCTGCCCAGCCTCTGCTTGAAAGCGCTTCGCGATGGTCCGGATCCCTTCGCCAATCTCCGCGATCTGCCGATACTGCTCGGCGGCGAAGTCAAAGTTTTCCCGATTCATGGCGTCACGGGCCAGGGCGAGGGCGACGTCGCTCTTCACCCGCAGTTCGTCGATGGACGGATCCAGCCCGGCAAAGGGCGCAACCGCTTTAAGCACAGTGTCCGCTTCCCCGCGCAAGCTTTCAGCTTCTTCGCGGGCCAGGCGCTGCGCTTCGTTCTCCGCGTTGTGCGAGGCATCAAGCGCCTTCTTCAGCAGGTTCACCGCTTCAGCGTACGCATCCTTTTCCACGGCCACCGCCGCCCGCTCGCTCAGCTCACGGATCTGCTGGAGATGGGGCAGTTCCGCGGCGTGACGTTTCTCCCCGAGGACGGCAACCTGCTGCTTCACCGAACCCTCCAGCCGGACCGCTTCCTCCTTCATCTTGGCCAGCAGTGCCTGGCGTCGTGAGTTTTCCTCCGCCGCCAGGTTCCGCGCCTGCTCTTCCACTCGCTCGAGCAGCTCCAGGGTCTGTCGGTAGCTGGTCACGGCACGTTCATGATTCTCTTCCTTCCATGCCGCCTCTGCCTGGTCGTGCCGGCGCAGCAACTCTTCATATCCGGCAAGGCTCTTAACCTGCTCCTGTGTCGCCAGAGCAGCCAGTCTCGCCTGAAGCTCCGCCCGGATGTCCGCTGCCTGCTGGCGCAGCCGCTCTCGCCGCTCCGCACTGGCTTGTGCCAGCTCCCGCGCTTGTGCCACCACCTGTTCGGACGTTGACAGGGCGCCGCGGAAGTGTGTCACCGCCGCCGCCCAGTCCCCCGCCTCCACGGCCGCGTTTGCCCGTTGGTGAAGCAGCTCCAACTCGTCTCCCAGCGCGACGTTCGCCGATTCCGGCAAGGTGTCGAGGATCGCCAGCTGTTCCTCCAGAGATAGCCTGAGCTTGTCAATCTCGCCCCCGCGCTCCGCCTGCAGACCGGCCATCCCCGTCAACTCTTCCGTCGTCTTCGCCCCGCCGCCAGTCGAATCCTCGCTCCCCTCGTCACGATCCTTCAGCAGGAAGAAGGCAGCGATTGCCGCCAGCAGCACGATCGCGGCTATCCCCAGCACCACCAGCACCGGCGATCTCTTCTTGTCTGGAGCCGTGCACTCCCCGCAGAGTGCCGCGGTGAATGCCCGGTTGTCACTGAAGCGCTCGCCCGGCTGCTTGGCAAGTGACCGGCGCAGGGCGGCCTGCTCCTGCTCCGCCAGGTGCTCGACGACGGGAGGCGGTTGACTGAGCACCCGCCGGTTCATGTTCTTCAGCAGGTTCTGCTCGTTCCCCAGTTCCGTCATGTTCAGCATGGTGGTCGTGCCGCTGCTCTCGTCCTTCAGCCAGAAGGGCAGCTTGCGCGTCAACATCTCATAGGCGACGACGCCGAGGGAATACTGGTCGCAGGCAGGGGTCAAGGGTTCGCCACGCCAAAGCTCGGGCGCCATGTAGTCGGGGCTTGCCAGGGGTATGCGCACACTGCCGCTGCTGACAATCGGTCGGCCGCTGCCTTCATCCGTTATGCCGTAGTCGAGCAGCTTCACGCGGGTGTTCTCCTCCACCAGGTAAACGCTTTCGGGCTTGACGTCGCCATGGCCGTTTCCGAAACGCTCCGCCACACTGTCCAGCGCCTCTGCCACCAGCCTCAACACCGGCGCGATCTGCTTGACGTCCAGCGAGCCATGCCGTGATACCTCATGATGCGTGTACTGCCGCAGATTCTGCCCCTTCAGAAGCTCCATCACGACGAGAAGCTCGCCATTCTCCGCATTCAAGTGTACATCGAAGATCCGCACCAGATTCGGGTGCGTCATCTCTTTCAGCCGCAGGTAGCTGTCCTGGATCCGCTGCATGCTCTCCGATGGAAACTCGCGCCCGGGTCTCAGGCTCTTTACCGCGCAGTCCCGCTTCGTTTCGGTGTCGACGCAGAGATAGACGATGCCGGCGCGGCTGCGGCCGAGATGCTGGATGACCCGGTAACGGTTGAGGATCGTCGTCTCCGTCGGATACGTCTCCAGATCCTCTCTGGTCGATCGACTCTTGCCAAGCGGAATCGTTCCCGAACTGGTGACGAACTGGGTGCTTCCCTGACCGACAATGTTCAACGATGCGCACAACTGGTGCAGGTCGTGCAGCAATTCATCATAGCTGCCGATGCGGTTGCCGGCATTGGGTTCCAGCATTCGGTCAAGCAGCAGGCCAAGCTCGGCCGGCGCGTCCGTCCGCTTCTCGGTCAGCGGCTTATACTCCTTCTTCATCTGGGCGATGTAGATCATTGGCGCCGTCTTGCCCTGAAACGCCTTCTCCCCCGTCAGCACCTCGTAGAGCGTGGCGCCGAGCGCGAAAATGTCCGCGCGGTGATCGATATTCGCGTCACCTGCTGCCTGTTCCGGCGCCATGTACTGTGGCGTGCCGACTGGAACTCCCGCGCCCGTCAGCTCCGGTATATCGTAATCCGCTTCGGCCGACGCTACCGGCTTGGCCAGCCCCAAATCGACGATCTTCACCTGACCGTCGCCAGTCAGCATGAGGTTCTGCGGCTTGATGTCCCGGTGCACGATCTTGAAATGATCCCATGCAAACTTCAGCCCGCCGATTGCCTGCACAAGCATCTGCACGGCTTCGGTTATGCTGAAGCTTCTGCCGCTCTCCAACAACTCCGACAGCGACTTGCCATGGATAAGCTCCATCGCGATGAACCAGGTCTCAGTCTCGAAATTCGCTTCGTAGATCTGCGCCACGTTCGGGTGATTGATCGACGCGGCGCTCCGCGCTTCCCGAATGAAGCGCTGCTCCAGATTCGCCACCACCTCCGGACTGGCCTGCTGGCCGATCTCCGCCCGGCTCATGAACTTGATTGCGATCCGTCGCGACAAGGTCAGATCTTCCGCCAGGTAAACGGCCCCCATACCCCCTTCCCCCAGCTTCTTTTCCAGGCGAAAGTGACTGATTGTGCTCCCCGGCTCCAGACTGATTTCCCGCACGGTTCTCTCCAGCATGGCGATTTCGGAATGTCCGTAAACGTAGTCACCTTTTGAAGGAAATCAACGTCATGTTGTACTCGAGCACGATAGCCGTTTCTGCTCCGTTGCCGCACTGGCGGATGTCCTTCCGCGAATACCAACTCTGGACTTACTGCGGCCAGGAACGGCCCATGGCAGTGCCCCCCCTTCCTGGGCACGCCACTCGCCTGAGTGGCTCCGGCGTTGGACGTTACATCTGCACCTGACGGGCAGAAATGCCGGGGGGTGTACAAGGTGACCGCCGGATCGGAGGTTCAGGCGTCGATCACTGAGGCGAGAAGTACCTGTCCCCGGGTTGAGGCGCTTGCATAGGCCAAGACCATTTGATCTGCTCCTCTGCCGTGGACTTTCGCATCCGTCTCGGACTTCTATGCCACCATCGCCGAAAGACTTTCCGCCGTGCGGTACTAGTCCTGGAGCATGAGGACCAGGCGGACTTCCGGCGGCATCGTCAGGCGGTAGCCATCGGCACCCGGCGTCAGGGTTACACCCGGCGGTGCGTTCAGCAAGGACAGGGCTCCAGGAGCACGCAGCGTAATCGTATGGTCGAGTTGAGGCTCCATGGGGACTATCACCGTCATCACCGGGCCGGTTTGCAGACTGACGGGAGCGATCGACGCCAGGAAGGTTCCGTCTGCCAGCTGAACCTCCCCGGCGGCGCCAAGACTGATCACCTTGCCGCCCGTGCGCCGCTCCTGAACAGAAGCCGCTGTCCCCCGGAAGCGGATGCCGTCTGCCTCAGCCTCGGTTTCCGATGCCGACATGAAGAGGTGGTCGCTGCCAAAATCGCCGTTCACCCGGATGATATGACCATTCCCCTTGGTCTCGAACTGGGGGGCGGCCTCGTTTCGGTCGCGCGGGAAGAGGACAACGAAATAGACGCCGTCTCCCGGCATCTGCAGGTGTAGCAGATCCTGGTTTTCGGTGTAATGCGCGTGTTCCAGTCCCCAGCGCAACGTATGGCGGGGAGTCTCCCGCGGCGAGGCGATGTAGTACTCGATATCGACGCCATATTGCCCGATGGCGGTGAAGCGATCACCCTCGATAAGACGCGCATCCTGCATGCGGTTGCCCGGCTTGTCCGCCAGAAATGCATGCACGTTGGCTGTCTCCTCCGGCCTTCCGACCTTCTCGGTCAGCGTCCAGTATTGCCAGCGGGTCGGCTGATCGCCCGTGATGGTGTCGCGAAAGACAAAGTAGTTCGGACCACTGGTCTCGGGCCCCTTCATGAAGAGGACCTGCCGCTGCCAGTGCACTGGCAATGCCGCCTCCGCCTCCATCACCGGCCATGCGGGAAGGGCTTCCACACCGCCATGGTGCTTCGGTTCGGCCTTGGCCAATTCGATGCTGGCCGTCAGGTAATCCTGGCGCGGAAGCGCCGAAAAGTGGGTCAGCTCCCGATTTCCCTCGTGCTCGAAGCGTGAAAATCGCTGCTTGCGATCGCCGGGATTCCAGGCAGGCAGCACGCGGCTGATCAGCAGCTCCTCCCGCTCCGCGTATCCCTTGCCGCCGAAGCGCACCGCAATCGGCACCCCACGCGCCCAGATCGCCGCGAACGCCGCCTGTTCACTCGCATAGGCCACCCGCGAGTGTTCCAGCACGAAAAATGCATAGCT
Source organism: Lentisphaeria bacterium (assembly GCA_041690595.1). GTDB lineage: Bacteria > Verrucomicrobiota > Lentisphaeria > JABSQK01 > JAWLHB01 > JAWLHB01. The sequence goes on from JAWLHB010000028.1 coordinate 67,111, forward strand.
CTCTCGTGCGGTATCCAGGCCATGACGCAGGATCACGCCTGTCTCAGGAAACCACTCGGAGCGCCAGTCGGGAGTGAGAACAGGCTGAGCGGCGCGTTCTCCCGGATTCGCCCGTTGCCAGGCCCACCACAGGTCGCGCGCCAACTCCGGATCCGTCGTCTCCAGTTCTTCCGCCATCATGCCAAAGAGGGCTGGCGCATTGTAGACCGTGCCTCGACCGACCGGCGGTGTAACGCTCCGCGGCGTCGGGTGAAAATTGTGAGGCCGAGGATCCGGCGGCGTCACGATCTTGGCAAAGAACTCCACCATCTTCTTCATGCGCGGGTCGTTGATATAGTCCGGTCCCCCCGCCGCCCGTGCCAGGCGCGCATTCTTGAGGATCGCTGCCGCGGAACCCCAGGCGTAGTGCGTCAGGCTCTCGCCGGCGCCCAGGAATTCACCTTTCGGCCCCACGTGCATCTCCAGCATGCGGTTTGCCCAGATGGCTGCCGGCGCTCCCCAATGTGGCGCCAGCGGGTGATCTGGAATTCGCGAGGCAATATGGCTGAGAGTCAGCACATTGTAGATGGTCATGTTGAGATTTCCGGAAGCCCATCCGCGCTCGGGAGACCAGTCTCCGGGATCGTTCATCGCATAGCCCAGGTAGGCCATTTGCGCACGGTACAACCGGCGCTGCGCCTCATCAACCAACCCGGAGCGTATCACCTCGTCGTAGAGGGTGGGAAGCAGCTCGCGGGTGCCGTACCGCCAGCGATCCAGGTTGCCGAACGCGCTCAGGAAGTAGCCGAGCCGCTCCACCAGGCGAAGGGATTCTCCCACCTCCGGCGCCCGACCGCTCATGCGGTACGCGCTGATCGCATCGCCGTCGCGATAGGAGAGATTCGAGAAGGACCAGTGCGCCCCGCTCTGGAGGCATCTCGCCAACTCCACCGCATCCACGTCGTTGACTATCTCGGGATGCAACGGCTCCAGCAGCTCGTGGTCCCGCCATTCCAGAATGAGATCCTTGACCACATTCAAAGACCAGGTCGCCTGCCTTGTGCCTATCCGGCGGGTTGTCCCATGCAGTTGATAACCCGCGCTCCAGCGTTTTTCCGGAGGCACGGGATCGGGTATTCCCACCTGCCAGCGCCGATGTCCGCTCGCCGTGTTGAAGTCCAGGTAGACGGTATCGTCCGCGCCGCGGACCAGGGGTACGGCCTTGTGGCGGATTCGTACGTTCATGTATGAGGCCCAGGTACCCGGCTCGGTCGCTTCTACCCACACCCCGGGATCGAGGACCGCGAACTGCAGCTCCTCTGATCGCGCTTCCACATCTTCGATTCGGGTGAAGGTCAGGACACTTTGCCGGGTCTGGTGGAAGGCGGCCCACGGCAGCAAATCGGCGAGCTTTCCCACAGGCTCCTTCATCAGGTCGACGATCTGGGGAGTCAGGTCCATGCCGGCATAGGTATACTTCCCGCCTGCTCCACGCTTTCCCTCCATGCGCGGAGTGCCCCAGCGATTGCGATCGGGTGTCTCCGTATGCTGCACCGCCAGCGCCAGATTGTCGAATCCAGGATTGAGCAGCCACTGCCAGCCGTCCCGGGCGGCCGTTCTGGACGCTTCCTCTTCCGCTTCGTCCCAGCCGCTCCCCAGCACGAACCTGGCCGCCTCGACCGGATCGTACGGCGAGACAAGCATCGCCCATTCCGCCTGTGCGGCGCCTGCCGCCAACTGCACCGTCAGGGTCATCTCGCGTCCATCTTCATACTCATAGCGCATCTGCACCCGCTCCAGCACCGGCCCTGATTCCAGGCGTTGGAAGCCGTAGGCGCTGAGTTTCGTTTCGCCATAAAGGCGACTCCCGCCCGTCCACGTGCCGTTCGCCAGCCGCACTCCGCGCAGTGGGCCCGGCACTTCGCCAGGCGCCGCCGGCGGGTCATGGCGAAGTGCATCCGTCCGTAAACGAAGTCCGAAGCGGCTATTACTCAGTTCGAGCTGCCCGGGACTTTCAATCGCCTTCAGGTCTGACGTCATCGGTGCAACCGGGGCTGTACCGTAGTCGAGGGTGAAAAGGCGGCTCTCCAGGGGAGCAAGGTCCGTTACAAAGGCTAGTCTGGCGCGGCGGACAAAAGGGGTTCCCGGCCAGCTCTCCACCTCGATGAGTTGCACGGGTTGCGCGCCCGCCGGCCCCGTAAGCGTTATCGAGGCGGGATGACAGCTTCCTTCGGGGGCTTCGAAAGGATAGGTCAGGAGTTCAGCTGACCAAGCCAAGTTCAACCGCTCACGCACCTCGATCTTTTCCTGGCCGGCTGATGTACTCAACGCCGCCGCCAGTAAAAGGCAGCGACAAAGGCGAATCAGGGTGCGATGCCATAGGATCTGTCTGCTTTTCATGGTTTCACTTCCTGGTTTCGTTGGCATTCATGTAAGGTCCGCGGTATCAATCCCAATCGGGCTGGTTCCAGTGGGTCTTGTCGCCAAAGACTCCCCAGAAATGGGGCGCCACATCCACTACAGCAGTCGGCAAGGATGTTATGGTGCTTGTGTTGCCGGCTGGATGCACCAGGTTCAGACGGTTCTGGTGACGCGGCCAAGCAATATACGTCGTGAGATGAACGTCGTCTTTGCGGTTGAACCAGTAGCTCTTGTCCCCGCGTGCGTCGATCAGCAGCATGTACTGCTCTGGATAGGGAAGCCTGTCTACCTTGACGCCAAGCACGCCGCGGTTGTGGAAGTTCGCGCTGTTTGCGCCTCCGTGTGGAAGATAGCTGCCATAGTAGTTGTGGGTGGGCCCCTTGTTCTCGTCTCCCAGCGAACCGGGACAGGTCATGAAGGTCTTTCCAAATTCCGGGATGTAGCCCCATTTGGCAAAAGGTCCGCTCACGTAACCCTGTTTAGCCAGAAGCTTCAGCCACTCTCCCGGATACCAGGCATTGTAGTAGGCCATCGTGAAGCTGTCATTGTCGTCCGCGTAGAGCTGAAAAGTCAGCCCGAACTGCCGCAGATTGCTCAGGCATGACGCGGAGCGTGCCTTGTTTCGCGCGTTTACCAATGCCGGCAGGAGCATCGATGCAAGTACACTGATTATGGCCACGACCACGAGGAGCTCGATGAGGGTGAACAGAGATCGCCTGCTGGTTTTCATTTCGGACCTTCTCCACTGCTTTTTCTGATGATGAGTTTGGGTTGAACGTACTGCAGTCGTGGCTCCTGGTCGCCGGCGAGCAGCAGCGCTACCGCCAGGCGGGCCAGCTCCTCTAATCCGCAGTCAATACTGGTCAACGGAATAGGCCCTTCATGACTCCAGGGGGTGTTATAGAGACCAACCAGAGCCAGATCGTCAGGCAGCTTCAGGCCCAACTCGGTAGCGACATGCCCCACCTGAACGGCCAGGGTATCGCTTTGGCAGATGACGGCCGTGGGCCGCGGAGTCGCGGTCAACAGCCGTACCAGTTCGGTATGCCGTAGTTCGGGCGTACTGAAGATATTGCGCTGCTTCTCCACGATTCGCAATTCCGCTGCCATGCCATGCTGTTCCATTGCGCGGCGATAACCATTGCTGATCTGGCCGAGCGGTGTCCGGTCATAATGCTCCGCGCTGCAACTCTCCAGTTCCGCCGGCAATCGCACCGTCATCAAGGCAATCCGCCGATGCCCGAGATCGACCAGGTGCTCGACTCCCGAGGCAATGCCGCCAGCCAGATCCGTCAGCACCGCTGGCCCCGGAAGGGGGCCGTCCGCATCGAAGCAATGTACGATAACCGTTGGACGCTCGATCTCTTCCAGAAAGCGAAAACGCCAGTAAAAGAGTCCGTTGACGATCAACCCGCGGATGGGCGCACCCAGCAATCGGCGGATTGCCCGACGTGTGCTCTCTGGTGGCGCCCAATCTTCCGTCAGACCCGCGTTGTGAACACTAAGCGCGAAACAATCCTTCCGCAAGAGCTCACTGCAGATGGCTTCGTGGAGCGGACCATAGAAATGATCATGGCGAGGAGTCATCACTCCCACTTGCTGAAGCAACGTGAGGGGACGGCTGCCATCGCGCACGAAGGTGCCGTGGCCTTTGACGCGTTCCAGCAGGCCCTCTTCCCGCAGGAGGTTCAACGCGCGATTGACCGGCACTTTGCTGACATTGAACTCCGCCGCCAGTTGTCCGTCACGCGGCAAGCGGCCATTCGCATAGGCACCCGCCGCAATCCGCTCTCTCAACCGTGCTGCCACCTGCTCATACTTGTAAAGACCTGTGTTCACCGCCACTCCCGTAAATAATAGCGTAAACCACAATGTAGTTTACGATGTGGTTTCCCCTATTGCAAGGATAACATTGTTTTGCTTATAACATCGTGAAGCCTTATCGCTTGAGATCGAATTTGCCTTGATATTGGGAAACTGTGTGATTAATGTAGTTCTGGAACCGCGGTACGAAAGGAGTATTCTTAACCATGGCAACCGGAGGACCCACCCCCATGATCAGTCGCTCTCATCGTCCGAGCACTGGCCGCTTCACGCTCATCGAGCTGCTCGTGGTCGTGGCAATTATCGCGGTACTGGCCTCGATGCTGCTGCCGGCCCTCAGCAACGCACGCGATGCTGCCAAGAGTACAAGCTGCATGTCACGCCTCAATCAGATTCACCTTGCGTTGACCATGTATACCGATGACAATGGTGGCTACCTGGTCTGGCCACCCACCAAGACTAATTGGACCTATGTCGGGCTCTGGGCACGCTACCTGATGGAGGATGGTTATATGCCTTTCGACTATGGAGCCACGAAAGTTGATCCGTGGGGGCGGAGCTATCAGGTATGGCGTGGGTTTGTCTGCCCGTCGGATCCAGACAGGATTGTCCATAACCACATGAGCTTCAATTACTCGCGCGGCAATTACGCGCTCAACACGGAGTTGGCCGGGTACCCGACTTCGCCGACTCCTATTCACCGTGTTGCCAATCCCAGCTACGTCGCTCTGGTCTCCGACTCGAACCCGACGAGGATGGGGTTCCACCAGTTCTCCAATCCTCCCTTCGCCTCGGGATTGTCCATTGCGGGGTATGGCATACACCGCGGCATGACAACCGCCAATATCTACTTCGTCGACGGCCACGGGGAGAATCTCCACAAGGATATCTACATGCGTAATTCCGGCGTCGATTTCCTGGGCGCCTATCGCTATGGCGCGTGGGAAGTCAATGCACGCTTCCCTAAGAGTTTTACGCCGGAGCACTGGCGACACGACCTGGTGCTTGACAGCCTTGGCCAGACCTACGCCGAATTCTCCAGGTACTGAGCGCTCGCAGAATTCACTCCTGCTTATCGAGATCCTGCAGCAGCCTTGGGTCGAGGATGAGGCGCTCCATCTGAGGGGGCGCGAAAAGCTGATGTTCAGCCAGCTCGTTGAGAGCACTGCGCACGTGCCGAAAGTCTTGCGCAATGAGCTGGAAGGTGTTGTCGACATTGAATTCCCAAGCCAGCCGCTGGGCAGCCGCGGAGGCATAGCTCGACGCGCCAAGATGATCGCAGTAAGCGATGCTGTCGCGGCCATCCGTGGGCGGAGGCAGGCGCTCCGGAAAAAGACCTCCCATCAGCAGGGCATAGTTGCCCAGATAGGAGTAGACCATGAACCTGCCTTCGAGATTGGTTGTCCGCAAGGATTGCACCAGCTTGCGCAGGTGTTGCACGTCGAAGGTGTGCTGAGGCAAGGTATTTGGCGTACGTTCAGCATAAGCATAAGATGAAAGCAAGGCCGCCACATAGCGAGCGAGGTCGCGATCTTCAAGGCCTGCGCGAAGCAGGGCAGGGCGCACCAATACATAGAAGTCCAGCGGTGAGATCGCCTGCACTTGGTGGACACGCGCCACCTGCGCTTCCTGCAGGCTGCAATTGTCGAGGATGATATCGATGGCTTCAGGATCGGCAAGCACCCGCTCAAGCCCTGATCGCTGTTGAGCCGAAGTGCCCAGAATCGAGACGATGAAATCCCGATCACTGTCGCTCAGGAGGCACTCCATGGTTGGGAAAACAACCAGCATGACTCTTTCTCTGCCTCTATCTACAAGGGTGATACGTGGGGACCTTCCTCTCGAACCCCGGTATGTGAGGACTGCCAACGACTCTGGCGGCTCTTCATCCTACTGCAACCTGGCGCTTGCCGATATTGGTTTCGCCAAACCGCACATGCCGCATGGTCGTTCTGTCCTCACGTGAACCTGTGTATGAGACACGCGGTTCCCCCGCTGAGTTGCATTGGGGGAGGCCAAAATGACCGCAGCGCCTCAGACAAAGAGGCGCCGGTGAAAGACGACCCATTCAAGCAGCAGCAAGCCGAGCGCTACCGCCAGCAGCACGGTACTCAGTTCCGTATTCACCTGCCGCGACAGCTGCACGGCTTTCAGTTGCTCGCCGCTCACCTGTGGATCCGGTTGTACCCCAAGGCGCGACTCCTGCGTGTCGAAGAGATTGGCCGCAACCTTACGACTCAGGCCTGATCCAGTTTCAACACCATAAATGCCCAGCTGATTTACCCCCGCGAATACGTAGCCGCCTTCACCGGTCTGCTGCATGGGGACTGTCGCGCCATTCGGCAGCCGGATCGTCGCGGCGCCGAATTCCGCGGGGCTGGTAATCGTTCGTCCGACCAGCAGATTCGCATTCTCGGCCTGCGCATACTGCTCGTCGAAGTAGTTCAGACAATTATGGAGGAATATGGGGAATGAAACCAGCAATGGCCAGTTGGAGGCAAAGGGATTGAAGGCTACGATGCAGAGACTGTGCATATCGACGCTGGTCAGCCCGATCAAGGCGCTGGTCGGACTGGAAAGCAGCGCCTGCCCCCCTTTCGGCAGCATCATCAGTGGCGATTCCTGGATCAGCAGATTGCTGAAGTCGATGAAGCGATTGACCGGATGGGAGTTGTCCCAATCCATGATCGACGGACTCTGCACCAGCTCTCCTGTCTGCAACCCATCCAGCTCAGGAAAACAGCCGAGGTAGATGTTGTTCGTCTTCGCGATCTCTGGATCTGCAACCCGATTCCAGATGACGGCGGTGTACTCCGCTGCGTCTTCAGCAACAAAATCTTCTCGCGGTCGACTATCGACGACGACATTGCCGGCCGCCTCAAAAACGCGTTCCAGAAAGTAGTTTCGCTTGCCGACAATCATGACGCTGCGCTCTTGGGGCGGCAGGACGATCTGCCAGGCATCATTGTCCGCCGCCAAGGCATCTTCCACGTCGAGATGCACACGCACCTCCCCGCTTTCGGCAAGTCTGGCCTCGAAAATCTGGGAGAGAGTCTTGCCCGCTTCGAGAGAGACGAACTTGCTGTCGAGAAGAACATCATCCAGGAAGACCTGCATGTTGCCGGCCATGCTTTCGGTGCCGAAATTCTGCAGGGACACGAACATCTCGACGAGCAGGCGATCACGCAGGGAACGGCGTATGTCCAGGCTGGTGATGGCCAGGTTCGGGAGATCGTTACCGATCATCTGGTACTCGATCTGCATCGGCAGTTCAAGCAGCCCCGGATCGGGAAAGGCGCCGTCGCTGAGTACCGCCAGCCGCGCGTTGGGAGCCGAACGCTGTAACGACTTCGCAAGCATGAATGCACCGCGAATGCTCGTCGGGCGCTGCGTCTGGTCGATGGCATCCACCGCATCATGCAGTTGCCGCTTATTGCTGGTGAAGCTTTGCAGGATAGTCGCGTTGTCGCTGAAGCCGATGAGCATGAGTTGATCTTCGCTGGTGACGTTGTCGATCAGTGACCGCAACTCCTCTTTCGCCAGGTGCAGGCGGCTCTTGCCGCTTGGTTCAAGCGCCCCCATGGAGGCGGATGTGTCGATCAACACGATCATGCTCTTCTTGAGTATCGCATCCGTCTTGATAAAGGGTCTGGCCAGAGCCAGAATGAAGAGGAGCAGGATGAGCAACTGCAACAGCAGAAGCAGGCTGCGCCTCAGCCGTTGAAAAGGAGAATTGACGCGCAGATCCTCCACCACCTTGCGCCACAACAAGGTGCTGGGGACAACCACTTGCGGCCGCTTCAGCTTGAGGAAATAAAGCAGAATCAACGGTGGTATGATCGCCAGAAAGCCCAGCATCCATGGATTGAGCAGGTTCATCGCACCAGCCCCCGTCGCGCCAGAAGATCGAGAACCAGCTTGTCGAAGGGCAGCGCCGTCGAGGTGAGCAGGTAGATACCGCCACGCGCCAGGATGAACCGGCGCAATCCGCCGCAGAAGGAATCCAGGCTCCGTTTGTAGAGCTCGAGTACTCCCCGTCCCATCGACACGTCGGTGGAATCCGCCATCTCGCAATCCACCAGGCGAACGTCGCCCTGCAGCTCGGGTGCCAGCTCTTCAGGTGAAAGCAGGTGAATGACGAAGACCTCGAACTGCCGGCCAAAGAGATACCGCAGAGCCTGCTCGTAGCCATCCTTGTCGTAGAAATCGGAGATCAGCACGACCAGCCCCTTGCCGCGGGTGCCGACCGAAAAGCTGCGCAGCGTCCGCTCCAGAGACGTCTCCTCCGCAACTTCAAGAGCGTTGAGAAAGTCGAAGCAGGCCGGTGCATTGGCTTTGCCCCGCTTGGGGCCGAAGGTGCCGAGAAGCTTGTCGCCGAAGGCGCGTACAGTCAGATTGTCCATCCCGCACATGGTGATGTAGCCGAGAGCCGCCGCTGCCTGTTTCGCATAGTGCAGCTTGTTCGGTTCGCCATAGTCCATGGAGCGACTGACATCCACCAGGATGTGCACGTTGAGGTTCTCCTCTTCCAGGAAGAGCTTGAGGAAGAGCCGTTCGAGCCGCGCATAGACCTTCCAGTCCAGGAAGCGAAGATCATCGCCCGAGACATAGTTGCGATAATCGGCGAAGTCGTTGCCGGAGCCGCGTCGCCGACTGCGACGCTCCCCTTTGATGCGCGACGCCGCCATCTTGCGCGAGAGCATGTGAAGCTGCTCGAAGCGTCGCATCAGATCCGCGTCGATCAACGTTGCCGCCATAGGTCACCAACTCCTGTTCGCCCGTATGAAACCCTGCATACTATACACCTTCCCCTACCAGCTGCGACTGTGACTTCCCGCTTCCGTCACTCCGCGGCGCTGTCAATCCATCGTCAGCTCGACTCCCGAGGTTGGAAACAAGACAGCCGGCTCACCTGATGCGGAGAGCCGGCTGTAAAGGTATGGAGAGAGGCAGTGGCCCGACTGTTTCCTAGAGCTTCACTTTCTCTTCGATATAGTCATAGCACTGCACGATGTCACCAGGCTCGAAGTCCATGAAGTTGTCCAACCGAATGCCGCATTCCAGGCCGGCATCCACTTCGCGGACATCGTCCGTGAAACGGCGCAAAGACTGGATGACACCATTGTAGATGATCTCCTTGTCCCGGAGGACCCTGGCATTCTTGCCGACGCGGATGTTGCCCTTCAGGCAGCGGCAGCCGATCACCTTGCCTCTGGACAGATCGAAGATCTTGAGGATCTCGGCCTGGCCAAGTGGCACTTCGCGCAATTCGGGCTCCAGCATCCCTTCCATGGCGCTGCGAACCTGCTCGATCAGCTCATAGATAATGCTGTAGAGCCGGATCTCGACGCCTTCGTCCTTCGCCAGCTTGTTGACGCCGGGATTGACGCGAACGTGGAAACCGACAATGATCGCGTCGGAGGCGGCAGCCAGTAACACGTCGTTCTCGGTTACCGCGCCCACACCAGCATGAACCACGTCGGTGTGAATTTTGTCGCAGTCCAGCTTCTTGAGAGACTGCACCACCGCTTCGGAAGTACCCTGCACGTCAGCTTTTACAATGACGTTGAGGTCCTTGCGGTTCTCTTCCTCGATCTGGCGGAAGAGGTCGTCGAGGCTGGCGCGGCGGGTGCTCTGGAGCTGATCCTGCCGGGCCTGATCTTCCCGATTCTCCGCCAGCTTGCGCGCCTGCTTGTCGTCTTTGCAGCCAACCAGTACCATCCCGCATTCCGGCAAACCGGACAGACCGACCACCTTGACTGCTTCGCTGGGGCCGGCCTTCTTGACGCGCTTGGACTGGCTGTCAATCAAGGCCTTGACCTTCCCTTGATGCGGGCCGCAGATGATAATGTCACCGACGGAAATGCTGCCGTTCTTGACGAGGATACTGACGGTTGGTCCGTGACCCTGTTCCAGCTGCGACTCAAGAACGACCGCTCGAACCGGCAGCTCTGGATTCGCCTTCAACTCGAGCATTTCCGTTTCCAGAACGATGCGCTCCAGAAGGTGCTGGATGCCGTCGCCAGTTGCGGCGGAAACCTGGATAACGCCTACATCGCCACCCCAGTCTTCCGCTGTCAGGCCGTTCTGCTGCATGTGCAGAAAGATCTTGTCGACATTGGCCCCGGGCAGATCCATCTTGTTTGCCGCAACAATGATGGGCACCTTGGCGGCGCGCGCATGATTGAGCGCCTCAACGGTCTGCGGCATGAAACCATCGTCAGCGGCAACGACCAGGACGACGATGTCCGTCGTGTTGGCGCCGCGGGCCCGCATCGAGGTGAACGCTTCGTGGCCCGGCGTATCGATAAAGGTGATCTTGTGGTTGTTCCACTCGATCTGCGAAGCACCAATATGCTGGGTGATACCGCCGGCTTCCCCCGAGACTATGTCTGAACTGCGAATGCGGTCCAGCAAGGAGGTCTTGCCATGGTCGACGTGACCGAGAAAGGCGACAACCGGGGGACGGGCTGAGACTTCGGCATCCTCGAAGACAATGTCCTCGGGGTTGACCTGCGTCCCTTCACCTGTACCACCGGCCTTGATACGCTTTTCAACGACGTAGGTGAAGCCGTGCTTAGCGCACAACTGCTCGACGGTCGGCCCCTCCAGCGATTCGTTAATCGTGGCAAAGACGCCCTGGCTCATCAATTCCTGGATGAGCGCATTCGGCCGCAGCTGCATCGCTTCAGCCAAAGACTTCACCGTGATCGGCGACTTGAGGCTGATCTCTTTGCTGTCGGCGCTGGGCGGGGGGGGCGGTTCCTTACGCTTGGGCTTCTCAATGTGCTCGCTGACGGCGACGGGCTTGACGGGGCGCGGCGGTTTGACGCTGGCACGCAACTTGGGCGGCAACTCCGCCACAACTTCCGCTTCCTCTTCATCGTCGGCGACAATGGGCGGCACAGCTTCCGGCCGCTTGGCTGCCTTCTTGACCTTGGCAGCACGCTGCTCCATGATCTGCTCACGTACCAACTCGGCGATATCGCTGTCGATACCGGACAAGTGGGACGTCACGTCGATGCCCTCTTTCTTGAGGACTTCCAATAGTTCGTCGCTGGCCAGATCCAATTCTTTGGCCAACTCGTGCACTCTGACTTTGTTCACCATAACAAGACCGCCTCCTTGTCGGAGCTGGGTCTATTGAGAGACGCTGTTCTTGATCGCTTGGGCCATTTCGTCATCGATACCATCAATATCCGTTAAGTCTTCCAGGTTTGCTTCACGCAGGCCATCTGTCGACAGAAATCCGTTGTTGACCAACGTTTGCGCGATGTCGCGCGAGATGCCGGGGAGCGCGGCCAGGGTGTTCACCGCCTGACTGATGCGTTCCTCAAGAGAGGCTTCCTTCTTCTCCTCAACCTTCTTGATGTCGATCTTCCAGCCCGTGATTTTGTGGGTGAGCCGCGCGTTCTGTCCGCGCTTGCCAATCGCCAGCGAAAGCTGGTCCGGCTCCACCAGGATCCGTACCTGCTTGTTTGCTTCGTCGATCTGTATCGACTTGATCTGGGCGGGCTGCAGCGCATTGGCCACGTAGGTGCGCAAGTCCGCATCCCAGCGGATAATGTCTACCTTCTCTCCGCTCAGTTCGCGTACAATGGTCTTCACCCGTGAGCCACGAATGCCGACGCATGCTCCGACAGGATCAACTTTGGGCTCCTTGCTGTGAACGGCGATCTTGCTGCGAAAGCCAGGCTCCCGCGCGACTGCCTTGATCTCAACAATACCCTCCGCGATCTCGGTAACCTCACGCTCGAAAAGCCGTTTCACCAGCTCGGGATCCGTACGCGAGACAACGAGGATCGGTCCTGGCCGCTTCACGTTGACCTCCGTCAGGATGCAGCAGATATGATCGCCATTCTGATAATCTTCCGAGGGGACGCGGCCGCTGTGGCGCAGGACGCCTTCCGCACGTCCGAAATCGATGACGACCTCGCCCTGCTCATAGCGCGTGACGACGCCATAGAGGATGTCGCCAATACGATCGGTAAATTCATCGCGTACGCGATCCTTTTCCGCCTGGCGGAGCCGCTGCATGATGCCCTGCTTGGCTGTCTGCGCGGCGATTCGTCCAAAATTGCTGGGTGTCACTTCCCACTCTACCTGCTGGCCGAGTTCGGCTTCGGGAAGTTTGGTGCGAGCCCGTTCGAAGGAAATTTCGCTATCCGGATGCATCACGTGCTCGACAACCGTCAACGTTGCGGTTGCCTGCAAGTCGCCCGTCTTGGGATCAAGCTTTACCTTCAGATCATTGGCGGGGCCGACTGCCTTTCGGGCAGCTGAAACGAGCGATTCCTCGATGACGCGCACCAGTACATCACGTTCCAGACCACGATCACGCTCGAGGTAATCCAGTATGGCTACCAGTTCATTGTTCATTAAGTTGGTGCCTCCGGCATCAAAGATTTCGGGCGCAGTCACCCACATATGTGGGGGAGGTGGCTAGCCGGCAAAAGCCGGTGTCCACGGGGCTCCAAGTGGGTGCCGCCTATAAAGAAAAAAGCGGGACATGCCCACTTTATGCTGCTCACACCATTAGCTGCTGTGGATAGCTCAATATTCAATATAACGATGAGTGAGAGCAATGCAAACTGCTCCGCACAAAGTGTTGTTCAAGGTTCTGGGTAAAGCTCAGCCAACGCCTGCATGGCTTCTTCATTCTGCCGGGCGGCCGCCATTTCGAATAGCTGTCGCGCCTTGACGCTGTCCTGGGGAATGCCGATGCCGCGATGGTAGGCCCAACCGAGCGCGCAAAGAGCGTCGCTGTTGCCTTGGTTGGCGGCTTGGCGATACCAGTAGAAGGCAAGCTCTGGATCGCGTGCCGTGCCGTTGCCGTCAGCATACAGGGTAGCCAGCGCATATTGAGCACGGTGAAGCCCGTCCCTGGCGGCGCGGGTGAAGGCTGAGAACGCTTTTTCCGGCGACACCTCGGTGCCTTCGCCCATCATGTGGCAGACACCGAGATTGTAAAAACCAAGTGGATGACCACGATCGGCAGCTTGACGATAAAGGTCGAAGGCCTTTGCCAGATCGCGAGGTACGCCGAGCCCGACTGAATGGCAGTGGGCAAGATTGAGCATTGCCGGAACGTGATTCAGTTCCGCGGCTCGCTGGTACCATTTCACCGCTGTAGCTGTATCGGCGGGCCTGCCGATGCCTGCCTCATAGCAGTATCCGATCTTCGACATCGCCTCGGGGGAGTCCTGCGTGGCAGCTTGCCAGAGATAGTCGAACATCTTTTCCGGGTCGGCATTGATGCCGTCGGTATTGCCGCTGTAGCAGTCAGCAAGAAAAAGGATTGCCTCAAGATCGCCATTGCCTGCCGCCTTCTCCAGGTATTCGATTCCCATGTCTACATCCCGTTCCACACCCTCACCCTTGACATACATCTTCCCGATCTCGCGCTGGCATACGACATTGCCCTGATTCGCGGCCATCTCGAAATATTTCGCCGCCTCCTCCAGTCCCTGCATCTCCTGAAGGGTCAACGCGCAGTTGAGCTGCGCTTTCTCCAGGCCCATGTTGGCAGCCTGCCGATACAGATCCAGAGCGCGGTTCATGTCCTGCTTTACGCCAAGACCACGCTCATGGCAGATACCCAGGTTGAAGATGGCATTGGTGTTGCCTTGGGCAGCGGCCTGCTCATACCAGTGTATCGCCAGCTCGTAGTCCTTCTTCTCGCTTGTCAGAGAGCGGATGAAATAATAGGTGGCCAGATCGTTCTGCGCAGCGGCACTGCCATTCTTGGCCAGCTTCTCCAATTCCGCCAGGCGATCCGGCGCCTTTTCCTTTGCCGCCGCCGGAAAGCTGGTGACAAGGAGGACCGCGCCCAGCCATAGAGTCATCACGGCAGCATGGCGCGGCCGGAATAGATCAAGAGGTCTCATGAGCAGTGTACCTGCGCCTTGCGGTGGTGAAAGAGGGGCCGTTCGGCCTGTTGCAATCCGACCTATTACATGATATTTTCCGAGTGTCTCTTCAAGTCCAAATGAAACAAAAAGTCTGGCCTCCTGCCTGCCTGAAGTCGTTGCGACCGCATTTCGACGGAGTGTTTTTATGAACATGACTCAACTCGGCCAGATGCTTGAAGGCGTTGCCGCGGGAAAACTCTCCGTGGATAATGCACTGTCGGCGTTGCGCCGACTCGAGATCAGCGATCTGGGATTTGCGCGCATCGATCACCATCGGGAGGTGCGTTGCGGTCTGCCGGAGGTGGTCTACGGCGCCGGCAAGACGGCAGAGCAAATCATTGGAATCGTGCGTGATTTCCGCGAGCGGGGCAATAATGCATTGGTGACGCGGGTGCGCCCCGAAGCGGCCGAGTCGCTGACAGTCGCGCTGCCGGAGGCGGAGTACGATGTCGCCGCCAATACGCTCATGTCCCTGGTTCACCCGCCGGATACGCGGCCGGGATTCGTGGGGATCGTGGTAGCGGGGACCTCCGATCAGCCGGTTGCCATGGAGGCGGTCAACACCCTGCGCTTCTTCGGCATTGCCACCGAGTTATTGATGGATGTGGGGGTAGCTGGGCTTCATCGGCTGTTGGCAAAGCAGGAACGGCTGCATCGGTATGACGTGGCGATTGTCGTGGCCGGCATGGAAGGGGCGCTGCCAAGCGTGGTCGGCGGCTTGATCGGCGCGCCAGTAATCGCCGTCCCCACGAGCGTCGGATATGGCGCGCATCTGCAAGGGCTTGCTGCCTTGCTGAGCATGCTTAACAGCTGTGCCAGCGGTATTACGGTAACAAATATAGATAATGGCTATGGCGCTGCCTGCGCAGCGGCACGGATGCTGCGCTTGCTGCAGTCTGCATCTGGTGCTGAGAGTTCCGCGGCCGATG
Organism: Lentisphaeria bacterium; assembly: GCA_041690595.1. Taxonomy (GTDB): domain Bacteria; phylum Verrucomicrobiota; class Lentisphaeria; order JABSQK01; family JAWLHB01; genus JAWLHB01. The sequence goes on from JAWLHB010000028.1 coordinate 82,175, forward strand.
CGGTCGGAGACTCTGGCCACTCAAGGAGCTAGATCGTGAAATTCGGTAAGAAATCAAAAGACGAGACGCCAAAAAACGAGATGGCAGAGCCGACCGAAATGGATGCGGGGCACGAGGAGGCAGGCGTCGATCCGTCCTCCATCTGTGACGATTTTCTGCGCAACGGCATGACCGGCGACAAGTACCGGATGCATGGCCAGATCGGGCAAGGCGGGATGGGAACCGTCTTCAAGGTTTTCGATGAAGGGTTGAAGCGGACGACCGTCCTCAAGGTGCTGTCGCCGGAGATGATGGACAATCCGCAATATCTCAAGCGCTTCGTCGATGAAGCCCGGATCACGGGGCAGCTGGAGCATCCCAATATCATACCCGTGCACGATATCGGGGTGGTGGATCGATCCAGAATCTACTTCTCCATGAAGTATATCGAAGGGGAAGAACTGGGCGGAATCCTGCGCCGCCTGCGCCGCGGCGATGAAGATGCAGCCAAACGCTATAGCCTCTATTCACTGCTGACCATCTTCCGCAAGGTCTGTGACGCTGTCGCTTTTGCGCACTCGCGCGGCGTCATACATCGCGACATCAAACCCGACAATATCATGGTCGCCAAGTACGGCGAAGTGATGCTCGTTGATTGGGGACTGGCGCGGCCGGAAAACGCCCACGACCGCGATACGTGGCCCGAGGGAGACATGATCACCGCCATGAACGATACCTCCAGCCTGAAGACCCGCGACGGGATGATTAAGGGGACGCCTGCCTACATGGCGCCCGAGCAGGCCAGCGGGCAGGTCGGCCTGGTTGACCGGCGCACGGATATTTTCCTTCTGGGGTCGACTCTGTATGCCATTGCGACGCTCCACCCTCCGTACACTGGCGACAATATCTACGACATTCTCGACAATGCCGAAGCCGGGGTCTTTCAAGCGCCGGGCCAGCGGGCGCCCGAGCGGCAACTGCCCGAGGAACTCTGCCGCATCATCATCCGCGCCATGGCACTCGATCCCGATGAGCGCTATCAATCGGTGGAGCGGCTGTCGGAGGATCTGGATGCCTTACTCGAAGGTCGCACCGTCTCGATCCACAAGCGCTTCCTGGCTGGAGAAGTCCTCATGAAGGAAGGCGATCACGGCGATGAAGCCTACGTTATCGTTTCGGGCGAAGTGGAAGTGTTGAAAACGATCCGCGGGCAGGATGTGGCGGTCGTCACCCTCCGAGAGGGGGATACAGTGGGTGAGATGGCGATGATTTCCAATGCCCCGCGATCCGCAACCGTTCGCGCCACCCGGAATACGGATGTGGTCGTCATAACCGAAGATCTGATCACCCAAGGGCTTGCCAAGTTGCCGCCATGGATGGGGAAAACCGTGGAAGCGGTGGTCGATCGCCTGCGCGCGGCGACATCGCAGATTCACCCGTTAGCGGCTGGTGACTGCACCTATCATGTCGTTAACCAGCTTCGCCTCCTCTATCCATACTGGGGATGTCCGGTTCATGTGCCGGAGGGGGGGCAACGCATCGCACTGCCGCTCGAGGCGACCGTGCTCGAAATCGCCATCACGCTCTGCCTCGATAAGGATCGTGTGGCTGAACTTCTGTCGCGGCTGCTCGACGCCCGTCTGGTGCTCCCGCTCGAAGGTGGCACCATCCATATCCCTCATTATCAGCTCTTCTGCGACTTTGTCGCCTTTGCGCGCCAGAAATGCCACGTCGAGTCTCCACTCTGGCGCTCTTCGATGTCCACGCTTTACGCGAGTGCGAATCAACTGGCCCTTTCGCAGGTCCTGGATGAATCCGGGGCGGAGAGCGACGAAGTGGCGGAGGTACTGGCTCCCGATGTTCAGGAACTGCTCGGTTGTGAAACGCCGGACGAGCTGGCCGACTGCTTTGAATCCATCTTCAGCAACCTGCAGCAGCAGGTCGGCAGCCAGAGCGGGGGGTGAGGTGCTGAGCCCCAGGATTCGCTGCGCATTGCGCATTACCAGGCATGGCGACGTGTCCTGTCGCGCTGCGAACTTTAATTGCTCGGCCAAAATATTTTACCTGAAGCCCTTGAGATAGTAAATGGTAATTCATAGACTGTACTCAGAACTTGGGAATGCGTAGCCTCAGGCTAGCTGGACCCAACCAAAAAGAGTTAACCAAATCCTCAAGAGGAACCACCATGAAGAATCGCAAGAAAGGTTTCACCCTGATCGAGCTGCTGGTCGTCGTGGCGATTATCGCCATCCTGGCCGGAATGCTCCTGCCCGTGCTGAGCAAGGCCCGTGAAAAGGCCCGTCGCGTCAATTGCGCTGGTAACCTGAAGCAGATCGGTCTCGCTCTGCTCATGTACTCCGGTGACTTCGACGGCTTCTTCCCGAACCCCAACGACCTGACTGCGCCGCCTGCGAACAACTTCGAGCCATTGGCTTCCGGCAACTACGTCCAGGACGGCAAAGTCTGGGCATGCCCGAGCCGCAGCGAAGTGCTGACGCTGGCCTCGTACTCCGCCTACCGTTACATCGGTTCCGGTCTGAAAGATGACAACTCCGATGCTACCGGCAACACGCTGGCTTACGACACCACGATGAACCATCCCAACAACGACTGGTCGAATGCTCTGTTCATCGACGGTCACGTTGAAGGTGGCAATCCGCGTAACAAGGACTTCGCGAAGAATAACTAATTCTCGCATGGTTCTTGTCTAGGTTCTGGCGAGGAGACTTCGGTCTCCTCGCCTTTTTTTTAAAAGATCTTCTTCTTCATCTTGCAATCGAAGGGAGCAATTGCTATGATGCTGCTTAGCGTATGAGTATCGCGGACCTAAGGCTCAACGCAAACAACATCAAAACTCTCCAAAGGAGAAGAACGCATGAGAAGTCGCAAGAAAGGTTTCACCCTCATCGAGCTGCTGGTCGTCGTGGCGATTATCGCCATCCTGGCCGGAATGCTCCTGCCCGTGCTGAGCAAGGCTCGTGAAAAGGCCCGTCGTGTCAATTGTGCCGGCAACCTGAAGCAGATCGGTCTCGCTCTGCTCATGTACTCCGGTGACTTCGACGGCTTCTTCCCGCAAGTCAACTTGAGGTACGAAGACGCAGCCAACCTGGTCGCGTCGAACAACTTCGAGCCGCTGGCAGAAGGCAATTACATTCAGGACGGCAAGGTCTGGGCATGCCCGAGCCGCAGCGAAGTGCTGACCATGGCTCACTACTCGGCCTATCGTTACATCGGTTCGGGTCTGAAAGACGACAACTCCGATGCCACCAGTAATACGGTGGCCCACGACATGACCTTGAACCACCCGAACAACGACTGGTCGAACTCGCTGTTCATCGACGGCCACGTCGAAGGTGGCAATCCGCATAACAAGGACTTTGCGAAGAACAACTAATTCTCGCACTGGTTCTTGTCTGTGTTCAGGCGAGGAGGCTTCGGTCTCCTCGCCTTTTTTGTACCCATTCAGTGGCATTGTGAGCCCTGCGTGAAGCAAGGCGCGAGGAGGGGTGTATAGTGACGGTGTCGGCGACATCACCTGAGCGTTTGCGGGAAGACGGGAGAGACTATGGAGCAATGGATCCAAGGGCTTGGCAACGGCATGGTGGGAATGCTGGTGGTGCTGAGTATGCTCGCGGGAGCATCGGCGGTCGGCAGTGTGATGCTGCGCCTCTGCCAGGTTCGGGTACGACGCCATCCGATCGATGCCGTGCTGGTCGCGACCATGATTGGACTGGCTTTGATCACCTGGGGAGTGGGGGCCATCGGCTGGCTCTGGCTTCCGGGCCCCAAGGGGAGTGTGCTGCTGAGTGTTGTGCTGGGATTGGCTGGTGCAGTTGCTGTGGCTGTGCGGCACCGAGAATGCATCAGCATGCTGCGCCATCTTCTTCATCGTCCGGGGGTGCTTTTCCTGATCCCGCTGCTCATGTTGCCCCTGGGAAAAGCGCTGGCTTACCCGGTTGGCTGGGATGAGCTTGTCTATCATCTGGCAATACCCATGCGCTGGCTGGCCGACGGCAAGGCAATTGTTTATTCGGATATGCCCTATTCGGCGTTGCCGAGCGGGCTGGAACTGGTGAATGTCCTGATGCTCGGGGCGGGCGGGATCACTGCTCCCGGCGCGCTCAACTATCTTCTGTGGCTCGTGTGTGCGGCGCTGCTGTATCGCCTCCTGCGATCCACGGCGTCCCGACTGACATCGGTAATTGTGACCGCGGTACTGCTGTACACGCAGGTTATGCTGATGCTGGCGTTGGAAGTTTATGTCGAGATGCCGATGGCCGCGTGTCTGCTGGCGGGATTGATGATTCTGCGGCACGAGCGGGGACGCCTTGCCATCAAGGTGTGTGTGCCGGTGGCGCTGCTATGTGGTTTTGCCAGCGCGATGAAACCAACCGGGGTGCTGCTGGCGCCTGCCCTCCTGATCGTGGCTTGGCGGCTGCTGAAACCTTTGACATTTTCCCATATCTGGCGTGTGTTGATCGTCTCGGGCCTTGTTTTTCTGGTCGTGATCCTGCCTTTCTTCATGCGACCGTGGGTGGCCACCGGCAATCCGCTTTATCCCTATTATGCTTCAGTCTTCACCCCCATGCAGGATGCGACACTGCAGATGAGTGACTATTATCACCAGGGTTCGATATTGTATGGACTGGAGGGCTGGTGGACGTTGCCGATCAGTCCGTTCGCGTTAGGATGGATGCGCGCGGAGTACGATGGCACCTATGGGTATCAATGGCTCATCATCCTTGCTGTGCTCCTGTGCAGCATGGTCTGGAAGCGGCAAATATCGGAGATGACGATCGCCGGTGCGCTCTGCTTTTTCGTTTGGTTCGCAACCGCGCAGCAGGCCCGATTCGCGCTGTCGGCTGTTGTTCTGCTGTGGCTCGCCGGCGGCAGGGCGATCGGGCAACTGCGAGGTTGGTATCGCCATTCCGTGCTGGCCGCCCTGGCGGTTGGCGCGATCTTCAGTGTGGGCTCCAGCTATTGGCATCGCAGTCTGATCCACTGGAAGACGGCGCTCGGCGCCATTTCAACCGCCGACAATCTCTACCGATGGACAGGCTCAGGTTACCTGCCCATCGCCGATGCCGTTTCTGTATACACGGAGCCCGATGCGTGTATTCTCATGCTCTTCGAGCATCGAACGCTCTACATACCGCGACAGGCGCGAATCGGCACCCCATTCTGGCAGGATGCGGTATTCATGCCGCCTGAGCAATACTCCGGCGTGGAGGCATTTGTTGAGGAATTGCACCGCGCTGAGGCTGATTATGTCGTATTGGGCTTTACCTGGCTGGATCCCGATCGAGTGCCTGCCTATCTTCAGCGATCGCAGGCGCTGCTCTATACAGCGCTCGAGGCGATAGGCAGTGGCGCTCTCGAGGTCGTCTACAGGGACAGTACGCACATGTTGCTGAGGGTTCGAGAACCATGATATGCACTGCAAGCCATCCCGAGATCGCGTCATGAACCGCGTTGCCGACATCGTACTGCATGGCTATATCTGGTTGCTGGCGGGACTCATTCTGTTTAGCTATCCGCTGGGGCTGATTCCCGCCTCCGTTCGACTGGACTCGCCGGTTGTGCGAATCGGCATGATAATGGCTGGCGTCGTGCTTGCCTCCGGCGCCTGGATGTTTCGGCAGCTTTCGACGCGACGATATGTGGTCATCAGCGGCTCAGGATTGCTACTGCTTTTCGCTGGATTGTTTCTGCCGCCGGGTCTGAACGGCAGCGCCAACTATCTGGTCCTGCCGGCGGCCTATCTTGCCGGAACGTGGGGTGTTGTGTGCCTGGCGCTGGTGAGCTTTCGCTTGCCGAGATGGTGGTGGCCGCTGGCGCTGATCTTTCTTGTGGCGGTTGGTTGGCAGCCATTGCGTCCGCGGATCGATGCATTCTCCGCGGTGGAAATGCTGGCATTGGTTGCGGCGCCGCTGGCTGTTGCGTCTGTCATGCGCTGGCGGCCGACGCTGGTGCGCATGGTGGTCGCCGCCTTGGCCCTATTCTGGCTGTTATCGCTGGTGAAGGGCATGGATCAGTGGATTCGCGGGCAGGAGGTGATCGGTTTCGCGATGAATCGCAACTGGTTTGCCACGGCACTTCTGGCCACGGCGCCATGGGTGCCGCACGCGCTGCGCGAGTGGTGCTCGATGTCGATCCAGTCCTGGCGTTGGCGGGTATCGGCCGCGGCGGTGAGTGTGATGACACTTCTGCTGGTCTATCAATGCGAGAGCCGGGCAGCCTGGCTCGCACTTATCTGCTACGGGCTGCTGCTGCTTTTCTGGAAATGGTCGCGCTCGCGACAGCGGTTGATTCTGGGCGCGACCCTGCTGCTGGCCGTCTTCGCGGCGGTGATTCTCTTTCGGGCGGAGGTGGGCACCGCGATGGAGAGGGACATTCGCCTTCCGCTCTGGAAGGGGACATTGCGGCTGATTGCCGATCAACCCGCCATGGGCGTTGGCCCAGGCAGGTATGTCGAGGAACAGATTCTGCGTCTGGATGAATCCTATCACCGCCGATTGATGGCGGCGCCGCTCGTCTCGCATCCACACAATGAGCTTCTGCATGTGGCCGCTGCCGCGGGCGTTGTGCCGGCGTTGGCCTGGCTGCTGCTGATGGTGTCCGTTCTCCGGCGGTTTCCGTCTGAGGACGATTCCGTGCATCTGGCGAGATTCGGTGCGTTTGTCCTGCTTCTGCACGGGATGCTGGACATGGTGCTTGTGCAGCCGCCGGGCAGCATTGTTGCGTTTGTCCTGATCGGGATGGTCTGGATGCCGCGAACAGGCGCCGTGGTATTTCCGGCGCGTTGGATGCGGGCGCTGCCGGGGCGTGTGCTGGTGGGGCTGCTGATCGCGGGCGCCTTGGTCTGGAGTGTGGCCGAGACGAGCCGGCAGCTGGGATGGGGATGGCACTTCCGACGCGGACATCAGTATCTGCAGATTCAGGATCTTTCGACGGCGCTGACCCATTTCAGAACGAGCACCAGGATACAGCCGGAGCGCGTCGCGGGTTGGTACGCCAAGGCAACGGTCGAGATCCGGAATCAGCAGGCGGAGCAGGCGCTGGAGAGCCTTGATCAGGTGGTTCAGCTGAACAGGAATTACGCGCACGTGCATCGTCTTCGCGGCAACACGCTTCTCCGGCTTGGGCAGGCGGAGGACGCAATGGAGGCCTATCGATCCGATCTTGCCCTGCATCCGAACAGCCTGGCAACGCTGCTCAACTATTATACCGCTGCATTTGCTGCTAACAGAGCTGGTCAGGCTGGGGCCATTGCCGGACATGTGCGCGCTGTCAGTGGTGGCTGGTTGCGCCAGTTGCATGGCGAGCGAGGAGAGCGTCTCCGGGAAGAGTGGCAGGCGGCTGTCTCCGGCGGCGACGTCGCGCGGGCCGTCGACCTGGCAAACCGCTTGACGGATCACCCAAATCTGCGGTTGCAGATGGCGGATCCACTGCTCTACACTACCGCTGTGGGGGGCGAGTTTCCCGGTAATTATGTCCATGGCACCTATGCGGCTGCCGACGTTGCCGGTTGGCGCGCGCATAGGCTTCGGGCCGAGGTAATCGGTTCAGCCGGCGCCAGTGTCGAGTCCGTCGGCCAGCTCGTGCGACACTTCGCGAGCCAGGTGGCCGTGGCGCCGGAGGCCAACGTTGCCTTGCCAGAGGAGGTCTGGCTGGAGGCAAAGGGGCAGCTTCGGGATATTCATGCTTCCCTGGCCTGGCTGATGAACGGGATCGAGGGGGTGCAGGCGCTCACCTATTGCCCTGAGGCGAAGACCGAGGAGTGGGCTGTCTACGCTCTCCTGCCGAGCCACCTGCTTCTGCGATGCGATCCGAAAAACGGCATCGTGAAGGCGGTTTCGTCCAGCGACGTACCGGCGGATTTCGGCATGGTCGCCCGCCTGGTGATACATCCCGCTGACTTTTTCATGCGGAACCAGATTCTCTACATTGCACTAGGTTCCTTTGGTGCCGGTGACCACTGGCTGCGCAAGGAATGGCCATTGGTCAGAACGATCGAGACGCTGCAGCGGTTTGCAGCGCTGGCTAAACCGATTAACGTACAAGCTCGTCTTGACGAAGCCTCCCTGATCGAATTCAACCGACGTCTGCAACAGCGACCGGCAGAATGACTATCCTGCGTACCAGACTTCTGTGCATCTACCTGCTGCTGGCGGGATTGCTGCTGCTTGTCGTCTATCCGATTGCCGCGTTGCCCATGGCGAGGTTCTCGCTGGAGTACGACGTGAGCCTGCCTGGAATGGCTATTGTGGGGCTGTTGTCGATCCCGGCGATAGCGGTAGTGCGCTGGCGCCCAACACGCTGGCTCGGGATCGTTGTCAGCGTTTTTCTGCTGACGCTGGTCATTGCCGTCGTCTCCACCAGCTTCAGCATGGAAGCAGTGGAACTGATGGCGCGGGTGCTGGTGCCGTTGGCCGTGGCAGGAGCCGTCTGTGAACTTCCCCTGGCGTGGCGGCGGTACATGATCTGGGTGCTCGGGATATACTGGTTGACCCAGGTCAGCAGCGGATTCCTGAGCCTGGCCCGCGGATACGAGGTCATCGGCATCGCCGGCAACCGTAACTGGATGGCCGCTTTGCTGTTGATGACTGCACCATGGGCAATGGCCACCATTCTGGATCTGCTCTCCGGATTGCGGCGGCGGCGCCTGGCGGTCACATGTTCCGTGGTCCTGGTTCTTGTACCGACGCTGTGGCTGCTGGCGGCTGCATCGAGTCGGGCGGCCTGGCTGGCGCTGGGCGTCCTTCTATTCTGGTTCCTCTGGATGATATTTTCGTGGCGTCTGCGCATTCTGCTGGGAGTGCTGATGTCGCTCATCATGGTGTCGATCCTGATTCTGCACACAGATACCGTTATTCGCACAATGAAGGATGACGTACGGCTGCCGATCATCGGGCGTACCGTCGCGATGATGTCTGATTACGATGTCTTGACCGCGGCAGCGGAAGCGGTGATGACGCGCTCGCTGACTCCCTTTCGGGAGATGCGCAACGTGAGTGGGGTGGGGCCTGGCAATTATCGGCGGGACTTCACGCCATACCGGGCGCAGTCCACCTATGGCCAGCGCCTCAATGCGGCGGCCACGACCATTCACCCCCACAACGAACTGCTCAATATTGGGGCGCAGATCGGACTTCTGGGGGCTCTGGCCTGGCTGGCTTTGCTCTGGCCCGTTATTCAGAAACCGGTCTGGCCGTCGACGTTTCATGGCGTCGCCAAGGTATCCGCGTTGCTTGTTTTCACGCACGGCATGTTCGACATGACCCTGGTGCAGGCGCCAGTCAGTTACGCGGCGCTGATTGTGCTTGGGATCTGCTGGACGCCGCACATGCGGCTGCCGGTTCATGGTGAAGGGAAGGACGGGGCATGGATATCGTCACGCGCGGCGGTGCTTGCGCTTGCGACAGTGATGGTTGGCCTGGTTGTGGTGGTATCGGTACAGGATGTTCGTTCCGACGTGCTGATGCGACGCACGGAGCTTTTGAAGCGGGTGGGGCGAAACGCCGAAGCGGCTGAATTGTACGGCCGTGCGCTGGAGATTTCGAACGACATCGGCGCGCTCTATCGCCTGGGCGCCATGCAGGTGGAGTACCTGGAGCAGCCGGAGGCGGCAATCGAGACGCTGCAAAAGGTCGTGGAGCAGGATCCGAATTATGCGCATGTGCATAGCCTGCTTGCTTTCGCGTATCTGCTGCGGGGCAAGCTGGGACCCGCGTTGGAGCATGCACTTCGCGAGTGTCAGTTGTACCAATACGATGCGGTAGCCTGGCAGAAGTACTTCAGCTATCTGGCTGCAGCCAATGAACGCACGGGTATGGTGAAGGTGGGGGAACGCATCGACGCATTGTACTTGGAGAAAGCTCTGCTGCGCAGGAGCAAGGATGACCTCCGGGAGATTCTGGAGCGTTGGCAAGTTGCGGTGGCGGACGGTGCCGAAGAGGCCGCCATAGCCGCCGCGGAGGAGGCTTGCCTCCATCTGCAGATCACCTTTCTGGATCCGCTATTCCAGTTTCTGGCGGGCGATACCGCCCTGCCGTCAAGCTTTCTGTACGATCGCTTCAACACGTCCGACTATGCGTACTGGCGGCAATTGCTCTTTGCCATGGAACTGCTGGGCGCATTGCCTGAGACCGAGAGTCCCGGTGAGGAGCTGCAGCGGCTGGTTCAGGGCTTTTCGCGACAGCTGAAGATCGAGCCGGGGATCAAGGAGTTCCGGTATCTGGATCAGGCCTGGCGTGAAGAAGCGGTGAATCCCATGTCGGCGTATTGCGCGCTTTCCTTCGTCTTACGTTCCCGGGGATGGTGGATGGATATCGCCGTGGATGCGCAGGGTCAGCCGGTTTCGGGCATCGCTCGTGGCTTCGGGCAAGTTGTGGAGTGCAGGTTGACGGATGGCAGCGTGCGTCCTCTCGAGCCAGACCAGGTGAAGGAAATCGGCCAACGCCACCTCTCCTTCTTCTACTTTCAGGAGTTCTTTTTGAAGAACCGCATATTGGGGCTCCTGTGCCGGCATGCACTGGAAACCTTTCCGATAGGCTTCGATCACTATCCCACGCTGCGGCTCTGGAATCACCGGGCTGAACTCACACCCCAGTCCGTGCCCCCGTTCCTGTCATTGCCGAACTACTGCGTGCAGGATCAGTTCCACCACATAGCTGCCCGCCTTGGCCAAGTGCAGGAGCCGAGCCCAGAGTGAGTACCATGCTCGAACGCATCCAGGAATTCATCGCCTACGCCAGGATCGAAAAGGGACTCGCGGATCTCTCGCTGGCAGCCTATCAGGGGGACCTTGTGCAAGTGGCGACCTTTCTGGAAAAGCGCGAGGTCGTCTCCCTGGAAGCCGTGACCCGGGATCATCTGCTGGACTTTCTGGAGAGCTGCCGCGACGAGCAGGAAAGCTCCACGGTTGCCCGCAAGCTGGTCAGCATCAAAGTCTTCTTCCGCTTTCTGGCGGCGGAGCGGTACCTGACGAAGAATGTGACGGATGTGATGGACAGCCCACGATTGTGGCAGTTGCTGCCGGAGTTCCTGACTGAGGCCGAGGTCACGCGGCTGTTGAAGGTCTTCAAGAAGGCGCGCAGCCCACTGGCTCGGCGCAACTGGGCAATCATCGAATTGCTGTATGCATCTGGACTGCGGGCAAGCGAGCTGACGTCCCTGACCATCGACAATCTGCGGTTCGACCTGAATGTTGTGCACGTGATCGGCAAGGGGGGAAAGGGACGGCTGGTGCCAATAGGCAAGCCGGCGCAGGAGCAGATCAACTACTACGTGCAGCACATCCGTTCGCAACTGCTGCGGCATGGGCCGGTGCCGGAGGTCTTCGTCTCGAAGAATGGCCATCCGCTGACCCGCGACTGGATCTGGCGCATCGTCAAGAATGCGGCTCGTGATGCCGGTATTCAGAAGAATATCTATCCGCACATGCTGCGGCATTCCTTCGCCAGCCATCTCCTTGCCCACGGCGCGGATCTGCGCGTCATTCAGGAGATGCTGGGTCATGCGGACATCAGCACGACGCAGATCTATACCCACGTCAGCCAGGAGCATCTGGTACGTGCGCATCGCGCGTTTCATCCCCGGGGATAGAGCCGTGCGCGTGTGTGATCGGCGTGCTTTTTTCGACGAATAAGTGGCCATGAATAACGTCCGCACGCAAGGAAATGGGGCGTGAACGTTCAGTAGAGGTTGACACGCCTTTAGAGGCGCTATATTTTCACTTGGGTTCAAATATCCTTGTTCTGCAATCGTGAACCTGAAGGGGAGTTAGTGAAATGGAACAGTCCAACCAAGTGGACTACGAACAGGTCGAGCAGCAGTTGGTGGAGGCGGGGATTAAGCCTACCGCGCAACGCATTGCGATCTGTCAGTATGTCCTGCAACAGAGTGACCACGCATGCGTAGAGGAAATCAAGCGTTGGGTAGACGCTCATTTTCCGAAAATCAGCCTGGCCACTGTCTACAACACGCTCAATCTGCTGGTCGACGCGGGGTTGCTGAAAGCAGTTCGTCTGCCGGAAAGCGACAAGGTGCGTTACGACAGCAACATCACGACCCACTGCCATTTCCTGGATGAAGAATCCGGTGAATTGGAGGATCTTGATCCTGGGGCGTTCAAGCTGAGCAGTAAGCTCGGCAAAGAGTACAAGATTCGCGATGTTCAGGTGCTGCTGCGCGGCGTACGCCGCTAGCGGTTCTCAATCGCGGTCGTCCTCAGGCAAGAGAGACGTGAGTAAGCGCCGGGCGTTACCATGGAGGATGGAACGCCTGGCCCCATCGTCAATGGCGGCTCCGAGCAGAGCACCGACGTAATAGTGATGATTGAACCAGGGACAGTCGGTGCCGAAGACGATTCGTTCCGGCCCGAGCGCGTCGACGAGCGTGGCCACGATATCACAGTCATCGAGCACCGCGGTCAGTTCGAGGAAAACGTTGGGACACTCGCGGGCGACATCGATGGCGGCCTGCCATTGACCGTGCCAGGAGTGGCCGGCGAGTATCTGTGCCTGTGGATAGGCATGAGCCATCCGCTTCACCTGTTCGGGGCCGGAGAAGGTGCTGCCGCCCCAGGTGTGGAGAAGCATCAGCAGCCGCTTTTCGTGAGCCAACTCCCACGCGGCGCGGTAACGCGCGTCGTCGATGGAGACCTGGTGATAATCGGCGAGAAACTTGAAGCCGACATAGACGTCGGAGAATTGGTCAAAGGAGTCGATGTCCTGCTGAACCAGCTCGGGATAATTGGGGTTGATGCCGCAATAGGCGCGGAAGCGGCCGGGGTGACGTCGCACGGCCTCGATGTTTGGGCGATTGCCGATGTCAGGGGCAAAGAGGCTGGAATGATGGCAGAAGACCAGCCAGCGGACGCCGGCCCGGTCCATCTGGGCCAGCATGGCCTCTTCGGTGCAGCAGGGCAAGTGGGCGCCGGGCAGCGGTCCCATGTGGCCGTGCAGATCGTAGATCGGGCAATCCGGAACGACTGGCTGGCGCCAGAAAGCTTCGCGCAGGCTGGTCGTCATGAGAGGTTGGCCTCCGCCAGCAGGTGGTCCAGATTCTCTGAGGCGATGGCCGCCTTGTCCGTGGCGGGAAGGGCGGCATGGATGAGTTGAAGCATCGGCGCCTCGATATAGCGTTTGGGATAGCCGCTGCCGAAAAGAAGGCGTTGCGGACCAACGGCGGCAGCCACGGCCTCGACAGCGCCATCGGCAAGAGCCAGCATGCTGGTCTCGACATAGACACGCGGCCAGCTTCGCAGAACGGGATAGAGGTAGCGGTTGCTGCTCCAGGATCCCAGATCGCAGAGGACGCAGGTAAGGTCCGGATAATCCGTCATCAGGTCGTAAATGGCTTGCCAGCGAATGCCTCTCTCCAGAGAGAGAAAGAGTGGAATGCGGCGCGCGCTGACGTCGTCGAGGAAGGAGCCGAAGGTGGGTCGCCGCATGAGGTAACGGTGGTCGTCCGGGAAGGCGCGCAGCGCGCGAACATTCGCCCGCCGCATGTTGGCGAAGAAATCATCGCCGATGAGCGGATCGATGTCCGGCGGCAGCAGGGTCCAGCATGCGCTCAGTTCCGGCGCCTGAGCGATCGCGGCATCCAGAAGTGGATTGGCATCGATGGGCGAGGCATCGATCTGGGCGGCATGGTAGACCAGCGCCTTGTCGACGCCGGCGCTGCGCATGGCTGGCAACAGGTCATCGGCGGTGGGCGCGAAGGGCCATGAAGGACGCAGCATGGGGCGTCCCAGGATCACATTGGCGTCGTGAAAGGTCAGGTGCATGAGAAGCCTGCGTGGTACGAGAAATACGGACGGAACTGCAAGTCCCCTGACGTTGCCACGCTGCCGGCCTTATGTCAACTGGCGGCGCAAAATGTCGCCGGCAACAGAGTTGCGATGACAGACCCATCAGGCGCTGGGGTGCCATTTTGGTTGGTAGAATTGCATTACCGGCATTGAATTGCGGCCGCGGGTGTCAATTTGGTATGTCGGATGCGTATATTGGGGCGACGAGGTGCCGTAATGTGGCTCTTGAGAGGGAAATCCTGCGTTACCTGTTGCACAGCACTTGCAATGTGCGGGTCGAGTCGCATATTTCGGTTCATTCTAAATGTGGTTTGAATGAGGAGCAGGTATGGCGGAGAGTGAAAGAATTGGCGTCAAGAACTGTGGCAGCTGTCATGAATGTCCGCTTGGGCAGGAATCACCTGACGCAAGCGGCACGGGGTGGCGGCTGGTGGCAAGCAGCGCGGGCGTCTTTCTCTGGCCATTGCTGGCGGCACTGGGCGGCTCCATGCTTGGGGGTGATCAGCAAAATGGACAACTGGTTGGCGGAATCCTGGGCTTTGGTTTTGGGGCAGGTGTTGCCTGGGTGCTTTGCCGGCTAGTGTCTTCTCGAACGAAACGGGATACCGAATCACTATGACGACTTCAGCGCAAGGTGAGCGTTCATTTGCGCGGGGCATCCATCCCGGCGACTGCAAAGCGCTGGCCATGGAAGCTGCCATCGAGGTCCTGCCGACTCCATCGGCGGTGACCATTCCCCTGCAGCAGCACCTGGGTGCGCCCTGCAAGAACATCGTTTCCGCGCGTCAGCAACTGGAAGTGGGGGATGTCGTGGGCGAAGCGGGCGGCTTCGTCTCGGCGCCGGTCCATGCCAGTGTGCGCGGCAAAGCAGCCAAGGAAGGCGTGGCGACGCTGCCCAACGCGCGGCACGTGGCCTCCGTTCCCATCAAGGCGGACGACGAGCAGCCGCTTTCGGGGCAGGCGCTCTATGATGATGTTTACGGTGGAAGCTGGCAGTTGGAGCCGCTCGAGACATACGAGCCGGCGGCGATAGCGCAGGCAACGCTGAATGCAGGGCTGGTAGGGCTTGGCGGCGCGGCCTTTCCGACACATGTGAAGCTGCGCCGGCAGGAGAAGAAGCCGATTCAGCACCTGCTCATCAATGGAGCGGAGTGCGAGCCGTACCTGACGGCGGACTACCGCGTGATGCTGGAGGCGCCGGCGGCGATTATCGCCGGGGCGCTGCTGGGCAAGGCGGCGACTGGCGCGGCAGAGGTGATCATCTGCATCGAGGACAACAAGCCGAAGGCGATCGCGAGCTTGCGCAAAGCGGCGGAAGGCACGGCGGTCCAAGTCCTTCCCTTGAAGACGAAGTACCCGCAGGGCGGTGAAAAGCAGCTGGTGTGGGCCGTCCTTCGCAAGGAAGTGCCAACTGGTGGGCTGCCGCTCGACGTGGGTGTGGTGGTGATGAACGTAGGGACGTCGGCATCGCTGGCGCGGGCAGTGCTGCGCGGCAAACCGCTTACGCATCGGGTGGTGACGGTCTCCGGCAGCGGCGTCAAGCAACCGAAGAACCTCCTGGTGCCGGTCGGCGCTTATTATGAGGATCTGGTGAATTTCTGCGGAGGGCTGACGGACGATGCCGCGCGGATCATCTCGGGCGGTCCGATGATGGGCTTCACCGTTGGCGATCTGAGAGTACCGGTGACGAAAGGGACGAGCGGCGTGACGGTGCTGACCCATGCGGATGTTCAGCGAGCGGAGGAAACGGCGTGTGTGCGCTGTGGCCGCTGCGTAGATGTCTGCCCGATGCGGCTGGTACCGACGAAACTGGCGATGGCGAGTCGCTGGGAGCAGCCGGATCTGGCGAAGCGGTATCATATCGCGGCGTGCATGGAGTGTGGCTGTTGTGCTTACGCCTGTCCGGCAAACATTCCGCTGGTGCAGCTCATCCGCGTCGGCAAAATATTGGTAAGGAAGTAATCGATGGCGAAGGAACCGGAAAGCGACAGGACTCTGGCACAGGCGCACGTGGCGCCATCGCCGCATATCTCGAATACGAGCTTCACGACACGTCGCATGATGCTGGACGTGATCATCGGGCTGCTGCCGGCGATTGCGGTTGGCATCTATGTCTTCCACTGGGGAACGGTTATCCAGCTGGCGCTGGCGGTGGCTGCCTGCATCTCGGCGGAGTCGATCTTCACGGCGATGCGGGGAAGGCGGGCGAATCTGGGCGATCTCTCAGCCTTGGTGACGGGGCTGATCCTGGGCATGTCGCTGCCGGCGGCGGCGCCGTGGTACGTGGCCGTCATCGGCGGCTTTGCGGCGATCGGTCTGGGCAAGGTCGTCTTTGGTGGGCTTGGCTACAACATCTTCAACCCGGCGATGGTGGGACGGGCATTTGTCATGCTCAGCTTTGCGGGAGTGATGGGCGCGGCGCAGTATGAGAAGGCGATGCTTCACGTGGATGGCATTGCGTCGGCGACACCTTTGACCGCGGCGCGGGCTGGGGGAATCCTGCCCGAGCTTTGGCCGACCTTCATCGGGACGGTGAATGGATCGGTGGGCGAGATCAGCGCTCTGGCGCTGCTGTTGGGCGGCCTTTATCTCTGCCTGCGGCGGGCGGCCAGCTGGGAGATTCCGGCGGGGACGCTGGCGGGCACGCTGGTATGGGCGGCACTGGCGTACTGGCTCAACCTGACGTCGCTTCCGCCGGGATTGCATCTGTGCAGCGGCGCGTTGATGTTCGGGGCCTTCTTCATCGCCACGGATCCTGTCTCGAGCCCGCTGACGCCGCTTGGCAAGTTTATCTTCGGCGTGGGGGTGGGTACCTTCGTGATGCTGTTGCGCGTCTTCAGCGGATATCCGGAAGGGATGATGTTCGCGATCCTGCTGATGAACGCATTGGCGCCGATGATCAACCGGATGACTGTCCCCCGCCCCTTGGGTGGACCTGCCCCACAACCCGCAGGCTAGCACGGAGAATGGTAATGACGGAAGAAGCAAAAAGCGGCAGTTATCTGGGCCAGGCCTGGTTGGTGATCATCCTGGCCATTCTTTACGGCGCGGCTCTGGCAGCCGTGCAGATCGGCTGGTCCGATCGCATCGAGACGAACAAGCGCAACAAGATCTATGACCGCATCCCCAACCTGGTAGGTTCTGAAGCTATCGTGGTCGAGGAGCGGCTGGTGACGGGCAAAGACGGCAGAGAGAAGACCGTCTACCGGGTCGCGGACACTGAAGGCAGCCTGATTGCCTGGGTGCTGCGAGCGGAGGGGCAGGGTTTTGCCGACAACATCGAGCTGCTGGTCAGCGTCGATCCCCTCTTCACGACAATCAAGGGAATGTCGGTGATCAGCCAGAAGGAGACGCCTGGACTCGGGGATCACATCACCAGTCCGGAGCGTTTTACCGGCCAGTTCGCGGGCATTACCGCGCTGAAGCCGCTGACGGTGGTGAAGGAGACAGCCAGCGCGCCGCATGAGATTCAGGCGGTGACCGGCGCCACCATTTCGTCGGAGAGTGTGACGACGATCATCAACCGCGCTATCGACAACTTCAAACAGCCTGTGCTGCAGTCAGAGCGTGAAAGGGAGACTACCTGATATGGCTGATAGTGGACCTACTGCCGGCGAACGCTTCATCAACGGCATCCTTCCGGAGAATCCGGTATATCGGCAATTGCTGGGCATGTGTCCGGTGTTGGCCGTCACCAATGGGCTGATGCCGGCCATGACCATGGCGGGCGCGACGACCTTCGTGCTGGTATGCGCCAACGTCATCACCAGCCTGATTCGGAACCTGCTGAAACCGCATCTGCGGATCCTGGTTTTCACGCTGACGATCGCGACCTTCGTCACCGTTGCGGACCGATTTCTGGCGGCGTTCATGCCGGAGATGAGCGATGCGCTGGGGCCATATGTGCCGCTGATTATCGTGAACTGCATCATCATTTCAAGGTGCGAGATCTGCTCGTCGAAGCAAGGGTTGGGAACGTCGATCGCGGACGGTTTCGGGATGGGGTTGGGCTTTACGGTGGCTTTGTTGAGCATCGCCGTGGTGCGTGAGGTGCTTGGCTCGGGCTCGGTGTTTGGCTACGAGCTGATGAGCGAGGGCATGTGGCCGCGCTGGGGCGTGATGGTGCTGCCGCCCGGGGCCTTTCTCACCTTCGGTCTGCTGCTTGGCGCCGCGGAGTGGTTCGGGATGAAACGCCGCGAACGCGCGCTGGGGGAGGCATAGACGATGGAAACCTTCAACACTCTGCTTATCATCTTCGTCAGTGCAGCCCTGATCAACAACTTCGTGCTGCACTATTTCGTGGGGATCTGCCCGTTCCTGGGTGTATCGCGGCGGATCGATACCGCCTTCGGCATGGGCTTGGCGGTCACCTTCGTGATGTCGATCGCCTCGTTCTTGAGCTGGTTCTTCACGTATTACATTCTGCGACCCGAGGCGCCGGTGCCGGCGCTGGTGGCGGGTTGGCTGGGCATGCAGGAGGGGCGAACGATCGATCTGTCGGTGCTCAGCTATATCGTCTACATCTTCGTGATTGCCTCTTCGGTGCAATTCGTGGAGATGTACGTACGGAAGTTTTTCCCGCCGCTGTACAAGTCGTTCGGTGTTTTCTTGCCGCTGATCACGACGAACTGCGCGATCCTCTTTGCGTGTCTGGAGATTCTGAAGCATCTGCAGGATCCGACGAAGCTCTGGGGGCTTCACCATGCACTGGTCCTGGCGATCGGTGGCGGTCTTGGCTTCACGCTGGCAATTTCGCTGATGGCCGGGATTCGCGAAGAGCTGGACATCTGCGACGTACCCCGTCCCCTGCGCGGGGCGGGTGTGGCGCTGATCGTGGCGGGGATCCTGGCGATGGCGTTCATGGGCTTCACAGGTGTCAGCAAAGGGCTTGAAGACGCCCTGAGCGGACCGCGGGCCAGTGCCGTTGCCCAGCCCGCGGATATCGATCTACTGGACATTCCCCAACCCGAATAGGGAGGTTTTACACATATGACAACACTTGCAACTCTGGCGCTTGCCGCGGGCGTGCTCGCGGTCCTGGCGGTCGTCATGGGCTACATACTCGGATGGGCCAACCGGGCCTTTCATGTGGACGTCGATGCCCGTGTAGCGGCCATCAATGAAGCCTTGCCCGGGGCAAACTGCGGCGGCTGTGGCTTTGTCGGCTGCGGCGACTATGCCGAGGCCGTGGTGCGGGGGGAGGCGAAGGCGGATCTCTGTGCGCCGGGTGGCGCGGGCTGTGCGAAGAAGATTGCCGAAGTGCTTGGCATCGAGGTGAGCGACAGCCTGCCCTACCGTCCCGTCATCCATTGCGTCGCCAAGAAAGAGCACAAGCTGCTGAAGATGGAGTATCATGGTGAGCAAAGCTGCACGGCCGCCAACCTGGTGGCCGGCATTCAGGGCTGCACCTATGGCTGCCTCGGCTTTGGCGATTGCTACCGGGCCTGCAACTATGGCGCGATCAAGATGGTGGACGGCGGCCCGGAGATTATTTACGACAAGTGCGTGGGCTGCAAGGCCTGCGCCAAGGCATGCCCGCGCAATGTCATCTCGATGGTGCCGTGGAAAGCCGATACCATGCTCGTCGTGGGCTGCTCGAATCAGGATACGGCTCTTGCCGTCAAGGAAGTCTGCGAAATCGGCTGTATCGGTTGCTCACTGTGCGCCAAGAAGAGCCCCGGACTCTTTACGATGAAGGGCAACCTGCCCGCGGTCGACTACGAGATCTACGACCCGTCGAAACGGGATGAGGCGCCGGCACTCGAGAAGTGCCCGCGTCAGAGCCTCGTCTACGTCGGCAAGCCGCGCAAGGAAGATGTGGAAGCGGTGGCGGACGAAGTGCTTCCGGAGCAGATTCGTGCCGATTTCGAGACGACGGCCGACGAGACCGAGTGGCGCGGCTGAGTCTGGGAGTCCCCGGCCGGCCGCTCTCTCAGCGGCGACCTGCTGCTCCCGGGGAGGCTGTCGAGGTGATCGAATGAATCGACTTGATCGAGAAAATCGATTCATTCGAAACCGCTGAACTCGAGGCTCCCGCCTGATGCTTGCGTTTCCGCGTCACCGCGGATTCAGATCTGGAAGCGGCCGTGCTCGTGCTCCCGCAGGATCAGGGCATAGACGACGGGCAGGTAGGCCATCCGCTTGCTCAATTCCCCGATCTGCGCCTCGAACGATTTGCCGCGCTTGTAGTCCGCCACGTACTGCTTGATGGTCCGATAGTCGTCCAGCGCCTCCTTCGCAAGCGCCTTCGGCACCCCGGCGTGCTTCACCAGATTGCGAAGTATCTCCTTCTCGGAAAGCTTCGCCTCGATCATCCCGCCGATACCGCGAAAGAGCGCCACGAACGCTTGCGCCCGTTGGCCCTGCTGCCCCGACAGGTCGATGGTTGCCAGCAGCTCGTCATAGCCCAAGGTGCCGCCATCTTCGTCTTCCTCTGCCTCGCCCCCTTCCTCGTCCATTGTCTGGAACTTCCGCGCGATCTCCTGAAGCAGTGTACGCTTCACCTCATCCGGGGCACTGAAAGAATCCAACTCCACCATGGCCTCCGCCTCGTCGATCTCCCCCTCCTGCCACATCAGCGCCTCCCGGCAGGCGGAGAGCGCAAACTGATTGCACAGCTCGGTCATCCGGAAGTCCAGCCCGAGTTGCTTCGCACGAAGCCGCGCCGTCGATTCGTTCACTTCCTGCAGGTGCACGGCCACAAAAGCCCGCAATGCCGCCTGCATGCTTTTCGACTCATATGGGATCGTCTCTTCGCTCATAACGATAATCCTTTGTCCATGGTCATGTCACTACCATTCAATGCCGAGAAAGTCGCCTGCCCCTATTCCCCGCCTTCAGCGTCCTTCTTCTTGCGCGCCTCTTCCATCTTATATCTCAGCACCCCAGCCGCTAGCCAACTCATGTCCTTGTCAGGAAAAAGACCTTGGATATGATCGTAAATCAAAGGATTTCCAATGGTTATACCTATAGCCATTCCCATTTTGTCAAGATCCTTATCATCCAAGACGCCTATCAACCTGTATCTATTCGTCTCCGAAACCTGGAAATCATCAAAAAGGATATAATAATCTGGGCATATCTCCAACCAAAAATCACGATAATTAATAATTTCCTCCAGTATGTTGATCACATCTTTGGCAGTGAACCTATATCGGCTCGAGACCGAATCGACAACGGCATCCTCCAAGGTTGCGTCGAGGCTACCTAAAGTCCAATGATACCGCTCAACAAGCTCCCGCCACTTTCCGGCTTTGGCATACACCAGAGCCCCATTCAGCATGGCTGCGATTTCCTTCTCCTTTTCAGGCGGGACGGCCCTCGGAAATCCTTCCGGAAAGGCGCCTTCCACAGTATAGCGGAGTCGCTTGGCCTCCAAGGGGTGGATCTTGCGCGGACGGTCAGGCGCTTCCGGATCCCCGATAAAGAAATCTGACTGTTCCTGCTGCTTCAGGCCCAGTGTGGTCCGCATCAGTTCCAGGCTGGCCAGGCAGCCGGAGAGCCGTCGCAGATCTTCGGCCCGGCTCTCAGGATTGAGCAGGGGCTGGGACTTGTAGGAATCGAGAATCAGGTACCCTTCGCTGCCCACCTTCTCCACGAACTCACGCTGAGCCAGGTATGCCAAACGGCGTTCTTCAGGCTCACCCGCGCGGTTCGTCAGACTCTTCTTGCGCTTCAGCAGGATCCCTTCCACCTGGCTGCAATACCAATCCAGCAGCAAGGATGCCCGATGATAGTCGTCGCCACGCTCGAAGAGCTGATAGATCTCCAGTAGGTGGTGCTCCAAGCCCAAGTGCTTGGCGGCGGCCTGATCGTAGTAGAAGTCTGTCTCCAGACGCTTCTGAGCCGCGTTCGGGCCCGCCAGCAGCTCGGCTACTTTATCGGGGGTGCCGAAGCTGATACCTTTATCGGCAAGTGCCAGCAGCTCGTGGAGCTGCATGACGAAAAGATCATAGCTGAAGCTCTCATCGCTGCCGAAGTAAGGATAAAGCCGACGCAGCTCATCCTTGCGCTGGTCGATGAAGGCAAGCGCTTTGCGCAGTGCCTCCGCATCCAGCAACTCCGGCCATTTCACCTTGGTCGGCTCGTCGCTTGCGCTCTTCACGCAGCCACGGTACGCCACGACCGCCTGCACAACCTCCTCCACGGTCCCCGCCTTCTCGACCGCCGCAAGCAACTCCGCCCCACTGCAAAGCGCACCCTCAGCCATGGCGCCAGAAGCAGATGCCACGACCAGGCAGACGAAGAGAGCTATAGATTTCCTGCGCATTTACAGACAGAGATTCGGGGCTGAGCGTGGATACCAGCGTGGGTGCATGCCGATGCAGAACAATGAATGACACTGAGGACGATAAGGACTACTCTCAACGGCTCTCCATGTCAAGCAGAAAGCGTCAAGCTTTGGGGGGGCAGGGGGAGGGAGGTTAGCGATGCGTTGCCTGATTGGCACCGCAGGGCCACTCTGGCGAGTGGCGTGCGCAGAATGGGGGAGGCTCAGTCGCGGTTCGGAGAACCCCTCCCAACTATGTATGCCTTCAAGTGTTCATGGCTAAAAGATCTCCAGATTTTTTGTGAATGGCTGCGACGAGTGCGT
>JAWLHB010000029.1:0-98968 GCA_041690595.1 Lentisphaeria bacterium
CGCTCAAAACCTCGGCCAAAACCTCGGTCGTATCGAGGGGTCTGGGGAGGTGCGCCTCCCCAGCGGGGTCCGGGGCAGCGCCCCGCCGATCCTCTCCGCTGCCCCGCCGCTCCTCTCCGTCTCCCCGCGTCTCCGCCTCTCCGTCTCCCCCTGGCTTGTCGGGATCTGGAGATCCGATCTCCGGAACCCGACAAGAAGCATCGAGGGGTCTGGGGAGGTGCGCCTCCCCAGCGGGGTCCGGGGCAGCGCCCCGCCGCTCCTCTCCGCTGCCCCGCCGATCCTCTCCGCCGCCCCGCCGCTCCTCTCCATCTCCCCGCGTCTCCGCCTCTCCGTCTCTCCATAGCTTGTCGGGATCTGGAGATCCGATCTCCGGAACCCGACAAGAAGTATCGAGGGGTCTGGGGAGGTGCGCCTCCCCAGCGGGGCCCGGGGCAGCGCCCCGCCGCTCCTCTGCGCTGCCCGTCCCGCCCCGCTTCTTCGCCACCTGCCGATACCCCTGCGCCGTCGCACTACTCGTCAGCGTCACCTCCGCATCCTCCAGCTCCACCACTACCCGCACCGACTCATCCTCCGCCGTCCGCGACACTTGACGTTCCTTCACCCGCGCCTTCTCCTCCCAGCCGAAGCCCAGCACATGCACCAGCCAGCTTTCCGAATCCATCATCGTCTCCGAAGAACGGCGCTGCGCCACCTCCGCCAGCACCTTCATATACTCCTTTGCCGCGCGCATCCGGTCATACAGGACCGGTTCTTGGATCAGGCCGCCCTCGCCATCCTTCACCCAGCGCACCCCCCGCACCGCCGCAGCCGACCGATCCACCTCACCATTTGCCGACATCACATCCGCCATCGACGTCATCGCCATGGCTCCCAGCATTCCTGCGATCTCCATCATCGACGGAAGCCGCGGCCCCTCCTGAGCTTCCAGCGTACCCATCTCCTCACCTATCAACTCCCGCACCAGCAACTGCACCCGCCCATCCTGCAGCAACTCCGACGCTCGCGCCTTTGCGAACGACTCCGCATAACCTGCCCGCAGTGCCGCCTTTGCCGCGCAAAAATCCTTCACATACTCCCCCGCGAACCGCCGCATCCGCTTGCTCAGTCCCCTCATCTCCACATCCTCCCCTAAGTCAGTTCAACTCCCACGATCACCTAGTCCAACAATCACGAACTATAGCACGTATAACTCAAAAGTCAAGTTTAGAATGGAAACATACGTTGGACTCCCGACTTCAGGCCGATGACCTCAAGGTGGGAGGGGTTCTCCGAACCGCGACTTGGATATTGCCATCCCCCCACCTGACCACAATTACCCATGGCTTCAGCCTCCAAAGGTCCGGCAACCTGGCAGCCGCTCCCCGAGCGGCGCAGCCCTCAATGTGGGAGGGGTTCTCCGAACCGCGACTTGGATATTGCCATCCCCCCACCTGAACACAATTCCATCTACTTCAGCCTCCACAGGTCCGGCAATGTGGGAGGGGTTCTCCGAACCGCGACTTTGATAGTGCCATTCCCCCACCTGACCACAATTACCCATGGCCTCAGCCTCCACAGCTCCGGCAACGTGGCAGGGGTTCTCCCCCCGCCTATCCTCCACGCTCCTTCTTTGCGATCTCTGCGTACTTTGTGGTTAACCCCCTGAGCTGCCACCTCCGTGCCCGTCCACTTCGTCCACTTCGTCCACTTCGTCCACTTCGTCCATACCGTCCACTTCGTCCATACCGTCCATACCCCCACCTTGCCCCAACGGCGCCGCCCCCGCCCCGCCACTCCCCCCAGCTCCTTCTATGCGATCTCTGCGTTCTTTGTGGTTAACCCCCTGAGCTGCCATCTCCGTCTCTCCGTGCCCAGACATTCTTCTCCATAAGTCCGAACCCACTGCAATGCTCCCGTTTGAGCTCAGTTTCACAGAAACCGGCGTCTCCTTTCGCTCTCTTGCCCCAACGGGGCTACGTCCCATAGCCCAGGGTTGTGCCGCCAAAGGCGGTGCTACCCTGGGTATACTGCCCGCCCACCCATCAACCCCAACCGGGCGTTGCGTCCACGGCGCCGCCCCCTCCCCGCGTAAACTCTCACGTGGGAGGATGGCAATGCTCGCTGCATCATCATCCCATCGGCTTGCATCCCGTAGAGCCGTAGCTACTTTAGTGCCGAGAACTAGTAACATGAACTTACAGCAGGAGTAGCAAAGTAAGGGGCTAAGCATACCGGAAGGTATCCCAAAATCGCACCGTATGGGAGGTTGCCATGAAGGGAGAAGTGTTCGCCAGAAATAAGCAGAATGGAATGTTGGCCATTCGAACCGAAGAGGGCGTCTTTTCAATCATAGAGCCAATGGGTGACGATTTCGAACTTGGAGACAAGGTCAATTGGAGTGAGGCCGACGATTACCCTCTTGGAGCCGAGTATGTTCGGAACCTGACAAAAGATGAGCGCGTTGAGGTTTACTTTCAGAATCACTGCGTGACCCGCGAGAACTTGGAATGGCAACTGGGAGTTCGGTAGTTATGATTGGCTTGAGCATTAACACGACACTATTGATGACATGAACATATCCTCCCTTACCGAATCTGACATTTGCGCCAAGTTCATCACGCCGGCCATTACCGCGGCGGGATGGGATGAGCATCTGCAGATTCGACGGGAGTTCAACTTCACGGATGGGCACATCATCGTGCGGGGCAACTTGCACACGCGTGGCAAGCGGAAGCGGGCTGACTATCTCCTCTCCCACCGGCCGAACCTGCCGCTGGCTATTATCGAGGCCAAGGACAATACCCACAGCCTTGGCGCCGGGATGCAGCAGGCACTGGCTTATGCCGAGATTCTCGACGTGCCCTTCGTCTACGCCTCCAATGGCGATGCCTTCATCGAGCACGACCGGACTACTCATCAGGAACGCCAGCTACCTCTCGACTACTTCCCCTCTCCCCAGGAACTCTGGGACCGCTATCGGGCCGCCGGAAGCATCACCCCCGACGTGGAGAGGGTCATCACCGAGCCCTACCACGTCGAGATCAGCGGCAAGCAGCCACGCTACTATCAGCGCATTGCCATCAATCGGACCATCGACGCCATCGCCCGGGGCCAAGACCGCGTGCTGCTCGTCTTGGCCACCGGCACCGGGAAGACCTACACCGCCTTTCAGATCATCTGGCGTCTCTGGAAGAGCGGCATCAAGAAGCGCGTGCTCTTCCTGGCCGATCGCAACATCCTGGTGGACCAGACCAAGACCAACGACTTCAAGCCCTTCGGTACGGCGATGACGAAAATCACCAACCGCATCGCTGATCCCGCCTATGAAGTCTATCTGGCCTTGTACCAGGCTATCACCGGTTCAGAGGAGAAGCAGAAGATCTTCCGGGACTTCTCCAAGGACTTCTTCGACCTCATCATCGTGGACGAATGCCATCGCGGCAGCGCCGCGGACGATTCCGCCTGGCGCGAGATTCTGGAGCATTTCGAGGGTGCCACTCAGATCGGCCTGACCGCCACCCCCAAAGAGACCAGGTATGTCTCCAGCAGCCACTACTTCGGCGACCCCATCTACACCTACTCCCTGAAGGCTGGCATCGACGACGGCTTCCTTGCCCCCTACAAAGTACCGAAAGTCAATATCGACAAACAATTTCTGGCGAGCCCACCTGACCGTGAATTTGACCATAATCCTTTGATTTCTAAGCGGTTTCAGGTGGGATCTATGGTCCCTCTACGGCTCTACAGTTCGTGAATATTGCCAATCTTTTGGATCTGTACTTGAATTACCGACCGGATAAGCGCAATATAGCTGCGGTTCAGCACGTATCCGCCACCGCAAACTTCAGCACCAAATCCTCATGCACGGAAAGAATCCATGTCCGCACGAAGCAAGCGCGAGAAGTTCGAGAAGCTAGCCGAGAAGAGAACCACCGATATCATCCACAAGATGCGATTGTTGGGCAACCTTTCGAATCGCAGCAATTACGACTACGAGCCAGACCATGTCAAGCAGATTTTATCTGCAATTGACGCTGAGCTTAAGGGGCTCAAGAAGCGGTTTGAGGATACCGATGACGAGGGTAGACCCTCCTTCTCATTCAAGACTACCAAGAAAGGGAAGTCGAAGGAATGACTATGTCCACCATACAGTGGTCTTTCTTCGAAATGCCACGACAGTTGATAAACCAAGGCTCAACTTCGGGGGAGTTCTTCAATTCAGAAAATGATGATAGCAGTGCTGATGCGCTTGTTCGGGAAGCAATTCAGAATTCATTAGATGCATCCCAGGTGCTGGAAAGCGGTGAAAGGAGCAAGGTTTCGGTCCGCATTCTCGTGTCTAGCCACAACCAGCATCTTTTACCCTCGAAGGCGGAAGATTATTTTTCAACGCTTTGGCCACATCTTCAATCAGACAGTACAATTCGCGAGTTGCCAGACCGAAAATCACCTGTCTCATTCATCGCAATCGAGGACTTTGGAACCAAGGGGCTGCGGGGAAATCCCGCTCAAGAAAAGGATGGGAAAGGAGATAGCGAGTTTTTCTATTTCTGGCGGAATGTTGGCAGGGGAATGAAGTCTGGCAATGAGCTTGGACGATGGGGTCTAGGTAAAACAGTATTCCCAAATGCAAGTAAACTCCGCTCGTTTTTTGGTCTGACAGTGCGGCAGGGGGAAGAAGACGCCTTGCTGATGGGGCAGTCAGAGCTGGATATACACAGCTTTGATGGTAAGCGGTATTCACAGTATGGCTGGTGGGGGATCACCGAGGCAGATGGCTTTGTTCTCCCATTGCACGAAGGGAAGAGGGTTCAATCTTTCAGGAATGACTTTCATCTTCAACGCCAGCTAGAGCCGGGACTCTCTATTGTGGTTCCGTATTTGCAGGACGACCTGACACCCGAATCTATAGTTCGGTCTATTATTCATCATTACTTCTTTCCAATTTTGGCGGATAAGCTTGAGGTGAAAGTAGAATTTCACGACCAGCTTGTGGAGATTAATGGAACTACCATTGAACAAGTTGCAGCCAAGTATTTCGAAGAAAAAGAAAACGAAAGTTTCAGAAGGGTGCTTGAGTTGACATTGTGGGCATTAACAAACCCAGAGGAAGAGAGGTCAATCCTTAAGTTGTCGGGTGCTGGCAGTTCACCGAGGTGGAATGAGGCTCTATTTGAAGAACATTCTCTCGATAACTATAGAGCTTCCTTCTTCAACGGGACGCCAATTGCAGTTCGAGCACCGCTGATAGTCCAACAAGATGGACATGAACCAAACGAATCATTCTTCGATATCTATATCAGGAGCGAGGAGTCCCAGCATATTCCTGAAGAATACTATATTCGGCGAGGAGTGCGCATAACGGACATTCGTGCGCTTCGAGAGCGAGGGCTTATTGGCTTGGTTGTGATTGATGATGGTCCCCTTGTGTCAATGTTAGGGGATGCTGAAAATCCTGCGCACAGGGAATGGCAAAAACGTTCGCCAAAATTTAGGGGAAAGTATATCAGAGGCCCCAGTACCTTAGATTTTGTTAAGAACTCTCTTAGAGAAATAGTCCGAATTCTTAATCAAACCGTTGGCGAAGTCGATAAGGAGCTCCTCAGTCATATCTTTTGGATTGAACATCCAAAAGATGAAAAAGACAAGAAAGTCAAAAAGAAATCTGATACTGATGAGCCAGGCCCTGAAGTGCCAGACCCTCCTGAGCCACCAAAACCAAATCCGCGAGACTATTCAGTGCGTGTAGTTGACGATGGATTTTTGATTTCAAGCACAAGCAAATCTATCAACTACAGACTAAGCGTTAGGGTTGCTTATGATACAAGAACAGGCAACCCATTTAGGAAGTATAGCGAGTTTGATTTTGATCTGAGTGAGTTGCCGATAGAAATCATTTGCAGCCATGCCAAGGTTCATGATATATCAGGAAACAGGTTCATAATCGAACCAATACAAGATTCTTATCAAGTGAAGGTGACTGGCTTCGACAATGAGCGTGATATAATCGTAAAGGTCGATAAGAGGATTAATACTGATGAAGCGTAGAATCAATCATACTGGAAGGAAAAAAATATCCAGAAAGGATGTCGTACTTACGGTAATTCATCGAGGAAATGAGCCCTCTACGTTCGAGGCTATACTCGACCTCGACTCCTTGCAGCTACCACCAAATGCTCCAGTTTTTATTGAAGCGTACCACAGAACCAACTACATGAGGTTTTCGTACGGCACTACGGCTTTGCCTGGCCCCGAATCGCTTCCCTTACTGTCCGGCTTAGAGGGTACCGAACGCATCTACTTCAGGGTGAAGGTCGTAGACCCTGAAAATACAGGTCGCATACTCGCTGAGGCAGACAGGCTTTCGCCTAAGGACGCCCAAGATTCGGATGAAAACAGAACATCGCTATTGCACTTCGAGTTGTGCGATTTAGGTCAAGAGGTATGGCGATTGAACCTGAATCGACAATGGCCAACGCTGGAAGTCAATAATAGACTTCCTGACGGGACATCATTGGCGAGGAGTGATTTGACATTTAGGGCACTTGTTTACCCTTCTGTTACTCGTCAAATCCTCACATATATTATGTTCTGTCGTAGTGAATCATGGGACGAAGAGGGCGATGACTGGGAGAGCCTATGGATTCAGTGGGCTATCAAGACACCAGGTGTAGGTTCGCCACCATCTCCTGAGGATGCTGAGGAAGAGAAGATGAATTGGGTTGATAGTGTTGTTAAGGCTCGAAGCAGGCGCGAGCTTAATCTTGACTCGTACTTAAAGGACTTGGGGGGTGATAAATGAAGTTAAGGAAATTTACTAATCAGGGACTGGAGGAATTCATAAATATTCTCTTAATTGTAGAAGGAACAACTAGTACACCTGACCAACTATCATCGCTGCTTATTTCGCCTGCTCATACAGATATTATTTCTCCTGAGATTGAAGTTGAGAAAAAAACTTTTGGCAGCAGGCTGAAGGCAGCAGAATACCTGCGTGATACAATCAGAGGAGCTGAGATGGAAGAAGACCTTTTACAGGATGGCTCTCTTTGGGCTTGGCTATCTGCACTCTATTTCGAAGAGCTATGCAGTCGTGGCCGCGGCGGTGTCATGAAACCCGGTGATGTCAGCAGGTGGATACCTGATTCGGACTATAGAAATTACTACAGGCATTTACTTCGTGGTCCCTATAGTACGCTTGAAACATGCCATGATTCTCCTCATGATGCCGCCTTGCTACTCTACCAGCCACTGAGTAAACCAGGGGATTTCTACGAGCAGCTTGCCGCACGGCAAGAATTTATTACAAATCCAGCAATAGTGAAGACCGCAACGGCACTCTATTTTGACTTCGAAGCGGGTATGCACAAGAGGGGAGCACAGTCTCGAAAGCGAAAAGGTCATCACCGAAGGTTCATCGCAATTCTGGACCAGTTTGACCTGACTTATGACCTTTATTCGCTGAGTGCTGAATCTTTAATTGACATGCTGCCGGCAGAATTTGACAGATGGAAGTCAAAGGTAAATGGCCATGGCAAGTAGCCTATAGCTGCTTTAAAATACTGTCTACAACTGCAGCTATTTGTCGCGATAGCAGGGGAGGTACAGCATTGCCAATCTGAGAATATTGGGCTGTCCTTCCGCCTGAGAACCAATAGTTGTCTGGAAATGTCTGGATTCTCGCGGCTTCACGCACGGTAAGGCTACGGCACTGAGTCGGGTCAGGATGAATGTAATAATGACCGTCTCGTGCGATATGACAGGTGATTGTAGTTGCAGGACCTCTCCAGAGCTGAACACGAAACCTATCGGCAAAGTTTCTTCCTGTTGACGCGGCCTCCTTTGCATTCTGGTGGTCTGGCAGTAGGGCAACAGGGAAGTTGCCTAAATATGCCGTACTCTTCTCTATTTCGGCATAGCATGCAGCGAACAAATACCTGTGGAGGTCGGAAGGCATGTGCGCTCGTGCTCTGTGGTGCGTGATTCCTCCAATTCTGTTATCCAGATACCAATCTGGGTAGGCTTGTACCTTGCATAGCTTATTGAGAAAATGGTCATTACCACGGCCGAGCCGAGGAAGTCTCAAACGCTCCACAGTCTTTTCAATCTTTCGCGCGACATTCAATTTTCCATTTGTTCTGCACTGCGTTAACCATTCGCTGGAAAGCGTTTCTTGCAGCGTATTGGCCCAATTAGTATTGCTGTCCTCCATCCCCGTCACCCCACTTCGAAGCCTCGGTAACCCTTGAATGACATGCCGGACAGTGACTTGCTTCTCAGCCTCTGTCAGCGTGTGGCCATCTTTGAAATCAATATCGTCTCGAATGCCCAAAATGAATATTCGGTGCCGAGCCTGAGGAATTCCATAGTTTTCGGCACGTACGACGTAGTCTTCAGGAAGAAGGTCCGAGCTATTATCTTTGTCGACAGAGAGCGAGAAAAGCTTGTATGCATGCGCTGCATAGATGCCAGAATTGCCAATTGCCATCGCGGGGTTCTTGAGGTCTGACATCATTTGTTGGAAAATGGACTTGTTTTGAACTGTGGAGGACAAGAGGCCCTTTACATTCTCCATGACAAAAACTGGTGGCGAGTGTACAGAAATTGCGCGCAAGTACTGCTTGTAAAGGAAGTGCCTGTTGTCTTTCTCAGGCTTGTAGTCAACATCACCTTGCCTCCGCGCTCTGCCTGCGATTGAGTAAGCTTGGCATGGTGGACCTCCCAGCAGTACCCAGCTTGTCGCTTGGCCTACAGCCGTTTTGATTCTTTCGTCCACAGTGGCATTATCGACCTTACCCAGCTCGGCCAGCCAGGCTTTGTCGGCGGCTGCTTCTGCTTTGCTTTTGAACTTCCTGAATAGGTGTTTATGCGATATTTCCCCTCTGAGAAACTGATAGTACTCATCTGGGACCGAGGATTCCGGAAACTCGCGAAAAAAGCACCGCATCGTCAGGGTGAGGTGGGCTGACTCTTCTGCCTCAATCGCCAAGTTCACGCTAAAGGGCTTCTTGTCACCATCACCATAGGCTGAGAAGCCTTCCCCGAGTCCGCCTGGACCAGCAAACAGGTCTACGACTGGAATGTTGTCTTGGCTCATATATAGTTCATCTGTCAGTTAGTCTCGTTACCTCAAGGCAGCTTCAGACCTGCGGCAGCAGGGCAACCTATACTATTGCTCGTCTGGCGGCGCTTTCAAGCAATGGACGTTCATAGCAAATCGCAGCGCAAGAAGAATATGGCAGCCATACGAGCTAAGGATACTAGCCCTGAGCTCAAGGTGCGCCGCCTTCTGCATAGCTTGGGGTATCGCTTCAGGCTCCACAGAAAGAACCTGCCTGGTACTCCTGACATTGTTTTGCCAAAGTACCGAACCGTAGTCTTGGTTCATGGCTGCTATTGGCATCGCCATTCTGGGTGTCGATACGCAACGACTCCTGCAACCCGGACACAGTTCTGGTTGGGCAAGTTTGCGGCGACCGTGGAGCGCGATTGCAGAAACCAAGGTCTTTTGCGTGAGCTTGGCTGGCACGTCATTGTTGTCTGGGAGTGCAAGACCAAGGATAGCGATAACCTTGCGATGTTCTTAGCGGACGCTCTGGAGGGCGACAACTCGATTAGCAGTTGAGCATGCCAAGGGCGTGGCGAGTACCTACAGGAGGAAGTCTACCTCACTGGCAGTGAGCTGCTGGCAACTTGTAGAGCCTCCAGGGCGGCATCAAGCTCCATTTGCCGCGCATCCAGCATCTCATCGGTGTCAGCAAGCGGCAGTCGGCAGTATAGCAGTAGCTGACCAACTTGCGGGGCTCGAACGTAGACCCTAAGCCGGTTCGGAATTGTCAGGAAGCTATGGCTATCCAGTAGCTTCTTGCCGAAATCCATTGCGGCCTGGGTTACCTTGCCTCCGTATTCAGGCAGGGCATCAGCTCGCACCTCGTCCTGGAAAAGCATTGAGGCGACAAAGCCGCGTTGCTCATGGTCGTAGGTGATTTGGATGTCGTTGAACATGCTCACTCTCCTTCTGTTTAGACTGTAGCTTTGCAAACGCTGGTATCCAATCTAGCACCGGTGTTTGAGAGATGCTAGTCGCATTGCCATGCTTTTTCGGAAGCTGGGGCTGATTGAGGGAATCCCGATAGAATTGGGCTTAGGACTTCCCTATGCTCCTCCATAGGCCAGTGAAGCCACCAGCAGACGCTGTTCTGCCGTAAGTCGTAGCATTCCCTTCAGGGCCGACGTAGAACATGAACTTCACCTCCGGTTCGAATTGGACTTTAGGCATAACATGAATGACTATATCTCCGACTTTAATACATATCAATAGGCAATCGGGATGCCAGAAAGAAAATGTCCTATTTTACTGAAGTTCGTTCGCTTTGGTAACCTATTGATGGCTTGGCGCATGCACTACTCACCACCACGGTCATGTTTTGCCTGAACACACTGTAAAGTCAAGCCTCCCTCTTCCATGCCATCCAATATGAGCGCGTTAAACACAGATTTTCTCAATACTAAACATACTAAGTGCCCACAGTAATACTGCCAATGGTCAAGACATATCAGATTGACATGGGGCGACAACTTAGCTGAAGCAAGCAACACCGTCAAACTCCCGACACCGCGCCTTCCTGACCATCCCTTCCAGACTTGCCGCTTCCCGTTGACTCTGAATAATTTGCGCCGTTGCTTCAGGCGATTCGTCAATGCCGACAAGGAAACGTCCGGGAGAGCGTCTCCGAGCTCACGTTGCATTGCGTAGTGGTCACTCAGACAGCAGCAGGACCGTTCACCACCTTTTCAGTGGCGCCAGGCTTGCCGTTCTGCCTGGACGTGGTCTGATAGCGGAGTGCACCTTCTGAGATGAGCGTTCTGAGGCTGTAGAGCAGCGTTTCGTCGGTGGCTCCTGCCAGTTCCTCGATGGCCAGCACCTTGTGGCGCAGCGCGTTCTTGTCCAGGTAGAAGAGGCACTTGGGGCTCAGGCTGGAGACTCGGACGATGCTTTCGGGCGGACCTTAGAATCGGGGATACCTTGGACGCTACCTTGAGCAAGTGTGGTGCTGGGGACTATTTTCGCAATGTTTTTGAAGGGGTAGGGTTATGACGCAGTGGGTGGCGCTGGCGGTGCTGATCGTGGTAGTGATGGTGGTGGTGAAGCTCTTGGGGGCGGGGGAGAAGAAGAAGCTCCCGTATGAGCTGCGGTCGCCCTTGTTCAGCGCGGCCGAACGCTCGTTGCTTGGGGTTCTCGATGGCGTCGTGGGGCCGGAGCTGCGGGTCTTCGGCAAGGTGCGACTTGCCGATCTGGTCACCACGCGCAAAGGACTCGATGCGCGGAAGCGGCAGGCTGCCTTCAACAGGATCCAGTCGAAGCATGTCGATTTTTCTGCTTTGTCGGAGCGACACTCTGGAGCCGGTACTGGTCGTCGAGCTGGACGATGCTTCGCATGACCGGCCCGACCGCCGGGAACGCGATGGCTTCGTCGACGAACTCTTTGCATCGGTGGAGCTGCCGATTCTGCACCTTCGGGCGCGAAAGAGCTATGAACCGCATGAGATCCGCCGGCAGATCGAGGAGGCCCTGCGCATCGGTGAGCCTGTGCTGGCCGTCCCGAGCCAAAAGGCATAACTAACCAACCTAGCGCGGCCGTCGGCCGCAACCAAAGGTTTTTTAGTCTCGGGATGACACTTCACGAACTTCAACATCTGACGATAGCAGGATTACCACGAAGAGCACGAAGTTGCCAATAAGTAATGATAACGATATTTCCTGACTTTATGACGTTGCCACTGACCTAATATATTTTCTATATCCTTTCAACCCATTCTTCGTGCTCTTCGTGCTCTTCGTGGTTAAAATCTGCCAGGTTCTCTCTCCCACCTACCGTCATTTCTATAGCCTATCAATCCAATCTCCGTGTCTCTGTGCCTCCGTGGTTAAATATGCCCGGCTCTCTCTCCCGAACCCCTTTCACAGACATCAGGATGATTCCTATGCCTTTCTATGCCTAACCGTCATTCCTATAGCCCATTAACCCAATCTTCGTGCTCTTCGTGCACTTAGTGGTTAAATATGTCCGGTTTGTTCTCCTATCAACCCAATCTTCGTGCTCTTCGTGCTCTTCGTGGTTAAATATGTCCGGTTTCTTCTCCCATCAACCCAATCTTCGCGCTCTTCGTTCTCTTCGTGGTTAAATCTGTCCGGTTCGTTCTCCCATCAACCCAATCTTCGCGCTCTTCGTGCTCTTCGTGGTTAAATCTGTCCGGTTTCTTCTCCCATCAACCCAATCTTCGTGGCTCTTCGTGCTCTTCGTGGTTAAATCTTGGCTCTGCCCCGCCCCTTACTGCTTCGGCATCGCGAAGAGCGCGTCCGGGATATCGATGTTGTAGGCCACCGATTTGATGGTGGTCACGGCGGTCATGTGCGGCAGCTTCTGCTCCAGCTTGAAGGGCGCCTTCATGCCGTCGACGTCGCGATAGTCCGACATGGTGGTCTCCACCCGTACCGTCTCCGTCGGCGTCTGCTGCACCTGGTCGGTGCGCACCATCAACCCGCTCTTCTGCTCATAGAAGTTGACCATCTCACTGGCCTCGCCTTTTGGCTTCAGGCGCAACACATAGACGGGGCTATCGTTGAGGACGGTTTCCCCCATCAGCTCGGTCGTCTCGTAGCTCTCCCGCCAGTTGACCATGTGGGCGAAGTCGGCGGTGAAGGCAAAGTTTGCCAGCTCGACACCCTCCATCTTGCGCAGCCCGAGCAGGTCTTTGTTCCAGCCGGTTTCGCCATCGAAGCCCTGCTCGATGACCATGAGCCCAGGTATTTCCATGCGCGTATGCAGGCGGTTCGGCGCCTTCGCCTGCAGATGCATGTTGCCGCGAATATTCATCGCCGCCAAGCTGATCTCAGCCTCCATCGAGAGCGACTTCAGCTTCTCATACGCCTCTTTGCCGCCAGTGACTTCAACGAAGTGATCCAGAACCTTGGCAGCGGTCACCTTGCTGCTCTCCGGCAGAGGTTTCACCTCGCTGTAGCGGTCGTTCTGTGCATGGATCAGCAGGGTGCAGGCCAGCAGGGCTATCGTGTGAATGGCAAAGCGCTTCATGGTGGGTCCTTCGGGTTGGTGGCTTTCAGGTCGAGCAGAGCGGCCGCGGCCGCCTGCAGAATGGCATCGCCGCGAGAGAGCAGCAGGTCGCGAGTCAGCTCCACCGGAAGATCCGGCAGTACGCCCCGACCCTCCAGAATAGTCCCCCCAGCCGTGACAAAATCCGCTACGGCATACTGGAGTTTGGCCCCATTCTCCAGCTCTATGATCATCGAGGGCATCACCGCCCCCAGCGTCTGGCGACCGACCACCAGCGCGCGCCCCACCTCCTGAAGCCCCGCGGCAAGGATCTCCGCCGTACTGCCCGTGCTCTCGTCCACAAGAATCGCCACCGGCCCAAGGTAAGGTGCCGGCTGCGGGAAGACCGGATAGCGGATCTCTCCATCCGGCATGCGGCTGACGCCCAGGCTCAACCGCTCCTCCACCAGCTTCCCCGCTATCGGTGACGCCAGCATCCCCATCCCCCCGGGATTGCCGCGCAGATCGAGGATCAGCCCCCGCTTCGTCCGGAGTCGATCGATCGCCGAATTAAAGAGCGGTAAGACCGCCGGCATGAAGATCGAAAGATGAATATAACCCAGCTCTCCGTCAAGCTCACGCACCTCCACGCGTACCGTCAACGGCGGCAGATTGCCAACCTGGCTCGTCGTGCCCGGAGCTTCCAGCCCTTCAAGCACGTACTCGCGCGACTCCCCCTCGCCGTCCACCGCTACCAGCTCCACCGTCTCCCCCACGGGCGGCGACAGCAGGGCACTCACCCCGTCCGTCGCGAAATAGCGCTTCTGCGTAAGCCGTCCCGGATGGCGCTCCAACCGCTCCACGACCTCCCGCATCTGCACGCCACGCACGCTCACCAGCTCGAATCCAGGCCGGATGCCCGCCTTCGCCGCCGGTGACTCCGAATCGACCCGAACGACCAGCATCCGGTCATCCACCAGTTGAACCGTCATCCCGATGTAGCCACGGCCCATGTCAAACTCAGGCATCTCGTCCCCGGCGTCTTCGGGGCCTGGGGGCTCAATCATGTGGTGGGACAACCCCAACCGCTCCAGCATCTCGTTGAGCAGGTTGTAGAGGTCGTTGACCTCCTCCGTCGCCTGCAGGTCATCGGCAAATTCCCGGCGCAGCTCGATCCACTTCTCCCGCATATCGCCGGTGAGTCGTTCACCGATCTGGTCCACCACGCGCAGCCGGTCGACGACAGGCGCATCCTCCGTCACCGGCTCGGCGGCCAGCCCGAAGGCGACCGCGAGGGTGAGGATAAGCGTCAGCAGTCGTCGGCGGTGCTCATGTCGCATCGGCAGGCACCTTCAACGCCAGTTGTCCGCAGGCACCATCCAGATCACGGCCGAGCGTCTTGCGTATCGTGGCGCTGATGCCATGGCTGATCAGGTAGTCCTTGAAGGCGCGAGCCGTGGTGCGTGAACTCGCCTGCAGGTGCTGATCGGTCGGATTACACGGGATCAGATTGACCGTCAGGAGGTGCGGCGTATGGAACTGCCGCAGGTACTTCGCCAGCTCATCCGCATGCCGCGAACTGTCATTCTTCCCGTCGATCAGGATGTATTCGATGAAGAGCTTGCGATTCGTCGTCTTGACGTAGTAGGCAATGGCTTCCGCCAGCAGCTCCAGCGTGAACTTCTTGTTGATCGGCATCATCTCCAGGCGCAGCTCGTCATTGGCGGCATGCAGGGAGAGCGCCAGATTCACCTGCGGATAGCGGTCGGCCATCTCCTTCATCGCCGGCACCAGCCCGCTGGTGGAGACGGAGAGGTGCCGCGCCCCGATCCCAAAGGTGCCGGGATTCATCAACTCATCCAGGCTGGCAAAGACCGCCTTCTTGTTCTGAAACGGCTCACCCATGCCCATGTAGACAACATTGGTCAGCGTCGCCTCGGGGATCTCCTCCGCCATGAACTGCCGCCAGAACAGCACCTGATCGCTGATCTCCTCATCCGTCAGGTTCCGCGTGAAACCGAGCTTGCCGGTAGCGCAGAACGAACACCCCAGCGCACAGCCGACCTGGCTGCTGATGCAGCACGACCAGAGTCCCGGCTTCGGGCAGAGCAGCACGGTCTCGATGCGCTTGCCATCCTCCAGACTGAGCAGCGCCTTGAAGGCCAGGCCGTCGCTCGATCGCAACAGCCGGTCGGTGGTTACGGTCATGGCCGTATACTGGGCCGTCAGCTTCGCGCGCAGATCCCTGGACAGGGTCGTGATCGACTCGAAGTCCTTGCGATGCAGGTTGAAAAAGCCATTCCGCAGCTGATCCGCGCGAAAGCGCGGCAGTTCCTGCTCTGTCACAATCTGTTGAATCTTCCGGTCATTCACGTCGCTGTTTGCTCGCTTCAAGTAATGAATTGCACGCTACCCCCCACCCTCCTTAATATGCGCCCGCACACCCCTTCGTTCAACTTGCCGCCACCAGGCGGTCCGCTACAGGCTCTGCGCGGCCGAATACGCCGAGGCCCACGCCCACTGAAAATTGTAGCCCCCCAGCCACCCCGTCACGTCTACCGCCTCTCCGATGAAGTAGAGATTGCGGTACTTCCGGCACTCGAAGCTCTTCGACGACAGCTCGTCGGTGGAGACACCCCCGAGCGTCACCTCGGCGGTTCTATACCCCTCGGTTCCACCCGGCTTGAACTGCCAGTTGCCAAAATGGTCCGCAACCGTCTGCAACTCCTGTTTGCTCAGTTGCCCAAGCGCTTTGACCGGAAACCATTCCCCCGACACCCGCTCCACGAACCGGGACGGAAAATGCGAGGCGAGGAATCGCGACAGCGACTGACCGGGATTCTCCTCACGGGCAGCCGTGAAGAAATCCAGCGCGTCATGGTCCGGAAGCAGATTGATCGAGACGATCTCCCCCTCCCGCCAATACGAGGAAATCTGCAGAATCGCGGGACCGCTCAGACCGCGATGGGTGAAGAGCAGATTCTCCCGGAAGGAAGCCCGGCCAAGCGTGACCTCGACATCCAGCGAGATGCCGCTGAGCGGCAGAAAGCGTGCCTTGTCCGGTTCATTCCACGTAAAGGGCACCAGCCCCGCCCGGGGCGGCACCACTTCCAGCCCGAGACGATTGGCGCAACGCAGCGCAAAGTCGCTCGCCAGATTCGGGATCGAAAGGCCCCCACTCGCGACAACGACGGTATGGGCGACCAGCGGTGGAGCATCGGCAATGCGGATGAGAAACCGCCCGTCCTCCTGGTGCGTCAGCTCCTGCACGTCATGGTCGCAGGCAAGGTGTACCCCGGCGGCAGTGCACTCGTCCAGCAGCATATCGAGAATATCCTGCGAGGTGCGGTCGCAGAAGAGCTGGCCAAGCTTCTTCTCGTGATACGGGATCCCATGCGCCTCGACCAGCGCCACAAAGTCTTCTGGCGTGTAACGCCGCAACGCCGAGATGCAGAAGTGCGGATTCCGCGAGAGAAAGCTCTTGCGCGGATCGGTCAGCAGATTGGTGAAGTTGCACCGTCCGCCACCGGCGATCAGGATCTTGCGCCCCGGCTTCCGCCCTTTCTCCAGCAGCAGGACGCGCCGGCCGCGCCTGGCGGCTTCGATGGCACAGAGCAACCCGCTCGCGCCCGCGCCGATAATGACGACGTCCGCTTCATTCACGGCTGGACCCCGTCAGTAAGCGACCAGATCGCGCGCCTTGGCGGCGACCGTGGCGATAGTGGGAAAGCATTGTTCTTCGAGCTTCGGGTTGCAGGGAATAGCCTGCTCGGCGGCGCCCAGACGGGCGAAGGGGGCTTCCAGGTAGTCGAAGGCATGCTCCATGATCACCGCGGCGATCTCCGAACCGATGCCGCCAATGATCGGCGATTCCTCCAGGCTCATGCCGCGCCCCGTCCGCTGGATGCTGCTGATGATGGCCTCCGTGTCCAGCGGCTTGACCGTGCGCAGGTCGATCACCTCGCAGTCGATTCCTTCAGCGGCAAGCTGCTCGGCGGCCTGCAGGGCGATGGGCACCTGGCGGCCATAAGCGACAATGGTCAGATCCGTGCCGCGGCGGACAATGCCGGCGCGACCGATGGCGCCGGGAGTCAGGATCTCCGGAACCATCCCCTTGCGGGCGTAAAGCGCCTTGTGTTCGATGAAGATCACCGGCTCGCGAAGCGCCATGGCGCCAAGCAGAAGTGAAGCCGCATCCGCCGGATTGGATGGGCAGCAGATGGTGAGCCGCGGCACGTTCTGCAGCAGCCCTTCGAAACTTTGCGAATGGGTGGGACCATACGAACGACCGGCACCGGCGGGCGCCCGCACGATCATCGGCATCGCATACTCCGGTCCATAGATCTCACGCCACTTCACCGCCACATTGATGATCCCGTCAAAGGCAAGCGCCAGGAAGTCCATGAACATGATCTCGACGATCGGATGGCTGCCCATGAGCGCCGCGCCAGCCGCGATGGAGACAAAGCCCGCCTCGCTGATGGGGGTATCGATGACCCGGTCAGACCCGAACTGATCGACAAATCCCGAGGTCGTCTTGAAAGCCCCGCCGTAGACCCCGATATCTTCGCCGATGAGGAAGGCCTCCGGCCGCTCCTGAAGGATCTGCGCCAGCGCCTCGCGTATGGCGGCGGACATGGAAAGCTCCCGCATCAGTAGCTCTCCTCTCGGGCAAACGCCTCGGCGGCCTTCAGACGGGAGCCAATTTCCTCCCGCAGCGCCGCTTCCCGCGCGTCATCCCACGCGACCTCTTCCTCAAGACGCCGCCGGCAACGCGCGAGCGGGTCGAGCGCCAGCCAGTGCGCCTCTTCTTCCCGCGAACGATAGACGCAGGGATCCCCCCGCGAATGACCGCTGACCCGGTAGGTATCGAGTTCAAGCAGCACGGCATGAGGCTGCTCGGCAATGCCGCCGCGGATCTCCGCGACAAGCTCATGCACCGCCTCCACGTCATTGCCATCCACACGGTGCGCTTCCATGTTGTAAGCACTTGCCCGGTCCACCACGTGCGCCACAGGCGAGATCTTCCGAAAAGCCGTCGACATCGCATACTGGTTGTTCTCGCAGACAAAGAGGACTGGAACCTTCCAGATGGCTGCCATATTCAGGCTCTCGTGAAAGATGCCCTCGCCAATGGCGCCGTCACCGAAGAAAACAACCGCCACGCCCGGCTCGCGGCGCAGCTTCTTGTGCAGCGCGCAGCCGACCGCCAGGGGAATCGTTCCCGCGGTGATCCCATGCGTGCCCATGAAGTTGAGATCACCGATCGCCATGTGCTGACTACCGCCGCGACCGCCTGCGTAGCCTCGCGGGCTGCCGAATATCTCCGCCATCACCCGCCCCGGATCGGCCCCGCGCGCCAGCAGATGGCCATGACCGCGATGGTTGCTGAAGAGGCAGTCCTCCGCCTTCAGCGCCTGGCAGACGCCCACCGCGCACGCTTCCTGCCCCACGCACAAATGCGTCGTGCCAGCGATCAGCCCCTGGAGAAACAACTCGTTGAGGCGGTGCTCGAAGGCCCGGATGAATGACATCTGAATATAGGCGTCGGTCAAC
Organism: Lentisphaeria bacterium; assembly: GCA_041690595.1. Classification (GTDB taxonomy): domain Bacteria; phylum Verrucomicrobiota; class Lentisphaeria; order JABSQK01; family JAWLHB01; genus JAWLHB01. The sequence goes on from JAWLHB010000029.1 coordinate 18,588, forward strand.
TGCTCCGACTGCATCATGATCGGTATCATCCTCATCCTGACAAGGCATCAGGTGAAAAGTTCCGCCTGGACCAACGAAAAGAGCCTTTCACCCGGCTATGCCTCGCCATCCGCGATGTAGCGCCTGTAAAGCTCGCGGATGCTGTCGGGATCGCCAATGACGGTCAGCCGATCATTCTCCCGCAGATACGTATCCCCGCGCGGCACAATCACCCGGTCATCGCGCGTGATGACCGCGAGAAGGGCGGCGGCGGGCAGCTTGATCTCCCTCAGCGGACGATCCAGCAGTTCCTGCGTCTTGCTGCCCGCATGCACCCAGAGAATCAGCACACCCTCCGCGTGAATCAGAATCTCCCGCAGCTCCAGCTCGTCATTCGCCTGGCGCCACTTCTCGATGAAGGTGGGCGTGTTGATCTGTCGGGCAATATGCGCGAGCACCCGCAGATGCTGCCCCGGATTGTCAGTCGGGCTGATGAGAAAGAAGAAGGCATAGACCTCTTCGGTACTGCCCGGCTCATGGTCGACATCGAGAGGGTAGCCCTGCCGGTAGCGCACCAGAACGAGGTGCGAGCCGTCCAGCCCATCCAACCGCAGGTGCGGCAACGCCACGCCATTCTTCACCAGCTTGTAGGTACTGTTGAGCCCTTGCAGAAAGAGTTCCGTGTGCTGCTCGATATCGATCTCGCATACCTTGTTGAAGGCTTGCACCGCAAGCAACGAGATCTGATTCAGCGGCATCGGCTCCTTGATATCGATGACCGGCGCACTCGCAATGATCTGCTCGAATGGATCGCTGTGCCGCAGCTCCTGCTCACGAAGGATCTCCTCCAGCTCATGCTCCACGCCTTCGTGGCGCTGTCGCCCGAGATGCTCGAACCACGAATAGATCGCCCCTTGCCGTATGACCTTCCGGTGCGCATACTTGTAGTACCAGACCACGGCCAGCGCCGACACTACCAGCGTCATCGTGATGGCCGCATGGCCCAGATACGTGATGAGCAGAGCCGAGGCGAGTATCCCCAACAGCTGCATCCACGGATACAGGGGCGAACGATACGCGGGATCGTAGAACTCGATCCGGCTCTCACGCATCACGATCACCGTTACATTCACCAGCATGAAGACCAGCAATTGGAAGGCGCTGGCCAGCTTCGCAATGCCGCTCTCCGTCAGAAAGGCGATCGCAACAACCATCAATCCGCCTGTCAACAGGATGGCAATCGTCGGCGTCTTGTAACGGCCGATACGTGCAAAAACCGGCGATATCAGTCGGTCACGTGCCATCGCCAGAGGATAACGCGAGGCGGCCATCACGCCCGCATTTCCCGTGGAGGCGAAAGCCGCGGTTGCCGCTGCCACAATCAGGAAAAGCCCCAGCGCCGGAGGCATCCACAGCATCACCTCCTTACCAGCCGTCGCCACCGGTGTCAAATCGTCGCGCAGACTCTCCGGCGGCAACACCGCGATCATGATGAAGACCCCGATTACATAGATGATCGATGTCGAGATGATCGACAGCATCATCCCCAGCGGAATGTTGCGCGCCGGATTCTTCACTTCCTCCGCCACGCTCGCGATCTTGGTCAGCCCAGCATAACTCACGAAGACAAAGCCCACCGAGCCCAGAAGACCTTCCAGGCCAAAGGGCATGAAAGGCGTCAGGCGCGCTTTGACACCGCCCTCCACCACCCCTTCCATCATGACGGTCTGGATACCCTGGATGATGAAGAGCGCCATCACACTCACCAGCAGTGTCACCAGGATACGCTGCAGCGTGGTCGTCTCTTTCGCCCCGAAGATGTTGATGGCAACGAAGGCAACCGTCAGGGCGATCGCCATCGGCTTGATCGGAACCTCGACATACAGCGCCAGATAAGCCCCCATACCCACCAGCGCAAAGGCGCTCTTCAAAGTCAGCGCCAGGTAAGAGCCCATGCCCCCAATGGTACCGAAGACAGGTCCCAGGGCACGATCCAGAAAGAAATAGTCGCCGCCCGCACGCGGCATCGCGGTCGCCAGCTCCGCCATGCTGAACATCGCCGGCAGCATGAGAATGCCCGCCAGAAAGTAGGCGAGAAAAACCGACGGTCCCGTCTGCGCCGCGGCCAATCCAGGCAGCAGAAAGAAACCGGAGCTGAACATGGCTCCGGTGCAGATGCTGTACACGTCGAACAGACCGAGTTCTTTCTTGAGACGCTCTACGGGTGGGGGCATAGTGACTTTGTTTGAGGATGTATGACTGCTCGGCCACGTGTACTGGAAAGGCATCTTAAGGTAAGCGCACTTCAAGCAGAGTGCAACAAGTCAGCCTCGGAGATTCGTCAAAACCATTAAGGCTCAACAATGACATTGTCGCAAGGGCTATCGTACCAGGTGGGGTCCGGCTCCGGCGGAGCCGCCTTCCTCGTCCAGGCGCCGACCAGCGCCTGCTCCTCCTGAGCGCGCGACAGGCGACGGATGACAAAGTCGGGATCCCAGTCGCGCAGCACCAGCTCGCGAAGCTCGGCCGCCAGCGACGCATATCGCGGATCGTCCACAACATTATGCAACTCGCCGGGATCATCCTTCAGATTAAAAAGCTCGTCCTTCATCCCGTGATAGTATCCGTACTTCCACGCTCCTCGCCGCACAAACCGGCAGGGAACCACCGGCGTACGCGCCGAGCCACGATTGGCCTGTTCGCAGAAGACGGTGTCGTGCCATTCGCCATCCCCATCGAGCACCGCACGGAAGCTCCGGCCGGAGGCTGCCGGCAGCGGCGCCAGCCCCGCCAGATCCAGAAGGGTCGGCCCGATATCGATAAGGCTGACATTCCGCGCTTCGCTCCGCCCTTCAGGTAGTCGCCCCGGCGCACTGACGATCAGCGGCACGCGCGTGGCGCCATCGTAAAAGGTGCTCTTCCACCACAGACCATGCTCGCCCAGCATCTCACCGTGATCGGACGTGTAGACGACGATCGTATTCCCGGCAAGACCGCTCTCCTCGAGAGCATCCAGCACCCCGCCGATCAGCCGGTCCATATAGGTGCACATCCCGTAGTAGGCCACGCGCGTTCGCCACTGGGCCTCCAGCGGCGGCACGGGATCGACCTGGCTGGCTCGGGCCCACTCCCGCACATGCGGATGCAGCCGCTCGTCCGCGGGTGGCAGATCATCCCGCGAAATCCTCTCCGCGTAATACGCGAATTCCTCCGGCGGACAGACAAAGGGGCAATGCGGCAGCACCAGCCCCATCACCGCCATGAAGGGCTCCTCCGACCGACTCCGAGCATGCTCGCGCAGCCACTGCGCGGTGACCCGTGTCACCTCCTCGTCGTAAGCCTGATAACCCGTGCGGCCGGGACCACTCTTGACGATGCCCGGCAGGCTGCAGCCTGGCGTGTCGACGAGCGAACCAAGGACCTCCCCCAGCTTCCAGCCCGCTGCCAGATAGACGGAGCCGGGCACATCCGGCACCGGCCTTTCAAGAAAACCATGCCGCTGGTCATGCCCCACGAAATGCATGCGGCCGATAAGCGCAGTGCGATAGTCACCGGCGGTAAAGGCATGCGCAAAAGTGGGAATGTCGCTGCTCAACTGCCTCTCGTTCGTCCATACCTCGGCCTCATGCGGATGACGCCCCGTCATGAAGGCCATCCGGCTTGGCCCGCACAGGGGAAATGGGCAGTAGGCATTCGTCAGCCTCACGCCGCGCCCTGCCAGCTGATCCAATGCCGGCGTCCGCACGATGGGATCGCCGGCGCAGCCCATGATACCGGCATGATGCTGGTCGCTCATGATCAAGAGTATGTTCGGACGCTCCATCGCCATCTTCGGTCACCTTTTGCATGTAGTTGGTTTTGCCGCTTTACCCTATTCCACAAATAAGGCTGGCGCCACTGTTTGACCTCCGCGAAATAGAGGCAACCGTAAGTCAGGCAATCTTCATTCACCGCCGCACAGCCGGGAGTACAACGCATGCAGGAAGTCACCAACTCTATCAGCACCTCGAGCGCGCGCCTCAGGACAGGCACAGGCTTTGCCTTCGTCCAGGATGGCGCCAGGGCAATGATCTGCCACGACGGCCAGGCGATTCTGGTATTCGAACGCAACATCTTCTATGCCGGCCACTTCAGGGCCAACGATCAGGTGATGAAACCCGGCGGTGAAGTTGAGGTCGCCTGGGTCCCCCTCTTCTCGCTCCCGCGTGGAGAAGCCGCCGTCACCGAGGTGGAGTACCAACTGCTCGCCGAAGGTGACGAGCTTGCTCTCCGGCTGATCCCCACCCAGACCCGCGTCGGCCGACGTCCGCTCGCCTTCGTCAGCGAGATCGTCACCTTCCACGTCAAACTGGAGAATGGCTCCTTTGTCTGGCGTCAGACCTATGAAGCGACCTTCCACAAAGATGTCGATACGACGCCGGATGCCATGCCCTTCTTCCACTTCTACCGCACCCATCTGCCGGACAACCAACCTTGTGTCATGGTTCAATACGCCGACCCTCTGCCGCGCGGCGCATCCGGACCGGCTGTCCCGATGACCCACGACTGGATCGGCCAGATCGAGCCCTACAACGGCCCGGACAATTACCGTCACAACTGGCAACGCCGCTATGACCGCATCATCTTCCAGGATCCGGACGGCACCTTCGCCTGGTCCGATCTCACCAAACGCAAGTGGCACTACCTCACCAACGACAACCGTCGTTCCCGCCCCTGCAAAGCCAATGGCTATCTGTATGTGCTCAAGCCGGACGGCGAAGCGCTGGAGTACCTCACCGAGGCCCCGTCGCACTACCACCACGTCTGCGAGTGGGGCATGGACTTCCACTTCTGGTGCGATATGGGCCCCTTCATGCGTGGCGCGATCATTCCTGCCGGTACCCTCATCACCGCCGCCACAACCGCCCGTCTGGTCGACAGTACGACAACCGCGCCGCTGCTGGCAAGCGCGCGAGCCATCGAACTGACTCCGGCCGAGCGAGCGATCGCTGATCGTCCTGCCTACGAAGAGCCGGTCAATACCTTCGCGGTATCGGCGCTCGATCGCATCGACTCCCTCTGGTGGGAAGCGACCAGCGAGGGCTGTTTCTGGGAGCGGCAAGGCGGCTATTCTCCCGGCCACGGCTGCCTGGGTATCCGCACGGCCTACTCCCCCGTCGGCAGCTGGGAAGCAGGCGGCATCGGCCCGTCGCAGTGGGCTAACCCCTTCGTGCCCGGCGGTCGCTACCGGCTCTCCGCCTGGGTGAAAGTGGATGACCTGGTGCCCGATCCATCACAGACGCAGGGCCCGCAACTGAACGCCGTCTTCATGCACTACGATGGTCCCGCCTCCGGATCGCCGGTGCGCAAGGTCGATTGTGGTTGGAGCGCCAGTCTCGTTCGTATCGATCGCCCCCTGCCAACGTCGATCCCGTGGACGCGCGTCGAACTGATCACGTCCCCATGCCCCTCCAATGTCCTGCACATGACCCTGACCCTGCGCATGCACGGGCGCGGCATCGCCCGCTTCTCCGATGTGCGCTGGCAACTCCTTGAACCCGACTATCAGGAAAGTGGAATCAACGTATGACAACCTGGAATCTCCCGAAGACGCTGGTGCTCTCCGCGGCCGCCCCACAACGCACCCGGTGCTTCGCCTACGCCTGCGCGGAGATGTCTCGCTTGCTCGGCCGCCTCGGCATCGATCCGCAACCCGGCGATGCCGCCACCGCCGATCACTACCGCCTCCAGCTTGGTGACGGCACCTTCGGCGGCGTTGTCACCACCATTCGCCATGACGGCTATGAGCTGCAGGTGAAGGAAGGGGGCGCCTGCCTCTGCGCGCCCTCAGCCAAGGGACTCCTCAATGCCGTCTACGACTTGGCGGAACGCCTGGGTTTCCGCTTTCTCATGCCTGGCGAAGGTGGCGAATGGCCGCCGGAAAGCGGCCGATCGCCGTCACTGCCAATCGGCATCTGGCGCCGGGAGCCCCGCTTCTCCCACCGCGGCGTCTTCGGTGGCATCAATGTCCCCCCCTACTCCCGGGAGGAATGGCTGCGCTTCTTCGCCAAGCTGCGCTTCAACGCCCAGTCCAGCAACGAAGAGGATGCGGCCCTCGCCGAAGAACTCGGCATTCGGCTGGAGATTGGCGGCCACGGCATGGCCAGCCTCCTGCCCCGGGAACTCTTCGCTGAACGCCCCGAACTCTTCCGCATGTTCCAGCCCGAAGATTTCGGCGGTAAGCGGCAGCCCGATGCCAACTTCTGTCCCACACATCCCGAGACGGCAAAGCTGGTCAGCCAGGGCTTTCAGCGCCAGGTCGAGTCCCTGCGGGGTGTCTATGCGGTCCACGCCTGGGCCGACGATCTACCGGCCGGCGGCTGGTGCATGTGCTCACGCTGCCGCAGCTTCACCCCCAGCGACCAGTCCATGCTGGCCATGAATCTGCAGGCCGATGTCGTGGCCGATACTCAACCCGGCATGCGCGTGCCGGCCATCGCCTACCACGATACCCTCTTTCCTGGCTGCCAGATTCCGCCCGCCCCCCAGTGCTTCCTGCTCTACGCGCCCCGCGAGCGTTGCTATGCCCATGCTCTCGACGACCCCGCCTGCCCCAAGAATCGCTGGCACCTTCAGGCACTTCATGAGTGGATGGCATGCTTCAAGGACCATACCGATGCCCATACCTTCGAGTACTACTTCGACCAGATCCTCTATCGCGGGCTCTACTTCTTCCTGCCCGACGTCATCATCCGCGACATGGCGGTCTATGAACAGGCCGGCATTGCCAGCCACATGTCGCTGCAGGTCGGCGGCGCGCTGCTCGCACCCGATTACAACATGCTGGTCTTTGCCCGCGCCCATTGGGACAGCGAGCTGACGACCGAAGCCGCCATCACCCAACTTGCCGAGCAGCTTTCTCCCCAACAGCCCGCCCCGTGGCAACGTTATCTCTCCGCCCGGAGCCAGGCCTGCGCCGCCGCCTGCTCCGTCTGCGAAGTTCCCAACGCCATCTACTTCGATTATCGCTTCATGCCGGAGATCACCGGCCCCTTCGGCGATGTCATGGTGACACGGCAGGCGGACAGCGCACGGGCCCTGCAACAGGCTGCCGCAACCCTCTCGGATGCCGCGCCAGCCATACCGCCACACCAGCGCAACCTGATGCTGCAGGAAGTGAATCGGGCCCGTTTCGAAGCTGAAGACCTGCTCGCCATGAGCCGGCATCAGGCTGGACTCAATGGCATTTCACGGTATCTGGCCAGCCGCGATCCCGCTCTGCTGCCACCAGCTCTGGAGCATCTGCGGCAGGCGCTCCAGCAACTCGAAAAAGCCGCCGCCATGGCTCGCGAAATCGGCATGCCGGAGAGCGCCTACTACCACGCCTTCAATCGCGATTGGACGGCACCGGAAATCCGCGCCAAACTACAAGTCTACGAGACCGCCGTCGCCACCTGAGGCCGGCGCCACAGCGCCCTCGATATATGCCATTATCTGCAAACCACGGTTGCAACAACCCACCCCCGGCACTACCTTCACCTCCACATCCCGGCGATATCGTTCGCCCTGTTACAGGCCACCCTCTTACCTCCCTCGTCCATTACGTTGGAAAGCATCGCGCAACGAAATATCCTGATCCTTGGCCTGGGCGATAGCGGTCTGGCTGCCTCTGAGCTCGCTCTTTTTCACGGGGCAACCGTCACCGCGCTGGACGGCGATACCAGCGATGGATTGCTGGAGCGTGCCAGTCGGCTGACGAATCGCGGCGTCCACGTCATGCTCGACTATTGCACCACGTCTTGGCAGCAACGGGTGGACCTTGCCGTCATCAGTCCCGGCATTTCACCTGAGAGCGAGCTGGGCCTCCTGGCCGCCGCTCTGCCTTGCCCAGTCATCAGTGAGTTGGAGTTTGCCTTCCGATTCTGCTCATGCCCCATCCTCGCCGTAACCGGTACCAATGGCAAGACAACCACGGTCGAACTCACCGTGCACTGCCTCAAGGGCGCCGGCCTCAAGGTCATGGCTGCCGGCAACATCGGCACCCCCCTTTCCGAGGCTGCACGCAAGAGCGCTGGTCTGGACTTTATCGTCGCCGAGGTCAGCTCCTTCCAACTCGAGCGCATCGAGCAGTTTACGCCCATAGCCGCTGCCCTCCTCAACATCAGCAGTGATCATCTCGACCGCTACCCGGACGAAGCCGCCTACCTGGCAACCAAGCTCCGGCTCTTCGCCAATATGACCTCCAATGAGCGCATTATCCTCAACCGAAAGCTGCTCGACCGCGAGGAAATCCGCAAGGCCCTGCCGACCGGTGGGCACGGCCCCATCACCTTCGATGTCAACGGCGATGGCGGCGGAGCGAACTACTTCCTCGCGGAAGATGGCATGATTTGTCAAAAAATAGGCGATCAGGTGGAACCAGTTGTGGCGCGGAGCGATCTTAAGCTGACAGGCGATCACAACGTCGAAAATGTATGCGCGGCGCTTGCCCTGTGTCACTTGGCAGGTGTGGACATGAAGACAAGTGCGCGGCTGGTGAAGCGCTTCGCTCCAAATGCTCATCGACTTGAACTGGTTACGGTTCATGGGGGGGTGAAGTACATCAACGATTCCAAAGCGACCAATCCGGATGCGTTGATCCAGGCGTTGCGGACCTGCCAGGCCAATGGACCAAGGCGCAATGGAAAAATTGTGCTGATTGCCGGCGGTAAAGATAAACGAATGGACTTCTCTCCGGTGAAGCCGTATCTTGCACAATGGGTTCGGGCGGTCGTTCTGATCGGCGAGACCAAGGAACAGCTGGCCACACTTTGGGGCGATGACGTCCCATGCATGAAATTCACGTCCATGGCTGCCTGCGTCGATGCCGCCATCGACCTCGCACAGACCGGTGATACCGTCCTGCTCTCGCCGGGATGCGCCAGCCAGGATATGTTTACCAACTACGCCGATCGCGGCAACACTTTCAGCCAGGAAGTCAAAAGGAGGCTTGGAGAATAATGAAACGGCACACACTCATCAACGTCCTGAAAAAAACCGGCGTGGCGACCATGTCGGCACTGGCGCTGGGAGCCGGCGTCACCGGCTGTGCCAGCAAATCGGGCATTCTGGGCGCACCCGGCGTGCCACCACCCGTGACCGCCCCCACATCCAATAATCAAACCCAGTTTCACTCCCCGACCCCCGCCTACACGGGCGTCACCACCATGCCCAGTATCGAGGATATCGACATTCGCCAGCCCGCCAATGACGGAGGGCCGATTATCGATGTACCCGATACCGTGCAACCCAGCACCGTCATTGCGCCCCCGCCAATCGCCGAGCCGCCCGTGACTGACCTCGTCGTTGAACCGCCGACTACCGCGAAAGCGCCGGCACTTCCAGTCGCCGAGCCTCCGCCGCTCACCTACAAGGTGGAGAAGAACGACAATCTGTGGAAGATAGGACGCATGTACGGCGTCTCGATGCAGGAAATCGCGGCCGTCAACAACCGCGACCTCAATGCCGTCCTGGCCGAAGGAACCGTCCTCAAGCTGCCCCCCGGCGCCCGCTTCGTCCCCGAATCGGAACGTCCCCCCATCAAGAAGCCCGTACAGGTCAAGCGTCCTGCTCCTCCCCCCGCCGAGCCATCGACCACAAAATACGCTGCCTCCAAGCCCGTTCCCTCCGGCGGCAAGTATACCGTGCAACCTGGCGACACCCTGTCTGAGATTGCCAAGATGTTCGGCCTCTCCGTCAAGGGCATCATGGACATGAATGAACTCAAGGATTCCAAGATCTTTCCGAAGCAAACCCTGATCGTGGGAGCCGGTACCACGGCCGCTACTCAGCAGACACCCCCCACCGCCACTCAGCAGAAAACACCTTCCGCCGCTGCCGACGCGACCGGCGAGAATGCCACCCCCGGTCTCCCAGACGAGGATCTGGGAGCGACTGCTATCGAAGAAGGCGAAGCCATCGAAGGTGAGACCGCCGCGACCGATTCGAACGTGCGCGTCTACCCGCACTGGTGCCTCAAGGGCGATACCCTGGAAAGCATTGCCGAGATGTACGAAACGAAGGTGGATTGGATTCTCAAATCCAACCCCGGCATCACGAGCGAGACGGATCTGGAAGGCAAGAAGCTCGACGTACCCGTCGTCAACAAGTAAGCAGTCCATTCAGCAGCTTTCAGCGCCACCGATGCCGGCCAGGTATCGGTGGCGCTTTTCTTTGCCGCCGCATGGTAGGCCCGCACAGTGCAAAAAAGCGGCGATCTATTGATTCGCAGACGCGATTCCTGTATAGTTGATCTCTTCCAAAGCAGGGACTCGGAAAGACCAACCCCCAGTCGATTGATCCAGCCATGACCAGCGCGACCAATACATGTGCGTGCCGCAGCATGGAAAAGCCCATCGGAAAGTGTTTCCGCTGCGGCAATCAGCTGTGTGAGCGATGCGTGACCTTCATTTCCGGGCAGGCTATATGTTCAACCTGTGCCCGCGATCATGAAGAGACCATCGTTCAGGAAGTGAGCAAGGCGCGGCGAAAGATCGATATTCAGGCTGGTGGCGAAGCCATGCCCCTCGACGAACTGACCATCAAGCGACGCCACCAGCTGCGCAAGCTCTGGCGCACCATCAGCAAGTGTTTCGAACAGGCCTGTCTGATTCTGGTCGCGGTCGGCTTCATCTTCGGCCTCGTCTTCTTCTCGCATATCATGGATTTTGCGGCGAGTTACGCGCTGTCGGCGGCGGCGACGAACCGTCAGAATCCATTGGCAAAGCTCGTCATCGCGGCCAGCGCCAGAATCGATTCCACCTACAGGCGTTACAATCCCGCCATTGGCCACTATCTCAGCTTCATCCAGCTTTATCCCAAGGATGAAAATCTGCCCAGCTACTACTATCAGGTCGGGCTATGCTTTCTCTACAAGAAAGACTACCGCCTGGCCAGGCATTTCATCACCGAGTTCACCCAGCGCGCACCAGACCATGCCGCTCATCGCGAAGCCCTGAATAAACTCGACATTATCGATCGTTTCCTCGCGCTCAGGGAAGTATCCGCGGACTGAGCCCACGACGCCCTCTCGCTTTCCCCCACAAAAAACCTGCAACCCCCAAAAGGAGTTACATCATGTCCACACTCGTCACAAAGGAAGCACCCGACTTCACTGCCGCCGCCGTCATGGGCGATGGCAGCATCAACGAGGAATTCCGGCTCTCCTCACTGCGCGGACAGCACGTCATCCTCTACTTCTACCCCCTCGACTTCACCTTCGTTTGCCCGTCGGAGATCATTGCCTTCGACAAGAAGCTGAAGGAATTCGAAGCGCGCAATTGTCAGGTTGTCGGTGTCTCCGTCGACTCGCAGTACACCCATTTCGCCTGGCGCAATACGCCGCGGAACCAGGGCGGCATTGGCGAGATCAAGTACCCACTGGTCGCCGACCTCGACAAGAGCATCGCGCGTAAATACGGCGTTCTCTTCAATGAGGCCGTCGCCCTTCGCGGTCTCTTCCTGATCGACAAGCAAGGCATCGTGCGCAGTGCCGTCATCAACGATCTGCCCCTCGGCCGTAGCGTCGATGAAGCGCTTCGCCTCGTCGATGCGCTGCAGTTCTTCGAAGAGAATGGCGAAGTCTGCCCCGCCAACTGGAAGAAGGGTGAAGAAGGGATGGTTCCCACTGCCGCCGGCGTTGCCAAGTATCTCGCCAAGCATGGCTGAGTCCGATTAGTGACGCGCCAGCGTTCTACGCCCCCGTTGCCGATCTCGGTAACGGGGGCTTTTTACTGCTCCGAACCTGGCCTGGCATAGGTAACCAGGACCGGGTCGCGGTGGATCGGCTCGATGGTCACTTCCTGGATTTCGCCCGGCTGCGACGCCACACGCGCCACCCCGATCAGCAAGCCGATTCCCAACCAGGTCGCCAGCATGCTCGAGCCGCCATAGCTGATGAGCGGCGCTGTCACGCCGGTTGTCGGCAACAGGCCGCTCACCACGCCAAGATTGGCAAATCCATGCATGCCCAGGGAGAATCCTACCCCGAACCCAAGGAGCATTCCTTCCCGGTCCGCTGCGGTTATCCCGATGGCGAAGGCAAATCCCATCAGCAGCAGGTACAGCACGATCACCGTCAGTAGCCCAAAATATCCAAGCTCTTCACCGACAATCGCCAGAATGAAGTCCGTGTGCGCCTCGGGAAGGTAATACTCCTTCATGGTGCTTCGGTTGAACCCCACGCCCCGCCAGCTTCCCGAGCCTAACGCCAGTTGCGAATGATAGAGTTGGTAGCCGCCTTTCTTGGCATAAAGCTCCGGATTCCGGTATGTGGTCAAACGCCCCAAACGCTCCTTGCTTACGTACGTCACCGCCAGCAGCAGCGCCAGACCGGCGACGACAAAGATCAGAAAGTAGCGAAGCCGGATGCCGGCCACGAAGAGCATGGCCAGGACAACCGAGCCCGTGATCGCCGTGATGCTCAGACTCCCCCCCAGCAGCACGACCACCAGAACGCCACCCACCAGCGCCAGCGGTCGCAGCAGCCCCCTGCGCCAGTCATCCACATAGCGCGGATTGGCGCTGTAGTAGTGGGCCAGAAAGAGGATGAGCAGGATCTTGGCAAACTCCGAAGGTTGAACCGTAAAGGGTCCGAAGTCCAGCCAGCGCCAGGCGCCACCGCGGGCGCCGCTGCCAATGATCGGAATGCTCCCCAGCCAGGCACTCGAGATGCCGGCCTTCTTCAGGACGATCTCCAGCGCATGCCCCAACGCCAGGAGGCAAAGGGGCACCGCCACCGCCAGTAACAGCCACAGACTCCAGCGCCCAAGCCGGCGATAGCCGACCAGGTTGATGGCGCACGCGCCGCACACACCGCCAACAATCCAGATGAACTGGCGCGTGAGCAGCCTTTCCGCCGCCATGTGTGCCGTGGTGGAGTAGAGCATGGCGATGCCGAAGGCCGTGAGCAGCGCCACGGTCATCATCAGGCCATAAGGCGCTATGCGGCGCAAGGCATTCATGAGGCATTCATCCGAAAGGCGAATTTCACCGCCGGTGACGCCGCGCCCTCGCGGCATGCGGGGCACGGGCCGCCACCTTCACGTACTACTTGGCGTCAGCGACTTCTTCGGCCTTCTCCTCGGCCGCCGGCTCTTTGACCGGCCCCCTGCGGATGCCCGTCTTCTCGTATATCATGGTCAACAACTTTTCCGCCAGCTCCGCATTATCCTGAATGGTCACCTTCGACTGCTCGCGTCCCTGGCCGAGATGCTCTTCATCCAGAGAATACCAAGAGCCGCGCTTGTTGAGGATGCCCAGTTCCAGCGCCACGTCGAGAATTGATCCGGCGCGGGAAATGCCCTCGGAATACATGATGTCGAACTCAGCCTTCTTGAAAGGAGGAGCCATCTTGTTCTTGACGACCTTCACCCGCACGCGGTTGCCAGTGATCTCGCCATTGGCCTCCTTGATCGCTTCGCTGCGCCGAATGTCGATGCGAACGGAGCTGTAAAACTTCAGCGCGTTACCGCCCGTTGTCGTCTCGGGATTGCCGAACATGACGCCGATCTTCTCACGCATCTGGTTGGTGAAGATCAGGCAGGTCTTGCTCCGGCTCACCGCACCCGTCAGCTTCCGCAATGCCTGCGACATCAAACGCGCCTGCAGGCCGACGTGCGAATCGCCCATCTGCCCCTCGATTTCCGCCCGCGGCACCAGAGCAGCCACGGAGTCGACCACCAATACATCCAGTGCATTGCTTCGAACCAGCGTCTCCGCGATATTCAAGGCATCCTCACCACAGTCCGGCTGCGAGATGAGCAGATCACGCGTGTTGACCCCGATGACCTTCGCATAAGCCGGATCCATCGCGTGTTCACTGTCGATGAAGGCGGCAAGTCCACCGGCCTTCTGCGCGTTGGCGATGATGTGCAGACAAACCGTGGTCTTGCCGGAAGATTCCGGTCCATAGATTTCGCAGATTCGACCGCGCGGGACGCCGCCGATACCGAGCGCCAGATCGAGGGACAAAGCGCCGGTGCTGATGGTTGCCACCTGCTTGATCGGCTCGTCGCCGAGGCGCATGACTGTCCCTGTTCCGTATTCCTTCTCGATCTGCCCCAGGGCGATCTGCAGGCTCTTCTCGCGCATCTTGTCGGTCTGTTCGCCGCCGTTGTCTTTAGCCGCTGCCATGTTGTAGCTCCTTCGCTATCCTGTCGTTGCTGTTGCTTGAAAAGTGATGATGTGGCGGCGCAACTGGTCGATGGCGCTGCTCACGGTTCGTTCCCGTACCCCTTGCCGGTCATACGGGTAGAGATGATGGGTGACAAGAAGGTCGCCCCGCACGCACGTGCCGATCCACACAGTACCTACCGGCTTCTCCGCCGTTCCACCGCCGGGGCCGGCAATCCCCGTGACCGAAATAGCCGCGTCGGTGGCAAAGCGCTCAGCCGCCCCCAGTACCATCTCGCCGGCTACCTCTTCACTCACCGCACCATGTTCCGCCAGCGTTGCCGCCTTGACCCCGAGCAAACGTTCCTTCAGCTCGTTCGAATAGGTCACGGCACCGCCGACATAGACATCCGAGACTCCCGCCAGCTCCGTCAGCCGCCAGCCAATGCCTCCGCCCGTGCAGGACTCCGCTGAGGAGAGGCGCCAGCCACGGGTTCGCAGCTCTTCGATCACCGATTCGATCGGCGTGACTTCGCCAAGTTGAAGATCGCCACCGAATTCCGCCTGCATGCACAGGGTCGCCTGCTCCAGCAATGCCACCTCGGCAATCGGCACCGTCAACCGGACCAGGCAACTGCCCCAGCGCGTACAGTACGATGGAACCACCCGCGGCAAGCCTATCAGGGCCGCCATCGTGCGATGCTCCACCGTCGACTCCGGAGTGCCGAAGACGGTCAGGTTCAACCGCTTTTCACGCGGCTTCAACCATGCCTGCAATCGCGGGAGTACGTTCTGGCGAAACATGGGCTGTAATTCGCGCGGCGGCCCCGGCAGCATCACCAGCGCCACTGCTCCGTCATGCCACCAGACGCCCGGCGCGGTGCCCCAGTCATTGCGAACCGGTTCGGCGCCAATCGGCATGCACGCCTGCCGCTCGCAAGCGCGTGGCTTCGGCTCGACCCGTCGCTGCATGTACTTTGTCCGAATTTCGGCCACCACGGCTTCATCTATTGTCAGTTCGACACCGAGCGCCGCCGCTGCCACCTCTTTGGTGAGATCATCCGAAGTCGGGCCCAATCCACCGATGGTAATGACCGCTTCCGCCTCTCGCATCGCCTGGCTGAAGACGGCCTGCATCACCTCGGGTGTGTCGCCAATGCAGATCTCCCGATCGATCTGCAGACCGACGCGGTTCAGCTCCTGGCCAATGAATGCCAGGTTGGTGTTGATCGTTTCGCCAAGCAGCAGCTCCGTTCCGATCGAAATGACTGTTATCCCCTCTCGCTTCACTGCCGCACCGCCTCATCTGCTGCCGACTGTCGCCGACTGTTACTCAACCCATGGAACCCGCACGTGTAAACTATGGACGCCACCCCGAAAATCAAGTCCGGTACCGGCAAAAGGCGTCATCGTGGCTGCACCAGATAGTCTAGTATAGAATAGCGAGTTGCAAGGGCTTTGCAACCGCCGCCGGAAGAAAAAAGCGGAGCCTTGGAGGTGGGCGCGACGGCTACCGCCAGTCGCCGCGCAGAAGGCGCTGCCGGAACGCTCCGAGCAGGAGAGCCGGTGGGCTGACGGTCTCGTTGATGAAGCTGTCCAGTTCATGGGCCAACTGATGGCAGGATGCATAGCGCTGGGCAGGCCCTTTCTTCAAAGCCTTCGCCAGAATCTGCTGCAGCCGCATCGGAAAATCGCTGCTCAGTTTTCGCGGCTCGGGCGGTCGTTCGAATTGAATCTGCTGCGCCAACTGGGCAATGGTCTGGCCGTCAAACGGGCGGCACCCCACCAGGAACTCATAGGCAACGATACCAAAGGAGAAGATGTCCGCCGCGGAATCGATCTTCGGAGAGCGGAACGCTTCCGGAGACATGTAGGCTGGCGAACCGATCAGGTGCAGGTCGATCGTCAACTCCGAGCCCGGCACCAGCGCGATCCCGAAATCGGTGATCTTGACGTGCAGCTTGCTGTCGACGATGATGTTCCCCGGTTTGATGTCGCGATGGCAGATGTTCTTGTCATGAATGGCGGCCAGCGCGGCGGCCACCTGACGCAGGATGTACGCCTTCTCGCGATAGTCAAAACCATTCGCCGCTTCATTGCCAAGAAAATGCTGCAGCGTATTGCCGGAGACATGCTCCATGACGATATAGGGCGCCTGACGGTCCGGCGCCATGCCGAACTCGACGATCTCCACGATGTTCTCGTGCTTCACGCTCGCCGCCACCTCCGCCTCGCGAAAGAAACGTTCGAGCAGCGCCTGGCGGTTCTTGTTGCTGATCTTGTCCAGCTTCATGATCTTGAGGGCGAAGTCGCGATTTGCCGGATCGTTTTCACGCTGCGCCAGATAGACGGTGGCCATGCTTCCTTCGCCAAGAACCCGGTTGATCCGGTAGCCTGCGACGCTGTAATGCTCGAGTCGGTCCGGGTCGTCGACCACCTGCGTTCGGACCATGCCGTCATTGCGATCGCGAGCCTGCTTGCTGATCAGGGTCTTCTCCAGAAGTCGCTGGCGTTCGACCGCATAGCGCATCGCCTGGACGAGCCGATGACCGTTGACCTGTCCTTTCACCAGGAAATCCTGAGCGCCATCGCGGACGGCGCTGAGCGCGACACCGTCATCTTCCAGGCCGGTCAAGACCACCACCGGAACATCCGGATGCGCGTCGTGCAGCGTGTGGAAGGTCTGCAGTCCCTTGGCGTCCGGCAACGACAGGTCGAGCAGGACAAGATCGACATTCTCCTCGCGCAGCCGCCGCATTCCTTCGCCCAGCGTACCGTCGCAGACGATGACGACATCGGAAGCTTCCGCGTCCCGCAGGTGTTCCTGGAGCAGTCGGGCATCACCAGGATTGTCTTCAATCAGCAGTACGCGTAAAGGCTCGGACATGCTTGCTTCCACTTCCCATTATTGCACGATAGCTACACCACCCACCACGCTATCACTATATGAAAATGGCTGACATAAGTCAACGTCAATCTCAGGAAGTGGATTGGTTCGCCGCCTGTTCACGGCACGTTCGGCTCCGTCGATTCTCCAGATGCACGTTTCTCCAGTTGTTCGAGCTGGCTGTGCGCCGTCCGCACATGCCACTTGGCCGCACCCTTGATATTGGCGATCTTCTCCAGTTGCGCTCGCGCCAGATCATTCTCATCCCGCCGCACGTGAATCAAGCCCAGATAGAGTATGGATTCTGCCAGGCTGCGCCGATTGTCGGGCATCTCGGTTGCCGCAAGCAACGCCTTCCGCGCTTTATCATAATCGTTTTCACTGAACCAGGTGAGACCGATACGGTGCTGTGCCAGCGCCAACTGGTCGGGGGGCACCCCCTCCATGACCAGGACGCTCTCGTATGCTTCGCGGGCGTTGGCATACTTGCTCTGCGTATAGAAGCAATTGCCGAGTTGCATGATGCTCTGTACTCGCAACTGCAACGGCACGTCGTCGATGCCAAGCGCCTGGATGATTGCCTGTTGGGCCTTCTCATGCTGATCTTCGCGCGCATGGGATTCGGCCATCCGCAGCCACGCCGTGCAATGGTAAGGTGGCGCCATACCCGCATCGTCCACCACCTCCTGGCAGGCCTGTCGGGCACGCGCTTCGTCGTTCAGGCGCACCGCGGCGGACTCTATGCCCATTTGCGCCTGGTAAACATGATTCGCGGAAACAGTCTTCAACTTCAGCACCTGCTCGAAGGCCGTCAGCGCCTGCTGATGGTCATGACTGGCCCGATGGCAGTTGCCCATGTGCAGGTACGCCACCGCGCGTTCGGCATCATTCTCGCTCACCCTCAGTGCCTGCCGCAGGTCCAGCAGCGCTCCCGCCCACTCCCGCTTGCAGTACTTGTCCCGGGCGGCGGCAATGGCGCTCTCATACGATTCCGGATCGGCACCGGCGCTCATCGCGCCGACCATCAGACACGTGGCCAGAAGAGATAGGAAAGCTTTGGGCATGGCTGTATTACGCTGGTATAGCCTTTCGGTGACGACGTTCCCGAGCAGTGCCACGGCGATGCAACACTGTTCGATTCTCAGCGTTAGACGCCGCCGCCAGCCGCGGGTTGCATCACTCGACAACAATGACGCCCACCCTTCCTGAACCGCTTCGCGCGACGGCTATTCATACTCCCATTTGTGTAGCCATGGATCCTTGGTTTCAGCCTGGAATCGCTTCAACCTGGCGCAGAATTCAGCCACCAACCGGCGGTTGGCGGGATCGTCGGCAAGGTTCTCTATCTCGGCGGGATCATTCTCCAGATCGTAGAGCTCGAAGCGAGGGCGATGTAGGTAAGCTTCGATCGTACGCGCGCCGAAGAGCTCGCGCCCGTCGCGCAATGCGCCCTGCCAGGTGGAGGAATCCCACAGGTCGCTGGCGAAGCTGTATGTCAGCGGATGGGCGATGTTCCAGATGAACTTGTGCCGTTGCGTACGCACCACGCGCATGGGGTAATAGTTGGTGATCTCGTGGAACGTGTGCGACGCGTAGATCTCCTCCCGCCACTCGGTCGGATGCGGGGTCGCGAGGATCTGCTTGAACGATGCACCATGAAAGCTTCCCGGCATGGTCGGCACGCCGGCGAAATCCAGAATGGTCGGCGTCAGATCAAGCCAGCTGACAAGGCCGTCGCAGGTGCCGCCCCGGTTGCCGTGAAAGGGGCTGCTGACAATGCAGGGAAGCTTCATGCCCGGTTCGTACAAGGTGGTCTTGGAGGCGGGGAAAGCGGCCCCATTGTCGGAGATATAGATGATGATCGTATTCTCCAGTTTGCCCGCGGCCTCGAGAATGTCCAGCAGCCGGCCCACCCCACGATCCAGGCGGGCGATGGACTGATAGTACTGGGCAAGCTCCGCCCGCACTTCCGCGGAATCCGGAAGAAAGGGTGGCACGATGACGTCATCATCGTCAAAATATTCTTCTGCATCTTCGGGATACGCGCTCTCCGGATTGCCAAAGCGGTTGGGCTTGGTCGGATGCGATGCGAGAACTCCGCCGCCGCGATGCGGATTGTGCGAGCACCAATAGAGGAAGAAGGGCTCCTCCCCATCGATCACGCCACGGCAATGTTCGGACATGCGCACGTCGTCGCGATCGTACTCGTCCCCCAGATCGGTCGCGAAGGGGTAAACGGAAAGCGGCGCAAAGTGCTTCTTGCCGATGCAGGCCGTATGATAGCCGGCTTCATTCAGCAGCCGAGGCAGGCTGATGGTATCCTCAAAGGCACGAAAATGATGCGCACCGTGCGTATGGCCGTAGGTGCCATTGGCATGATTGTGCTTGCCGGTGAGAATAGTGGAACGACTCGCCGCGCAGGAAGCCGTCGTGCAGAAGGAGGTGGTGAAGCGCACCCCGCGCTCGGCAAGACGATCCAGATGCGGCGTCTTGACGGCTGGATTGCCGTAGCAGCCGAGCGCTTCCCGCCCGTGATCATCCGCCACCATGAGTACAACATTGGGCCTGGTGGACATTCTATCTCCCCTGTGATGATGATGAATCGTGCTGAGCTACCATAACCGCGCCGAACCTTCAGTCAAACCTTGCGCATGACGTGCGCAGTCGATATGTTTACCCGCCTCTGCAATTCTCTATACATATGGAGCTGACAACTCATGCTTTCATGGCGACGCATTGCGACCATCTCGGTCGCCTTCTGCATTCACGCCCTGGCGACGGATACCGCCTTCTGGAAACCTTATGTCGCCGATGACCAGGCGGTGCTGCTGCTTCAAGGCGATCCTGCTTCCCCCCTGCCTGGTCGCTTCGGCAAAGGATACGTCTTCACTGGCGGCGACGGCTTGACCGTACCGCTGGAGGAGTTGTACCAGTCGGGACAGCTTTCAATCGAGGCATGGGTGAAGCTCACGGCCTACTCTCCGCGGGAGGGCATCATTCTCCAGCGCCAGCCCTTGGAGTTGCAGAGCCGGGGCTTCTCGCTGAGCATCACGCCTGATGGCGCTCTTCGCCTCACCGTCACCAGCATGCTCGGCGACACCAGCGTCATCGAAAGCGAAGCGGGAAGAGTCCCGCTCGGACAGTGGGTGCACCTCGCCGGGGTCAGCGTCACCTCCCACTACAGCGTCCTCTACGTCAACGGCTTAGAGATCGCCCGCGAGTCATTGGCGACTAATCGGGGTTTGCGCGGCGCCCGACGTGACGAGCTTGTGCCGGCACCACTGCTGATCGGCAAGGGGTTGCGCGGGCTCCTGGACGACGTGCGCGTGCACCGCAATGTCAGCAAGCTCTGGCCGCTGCCGGAACGCGGCTGGCTGGAGCGAATCGAACGGGAAGGGCTGGCGCCTCTCGCATCGGTTCTGCCGCCCCCCAACCATCCGCGCCTCTACTTCTCCTTCAACGGCCCCGACGGAGCGGTCGACAGTGCTGAAGCCCCGGATGATGTCAAGGTGCAGGTGACTGGCAAGCGCGTCAGCGGCGTCGAGGGTCAGGCACTGCGTGGCACGCTCAGCCTCTCCTTCACGGAGTCGATCAGCCTGGATTCCGGCGGCTCGCTTACCTTCTGGTTCCGCCCCGTCGCCATCAACAACTACTCCGACCGCAACGTCAACCTGCTGACCAGCCCTGCCTTCTCCGCCTATATCTTCAATGGGGGTGGCCCTCCCCGCCCTCTGAGCATGTACTGGTACGATGAAGAGCGTAACGTGCACATGTACAGTGATCAACTCCACACGGAACTGCATCCGGGTGCCTGGGTGCATGCCACCTTTACCTGGGATGTTCACGGCGTCACGATGTACCTCGATGGCAGAGAAGCCGCGGCGACTGGAGAGTCACTCTCTCGACCGGAGAATGGGGGCCTCCTGCCCGGGCTCGCCTTCAACTCCCGCGAATTCTTCGGCGATCTTGACGAAGTCATGCTCTTCGACCGTCGGCTGACCAGCGCCGAGGCGGCCAATCTCTACCAGCGCTATGCCGATCCGGACGCAGTGCGTACTGACCTCAAACCGGTGGCCCTCAAGCTGGATGGCTGGTATATGCAAAGCGAGAATCGCCTGCGCGTTCGCGTGCATGGGCCGGCAAATGCCCGAGGGACTCTGACCTTGACCCTGCTCAATGATCAGGATCAACTGGTCCTCCAGAACCAGCAGCCTTACTCCTCCGATCTGCAACCGCTGCAAATACCGAACCTGCCGGACGGCTCCTATGCCTTGACGGCGTCCCTGCAAACCGACGACAGGAGCATGTCGAGCGACACCTTCCGCTTTGAACGGCGCCACTTCCCGTGGGAAGGCAACACGCTGGGTATGAGCAGGCGCGTCTATCCGCCCTTCACGCCGATTCGCGTCGACGGACGCGAGGTCTCCGTCGTGCAGCGCACATGTACCATCAATGGTTTCGGACTGTGGGACAGCGTCATCAGCGATGGCGAGGAGCTGCTGGCGTCTCCCATGCGCCTCGTCTGCCGCACCAGCGATGGCCGGCAGGACGATTGGGTGTTCGGCGACGGCCGGCTGATCGCCGCGGCGGAAGACGTCGTGGCGTGGAGCATGTCCGCCGAGCATCCAGCCGTGCGCGTGGAGAGCCTTTCAGAGGTCGAGATGGACGGCATGATGCGGGTCACCATGACCCTGCGGCCAGGACAACAGGTGCAGGAGATCGAAAGCATGTGGCTGGAAATCCCCCTGCGGGAATCGATGGTCACGCTCATGCATGAGGACACCGCCTCGCACCGCGGCAACTATTCGGGTCTCCTGCCGACAGGAGAAGGAATTGTCTGGGCCTCCGCCAACAGCCATCGCCCTTCGTCCTGGCTCAATGCTTTCACCGGCTATGTGTGGCTGGGGCGCGAGCAGCGGGGATTGGCCTGGTTCGCCGAAAACGATCGCGGCTGGATCACCCATAAGGACGGCGGCGAACGTTCGCTGCAGACCATCAGCCGCGAGGACGGTAAGGTCATCCTGCGCATTCACTTGGTGAATCGCCCGGCAATCATCGACGAGCCGCGCGAACTTGTCTTTGGCCTGCAGGCGTCGCCCACAAAGCCGATGCCGGAGAATTGGCGGATGAAAGCGCACGAACTGCCGGACTGCGGCATCTCCGTGCATCCGTGGGGTGGGCTCTCCTGCGCCTACAAGTTTCCGCATGAGGATCGCTGGGAGGTCGTCGACAAGGTGATCGAGAACCAGAAGAGCGGCACCGTCGATGGCGAGTGGTTCAGGCAGTATCAGGAAGCACATGACATTCCACCCGTTCACGGCATCCGGTCATGGGTGACCGATGTTGCTCGCTTCGCGACACAGCGGCAACGTCCGGTTCTGGTCTACTTCGAAGAAATGAAGGCGCTGACCACCCGTCCGGAGTGGCGCGTCTTTCAGGACGAATGGAGTCTCGTTCGCCTGAGCAACCGCACCTGGCCGGATGACTCCATCTTCCGCCTGGGAACCGAAGTCAACCCCGGCATCATGGTCAACTTCATCGACAGTTATCGCGACTATGGCGCCTGGTATGGCAACGAATGGCTCAAGCGCGGCATCAGCCCATACTGGGACAACACCTACCTCAAGCTCAGCGTCAATCCTTGGACCTCGTCGGCGTATGAAACCGCCGACGGGCGTATTCAGCCGGCGACGACGCTGTGGAATCAGCGGGCCTACATGAAGCGCTTCTGGAACCTCATGCACGAATGGCGACTGAAACAGCCCGATCCCCTCGAATTCGTCGCCCACATGACCAACACCAATCTCCTTCCGCTCTTCTCCTGGTGCACCGTCAGCTACAATCTCGAGATGAGTAAATCTCAGTATGCCAAGCGTTTCGCCCATCTCTATGATCCGGCTGCCCCCTACGATCCCGGTTTCATCCGCGCCGAACTTCTCGGCCAGAAGGTGGGCAACCACCCGTATCTGGTCTTCGGCCTCTTCCAATATCAACTGCCGGATGGAATCGTGCGCGGCTTGCCGGAGGAGATCTTCAATGGAGAGCGCGAATGGGCCATGCGCATGGTGCATGAGATCAACCGCGGCGGGCCCGCCAGCCATCGGGTCGTCACCTCCATGCTCGAAAAGGCTGTATTCGGTTTCGGTTATGGCAGCGACGAGGTCGACGTGCACACCTATTGGCAGGAACCCGCCGCCCTGACCGCCTCGCACCCCGACCTCAAGTGGATCCTGTTGACCCGACCAAAGGAAAAGGAGGCGCTTCTGGTCCTCCAAAGCTGGTCGACCGATAACATCGATACGACCCTGAGCTTCGATCCCGCGGTTATCGGCTTTCTGCCGGGCCCCAATGTTATCGACGAGCGCAGCGGCACACAGCGTCCCACCGGCCCGCAATTGGCGCTGCGGGTCGATGGTCCTTACGCCATGCAGGTGCTCCGCCTTTCTCCGCGCGCCATGTACACCGGCAACGTCGTGTTGACGGATGATTTCACCCACGGCCCCTCACGCGCCTGGGACTACGTCTCCGTTCCTGCCGTCGCGCCGGAGGGGGCTTTGCGCTTTACGCGCAACACGACTTCCTGGATGGGCGCCCAGCGCCTCGCCCGCTGGTCCGGCGTCGAGCATTGGCAGGATGTGGAGCTTTCCCTGCGTTTCCGTCTTGCGGCGATGCCCGCGGCGACCCTTCAGCCTTTTTCACTCTGCCTGCGCGGCGAGATCCCACCGTGGAGCCGGCATGGCCTCTCCCATACCATCATCCGCGATGGCTGGTGGCTCAACCTCAGCGTCGATGGCGAGACTTCATCCTGGCGGTTCAACTCCGCCATCCGCGACGACAAGGAGTGGCGTCAACGTCAAAGCAGCGCCGCCGCACCCGCCGACACGCAATGGCACCATCTGCGCCTCCGCCTGCAAGGGGACGCGGCAACCGTCTGGCTCGACGACAAGCAGATCCTCGAAGGCACCGAACTGCCGCTCAGCGGGCGGGCACTTGCTCTCCATGCCGCCGATAATCTGGATGCCATTGAGTTCCTGGAGATCGACGACATCGTTATGCGCCAGCTC
Source organism: Lentisphaeria bacterium (assembly GCA_041690595.1). Taxonomy (GTDB): domain Bacteria; phylum Verrucomicrobiota; class Lentisphaeria; order JABSQK01; family JAWLHB01; genus JAWLHB01. Next base: position 42,648 of record JAWLHB010000029.1, read on the forward strand.
AACCCCACGCCGCCTTCCGTTCCCGCCGTCAAGACAGCGGCGTCGGCCCCAGCCGTCAGAGCCGCTTCCACTGAATCGCCGGCGCTGCGGGAACTCAAGGCAGCTGGGCTGTTCGATGCCGACAAGTATCGCAACATCGAGACGCTCGGCTATTTCAGCCGGCCGGACCACAACGCCCGCAGCCTCATCGCCATGCATGCTGCCGAGAAACACCCACTCTGGAAGCGGCTCATCCGCGAGACTCTGTACGACCTTCCCCGGCAGCGCGAAGCCTATCAACGCGAGATGAGCGACATCGGCCAGAACCCCGAGCGCCTCCTTCTTTACGATCAGGCCGCCCGCCTCATCGAAGAGTGGATACAGGCCAACCCAGCGCCATGAATGCGCACCCGGCTGGATTTAGCCCCAGCGGTGGTTGATATGATTGAGAAAACGGATACTGTTAACCTCTTTGATTCTGCCCCGAATCTACCAGCGGATTTTCCATGAAACCCACACCTGCCATCGACCCCATCTGGGAGCGCATTCGCCTCGAGGCGGCTGAGGAAGCCGACGCGGAGCCGCTGCTTGCCAGTCATCTCCATGCGACCATCCTCAACCACAAGTCTCTCGAAAACGCCCTCAGCTTTCACTTGGCCAACAAGCTCTCCAGCCCGACGCTGCAGGCTATCTGCCTGATGGAACTCTTCAGCGAGGCGATGGAATCGGACAGCTGGATTGTGGAGGCGATTCGCGCCGACCTGCAAGCCGTGATCGATCGCGATCCAGCCTGCGACCGCATGTCGGTGCCGCTCCTCTTCTTCAAGGGATATCACGCGATCCAATCGTACCGCATCGCGCACTGGCTCTGGGAGCGCGGGCGTCGCGTCCTGGCGCTGACCTTGCAGAGCCGCATATCGGAGGTGCTGTCAGTGGATTTCCATCCGGCGGCGCGCATCGGCAAGGGGCTGCTTCTCGATCACGCCACGGGGGTGGTGGTGGGCGAGACCGCCGTGATCGGCAACAATGTTTCCATGCTGCATGCCGTTACTCTGGGCGGCACGGGAAAAGAACGCGGCGACCGGCATCCGAAAATTGGCGACGGTGTGCTGATCGGTGCGGGGGCCAAGCTGCTCGGCAATATCAAGATCGGCGAATGCGCCAAGATCGGTGCCGGCAGCGTCGTCCTCAATGATGTACCGCCTCACAGCACCGCCGTTGGCGTTCCCGCCCGCGTCGTCGGCCTGGCCCGCTCCAATCAGCCCGCGATGGAAATGGATCACCGCGTCTGCGACGACAGCGACTAATGCGACCGGAGTGCGAGATCATGTCCGATACCAGCGCCAGCCTTCCCGTCCACAGGCATGTGAAGGGCGGCCTCTTCATCACCTTCGAAGGCGTTGACTGCTCCGGCAAGTCCACTCAGGTCAAACTCCTCAGTCAGACTCTGAGACGCGATGGATATGACGTCCTGGAGACTCGCGAACCCGGCGGCACCGAGCTGGGCGAGCGCCTTCGCGACGTCCTCAAGCACGGCATCGAGAACGAAGCCGTCTGCGATCAGGCGGAACTCTTCCTCTTCTGCGCCAGCCGAGTACAGCTCGTGCGAAATATCATCCAACCGCATCTGGAGAAGGATGGCGTGGTCATCTGCGATCGCTTTGCCGATTCGACCACCGCCTATCAGGGCTATGGCCGCGGCTTCGACCTGCACATGATCGAGGAACTCCATCAGATCGCAACCTGCGGGCGCTGGCCAGACCTCACCTTCATGCTTGACCTCACCGTCGAACAGATGGAGCAACGCGGGCAGATGCGCCTCGATTCCCTGGTCGTTCAGGATCGCTTCGAGGATGAATCGCGGGACTATCGGGAAGCCGTGCGCCAAGGCTATCTGGAACTGGCCAGGCGGTATCCGCGGCGCATGCGCCTTATCGATGCCAACGAAAGTCGCGAGACCATTCAACGAATGATCCGGGAGATTGTCGACCATGCCCTTGCGTGATCTCCCGCAACGCTACACGCCCCTGATCACCCGCCTGCTGCAGGCGCGGCGCGGAGGGCGAATCGCCCACGCTTATCTTCTGACCGGTGACAATCTCGACCTGCTGCAGGCGCTCGCCACCGGATGGCTTCAGGCTGTCATGTGCAGGCAGTTGACCGGCGACGGCGATGCCTGCGGCGCCTGCCGTACGTGCCGACAGCTTGGCGAGGGCCACTATCCATACCTTGAGCTGCGACGCCCCGAATCCAAGAGCCGCGTCATCAAGATCGAACACATACGCGACATGGAGCGCCGTCTCTACCTGAAGACGGAGGGGCAGATGAAGGTCGGCATGATCCTCAGCGCCGACCGCATGACCGAGGAAGCCCAGAATGCTTTCCTCAAGACGCTGGAAGAGCCGCCCGCCAATACCATGCTTCTCCTCCTGTCGATCAACCCAAACGCCCTGCTCCCGACGATCCGCTCACGCTGCCAGAGCATTGCCATCATGGACAATCGCATGACCTACGATCTCGAGGACCAGGCGCTCTTCTTCGTCACGGTTGCCAAGCTTCAGCGCAGCGCCGGCGTCAATGTCGGCATCGAAGTGGCCGAGTTTCTCCTTGCCGCCTTCAAGCAACTGCAGGCCGAAGCAGCCACCGCCACCAAGGAACAGGTCGAGGCACTCAAGTCCCAGTATCAGGAAGCAGATCCCGCCGAAAAGAAGCGACTCGATGCCGAGGCCGAAGGCATTATCGCCAGCGAATACCTGGAGCGGCGGGAGACGCTGCTCAGCGCCATCAACAGCTGGTTTTCCATCCAGTACATGCGCGCCAACGGCGTCCAGGACAGCAGCCTGCCCAATCAGGAGATTCTCAGTGCCTTTGTCGGCATTTCGCCGCCGCCCCCCCCTCCCCTTGCGGATGCCCTGAGGGCTCTGCGACTGACTGAGGAACTCTCCAGGCAGCTACGTTTCAACGTCGATGAAGCACTGGCTATTCAGGACTACTGCCAACAGGTCTGCGCCAAGGTGTGACGGCTGTGACAGTCATTCCCAATGACTGGGACAAAATGCCACCTCTCCTGCCCAACGGACCTCTTCTCAACAAAACTGCTGACAAGTTATTAACAGGCAGTGGCCGACGGTAACCAAACCGGCCACGATACGTAAGCCGTTGAGTATGCTGCACTTACGACACTTTGATTTTTTTATTGGAGATTTTCCCAGAAATCTGCTTGCAAAGCCCTTGAGTTCTGAACAGGCAGATCCCAGCCGTACAGGACAGGCGCGGACGGCTGCTTCACAGGGCCTTCCAGTACCAGCTTGGCCGTGGTTACAACAGACCGAAGAAGGGAACTTTGGGCGAAGGTTGGGAGCGGCACTCGCGGCGCTTTTCCGTTCATCGCCGATCACCATGATGAAGCATGCAAGTGCCCCAGCGGCATTTTGCCGCCGTCGCGTGAAATGATCCAGTCCGAATGCCAAACGAAGGGTGAACTCCCATGCCAGAATCCACTCGCCCCCATCTGCTTCTGCTCATGTCCGACCAGCACAATCCGGCCATCAGCGGGTATGCCGGCGACCCGCGGGTAGTCACCCCGACTCTCGATGCGCTGGCATCGGCGGGTACAACCTTCGCCACCTGCTACAGCAATCATCCGCTCTGTGTACCGTCACGCATGTCACTTCTGACATCCCGGCACAGCCACCAGTTAGGGATCTGGGGCAACAGCGACGCGCTGTCGAGCAATGTGCCGACGCTGGCGCATAGTCTGGGCATTGCCGGTTATCGCACGGTTCTGGCTGGCCGGATGCACTTCATCGGCGGCGATCAGTACCACGGCTTTCAGGAGCGCCTGGTGGGGGATGTGAGCAGCGGCAATCTGGGCGTGAACCGCGCGGAGTATCGTTCCCGCGGTTTCTTTGGAATCGCTGAAGCGCTCTTCAATGCAGGCCCCGGCCTGGCACACGATCTCAACTACGATACGGCGGTCGCGATGGACGCCTGTCGGCTCATTCGCGATCACGACGAAAGTGGCGATCCTCGTCCCCTCTGCCTGATGGTCTCCCTCTATTCTCCACACGACCCGTATCGCGTCCATGAACGCTACTATCGCCCGTACGCGGAAAACGCCGACTTGCCTGCCGACTGCCCCCCGGCGTCGCTGCACCCACTCAACCGCCAGATAATTGAGGGCAACCACTTCGATGAAGCGACCGAGGCGCAGGTGAAAGCCGCACGTGCTGCCTATCGCGGCAAAGTCACCTTCATGGATGAGCTTTTTGGTGCCGTCGTCGAGACGTGGCGGGAGAGTCGCCTGGGCGAGGATGCCGCCATTGCCTACTTCAGCGATCATGGCGAGATGCTTGGCGAACACGGACTGTGGGGAAAGAGCACCTTTTATGAAGCGTCCGCCCTGGTCCCACTGATCCTGCATGCACCGGGACGGATCCCCGCCGGGCGCCGAATCCAGGAACCAGTCAGCCTGCTCGACCTGGTCCCGACTCTCCTCGATCTTGTCGATGCCGAGGCCTTGCCGGACCAGCGGGGGCAATCTCTGCTCCCTCCTCTTGCCGGAGAGGGAGCTTGGCCGGAAGTGATCTACAGCGAGCTTACCTGCGGGGGAAATCCCAGCCGCATGGTGCGGCGCGGCCCGTGGAAACTCAACACCTACGATGGCCATGCCCCTGAACTCTTCAATCTGCTGGATGATCCCGGCGAACTGCATGATCGGGCCGCGGACCCCGCTTCTTCCGCCATCCTGCGGGAGCTTCTCGATCTGGTGACAGCCGATGGCTGGTCCCCAGCCGCGATCCGCTCGACCATGGCCGAGCGGCGGGGCGACTACGAATTCCTTGCCCGGTGGACGCAGGCAGTCAATCCCCGGGACTGGGTGCAATGGGGAATTCCCGCCCCCTTGTAGTTCCGTTCGCCCTTGACGTAGCGATCGCTCGGCGGCTATATCCATTTTGGCCGCCAACGCTTCAGTATCTCCTGCCTCGTCTCACCATCACGAGCAACCGCGGCATTCGGCGTGCAACGGTATCGACAGAAAGCAGTGAAGCCACCCATTTCGTAGCACATGCTGCGATTCCGGTACGTGGTAAGCATGATACCAGCGCCGACTGACACTGCCGTTTTCGGAAGCCCATGTCATGCTGCGATTCCAGTGCGTGGCACGGTACCGGGGCCAGCCGACAGCTGAACAAGGGCTCCTCGGTAGCTTCCATCCACCCATATCATTTTCGACATCGATTTGAAGCACGCCTTGATCTCGGTATCTTACTACTAAACCTTTTAAACTCTAGGATCTCATGCACATAACCCCAGACGGAATAATCGGTGAGTGGACCCGAGTAGTGGCGTCGAGAGCGAGACTGAGGCTGCTCTCGATGCTGGCGAAAGAGGTCGACTTGCCGCATAAGTCGCTGGCCGGACGACTCGGGTGTACGCCGGCTGCACTCAGTATTGAATTGCGACTACTCCTGCGCTTCCACTTGGTCGAACGACAGATGCGAGACAATCGCGTTCATTGGGTAAGACCAAGTCACCACGACGATTGCCCGGAACACCTCGCCATGCTGAACGATTGGCTCTATGAGGTGCTCGCATCGAGTTCGGATGAGGATGTCGCGCGGGATCGCCTGCATGATCTGGTATTCGCGAGCGCTACCGTCTTCACCTGCCCGCGCCGGACCGCCCTGCTGCGCCTGCTCCACCAGGCCGGCGGCAGCATGCCGCTGCCTGAACTGCGGGTACGGCTGAAAATGTCATTTCCAACGCTCGCACACCACCTCGACAAGCTGGTGCGGCGGAAGATCGTCAGGCTCCACCACCCAGCCGGACATCGCCACAGCGTCTGCACGTTGTGCCTCCACAAGGCGCCGCCACTCCTGCAGGCGCTGTATGGCCTGGTCATGTTCGCTCAACGGCAGGAAGAGCCTCGGCCACCCTCTTCCCCGCCTGTCAACTTTCTCTCACCGGTGGCGATCGACGATTTCCCGCCCCACGATGAATCGGTCCACGACGACACTTCCCATAATCAACTGGAATAGGCAGCTTGCTCCTGAAGCCTCCAGGAACCAATCGCGGCGTGTTGCGTCTTAAGACCATGCGGACATGGCTCAATCAATATCTCCTCGCGCTGATTCTCGGCGCAAGCCTGACAGTTAGCGCCCAGGAGCGCCAAGTCTGGCTTGCGAACGTCAGCTCTACCGCGGAGATGCAGACGGTGGCCCTGCCGGCTGGAAGCTGGGGACTGCCGACTGACGGCACGAGCTGGTGGCGCGACCTCACGGGCCAAATCGCCGACCCGATCCGTTGCGATGAAAGCGGCGTTTATCTTCGTGCCGCCTTGCCGCCCATGAGCGTGATCGCCCTTCGCCTTGCACCGGCGACGGATGCCGGAACAATCGATGACGGTGCCCCACCACAGCAGTCGTCCCCCTTTGTGGGACTGGTCAGGGAAGAGAATGGTCAGTTCGCGGGCCGCCATGGTCCATTCACCATCACCGTTCGCGATGACAATGCCGATCAGGCTCCGGATATGTTGGGTGATCGCTGGCTCATACAAGAAGGCCATCGTGCCTGCCTCGGCTTCACGTTTTTCGCCCCTATCACGGATCCCCTGAGGCGAGCCCATGCGGTGCATGTCTCGGTGGATGCGGATGCGAGCGGCACGATTGAGGAGCAGGAGTGGCAGCGGCCTCGCTGGCGTCTGGAAGATCGCAGCGGCGGGGGCGCTTTCCTGCATGGCAATCTGTTGACTGGCGGCGATGCCGTCGCGACTACTGTCTCCCACGCACCAGAAGGTTCGCCTGATGGCCGGTGGTGGGATTCCGTAGCGACAGTATACGATCTCGATAACGATGGTGACGGCGACCTGATGGTGGAGGAACGCCATATCCATCAACAGAATCGGCTGACGACGCATCGGGTTCATGCCGATACCGGGGATGACAAAGCGGCTTTCACGGTCCGGATCGATCCGGTCAATTCCACGCTCTATTTCCAATCCACTGCCGCCATACAAGGCGATTACCTGCCACTTCGTCAGGGAGCGCTGCAGGCAGAGCGGGAAGAATGGCTTGTCAACGAGCTCTGGACCTATCGGATCGACGACCAGTCGGCGGCCTTGACTCAGCTTGGCGGCTCCGGTTTTCAAGCTGGTCTGGCACCGCCGATCCAGAGCATTCAACTGGGAGACAAGTGGGGTCACGCTCCTCCGCTCAATACTCGGCTGATTCCCTCACAATGGAAAGGGGATGCCCTCTCCATTACCACGCACTGGCCGCATCTTGCGCATCAGTATCAGTCGTTCAAGATCGTCGGCCGGGACGATGGGCAGACCGCTCGCCACGAAAAGATCCTTCCCGGCACACCACCTTGGCTTTACTGGTCTCCCGCGCTCGATGGCTATCATGCGGGCGGCGCCATCAGCGGCGTATCCAGCAACGGCATGCATTATTATGACGAGGATGGAAACGGCTTCATCGATCACTATGTCTATCGCGACGTCCACGAGAACCAGCAACGGGTTCGTTCCCTTTACGTTCTACCCGCAACCAGGGAACTGATGCTCCGTCAGGGGGATAAGGCCGTCGTCTGGCGCGAGGAGATCGACATGAAGAAGCTTGCCGTCACCCCCGACAATCTGGCGAAGCTGGAGTTGGGAACCAGCCGCGGTGAGCCACTGGTGATGAGGCTCGCGTTGGACAGGAATGGCCGCCTGCCCGGCTATCCAGCCACCGCGGTTCAGAAGCCAGGCATTCCCTTGCTGATGGATGGATGGCATGCCAACAGAAAGCTGGTAGCCGAGTCAACGCCGATTGGACTTCTGCACGCGCTTCCGCCGCTGGACAGGCACGGCTTTACCACCATCGATCAGGTGACGCCGCTGGAAAACACCTCACTTCCGCCTGATGGAGTCGTCGTGATGACCCATTTCGCCCGCGGACCGGGAGAGGAAGAGATGCGCCTGCTGCGCGCCTGGGTAGCCATGGGCGGCACCCTGATTCTCGCACCGGCAGAGAGCACCGAGCCGCAGCGAATCGCCATGAATGCCGTACTGGAAGCACTTGGCGTAAAGGCACGATACAGCCGCGAGCGGACCGTACCGATAGACGCCCTTACAGATACGACAGGCCGCCTGCTCGATGGCTCGACCCTCCCTGCACTTGGCGGATTCGCCGTGACCGGCGCGGACCGGCCACTTCTCCTGCATGACAAGCATGTCCTTCTTGGCTGGCACTCCCTTTCCGCCGGCCGAATCTATCTCGCTGGCTTTCCCTTCATGAGCAATCTCTTTTATGAGCCAGACAGTGCCACGTCGCATCTGCGGCTTCTGAGCAATTTTCTCGCCATGCTGAAGGAAGAGGTACAACGGTGAAACTGCTTCTCTTCATCCTGCTGCTCCTGCCGTCTTCCCTCGTTGCGCAAAGCGGAACCAGTTGGGAAAGCAATCTGGCGGAGCGGTGGCAGGTCGTGAACGTGAGCAATGGCCATATCCACATCGGGCTTGCACCGCAGCTTGGCGGCCGGCTGATCGCGCTGCAAAGGCAGGGCGGGGAGCAGAACCTGCTGCATCTCCAGGACAATGCCTACCTTCACCTGACAGCCGACGACGTGCCTGCTCACCTGCCTCTGCCCCGACCTGGAGGCATGTGGGATGTGGTGTCTCCCTTCCGTCTTGCCGAACTTGATCCTCTTCAACCAACGCGGGTTCAGGTACTTGACGACCCGATTCGCATTCGCACGGAAGCAAACATCGAGAGCATCCGCCACGAGCGGATCTTCAAGTTGCTGCCAAGTTCCAGCATCATGATCATGGAGTCCACCCTGAGCAATGAAAGCGAAGGCTGGGCAAGACTCGGGCTCACCGCGCAAGCGGACTTCGTCCCGCGGCCAGCGGGGCCTCTCGATGAGGCGGCAACGGAGTTGGTGCTCCTTGACGCGGAAAAGCGGAGCATTCTCATACTCCGGATCCCGGAAGGCGAGGGTTATTTCCAAGAGGTCACCGCCGTGCCTCCGATTGTTCCGAATCCCGCTCCTTTCAGCGTAGGCATACAACAGGAGCCGCGCCTGGTCGCACCCGGCGACAAGCTGAGCTTTCACTACGAGTGTCTCCTCTATCGCGGCCTGACCGCCATCGACCTGCGGCACGACGATATCCTCTTGCAGGTCGACTTGGATCGACCTGCTTACCGTGCCGGCGAGACCATCCTCGTAAGTGTTGGCGCGGCACGGCCGACCATGGGGCCAGTCTTCGATGTCAGCATGAAGGCCGGCGAGTTTGCGCGCGATATCACCTTCAGCTCACCCCAGCCCGGAGTGAGCCAATGGTTTGAATGGCGGCTGCCTGACGGTTTCGCGGCGGACGGCGAGTACCCGGTGACCCTCTCTGCTTTTGGCCAGAGACACACCATCATTGCACACGTAGCGAGTGAACGCTTCGCCGCGCTGGATGAGCAGTTGGAGATCGCCAACCGGATCATCGGCGAGATTGCCGCGGCAGGTACACTTGCCAAGCGAACGGAGGCCGCGATGGGGCGCGCGCGGCTCGCGGCAATTCGCAATCTGGTGGAGGCCAGAGAGATCGACCAGGCCGATACGCAGGTTGTCATGCTGCTCGACGACCTGACACGCTGGCGCAACGAAGCTCGCTGAGCCAAAGCTTCAGGCTGGCTCACCCCGGCGTAAAACCAGCGCGTTGAAGCAGCCCTCCCGGGTCGCGCAAACGGCCGCTATCGATCATCGGCGCGACACCGGCTTCCCAGTCTGCCGCGAGAAGCAGAGGGACCCGCACCTGGTTGTCGTACGGTGCAACGGTACATGCGCCGGTGACATGATCGAGGCGCGCTCCAGCCACGGCATCGAAATACCCCCAGACGACAATACCTCGCGGATAGGTCATCAGATTGTTGCCGTTGAAGGTCTCGAAGAAGAGATGCGCCCCCTGCGTGTTGACCACCACCTGAAACTCCCAGTAGCGGTCCATCAGTGCCCGGAGATCGACGCCACGATAGAGGGCGCTCAGGTCTCGCAGCAGGTTCATGGAGATCCAGCCGATGCGGCAGGTAGCCTTGATATCGCCGCCCTCCCCCACCATCGCTCCCGGCATGTCACCCTCGAAGTCGCTGTGGCGGCAGCCATACTTGTCGAGGCAGCGCTCGGTTGCCACCCGCAGATCCATGGTGAGCTGCTCTTCGCTGATATCGAGGCGGCGGCCGATCATGTCCAGCAGCGTCAGGCCATTGATCGTGTAGATGTGCGCGGCATCCCAGCCGGGCAGAACGCCATCCTTGAAGGTCTCGCCGGTCCACTCGTTCTTCACTCCTTCGGCACTGGCATCGAGCAAGGTCACGAAATGGTCATCCAGCCAGGCGCGCTCGCGCAAGGCATCGGCGATGATGGCGGCGGCTTCACGATAGCGCGCGACGACGCCGGTGGTGTCGCCGGCGTGAGCCAGCATATCCGCGCCTGTCTCGAAGGCAGCCATGGCTTTTACCGCCAGGTAAACCTGCTCCTTGCCGAACTGCACTGCCGGCGAGGCATCGTCGATGGTGTTGGAGGTGCCCAGGTCGGGAACGCCGTTGCCGGTGGTATCGCAGGCCAGAACGAAGTCGAGCGCCTGGCGCAGGATGCCGGCGTGCCGGTGCACTCGCGAATCATCGCCCGAGCGGCGCCAGTAGGCATAGCTCATCAGGACGTAATTGGTGTTTTCCTCGACCGGCATCGGGTGGTTGTAACGGGTCGTGTCGATGTCGCTCATCTGGCCGATGTCATGCATGAAGACAACCGTGCCCTTGGCGCGATCGCCGATAATCTGGTCACCGGGCACCACGAAGTCCGGCCATTCATCCAGCTCCATGGCCAGCAATTCCGGCCAGACAGCCAGATAGAAGGGTGTCTGCGTGTATTCCACATCGACAGTGGAATGGAAGTAGCAGCTCCCTTCCCAGACGGTGAACCAGTCGCGTTCACTGCCCCGGCACCACCAGGTATTGGCCAGCCATGCGTGCAGTGTCAGCGCCATCAGATTCGAGGTGCTGCGGGAGAGGTTGTGCGATGCCATAATCCCGTCAACCCGGGCAGCGTTCTCCTTCAGCGCCAGAGGTTCCCGCCGCACCCAGTCGATCACCTCCCGCAGCGAGGCAAAGTTCTCGGTGTACTTGAAGGGGGCGGGTTCACCATGCACCCGCATCATCGGCTCACTCCATGTGCACCATGAGAGATGAATGCTGGCATCTTCCAGTTCGGAAGGAGGACGCGAGAGGCAGACTTTGCCATCGCGCACCTCTCCTCGATGCACAACCCAGGCATCTTCCTGCTGAATTGGCCGCCGGTTCTCCGTGTCGCTCCGATCGTGATACGCATTGACCGTAAAGCTCCAGCGAAGCATCTGATCCAGCTGGTCGACATCGCCGAAATCCGGGCAGACCAGCGCGAGAGAGATCTCCACGTTGCCTCGGATGGGAAGCTGGGGGGTCCAGCGGAACTGTGCGCTGAGGCGCTTCACCCGCAGTTCCAGGTCGAGAACTGGAGAGGTGGAGAAGGCGGGGTCACGTGGGCGAAAGGGAGACTTGACGGTGAGTTCCAGCTTCAGCGCCGACTCGGGATCGATCCCGGTCAGGGTCAGACCGCATGGGGAGATATCCTGATCGCAGAAGGAGAAGGCTTCGCCCTCGGCGCGGAGCGGCAGCCAGCGGGTCGTGCCATTGACGGTAAGACCAGCCTGCAGTTCGCAGGGAATCTCCTGAAAGGCGCCGCAGCGGACCACGTATGCCCGCTTTTCAGCCGGATGAATAAAGAGACCATGGCGGCTCCCCAGAACCATTACCGCATCGGACATCAGCTGCATGAGACCTTCTCCCGTTGATGAATGGATGACACACGGCACACCATATACCCGCCCCGCATTCTCGCCAGCCGGCGCAACACTCCTTTCGCTTACTTCTTCAACGGTCTGCCCAGGAGGTCCAGATCCTCCAGACGGAAGGGAATTTCGAAGGTGCGGACATTGTCGTGCAGCACCAGTTCGAGGCGAAGAGCGCCGATGCTCTCAGCCGGCAACAGGTAGACGAGCTGAAGGCGGTTGTTGAAGTGCATGGTCGACGTCTGCTGAGTCTTCAGCTGAATGCCGGCTGGCGTATAGAAGTTGAGTTCCTTGAGCGGCGCCGGCAACTTCTCGGCGAAGTTCAGGTGAAGCTCCTTGCGGTTTTCGTCCCACTTGCTATCGCGAAGCTCGTCTATGGTCAAGCCGAAATGTTCGCCGAAGGTGCCCGGCTTGATCTCGGCTGTCCCCAGATCGATGGCGGTGGTGCCTTGGGCGATTTTGTAGGTGACCGCCCCGGCGATCGCGCGAAGGCCGGAGGCATCCGGGGGCGGCGGAGCCAGCGCGGCCTCGAACACCAGGGTGCGCCGGTCGTGAGACAAAGCCTTCTGTGCATAGCGCCGGATCTTCTCGTCCAGCAGGCTGATACCCTCCATGGTAATCGCTTCGGTAATCTCTGTCTTCGCCACCTCCAGAACGGCACCGCTGAAGGTGCCGATCAGCGACAGTGTATAGCCTGGCTTCGACTGGTTGAAGGGCATGGCGCCAAGCTCCTGATCCGCCTCCTGCACGAGCTGGACCCCGCCCACTCTCAGCGCGGAGAAGCCCTCGCCAGTCGCCGGCGGCAAAGCTTCCTCGCCCAGGCCGACCCCCATGACCATCGCTTCCATGCCGAGTTGTGCCGCCAGCACTTCCTGCTCATAGTCGAATTGCGGCTGGAGATTGCCGCGCAGGGTGATACGAGCGGGTCCTGGGTTGCCGAAAAGCTGCTGGTTGAGCGCGGTCAATCCCAGCGCATCATTGGGCTTCTCGCCTTTGCGAACACGCTCTTCCCACCAACTGAGGTCGCGAGTGATCGCCTTCAGCGCCGCGACCATCTCCTTGCCGTCATAGAGCAGGCGCACCGAACGCGGCGTCTCCGCCTCCTGAAAAATGACAGATTCCTCAGGAGCCGCCGGTAATTCCACGACATACTCCTCGCGCAGGCTCCGCAGAATCTCACTGACCGCGCCAAACTGCCGGTCGAAAAGCTCTCTGGCAGCCACGGCCTCCTGCTCGACCTGCTCCGCGGACAGGTTGGCGGGCGGCTGACCTTCGGTCTTCTTTCCCGCGCTGCCCAACGTGAGCACCAGCCCGTCATCGCCAGCCTGCACCTTCCAGTCGCGCATGCCGTTGATCTGCACATTGGGTGAAGCGGTGATCCGGACCAACTCCAGGTTCGGGAAATAGGCAGTCCCGGAGAAGACAACCTTCTTCTGATCATCGCTCAGGTGGAATGCTACATCGCGCCATGCGTCGATCCCGTCTGAGTGCTTCAGCAGAGAACCAGCGTACTCTTTTGCCAGGATTTCGGGCGCAGCATTCCGGTTCTGCTGCAGAAATTCATCGCTGAGCGAATGCACAACGCTGTAAACCATCTTGCCCGAACCGTCCGGATTGAGGGTAATCGTCTGTTTCGTCTCGTCGCAGCCGACAAGTGCCAGGAGCAGCAGGGGCAGCAGCATCAGGAATCTGTACATGCGGAAAGCCTCACCAGAGTAGATGGTTGGGGAAAACGAAATAGCATCGCCGAATATACCACCCATTGATGGCCTGCACAGCCGAAAGAAGAGCAGATCCCTTGCATTGGGACACCAATGGACTATGATAGACACCTGCAGACATGGAGGCAGCAGCCGATGCCTGATGAGATCATGACCCTTAGCGAAGTCGCGGACTATCTGAAGGTGGCCGAGAAAACCGTGCAGCGGATGATCGGCCGTGCGGAGATCCCGTGCGCCAAAGTCGGCGGTCAGTGGCGTTTCATGCGGCGGGTGATCGACCAGTGGCTGATCGGGCGCATGGGCGCCGGCACTGAATCCGCTACCGCGGCACCGGCTTCCCGGAACGCATCCCCGCCCTTATCGGAGCTGACCCGGAGAGCCTGGATCCTTCCCGAGTTGGAGCCGGGCGAGCCGCGGGAGCTGCTGGATGCCCTTATCGCTCCTTGGTGTGCCGAAGGCATTATTCAAAACCGCGCCGCCTATCTGAATGGCCTGCTGGCGCGGGAAAGCATGACGACGACGGTGATCGGCGAAGGCATTGCCGTGCCGCATCTGCGCCAACCGGACGAGAATCCGGCGGCCGGTCCCTTGCTGGCTATCGGGCGCTGCCCTGCCGGCACGACCTTCGGGACAAGTGACGACTCAATCGTTCATCTCTTTTTTCTGCCGATGACCCGGAGCGAAGTCGTCCATGTGCGCCTGCTTGCCCAACTGGCCCGCCTTGCCCGGCAGGAATCCTTCCGGCACGGCTGCCTGACCGCCACCAGTGCAGCCGACCTCCTCGAGCACCTCATCCTGCATGAACGCCAGCAGACAAATCCGACACCCGGCTGAACACGCGAGGATTCGATGGACCTACCGGTAATGGCATTTCTGGCAATGGTCCTCTTCAGTGCCATTGTGGCCCAGACGCTGGCACGCCGCTTCAACTTCCCAACGGTTACCGCCTACGTGATTATCGGAGCCTTGTTGGGTGGCTCCTTTCTGGGTCAGCACTCACCCTTCCGCGACACCTTCCTGCTTTCGCATGACACCCTGCTGAAGTTCCAGGTCGTCAGTGACCTGGCGCTTGGGCTGGTGGCCTTTTCCATTGGTGCGGAGTTGGAATGGCGGCGACTGCGGAAGCTGGGTGCGAGTATCCTCGCGATTACCCTTGGGGAATCCCTTGGCGCCTTCTTTCTGGTTACCGTCGCCGTCGGCATCGTTCTGGGCAGCACCGGCAACTGGCCGATGGCACTGGTTCTTGGCGCCATTGCCTCGGCTACCGCCCCGGCAGCCACGGTCAGCGTACTGCGTCAGTATCGCGCTAAAGGCCCGCTGACTGATACCATCCTGGCGGTGGTGGGCATCGACGATGCCATCGCCCTGATCATCTACCAGTTTGCCGCGACGATGGCGCACGTGGCGTACGGGGAAGTGCAGGGAGGAGTATGGCTGATGATCCTCCTGCCTTTGGTGGAGGTGGGTATCTCCCTGCTGGTCGGCTTCCTCTGCGGACTGGCTGCCTGGTGGATGCTGATGCGCAGCCGCACGGGGGATCCACTGCTCTTTGCCAGTGTTACGGCCATTGTCTTCACCCTGGCCGTGGCCGCCCTCATCAACGACCTCTCCACACTGCGCTGTTCACCCCTGTTGACGGTGATGGCGATGGCCGCGACCCTGGTCAACCGGAGTCCCATGCTCAAGAATCGGGTCGAGCAGGTGATCCGCAGCTTTGTGCCGCTCTTTTTCGCCTTCTTCTTCATCCTCGGCGGTGCGCATCTCGACCTGCTTGCCCTGCCGGCTGTGGGCCTGGTTGCACTGGTCTATCTGGTGGCGCGGACGGGAGGAAAGGTAGGCGGGGCCATGCTTGGCGCCAAAGTTGGACGTGCCGATCCCGTCGTCCGCAAGTATATTGGGTACAGTCTCATACCCCAGGTGGGCGTGGCGGTGGCACTGGCCTACTCGGTGAGCGTCGATTTCGCGGCCCACCCGAAACTGGTATCTCTGGCGATGAATGTGCTGCTCTTCACGACTCTGGTCACCGAGATCATCGGTCCGCTGATGACCCGTTACGCGCTGCTCAAATCCGGCGAGGGTCAGACGGACATACCGGCGCGACGCTGACGGGCACATTTTTCGGCAAATGGTGTCTATAGTAAGTACCATCAACAGCCAAAACCACGCGATTCATTATGAGCGTACAGTTCAAAGATTATTACCAGATTCTGGGCCTCGAACGCGGGGCCAGCGACGATGACATACGCAAGAGCTATCGCAAGCTTGCCCGCAAGTACCATCCCGATGTGAGCAAGGATGCCAAGGCGGAAGACCGCTTCAAGGAGGTCAGCGAGGCGTATGAGGTCTTGCGCGACCCGGAGAAGCGTCGCAAGTACGACCAGCTCGGTCACAACTGGAAGCAGGGGCAGGACTTCCGGCCCCCGCCGGGCTTCCAGGGAGGCGCCTTCAATTTCGGCAACGGGAGCGAAGACTTCCAGTCCTTCGGTGGCTTCAGCGACTTCTTCGAGACCCTCTTCGGCGGTGCCGCGCGCGGCCAGGGCGGCGGAGCGCGATCCCCCTTCGGCGGCGCCAGTGGCTTTACCCAACATGCGCAACGCGCTACCAAGGGCGAGGATCACCAACTCGAGATCGAGGTGAGCCTGGAGGAGGCCGCCAACGGCAGCACCCGGGTGCTGCAGATCGAGCGCCCCGTCATGACGCCGCAGGGCGCCCGCGGCGAACGCCAGAGTGTCAACGTACGCATTCCCAAAGGAGTCAGCCACGGCGCCCGCATTCGCCTGGCCGGGCAGGGGCAGCCCAGCGCCCGGGGCGGCGAATCGGGAGACCTCTTCCTGCGCGTCAAGCTGCTCCCGCATCCGCGCTTCGAAGTCGATGGACACGACCTGAAGTGCACGGTGGAGATCTCTCCCTGGGAAGCCGCCCTCGGCGCCAAGGTGACGGTTCCCACTCTCGACGGCCAGGTCAACATGACAGTGCCGCCCGGCAGCTCGAGCGGCCGGTCGTTACGCTTGCGCGGTAAAGGTTTGCCGCGGCGTCGCGGCGAGCCGGGCGATCTTTTTGTCAACCTGCGCATTGTCGTACCGGAAAGCCTTTCGAGCCGGGAGCGCGAGCTTTTCGAACAGCTTGGCCAGGAGTCCGCCTTCCGCCCTCGGCGCTGAGGCCGCGGATAGTCAAAGCGCCTCCCGCCAGCTTGAAAAACTTGATCGAAAGAGTATAGTATTTGATGCGGTATCTCGGGGTGCGGCACTGCTGCCAGGTAGGCGAGCAGTGTACGCAGGACTGAACCAGACTCATCCCGCGGCGCATGCCGTAGAGGTGGGTTATCACTCTACGGTAGACGAGCACGATATGACAGACTCAACAGAATCCGGTAGCATCCGGACATCGGTGTCGACAGACTGGCAGGAGGTAGTGAAGCAGCTACAGCAGCCCTGCAACAAGCGGGCACTCTGGCAGACGTTTAACACCCTGATACCTTATGCGGCCATGTGGGTGGCTTTGTATCTCACGCTGGGGATTTCCATCTGGCTGACCATCGGCCTGGCGGTCCTCACGGGACCGTTCCTGGTACGCATATTTATCCTCTTTCACGATTGCGGGCACAACTCGTTCTTTTCGTCCGCCAAGGCAAACACGTTTCTGGCAAACTGCCTGGCGCCGCTCATCTTTGTCTCCAGCCAGCATTGGCGCTGGGAGCACTGGCGGCATCATGCCACCTCCGGCGATCTCGATCGCCGGGGCACCGGTGACGTCTGGACCATGACCGTGAGCGAATACATGGCCTCGCCGCGCTGGAAGCGGCTCTGCTACCGGCTCGCTCGCAATCCACTGCTGATGCTGACCGTCGGCCCACCGCTGCTCTTCCTGGTGTGGCAGCGCTTTCCGGCCAAGGCATCTCCCAAGCAGGCGCGACGTTCCGTCTTTCAGTTGAATGTGACCTTGCTGGTCATCGCGGTAATCATGAGCCTGATCTTCGGCTTCTGGAACTACGTGCTGATTCAGTTCACGATGATGCTGGTAGCGGGCATGATCGGTGTCTGGCTCTTCTACCTGCAACATCAGTTCGAGGGTGTCTATTGGAAGCGGTCGACGGAATGGGACCAGAAGCTGGCGGCGCTGCAGGGCAGTTCGTTCTTCGACCTTCCGGCGGTTCTGCGTTGGTTCACTGGCAGCATCGGCTTCCATCACATTCACCACCTGGGTCCGCGCATACCGAATTACTTCCTGAAGCGTTGCCATGAATCGCATCCCATCTTCCAGAACGTCCCCAGGCTGACCCTGTGGACGAGCCTCAAGTCGTGCAGTTTGCGCTTGTGGGACGAAGAGCAGGAGCAGCTGGTGAGCTATCGCCGGGTGCGTGAGTTGCGGCGCCAGCAGACGGCGGCGCAATAGGCGACATCCGTCACGTGGCGCGGTTCTCAGCTTTGTTGATGTAGGTGAGGCGGCGCTTGTGGCGCCCGACCTGAGCTGTCAGCGCTTCGCCATCCCAGCCATCGGCATGGGCAAGCGCCGCCAGTTCCGCCAGTATGTCCTGATGGACATCGCTTTCTCCAAGGTTGACCTCTTCATGCGGATCCGCCTGGAGATCGTACAGCGTTGGCGGGAAGCCGGGGGCGAAGGATGCTTTCCAGCGATTCCGACGTACCATGCGCATGGTCACCCGGGTGCCGCCACAGGCATAATCGGCGATAATCGCACGTTCAGGCCATGAACTCGAGGGATCGTCCAGCAGCGGCAGCAGTGACTTTCCAGGCAGATCGTCGAAGGCATCCTGCTGATCGGTCAACGCGAGCATGGTCGGCATCCAGTCGATCGAGGAGACCGGCGCGAGGCAATGCGCACCGGCATGTGGGCATGCGGGGGGCGCGATGATCAGCGGCACGCGTACGCTCTCTTCAAAGAAATTGAGCTTCGACCAGAAGCCGTGCTCGCCCATGTTGTCGCCGTGATCCGACGTATAAACGATCCAGGTGTTCTCCGCGACGCCGAGAGCAGTCAGCTCATCGATCAGGCGGCCGATCATGGCGTCGAGGCAGGTGATCATCCCATAGTAGGCACGACGGGCTCGGCGCACTTCCTCGGCGGAGACGCCATCGCTCGTCAGTCCCAGCCACTTGCGATTGTCCCGCAACTGGGGTGGCACAAGCTCCTCCCACGACGATCCATCCGGCGGCGGACGCGGCATGGTCACATCCTCATCCTCGTACAGATCGAACCAGGGCTGGTGGATGGCGTAGGGGAAGTGCGGCAGGATATAGCCCACCGTGAGCGCCCATGGCGACTTCAATGTACTGAGATGCCGAAGCTCGGTCAGGGCCGACTCCGTAACGCCGTCATCGTACTGCTCCAGGTAATTTGGCGCATCGACCGGCCCGGCATTCCGCACCGCATCCACCATTACGTGATCGTCCGCCTGTGGCTCGCTCCAGTGGCCATAGGTGAAAGGCGTCAGCAGTTTCTCGTCATGCAGCTCCTGGTGGACGCGCCGCTGGAAGCCGTGGTGACGGTCCGGCCCCACAAAATGCATGCGTCCGGCGATTGAGGTTGTATAGCCGGCCTGGCGCAGCACGTGGGGCCAGGTGGGCAGATCGCTATGGAGGGGCGAGCCCAGTTCCCAAACGCCATGCTCCGGCGTCAGATGCCCCGTCATGAAGCCCGCCCGCGAGGGGGTACACATGGGATAGGAGCAATAAGCATTGTCGAAGCAGACACCCGCTCTCCGCAGGCGATCGAGATTGGGCGTGCGCAGCCGAGGGTGAGCCATGCCCCCCAGCCAGCCAGGCGCGTGCTGGTCCGACATGATCATGAGTATGTTTGGCGTCGACAAAACAGCAACTCCACCCACTTATGGTTGATCGATATCCCAGATGGTGACGTCCTCGATCCGCACACGTTCTTCTTCGCCGGCGTGACGGACGTGCACCTGGCCCTGCCCCTTCCGGATATGCACGGCGTTGTCGTGACTGTGCAGTCTGCCACCCGGCGCGACCTCGATCAACGCGTCGCCGTTGTTCGAATTGAACTGGTTGCCGCGGACGATCAACTGGCCTTGCCAGCGGGCGGGAAGCCGATGCGGACCCACGGTGATGACAGTGTCACCGCCACCTTCGAAGTAGCAGCCTTCGACGGTGCCGACGATCAGGTCGAGGAGGTGAATCGCACTGCCAGGGGAATGTTCGAAATCACTGTCACGGATGTTGACTGGGCTGCCTTCGATGCGGATGCCTGCATCCAGGATCTGGCGAAACTGCGAGGCGTAGACGTTGATCAGGTTACTGCGATCCAGCCGCTCCTTGGGCGAGCGGCCAAGGATGCCGACGGCGACATGGCTGAACCGGCAGTCGTCGAAGGTGGCAATCTGGATCGGCTTTCCCCAGATGCCTACCTGCAGGTGACTGAAGGAGCAGTGGCGGAAGGTGAAGCCGCCAAAGCCGCGCGGATGGCCGATCAGGCCGCCATAGGCCTGGCTGAAGCCGATTCCCACCCAGGTCATGTTGTAGACGATACCGGAGACCTCGAAGAGGCCACGACCGGGAGGGGCTTCGAGATCCGCCGCGTGGCGATCGGCCACCGCTGCCGGAGGCGCCTGCGGCCATCCTTTCCCCTCCTCCGGCGTTGACCCATGAAACTGCACGTTGGCGCTGTGCGGCACCGTGGAAGCAACCGTCACGCCATTGAGACCATCCAGTGAGACCGGCGATGCCAGGAGATACCTGCCGGGCTCGATGAGCAGTACCTTGTCCCCCGCGGCCGCATCCAGCAATGCTTTCCGCAGCAGTGCTGAGACATCGTTCTTGCCAGTCGCGTCCGGTTCGTACGTGGCGAAATGGGTCGCCTGTCCGGCGGTGGCCACCAAGCAGGCGAGGATCGTCAAGGTCATGCGGAAGGATTTCATGATACTCACGAGGATTTGGAGTCAGCGGCTTTGAGGATGGTATCGATGACATCGCGGATGGTGATGCCCTCACTCTCGGCATGGAAATTGAGCTGAATGCGGTGGCCGATCACCTCGGCCAGGATCGCATCGACATCTTCGCGGCGAACGAGGTAGCTGCCGTGAAGGACGGCGCGAACCTTGGCGCCGATGATCAGGTACTGCACGGCGCGGGGGCCCGCTCCCCAGGTCACCCGCTGCCGAATCCAGGCGGGCGCCTCCGGCAGCCCCGGTCGCGTCATCCGCACCAGCCGGACCACATGATCGTAGATATGCTCCGGTACGGGTACCCGGCGGACCAGTCGCTGATACTCCAGGATCTCTTCGCCGGAGACGACCTTCCGCAAGCTTTCGCGTGGTTCGCCAGTCGTGGCGCGCGCTATCTCCAGCTCCTCTTCGCGATTGGGATAGTCGACGTTGATGAGGAACATGAAGCGATCGAGCTGAGCCTCGGGCAGAGGGTACGTGCCTTCCTGCTCGATCGGGTTCTGTGTGGCGAGGACGAAGAAGGGTGGCGGCAGCTTGAAGGTTCGGCCACCGGCGGTTACCTGCAATTCCTGCATGGTCTCGAGCAGGGCCGCCTGGGTCTTCGGCGGGGTGCGGTTGATTTCGTCGGCGAGAATGATGTTGGCAAAGACGGGTCCCTTCATGAACTCGAAGACGCGCCGGCCGCTCTCGGTCTCCTGCACGATGTCGGAGCCGGTGATGTCGGTGGGCATCAGGTCGGGGGTGAACTGAATGCGGCTGAAGTCGAGCGCCATGGCGTCGGCCAACGAATGAACCATGAGCGTCTTGGCGAGACCGGGGACGCCCATGAGCAGGCCATGCCCTCGGGCCAGGATGCAGATCATGATCTTTTCGATCACGTCGCGCTGCCCGATAACCGCCTTACCGAGTTCATCGCGCAGTCGCTGCCATGTGTCGTGAAGTCGCTCGATGGCGGCGACATCGTCATCCTGCAATACCGTTGGCTCTGCCATGCATGCTTTCCACTGATTGGATGGGGGACCGGACGCGGCGCGCTTCCGGCTCTTGTATAACGATACTTCTTCAGTATCTTAACGGCTTTTCCGCTGTCTAACCTGCAACGCTTCTGAAGCCGGGTCAACTGGTAAGTGAAAAAGCCGCCCAAGATTGTGCTGGATATCGTGCGTGGAGGAATCGGCCTGGTCGTGGCCGTCCTGCTCATCTGGATGGTTGTCAACGACAGCGAGATGACGCTGGGCAAGTTCCGTGACTTGATCGGGAACGGCATTCCCTCGCTCTTCGTCGCCGCTTTTGTGGCCTTCGGTGGTGCGCTCCTGCTGACGGCGTGGCGCTGGCGACTGCTGCTGCAGGTACAGGAGGTGCACCTGCCCTTCTGGACCGTTTTCCGCCTGATGATGATCGGCGTCTTCTTCAGTCTGGTGATTCCCGGCGCCGTCGGTGGGGACCTGGTCAAGATGGTCTATGTCAGCAAGCAGGCGCCCAAGCGGGCAACAGAGGCGATCCTGACGATCATGCTGGATCGCATTATGGGGTTGATGGGACTCTGCCTGGTGACGGTGGTGGCCGTGCTTCTCTGTCTGGACTACATCCTGCACGATGCCTCACGGGAGATCCAGTTGGCGGTGGCCTTCGTCTGCGTGGCGAGTATGGGGGCGATAGGAGTGGTGCTGGGCGTCTACTTTCGCGCGCAGGTGATGCGGCTGCCGGGCGTACGTCAGCTCACGGATTTCGGCATGCGGAAGCTGCCGGAGAAGGTGGCGACCATCTTCGAGCGGCTCGCCAAGGCGCTCGATCTCTACCGCACACAGTTCTGGGTTCTGCTCAAGGCGCTGGCCCTTTCCTGCCTCGTCCATACCTGCCTGTCGATGACCGTTTATCTGCTGGCGACAGGTTACCGGCTGCAGGAGGTTGCCCTGCGCTTCTTCTTTTTTGCGACGCAGTTGGGCAATGCCATCGGCGCGATACCGCTGGCCCCGATGGGCTCTGGCCAACGCGACTACATGCTTGCCAAGATCCTCACGGAAGTGGCTAAGGCGACCGGCGGGGATACCGCCACCGCCGGGCTGGAGACGGTCGCCGGCGCCATCACGCTCACGAACACCTTCATCATTGTCGGCTGGTCGTTGATCGGCGGCATCTTCTTCATCTTCTCCCGATTGAGCGTCACCGATCCAGCGGTGACGCCAGTGACGCCGGTGAAGCCAGAGTGAAGTTCGCGTGCCGTTGGAAGAGGTGGTATATTTTCCAGGACGTCAGTGGCCGCGGTGGCTGCTGAGCCGCGGAGCGATGACGGCAAAGGAGAATGACGGATGGAGCAGGTCACACAGAGCATGCTGGCGTTACTGATTGCGATCAGCGGCGCCCTGCATCAGGGACTGGAACACCTGCGGAAAAAAGAATATGAGCCGGCCATCCAGGCGCTGACCCAGGTCATCGACGCCAAACTGGCGGAGAGCGAACTGACCCTCATCGCCCGCTACTACCGCGCCGTCGCGAATGTCGCCAAGGGTAACAAGACGGCGGCCCAGAGTGACCTCAAGGCGCTCCTTCAGTCGCCAAACGTCCCCGCCACTTTGGCAAGCGACGCGCAGAAGCTTTATGGCGAACTGACCAACGACTTCAGCAGCCTGCTGCCGGAGCAGACACCAGAGGCCTTCGTGCGTGAGTTGCTCGTTCTGGCCGGGAGCAAGCAGGCGCAGAAGGCCATCGACAAGGTCTCCGAGAGCTATCGGCAATATGGCATCTACCAGCACACCGTCGAGGAATGGGCCGAGTGGCTCAGCACGCTCCTCAGCTCGCACGCCCTGGAGTGGGTGAAGCTCGAATGGGTCGACGGGCGCGGACTGGCGGCGGTCGTCCTGAGCGACGGAGAGCATGAGCCCTGGCGAGTCGACCTCGTTCAGGAAGGTGCCGCATGGAAGCTTCAGAAGGTGTCGCTGCTCGATTCACGCCGGGATCCTCTGACCAATTTCGTTCGCCTCCGTCATCTTGGCATACAGCTCACCCTCTATGCCTCGCAGACAGAGAATCGTTATCCTCCCGATCTGAAGGAATTGACAAAGTCGCTGGAGATCGAGCCTTCGGATCTGCTCTGGGTGGAGACCTCGACCGGCGAGGAGAGCCCTTTTGTCTATCGACCAGGGTTGACCACCATGGCGGCTCCGGAGACATTGCTGGCGGCGGCGCCCCGCCCGATCGACAACAAGCGCCTCGTCCTGAAGATGGACGGTAGTGTCGAGGAGATGGAGGAAGCACTCTTTGTAGCAACAGCCCGCGAACAGGAATGGCGCGCCCCCAACCTGGTCAAGAAGGAAGATCTGACGGAGGATGATCGGCTCTACATCGCCTCGCTTATCACCCAGCTTGCGGCGGATGATCACGACAAGCGTGAGGCAGCGCGAGAGGCGCTTATGCAGATGCGGGAGGCAGCCGAGCCGTTATTGCGCGAGCACGTGGACGCAGCGGATCCCGAAGTGCGCCTGAGCGTGCGGGAGATACTCCTGCAATGACCGCGGTCCAACTGCCCGACCAGCTGGTGCGCAATCTGCGTGCCTTCGAGAGACGGCTCTGGAAGCTGGAAAGCCTGCTGGCTCTCTCGGTCGGGTTGTGCGGTTTGATCGGCGCCTTTCTTCTGCTCTTTCTCTCGGATCGCCTGTGGAACACTCCCGTTCCGCTGCGTGCGACACTCGCGGCCGGAGCCGCCGGATGCCTGCTGGCGGCCGCCTTCTTCTGGGGGCGGCACTGGGTGTGGAGACGCCGGGGCATTCTCGACCTGGCGCTCATGGTCCAGCGGCAACACCCCAACCTGGGCGACCGACTGCAGGGCATCCTCGAACTGGCAACCGACAGTGCCGACCAGAGAGCTTCCGGCATGTCTCCGGCGCTGAGGCAGGCGGCAATCCGCCAGGTGGCCGCCGAGTGTCAGGCTTACGATTTTCGCCGCGCCGCCTCCAGGCGCGGGCCGTTGCGGGTCGTCGCTGTGCTGGCGGCGCTGGCTCTGCTGAGTGGCGGACTCTGGCTGCTGGCGCCCGGGGCCGGCATCTCGGCGTGGTCTCGGCTGGTGCAGCCGTTCGGCGCCACCGAGCGTTACACCTTCAGCCGCCTGGCGCCCCTGCCCTCTCAGCGGGTGGTCGTGCACGGCGAGCCCTTCTCCCAGGAGATACGGCACGCCGACGAAGGGTTGTGGAAGGCTGCCGTCGCCACCGTCACGCTTGCCGGCCAACGGCAGGAGGTACGCTTCATCGACGGCGTCGCCACGGCCAAGCTCAACGGGATCACGCGACCCGAGATCATGCGTATCGAGTCGGGAGATGCCCGGGACTTCTTGCGCCTGCAGCCGGTGCATCGGCCATCTCTCAAGCGCCTGTACGCCGAGATCGAGCTGCCGGAGTACCTGCGGCACCCGCTCGCCAGCGCCGAGATTGGCGGCCAGGAGCTTTCCGTGCTGGCGGGCAGCCGGGTCACTCTTGTCGGTGAAGCGAATCAGCCACTGGCCAGCGCCGTTCTGACCGGCGACGCCAGCCATCAGGTGCCGGTGCAGGCCCATCGCCTGCGCACCCCTCCGCTGATGGTCACGGAGCTTATGCAGCTCACTCTCGACTGGCGCGATGGACATGGCTTTGCGCCGCACAAGCCACGCACACTCACGCTACGCCCAGTCGAGGACCGCCCGCCACGGGCCAGTTGCCCGCGAAGCTCTCGTTCCGTCGCCATCCTGATCACGGAAGCCTTGCCGATCATCATTCATGCGGAGGATGACTACGGCGTACGCGAGATCGGCATCGACTATACGGTCACCCCGCGCAATGTTTCTCCATCTCCCGGCCAGAGAGCGCTTCGCCTGAAGGTTTGGGAGGGCGGCCCCCGCGAGCGCACCTTGGAGGAGACCATCGACTTTGCGCCCGCGGCCCTCGATGTGCCGGCCGGCCATGTCGTGCGCTACCGTGCCTATGCGCTCGATTTTCGCCCCGATGCGGAGCCTTCCTGGTCGGACGAGTACACGATCCATGTGCTGAGCCCGGCGGAGCACGCGGCCTTGATCCGCGACCGGATGACCCGCCTGCAGGGAGCGGTCGAAGAGGTGGCGCGCTCGGAGGCGGAGTTGCTCGAAGGAAAGATGGAGATGCTCGAGAAGGGGAGCGAATGGCTGCAGGGCGAGGAGGCAATGAAGCAGCTTCAGGAACAGGAAGCGAAGGAGTCAGCCAATACCGAGGAGTTGCAACGGCTGGCGCGGGAGGGGCTCGAGCTGATGGAGGAGGCCATGCGCAATGAGGATTTCGACGGGGAGGCCCTGCAGGAGTGGTCGAAGATCCTCACCACCATGCAGAGTGTCGCTCACCAGGCCATGCCGCGTCTGACTGAAACTCTGCGCGATGCGCAACGCTCGACCGCGCGGCGGGAAGAGGAGCTTGCCAGCGCCCGGGATCAGCAGCAAGACATACTGGAGCAGTTGCGCGAGATGTCCGGCAGCCTGGACGAGTCGCTGCAGGGGCTGGTCGCGCGCAGCTTCGCCATGCGCCTGCGTGAGCTTTCCGGCGACGAGACGAAGCTTGTGACGGTGCTTCACACGTTGGTGGGTGAGACGCTCGGCATGTCGCCAGCCGATCTGGCGGAGCCGTTGCGCCAGCAGTTGGCCGCGCAGGCAGAGGGGCATGACGATATCGCCAAGCGCGCGGCGGAGTTGCTCGATGACCTGCGTGGCTTCACCCAGCGCGCGACCATCGGCGTCTATCTGGCCACCCACCACCTGATGGTCGAAGCCGGATTGCCTGATGCAATCCAGGCGGATACCCGGTTGATCACCGACAACCTCCTCGGGCAAGCGATCAATGCCTGTACCCGTTGGGGAGAGCAGTTTGCCGCCTGGGCGGAGCTGCTCGACCCGCGCGGTGACGACGACGAGGGGGACGGCCAGGGCGAAGAGCAGCAGATGAGCGAAGAGCAGTTGAAAGCCATGCTGACGTTGCTACGCATCCTTCAGGAAGAACACGAGATCCGCGATCAGACTCGCCTGATCGAGAACCAGAAGAGCAGCATGTCCGATCATGCGGCGCGCGCCACTGCCTTGGCGGAACGCCAGTTTGATGCCTTTCACCTCTTGCTCGACTTGGAGGATATTATCCTCTCCATGCGGCTCAAGCCTCTCTTTTCCGATGTGGGAACCGCCATGATCGACGCGGGAAACTTCCTCTATCAGCCTGAGACCGGGCAGCCGGCCATCGCCGCGGAGAGTCATGTGATCGAACTGTTGGCCTCCCTGATCTCCAGCTCCTCGCAGCAGCTCTCGTCATCAAGTCCGCAGTTGTCGGCACTGATGATGCAGATGCTCGGCATGATACAGAGCGGCAAGGGGAGCGCCACCGGTGACGAAGGCGGCGGCAACACCGACGACCACGCCTCTGCCGTATCCGCATCCGAGAGTGACGGGCGGGCGGACGGAGCCCGAGAGGATCGCCGGGCAGGGGAGCGC
Source organism: Lentisphaeria bacterium (assembly GCA_041690595.1). Classification (GTDB taxonomy): domain Bacteria; phylum Verrucomicrobiota; class Lentisphaeria; order JABSQK01; family JAWLHB01; genus JAWLHB01. Next base: position 69,599 of record JAWLHB010000029.1, read on the forward strand.
GCCAGCGGCGCCTGGTCCCAGCAGATCCCCGAGGAGTTCCGCGACGTTCTCGAAAGCTACTATCGGAGGGTCGAGCAGTTGCAGAGACCGGCCGCGGAGGTGGAGCCATGAGAGTCGCTTCGATCTCCATCCTCGCCGCTCTGCTTCTGGGGAGCTGCCTGCCCATTCGCGGCCAGGAGATCTTCAGCGACCCGGAGATGCTGGTCTCAGCAGATGTCGAAAAGCTCTATCAGCTTGGGCTCGACTTTCTGGCGCGAAGCCAGGACAAGAATGGTTCGTGGGCGGAAGCGAACGCGCGTCAGCCTGGGGTGGTGGCCCTGGCGCTGCTGGCCTTCCTGGCGCATGGCGAAGATCCCGATCATGGCCCCTATCGTCTCATCATCCGCCGCGGCTTCGACTACCTGCTTGCCCAGCAGAATAAGGAGAACGGCTACATCGGCAGCAGCATGTACAACCATGCCTTCTCCACTCTGGCTCTGGCGGAGGCATACGGAGCGATCGATGACGAACGGCTTGCGCCCGCTCTCCAACTGGCCGTCAAACTGTTGCTCTCCTCGCAGGCTAGCAACTCCCAGTATGCCTGGCGGTACAGCCCGGACAGCAACGATGCGGACACCACGGTGAGCGGCGCTTGCCTGATGGCCCTCTTTGCCGCCCGCAATGCGGGTCTGGCCATACCCGATGCGAGCATCGAGCAGGCGCTCAAGTTCTTCCGCGACTGCCAGAACGGCAGCGGCGGCTTCGGTTACACCCACAATGGCGCGTCGAGCCCACCCCGAGCCGCGATCGGCACGCTCATGCTGGCCATGGCCAAACAGCAGCAGAGCCGCGCCTACATGATGGCGGCACAGCACCTGCGCTCGCTCAGTCTCGATGCTGAAGAAGGACACCTTTATTACTTTCTCTATTATGCATCCCAGGCCATGTTCCGCGGTGACGCCGGGGAATGGAACAAGTGGAACGCCGTGAACATCAAATTTTTAAGTTCACGCCAGAACACTGACGGCAGCTGGGTATCGAGCCAGGGCGTCACCTTCGGCACCGCCATGGCGCTGCTATCGCTGGCTCTCAATTACCGTTTTCTACCCATCTACGAACGCTGACCCACACCACGGCACCAAGGCCCTGCCTCCCGGAGGTTCCCATGATACTCGTCTCAACCCGTTTTCTGGCGACAGTCGCCGTCGCGCTCTCGGCGCTGGCACTTCATGCCGAGCTGCAGATACCGGATGCCGGCGCCGCCGAAGCGCCCAACGCAGCCATCGCTATCCCCAAGCCCGCGGACTCTCCCGCAGAGACTCCGCGGAACCCGTTCGGGGAGGTGCTCATCTTCAAGAATGGGGATCGCCTGCACGGGCGCCTCGTCGGGCTCGACGATCAGCGCGTCCTCACCTGGCAGCATCGCGACGTAACCGCCCCGCTCGCCTTCTCAACCGAGAATCTCTTCGCCATGCGACTCGACATCGGGCCCGAGCAGGAGTGGCTCAAGAAGCACACGCGCGTACAACTGACCAACGGCGACATGCTCCTCGGCACGATCGACGAACTGACTGGCGACAAGCTGGTGATCGACACGCCTTACGGGGGCCGGATCACCGTCAAGCGCTCCATGATCAACAGCATCCAGCCGGTGACGGAAGGGCAGAAGAAGCTCATCTACGAAGGGCCCAACGACCTCTCCGAATGGACCATCAGCGGCGGTGAGTGGCAGTTGCGCGGGGACAGCCTCAGCGGCTTCGGCCGGATCGGGGCCAATGTGCAGTTGCCCGATGCCGCCCGCCTGCGCTTCGAAGTGCAATGGCCGACGCGCTTCACCAGCTTCGCGGTCGCCCTCTACACGCCAGACCTGAAGAATCTCTACAACGACGCCTATCACATGACCTTCAGCGGCAATAGCGTGACACTTCATCGCCGGGCGCGGGACCAGGGCACGCTCAACCTGGGGCAGGTGGAGATGCCCCATCTGCTGGGCAGTCGCAAAGCTCGCCTGGAGCTGCTCATCAACAAGGAAACGCGCAGTTTTGCCCTGCTCTTCGACGATGCTCTCATCAAGGAATGGACGGATCCCCAGGGCTTTGCCGGCAAGGGGGGCGGGATCGTCTTCAACTCACATGACCGCACCTCACCCATCGTCATCTCCAACATCGTCGTCTCGGACTGGGATGGGAAGCTGAGCAGCATCGGCAGCCCGGATGTGAGGGAGAACGACGTACTGCAACTGGCGAACTTCGACCGGGTCACCGGCAATGTCGAGTCGATCCAGCAGGACGAGGTCGCCTTTCGCACGCCGTACGCCACGATGAACGTTCCTCTCGGGCGTATTTCGACGCTCACCTTCGCCCACGCAAGCTCGCAGCGCGCCAGGCGCAACCAGGGTGATGTGGAACTCTACTTCGATGACGGCGAGCACGTGACGCTGCAGCTGCACAAGGTGGACGGCGAGCAGGTTACCGGCTACAGTGAGAACATCGGCACCGTCACCTTCGACCTCGATGTCTTCACCGCAATACGATTCAACATCTATGACGACGATCTTGGGCCGGAAGCACCGGATCTGGAGGGGAATGGCGAGATGACTCACGGCTTCATGGATCTGCAATGGTAAGGGGCGCCTTCTCCATCATCGCCGGAATCTGCCTGATCGTCGGGCATGTTTCGGGCGCGCCGCCGGACGACGTCACGGCGGAGCGGCAACTCGAGGTCGGTTACTATCACCTCGGGCCGAATGATCTTGGGGCTGCCATGCGACGGCCCAGTTTCGTGCAACGCCTGTCAGCCCGCCCGGGTCTGGCCGCGGCGGAGGTCAGGCTTCGCCCACAATCTTCATGGCGAGCCGTTCCGGAAGATCCATCAGGATGGCTGGCGCTGATCTCGGTGGTCTTCGCTCAACGTCAGAACTGGCTGGCCCTTCAGTTCGCGGGGGAGGAGGGCACCGTCTCCCTCGCCGCGTGGCGGCCGGCCATCGCCATGCAGAACACCCAGAAGTACCAGTATCTCAACAGCATCCCGCCTGGGCCGGACCAGATCTCGGATCTGGCGATGATCGAGCTGGCCGCCGCTGTCGGGCAGGTCATCGAGCATCCTCGTGCCGCGAACGGCCCCATCGTCGGCATCGTCGTGGAGCCGTGGACGGATGTTCCCGAGGCGGCGGCGCTTGGCGATCTGCTCGGGGAAGGGGGCGATCAGAGTGTCCCGGCGAGCCGGCCCGCCGACGGCGAAGCGCTCGAAGGCATTCGCGCGTTGGCTCTGGCTGCCGCCTGGGAGTTGGGCTTGCGGCCGAAGCTGGGCGAGGCCCCCAGTCAGCTCATCCTGCGCGTCTCCCGGGGCGTTCAGGGCTATGGCCTGCAGGTGACCTGGCGCCATGACGGCGGCGAGAGCACCGTGTCCCGGCAACAGATTCCGGAGACGATCTTCTATCCCGGGTTGCGGGCCATGCTCAAGTGGGCAATGCACTGGGGCGATGGGGTTCAGGATTTCGTGCAGCCCGAAGCGGAAGGTTTCCTGCCGCTGCTCTGCGATGGCAAGCGGCTGGCTTATCAACTGCTATCCCATACGGATAAGCATACCCTGAAGGCCATCTCCGTCGGCAACCTGCTGACTGCCTGGGTGATTCCGCAACCGGAGCGCGCCCCACCCGACTTTGCCGCCGGTACACTGCCCGACGGCACCCGGACTCTCGTCTCGATTCAGCCGGCCCTGCAGACGGTCGACCCGCAGAGCGGCAAGGAGTTTCCAGCCCGCATGGGCAAGACCGAGATGCGCTGGGGCTTTGCCCTTCTCAGCGCCGAGGAAGCGCTGACCATCCATGAGCGCCTGCTGCGCCGCATCACCGCGGGCAAGGAGCTGTGGAGCTTCCGCGCGCCACTCGCCATCCGCTGCGGCCCGGCGCCGGCCGGCGAGCTCGTCCTGATCGGCAGCGATGACGGCTCCCTGTTCGGCATCTCCCTGGCGAGCGGCGGGGAGCAGTGGCGACGGCAACTCAAGGGCACGCCCCACGGCCCCCTGATCACAGCCGGAGAGCTGGTCCTGGTCACCAGTCGCCCCGGCAAGCTCTCCGCCATCCGCATTGCCGATGGCACCATCGTCTGGGAGCGTGAACTTGGGGATACGGTTACGGCTCCGCCCGTGGTGGCGGGCAACCACGTGAGCGTCGGCTGGGGCAACGGCCATCTGGCTTCCTTCAGCCTGAGCGATGGCGCACAAGTGGCGGAAGCCAGGCACCCCTTCCTGCTGCGCACCCTCACCCCGGTCAGCCGCCAGGGGGAGACCCTGCTGGCGGGGGTCGAGATGGGCGGCACCGTCGCCTTCTATTCGCTTCCCGAGTTGCAACTGATGCGCACGGTTCCTCTGGACATACGTCCAGTTGGCGCCCCGCTTTTTGTGGCGGAAGCACCTGTGCGCTGGGGCTCGGGCGATCCGCTCATCGACCTCGCCCCCCAGTTGCTGGTGCCCGACCATGACGGGATCCTCTACATTTTGCCCATCCCCAAGGCCGGCGGAGATTGACGACCATGCGCTACCCTCTTTCACTCTTGCTTGCCCTCATGGCATGCCTGCTCCACGCCCAGGATCTGGATGTATTCGGCGGAGGCGGTGACCTGGATGAATTTCAGCTCGATGAGGAGCCCGTCCAGGATTTCGAGCTGCTCCGGATGAGCCATTTCAGCGAGCTTGCCCGCTGGCCCCATACCGCGGTGGTCCACAAGAGCTGGCGCAAGGAAGGCCAGGAGTTTCATTGGGAGCAGGTGTTTGTGCCAAGCCAGGGTGAGCGACTCTTCGTCGCGCCCATGAGCGAGCACCCGCTCGTCAACAAGATGGAGGTGCCGGAGGCAGGCTCCTACCGCATCTGGCTGAGCTACATGGCCGAAACCAAGAAGGCGCACCCTGCCACCCTCACGCTGACAGGTGCCAACCAGGCGAGCCATACCTTCGGCGCGACCCAGTTGCCCAATGAACCGGCCGCCACCATCACGCGGCAGCTTCCCCTGCGCTTCGATTCCGAGATCGGCAAGATGGCCGCCCAGATCAAGCCGGTCCCCGTCTGGGAATACTGGGATCTGGAGTTGAAGCCCGGCACGACCACCCTCACCATCTCCTCCGACGATCGGGAGGCGCGCCTCGACGCGCTCTTCATTACGCGCAGCAAGAGCTTTGTGCCCAGCAAGTCTCCCGTCGAGAACGAATCGAATCTCAACCATGCGTGGTACCGCTACCGCTACATCGATCCACCCGGCGAGCAGGTGACGCAGGTGCGATTCAGCAGCTTCGTGCGCTACGTCTGGGCTCACTACAAGCCCGGCAGCACCCAGCAGCTCTGGTACTCTTCCATGGGCAAGATACTCAACGAAGCGGGCGGACACGACGTGCCTGTGGCCGAGTGGAGCGGCTGGGTTGAAGTCTCCCAGCAGGTAACCAGCGGCGGCAAGTACATGACCGATACGCTGACGGTGACGGATCCAGCCGGCAACGAGATACCGACAGGGACGGTCGAGGTCCAGTTCGCCTGGTTTCCCCATGAAGGCGGCATCCTCAAGACGATCGCCAATCCCCTTCACGAGGCCAAGACGGTCTATCTGGTGCCGGTGGCCCTTCCCTCCGGTTACGCCTCGGCGGTCAGCGAAGCCGACGCGGAGGCTGGCGTCTGGGGTGCGCGCGATGCCGACTACGTCGGTCGCTTCCTCACGGAGCGTGGGGCGGTGGAGCGGCTCATGGTCGATCTCGAGCGCGAAGTGGACTTCGGGGAAGAGGGCAGCGTTCTGCCGTCGCGCCTCCGCCTCTTCACCACCTGCCGCACCTCACCTTCGGCCTACGACATTGCCATTCCGCTCCTCAAGCGGCTCGGCATCAACTGGGTTCCCCACCTCTCCCTGGCCGACAAGCAGCGCTTCGGCCTCCACCTCGAGGATAGCATCTACGAGCAATCCGGCACCATAGCCGCCTACAGCCATGATCCCCTCGATCCTCACTACGACGACGCGCTGCTCGACAAGCGCTATGGTACGGAAGCGCTCGCCAACAAGATCGCCGCGGATCCCGACTACCTGCAGCGCCCCCACTGGCTGAAGATGGGGGACGAGATCGGCAAAGTGACCTCGCCCACGCACATCAACGGACTGCCGGACTGCCGCCGTGCCTGGCTCGACTACATCCGCGCCGCCGCGGAAGCCGCCGGCAGCGACGCCTCATACTTCGGCGCCGCCACCTTCGAGGATCTCTGGTACGATATCGAGACTGGGGCCGAGATGACGCTGCCCGAGCGTCGGCTTTACTACCACAACATGCGCTTCATCTGGTGGCTCACCGCGGAATTCTACAAGCGCCATTCCGACACCGCGCGCACCTTCATGCCCAACCTCATCACCCGCTGCAACTACACGCCGGGCGGGCCGATGTTCGCGGGGACCATGGACTACTCCAACTGGTTCGCCCTGCCCCGCTACCAGGCTTCCACGGGCCATTCCAGTGAAGACTGGCTCTCCGCCGGCAGCGGCTATACCAGTCAAGCCGGCGTCCAGACCGAAAGCTATTATGCCGCGCTGGTTGCCTGCGGCGCGCGCAAGTACAACCAGCCCATGGACTTCATCATGGTTGGCCGTTCCGGCGCACTCGACCGCAAGCTGCCGATTCTTGTGGGTGGCGGGATCTATCAGGTCTATGTGTACGACTGGGGTCCCGAGTATACGCGCGGGGCCGTCGATACGTGGAGCCACGTCTTCCGGGTCTATGCCGAATTGAATCGGGGCGCCAGGGCCGTCGGCCCGGCCGAAGATCTTCTCCTTGACGGCACCCCCGATCCCGCTCGCATCGCCATCCTCTACAACCGGACGCACGAGATCTGGCACGCCGGCAACTACGGCGTCTTCAGCGACCGCCTCTACACCTGGCTGGCGCTGCGCCACAGCCACTTCCCCGTCGACATCATCCTCGAAGAAGACATCACCCCGGAGCTGATGGCACAGTACCGTGTCCTCTACGCGAGCGGCTTCAACATCGAACGCCGCTGCATCGAGCCGCTCCGCGCCTGGGTTGAAGGTGGCGGCACCCTCGTCGCCGCCACCGGCTTTGCCATGCACGACGAGTATGGCGAGCCCATGCCCGAGGCGGCCGATCTTCTTGGCGCCACCCAACGCTTCGCCGGCGTCTCGGAGGGCGAACGCTGGATGCCCTTCTACATCTCCGGCCACGAACCCTTCGACACCATCACCGTCCAGGCTTCTGCGCTCACCGAAGCGGTCGAGGCCGCTGTCGTGGGCCTCCAGAGTGTCCTCACGCCGACCACGGGAAACCCCATCGCCACCTATGCCGACGGCGGAGTTGCGGCGGTGCATCGCCCGCTGGGCCAGGGGCAGGTCCTCACCTATGGCATCATGCCGGGCCTCCTCTATGCCAACAATGCCCCCCGTGACGATGAGGGCCGCCCCACCACCTACACCCTCGACCGCCGCCAGCTCGTCGCCTTGCCCGCGATGCGCACCCTGCCTATCCCGGACGCCACCTACACCGAACCCCTCTCCGAGATCTACCTTCGCCGCCACGATGATGGGCTTGCGGTCATCCTTGTCGACTTTTCCTACGCTCCCGGGCGTCCCGCCACCCTCTCCGTCAAGACCGACCGACAGGTCACGGCTGTCGCCGGCACCTTGAGCGGCGAGCTGACCTGGCGCCGCAATGGCGACCGCATCGACATTGACTTGCCCGTTCCCGATCCCAGCGACGTCATCGTCATTCGATGAGGTTCCAGCAGGGAAAGGGGGCCGGGCGAGGAACGGAAAGGATGGGAAGAATGACGGGGACCTTATTGACCGCATTGACCGCATTGGCGGATGGCGAGGGCCACACAGGCGAGGGGTGGTCCCAGGAAGGGGGCAGCAAGGCTCTGGGAGAGCCTCTCGCGTATGGGCCGTTGCTCGGCTTGTTGTCGACTGCCTCGGCGCTATGGTTAGTATGTTTCCAGGTTTTGTTTCCCATAACCATCTCATAATCTCTCGGGTGGCGGGGAGTGACCGTTTCTCACAGCCTTGCTGCCCACCTTCCGCACTGGTAGGACGAGCAACTGAAAGAACCGTAGGGGGGAAGAGCGAATGGACACGAACGAACGCGAATCGAACGGTATGGAAGGCCGGGACCGTCGAAAACCTCGCATGCAGGTAGTTCGAAGCGCCGCTGCGGAGTACCTCACCTATATCACGGCCACGGGGGAAGGCGGCGTCGAAGCGATCTACGAGGATCAGGACGTCTGGCTGAGCCAGAAGATGATGGCGGCGCTCTACGACGTTGATGTGCGGACGGTAAACTACCATCTCAAGAAGTGCTTTGCGGACAGTGAGTTACAGGAGGATTCAGTTATCCGGGATTTTCGGATAACTGCCGCTGACGGGAAGGGCTACAACACCAAGCACTACAATCTGTCTGCCATCATTGCCGTGGGCTACAAGGTCAATTCCGAGCGGGCGGTGCAGTTCCGCAAATGGGCGACCGCGATCATCCGGGAGTTCACCATCAAGGGCTACACGATGGATGACGAGCGGCTGAAAAACGACGGGTCCGTCCTCTCCCGGCAGTATTTCGAAGAGCAACTGCAGCGTATCCGGGAGATTCGCCTCAGCGAGCGTAAATTTTACCAGAAGATCACGGATATCTATGCGACCGCCATTGACTATGACGTGACGGCACAGGCGACGAAGCGCTTTTTTGCCACGGTGCAGAACAAGCTGCACTGGGCCATCCACGGCCAGACGGCGGCAGAGGTAATTTACGGCCGCGCAAACGCCAACAAGGAGAACATGGGGCTGACGACCTGGAAGGATGGGCCGAAGGGGAAGATTCAGAAATTCGACGTGACGGTGGCGAAGAACTACCTGACCGGGGATGAAATGGAGCAGTTGCAGCGGCTGGTCTCGGCCTACCTGGACGTGGCGGAGGACATGGCGAGGCGACATATCCCGATGACCATGAAAGATTGGGAAAGCCGTTTGAACCGTTTCATCGAGGTGACGGACCGGGCCGTGCTGCAGGACGCGGGGAAAGTCACCGCGGAGATTGCCAGAGCACACGCCGAAAGCGAATTTGAGAAATTCCGGATTGTGCAGGATCGGCTGTTCGAGAGCGACTTCGACCGCGAGATCAAGCGCCTGGAGGGCAGGGACTGATGGCGGAACGACTCGATAAACGACTGGTGCTCGACGAGTGGCTGTTCAGCCAGCTCGGCTACGGCGAGACCGCCCAGGGCATGAAGCAGGTGCAGAAGATTCTCCGCGAGGAGCCTGTGGGCTGGGACGAGCAGAACGTCTTCCACTTCCGCCCCGCCTGGAACTGTCGCTGCCCGAGCGGCGGGCCATCGATAACGACCAGCTTGTCAAGAAATCCTTGACGGTTCGCCAGGAGGGCCGTCGGCAAGTTCGGCGCGAGCTTGAATTCTACAATCTCGCAAGAATGTAGAGGATGACGGGGACCTTATTGGCCGCATTGAGAAGACGAGTCGGAAGGCGCGGACAGATAGGGAAAGGGTGGACGGCGCGAATGAAGGGCGCAGGCATTGGGGAGTGGCAACGCGAAGGCGGGGTCCGTCGATGGAGGGACGTAGCCGCCCTTCAGGCGCGTAGCGTGCCCAGGGGCGCGGGAAGGATCTGGAGATTTGGAGAGGGGCAACGTCGAACGCCGGTGCCACTCAGGCGAGTGGCGTGCCCAGGAGGCGCGGGAGGAGTGCTGAAGATTTGGGGAGGGGCAACGTCCAACGCCGGTGCCACTCAGGCGAGTGGCGTGCCCGGGGGGCGCGGGAGGGATGCTGGAGATTGGGGAGGGGCAACGTTCAACGCCGGGGACAATCGGGCGAGGGGCGGCCCCAGGCAGCGGGGCGGGGGGAGGCGCGCGCACTTTGCATGGACATCGGGGGATTGGTTGCTACAGTAGAGGGCGAAGCATCAGCCGTGACGTCAAGCCGGGAGTTTTATCGCGATGGTCAAGAGCCGCCCCATGCACCGGAAAAATGGTATTCTGCTGGGTGAGATGATGAAACAGGGGTACACGATCCAGACGCTGGCGAAGGCGATCGATGTGCACTACCTGACGGTCTGGCGCCTGGTGAATCGGGAGCACCGTCCACATCGGGAGACGGCCGAGAAGATTTGCGGCCTGCTGCAAAAGAGCCCGCGTGAGCTGGGCTTCGATGTCTGGGGCAAGAGCCCGGATGAGCAGTAGTCCGTTCTCTCCTCCTCCACCCGACCTGCTCAGTGCCTTCAATGAACGCTGGCAGGCGCGAAATGTCGTGGCGCATCGTTGCCAGCCGCCGCCATGGTGGGCGCCGGGGACGGTGGCGAGCGGAGAGCTGCATTATCAGTATCAGCGGTATCTGCCGGTCGTCGATTATCTGCGGGAGCTGGAGGGGCTGCTGGCGTCATCGCTGCCCCACCCTCTCTGGGTCCCTTCGGCGGTGCGGCGGCCGGAGCAGTGGGCATCGCTGGCGGCACTGTGGGACGATCTGCCCGAGGCGTTCGGCGGCCGCCTCACCTGGAGCGTGGACGACCTCTGGCCGCTCGCTTGCGCCCTGGCGGATCTGGAGCCTTACGGCAGCCGCGCCGGGCGTTATCCTGAACAACGGGAGCTGCTGGGGAAGCTCCAGCTCGCCCCTGGCGACCTGATTCTCGATCATGGCTGCGGCACCGGCCAGGGCAGTTGGGAGATCGCGGGCTGGCTCAGCGAAGCGGGCCGCCCTCTGACCCTTCTCGGGATCACCCGGGAACCGCTGGAAGCGTGGATGGCGCGGGAACAGCGCCTCCCCCACCATCCGAAGCTGCCGCCCGACCGCATCTTTCCCCCGCCACCTACCGGGCTACGCTGCAGCTTTGTTGCCGGCGACATCCGCACCTTTGCGCTCACGGCACCCGCGCGGCTGGTTGTCTGCAATGGCCTCATCGGCGGTCCGGCGCTGCATGCCGAAGCGGAGTTGGAAGGGCTCCTTCAGCGCCTCACAGACAGCCTTGGGGATGGCGGCTGGCTGCTTGTCGGCGACCGCTTCCATGGCGGCTGGGATGCCAGCCGCGCCCGCTTCCGCGAGCTGGCCCTGCAACGCTTCGCCATCGTGGGCGAGGCAGGCCGCTCCCTGCTTCTGCGCCTCGATCGGCCGAACAGCAGGTGACGGATTGGCTTATTGCGCGGTTTCGGTTTTCAATTTGGCGCTTTGAGCCTTACTATATCGGGCACATCACTGGTACCTTCTCCGCGGAGTCCTGTCGTGAAGCTTTCGGTCATCATCCCTGTCTACAATGAGGAAAAGACTGTTCTCGAGGTGATCCGGCGCGTGCAGGCGGTGCAGATCGAGAAGGAGATCATTCTGGTCAACGATTGCTCGACGGACGGGACGCGGGCGAAGCTGGAATCGCTGCCACCTCAGCCGGGCTTGGTCATCGTACATCACGAGCATAACCAGGGGAAAGGGGCGGCCATTCGGACGGCGAAAGGGCATCTGACGGGTGATGTGGTGATCATCCAGGATGCCGATCTGGAGTACTCACCGGCGGAATACCCCAAGCTGTGGCGCCTCTTCGAGGAGAACAAGGCGGATGTCGTCTATGGCAGCCGCTATTCCGGGACCGAAATCCTGGTCGATACCTTCTGGCACTACCTTGGCAACAAGCTCCTCACCACCTTCTCCAACATGCTGTCGAATCTGCATCTGACGGATATGGAGACCTGCTACAAGATGATGCGAACGGAGATCTTTCAGCGCTTCGACATCGAGTGCGACTGCTTCGGCTTCGAGCCGGAAATCACCGCCAAGCTTGCCAAGCTCGACGTGCGCATCTACGAAGTGCCGATCTCGTATGAAGCACGACGTTTTGACGAGGGGAAGAAGATCGGCTGGCGGGATGCGGTGAAGGCCTTCGTCTACATCGTCAAGTTCAATCTCTTTCGCTGACGCCGATCAGTAGTCGAGGATGGCCTGCTGAAGCTCCCGCGCGAAGATATCGATGTCGTCGACACTGTTCTGAGAGGCGAAGCTGATGCGGAGGGTCCCGAACGCGACCTCGTTGGAGAGTCCCATGGCGGTGAGAACGCGGCTGGGCCTGGCGCTTTCGGCCGCACAGGCGCTGCCGGTGCCGATGATGACGCCCCGCTCGCCGAGTTGGCGGGCCAGCACGGCCCCCTGGAAGCCGGGAAGGCTGAAGGCGAGGATATAGGGCGATGCGTCGGCAGGGGAGATCAGCCGTAGCGGCAGCGGCTTGCCGCGCCGATCGCGCAAGCCGTGGAGTCGCTCGCGGGTCAGGCGGTTCAGTTCCTCGACCTGCCGCCAGACCTCGGCCCGATGGGCGAACTGCAGCTGCGCGGCGATGACCAGCCCCTCGATGCCGACCGCATCCAATGACCCGGATCGCAGATTTCCCTGCTGGCCGCCGCCATGCAAGAGAGGCGAGAGGCTGATCCCCCGCCGAAAGATCAGCGCCCCGACTCCGCCAGGGCCATGGAACTTGTGCGCCGAGAGCGAGAGCAGGTCGATGCGCGCTTCCCGCCACGGCAACGCACACTTGCCGAAGGCCTGTACCGCGTCGGTGTGGAGCAGCGCCTGGGGTGCATGCGCATCCATGGTCCGGCGGACGGAGACGAGATCCTGAAGAACACCCGTTTCGTTCTGTGCGAGGCAGATGGAGACCAGGCGGGTTGTGGGGCGCAAGAGCGCGGCCAGTTGGTCCAACCTCAGCTTGCCTTCTGCATCAATCGGCGCCTCGACAACGGGTACGCCTTCGCGGGCCATGATAGCGGCCGTTTCGGCCACGGACGCATGTTCGGCGGCACCGATCAGCAGCAGCGCCTCCGCCGGGCGAACGCCGGCCAGGTGGCCGCGGAGGGCCAGGTTGTTGGCTTCGGTGCCGCCGCTGGTCCAGATGATGTCGGCGCTCCCGCCCTCGATATCAGCAGCCTGCATGAGGAGTTCACCCTGGCGGCGCAGATGCAGGCGCAGTCGATAGCCGAACCGGTGCGCGGCGCTCGCATTGGCGTAGCTTTGGCGCAACAGATCGGGATAGCTGTCGATCACATATGGGGCCGGCGGAGTCGACGCAGCGTTGTCCAGGTAAACCCACCGTTCAGCTGGAGGCGCGAGATCGGGAGAAAAAGGCATGGATTGCGCTACATTGGGAGTTTGCAGGTAGTTGGGCAAGCAGCTACATTAACAAGTTATCCAACGCTTTGCCACCCCGCCGGCGGAAGCGGATACAGGAGTCCATGGCAACCTTCGAAAGCAGCGGCGCGAGCTGCACGGGAAAACGGCATGAATCATGCATAATGACCTGGCTGAGGTACTGATCAGCGCCGCCCGAATCGAGGCGCGAGTAGGCGAATTGGCGACCAGACTTGCCGCCGATTATGCGGGCCTTCCCCTGTCGGTGGTGATCATCTCCAACGGCTCACTCTTCTTTGCGGCCGACCTGCTGCGCGCTCTCCCCCTGCCGCTGCAGCTCGACACCATCAGCGCCAGTTCCTATACCGGCACCCGGCGCCGGGATACCGTCGACCTCCACGGCGGCCTGAGACTGAGCATCGCCAACCGACATGTGCTCCTGCTCGACGATATCTACGATTCCGGTATGACCCTGCAGACAGTAAGTCACGCCCTGCTCCTGGCCAAACCCGCATCTCTGCGCACCTGCGTGCTGCTTCGCAAGCAGCGGTCCGGCACGGTTGGAAGCCGTCCGGATTATGTTGGTTTCGAGATCGCGGACACGTTCGTGGTGGGCTATGGGCTGGACTTCCGTGAATGCTACCGCAACCTGCCGTACATCGGGGTGCTGCACGCGCACCTTTATGCGAGCGCACCATCGGAGGGATCCTCATGAAGCCGCCCGCCGAAAGCGAGATGAACGCGCAGATCATGCGTTCGATGTTCTCCGGCACCATCCACAACATGGGCAACCTGCTCACCATGGCCAGCCTTGCCATCGGTGAACTCGAAGAGGCCCACGGCACAGGCAGTCCTCCCCTCATCGACATGGTCCTTCAGGAGATCCTCCCAGCTATCGAGAAGCATGCCAGGGACGGGACCATCCAGCACTTTCTGACGGAGGACCCGCGCGGCCGCGAAATGCTGCAGGCCATGCGGGAATTGCTCGACTACCAGCGCAAGGTCCTGCTGAGACAACGCGCCAGCATCGAGACGCTCGCCAACAAGATGAGCCACCTCAACGGCATCATCAGTCTGCAGCAGCAGCTGCTGGTCGGACTCGGCACGACCGAGCAGACCGACCTCGAACGGCTGGCGGACGACGCGCTCAAGATGATCGGTCCATCCGCCACGCGGCAGGGCATCGACCTCGTCCGGCGCCTGAAGAAGGCGCCGCCCGTGCTGGTCGATCCCTCGGCCATGACACAGGTCCTGATCAACCTGATCAAGAACGCGATCGAAGCGTTCGCCGAGCATGACAATCAAGCCGCCAAGTGCATCATGGTGATCACGGACGTGGGGATGCACAACGGCAGTGAATGCGCCTGCTGCATCATCCAGGACAACGGCCCTGGCATGCCGGCGGATGTGGCTGAACGGGCCTTCGACTTCGGTTTTACCACGAAGCGGCGAACCCGCGGCGAACGGGGAGTCGGCTTGCATTTCTGCCGGGAGACTGTAGAAGCATTCAAAGGCACTATCGAGATTCAGACGTCTCCCGGAAAGGGGGCCACCTTCACTATCTGGCTGCCATTGGCAGCCGAGCACGAGGACGCGGCAAGCGCCGCGGCCGCCCATTCGGGCTCGGACGTTCATCTCAGCATCGACGAGGGATAAGGTACATGGACAGGAATCACCGCATCATGATCGTGGACGATCAGGAAGATCTGCGCATGCAGGTGGCGAAGATGCTGCAGCAGCGGTCGGCCGACCTGGAGACGGCGTCGCTCATCGCGCAGATACGCCATCGCATCGGCCGGGGCCGTGAGTCCGCCCCCCAGAATCAGCGCGCCTCGTACGAAGTGGATACTTTCGCTCAGGGCAAGGATGCCTACGAAGGTGTCAAGAAGGCCATAGCCGAAAACCGACCGTATGCGCTCATGTTCCTCGACATGCGGATGCCACCGGGCTGGGACGGCATGGAAACAGCGCAGCGCATCCGCACCATCGACCGGGAGATGCAGATCGTCATCATGACGGCCTATGCGGATTACGATCAAAGCGAAATGGCGGACAAGATCGGCGAGCCGGACAAGCTCCTGTACATCAAGAAACCGTTTCATCCGGAAGAGATCCGGCAGCTCGCGCTCGCCCTGACGGAGAAGTGGAATCTGAACCGTCGCGAGAAAGAACGGTTGGTCCTGACGAATCGGTTAATGCGGGAGAACGGTTACTTGACGCGGCAGGGATTCGAAAGCCTGCAGACGACCAACAACTCAATTCTCAATGCCTTTGTTTCGTTTGTCGATGCCCGGGAAGGCGCGCTGATCCAGCGCAACGCCGGGGATCTTCTGGCCCTTGCTTCGACGTCTGAGGCAGCCGCCACGGCGATTCTCGACGATCTGAGCGATGAAGAGAAGAACAGCCCGCGCATGATTGCCAATGACAAGGCCGGCAGCATTCTTCTGCCCATCATCTTTGGCGGCTTCGACGGCTTTGTCTACATGCGCGGCAAGGGGCTCAACTTTCCCTTCGATCAACTTCGACCGTTTCTCGACATCCTCATGGAGACGGCCCGCGGCGTTCTCCGCAACGGCATCTTCATGGCCGAACAGCAGCCCGCGGATGAGCTGAGCGTGGTGGCGCCGGCTCTTGGCAATCTCGCCGCGCACTGCATCGGCGCTCTGGAGGAATCGCATCGGATCGCGAAACAGGTTTCGGAAGCGACGGACATCACTTCCTGTAGCGAGCTCGGCCTCAGCCTGCAACGGCAGATCGCTCCCCTCATCGCGACCAACCAGCGCCTCAAGACGCTTGCGCGGGTGGCCGCCAGCCCCCTCAACCTGGCCACTCACGATGTGGGCGCCCTTCTCGAACGCGCGGTTTCGCCGCATCGTGAAAGTGCCCGCGCCGCGGAGATCGATATCTCGATGCAGATCGAGCCGGGCGTCAGCATCACCGCCGACAGCGAATTGATGCAGGTTGCCTTGACGGAAGTCATCGGCACCCTGCTGAACTCCCTCAAGGAGGGGACGAGCAGCAATGGCAAGAAGGTGGTGATCAAGAGCGCCCAGCGGGAAGACGACGATATTGTTCGCGTGGAAATCTCGGAAAATGCCCGTGGCATGAGCGAGATGAAGGAAGGAAAGCTCTTCGAGCCATTCCAGGGCGGCGAAGATGGACTGAACATCGGCATGACCATTTCACGACACGTGATCCTGCGTCACCGCGGCACGATTCGCTGCGACAATGTACCGGGGCACGGTTGCACCTTCCACATCAACCTGCCGATCAGCGGGCCATGATACATTGGTGATCCGCCTGTTCCCCTCCTCCTCCACCCTTCGAAAAGTTGCCTGATGTCAAGTTTCTTCGACATATTGCTCGGTACGTGGGAATTTATTCAGTACATGCTGCGCTTTGTCGCGGAAGTGGGGCTCCTCTCCTTCATCATCTATCTGGCGCTGGTATTCCTGCGCGGGACGCGGGCCGCGCCGATTCTTCTGGGGCTGGTCATCATCGTGCTGGTCGGGTTCATCGTCTCGAAAGTGATGGGGCTGGAGGTGATCGAGTGGCTGCTGGCAAAGCTTCCCGCGCTGATCGCGCTGGCGGTCCTGATCATCTTTCAGCCGGAATTGCGCCGCGCCCTGGCGGAAGTGGGCAGCAATCCGCATCGTTTTCTGCGGGGAGAACACAACATTGTCCAGGCCATCGATGCCCTGATCAATGCCTCGTACTACCTGGCCGAACGGAACATCGGCGCGCTCATCGCCATCGAGCGGGACATCGGCATGCGCGCCGTGATCGACGCGGGTGTGCGTATCGATGCACCAATCAGCGCCGAGCTGCTCATGACCATCTTCTACCCGAACACTCCGCTGCACGACGGCGCCGTCGTCATCCGCGAGGGGATGATCGTCTCGGCTTCCTGCTTTTTTCCGTTGACGCAGGCGCCACTGAGCCGGCAGTTGGGCACGCGCCACCGCGCCGGCGTCGGCATCACCGAGGAGACCGATGCCGTGGTGATCATCGTCTCCGAAGAGCGCGGCAGCGTCAGTCTGGCCACACGCGGCATCCTCGTGCAGGATGTCGGCAAGGCACGCATGCGCCGTCACCTGACAAATTACCTGATCAAGGGTAAGTCAACTGTCCGCGGACCACGCTCCAGCAGCAGCACCTGAACCCCTCAATCTGAGCAACGATGAACTGGAAACGCATACTGGTGGAAGACTGGCCGCGCAAGCTGGTTGCGGTGCTCCTCGCGCTGATCATCTGGTATGCCGTCTCCGCCCAGCTACAACAGCGCATGACCATCACGGTGCCGGTTCAATTCACCACCGACGACACCTCCGTCAAGCTCACGGATCCGGAAAATCTACCTCAGGTGACGATCACGCTGCGCGGCTCCAACAGGAGCCTGTCCCAAGTCACCAGCAACAACGTGGAAGTCCTGCACCAGATCCAGAGGTGGCCCGGCGCAGGGGATTACGAGGCGTTTATTCGCGAGCAGAATGTCGACCTTCCCCACGGGGTCCACATCATGGACATCACACCCAACCGAGTGAATGTATCGCTGGACAAAGTGACCACCAAGGAGTTGACGGTGGTGCCGACGTTTGCCGGCAGACTGGAGTCGGGATGGGAACGTCGTCGCACGGAGATCGTACCGCGCACGGTCAAAGTGCGGGGGCTGCGACGCGAACTGGACGACCTCCGGGAGATCACCACTCAGCCCATCCCGCTTGGTGACGATACGCCAGTTTCCTTCGATATCGAAGTGGCACTGAAGCCGCCGACGGACCGCATCGAAGTCATCGGGCGTAACAAAGTTGTCGTCACCGTGGAGTTGCGCCGGACGCTTGTCGAAGAGCCCATGTCTGGTCTCAATCTCCATGTTCTTCAGCTCAAGGAGAGTCAGCTTTACGTGGCGGAGATCGAGTTGCCGCGCTACCAGGAGCCTGGCGTCAAGGTGGTCATCGAGGGTCCGAGCGAAGCGATTGACCGCCTGACGAGCGATGCCGTCCGGGCCTTCATCGACATCACCGCCGTGCCCCAGGCTGGAAAACTCACCTTGCCCGTGCAGATCTGGCTCAACGCCAGAGGCTGCCGTGTACGCGAGCAAAGCATTCAGCCCATGAATGTGGAGGTGACCATCGCTCGCCGGCCAGATCCGGCTGATGCGAGCCCTCCATCCGCCCCGGAGCCGACCGTTCCCGAACCGGGTGGTCAGTAGTCGGCATTCGCGGGATTCGCGTCAATTGCCACAAGAGTGGACATGCCGACGCGATTAATTATATGTTGTGATCTGTTGACGTGACTTCTGGCTGCTCTATGTTATGAGCTTGCACCCAAACAAGTTTGGGTGCAAGATGTATCCGGACCTATTATCAAGGAGAGACCGATGTACAATGCGTTTCAGGTTGCGAAAGAGCGATTCTATCTATTTGCGGAGCGGGTCGGACTGGACCGGCTTTATCCGCGGGAGAATCTGGCGGAACGCCTGACGACGCCGGATCGGTCGGTGGAAGTGCGTTTGAGTTTGAAACTGGATGATGGTTCGGTGCAAATCTGCAATGGGTATCGGGTGCAGTTCAACGACGATCGCGGCCCCTACAAGGGGGGAATCCGGTTTCATCCGGTGGTCGATCTGGACGAGGTGAAAGCGCTGGCGTTCTGGATGTACATCAAGACGGCGGTCGTCAATATACCTTTCGGGGGCGCCAAGGGGGGTATCAAGGTCGACTACCAGGCGCTGAAGCCGGCTGAACAGGAACGGCTGACCAAACGGTATGCGAAAGTCATGATCTCGGAGTTTGGCGCCGAGAAGGACATACCCGCACCCGATGTGAATACGGGGGCCCGCGAGATGGCGTGGATCATGGACACCTGGCGCATGATCCATGGCCGCTATCAGCGCGGCGTGGTGACGGGCAAGCCGGTGGAGATGGGCGGATCCCTCGGACGTGCTACCGCCACGGGGCGCGGGGTTATCTTCTGTGTGGAGCAGGCAGCCAAGGAGATCGGCCTGGATCTGTCCAGCGCGACGGCGTCGGTACAGGGCTTCGGCAACGTCGGCTCCGCTTCAGCCGTTTTTCTGTCGGAGCTGGGAGCCAAGGTGATCGCGGTGTCGGACTACTATGGCGCGGTGCGAAATCCGCGCGGCCTGGATATTCCGGCGCTGTTGCTGCACGTCCAGGAAGGTGGCAAGGTGCATGAGTTTGCCGGTGGGGAAGCCATTGCCCGCGACGATCTTTTCGGGGAGAAGGTGGACGTGCTCGTGCCGGCAGCGCTGGAGAATGCCATCAACATCGAGAATGTCGACCGGATCCAGGCAAAGCTGATAGCCGAGGGTGCCAACGGGCCGATTTCTCAGGATGCGGGCTTTGTGCTGATGGACAAGCAGGTGGAAGTGATCCCCGATGTTCTCTGCAACGCCGGCGGCGTTACCGTCAGCTATTTTGAATGGGTGCAGAACCGCCAGGAATTCTACTGGGATGCCCAACGGGTGGATGACGAGCTGCGCCAGATCATGGTCAACGCGTATCAGCATGTGTATGAGACGTCGCAACTGCACAACTGCACCAAGCGGGAAGCCGCGTATCGAATTGCCATCGCCCGCGTCGCGGAAGCCGCGCATCGTCGGGGAGTCCAGTAGGTCAGCCTTCGATAGCTTCGGCAAGGATGGTCAGCCCCTGCAAGGCACGCTCTTCGGCCTCACGGGCAGCCGTGAGGTGATCGATGGCGCTCGCCACCAGGTGTGGTTCGCGGGCATTCGCCGCGCGCTCCTCCTCCGTGACGTTGACAAAGGGAAAGAGCGCCGTCAATGCCCGCAGATGCCCCGCGACGCTTCGGTAGTGGGTCAACGGACTGGAGAAAAGCTCCTCCGGCACCTCATGTAGCCGCAGGCGGGCTTCTTCCAGGAAGGAGACCGCTTGGCGGCGACATTCCGCCCATACCTGCGCGTTGTAGGCGTTGCCATGCCCGCCGGCCGTTCCGTTCCGCAGCGCTTCGATCCAGGTCGTGTAGGCCGCGGGCCCTGCCGTGTAGGGCTGAAAGCGCCACTCATTGCGTTGCGGATCGGCCCACGTTGCCGCAAACTCCAAGGCGCGCTTGACGATGACTGCCGCGGGCTGCGCCGGAGCGCTCTCGACCTCATGAACCGCCAGGTAGCCGATTTCCGTGGCCCCAAGCTTGTTCCATGGAAGCGGCCCCGCGCCCTTCTCGCAGCCCGGACCGCTGTAGTAATAGCCGATCTCGTCGCAGGCGGTGATCAGGTAGAATTCTGGCACCTCCAGCTCCCAGGCGAAACAGGGGCGCCCCGCCGCGATGGCGGCATGGGCGACGCGAAACGCCTCCACCTGCCGATCCGCGAACGCCGGCTCCACCTTGTGCCCCTGAACTGTCGATACCTTCAAGCCCAGCGCTTCTACCTGCGTAAAGAGGCCGCTCTTGTCCCAGGCAGTTGGCCCGCTGGGACAAAGCTCGTGATGAATGTTGAGGACGAAGGCATGCCCGCTTGCCCCGTAGAGCCAAGGCAGCGTGCAGTCCACCTCGAGATATGCCGCGCAGCTTTTCAGGCAGCTTATCAGCGTTGACCACATGGGACGATAATCAAGACGCGCCAGCATGTCCATCATCAGAAACTCCTGGTTGTGTGGCGATTGACTGCCGGCCATCCGAAATGCGGCCGCTGCCGACGCTTAGCATAGCGCGCCAAAGGTGCGTTGACAATCCGCCGCCGCAATCATCTGACGGCGATCCGGACCTACGGCTGGGGGAGTCAGGCGGAGTGGCGAATGTGGATGGTGGGGGGCAGGATTTGGCTGGTCATCGGTGCGCCCGTGTCGAGAGAGTTGAGCAGAAGCTCGGCGCAGAGGCGGCCGCACTCGCGGCTCATCTGGTCATAGGTGGTCAGGGCCGGGTGGGCAAACTCGGAGAGTTCGGTGTTATCGGCACCGGTAACCAGCACATCCTCGGGAACGCGCACCCCCGCATGGCGCAGTCCCATGATGACGCCCATGGCGATGCGGTCGCTGGCACAGATCACGGCATCCGGAAGATCGTCGAGCGATTCCGCCAGTGTGACGGCGGCCTGACGGCCAGCCGAGAGGGAGAAGTCACCGGGCAGGATCCGATGCGGCAGATCGCCCACCGCTGCCAGAAAGCCTCCCCGGCGGCGCAGCCCGCTGTCCACGGGCGATCCGTCGACGTAGGCGAAGCGGCGCGCCCCGCGCTCCCGGCAGTGGCTGACGAGGGCCGCCATGCCTGCATGGTCATCGCTGTAGATGCAGGGATAACCGGCCGCGCGATTGATGCCCAGGATGAAGGGCATGCCGGCACTCGCCAGGTCGTCCAGCCAGTTGGAATCGCCGACGGCTCCCCAGACGATCAGTCCATCGACCTCGCGCCGCCGCGCCAGGGAGAGATGATCCCGGCGCTTGACGAAGCGCTCGTTGAACATCAAGAGGAGGAGTCGGCAATCGGCCGCATTGAGGGCCTCGTAGGCGTCATTGGTGAAGAGCGAGAGGTTCTCGTCATGCAGACCGCCGTCGCCGCCATGTGGGATCACGAGGCCGATGATGCCGGTGCGCTTGCTGAACATGCGGGAGGCGTGGATGTTGGGTTCGTAGCCCATTTCCGCGCAGATCTTCTGTATCTTCTCGCGCAGCTGCCGCCCCACGCGCACATTGCCGTAGTTGCCGGATAGGACGCGGGAAACGGTCGAGGGCGAGCAGCCTGCAAGTTCGGCAATTGCCCGCACGTTGCCCGTTCGCGACTCGGAGCCTGAATTGTTTCTGGAAGTGTCAGCCACATTTGAAACTTATCACCACCTCCAACCTGCTGCAAATGAAGTCGGACGGAGACGCGTGGACGCGGGAGGGGGAGCGGATTTCTGGCTGAGCTTCGAGTGGCAAGCGCATGGACAGCGTGGCAAAGTACAGCCAGGTAGAGAGTATGAGATCCCCATGCGCCAGCAAACCATCATCGAAGGGCTGCTTATGTTGTTGTCTCCAGAGCTTTTCCGACCGTTCATCGAGCGCTTCAATGCGGATGATGTCGAGACGAAGATCAATGCCATCTCCAACGCGAATGCCTGGGAGTGGCTGGCAGGGCGCATCCCGCGTTTCGAATGTCCGGACCCGGTCATGCAGGCGGTTTACTATTTTCGCTGGTGGAGCTTTCGCAAGCACTTTCGCCAAACGCCCGAAGGTTGGGTGATCACGGAATTTCTGCCCGACGTTTCTTGGGCGCATGCACACAATACGATCCCCTGCGCATCGGCATTTTCATTCAATGAAGGTCGCTGGCTGCGGGATCCGGAAATCCTGCGCGATTTCGCCCGCTTCTGGTTCGAGGGTGATGGCCGCCTGCACTACATGACCTTCTGGGCCGCGAATGCGTGTCGCAGCTTTGCCGACGTGCATGGTGAGGCCGCGGACGTCTCGCGACTGCTATACTACATGGTGGAGTGCCATGCGCGATGGGATGAGCTGCATCGCGACCCGTGCGGCCTTTTCTGGATTCTGGACACGCCAAGTGTCGAGGCTGGCATTGCCGGCGACGGCATGGAGTATTCGCTTGGCGGCTCCGGCTGCCGTCCCACTATCAACAGCTACATGTTTGCCGACGCGTTGGCGATCGCCGCGTTCGCTGACGAGCACGGCCATACCTCTCTCGCAGCTGAGTTCCGGGCGAAGGCAGAGGAGTTGCGCGCGCTCGTGCATGAATTGCTGTGGGATGAGGAGGCGCAGTTCTTCAAGACGCTGACGACAGAGGCGGGACAGAACGCTCACTGGCAGGTCGGCGGTTATGCGCAGAAACGGGCGCGCCTGCGGGAGCATACGCCTGGCCATCTGGCGGATGTTCGGGAGCTGGCAGGCTACATCCCCTGGTGCTTCAACCTGCCGAGACCAGGGTATGAAGGCGGTTGGGCGCAACTGGATGATGTCGATGGCTTCTTCGGGAGCTACGGCCCAACCACTTGCGAGCGCCGTCACCCACTTTTCATGCGCAACTACGGCCATGACTGCCACTGGAACGGGCCAAGTTGGCCTTTCGCGACGACTCAGACGCTCCAGGCGATGGCAAACGTGCTGCATCACTACGATCAACGGGTCGTGAGCCGGATGGACTACCTGCGCTTGCTGCAAACCTATGCGCGTTCGCACCGTCGTCACACCGGTGACGGTCGCGCGCTGTGGTGGATCGATGAGAACCTGCATCCCGACACCGGCGAATGGATTGCGCGCACGCTCGTGCAGCAACGCCAACCGGGTTTCGAGCGGGGCAAGAACTACAACCACAGCGCCTTCTGCGATCTGGTCATCAGCGGTCTCTGCGGGGTGATGCCTGGACCGCACGAGCTCCGCATCGATCCACTGCTTCCGCCGCACACGTGGCCATGGTTCTGTCTCGATGGCGTGCCGTGGCAGGGCCACGAGGTGACCATTGCCTACGACGAAGACGGCAGTCGTTACGGCAAAGGTGCCGGCTTGCGCGTCTGGCTGGACGGCGAGCTTGCCGGCGAGGCTCCTGCATTGACCTCCCTGACAGTCTCTTCCAAGGCATCCACGTAAAGGGCTTTGCCTGGGATGGGGGATCATGAGGATCAGGAGGCGGCTAAAACGTTTCTCTTTCCTGCCTTACTGTTTTGTTACGTCTAATATCTTATACAGATTATAAAAGTGCAGTTTCATGGAGCTTGGACGGGCTTGAAAGTACGAAAGACACGGACGAACACCCCGGGAAGGCAGGCGCGTGGACCGAGGTTTTGGCAGCACATGGCACACGGACAAGCACACCGGAAGGCAGGGGCGTGGGACCGAGCGTTCGACCGAGGTTTTTGACCGAGGCAAGGGTAAATCAACGGGGAAGATTTTTTTATTTTCTTGAGAAGATGCTCTTGCAGGGGGAACCCGGATGGTTATAACCTGTTCGGCCAGAAATCCTCCGCCAGCATGTGGCGGCGGGCGCTGGCCTGGCTGGGGGTTCCGCCCGAGCGTCTGCTCACCATCGGCGACAATCCCGAGGAGGATGGGCGCGTGCCTTGGACAGCCGGCATTCCTCACGGTCTTCTGCTCGGCCCGGCACCATCGTCGGAGGCCACGGCCGGTCGCCTCACCCTCCCCACCTGGCACGACATCGCCGACCTCCTCCTGCCCCAGCCTTGCCAACGGTAGCTGCAGATCACGCAGCGTCAGCTGCTTCGGTATGCCAGCCTCTGCGCCATCGCCAATCATTCTCTCGACCTTCCCAGCGTGATAGTGTATAGTCTCCACGTTGTACTCACACCTGCTGTCTGGCATACCAGGAAACGAAACAATGAACCTTCGACGCGTGCTTGCTTTATTGGCTCCGCTCTTGTCCATCTTCCTTTCTTCGTGCGATATGACAGCCAGTACCCGTCCCGATAGAGGCAGAGAGCTGTTCTTGAGACTCGCCATTCATGGTTCAGAATTATCCGAGGATGATCAGGTAGCTATCGTCACCGAGCTTTGCTCAAGCCGTTCGCACTCCAGATGGGTTGCGCTCTTGCTGAATAATCCACGTGTTTTTGTATGCCCGTATGGAAACTGCGGTGACGGGATGATATCGGATGAACTCGAGGAGCTGCGATTACTGCCCCTCGTGCACCTTATGCAAAGCATCAACAAACAGGTGGCGGATATCGACGTACTGCTTTCCTTGACAGACTGGTTATCAGATAGGCGGTCTGTGTTATACAGTAGAACTCGACTGTTGGTTTTCAGTTCAGATTCAAGAACAGATAGCTTTCAGGATATAGCCTATGACGCGTTGGTGCGGTGTATGGACTCCGATTATGGCTATGATGTCTATGCTTGGCGAAAAGCGATTGCAGATGCATACGTTGCCGCGAGTAAGGGATAGGGGGAATGGATAGCCGCATTCGTATCTGCGGTGAACGGTACCGGCTACGTCAGGCGGCCGGCAAGGCTGGTTGGGCCGATGAATCGTCGTATGCAAGGAAAGCGAGCCGCCTGGATGCGATCCTTGAAGCGAACCGACTGCACCCGCCATGCCGCTTTCTCGAGCTTGGGTGCGGCAATGGAAATCTGACCCTGTACATGGCTCGCAACGGGCACGAGGCTTATGGCGTGGACATCGTTCCCGAAGCCATCGCGTGGGCCAGGAAGCAGGCCGCGGAGGGGAATCCGCGGGCCGACTTCCGCGTGGACAATGTCGTGACGCTATCCGGCTGCGCCGATGGCTTCTTCGATCTTGTCTTCGAC
The DNA here is from genome assembly GCA_041690595.1 of Lentisphaeria bacterium. Taxonomy (GTDB): domain Bacteria; phylum Verrucomicrobiota; class Lentisphaeria; order JABSQK01; family JAWLHB01; genus JAWLHB01. The sequence continues at coordinate 94,943 of JAWLHB010000029.1, forward strand.
GCCGATTGCCTCTTGATGATTGTCGGGCCGGAGCGCAAGGCCGCCGTCGCGAACGTATGGCGCGTATTGAAGCCGGGCGGCATCTTCCATGCCGTAGCGCACCTTCTCAACGAGGCAATCACGCGGCGCATGGCCTTCAGCGGCCAGGACTACTTCGACCCGGAGAGGCAATACTCCACGGTTCAAGGACACCCCATGTACTACTATAGCCGCGAGCAGGAGTTCGTGGACCTCATTGAGGGCGCCGGGTTTCACATACTCCGGCGGGGGAAGGAAGCACCTTACCCCACGCACCAGAACACGCCCTTCCTCGCAGGCGGAATGTGGATCGAGGCAGCGAAGCCACTCCACACAAGCTCCACATGACGGAGCAGCAGCTCACCTTGACTAAAGGTCAGATCTCGGGGCGGCGAAGGTGGGTGAGGGAGGGAAGCCACTGGCAGAGCTTCTTGAGGCCGAGCCAGGGGCCGCCGACGCGAAAGACGTGGGCCAGGGCGATCGCGTCCTTGAGGAGGATGGCGGGGAGGCCGCGAACGCGGCGGCCATTGACGTCGCCGATCGCTGCATGGCTGCCGATGGAGAGGATGATACCCTTCTTCTTGGGCTTGAAGGGGAGCAGAGGCTGGCCGGCAAGGAGCCGCTTGAGGTTCATGGCGGTGTGGCGGCCATGCTGGACGGCAAACTGGGCAGTCGGAGGGAGAGGATCGCCGGCCTCGTCGCGCGTCAGGGCGCAGTCGCCGATGATGAAAACGTTATCGTGCCCCGGCGGTCGGAGGAAATCATCGACGATGGCGGCTTCCCCCTGAGCGGTCTCAAAGCCGCTATCGGCAATGAGGCGATTGGCGCGCACGCCGCCTGTCCACAAGAGTACGCCGGCGGGGAGCTTGCGGCTACCGTCGAGAATGACGTGATCGCGCGCCACACTGGTGATCCGCGCGCCCACCACAATCTCCACGCCCTGATGGCGCAGGTGGTCGGCAGCCGCGGAGGCCATCCACCCTTCATCGATGCCCGGCAGCAGGGCGTCGGCCATCTCGACGACGGTGATGCAGATGTCCTGCGGGTGAAGATCGAACGCGTGGGCAAGCTGCGGGCGGACTTCGGCAAGCTCCCCGGCGAGTTCGACGCCGGCCAGTCCACCACCACCGATGACGATGTGGCGGCGCCAGCTTTCATCGGGATGCTCATCGAGTTGAAGGAGAGAGTGTTCGATCTTGTCCTGGGCCAGGCGCGAAGAGGAAATGGATTCCAGGGTATGGCCGTGTTCGCGAAGTCCTTCGATATCATAGAAGAGCGGCTCCCAGCCGAGGGCGATAACAAGCTGGTCGTAACCAACGGAGCTTGCACCTTCGCGGGTGACGATATGCACCTCCCGGCGGACGAGATCCAGGCGGCGAACGAAGCCGCGTTGCACTCTGGCAGGGGGTCTGGCAATCTCCTTGAGCTCGATGGAGACCTCGCGAAAGGAGCGGCGGCCGACGACGGGCTGGTGGAGCATGGTCGTGAGGTGGTGGCGCAGGTGCCTGTTTATGAGGAGGACTTCCGCCTCGATGCCGGCAAGGCCACGAACCGCGGTGGCACCTGCATAGCCCCCGCCAAGAATAACGATGCGCATGATTTGTCTCTCCTCACGTGTGTACGCTCTCGTAGCTACTATAGACGCCACGGGATCGCCGGCGAAAGGAAGGGTGAGGCAGACGGCGGAAAGCAGTGGTACTGTAAGAGCAACACCCCATACTCATTTCGACCCCAGAGGAGCATGCATGAAAGACGCCGCCATCGATCTACTCAAACGCCTGACGGAAGCGCATGGCGCCCCATCCACGGAAGCGCAGGTCCGCCACATCTTTGCCACGGAGATCGGCGGCGAATGCGCAACCGATCAGGTCGGCAGCGTCATCTGCACGATCACCGGAACGAGCGACGGGCCGCGGGTGATGTTCGAGTCCCACATGGACGAGGTTGGCTTTGCGGTACAGCGCATCACCCGTGACGGCTTCGTCAAGTTCACGCCGCTGGGCGGCTGGTGGGGGCACACGCTGCTGGCGCAACGGGTCTGCATTCTGACGCGCTCGGGAAACCGCATCCTGGGGCTGATCACCTCAAAGCCGACCCATTTCCTCAACGAGACCGAACGCAAGACCGTGCAGACGCCCGAAAACATGTACATCGATATCGGCGCGACGAGCGGCCAGGATGTGGCGGAACGTTTCGGTGTCGAGGTGGGCGATACGATTGTGCCGGAGAGCAGCTTCACCCGGATGCATGACCCGGATCTGCTGATGGCCAAAGCCTTTGATAACCGCGCGGGTACGGCTCTGGTGATCCAGGCCCTGCAGCAGCTTTGCGGCAAGCCCCATCCGAATACGCTGATCGGCGTCGGGGCCGTGCAGGAAGAAGTGGGCACCCGTGGGGCGGAGACGGCGACTCGCGTCGTGCAGCCCGATGTGGCAATCGTCCTGGAGGGGGCGCCCGCCGACGATGCTCCGGGCGTCTCCGCGGACGAGATGCAGGGGGCGCTCGGCAAGGGACCGCAGATCCGGCTGATGGATCCGACGGCAATCATGAATCGACCCCTGGCGCTATGGGTGATTGCACTCGCCCGCGAACTCGGCATTCCGCACCAGGTGGCAGTACGCACCAGTGGCGGCACGGACGCGAAACCAATCCATCTCTCGGGCGCCGGCGTACCGACGGTCGTGATCGGGGTGCCGGCACGCTACATTCATACGCACAACAGCATCATCGACATTCGCGATTACCTGCATGCGTTGCAACTGCTGATCGCCATCGGTGAACGGCTGGATGCGGAGACCGTGGCAGGCTTCACCCGCTACCTGTAGCCGCCAAGGCTTCAGTATGGATGCCAGATGCAGCCACCGCGGGTGACGTTATCCGGAGCCGCCGTGTCGGACTGTGGCATCGAACACCTGCCCCCTTCGTAAGAACGCCAGGCGTAGGCGCGCAGCCACGAGATGTGGCCATCTACAAACGAGAAATTGAGCCCTTCGCCGAGGTGACGCCCGGCCACGAGGGGAGTTTCATAATGTGTGGGTGAGTACCAGGCGGAATAGGTGGACTCAATGAAGCCGCAGGTGCGGTCGGCTTTGTTGACCTGAGTGATGCGGATATCACCCCATGTCCAAGCTGAACCGAGCATGCGATTCCAGCCATAACTGCGCGTCTGTCCACCGTACTTGGGCGTCTCAGAAGGATCACGGCTGGGACAGCCGTTCCAGATCCAGTCCTTGTGCGCACCGGGATTTGGGAAGGGAGGCAGATAAGAATCGACGGCAGTGATCAGGTTCGGCAGATTGGAGGAGGGCAGGAAGCCATCATTGTCGTCCGTATACAAGGCGTAGGCGGCGAGGGCAACCTGCTTGAGGTTGTTCTGGCAGGTCGTTCGCTTGGCCATATTCCTTGCCTTGCTCAGCGCCGGTAGCAACATCGAAGCCAGAATGGCAATTATCGCCACAACGACAAGCAATTCGATCAAGGTAAATTTGGATGTGCATCTTCTGCTCATGGATCGCCTCTTGTGGTTCAGAATCCGCCGCGGCCTCTCGGGCTTCGTCCGAAAGCCCCATCCACATTATAGAATCGGTCGACCGACTATTCAATAGCAGCGGCTGAACTTTTCACAATCGTACACTGAAATAGTAACTCAATTTCAGCAACACGATAGCGACATGACTCAAGTTTGCCCAGGAAGCACCCGGTCAGGCGCACCGATCAGTAACGCGACACGTTAACGCAACCCAAGGGAACGGTCGCCGGCGAGGGACTTGGGGGACCGGCGACCGTTTTCGGGTTGGGACTCAGGAAGAAGGGAACGGTCGCCGGCGAGGGACTTGGGGGACCGGCGACCGTTTTCGGGTTGGGGCTCAGGAAGAAGGGAACGGTCGCCGGCGAGGGACTTGGGGGACCGGCGACCGTTTCGGGTTGGGACTCAAGAAGAAGGGAACGGTCGCCGGCGAGGGACTTGGGGGACCGGCGACCGTTTTCGGGTTGGGACTCAGGAAGAAG
>JAWLHB010000030.1:0-98957 GCA_041690595.1 Lentisphaeria bacterium
CGCGAGTATGGGTGCGTTGGGGGCGACATTTCGACCGAGGTTTTTGGGAGTGGGCGAGCGCAGGAGGGTGCCACTCAGGCGAGTGGCGTGCCCGGGATTGCGGGCGAGCGTTGGTGGAGGGCCGGGCGTTGGATGGTGGGCGAAGCGAGTAAGGGTGCGTTGGGGGCGACCTTTCGACCGAGGTTTCGACCGAGGTTTTTGGGCGAAGCGCAGGAGGGTGAGAAGGGCCCAAGTCGCGAGTTGGTTGGAATGGACGTGGACAGGGGTGTACGATAGGGTAGTGATGAAGAACCTTGAATGGCGGCGCAACTCTGAGAACAGGTGAGCGATGAGCGAGATAGTGCAGGATTATCCGGTCGAGCATGCAGGGAGAAGGCTGCTGGAGCATCCGGACTTGAAGCGGCAGATCCATGGACAGACGGCGGTACGGTATCTGCGTTTTCTGGCGCCGGCAAGGATCGACTTTCTCGAGCTGCCGATTGTCGGCGTGGCGGCGCGTTCTGGCCGATGGGTACCGGGGGTGCCGACGCATCCGGCGCATCTGCTGATTTCGGTTCTGGATCGGGGTTCGACCTGCTGGCGACTGGTAAAGGAGGTCGACTTGCCCTTCAATCCCCGGATTGCCGGCGAGGGGTTGAGCCAGGGCATGACCGTGGAGGAGATGGAGGAGCACTTCAGGAAGGTGGTGGAGGAGGAGACGCCGCATCGCATCGACCTTGGCGGGATCGAAGCGTCCTGCCTGAAAGTGGAGTGCGATCGGGAACACCCGGTCTGGCCGAATCACGGCGAATGCAACGGCGGCCCCTTCAACGTGCCCTTTGGTATCTTGGGGAACCTGCGCGCCTTTGGCGAGCTGCTGGATGCCGTCGGCGAGGCGATGTACCGGCGCAAGTTGACCCGGGGCACCTTCCATCCGGCTGCTCCCGAAGGGATGACGCTGAATACCAGCAATCCCTGTGAGGTCGTCTTTCGGAGCAAGACGCTGGTAGTGGGTTTCTCGCTGGTGCGACCGATGCTGACACGGCTGTCATGGGATCATGCCGGCGAGGGTGAAAGCCCCGAGAATCGCTTGTGCTTCAAAGGGGTGCCGACCAGCCTTGGCGGCTTGAACGGCCCCTCCTTCATCACGCCGGAAGGCAATGTCGTGGCGCAGAACATGGGCGGCACCGTGACGGTGGAAGGGAACCGGGTGAGTTATCGCGGGATAGACGGTGGGGGGATCGTCATCGACGCGATCTTCACGGTGATCGCCGACTCGATCACTCTGGAGCTTGTGCAGGCGGTCGAGAAGGACGTAATCGTGCTGGAGGGAGAGGCCTGGCGATTGCTCTGGAACATGCGGTCGGGTCTGACGGGAGTGGCGGGAGTTCCGGATGAACGGGAAGGACGCAATGGTTGGGTGAAGCTGCCGGCGCTGATCGCCGCGGATGCAGGCGGATGCCTGGCGGTTGAACTGGTGGAGGGCGAGGCGGCCTTCCATACGGAGAGCTACCGCGCCTCCGAAGCACGGTCGACCGCCTTCGTGCTGGGCAGACGGGAGAGCGCGCAAGCTCCGCAGCTCCTGCCGAAGGGGGTAACCCGAGCAACCTTCCGGCTGCATCCGACTAGCCTGCTGCCGGTCGCGGCAGCTCGAGAGGCGAGCCTTTCGCCTGGGCTGCGACGGTGCTGGACGGCTGGCTTTTCGGCCTTCCGCCCGGAGTTCGGGGGCTTCTCGAATAACGCCATTTCGACCAATTGCCATGTAAACCAGCACACCGCGATCGATTTTGCGGCCTTCACGGCGCGGCCGGAGATCGGGCCGGCGCCTTTGGATCTGGTCAAGTATTCCGTGGGGCGGGCGCTTCTGGATGGAGGTGGCTACGGGTATCACCGCTGCCTGTACATGGATTCGGATCCGATTCTACTCTCCGGCGCGGGACGCATTCATCAACTTGGCGGCGGGATGACGTGGCTCGAGCGGGTGAAGCCGGGTGTCATCGGCGCGGCGCGGCGGGTACTCGGGAGCTTCGACGGGGAAGAGGGGATGATAGTCTGTCGGGCGCTGTCGGGTAATTCGGGCAGCTACCGGTGGAGTTCCAATGCGATGGACGTAATCGGCTTCGGGCACATCGATGCCTATGTGAATGCGTGGTCGTACCGCGGCTTGAAGAATGCGGCCAGCCTCTGCGCGATCCTTGGGGAGGCGGGATTGGGAGCGGAATGCGCGGAGGTCGCGGCGGCATTGAGGGCAAACTACGCGCGCCAGTTGGTCAACCCGGCTACCGGCTGGGTCTCCGGCTGGCGGAGCCGCGATGGGGTTCTGCATGACTACGGCTTCCTCTGGATCAACGGGGTGGCGTGTGCCTTCGGGGTCATGGAGGATGATCGCACACACGAAGTCCTGGGGCGGCTGGAAGAGGCACGAAGAGAGCTGTTTCCAGAGTCCGGCTATCTGGGGTTGCCGCTGAACCTGCTGCCGATCGCGGCAGCAGACCACATGCTTGGAAAGATGCGTGGGAGGCTCATGCCCACCTACGAAAACTATACCGACGGAGCTCTCTCACCCTGCTTCACCTGCTACTATCTGCGGGCGCTTTCGGCACATGGTCATAAAGCGGCCGCCGCCGCGTTGACCGGCGAATTGGGACGCGGCTTCGCGGATGGCATCTTCCACGGCCCCTACGGGACCGGCAAGGAGTTCACCACGTGGACAGGGGCAGACTCCGGTTACGAAGGAACCTTCGGACCCAACTCCGGCCCTCTTTACGCCATCGCGGTGGAAGAGGGCGCGATCATCCCGCCCGACCCCGAATGGTGGTTCGCCGCGACCTGACGGGAAGGCGCACGCTGGATGAGCCAGGTGCAGCGCAATGGTTCGTAATAGATGTGCGGGCAGTTGAAAAAGGAAGGGTGAAGGCACATACTACCTGTATGCAATGGGAACCCACATGCCTGGCTTAACGCTAATCGACCAGATCATCTACCTGCTGGAAGAACAGTCTGCCCTGGGGGTAAAGGTCGCGGAAGTTTCGCAGGAAAGCCGTGACTTTCTGGCTGCTTGCGCGACGTCATCTGCTTCGGGAGGCGCCAGTCGGTCATCATCGCGGGGGGCTGCCCTGGCGGATCGCTACGGCCCGCCGCGGGAAGGTCAGCCCATGCCGCCGCCCCGGCCGCAGCCGACCGCTTCCCCATCCTCACTTCAATCGCAAGGGTATCAGCCGCCGGCGGAACGGCCCCGGCCGACAGTTCCCCCATCCTCGCCTCAGTCGCAAGGTTATCAGCCGCCGGCGGAACGGCCCCGGCGGGAAGATGAACCGGCCGCACCGGCTCCCATGGAGTCGACCGCACCAGCGGCACTGGATCTGGGCAGTCTGGATCTGGCTGGTGTCGCCGAGGTGATCGCGGGCTGTACGCGCTGCCCCTTGTGCAGCGGTCGGCACTCGACGGTCCCCGGAGAGGGGAATCCCACCGCGGCGTTGATGTTCATCGGTGAAGGACCCGGCTTTGAGGAGGATCAACAGGGGCGGCCCTTTGTGGGACCGGCGGGGGCCAAGCTGGACGACATCATCCACGCCATGCAGTTCGAACGGAGCGAGGTCTATATCGCCAACATCGTGAAGTGTCGTCCGCCGCGGAACCGGGTGCCGGAAGACGCGGAAGCTGCAGCGTGTCTGCCCTTCCTGGAGCGGCAGATCGAGCTGGTTCAGCCGAAGGTGATCGTGACGCTGGGGGCGACACCGCTGAAGTACCTGTTGGCGATCAGCGGCATTCGTCGGATGCGCGGTAAATGGCTGGAGTACCGCGGCATACCGGTGATGCCAACTTACCATCCATCCTACCTGCTGCGCCTTCCTGAGGCGAAGCGCGAGGTGTGGGATGATATGCAGAAGGTGATGGCGCGCTTTGGCAAGGATCCCACGAGGAGCAGCCGGCGCCGCACCCGCCCATGAACTTGCTAATCCTGCTTCTGTACATCGTACCGTTGCTCGCGTTGATAGCCGCCTCCGCCTTCTTTTCGGGCTCGGAAACCGCCCTCTTTTCCCTGGGCGATGCAACGCTGAACCGCTGGCGCAAGTCGGGCACCCGGCTGCAGAAGCTGGCTGCACGCCTGATGACGGACCATCATGGGACCCTGATCGCGATCCTTCTTGGCAATAACTTCGTCAATATTCTGCTGGCCATGGCCTCCAGTCGACTGACGGACAAGTGGCTGGGAGCCTCGTTTGGGCCGGTTGTGGCCGGTTTGGTGGTGACGGCGTTGATCCTGGTCTTCGGTGAGGTGACGCCAAAGACGATCGCCTATAACCTGGCGCCCACCCTGGCGCCGCGCATCGCGACTCCGATCCACTGGTGTCGGGAGATCTTTGTCCGAATGCGGCTGATCAGCATGCTGCGCTTCATGTCGAACTATCTGTTGCGGCACCTGAGCAAGCAGAAGGGCCCCCCCGCGGTATCGGCGGAGGAGTACGAGACGTTCGTGCGAATCGGGCGCGATCTGGGTGTTTTCGGGAAAGATGAGGCGGACATGCTGGAGCATGTTCTGCGGCTGCGGGAGATCGCGGCAAGCCAGGCCATGCGGCCGCGGGTAGACGTGAAGACAGTGGAGATTGGGCTCGACGAGTTCGAGCTGCTGGCGCAGGTGCGAGCCCAGCGGCACCGCCTGTTGCCGGTTGTCGATGGCGACTTGGACAAGGTGGTGGGGGTGCTGCAGGTAAAGGCTTTCATGCTTGGCTCGGCAGCCGTACGCTCGGATTGGCGGCAGACGTGCATGCGGGACCCGCTCTTTATCCCTGAACTGAGCCCGCTGACCAAGGTGCTGGAGTTGATGCGGCAGACCCAAAGGCGGATGTCGTTTGTAGTCGACGAGTATGGCGGAGTCGAAGGCATCCTGACGCTGGAGGACATTTTTGAGGAGATCGTCGGTGAGATGGAGGACGAGTTCGACAAGCCGGAGTGGCACCTCACGAAGCTTGGCGAGCGACACTGGCAACTGAGCGGCATGCTGCCCGTGCATCAGCTCGACCACGATCTGCCCATCGACCTGCCGGAGACCATTGCGGATACGGTCAGCGGCCTGATCATTCAGCAACTGGACGACCTGCCGGCTCCCGGTGACGTATGGGAGCATAATCATTGGCGTTTCAAGGTGCGCCACGTGCATCGCCATCGCATTCTGGACCTCGACCTCTTCGACTTGCGTCCCGAGGACGGCACGTCGGCAGACGATGCGGCGCCGGAGGTGGAAGGATGACCTTCCTGCTCATCACGCTCGCCTGTCTGGTGGGATCGGCGATCTTCAGCGGCTTCGAGAACGGCATCCTTGCGGTACGTCGCGCGCGGCTGGATCACGCCTTGGCGCAAGGCTCCAGAACCGCGCGTTTGATCGACCATTTTCTGCGCCATCCGGCGGCGCTGCTGGGGACAATCCTGCTGGGGAACAACCTCTGCAACAGCTTCGCCGCGGTCTATTACGATGAGTGGTTGAAGGGGGTGTTCGGTCCATGGATGATGACGAGCACGCGGATGACGCTGCTGATCTCGCTGGGAGGATCGGCGCTCTTGACGGTGGTGCTGCTGGTCTGCAGCGAGATCACGCCAAAGGTATGGTTTCGCCAGGCGCCCCTGGCGAGGGTGAGCCTGGTGGTGATCCCCATCCATCTCTTTCACCTGCTCAGCTGGCCCTTCGTGCGCCTGCTGGCCTTCGTCAGCAACCTGATCAATCGCATCTTCACGGACACGAATAAGAAGTCGACGATCGACATCGCGCTGATTCGGGAGGATTTTCGGATGATGCTGCTGGAGAGCGAGGAAGCCGGAGTTCTGGATCGGGAAGTGCGAAGCCTGCTGGACAATTCCCTGGACTACCACCGCAACCATGTGCGGAGGGTGATGAGGCCGGCGTCGGAGGTCGAGGCGCTCCCTGCCGACTTTACCCTCGCCAGAGCCTTGGCAAAGGCGCGGGAGAGCGGCAGTTCGCGTTTCCCGGTGGCGGACCCCGCGGATCCAACGCGGTGGATCGGTATCTTTTCCGTCTACGACGCGATCTATTCGGTCGCGGATACAGCCTGGGAGACGGAACGCGTGTTGGACTATCTGCGACCGATCGTGAGCATTCAGGAGACCGACAGCATCAACCAGGTGTTGACGCGCTCGCGCAGCCACAAGAGCCCACTGCTCGTGGTGACCGACAGCACCGGCCAGCACATCGGTATCGTAACCGCCAATGACGTGGTCTTCCCCCTCTTTGGAGAGTTGAATGCCTAGCCCTGGCGGGAGACGGCGCATGGTGAGGATGACGGGCGAAGCGCTGCACCCAGTCCCGTGGATCGCGACTTCCGGCCAGCTTGAAATGGCATCGGGCAGACTTATGGTAATGGCCCTTCTCACCCGTCGCATCATGCCCCGCTCTCAGGCGGAAGAGGCTGCTCCGTGATCATGAAAATTCTCATCATGCGGCACGCGGAATCGCTGTCGAGGACGGCAGCGCGCGCCAAGTTCGACGCGGATCGCCCGCTCTCGATGGTGGGACGCGACCAGGCACGGCGGGTGGGGCGTGCCTTGACGGCCATCGACTGCCTGCCGACGCCAATCATCTGCAGTCCATTCGTGCGGACGCAGGAGACAGCGGCCATCATCAATGACGAGCTGCCGGAACCCGTTCCCCTGCTGCCGCTGACCATTCTTGCTCCCGGCAGCGGTACCGATGAATTGCTGCGGGCAGCGCTCAATCATGCACAACCGACGACCCACTGGGTATTGGCGGTGCTGCATGAACCCGACGTCAGCTTGATCCTCGGCTCATGGCTGTATGGCGGCGAGGCCTATCCATTCGATGTCAGCGAGGGGGATCTTTTTGCGGTACGTGTACGGATCCGCCAGGGCAAGAGCGCCGGAGAACTGGCCTTCCTCTATTCACCAGCCATCCTCAACCTCGCCTGACCATGAAGCGACCGCTTCGATACTATTATCTCAAACTGGTGCGGCAGACGGGGACGCCGGACAACATTGCCGGCGGCATGGCTCTGGGCATCTTCATTTCGCTGACGGTTCCCCCCTTCGTGCAGATGGTGACGGCGATCATCCTGGCCTTCCTGCTGGGGCTGAACCGGATCACCGCGATCATCGGCTGCATGTTCACCAATCCGTTAACCTGGCCTTTCATCCTGGCCGCGCAATTCTTCGCCGGCATGCTGATCACGGGCACACCGATGCCGGAGCATGTGCCGGGAACGTATGAAGATGTATGGCTCTACCTGACCAACTTCAGAGCGAGCTGGCCGCTGATCAAGGCCTTTCTGGTGGGAGCCGTGGCCACCGGCGTGGTGGCGGCGATCATCGGCTACTACCTGACGAGAGTGGCCGTGACGACTTTTCGCAATCGCCGTCAGCGCCAACTTCGCAAGCGTTACCCGGAAACAGCCTCGGACGGCAGTTCCGTCTTCCCTCCGGATGGGCCATGAGAAAAAGATCGGGCTCGACGCAAGCCAAACCGCTGCTACATTAGCCATATGCATCCCAAGCTGAAGAAAATCAAAGGGTTTTATCGATACATTCCGACTTCGCTGACCCTGGGCAACTCGCTGCTTGGGTTCAGCGCGATACTCAATACCTTGCAGGTCTATGTACCCGATCGAGGCGTTGACATCCCGCACGTTCTTGCCATAAGCGCCTGGATGATCATCTGTGCCATGATCTTCGACATGCTGGACGGCTGGGCGGCTCGCCTGCTCAATGCGCACTCGGAGCACGGCATGCAGATGGATTCGCTGGCGGACATGTGCACCTTCGGGGTGGCACCGGCGGTGCTGGTGGCGGTCATGGCGCACACCTACGAACTGCAGGTGCTGGACTATCGGTGGGTTTGGCTCTTCACTGCCATCTACCTTGGCTGCGTGGCACTGCGCCTGGCCCTCTACAATGTGATGGCAATGCGCGGCACGGAGGAGAGCTCTCACGCCTTCCATGGCCTGCCTTCGCCTGGTGGCGCGGCGGCTGTCTGCAGCGTGGTGATCCTGCACAGCATACCGCATTATGAGTCAAAGCTGATCGCGCAGTTGCTGCCCTTCTATGCAGCCATCCTGGGATTCCTCATGGTGAGCCCGATACCGTACATGCACGTCGGCCACTGGCTGGGAAGCAAACGGCGCAACATGTTCAAGATCCTGGCCGTCATCATCTTCTTCGGGCTGTTCAGCCTCTTCGGCCATCTGGTGGCCGCGGTGGTGATCAACCTGTACGTACTGAGCGGACCGGTGGCGGTGGTCTACAAATGGCTGCGCTCGAAGGGAGAAGCGGAGGAAGAGCCGGACCTCTGCTGAAAATGTTCAGGGATATTTGTATAGTGAAGGATTTTCAGATATAATCGGCTCTGCGCACGTTTCATATTGTCGCGAAGCAGCGATGGGCTTATCCTTTCGCGGGGCGAACCAAGACGAGGAGATAGAACGATGGGAATCTGGTTGGACAAGATACAAAGAGAAAAGGCCGGTTCTGCCGAACGTTGTGGGCTCATGCGGACGGTATTGACATTATGCTGCTCGCTGCTGATGATGCATGGCGCGTATGCGGATCTTGAACTGCTCGACTCCTTCAGCGGCAACTATTCGCTTTCCGTCGATGGCGGCGGGGCCGTCCAGGAGTCGTACACCATCGAGGTGCTCCGACCGAACAATCGGGCCACCGTGCTCAAGGCCTATGTCATGGCCGCGGCAGTTTTCGGCAACACCGTCGACAATGGCGATGTCCTCATCAATGGAACTCCTGTAACCTGGGCCAGCACCCTGCAGAACGGCGACTTCCATAATGGCGTAGCCGACGTCACGTCGCTGGTCAAGCCAATCGTCGATGGCACTTCCGTCGTCTCGCCGGGCGGTGAACGCATCAGTTTCACCTTCACCGAAGTGGAGACCAGCAGCGATCTGATCGACGGCTGTGCACTGGCGGTGGTTTTCGACGATCCGCAGGCACCGGTGCAGACCGTCTTTCTGCTTTTCGGCGGTCTTTCACCGACAGGCGATCGGTTCAGCATCACGACTGGTGAAGTCATCCCGACCGATGGCCGCGCGGACATGGGGCTGGGCATCTCCTTCGGCAGCCAGCCGGGAGATCAAGTCAGCCTAATCGACGTGAACGGCCAACGACTCACCAGTACCGCCGGTGGTCAGGACGACTACCAGGGCAGCAGCAGCAGCAACGGCGCCTTGATCACCGTCGGTGGCCTGAATGACAGCAATGACAATCCCGTCAACCCGAGTACGTGGACTCCGGGCGATGGGGGCACTCCCCCATACAGCCCCGATCCCCGCGACGATGATGAACTCTACTCTCTGATCCCGTTCCTCGTCACCCCGTCCGCTGACACGATTGGTCCCGCCGCCACCAATATTCAGATAACCACCCTCAATCCGAGCAATGACGACAATATCTTCTTCGCCTATTTCATGATGTCGGGCTCCGCCATACTCGGGGAAGGCATGGTCCTCAGTCCCGCCGAGGCAACAAAGGCTGTGGGTTCCAGCCATTCCGTGACGGCAACCCTGGTGGACGCCGGCGGCGATCCTCTGGTCGGGCGCAGCATTCGGCTGAAGGTCATTTCGGGGCCGAATGCCAATGCGGAGAGCTCCGTGTTGACGACGGACGGCAACGGCCAGGCCAGTTGGAGCTATCCAGACCTGGCACAGCTCGTCGGTACCGACCGTATCGAAGGTTCCTTTATCAATTCCGATGAGATCGAGCAGTATTCAAACATAGTCAGTGTCACCTGGCAGGACTCCGTCGAGGAAATGGTGCAGAGCATCGATCTGTACACGGGTTGGAATCTGGTTTTCCTTCAGGTCGATCCGGATGAGACGGATCCGTCGCAGCTTTTCGGCAGCGATACGTACGTCTACAGCTTCCGCAAGGAAGGAGCAGGATACACACCCACCTATGCCTACGACCTGGAAACAGGCAGCGGCTCGCTCAGTGGCGGCCGTGTTTACTGGGTCTTCGAGCCGGAGCGCTATTTCGAGTACTCGCCGGGGGTTCAGTACTACAGCCGCACGGTGGAGATCACCGGCAACAGGAACACCAACAGCTCGGTCTTGCTGACGCGGGCGTGGAATCTGCTCGGCGTACAGCAGCAACAGCTGCTGCCACGCTCATCGACCATCCTCTCGGTCTGGTATTGGGATGCTGAGCTGGAAGATTACCAGCGGCCGGCGATAGACACCAGCACCGGACGGTACATCCTGTTGCCGGGGGTTGGTTACTTCGTCTTTGTGTCGGAGCCGGTGCAGTTGCTGATCGACAGCACCAACTGAGCGTTCCGCGCCAATCACCCTGGTCGAGCACGATCGTCGCACCGGCCATTAGCGACACTATTCGCCGATAGCGAGAGCATGAACGCGAACTCCAGTCCATTGCAGTTGAGTGTGGAGCTGCTCGAAACAGTGCCCCTCTCGCCTGTGCTCACCTGTTCATACTTTCACGACCGGCCGAGCCGCTACCGTGAGTTTCAGCTGGACGGCGATCCGAGCCCCGAACTCTTTGACCGCCTCCTCGAACTCGGTTATCGGCGGTGCGGCAACATCTACTATCAGACCCGCTGCCCCGGCTGCTCGGCCTGCAAGGGATATCGCGTGCCAGTGGCCGGATTCCGGCCGACACGCTCGCAGCGCCGCGTGCTGAAGCGCAACACGGATGTGGAGCTTCGGATCGTGGAGCCTCGGCTGGAGCCGGAGAAGGAGCAGCTTTATCTGCGGTATCAGCTGGAACAACATCACCTGCGGGATCTGAAGCGGGAACCCGACAAGGCCTCCACCTTCAAGCCGCAGCAACTGATCGAGACGATGGTGCTGCAGATGTACACCAATCCGCCTCTCACCCGCGAGTTGCAGCTCTGCATGGATGATCAGCTGATCGGCTTCGGGACGCTGGACATCGGGCGGACTTCCATCTCTGCCGTCTATTTTGTCTTCGACCCAAAGCATGGTGAACGGAGCCTGGGCACGCTGGCAATCCTGCGCGGCCTGCAATGGGCAAAGCAGAATGGCTATGGCATCTATTACCTTGGCTATTATATTGCCAATCATCCCAAGATGGCCTACAAGTGTCATTTCGGCCCCGCGGAAATCTTCGATGCCGCCACCACGATCTGGAACCCCGTACAGAGCTGAACCGTGAACCTTATCGCCTGCCGCGCCGCCCTCGACACCTCATCCAGCCATGCTTCCTTCGCGGTGGCCACCGTTGACGGCGAGCTGCTCGTTGACATTCACGACGCCCCGATCGGCCGCCGATCCGCTGCCGTCCTGCCCCGCTTGCTGACCGCTCTGGGGGAGGCCGGCATCGACCTGAACCAGATCCGCGAGTGGACGGTCGGCATGGGGCCCGGGAGCTTCACCGGAATCCGTCTCGGCGCCGCGCTCGTGAAGGGGATTTGCGCCGGTACCGGAGCACGCCATCGCGGCTTGCCCAGCAGCCTGGCCATGGCCGTTGCCGCGCCGGCAACGGGCGAGACTGTGGCCACGCTCCACGACGGCCGGCGCAACGAAGTCATCGTCAGCCTCTATCGCCGTGCGGGAGATGGCTGGCAACCGGCGAATGAGCCCCCCGCGGTGATGGCGATCGACCAGCTGCCGCAGGCGCTTCCGGCGGCGACAACCATCGTCATCCTGCGGGAGGATGGCGCCCGTAACCTGCTGCCGGCCGAGTTTCAGGATCGCGTGCAGGTGCTGCCCTGGCTCGATGCCCGCGGCCTTCTGGCGCCGCATGGCTGGCCGTGGGGTACAGCGGACAACGAAACTGAGGCCGCGGCGGAGCCCATTTATGTACGGCCAGCCGTCTTTGTTCCACCCACCGCACCAACCACGCACCCGATGGTGCGCCGCTTGCTCGATCGAGGAAATCAGTCTTAACGCCCGGAGATGCCCATGAAACTGCCGAATGAAATCAAGGCCGATGTTCAGGAGCGCCTTGGCGCCTCGCCCGCACAGGTAGCCGTTCGCGCACTCGCCGATCTCGATGGCAATCTTGGCGAAGCCCACGTGATCAGCAACGGGCGCACCCTGCTGGTTTACTCCAGAAAGCTGGGCGACTCGATGCAGGTCATGCAGGTGCCGCTGGTCGATATCACCCGTCTTGACCTGGAAGAAGACCGCCCCTTCGCCTTTCTTCATGTGGGAACCGCTACGCTGACCTTCAGCTTGAAGTTCGGCACCATGGACAGTGCTGCTCTGCAAGCCGTCATCAGCCTCTGGCAGAAGGCGAGTGACGGAGGCGAAGAAGGCGCTGCGGCCCCTTCACCCGCGGCAACCGACGAAGCTGCGGCGCCGGAAAGCTCCGGGCTGACCCCGTTCGTGGCTTTCTGTGCTGCCCTTTACAGCATGATGGAGGTGGACGGCATGGCAGACGCCGAGGAACGCCATCAACTGGAGCGGCTGGTCGGCCGCCCGGAGATCGTCACCCGCGCCATCGAGTATCTTCGGCGGGATGGTGTGGACAAGCTTCTCGAGGAGCTTCCGAAGGTGCTGGACAAGGAGCAGCGGCTATGCCTGATGGCCAATCTGGTTGAGCTTGCCATGATCGACGGCTATCTGCGCGGTGCCGAGCAGGTGCTGCTGCAGAGATTCCTGAAGGTCCTGCAGCTGTCCACAGAGAATTACGATGCGATCTACGAGATCCTGACAATCAAGAACGACCTCTCCGGCTTTACCTCTTGAACATCATTCGGCGAGCGCCGCCTGGCCGCTGAGCCTGGCAACCAGATCGAGTACCTCGGGGACATCGAAGGGCTTGGTCATGATGTACTCCACGCCAAGGCCTTCGAGTATCTTGCGCTCGGTTCGCCCGATCTGGCCGCTGATCACGACGATGGCGGGTCTCGCGTCGACGGGGATCTGCTGCTGTACCCGCTGGATGAATTCGATGCCGGAGATTCCCGGCAGCTTGAGGTCGACGAGCATGATGCTGAAGTTGTCCCCAGCCAATAGTTCCAGCGCAGTCTCGGCGTTGTCGACGGCCATGGCGCGATAGCCGGCCTCCAGCAGGACATCGCCAAGGAGCAGGCGAATCAGCGGCTCGTCGTCCAGGATGAGGATTCCTCCGGACTGAGCGTTCAAATCGAGTGTAGGCACCGGCTGATCGGGAAAGGTGCTGTCGATGGACGGCAGGCTGATAGTAAAGGTCGTGCCGACGCCGGGAGTGCTGTTGAGCATAAGCTTGCCGTCGTGGTTGCGGATAATGATCTCGCACACACTGAGCCCGAGCCCGGTGCCCCGAACCGAAGCTTCCGGGGATCCGTCACTGGCATGTTCGCCTTTGGTGCTGTAGAACGGCAGGAAGACCTTCACGAGGTTGTCAGGGAGGATGCCGCTGCCCGTATCCTTGACCTGCAGGAGGACCCGGTGATCCTGCTGCCGGGTGGCCAGCGTCAGGACGCGCTCGTGACGACCGATCATGGCATGGCGAGCATTGCTGATAAGGTTGACCAGCACGTAATGGAACTGATGACGGTCCGCACGGACGGGGGAAGTGGCCTGCAGATCGAGCCGCAACTCGACTTGATCGCGGGTCAACTCGGCGCCGATCATATCCACCACATCCTGCACCAGTTGAGCCGGCAGGATCTCTTCCTCCTTGAGGTGTGCCTCAGTGGCCAGGGCGGAAAGCTTGCGGATCGTGTCGCTGGCGCGTTCGATGGTCTTGCGAATGCGCATGAGCCGAGAAACGAAACTGTCCGGCACCTGGGGATCGGCGAGCATGAGGTCGGCATTGCCCAGGATGATGGCATGCATGTTGTTGAACTGGTGGGCGATGCCACTGGCGAGGGAACCGACAGCGGAGAGTTGCTGCGTGCGCAGGAGAGCAGCCTCCGCCGCCTTCAGATCGCTGATGTCGCGACAGACGCCAAGAATCGTGGCGGGTGCATCGTGGCCATCGCTCTCGCCAACCAGCCGGACGCTGTAGGTGCGTTCACCGAAGATGTGGTCGTGCGTCACCTCCACCTCGGCCGTCTCACCCGTCGAGAAGACCTTGTTCACAACGGAATCGAGGGCGGCGCGACGTTCCGGCGCGCACAATAGCCGGCTGAGCCTCTGACCGATGATCTCGTCGCGTTTGCAGGCGGATCGCGACTCCAGATTGGGGCTGGCATAGATGCAGGTGCCTTCGCGGTCGACGCGCAGGAAGATGTCGGGCGCATTCTCGACGAGGGTGCGATACTTCTGCTCGCTCAGGCGCAAGGCCTCCTCGATGGAGCAGCGGTGGGCGATCTCCTCGGCAAGCTGCTCGTTCGTCTGCCGCAACTCCTGGTTGAGCTGGGAAACCCACTGCAAATCGCGAAAACGAGCCAAGGCTACGGAGATGGCGTGCTGCAGGCGAGTCCGCTCAACCGGCTTGATGAGATAGGCGCCGATGCCGCGATCCGCCGCCGCCTCCATCAGCTCCGCGGAGTCATAAGCCGTGAGCATGATCATCGGCACTGGCTCGATCTCGAGCAGCCGGGGAATGACCTTTATGCCCGCCATCCGGTCGTCCTCGCCAGTCGCGGGGTCAGGCATCTGCGCGTCCAGGATCACCAGATCCGGAGTCAGTTCCGCCATCAGGCGACAGGCATCATCGGCGTCGACGGCAAAGCCGGCAACCTGCATGTCCAATGACTCCAGGATATCCTGCAGGTGCCGCCCAACCGTCGGCTCGTCATCAACCACCATCACACGCAAAACGGTATCCTCCATCGCTGCTCCTCAACCACCGGCGCGAACGGCAGTTGGCATAATCTAACGTGGATTGAATTGCTTGCAAATACTTATGAACAAGTGCAGCCATTTCAGAACAGACGCGGAAGAAGAATGTTGACGAGGCCGGACGTTCAGCCCGCCGAAGATCTCCGCCAGAACGGCGTATCGTGCCTGCTTGCAATCACCGGGCAAGCATTTATCTTTCGCTTCACAGCGTGAGAATTCAGCGGGGTCCGCGCATGAATCGGCGATTCTTTACTTCAATACTGCCGGCACCCGGCGCCATGGTCGAGCTTTCCGAGGGCGAGGCCTATCATGCCCGCACAGTCCTGCGGGGAGGCGCGGGTGAGCGTATCGTGCTGCTGGATGGCCGTGGCGGCACCGCGCTCGCCGAAATCCTTGCCGGGGAAGGTTCACGCCGACGAGCGCCCGTCGCCTGCCGCATTCTGGAGTTGATCCAGCACGAGCCACCGCGCCGGCGCCTTCATCTGTACGTGGCGCCGCCGCGCCCCAAGCAGATGAGCCAGCTTGTTCGCCAAGCAACGGAGTTGGGCGTATATCATATCCAGCCCCTCCTCTGCGACTTCAGCGTCAGCAAACCCGACGAGCAGGCCGCGGAGGGATGGATGGATGACGCCCGCGAAGCCTGCAAGCAGTCGGGGAACCCTTACCTGCCTCAACTCGCCGCGCCGCGAAAGATAGCGGAAGTTCTTTCCAATTCGCCTTCAAAGGGATATGTTGGCTGGGTACCCGGGGATGGGGGCGCCGCGGTCTGTCGGCCGCCGGACACGGAGGGAGACTGGTCCCTGTGGATCGGCCCCGAAGGGGGCTTCAGCCCCGGGGAAATCGCCGCCATTCGCGAGAAGCAGCTCATGCCCCTCGCCCTTGGCCCCTACACGCTCAGAGTCGAAACTGCCGTCGTCGCCGGGCTTGCCTGGATGCACGGGGCAAGATCGGAATCATGAAACTCGCGCTTCGCCTCCCCACAACACCCGAGGGGCTGACGCCCTTCCTCGAAGCTATCGCCGGCCATGATGGCTGGGATGGTATCGAAATGTCTGCCGCCATCCTCGACACCGAGCATGGTTGGGAGGATCTGCTCGACGCCTTCGCGCTGCCCCTCCTCTCCGTGCACAGCCTGCTGCCCGTCAATGTCTCCAGATATCTCGCTGAGGCCGGTGACGTGGCGCGCCATGCCTTACTCTCCTATATCCGCGCCCTGCTCGAAAAGGCCGCCGCGGCCGGCATCGACTACACCTCCATCGACCTGGGCGCAGATCGCGAGGCGGACGGAGACGACGCCCGTATCAAGGTGCGGGCCGACATGCTGCGTTCGCTGATGCCTCTCGCCGAAGGGCTGGAAGTCTCGGTTTGCCTCCCGCGCCGCCTGCCCAGACACCAGCTGCGCAAGGAGCCCGACGCGACGCTTCGCCTCGTCAACGACGTTGCCCATCGCTGTTGCCGGATCGCCCTCAACGTCTATCCCGACGAGCTTCCCGACGCCTTCGATGTGCGGGTTTTTCTGCGCGGCATCCACCTGCACCTCGGCCTGATCCGCTGGCATTACGAGCCGCATCTGGGCATCCACATCAATCAGATCTTCTGCGGCGAATGGCTCGAGGCGCTGCGCTGGCTTGGCTATCGCGGCCCTCTGATCTTCTGCCCCCGTCACCTGGATGCTGCCACCTTCCAGCAGGAGGTCGTCCGCCTCGACACCGTCCTGGCATGATCCAGCCAGGGATATTGTTCGTTTGTCGGCAGCACTCATCTCAAGCCCCAAAGGTCCGCCATGCCAGCTCATATTCCCAGCCTCAGCGAAGCATTTTCCGACGTCGATGGACTCTACGTAAACGCCGAGTATCGCGAGCATCAGAGCTACCGCTTCATTCATGACGCGAAGCACCATCACCACCAGCCGCTGGCCGCCGCCTGTCAGCCAGGCAAGGATGCTTTCGCGATCCGTCATTGGACGATTCAAGACATCTACGACGGCACCTACCGGGATCGCATGCTGGCGCTGGCAGCACGCTATGGCATGAACGGCATCCAGTTCTCCGGCGACAACATCTACTGGGTCAACGACTCCCTGCTGCGATACAACGCCTACGTCTTCACGGGGCAACTTTGCGAGCGCTGCCACGATCTTGGCATGAAAGCCTATTTCTGGACACACGAGATCAACGACTTCTTCCATGCCTTTGTCACTGGTGGCCAGTACGGCTTCTCCAATCAACTCGCCGGCGGCACCATCGACCTCTCCAGCGACTCCGGCATCTGGGATGTTCTTTACGAGAAATACGACGTCTTCTTCCGACGTCTTCCCGGGGTCGATGGCTTGGTGCTCACGCTCAATGAATGCCAGGTGCCGGTCTTCCGCGATGACTGCGTGGTCTCGGACATGTCCGCCGCGGAGCGGGTGGCGCGAATCGGCCGCACGGTCAAGGCTGCCTGCGATGCCCACAACCGTCACCTCATCCTGCGCACCTTCTGTTACACCCCCGAGGAGATTGTCAACATCCGCAAGGGAGTCGAAGCAATCGGCGAGGATCTGACTCTGATGATCAAGTGTCAGCCGCACGATTGGCAGACCTTTTATCCGCATAATTCCCTCATCGCCGCCCTGGCAGGCCACGACCTTATCGTGGAATTCGACATGGGCCACGAACCCATGGGCGCCGGTCACCTTCCCTATCCCGATGTCGACTATCTGCGTCACCGTTTCGACCACGCGGTGAAGCATGGGGTGCAGGGCGTGGCAGGTCGAATCGACCGTTTCCGCAATCATGCGGAAGGGACCCTGAACTGGGCAAGTCTCTATGCCTTTTCGCGCATGGCCTGCGCTCCATCCACCACGGCCGATGTCATCTGGCAGGAGTACGCCGGCGCCGACTTCGGCCATGCCGCCGCGGACTTCATAGTCGATTTGGGCAGGCGTCTGTTCGAGGTCGGTACCCACACCTTTTTCCTTGGACGCGAATGGGGTACTGTGCATACCAACCTGCTCACTTTCGAGAAGCTCGAGCATCCGGAGCGGTGTAGCCGCGCCATGTGGGATCCCGACAACGAGGAAGCCGCCGCCACTCTCGCGCTCCTGCAGACACCCACGCCAGAGTTCATCGCACAGATCAAAGCGAGCAAGTGGGCCGCGCGCGCCGACCTGGCCCGTCTGCGCGGCGAACTGGATGCCAGACAGAGCATCTTCACGCCCGACGATTTCGCCTACCTGGCCATGATGCTGGAACGCTATGCCATCATGGCCGAGGTCATCATGACCCAGCATCTCGTCATCCTGCAGGTGCGCCACGACGCGGCACTGCCACCGGAGAAACGAGCTTTCGGCACTCCGGTCAGCGATGCTCTCGCCCACCTGCGAAAGCTGGCCGCAGCGCATCCGCGCATCCTCAACGACGCCGCAAACGAAGGCTGCCAGGTTGCTCCGGAACGACTCGAACGCTTCTGCCGCAACGCGGAGCGGCATCTCACCGGCAACGCTGGACCTCAGAGCCAGTAGCGCACCAGAGAGCCCAGCCATTCCATCATCTTGTGGGAGAAGGGCCGCTCGCTCCACTCCTGGGGGGTTAGCTCGTGCATCTGCTCACGGTCGAACTCATGAAGTACCTCCAGATCCTGAACAAACTCGTGGTCGTAGACAACGATGTTCATCTCGTTGTTGTGCGCAAAGCTGCGGTAGTCCATGTTGGCCGAGCCGACCGTGCTCCAGACATTGTCGACAATGGCGGTCTTGGCGTGCAGAAGCGCATCGCGCCGCTCATACAATCGCACGTTCGCATCCATCAGCGTGTTGTAGGTCCCCTGCGATGAATGGAAGGTGATCCACACATCGGTGAATCCTGGCAGGAGCAGCTCGACGTCGACTTCGCGTTCCTCCCTCGCTTCGCGCAGTATCGCCAGGAATTCCGGGTTGGGCGCGAAGTATCCCTGCGTGATATAGATTCGCTGGCGTGCCTTGGCAAAGGCATGCACATGGCTGTCGTAAACCTCATAGGTATCCGTCCCGCCAAAGCTGTAGATCACCCGCACCAGCGAGTTCCCCTCCCGTTCCAGCGGCGGAAAGTAGCCGGCCTGGCCATCGTCGATCACCTTCCCAGAACCATCTTGGTGAAGCTCGTTCCACATGTCGATGAAGACGCGCTGCAGATCGCTCACGACCGGGCCGCGAATCCGCACATGGGTATCGCGCCAGCGGTCGTCAATCATCGGTTTGGCAGGAGGCTCGGCCGCGCTGCGGCGATAAACCCGCGTGATGTTGAGCCCGCCCACGAAGGCCACGCGCCCGTCCATCACAAAGAGTTTCCGGTGATGCCGCATATGCGAATGCCACACGGGCACCATCGTGATCATGTTGAAGGGCCGAAACTCGTGAACCTCCACTCCCCCCTCCCGCATCCGGTCGAAAAAGGCCGGTGTCGCCATGGTCGAACCGAAGCTGTCATAGATCACCCGCACCTGAACGCCCTGCCGGGCCTTCTGGATCAGCAACTCCGACATCAACTGGCCGATCTCGTCATCCCGAAAGATGAAGGTCTCGATGTGGATGTGGTGACGCGCCTCCCGAATTTCGGCGAAGATGGCGCGAAAAGTCTCCGGTCCATCCACCAGCAGCTCTATCCTGTTGCCGGCATAGAGCGGCCTGTTGGTCAGATTCTGCTCGCCCAAGGCCAGATCATGCAGCCAGTTCAGATCGGCCTTGCCGCCGGCCGCCACCGCCAGTTCATGGCGAGCTTCCAACGGCGAGAGAGTTCCCTTCTCGTTGTGAACGGTCAGAAGCTTCTCGTTGTTTACTCGCGCCAGCACTTCGTGGTGGCTCGGCAGGCTATGACACGAGGTCAGCACCATCAGAAAGAGGAGCTGAGCCAGCAGAATCATCATCCCGCTCTCCTGCGACGGAAAGAGGCGGCGGTACAGATCAGCGGTCGCCTCTTCCGCTGAGGCGGGCTCATTCTGAGGGTTGCTGCTCATCGCATACTATACCCTCATTCTGCCGTGCCAATCCAAGCATGATGCATGCCAGCGCGGCAAACAAAACCGGCGCCGTCAGCCGAGAGCGGCCTTGGTCATGGCAAAGTACTTCTCGTCGGGCACGTAGTCGGGCACACTGTTCCCCGTGCCAAGCGCGTACCCCTTGCAGTGGCTCTTCTCGATCATGGCCTTGCAGCGGGCAGTGATGGCGTCCGGCTCGGAGCGACAGACGAAGTCGACATCGATGCCGCCCAGGAGAGCGATGCGCTCGCCATACTGCTCATAAGCCTGCTCGATCGGCTGGATGACATCCTCGAAGGAATGCTTGGCATCGTACTTCATCCGGTCGATCACATCATCCATCACCGGTATGAGGTTGCCGCAGGAATGGAGAATGGCGGGTTTGCCGGCGGCATGTATGGTGGCCACGATCTTCTCATGCCACGGGAAAACGTAGGCGCGCATGTCGGTCGTCGAGAGCATGGTCTGGGTCTTGAATCCCCAGTCGTCATTGGAGATGCAGGCACCGACAGCCGCCTTGGGAGCGGTGATCTCGTAATGACGTACCAGCCGCGAACCGACCGCGTCAAAAACGTCGGTGGCCAGTTCCGGATCATCGACCATCATGAAACAGAGATTGTCGTACCCGCAAAGGCTGATGACGTTCTCCAGTACTCCGCCTGGTCCATTGATTACGATCATCTGTCCCTTAGGCAGCTGATCGGCAAGGCGATCGGCGCTGGAGTAGTCGAAATCGTCTGGATCCGGCCACCGATACGCATCGAAGCTCTTGCGATCCGTGATGCAGAAACCTTCATTGAGAGAGATCGTCCGGGCCCGGTGCTTTTCGCCGGCGGGAAAGCCAAAGTTCGAGCCGCGCCAGGTCACGTAGTCGTAGCCGGCGCCGGCAAATGCCTTGCTGAGCGCGAGCAGTTGCGCATCGACATCATCGGCGGGAGGCCACTCAGTCAGTCCACTGGTCCGTAGATAGAGTCGCACATTGAGGAAGAACTCGAAGAGGGTGGGACGAGTGGGGGTCTCGCGGCGCAGGACGCGCAGCAAATTGGCAAAATCAGGCTGTCGCATGCTTCTTTGTTCCTGGAATGATCTTTGTGCGTTGCTCGATGGACCAAGCGCCAGAAGCATACCACCTGAAAAAGCAAAATCCACGGAAACGACCGCAATTTCGTGAACCGTGGCACGAATCCTGGCGTAGCTGCAGCTACAGCGCTCCCGGATAGAGCGCCTGCATGGCATCTCGATAACGGCGGTATGGCGCGTCATAGAAAGCGCGCTGAGCTCCGGGAACGAAGGTGCGGCGAACCTGATAGAAGCCTTCGGCGGCGGTAACGAGATCGGGAAGCAGCCCGCCGGCGACCCCGCCACAGATGGCCGCGCCGAGCACGGCTGCCTCACTGCAGCGAGGCAGCTCCACCGGCAGCTCGCCGATGTCTGCCAGAAGCTGCATCCAGAGCGGCGATCGGGAGGCACCGCCAAGCACCCGCAGACTCCGCGGCGGCGTCGCATAGTCGCGACGGAATAGCTCGATCGCATCGCGAACCGTAAAGCCGACGGCTTCCAGGATGGCTCGAACGATATGTGGCGGCCCATGGCTCAGACTCAGCCCCAGCAGTGCGCCGCGTACATCCGCGCGGAAGTTGGGCGTCCCCGTACCCGAAAAGTGTGGCAGCAAGGTCACCCCATCCGCCCCCGGCGGCGCCTGGGCGGCGAGGCCGATCAGCTCGTCATAGCTCAGGCCGTTGCCGAAGCGGTCGCGGTACCAGCGCAATAGGATGCCCGTCGTCATCGCAAAAGGCATGCCATAGCGCAACCCGGTCACCGGATGCGGATGGCTTGGCAAGACCGCCGCTCTTGAAATTGCCTCCCCCGGTAGCGTTCCAACCAGCGCCATGGCCGTCCCGACGGCGCCGGAAATCAGCCCTGGCCGCACGTTGGCGACCCCGATGGCACCGGTCAGTTGGTCGTTGCTGCCGGCGCCTACCGCGATACCGGCTTCCAGGCCAAGCTGCCGCGCCGCGGCCTCACTGGTCTGACCGATCCGGACGCCGGTGTCGACCACATCGTCAAAGAGCTCGCGGGAAAGACCGGCAACCTCCAGCGCCTCCAGCCACCAGCCCGCCTCTCCAAAGAGACCGGTACTGGCCAGGTTGCAGGGATCGCAGGCGAGCCGTCCAGTCAACCGATAGGCGATGTAGGAAGGCAGCATCGCGATGTGGCGTACCCTGCTCCACACCGCCGGTTCGTGCCGCTTCACCCACATGAGCTTCGATACCGAGGCGATCGGCTGCGGAAAGTCCAGCCCGGTCTGCGCTCGCCAGGCTTCGGCGCCGAGACCGGCGAGCAACGCGGCGCATTCCTCTCCGGCCCGCGTATCCAGCCAGACGATTGCTTTGCGTAGCGGCTTGCCCTCGGCGTCGAGGAGGACGAAGGTCTGTCCCTGCGAAGAGAGGCCAACGGCGGCCATTCGCCACGTGGGCAGAAGCGCCCGCAACTCCTCCACTCCGTCAACGATGCTCCGCCAGTAGACCTCCGCGTCCAACTCCGCCCACTGTTCGTGGGGCGTGTCGAGCGGATATTCACGGGTGCTCAGGCCAAGCAATTCGCCCGTATCCGCGGCAAAGGCAGCCACTTTCACGGCAGTGGTTCCCAAATCTATTCCAAGAAGGGCATCACCCATCAGGTGGTTTCTCCAATTTCGCGACTGGCAGCATGCCGCCAGCGGCAATGGCTTTCAACGCGGCGGTGTGAAAGGGAAAGCTGTCGATCTGGGCAGGCGTAATCCACTGCCCCACCTCCGGCGTCACTGTCTCGGCCCGCACGGCACATACCTGCACGGCAATCGTGAAATGGCTGTAGGCATGCGTGATGGTGGCAAAGGGCGGATCCGGCTTCAGCTCGAGTTGCCACTGTTCATGCAGGTGCCTCCGCAGCGCGATACTCGCTCCTTCCCCAGCCTCGACCCGGCCACCAGGAAGCTCCCACATCCCCGCCAGCATCCGCTCCGCCGGACGTTGCACGATCAGAAATCTCTCGCCGCATCGCACCAGACCCGCTACCTCTTCATGGTGGGGTACAGACTGACGCTTCGCTTTCACCGGCAACGCCTCCGTCCGCCCCTCGTTCGCCGCTACGCAATCCGCCCGCAACGGGCAGAGCAGGCAGACGGGGCCACGCGGCCGACAGACCAGGGCACCGAGCTCCATCATCGCCTGATTGAAGTCCGATGGCGGCAACGGGGCAATGATTGGCAAGAGTGCAGCGAAGACCTTCTTGCGGGTTCCGGCTTTGGCGATGTCATCCGTCAGCCCCCGAAATCGGGCATAAACACGCAGGACATTCCCGTCGACCACGGGCACCGGCTCGCCGAAGGCAATGCTGGCCACGGCGGCAGCGGTGTAGGGGCCAAGTCCCGGAATCTCCTGCAGCTTCTCATAGGTTGACGGCAGACGCCCCCCATGCTCGCGCACGACCAGTTGCGCCGCCTGGTGCAGACGCCTGGCGCGAGAGTAGTAGCCAAGTCCTTGCCAGAGGCGCAGGACAGCCTGTTCGTCCGCCGCGGCTAGCGCCTCGACCGTCGGAAAGGCCTCCAGAAAGCGCTCGAAATAGGGCCGCACGGTCTCCACCTGGGTCTGCTGCAGCATGATCTCGCTGACCCAGACCCGATAGGGGCCGGCATCGTCCCGCCATGGCAGATCGCGTCGATGCTCATCGTACCAACCAAGAAGCCGCCAGCTCCAGTCACTGTCGATCATTCGGCATATCCGCGCTAAAACTTTCCGGCTTGTGTGCACGATGGCATGCGGCTGCAACCGCTGCTTAGCATAATGGGCATCGACTCAAAGCCAAGCCGGAAGAGCGAAATTGTGCTCGTGGGCGCGCTCATTCACGTAGTGGAAAAGGAACGTCGCGTACAAAGGATGAGGTCGCTGGCAGGTGGTCCATATTGGAGGGAGCGGTTGTGATTGTGGGGGCGGGCTCCCTTGGCGTCTCTTTGCCGCCGATGATCCTGCAAAAGAGGCTGCGGTGAAGGGGTGATCTGAAGTTCAGGCAGAGCATGCAGCAATTTTCCCGTTCCCCCGCAGGTCGATGTAGAGTGACAAGTCCTCGTCGCTCCAGCTTGTCGAGGTGGTGCACCAGTGTGGTATATCCCATGTGGAGTTGGGCTCTCAACTGCGACAGAGGCATGGAGCCTCCATTGGCTTGAAGCAGACGCAAAAGGTGGGTCCGTCGCGGACAGGTGAAGATTGTCACCGCGGCAAAGATGATGGCATGAAGCTGGGCCTCTGCTTCAGTATCGCTTTCCGCCTGAACAAGTGCCTCATGGAGCCAGTTGTTGAGCATCGCCAGCTGACTGTCCGGGCATTCATCTGGGGGAGATGCGATCCAGTAGACGCGCTGCTGTCGCAGTTCCCGCCGCACCAGATCAAAGCGCAACAGGAGACGCAGGTCGATACTCAATGCCGAGGGCGTACACCCCAATGCTTCCGCCAACTCCTTGTGGGGCAACTCCGCTCCGTTGGCCAGAAGCGCCAGAAGGCGAAGCCTTGCCATGGAAGCCACCACGCGCATCCACTCACCCATAACACCGTCATGCATGATGCTCTCTCTTTGCTAAAGTTTAAATACTTTCGTAAAAAGAGTAAACCATCATGGATCCGACGTCAATGACAAAATGAGTTCTTTCGATAGCGGTATGGAGTACGCACGCGTAGAGGCGTTTCTGCCATTATGCTTAACCCGGGCCAGACGACGTGATGCCGGACACCCATTCCGACGTGATGCTGGACACCCATTCCGACGTGATGCTGGACACCCATTCCGACGTGATGCTGGACACCTGTTCCGACTGATGCTGGACACCCATTCCGGTGATGCTGGACACCTGTTCCAGATGAATCTGGACGCCCATTACGGATGAATCTGGACGCCCATTACGGGCGATGCTGGACACCTGTTCCGGGTGATGCTGGTCACTGGTTCCGGGCGATGCTGGACATTGGTTCCGGGCGATGCTGGACATTGGTTCCGGGCGATGCTGGACACTGGTTCCGGGCGATGCTGGACACTGGTTCCGGGCGATGCTGGTCACTGGTTCCGGGTGATGCCGGACGCCTGGTTCCGGGTGATGCCGGACGCCTGGTTCCGGGTGATGCCGGACGCCTGGTTCCGGGTGATGCCGGACGCCTGGCGGATGCACCTGTAACGAACAACCTGCACCTATAAAGCGGCTCCGCGGAACATCCCCGAAGCGGGACGTTCCGCGGCGAAAGGTACAACCTTGGCAGCCCTGATGCCTGCTATGCCGGCTGATATCTCTTGTCGCGCCAGGGGGAGATGAGGGGCGCGTCGGGGGTTTCGGGGCCGACGAGCTTGCCGTCCTTCACCCAACCGCATTGGCGAGCTTCAAGCTCCGCAACGAGGAAGCCGCGCCATTTCTGAACCTCCTCGCGCCGGGCGGGGTCATCGATGCAGTTGTGCAGTTCATGCGGATCCGATTCGAGATCGAAGAACTGGTGCATGTCGATACGCGGCAGCCATATGTACTTGCGACGGCCGTCGGTCACATACTGCATGTCCTGCTCGGGGCCGTAGCACCAGCAGTGCTCGCCGTGGATATACTCGCGCCAGTCCGGGGCCGCTTCCCGCGAAAGAGGAAGAACGCTGCGGCCGTCGACCGTGGCAGGAATCTCGATGCCCGCTGCCTCGAGGATGGTCGGCATGATGTCCCGCAATTCGACCACTTCCGGCGCGACGTTGCGAGGTGACTTGTTTTCACCAATGGGCGGAACAACAATGAAGGGAATGCGGGCACTCCCTTCATAGGCGTAGGTCTTGCGCCAGAGGTTGTGGTCGCCGAGCATGTCACCATGGTCAGCGGCAAAAACAAACATGGTATTGGCAAAGTCGTGACTACGCTGCAGGTGGTTGATGAGGCGCCCGATCTGCGTGTCGATGAACGAGACGTCGCCGTAGTAGCCGGTGCGGGCACGGCGGATCTGCCGATCGGTCATGCGGCCATGCCAGGCATTGGTATCGGCGGCATCGCGCGGCTTGTCGTGCATCCCGGCCCAGTCACCGACAGCAGCCGGCGGCAGTTCCTCATCGCAGTACATATCCCAATAGGGCCGCGGTGGCACATAGGGGGAATGGGGGCGGGCAAAGGAAATATTCAGGAAGTACGGCTTGGTCCGGTCGCGATTCTTCACGAATTCCAGCGCCCGAGTCATGGTCCACCACGAGGGGTGCAGGTGCTCGTCCGTATGCCATGGGCGGGCCATCCAGGAGTTGAAGGGAACCCCATGATCGTCCGGCGAAAGATCGTCATACGGCTTCACGCGGTCGAACCAGATGCGATAGTCGCTCTTGAAACCGTCCTGCGAACGCCCGGATTCGTCAAGTTCGTGACTCTGGAAGCCCATCATGGCGCGCTGCGGGTTGAAGTGTCCCTTGCCGACAAGGTGGGTGCGATAGCCGTGATTGGAAAGCTCCGCGGCGAGCATGTGCGGATAGTCGTTGGGCATCGCGCCCTGGCCGAGTCCCATCCCCAGGATGCCCGCATGCCACTGGTTCATCCCGGTCATCAGCGTGGCGCGTGCGGGGATGCAGGAGGGAGTGGCGGTATAGGCGTGGGGAAAGCGGGTTCCGAGGCTGGCCAGATAGTCGAGGTTGGGCGTCTCGATGTAGGGATTGCCATCGCAGCGCATGCAGTCGCCGCGCATCTGATCGGCAAAGAGAAGGATGATATTCGGACGTGCCATGGGGGCTCCTCTGTACTTAGACATTGAGTTCGGCAGGGGCGCTGCCGCTCACTTCGGGATGGTTCTTCAGCAGGGGGTCGACTACCTCCGCGACGAAGGTTTCGACCTGCTCTGGAGCGCGACCCACAAAGAGCAGCGGATCGAGCATCGCGGCGAGTCGCTGGTGGACCGGGGCAAAGCGCGCATCGGCGGCAATCCGCTCGAGCAGGTCGTTATCCGCGCCCTCTTCCTTGACTCGGCGGCCCGCCTCGATGGAGTGTTCGCGGATGGCCTCGTGCAGCTCCTGACGATCACCGCCGGCCTTGACGCAATCCATGAGGATATTCTCGGTCGCCATGAAGGGCAGCTCCGCCATGATGTGCTTGTGAACGACCTGTGGCCAGACGTGCAGCCCGTCCACCACATTGGCGGCGATGGTCAGGACCACATCCGTGGCAAGAAAACTCTCCGGCAGGGAGAGGCGCCGATTGGCGGAATCGTCAAGCGTGCGCTCGAACCACTGGTTGGCATGGGTGTGAGCGGCATTGTCAGCCAGGGAGATGACGAAGCGTGCCAGCGAACAGATGCGCTCGGAACGCATCGGATTGCGCTTGTAGGCCATGGCGCTCGAGCCGATCTGCTTCTTCGCGAAGGGCTCGTCCACCTCTTTCAGGTTGCTCAGCAGGCGGATGTCGCCGGCCATCTTGTAAGCGGATTGCGCGGCGGCGGAAAGTGCGCTGAGCACGAGGTAATCCCACTTGCGCGAATAGGTCTGGCCGCACACAGGCACGGTGCGGTTGAAGCCCATGGCGGCGGTAACCAGAGCGTCCAACTCGCGGACCTTCTCGTGATCGCCCCCAAACAGCTCCAGAAAACTGGCTTGAGTGCCGGTGGTTCCCTTCACGCCGCGGAAGGGAAGCTCGCGCGCCAGCTGGTCGATGCGCTCGTAGTCGAGCACGAAGTCGTAGAGCCAAAGGCTGGCGCGCTTGCCGACGGTGGTGAGCTGGGCGGGTTGATAATGGGTGAATCCGAGAGTCGGCAGGTGACGTTGCTCCATGGCGAAATCGCGCAGCAGCCGGATCACCTGAAGGAGCTTGAGGCGGACCAATTCGAGACTCTCCTTCAGCTGGATCAGCTCCGTATTGTCGCCGACATAGCAGCTGGTGGCGCCGAGATGGATGATGGGCATCGCCTTGGGGCACTGGCGGCCGAAGGCATGCACATGGCTCATGACATCGTGGCGCAGTTCTTTCTCCATCGCCTCCGCGTACTCGAAATCGATATCATCCAGGTGGGCGGCCATTTCGGCGAGCTGGTCTTCGTGAATGTCCAGCCCCAGCTTCTGCTCCGCCGTCGCCAGCGCCAGCCACAGGCGCCGCCACGTGGAGAATTTCTTCTGCGGCGACCAGATGTAGCTCATTTCAGGGCTGGCGTATCGACTGGCAAGGGGATTTTCATAGACATCGCGACTCATGCTGCGGCGCTCTCCGGGGAAGTTTTCCTGATCTATTCCTGCTGATCCGGTTTTCAATACCGGGTTTACGTAGTAGAATATGGGACATTACCGCTCAGATGCAATGCCAATCGGGGACCTTCCAAGGCGTGCAGGACAAACAACCAAGCTCTTCATCTGCCGCGTGCTGCGGTGTTCTCCTTCAAGTCAGGGAGATAGCCAAGGTACGCTCCTTCTATCGGGATGTGCTCGATATCGGCGATCCCGTGCTCGACAGCACCTACTACGTCGAGTTCTCCCTGCCGGGTGGCGGGCTCCTCATCCTGCAGCAATGCGACTATGCGGTTGAAGATACCTGCGGCGATACCGCGTGGCTCCTCTTCACCGACCATCCCGAACCCATCGTGCAACGGCTCGAAGCAAAGGGGATTGTCCCCATGCAGCCTACCCGCGGCGTCCCCGGTCGCAAATGCTTCACCTATTCAGATCCCGAGGGTAATCTTTTTACGATTTTTACCCGGGACAACGGCAGCTGATCAGCTCCCCTCGTCGAGCGGTTCGACCGGTTCGAGTGGCCAGATGACCACGTCGATCTCCGGGCAGTAAAGCACACTCGGGTGTTGATCGCCAACCGCAATGAAATTGGTGAGATTGTTCTCCCTGATCTCGATCTCCGCTCGCTGCAGAGGCCACTGACGATGATGAATTTCACCTCGATAGAGGTTGCCCTGGCGGTCGGCGCTATAGAGGCAGTAGCGCTCGGTGCACCATGCATCGAAGGAGTCGAAGGTCGGGTGAATGTCCTCTCCCGGTCGATAGATCGCGTCGAAGCGGCTCTCGCGCCCACGCACCTTGTAGGCGACTTCGTTCAGATCGCGCTTCATTCCGATCCGCGCATACCGATACGGCAGGTGATAGAAGGCGCGTGCCACCCACACGGCCAGACGATTGGGAACGTCCAGACTGAAAAACCAGACCCCGTGCTTCCCCCCATGCCGCACATAGGTTCGCACGTTGATCTCCGGAAAATCGGAAAGCCACGAAATCGCCGGAAAGGGGCGCCGCATCACCCCCTCCATGTCAAAGGGTACGATCCCTATCCACGCCTTATCGTCATAGAGATCCAGCTCGAGACCAGCCGGCAGCAGGCGCTGCAACTCATCCGGGTCAACCTCCCAGTGCACAAAGCAGAGGTCGAGCCATGCCTGAGTCCATGCCCAGGGTCGGCTCAACAGGGGCCAGGGACGATGATCGGTTTCCGCGAAGGCTGGATGCATGAGAAGAAGAGGGGGAAAAAATGGGGTTCCCATACTTTAAACCCTTCACCCGACAATAGCGAAGCCCACGAAGGTTTGCCAGTCAACGCGTGGCCCATGCCGGTGGGACGTATGCACATCGATTTCTTCAAGAATAGCTTGCAGCATCGCCGTGCGTAAGCTATCGTTATTATAGAATAAGAACACAAAACAACATACCGGAGAGATCGATGTCTGGCAGTTTCACCAAGGTGGCGCGATCACTGGATGCGTTGATTGGCGGCGAAGGCTGCATCGCGGCAGCTCGCGCGCAGGCATGGCTGAGCGGTAATTCGGAGTTGGAACTGCAGGCGTTGGCCCGTGAGCCGGTGGATTTCTACCCGCAAAGCTTTCAGGATCGGCTGCATGGACTGTTGGGGCAGGTGGGGCAGCAGGTGGTTGCCCCGCTGACACATGCGGCCGCTGGAGCGACCACCCACAAATTTGCCGCCGCAACCAACCGTGAAGCCTCGCCGATCAGCGGGCTGGGCTACTATCGCATCGGTGAAGATGGGCGGCTTTACGTGATCTCCAAGAGCGAGCATTACCATGTCCCACTGGGCCATGGTTTCCCAGGCTACCGGCTCCTGGAACATGCGCGGCGACTGGGCATCCCGAATGCGACGCATAACAACACGCGTGGCTTCATTACCAGATTACTGGAAGAGCGGCTGGTGCGCGCGGCCAACGGTTTGGGGGAAGCCCACGATCTGGCGCCGCTGTTGGCGCAAAGCCGTCCGCGGGTGCTCAACCGGGTGCTCAACCTGGAAACGGGCAGTCTGGCCTGCGAGGCAGCGCTCAAAATGATGCTGGCGCGCTTCTATCGTATCGAGACGGTCAGCGAGCGGCCACCCTATGCGGGACGTACGCCCGTGATCCTGGTGATCGGCAATGATGATGGCGAGATTGTCGGTAACTATCACGGTACGACCATCCTGACGCAGACCCTCCGCGGCATGTGGCCGGAACTCGCGGCTGGAGCCGAGCGGCAGGGACTTTACAGCATACGGGCGGTGCGGCCCAACTGCATCGAGGATCTCGAGGCTGCTTTCGTGGAAGCGGAGCGGGCTCCCTTCAAGCTGGCAGGCTTCTTCCACGAGATCATCATGATGAACTATGGCGCCCGGCGTCTCTCTGAAGGCTTTCTGCGGCGCGCTTATGAGCTCTGCGCGGAGCATGATGTGCCCGTGGCGGTTGACGAGATTCAGTCATGCATGTGGTACGACGGCTTCTTCCTCTTCCGCGAATACGGCCTGAAGCCTGACTTCGTGACCCTGGGCAAAGGCTTCCCAGGCGGCGAGTATCCGGCTTCCCGGCTGATCTTCAGCGCCGCTTACGATACCATGCCCCAGTTCGGGGCGCTGGTGACGAATGGCCAGGAGGAATTGGCCTCCCTCGCCTATCTGGTGACGATGGAGTGGGCCGCGGTCAACGGTTCGGCAATTCGCGCCATGGGAGCGCAGATCGAGAATGGCCTGCGGGAGCTGGCCAGGCGCTTCCCTGATCGCTTCAGCGGCTACGAAGGGCAGGGCCATCTGTCCGCGCTGTCGTTCCATGATCTCCCTGGCGCCCAGGCCTTTGCTCGGGCCGCTACAGCGGCCGGCTACGATATCGGCGTGCAGACCTATAAGCCAGATTGCCCCCCCGTTGCGCTGACGAAGCTCCCGGTCATTGCCGACGAGGCGCTCCTTGAGGCGATGCTTGGCACCATGCATGACATACTGGCGGCTCACTGCGTTGCGGTTGCATGACTGAAGTGAAGCTGGCGACTTGATGCGCGGCGACAGGACGGCACTTTATTGCAACCCAAGGAACCGCCGATGCCCCATAGTCTCCAGAATACATGTGCCGCGTTGGCGCCGGGCAAGTTGATTCTGAGCGGCGAGCATGCAGTGGTACATGGACAGCCGGCGCTCGCCGTCGCGGTGGATACCCCCACCCGGGCTATCGTCAGACAAGCCGAAGGAGAGGGATTGACGGTGTTGATCCCGCGTTTGCGGCGAGTTCTGCAATATGGGGTAGGGCAGATGCGGAACCTCGCGCCACGGCTGGAGGCGCGGCACGCGGAGTTTCTTGCCTGCCGGCGGCCGATCCGGGAGGTGCTCGATGATCCCTTCGACCTGATCGCCTACGCCGTCGCGCGGGTGGCCCGGCGGGTCGAACGGGAGGTGAAGCGTTGCCAGGTGGAGGTGGAGATCGGGCCGCCCCTGGGATGCGGGATGGGATCGTCGGCAGCGGTTGGGCTGGCGGTACTGGCGGCCGGAGGATGCTGGTTCGGGGGGCGGCGACTGGACTTGGCGGAGTTGATCGAAGAGAGCATCGCCGTGGAGCAGCTGCAGCATGGAAACCCCAGTGGTGTCGACAGCTTTGTCTGTGCATGCGGGGGTGCCTGTCGCTATACCCGCGGCCAGCCGGGAGTGCCGGTTCCCCTGCCACCGCTCTCGTTGCGGTTGGTGCATACGGGGACGCCGGAAAGCACGACTGGTGAATGCGTCTCGCGCGTTCGCGAAACGCACGGCAAGAGCGCCATCTGGGAGCAGTTCGGAGAGATCACAAGAGAGGTCGAGGAGGCTTTACTGCGTGAGGATCAGAACGCATTGTTGGCGGCAGTTCGGCGGAATCATCGTCTGCTGGTTGAAATAGGAGTAGTGCCGAAGCGGGTTCAGGCATTCATCGTGGAGCTTGAGAGAGTCGGTCTGGCGGCGAAAATATGCGGGGCCGGTGCGGTTGGTGGAGCCGGTGGTGGTATGGTATGGGTAACTGGCAGCTCGCCGCCCGATGCACTCTGCCGCTCTTTCAACTATCAACCAATCAACCTGCAGGTGGACCAGCATGGCACGCGCATCGTGGACGGTTTCGGCGCCCGGTAAGCTGATGGTGCTGGGGGAGCATGCGGTGCTGCATGGGCGGCAATGCATCGTCGCCGCGGTCGACCAACGCCTGTCGGTACGGTTGGATGCCCGCGACGACGACCGGGTGCGCGTGCAGTCGGCCCTTGGTGACCATGAGACGACGCTGGGGGAGTTGGCGGATGGGGCGAACTGCCGCTTTGTCATGGCGGCCCTGAGGGAGAGCCGTGAGCTTCTGGGGGGAGGCCTCGATGTCACCATCGATGCCGGCTTCTCCAACAAAGTGGGGCTCGGATCGTCGGCGGCGGTGACGGCGGCCACGCTGGCGGCTTGCCAGGCGATGCGTGGCGAGCCCCTGAATC
Source organism: Lentisphaeria bacterium (assembly GCA_041690595.1). Classification (GTDB taxonomy): domain Bacteria; phylum Verrucomicrobiota; class Lentisphaeria; order JABSQK01; family JAWLHB01; genus JAWLHB01. The sequence continues at coordinate 32,397 of JAWLHB010000030.1, forward strand.
CCGCCGCTCTGCTGGTGGCTGGCCTGCGGGTCATCGATGCGGTTCAGGGAGGTGGCTCCGGCGCCGATCTTGCCGCCAGCATTCATGGTGGCGTGCTCCTCTACCGCCGGGAACCGCGACTCGCGACGCGCCTGGCGGATACCTTCCCGCTGACTGTGGTCTACTCCGGCGTCAAGGTGTCCACGGTCGAAGTCATGGCGCAGGTCAAGGCGCTTCGCCAGCGCCATGCCAGCGTCTTTGACCACCTGTACGATGCCATAGAGGCGACAGTGATTGCCGGTGCCCGCGCCATCGAGGAGCGCGACTGGCGACGCTTCGGGGAACTGATGACGATTGCCGCTGGTCTCATGGACGCTTTGGGTGTCTCCACACCCGACCTGACCCTGCGGCTTCACCACTTGCGCCAGACCACCGGAATCTACGGCGCAAAGCTTTCCGGCGCGGGTCTCGGCGATTGCCTGATCGGCCTCGGAACAGGTACACCACCGCCATCGGCAGGAGAACCTCTGCCGCTCACCGTCAGTCCCATTGGAGTGAGAATAGAATCATGACCAAAGCTGAAGTTGTTGCCACCATCGTTCCACATCTGGATGCCGCACCAGGCGCCTCGGGAGAAGCCTTTGCCCCCGCCAATGTCGCGCTCATCAAGTATTGGGGCAAGCGAGACGATCTGCTCAATCTGCCCGTCACCGACAGTCTCTCGGTCTCCCTTGGGCGACTCGGCACCACCACCCGCGTCACGACTGCCGATGTGGATGATTTCACCCTCAATGACCGGCACATGCCCGCCGACGATCCCTTCTCCCTGCGCCTGACCAGCTTCCTGGACCATTTCCGGCCCGCGCAGGTGGGCTTTCGCGTGACCACAACCAATACGGTGCCGACAGCAGCCGGCTTCGCCTCCTCAGCCAGTGCCTTTGCCGCGCTGGTGAAAGCTCTGGACAATCTGTACGGCTGGCAGTTGGAGAAACGTCAACTCTCCATCCTGGCGCGGCTTGGCAGCGGCAGCGCCTGCCGCTCCGTCTATGACGGCTTTGTCCATTGGCATGCAGGTACCTCGACCGATGGCAGCGACTCGTATGCCCAGCAGCTCGATACGACATGGCCCGGGCTGCGAATCGGGGTGATCGCGATCAGCAAGGAACAGAAGAGCATCGGCTCGCGCCCGGCGATGCGCGCCACCCGCAAGGAATCGATCCTCTATCGATCCTGGCCCGACAAGGTGAGACAGGATCTCTCATCCCTGAAAACCGCGCTTGCCACCTTCGACCTGCCGATGCTGGGACAGGTCGCGGAATCCAACGCCCTGTCCATGCATGCGACCATGCTGGGAGCCTGGCCGCCGATACTCTACTGGCAGCCGGCGACGGTGGCCACGCTGCAACGCATCTGGCGGCTGCGCTCCGAGGGGCTGCAGATTTATGCGACCATGGATGCTGGGCCGAACATCAAACTACTTTTCGACGCGCAGCAGACCGACATCGTCAGCGGGCACTTTCCGGAAATGACGGTTGTGGCGCCATTTGCCAATGCATGAGGTTTCTTTCAAGGGTTGGGGATTGCTGATACTGCTCATGGCGTTGATCGGCTGTACGGCCGACATTACCCGCGAGAACGAACAGAATCCGTACTATCAGAGCGGGTTGGAACTGCAGGAGGCGGGGCGCCACAAGGCGGCGGCCGAGGCTTTCCGCGAGTGCCTGAAGTACAGCCCGTCCTCCTACAAGGCCCACCTGCAACTGGCCATGCTCTATGAAGACAGCCTTCAGGACCTGCCGCGGGCGATCGTTCATTACCGGGACTTCCTTGCGATGGCGCCGAAGTCCGAAAATGTCGCCGTCGTGGCCGGATTCCTGGAGCAGGCGGAGATCAGTTACCTTGCGCAGCTTCGTAAGCGATATGGCGATGAGGTCAATGGGCCTCCGCCCTCTGCCAGCCTGCCGCCGATCATCGAGTCGCCCAGCATACGTCCTCCCGCCCCTCCGAAACCGGTCAGTACGCCGACCGTCGCCGCCGCAACCTATGCGGTCCAGTCTGGAGACACACTTTCCGCCATTGCCCGGCGCGTCTATGGCGATCCCGAACGCTGGCGAGAGATTTATACCGCCAATCGCCATCAGCTGAGCGCACCCGATCAGCTCAAGGTGGGCATGATCCTCAACCTGCCTCCCCGGTAAGCCCTCGATGATCGATCTCGACAACTACCTGACCCGCATCCTCACCGCCCGTGTCTATGCCCCGCACGCGGCGCGCGAAACACCCCTCGACTTTGCGCCGCGGTTGTCGACCCGGCTCGAGAACCGCCTGTACCTCAAGCGCGAGGATCTTCAGGCTGTATTTTCCTTCAAGATTCGGGGCGCCTACAACAAGATTGCGCGCTTGGATCCCGAGGTACGGAGCCGCGGCGTGATCGCGGCCAGCGCCGGAAACCACGCTCAGGGGGTTGCCACGGCGGCACGCGCCTTCAACTGCCCCGCCCTTATCGTGATGCCAGCCCAGACACCGGAGATCAAGGTTGCGGCGGTACGTCGTCTCGGAGCAGAGGTGATTCTCACCGGCGAGAGCTTTCAGGAAGCGTACGCTCACGCTGTGGTGGAAGCGCCACGGCGCGGTATGGCCTTCATCCATCCGTATGATGACCCAGAGGTAATTGCGGGGCAGGGGACCGTTGCCATGGAGATTCTGCGGCAACATACGCAGCCTATCCACGCGATCTTCATCTGTGTCGGCGGCGGCGGGCTGGCGGCGGGAATCGGAGCCTATGTTCGCCGACTCTTCCCCGAGGTGAAGCTGATCGGCGTCGAGCCGACGGATGCGGCGAGCATGCACGCAGCCTTCAAGGCCGGGCACCCGGTCGCCCTGCCGCACGTCGGCATGTTCGCCGACGGGGTCGCCGTGAAGCAGGTGGGCGACGAGACATACCGGATCTGTCGCCAAGTGCTGGATGAAATCATCCTGGTGGACAACGACGCCATCTGCGCGGCAATCAAGGATATCTTCGAAGACACCCGCAGCATCGTCGAGCCGGCGGGTGCTCTGGGCGTGGCTGGAGCCAAGGCTTACATTGCGGCGAACGGGGTGCGGGACAAGTCGTTCGTCGCCATCTGTTCGGGTGCCAACATGAACTTCGACCGCCTGCGATTCGTGGCGGAGCGGGCGGAACTCGGGGAAGCGAGGGAGGCATTGCTTGCCGCCCATATTCCGGAGCAGCCCGGGAGCTTTCGCCAGTTCTGCCGCCTGCTGGGTAACCGCAACGTGACCGAGTTCAACTATCGCTTTCACGATGACAGCCAGGCGCTTGTCTTCGTGGGAGTGGCGATCCGAGGCCATGCGGAGGGAGCGGAGCTGGTGGCCAGTCTTGCGGAAGCGGGTGTGCATACCCTCGATCTCAGCAACAACGAAGTGGCCAAGCTCCACGTGCGCCACATGGTCGGCGGGCGCAATCCGAGCCTGGCACACGAGCGGCTGATCTGCTTCGAGTTCCCCGAGCGACCCAGCGCGCTCACCCATTTCCTCGACTCGCTGAAGCCCGATTGGAACATCAGCCTCTTCCATTACCGCAATCAGGGTGGCGATATCGGCCGCGTGCTGGCGGGCATTCAGGTGCCACCCCAGGACGATGCCGCATTTCGCGAATTCCTCGATCAGCTACACTATCCAAGCGTCGATGTGACCGACGATCCGGCCTGCCAACTCTTCCTGTAGCCCATCGGCGGGCTAATCGGCAATCAGCAGCTCGAGGCGATCGGCGATCCAGGCGCGATGCTCGGGAGCGAGGGCGGCATCCACGATGGCGCAGTCGATGTCCTGCCAGTCGGCGAAGCGAACGAAGGCTTGGCGGCCGAACTTCGAGTGGTCGCTGAGGAGCATGCTGGAGGCGGCATGGCGGAGCATGGTGCGAGAGACGCGGGCAATGTGCGGATCCGTCGTCATCAACCCCGTTGCATCAGCCGCGTCGGTCCCAATGACGGCGAGATCGACATGAAATCGGCAGAGGTTGTCTTCGGTCAGTTCGCCAAAGAGGTCCGGCTGGTCGTTGCGGGTCTGGCCGCCCAGCAGGATGAGTTCGATATTGGGCATGGGGTGGAGAACCGCGGCGACGGGAAGAGAAGAAGTGAGAACGCGCAGTTTCTCATGGTGAATAAGCGCGCGGGCCAGCTCCAGCGTAGTGGTCCCCGTATCCAGGGTAATGGCGCAGCCGCTGGGAATGCGCGCGGCGGCCATTCTGGCGATGGCCTGCTTGGCGCCGAGCATGGCAGCTTCGCGCTGCCGGAAGGTGAACTCGATACGCCCGCGACGGGCTAGAATGGCCCCTCCATGGGTTCGCTCGACCAGCCCCTCGCCGGTCAACGCGTCAAGATCCCGGCGAATGGTCACGGGCGTGACGCTGAAGCGTTCCGCCAGATCGAGGACGGGAACCTCACCGTGATCGCGAAGCAATTCGAGAATCTGATCGTGTCGGGGATGCATGATAACACCAGTAGTGCCACTGCCGCTGGATTTCCAGTCATGGCGCAGGCTTGATTTTGGCGACGGGTTCTTCATATAGTACTTGCCCGATCTGATTCCTCACCCTACAGAGGCAGTGCTGCTTCATGTCTTCCAGCAAACCGCATATACATACCGTCGGCGAGCTGCGTGCCGGTGGCTCCACCTACCTTTCCGTCAAAGACGAGATGCGCCGAAACCTGATGGCGCGCATACGCGCTGGTGGCGCCCTTTTTTCCGGCATCATCGGCTACGAAAATACCGTGATCCCGGCCCTTCAGAACGCCATTCTTTCCCGCCACAACATCATCCTCCTTGGCCTGCGCGGTCAGGCCAAAACGCGTATTGCCCGCGCCATGGCCGGCCTTTTGGACGAGTGGACGCCGGTCATCGCCGGCTCACCTCTCAACTGCCACCCCTTTCATCCCCTTTGCGTCTATTCACGGCGCCTCCTGCAGGAGAAGGGCGACGAAACGCCCATTGACTGGCGCCACCGGAGCGATCGCTACCAGGAGAAACTGGCGACACCCGATGTCTCGATGGCGGATCTCATCGGCGACATCGATCCGATCAAGGCCGCGCGCGAGAAGCGGGATCTCACGGATGAGGAGGTGATTTCGTACGGCATCATTCCCCGCTCCAATCGCGGCATCTTCACCATCAACGAGCTGCCCGATCTCCAAGCCAGGATCCAGGTCGGTCTGCTCAACATCCTGGAAGAAAACGATCTGCAGATCCGCGGCTTTCCGGTGCGCATACCCATGGATATGGTTCTGGTCTTTACCGCCAACCCGGAAGACTACACGAACCGGGGCAACATCATCACCCCACTCAAGGACCGGATCGACTCGCAGATCCTCACCCACTATCCCCGGTCGACGGCGGAGGCCGCGCTCATCACCAACCAGGAGGCCTGGCTGGAGCGGGATGGTCAGCGAGCCCGGGTGCCCGCCTTCTTCCAGGAGGTGATCGAATCGGTAGCCTTTGTCGCGCGGGAGTCGGAACTGGTCGACCGCTCATCGGGTGTGAGTGCCCGGCTGACTATCTCGCTGATGGAGAACCTCGTCAGCAACATCGAGCGGCGCAACCTGATGACGGGTGAGGAGAAGCTGGTGCCGCGGGTGAGTGACCTGATGGCCGCGGTGCCGGCGATTACCGGCAAGATCGAATTGGCGTACGAGGGGGAGCGGGAGGGACTCTCGCTGGTCGCCCACAATCTGGTCGGACGCGCCATCAAGAAGGCCTTCCGGCAGCACTTCCCCCGGATGGAGGAAGACGACGAGCAACCCGCGGCGGCGGACCCGGTCTTCGGGCGCATCATCCACTGGTTCGCGGGCCATCATGCCATCGAGGTCGCCGACGATACTCCCCTCGACGAGCATCTGCGGCAACTGCGCCAGGTGCCGCGGTTGGAAGAAACCGCGCGCGAGTACCTGAAGCCGACTGACAATGCGGAACTGGCCTTGGCCATGGAGTTCATCCTGGAGGGACTGCACCAGGAAGACATTGTCTCCAAGGAGAACCTGGACGGACTGCACCGCTATACGAGCATGTTGGCTACGCTGCTTGGTTGAGGCGCCTCAGTCGCGCATGCGGCGAATCGCTTCCGTGACCCCTTCTTCGGCGCGGAAGATGCTCGTTCCGGCCACCAGCATGGTCGCGCCGGCGCCGACGCATACCGCGGCGGTCTCCGCGGTGACGCCGCCATCTACCTCCAGATGCACGGGACGCGACTGGGCATCGAGCCTGGCGCGCAGCTCGCGCACCTTGGGCATCATGTCGGCCATGAAACTCTGCCCACCGAATCCCGGCTCCACGGTCATCACCAGGATCAGGTCGATCTTGTCAAGATACGGAAAGAGCGCGGATGCGGGGGTTTTGGGTCGGAGCGAGAGACCGGCTGAACAGCCCAGCGAGTGAATGAGCGCCAGCGTCTCCTCGACATCGTCGTCGGCTTCGACGTGGAAGGTGATATGATCCGCTCCGGCATCGATGAAGGCTTTCACGTAGCGGGCCGGTTGCGAAAGCATCAGGTGTACATCGAAGGGCAAGTCGCTGTGGGGCCGAAGGGACTTGACGATGCCTGGGCCCATCGACAGATTGGGAACGAAATGACCATCCATGATGTCGACGTGCAGGAGGTCGGCTCCTGCCTGGGTGATGCGCTCGATCTCCGCGCCAAGCTGATGGAAATCGGCGGCAAGGAGAGAGGGTGCAATAAGGCGTCGGTCAGCGGCGAGAGTGGTAAGGGGGCGTCGTTTGGCAGGCATGACAGCGATCGGCTCTAGTCCCAGGAGTTGAGGTTATCGGCGTTGGATTCATGAGCGGTAGCGCTGTCATCCAGCATATCCGGTCCGCGTGACCAGATGGCGATGCCCTTGTTGAGCACACTGTCGGTGCCATAGACAACGGCAGCCTCGAGGTCATCGTCGTACTCGGTATCGACAGCGACGCGATAGCTGTTTCCCCATGGATCTTCATCGGCTACACCACCTTCGAGAAACGCAATACGCCGCGGATTCCAGGAGGCATGTTCGCTTTGCAGCGTGGTGAGAAGATCACCGAAGACCGGGCCGTTAACTATCCACGGCGCATCCGCGAAGAGATAGTCACTGGGGTTGTTGATGTCTGTGTTGATGGTAGCGTGAAAGGGGTAGAGACCGGCATAGGTCGTGCGATAGGAGCTGATGGCCGTCTCCATCAGCCGAAAATCGGCTTCCACCTGTACCGAACGCGCTTTGGCGCGTGCACGACTGACACCGACCAGCAACATGCCGGCAAGCACCAGAACAATCGACATTACCACCAGTACCTCGATCAGCGTGAATCGACGCTTGTGTTCCATCTTCATCCCTCCACACGGGTTAACGACAGTCCTTACCTCGCTCAAGTATAGCCGCCACACCCGAGCATTGCAAGCAACCATCGCGAGCATCAAGCTGGCGAGGCAAGCGTGAGCAACACGGGCCGATGGTCGGAAGCGACACTTTCGGGGATCACGGCATAGCTGGTGGAGGCAAACTCGTCAAGTCCGCACCAGGCGATGTGATCGATCTCGCAGGTCGGCTGGTCGGCGGGATACGTGGACGAAGGCGGAGATTTCGGTGGCAGGTGAAAGTGGCCGCGGAGGAGCTGGATAGCCGGCGACTCCAACACGCCGTTGAAATCACCGCCGATCATGGCGGGTCCGGGAGTCTGGGCCAGGTAATCGAGCAGGGTCTGAACCTGAGCTTTCCGCACATCATCTTCACCCGGCTCGAAGGAGAGATGAACGCAAACGCACTGCATCGGGAGTGAAAGGAAAGGGAGCTGGAGTTGCACGGCCAGCGCGGTGCGAGGCTCGATCGAGCCGGGCGGCAACGAGATCGATTGATGACGAAGAATGGGATACTTGCTCACAAGGGCGAGGCCGTATTCCCCTCCCTGAAACTCCATGAATCGGGCGAAACGCCCCTCCATGCCGAGCATTCTGGAGAAGATTTCGAGCTGGTCCTCGCCGTGGGTTCGCTCCGCTCCGCGATCGATCTCCTGCAGGAAGAGGATATCCGGCTGCAGCCGCGCCAGCACGTCAGCCTGGCGAGTCACGTCCACCACATCATCCATTCCCCAGCCGTGCCGGACATTGTATGAGACCGCATGCACCTGTCTGCCAACGTTCATCCGCATTCTCCTTCAGTTGGGATCTTCGACGTATGGATAGCTGCCGATCCGATCACTTTCAAGTTGTCCTGCCAAGCGTTGCCCGGTTCGGCTTTCGGGGCAACACGCACGTGTGCGTTGACTGTTCCACGGATGCGATCTATCTTAGCCCTTTGGGAGGCTGACAGGCTGATACTTTTACGAGGCATGTCTGTTTCGAGAATCGACACATCTATCAGAGGAGAGAATGAAATGGCTGTTGAGCATTTGACTGAAGCTAATTTTGCGGAAAAGACTGGAAATGGCGTGGCGCTGGTGGACTTCTGGGCGCCGTGGTGCGGCCCGTGCCGGGCGCTGACTCCCGTACTGGAGCAACTGGCAGGCGAAGTCGCAGATGACGTGGTCATCGGCAAGGTCAACTGCGATGAAGAAGCGGGGCTGGCGCAGAAGTTCGGCATCCGTAGCATTCCGGCAATTTTCATCCTGAAGGATGGGGAAGTCGCGGAGCAATTTGTCGGCGTCCAGGCCAAGGACAAGCTGAAGAGCGCGCTGGAGAAGGCGAAGGCCTGAAGCAGATAGTCGCGGAGGGGCATGAAAAAGCCGCCAGGCGAGAAATCGCCGGCGGCTTTTTCAGGAAACGATCATGAAGCGCGGTGTCAGGCTTCTGTCGGGACGATATGAACCTTGCGCTGCTCCTTTGCGAACTTCACGGTCCCATCCTTGAGAGCAAAGAGGGTAAAGTCGCGCCCCATGCCGACATTGATGCCGGGATGGAACTTGGTGCCGCACTGGCGAATGATGATGCTGCCGGCGGTGACGAGCTCGCCACCATAGGCTTTGACACCACGCATCTTGGGATTGCTGTCGCGGCCGTTACGGCTGCTGGACTGACCTTTCTTATGTGCCATGCTGAATCTCCTCCATCGGAACGAGTGGGTCATGACGCGAGCGGCGGAAAACCGGCTGACTTGAAGAGTACCGCCGCGCCGCGCATCGGGTAGAGAAATCTGATGTGAACGGGAAAAGAGGTTACATATACGCCGGGAACGGGAATATTCAAGCGTACTCGCGGGTCAATTTTGTTGCTTTTCTCTCTGGCGGGTGGATACTAAGAGGCGAGCGAACGAAGAGACGGCAGCGTAGAGAGCACGAGGACCATGAGTAAAGGGCAGAAATCAGGAGAGTATTCGTGGCTGGAAAGCGAGTTTGGCCTGACGCTCTCGGTTCCGGAGATCGGACAGCGTTATCAGATCTACGATGAGTTGGGGGCGGGTGGAGCGGCCCAGGTTTATCTCGGCTACGATACGGATCTGGCGCGGCAGGTCGCCATCAAGATCCTCCGTCGCCACCGTCGCGCGTCGCGCGATTCTGTTGTCCGTTTCCTCAACGAAGCCAAGATTACGGCGCGCCTGCAGCATCCCGGCATCGTTCCGATCCATGATATCGGCATCATCCAGGGCGAACTTTTCATCGCGATGGAGAAGGTGGAAGGACGGACGTTGCGGGAGATTCTGGATGAGCGCCAGCCGAAATCCCATCAGGGCCGGTCGCTCGACGAGTTGATCCGCCTCTTCGAACACATCTGCCAGATCGTGGGGTATGCCCACAGCATCGGCGTGGTGCACCGGGATCTGAAGCCCGCGAACCTGATGAGCGGCGAGTTCAACAAGGTCTACGTGATGGACTGGGGGCTGGCGATGGACAGCCGTCGCGACAGTCGCCTGTCAGATGCCCTGGATCGTTACCTGGCGAAGGGAACCGCGGAGACAGCGGCGGGCGGCGACGCCAATCGCTTTGCGGGCACGCCCGCCTACATGGCTCCGGAACAGATCGTGGGAATGCAGGGCCAGGTCGATCCGCGAAGCGATGTCTTTGCCCTGGGGGTGATCCTCTATGAAATGCTGGCGGGAAAGCATCCTTTCGAGCGTGCGACCATGCGCGAGACGATGCATGCGATTAAGAACGATCCACCGCCCCCAATCAAAGCGTCGGTCAATCGCGATCTGAAGCTGGTGTGCGCCAAGGCGCTCGCCAAGTTGCCCGAGAAACGGTACGCGACCGCGGGTGAGCTGGCCGAAGACATTCACCGCGCGCTGAATCAATATCCCGTGGCCGCTCGGCGCAACAAGGTGAGCGCGCATGTACTCAAGTACGGGCGCCGCAACTGGATCCTGGCCTGCATCGTGGCGGCGGTGACCCTTGCCGCCGTCTACTTCGTGACGACCCGGCAGCGTCAGGAAGAGGAGGTGACGCGGTGGCTCTCCCTCGCGGCGGAGCGACTGCGCAGCGCACGCGAGCATGATGAGGTGGCCGACGATCTGGAGCTGCGACTGCACGCCGCGCAGGCAAGCTTTCGCGAGTCGCTGCGCCGCAACCTGAGCATCGTCCGGTCGCGCGAGCAGGCAGACAACATACATGCGCGCATCTATCTGTCGCTTGCGGCGCGCCGGCGGGGAGGAGAGCTGCCCGGCTGGGCGACAACGTGGCTGCAGCGACTCTGGTTCAGCGACATGGAGCGGGAGCTGGAGTTGGGGGACATTGAAGCGGCAACGAGGCTGTACCATGAGTTGGCGGACGCCGTGGACGTCGACAAGCTTTTCGCGGGTAACCCGGGGGAGCTGGAGCAGCTGCGGAGCATACGCCGGCGACTGAAGCAATGAGAGGCCGCCAGGGGCAACCCCAGGGTAATGGCCGCCGCGCTGAGGGGCACGCTTCGCGGCTTCTTCATGCCATGCCGGCTGCCGCGATTGTGCTGCTCTTCCTGGCGCTCAAGGTGCCGGCCCTGCACCTGTTGCCGGGCGATGAAGGGATCTATTTCTATATGGCTTCGCGCGTGTCGGAGGGGGCACTGCCGTACCGCGACTTCTTCTTCTCCCATCCGCCGCTGCATCTGGCGCCGGCGGTGCTGCTCTTCCACATTGCGGGCTTCTCGATGTGGACGGCGCGGCTGCTGCCGATCGGCTTTGCGGTGCTGACCCTGGTGTGCCTTGGTTGGACGGCCAGGCGCTTTGGAACCTGGGCGCCGCTGGGAGCGATGATCGCCTTTGCCTTCTCCCATGACGTGCTGCGTGCCTCGAGCCATTTCACCGGGGCAAACCTGGCTGCCCTGCTGACTGCCGTGGGACTTGCCTGCCTGGGGGGTCGGCGGGAACGGTGGGCCGGCGTGGCCTTTGCCGCGGCCGGAGCGACCGCTGTCTATGCGCTTCCGACCGGCCTGGCGGCCGTGCTGGGACTCCTGCTGTATGACCGGCGGCGGGGGATGCGCCTCGGCCTGGCGCTGGTCGTGGGACTGGTGCTCTTCAATCTGGTCGGCGTGCTGGCCGGCGGCAGCGACTATCTCTCCCAGGTCTATCTGTATCACCTGCACAAGCCGCCGCGGACGGGCAGTTCCGGCCCGCGGGTCCTGCTGGGCATGCTGGCGGCTCAGCCGGTACTGGTGCTCGGCGGGCTGGTAGGCGGATGGCTTGCGCTTCGCCATCTGCCGGGTCTCCTTCGCCGCCGGGCCGCCGACGGAAAAGGGAGTGTGCCGGCAACCTGTGCGGCACTGGCAGTGCCGGCGCAGGTCGCGATGCTGTTGCTCCAGGCGCGGATATATCCATACTACCTGCTCGTGCCTTATGTCTCGCTGGCTCTCCTCGCAGGTCTGGCGACTTCGACGGCCATCAGACGCCTGCTGAGCTGCCAAGGCAGGAAACGACTTGCGATTGGCGCTTTCGGCGTACTGGCAATCGCGGCGGGGCTGGCGCCAGGAATCTCAGCCTATCCGCGGCACGAGGGGCACCGGTGGGAGTCGGAGGCGACGATCAACCTGATCTCGGAGCTTGCTGGAGCGGACGAAACCCTCTTCGGCAGTTCAGCCATCGCGCCGCTATGCGCTCTGCTCTCCGACCGCCGACTGGCGCTGGACGAAGCGGATACCAATGCACTGCGTTTCGCATCCGGAACGACGGCGATGGCCTCGCTGCTCGCGCGCCTCGACCAAGCGCCTCCCGAGGTGCTGGTGCTTTACATCCAGACAGGTATCATGACGCACGAGGCATTTGCCGGATGGGCCAAGCGCCATTACCTCCCGGCCGCCACCTTTGTCGATCATCGACAACAACGGTACCTCGTGTGGCGACGGCTGCACCAGAGCCAGGATGCCGCCCCGTAGAAGCGTGACAGCTGCAGATGAGCGATTGCGCAATCAGTTGCGTACGAAGTCGATCTCGTACTGAACACCTTTGCCGGTCAGGCGAAGGTTCGCGCCATCGCCGGGCTGGGGTGCCGTGGGGCTGATGAGCTTGAAGTCGAGCGAGTCGAAGTGATCCACAAGCTCCTGCAGATCCTTGTCGGAGATCACCAACTGCAGAACATATTCATCCCGATCTTGATTGATCAGGTCCTGAAAATCCTGCTTGTGTCGGGGGAGGAGTTGCTGGAGTTCCCGTAAGGGGGCAGCGGTCTCCGGGACCAGCCATACATGGCGGACGCGATCGCGTACCGTCTTCCGCGTGTTGACCAGGGAAATGCGTTCGGTATCCGCCTCCTGGAAGCTTGGCGGCGTACCATACCAGACCAGGTTGATGTCCGATGTGAAGTCCAGTTGGCTGCTGCTGCCGATGGGAGATTCCACCGGCCGCCGCGACGGACCGACGAGGCTGTCGACGGCGCTCCCAACTGTCGGCAACGACGCCACTTCGTAAGGTTTCGCGGAGGCGCCGATGCTGACGGGCATGGACGCGGCGGGCGCCGGCCTGGGGGAGCTCGAGGCCATCATTGGGCCGAACTCGCGCACAAGGTCGTCAATAAGCTTCTGATTGAGGGGCGAGAGGCGGTAGCTCGTCTCGTCAACCGGAATGTCCGTGACGAACTGTGCATCCACCTCGACAGGCGATTCAGCGCGCTGCACGGGAGACTCCGCGGACGTCTGAAGCTGACGCTGGATGGCGACGACCACCAGAAGCGCGGCGACCGCGGCCGCAATCCGCAAGAGGTTGCGAAAGCTTAGGACGGGAATGGCCCGCGGCTGAATATGCTTGCGCGTGTTGAGGATCAGGTGTTCCATCGTCCTCGCATCGGGAAGTATCTCTTCCAGATGCTGTTGTACCTGCATGTCGATTACCTCCATCTCGTGGAGGATATTCTGGCAGGCCTGGCAGGTCCTGACGTGTGTATCGATCTCCGTATCCGGGGCGGCGGAATCGTGCCACGCGCTCAAATCATCATAGCCCGGGCAGCCGGTCGGGTCGTGGCTGTCATGTGTCATCATCGTCACACCTTACATATCCAGTCGTTTTCGCAGTTCTTCTCGGGCGCGGGCGATGCGGGATTTCACCGTCCCCACCTTGCAGTTGAGAGCTTGGGCAATTTGTTCATAAGACATATTCTTGACGTTTCGGAGGAAGAGCGCCTCGCGGTTCACCGGAGGAAGATTCTCCATTTCGCGTGCAATTTCGCCTTCCCATTCCTTGAAGAGGATCGTTTCGTCGGGCCTCTTCTGTTCGTCAGGCAGATCGATCGGGGTTCGCTCGCTGTCCGGATCCTGCGTGGCATCGATGCTGATGTTCTTCAGGCTGCCGCGCCGCTTGTTCCAGCGGTATTTGTTGCGAGCCTGATTCACAATAATTCGGTACATCCACGTCGAGAACTCGGCATCACCCCTGAAACGATCCAGAGCGCGATAGATTCTCACGAAGCCGTCTTGGGCTACTTCCTCTGCGTCCTCCTTGGAACCGAGTATGCCGTATGCGATCTGATATGCCTTTCCCACGTGACGCCTCATCAGCTGATTCCAGGCGTTCATGTTGTCCTGGTGTATCAAGTCGATCAGCTCACTGTCGGAAAGGTTCTCCAATGAGTTGTCCGAGTAGTTGGACATGGGCAAAAGGGCTTCGTTCCGTCACGTGAATGCTTTTTCTTACTGTACTGCAAGGGAGCGCCAAGGCTTGCATGCCGGTGCCTGGCAGCCTGAAAGGTTACAGTAGATCAGTCCTTGCACAACTCAACATTTTTCCCCGAATTAACTGCATCGCGATGGCGCGGATTTTGCCACGCAAGGCTTGACTAGGAGCCGGGCCGGTAGTAGCCTATGCGGTCAGCCAGCAGCGAAGGATCCTCCCTACAACTTGAGGAATCAGCCATGTCCGACCGACAGCCCCCTCCCCTCCTCATTGAAGGGCATAACCTCTCCAAGATCTTCCGCGACTTCTGGCGACGTGACCGCGTCACCGCGGTGACGGGGGTGGATATCGAGGTGCCGCGGGGGTCGGTCTTCGGCCTGCTAGGGCCCAATGGGGCCGGAAAGTCGACCCTGATGAAGATGATTCTGGGCCATCTCTACCCCACGTCGGGCACGCTCCAGGTCTTTGGCAAACCGCCCACGAATGTGGAGATCAAGCAGCGCCTCGGCTATCTGCCCGAGCGAGCTTACCTCTACAAGACCCTCACCCCGGAAGAAGTCCTGCGTTTTTTTGGCCAGATACTGGAGCTGTCGGCGGGCGAGATTGCGACGCGCAGCGATCAACTCCTTTCCATGGTGGGCCTGGATCACGCCCGCAAGCGCCTCGTGGGAGAATTCTCTCACGGTATGATGCGGCGGATGGGGCTGGCGCAGGCCCTGCTCAACGACCCGGACCTCCTCCTCCTGGATGAACCCACCGCTGGCCTCGACCCCATCGGCTGCCGTGAAGTCAAGAACCTGCTGCTCACCCTGGCACGCCGGGGCAAGACCATTCTGCTGACCAGCCATCTGCTGGCGGACGTGGAGGATGTGTGCAGCGAGATACTGATCATGTACGGGGGGAGGGGCCTGGCCAATGGCCCGGTCGATGAGCTGCTCGCGCACAAGGATCAGCTTCAGGTGCGGATGCCGGCCCCGGACGCCCAGGGCCTGGACGCCTTGCGGCGCGTCCTTGCGACGCACGCACCAGCCGAAGCCAACATCGAATTTTCGAACCCGACACGCTCTCTCGAGACCTACTTCCTCGATGTGATTCGACAGGCGAGCGAGCGTCATGAGACCCAGGGAGCCCACATCGGCAAGGGCGTGGCGTCCTATCTGCGCCAGGGCGTCGAGGTGCCGGAGGAGATGCTCGAAGCCTTGACCCACGCCAAGCGGCAGAGCGAAACGAGCGCTCCCCCATCGGAGCCGGAGCCGGCCGTGGATGAAGAAGCTCTGGAGGAGCTGCGGGGCGAGGATGCCCCTCCGCCACCGGAAACACCACAGGCTGACATCGATCAGCAGACCCTCGACGAACTCACCCGCAAAAAGAAGCCGTGACGCTCATGGGACGCCCCGTAGCCGTAGCCAGCCTGACGCTTTTCCTGCTCTTCCGGCGCGGGTCCGCCTTCATGCTGCTGGGACTCTCCGCCCTGGTCGCCATCTTCATCTTCTGGGTGAGCCGCGCCGACGGCCAACTGTCGCACGAACTCCAGTTGCGCAGCCGGTATGCACTCCACTTTTCCACGGCCCTCTTCGGTGTGGGCCTGCTGTGGACGGCGTGCATGTCGATGCGCGGTGACATCGAATCGAAGCGGATGCACCTGCTGACCTCCTATCCGGTGACGCGGCGGGCGATCTATCTGGGCAAGTGGCTCGGACTCGGCATCTATGGGGCAGCGGGCCTGCTCACGCTGATGGTCGTGGTGGGGCTGTGCAACCAGGTGATGATCTGGCAGTGGCCCGCCAGCGAAGAAAAGGCGGCCTTGCGAGAGAGCTCATGGCGGGCCTTCGCCCGGGTGACGCCGGAGCGGCGCGACCTGGAATCGATGATCGACGAGCGGAGCGACGAGCTGGTCAGCCAGGGACGCTTACAGGAGGAGTCCGTCGATGCGGAGGTGCGGGAGCGGCTGCGTATGCAGCTCCTGTACGATCTGCACCTGCTGAAGACGGACGGGCAGAAACGGTGGGAGTTCGAGTTTGGCCCAACGCCCCGCTACGGGGAAGGGATCACCGTGCGCTATCGGTATCTTTCCAGCACACGCCGCGAGGAGAATCAACTGACCTGGCGCGTCATGGCGCCACGCGCGAGCCAACCCTTCGAGATGACCGGCTCAAGCTATTCCTTTGCCGACAACCAGTTCGTCATCCCATGGGAGTCTATCCCAGAGGATGGCACCTTTGCGTTGCAGGTCTCGGGTACCGGAAATCCAGAGCTTGTCTTCTACCGCACGGACGGCGTCGCCCTCTACTACGCATCCAGCCACTTTGCGAACAACGCGTTGAAGTTCTGGCTGGTGATGAGCTGCCATTATGCCGCGATCGTGGCGGTGGGCCTGTCGATCGGGGTCGCCTTTACGGCATCAGTCGCCTCTTTTGTGGCCGTGGTCATCTACCTCCTTTCCCTGGCCTCCGGCTTTTTCCAAGGCTTTCTGCGCGACCTGCGTGAGGATGCGCATGCGGGCGCGCTCGAACAGCTGGGGGCGGTCTCCGTGCAGCTTGGCACCTTCTTCACCACCGGGCTCGAACCGCCTACCGCCATCTATCTCCTCACTGAACAACTGGAGATCGGGCTCGCCAATATCGGCATGTCGATGACCGTCTGGTTCGGGGGGCTCCTCCTCGCGCCGGTAAACCTGGTGACGGGAGGCGGCGCAGCAACCGAAATCCAGTTGATCCTCGGCTTCCTCGTCTATGTTCTCATCGCCGCCGGCATCGGGATCTCGCTCGTGACCAGCAAGGAACTCGACCGGGTCCACTGATGCCATGGCGGCGGATGATGGTCAGCGGCGGGCGGGCTGTTCGCGCCACGCGTTGCCGATGGCTTCCAGATCGCTGAGCGGAATCAGGCTGGTCGCCGGTTCAGCGAACCAATTAGCCATGAAGTGTTCGGCATAGAAGATGCACGGCACGCCCAGCCGACGGCTGTTTGACG
Source organism: Lentisphaeria bacterium (assembly GCA_041690595.1). GTDB lineage: Bacteria > Verrucomicrobiota > Lentisphaeria > JABSQK01 > JAWLHB01 > JAWLHB01. Next base: position 49,379 of record JAWLHB010000030.1, read on the forward strand.
TGTAGTTCAGCCACTTCGCGTAGTCGGTGTGGATCCAGTCGTCCGTATCGATCGGCTTCCCCGGGACCGCCGCAAGCGAGAGATCCGCCCGGGCCTGCATCGCGTCGAAGATGTCGGCGGCGACGGAGCCCATGTCGTGCAGGCGCGTCATGTCGAAGGTGTCGTGGAAGTACGGATGCACCGTACTGCTGGTGATCAGACAATCCGGCTTGGCGGCCTTCGCGGCGTCATAGATGCGCTTCTGGAGCGTATGGAGCAGCTCGCAGCCCCAGCCATCGCCGTGGGGTCGCATGGGAGTGGCGGGCGCGGGATAATGGCGCGTATCGCCGAAGCGGCTGCCGCCGCGCGGATTGCGTTCATCGGGACTGTAGGCCAGCTGATCGATCTTGAAGCCGTCCGCATCCAGCCCTTCCTCCGAGATGAGCCAGGTGATCTGCTCGTCGAGGTAGGCAAGATAGGCCGGGTTGGTGGGATCGGCGACGAGCTTGACCCCATCACAGAAGATGCACCATTCATCGGGAAGGCCATCCCACAGCCAGGTCGCGACCCAGAGCAGCACCTTGCGCCCCTTCTGATGCTCCCGGTCGATGAAACCGCGCAGATCCGGCCACCGGATGGTATCCGGCTTCATGGAGCCGGCGGGAGCCCAGCCGTGGTCGATGATCGTCGTCCCGAAGGGAACCCGGGCCTGATCCAGACGGCGAATCCAGCGCTCATAGAGCCCTTGGATGCAATAGGCCAGGGCCCGGTGTTCAGGTCCGACACCCTCCAGCCACATGGAGAGCGAGACCTGATCGCCCCAGCCACAGTAGATCGGCTCCAACCACCAGTCAGGGATCTGGGGACTCGCGGCGGCAATCGCCGGATAACCCTCCCGCAAGGCGCGCGTCAGAAGGGCCAGCCGCGATTCCCCCGCGGAGGCCGATATCGCCTGAAGCTGAACATGCGGGGCGGCGCTGGCGGGATCCGTATGTCCCTCCAGGTCAAGAATCACCCGGACACGCTCCGCGCCAGCCTCGATGCGCAGCTCGTTCCAGCGATGCCAGCCCGCGTCCGCGACAACCGAGAGGCAGAGACGATCGTGCTCCCCTTCCACAATGGCTGCATAGGGGGGCGGCGAGAACTTGGCGCCATTCTCTTCATTCCCCTGGATCCCCAGCACCAAGCTCTTGGGCAGCGGATAGGGACTGGTCCGGTGTTCACGTGAGGGACTCGGCGACCAGAGGTGCGTGGGCGTGAAGTGCAGCTCTGCCGGAGTGAGGTCGAGCACGAGTGCGTCATGGTCGGGCACGAAGTCGAAGGTCATGTTCAGTCATCTCTTTCTGGTTTGTTGTCCACATCGACGAGAGGGAGCAGGCGCGGGGAATCACTCCCTGCGTTTGCCGGTCGTGCGCCACTGGAAGATGGCACCCAGACCGAAAAGAATGAGAAGCAGCCACCAGGTGCTGGTAAAGGCACGTTCATAGGCAGCCCGAAGGTGATCCGAGTCCAGGCGCACTGTCCGCGCGATCAGCATCTGCGTGCTGACGGTAGTGACCACCGCGCCCAGCGCGGCCGAGATAAGGATCATCACCTGTCGCTCCAGCAGGAGCGCAATCATGCCGACCACCAGTCCTGAAAGCGCGACAATGACCAGCGAAGGGGCGCTGCCAAGCTCCAACCGCAGGATGCTCACCAGCACCGGCGCCAGAATCGACCCCGCCGCGAAGCCCGCGCTGAAGAGGGCGAGTTTGAAAACCAGCGCAAAGAGGATTGCCCCTGCCACCGCCCCCAGCGCCCCAAGAACGAGCAACCCAAGCGGGCTCTCCGGCAGAAGCGCATAGCCGAGCTGCAACCCGATCGCCAATCCGGCAAAGCAGCCAAAAGCAATCAGCATCCCCTTGATGAAGCGATAGCCGAAAAAGCAGTAGACCAGACCGAAGGTCAGATAAAGAAGCAGTGGTGTCGCCGCAACCAGGTCGAAAGAACTCATGTCAAACCTCAAGAGCCATGATCGGACTTGTACTCACCATTGAGCCGATCCAGCTCCTCCTGCATCCATTCTTCCCAGCGCTTCTGCTGCTTCTCTTCCCACGCCTGGCGATGAGCGATGGCGGGGTCCTGCGCATTGGATTCCTCATGCTCAGCGGCAGCCTGAGCCGCGCTGTTGGCGGCAACGGCAGGCGGCCTCTCTCCTTCCTTGTCGCGCTGCACTTTCCGGAAGAGGCGCCAACGCCGCCGGCCATACCCACTCTGGATGAGGTTGCCCCGTCGGCTCAGTGAATACGTGAGAATCACCTGCAGGCACAGCGCCAACTCCCACCACCTGCCAGCCGTCTCCAGATGACGGAGCATGATCAACCCGCCCAGGCTGACCACGAGCAGCAGCTCCGTCGGATAGAACTGGAGCCGATTGCTGACCGTCTCATTCAGGCGAGCGAGCCATGGTTTGAGCTTCCACCGCCGGCGTCGCACCAGCGGAATGGAGAGCAGATAGCCCACCAGCACCAGCCAGAGCACCAGATTGACCATGACGGGAAGGAGGATGCTCGTGAAGACGAGCAAGAGGGATACGACCAGGAAGAAATCCGGCTTCTCCACCGCAATGATGCTGCTGTCGTGCGTGCTGCTGCGGCCAGAAGACGAAGGCGTCTTCGGTGGTGAAGGCGTCTTCGGTGGTCTGGCTGGAATGTCCGATTCAGTTTGCCGCACAACGACTCCACACTGCTCCATCAGGAAGACAGTGCACCTTGGGGGGTTGCAGTTTCGCGTAATATACGGACTCATTCCGCAAACGGCTACTCATGATCTCGGATTTGCCAATGTCCGCTCCGCTGGATCGGTCTGATCTGACTGACCGACAGCCCAGGCTGAGGGAAGGTACCTGTCCCCAACCTGAGCGCATTGTGACGTGGCGGGTCGTAATTCTCGATCGAGGTGCTATCTCTACGAAAAAGAGGGAGGCTTGTGACGATGCAGAAGAAGCTGCGCATTGCGTTTGTCGGTATGGGGAGGCGCAGCCGTGCCTTTCTCAAGCCGCTGGCGGAACGGGAGGACGTGGAGGTGGTGGCGGGTGCCGATGGCTGGGAGGCGGGCCGGCTTCAGGCCCAGGCGTTGCATCCGGGGATGACTGTTCATGAAAGCTCCACCCAGATGTGGGCGGCGCAGCCGCAAATCGACCTCTGCTTCATCTGCTCTCGGGATTACGAGCACCGGGCGCACGCGTGCGAGGCGTTGAATCATGGGGCCCATGTCTTCACGGAGAAGCCGATGGCCACGCGGATCGCGGATTGTGAGGCCTTGCGCGAGGCTGCTGTCCAGGCGCGGCGGCGACTGCTGGTTGGCTTCAACCTGCGCTTCAACCCGGCTGTCTGCGAAGCTCTCCGCTTCATCGCCGCTGGTCGCCTGGGCCGACTGCGCTCGATCGCCGAATGGCACGATGTGGATCTGAACTACTTCCATAACTGGATGAGCCGACGGGCGGAATCCGGTGGGCTGCTCCTGCAGAAGGCCAGTCACGACTTCGATCTGTTCAACATGTTTGCGGAGGCCGAGCCCACCCATGTCTCCGCTTTCGGCGGGCGCAACTACTACGGGGGCGACCGCCCGGACGAGCTGTATTGCCCCGATTGCGAAGAGCGCGACCGTTGCCCCGAGGCGAAGACGGCCCATCTCTTTCCCGCGGATGCCGAGCATGGGGTAGCGAACCGGGAGCAGATGCGGTGCGCCTTTCGCCGGGAGATCGACGTCAACGATCACCATGTGGTGAACATGATGTATGCCAACGGCATCTCCGGCTCGTACGTCGAACTGCATGGCTCACCGCTGAACCACCGGCGCTTCCTGATCCTGGGAACGGAGGGACGGCTGGAATTCGAGCTGCACGAGGGAGGCTTCAGCTTCCGCCCACGGGATGCGCGACAGCCGGAGGAATCCTGGAACTCGCCGAAGCTGGAAGGCTCGCACGGCGGCGCGGACACACTGCTGGTCGACGCCGTCCTGGAGGCGATCCTGAAGGGCACCCGCTTCGTGACGGAAGCCGAAGAGGGCATCCGCGCGGTGCGGATCAGCGTGGCTGCGGAGGAGTCGATTCGCTCCATGACCACGCTCGATCTGAGCCGTTTCCGCGATTGAGCATAGGCAAAAGGCCGGAACGACGAATAAGAAACCATGTAAGCATCCACGGTCCAGAGTGATTCATGAACCCAAGCATTGATGTCATCGAACACATCGTGGTTTACGAAAATCCGATCCCGAACCTGGTCAGCCGGTTCGCATCGTTTCCGGGGCTCGCGAAACTGCCATCCGGCGATCTTCTGGCTCTCTTCCCGATCGGCGAGGCATTCGATGCCATGAACAACACCATGTTTGTTTCACGCTCGCAAGACGCCGGACGCACCTGGATTCTGCAGGGACAGATGTTCACGGATACGCGATTCAGCAACCTCGGGCCATGTTCCCTGAAGCCGCTGCTGCTGGAGGACGGCACGCTGATCGCTACCGGCTACGGTTTCCGGCGCAGCGATCCCGAGGTATTTGCAAATCCGGCAACAGACGGTTTGCCAAGCGGCCCGAACCTGATCTCATTTTCCACCGACGAAGGCCGTACATGGTCACCGCCGGAGCAGATCTCACTGAGTCGCCCGGAGTTACTGGAAACCTCCGGGCCATGCATCCAGTTGCGCTCGGGCGACTTGCTCATGACCGGTGCCACGATGCCGATGTGGGACGGTCGCCGTCCCTCCGGTCGTCTTGGTGTGGCTGTGCGTAGCGCTGACCGCGGCCGCAACTGGGACGATTCCGGTATTTTTTACACCTCTCCGGACGGCAGCATCAGTCCCTACGAGACGCGTTCATGTCAGATCCCGGACGGCCGGATTATTACCCTGATCTGGATGCTTGATGAGGTGGCGGGCCGGAACCTCACGAATCATGTCGTAATCTCCGCTGATGGCGGCCGCACCTGGTCCAACCCCATAGACACGGGGGTGCCGGGGCAGGCTTCCAACTTGATCTCGCTGCGCGCCAACCTGCTGTTGGCCATCCATTGCTATCGGGAAGGTGATATCGGGTTACATGTCAGCATCGTAGATTTCAGCGGCAGCCGCTGGCGGATTGTCGAGACGGCATGTATCTGGGGCAACGCGCCGTCCATGCGGATCGGGAGTCTCAAGGACATGGGAACAAACCTGCGTTTCGGACAGCCGTCGCTGCTGCCTCTGGGCAACAGCGAGTACCTGGCCGCGCATTGGGCGATTGAGAACGGTCAGGGCAAGATCCTGGCCCATCGTATCCGCGTGGATACCCAAAATGGAGAAGGGTAAAGCATGCTCAGAAATCTTGAAATCAGTACTGCGTACGCAGCCAGTGATGAGTTTCCGCGCGCCTCGGAGGGCTCGGTTATCGAGCTGCTTAATGGCGATCTGTTCATGATCTTTCAGCGTTTCGAAAAAAGCCCGCTCGGCTCAGACGATTTTGCTCCCGACAGATTGGTCTCGATTCGTTCCAGTGATGGTGGCCGCACTTGGGACAGACCGCGGATCGAAGCTGAGCCCGACCCTGGCGATGTCAATGTCTACTCGCCCTGCCTGATACGCCTGCGGAACGGTTCGATCCTGTTTTCCTATAAACATTATGTGCAGGCAGGCCCCGGACTTCAGCCCAGATGCACGGCGGTGGCATACAGCTCGTATGATGAGGGTGAGACGTTCACGGATAAAAGGATCATCTGGCAAGAGCAGGAATACGGATTCGCCAGTTCAACCATGAGAATGCTGAGTGGTAGCAGGCTGATCTTGCCGGTGGAAAAGATCGCCCAGGGAACGACCTTCAGCAAGGACGAAAACTGGATCTCCGGTTGCGCGGTCAGTGATGATATGGGACAGACCTGGAGTATCTGTCCGGGCTGGGTGAGGTTGCCTATGCGCGGAGTAATGGAGGGGCATGTCGAGGAACTTAAGGACGGACGAATTCTGAAAGTGATGCGCACTCAGCTAGGTGCTGTCTTCAAGGCATACTCCGAAGATCGCGGCGAAACCTGGTCAAAACCACAGACCACCGGCATGCGCGCGCCAGAATCATGCCCGGATCTGAGCCGCACCCCTGACGGTGACAGGCTGATCCTGATCTGGAACAACAGCGAATACGATCCCGGTTTTACCTCGCATTACGGCAAACGCACGCCGCTCTCTGTCGCGTTCTCCACCGACGAGGGTGAAACTTTCCAGTATGCGGGGGATATCGAGACTGATCCCGGCTGGGCCTATTCAAACCCGGGCACCGTTTTTCTGAGGAATGGAAAGTGCTTGGTTAACTACTGGGCCGTCAAGTACACGCCGAGCGGGTGGATGAGCGGCCTGCTTCATCTGAAGACAGCCAGTTTCGAGGTCTGAAATGAAACGACACTCTGCGATCTCCCCAAGGCGAGGTCGACGCCGTGTTGAAGGCGGGCGGCTTGGCACCCGCTTCGTGACGGAAGCCGAATCGGGCATCCGTGCGGAGCGCGCACCATGACCACGCTCGATCTGAGCCGTTTCCGCGATTGAGCGGCCTGATGCCGCCTTCGGCGTGACGAATGGCGCCCGATTCCGATCAGAAGTCGAGTTCGCCCTCGCCCTTCTGCCGCGCCCCGTTTCGGAGCCAGATATTCAGGTCCGCTTTCATGATCCCGTTGGTGGTGCTCGTCCCGAATGCGGCCATGATATCCATGGCGGGATGATTCTCGACATTGCCGGCGAGCAGCAGGACGTTCGCCCTGAGATTGTGCCGTATGCCGGCGAAACCCGCGTCATAGGTGCCGACGTTCTTAGCGGAACCATCGCCCAGCATCACTGCCTTGGTCGGATTTCTGACGCTGTCGGCGCGCATTTGCAGCCGGTCGTTGCCGATCCCCGGATTGCCGGATTTGTTTGTGACGCCCCAATACATCACATTGTAACTTCCCCGGTCCCAACGATTGGCCCAAGTCTGGAAGTTATGGCTCGGGCAATGAGCCATACCGCCCGGCGTACGGAATTTGTATCCGCTCCAGTCCTCCAGGCATTTCATGTACGAGTTGTTGCTGACGCCGTTGGGGAATGCTTCGCCTGTATACAGGCGCCACGTGCTTTGATCCGTGGGAACGGGCATGTGCAGTCGCTTTTGGAACACCCAGCCGTCACTTTCATCAACGTAGGTCTGCGCCATGAGCCCCAACTGGCGCAGATTGTTCATGCACGCGGACTGGCGCGCCAAGCCCCTCGCCCGACTCAAGGCGGGCAGCAGCATGGAAGCCAGAACGGCTATGATGGATACGACCACCAGCAGCTCTATGAGGGTGAAGAGGCGGGGACGACGCCGAGCATTCATGGCAGACTCCTTGCTATAACATATGACCAAGACCAGCCGGTTACACCAGTGTCATACCCGATTTCGATGAGCAAAGCGGCTTGCGCATCAGACATAGTGTGTCGCCAAGCGTGATGAATGTCAAGTCCAGTCGGGCGAGTCGGACCTCTCTCCGAGCGGCGGCCTCAAGAAGCGCGTCGGCAAGGGCATTGATTCGATTGGTCGATCAAGTAGATATTCATTCGATCAAATCGAACATGCACCTCCCGTGGCTGCCGGTGCCACTCCACTTTGCATCTATCAATCTCGGCAGTATACCCCCCAAAAATAGTTTGCAGAATCGTGCAAATCCTCTTGCAAGCATCTTCATGATAGTTTATGATAGCTTCAGGAACCATGTAATCCGTTATAACCTGAAGTGATCGAACCAGCAGGAGGAGCACCATGAACCCTGAAGCCACCCACGATTTCGATTACGATGAGAGGATTCCTGCCCCAGCGCCGGCCGTTTCGACCCTCCAGCGCCTGCTTCAGTGCAACCCCTTCTACCTCGCCAGCGCGGCCATGCTCCTCTTTGGCATCTACATCCTCTGGGGAGATACGGAGGGGCTCAGTGAAGTCGATCACCTGCTGATGAACTTCCTGACCATCCACGGCTACGAAATGATGCTGGTGGCAACCGCTATCGCCCTTGCCAGCCGAAAGGTCTGGTACGATTCCACCCTCCTGATCGTCATCGAGAACGTCATCCTGTGGGTGCCCTTCGTCCTTCTCAGCCAGGCAACCTGGCTTGGCAATGGCGAGTCCTCCACCCTCCGGATCACCGCCGGCGTGGCCGCGGCCAGCGCCCTGCTCGTCATCGTCAGGGTATCCGCCGTCAAGCTCTTCTTCCGCGAGCTGCTGCTGCCGCGACGCCTCCTCCTCATCGGCACGCTTCTGCTGGGCGTCAACATCGCCCTTCCCTTCGTCTTCAACTATCTCCATCAGGTCACGCCCGAAGAGATGCGGGCCGATATCCTGCATCAGGCTCTCTTTCTGGCAATCGTTGTCGCCTATCCGCTGCTTTCTGCTCTCATCAACGTCCTGCCCAACCCCGCCTCCAGTGCTCCCCGCGTCTGCGAGAGCGGCCTGTTGCCCTGGCAGCTCTTCACCATCTGGCTGGCTGCCACCGGCTACCATCTCTGGGCGCTGATGTATGTCTACGACGTCATGGGCGAGGATACCTGGATCATCCCCTCGCTGTGGGTCGTGGCATGGAGCCTCTACCACCGCCGCGAGGATCTCTTCCCGGCCTGCGTGCCGTGGAAGGAAAAGGCCCTCCTGCTCCTGCCGCTCGCCATCTTTGCCGGCGCCGGAACCCTCTCCCTCAGCCCCATCCTCATGGGACTCACCCTCGCCAACGCCACCTTCTATGCCCTCATCCTCTACCGACGGCACACGACCGTTACCCTGACCCTCCTCCTCGTCTCCCTCGCGGGAACCGCCGCCTTCATTCCCATCGAGTGGGGCCAGAGCCTGTCCGCCGACTTCCAGCGCGGCCACGCCATGATCGGGGCGCTGCTGCTCCTGCTGATCATCAGCGCCGCTCTGATCCGCAACATGGCGATAGGGCTGCTCGGCGCCGCCGCTCTCGCGATCCTCTGCGGACGCATCCTGCCCGCCGCCGGCATCAGCGCCGATGTCACCTGGCAGGTCGTACCCGCCTTCCTCCTCCTCCACAGCCTGCGCTGGAGCCGTGACCATATCTGGTTCGCCAACAGCATAAGGGTTCTTGTTATCAGCGGCTGGCTGCTGGCCACCCTCAAGTGGCTCCACTTCGCCGAGGGCTGGCAGCCTGGCGCCGTGAGCTGCACGGTCGCCCTGCTCGTGCTCGCCCTCTACGCGATTCGCTCCACCTGGACCTGGCAGGTGGAGCCGAAGCTCGTCGCTCATGGCGCTTTGGCGATCCTCCTCCTGCAGCCGATCTATCCGATCATGGACATGGTCGTCGAAGCCGGTCCCGGCATGATCGTTATCACCATCTCCTTCCTCCTCTTCGCCGTCGGCACCTGCCTCGCCCTCAACCGCGAACGTTGGCTTCACCATCCCCCGACGCTCGACTTACCCGACGATCAAACCGCCCCCGCGACCTCCTGAGCGTCCCTGTACGACTTGCATCGGCGGGACCGCCTCGGCGCAGTCGTGCGGAAATCGCTGGACAGCCATGTTTACGCGATTATCATAAGCCCGTCTTGTTCTCCTGGAGCTGAGTATCCACTCACGTTGGCCACGGAAACAGGATGACTCGGCGCAGACGAGTCTTGAGCTTAACAGGAGTTGTCGACATGCTGTCGTTGCGGGAATTTGCCAAGCTTGCGGGAGTATCGCGGACCACGGTGTCGCGGGCTTTCTCGAACAGCGATAAGGTGGCGCCGGCCACGCGGAAACAGCTTTTCGAGCTGGCCGCGACGGTGGGTTTCCGGCCCAGTCCGGTCATGCGACCCGCGACGCGAGGCGGCGGCCGTACCCACAGCGTCGGCGTGCTTTATCCCGGCTACCGGGCCAGTTTCTTCCAGGACATCCAACGCGGCATCCAGGACGATCTGCTCTCCCACGGCATCCTGCCGATCATGCTGGCCGTGGATGTCCACAACATGCATCAGTGCCTCAATCGCCTGGTCGACCACCGGATTGACGGGCTCGTCACCACCAGTGCGGAAGAGGCCATCACTCAGGACGACCTGCAGCGCCTGCGGAAGATGAAACTGGCGACGGTCTGGCTCGCCTCGGATCATGGACGGAGCTTTCCGCAAGACGACAGTGTCAATACCGATGACTACCAGGGGGGCATGCTCGCGGCGCGGCACCTGATCGATCTTGGGCACAGGCGCATCGGCCTGGGCTATCCGAAAGCGACAAATCGACTGGATGGCTTTCTGGCGGAGCTGGCGCGGCATGGCCTGACGGTGGAGCCCGATTGCAGGGTCGACATTCCAAATCCGGCTCAGCCTGAGTTTCGCGCCCGCGTGGTCGACCTGCTGTCCGGGAGCAGACGGCCGACCGCGATATTCTGCTGGACGGATCTGGAGGCGGCCGTCTTCTATCAGGTCGCGCACCAGCTCCACGTTGCCATACCGCGCGAGCTGAGCATTGTCGGCTATGCGGATTTGAACTTCGCCCCGCTGCTGTCACCGCCGTTGACGACGATTCGGCAGAATGGCTATGCGCTCGGTCAGCGCGCCGCGGAGCTTATCGTGGCGCGTATCGGCGGCGACAGCTCGCCTCCGCGTCAGGAATTGATTCCTGCCCAGCTGATTGTGCGGCAGTCCACCGCCCCACCCACGTAAACTACGACCAATCATCATTTTTTCCGGATAGAGGTTGCATCAGGTGGGGAGCCGGCTATAATGTGACATGTCCCACCGCCAATCATAGGAGAGGCAACCGATGCTTGACGAGATTTGTTTGCCGGGGCCGGCGCTACATTGGACGGATGGGCAGTTGCTGGGAAACGGGAATGTGGGTGCGGTGGTGTGGGGCACGGCCGAGCGGCTGAACATCGGGCTTTCGAAGCATGATATCAACGATCTGCGCAGCGACCTGCCGCATGGGACGCGGTGGCGGGTGCCGTATCGGGAGATCCGCGACCGGGTGATGGCGGGGGCGCGCAACGTGCGGGAGTTGATCGTGACTGAAGGCGGCTCCCCCATCGGTGGGCAACAGCAACTCTCGTGCGGCGCCCTGCATCTGGAAGCGATGCGCGCCGTGCAGCCGATCGGCTTCACGCAGCTTCTGGATCTTACGAAGGCAGAGGTGCGAGTCGAGATATCGCCCACGATTGCCGGCTGGACGTTTGGGATGCAGTACAGCCCCGTGCAGGTGCGCACCTGGGTTGCCGCCACCAACAACCTGATCGTCGTGGAGTTGCGCAGCGAGCGGGAGCAGCAGATCGGTTGGGGCTACGACCGCCCACCCGACAGGTGCCGGTCTGCCCCGGTGTATGGCACTTCCGCCGCCGGCGACCGGCTGTTCGGGACGATGCACATTGGCATGGAAGGTGGTGGCGCGCTGGCGGTCGGCGCACTTGGCGCGGGCAGCTTCGTGGTTGAGGCGGGGCGGTTTGGACTGCGTGGGTTGATCGGCTTTGGCGGCGAGCAGGGACCGGCATGGTTGATTCTCGCCTTGGCGTCGGAGGTGGAGAGCGTCGATCCCGTCAGCGCGGCAGTAGCCGCCGCCGCCGACGCGAGCGCCCCCCGGTTGGCGGTGTTGGAGCGGGGGCATCGGGAGTGGTGGCATGATTTCTGGTCGAAGTCGACGGTGACGGTGGGCGATGCAAAGCTGCAACGGCTCTGGCAGATGGGCTTGTACCAGTTGGGGGCGAGTACGCGGCCGGATACCTCGCCACCGAATCTGCAGGGCATCTGGGTGCAGGATGAGGTGTCGCCGTGGCACGCGGATTTCCATTTCAATACGAATGTTCAGGAGTGCCATTGGGCGGCATGCGCGGCGAACCATCCAGAGTTGCAGGCAGCACTGGTGCGGGTGCTGACGCATGACTGGCGCGAGCAACTGCGACTTACCGCACGGGAGTCGTTCGACGCGCCTGGACTGGCTGTGCCGCTCTGTACGGACTGGCGCGGGCGCGCCATCAGTGCGTGGGGCTACTGGGAGCTCTGCGTCACCGCTTGGGCTGCGCAGCACCTTTGGGAGCAGTATCTTTATACGCAGGACACAACGCTGCTGCGCGACGCAATCTACCCGTTCCTCAAGGAGTGCGGCGACTTCTACCTGGCGCTGATGGTGCGCGATGCACAGGGTCAGTACAATATCGAGGTGAGCCATTCGCCCGAACAGATGTGGTTCGACGAAACGGGGCAACTGCAGCCGCTGCCGGGACGCAACCCAACCATCGACATCAGTTGCATCCGGACGCTTTTCGAGGCGCTTGTGGAAGGAGCCAGAGTGCTGGGGGAGGACGGCGAGGCGGTGGATGCCTGGCAGAACGTCGTCGATCACCTGCCCCCTCTGCCGACGCTCAACGGCATCCTGATCGATTATGAAACCGGCTACTTCCGGGATGGCGACCGGCCCGGATTTCTGCCCTGGTGCCATCGGCATCCAAGCCGCCTGATGCCGATCTTCCCTGGGCGCCAGATCGGGCTGCACAGCAGCGAGGAGCTGCTCGCGCTGGGCCGGCGTTCGTTTGCGGAGTTTCGCCATCGCTATGGGGACAAGCAGTTCACCGGTTGGTCGCAGGCCTATCAAGGCTGTATCGCCGCGCGTCTCGGTCTGGCAAGCGAAGCATTGGCGTGCCTGTACGCGGTTGCCGAGCACCATCAAATGGCGGGTGGATTGAGCAGCCACAACAGCCTGACACCGGGTCATGGCAATCACGCGCACCTTGGGGGTGCGCTGTTCCAGATCGAAGCGCTGCTGGGAGCCGCGGCCGCGGTCAACGAGATGCTGGTGCAGCGCACGGCGGACGGCGTGATCCACCTCTTCCCCGCATGGCCAAAGGAGCTGCCCGCCGCCTTCGAGACACTCCGTGTTCCCGGCGCGCTTCTGCTCTCCGCCAGCTACGATGGGAAGCAGGTGACGACAGTGGCCGTGCTGGCGGAAGCAGCCGGCGAGCTGGCACTGGCGAATCCATGGGGAGACAAGCAGGCAGAAGTACTTGGCCCCGACGAACGGAGACGAATGACGGGCGAGGTGTTGCGCTGGACGTCGCCAGCCAATACCCTTTGGCACATCCGCGAGATACCGACAACCAAGGAGTCATGAGCGATGCAGAAATCAGCGAACCTACGCCTCTTCACCTTGATCGAGCTGCTGGTGGTCGTGGCGATTATCGCCATTCTCGCGTCAATGCTGTTGCCGGCCCTTTCGGCGGCGCGCGAGGCGGCAAAGCGGGTCGACTGCACCAACAACTACAAGAGTCTGGCCATGGCGACGACGTTGTATACGGGCGATAGCGACGATTTCTTTCCGCCAGCAATCTCGCGTCACAATCGCAGTCATGAGGTAACGAATCTGACGCGCAACTGGCACCACCTGATCGACGTGTATATCGACAACAAGCTGGAGCCGTTCACCAGCACGGAGCCGGGCGGGTGGCCGCAAGTGACGACCAACGCGATGTGCAACAAGGATTACGGGATCTGGCATTGCGCGACGGACATGAATGTCTCGATCGCCTGGAATTATGGGGGCCAGCTCAGCTATTTTGCCAACATGCACCTGAGCCGGACCTGGCGGGAGGTAAGCGGCGCGGCAGTCGTCGAAGGGGTCAACGGCAATGGCCAGGGGGGGACGAAGGTCGGTTCGGTGACCATTGCGGATCGGATCATCCTCTATGGCCATTATTCACGCGGCATGTTCTGGTCCATCAAGGCAGCGGCGCTGACGTATCCCTGGGGAGCGATGTGGCTGGACCAGCTCGACAATGTACCTGGCTTCGGTTCGGTCGCCTGGTTTGCCACGCTGCACGCCAACAAGGCGACCTACGTGGCGGCTGATGGCCATACTGAGTTTCTTTCGCCTGATCAAATCGGCACGACGCCGAAGTATGGTGCCCATGCCACCCGCGCGCTCTTCTTCGCTCCGGGTCCGGGTACCGACGGCAATACGTACTACTCCAACTGGTAAGGAAGAGGTTCCATGGCAGAATGCATGCGTCTTGGCTTGTACGGCTGCAACATGTACCGGACGAAAGATCTGGTCGATGCGGTGCTGGCGGGTTGTCCCGGGCAGGTGAAACTGGTGGCCGGCTACGACGTGAATCCGGCGATGTCGCGCGCCTGCGAAGAACGCTACGGGATTGTGGCGTACCCGGAGCTGGAGGCATTCCTGGCGGCGGATTTCGATGTGGCGTTGATCAGCCTGCCGCCTTATCTGCACGCCCGGGCCTTTGCCGAGTGCGCCGCCGCGGGCAAGGATGTGTACCTGGAGAAGCCGGTATGCGTGGACGATGCCGGCCGCGCCAGCCTGCTGGCCACCCAGGCGGCCTATCCGCGGGTGCGCTGCTACGTCGGGCTGAGCTATCGGCACGTCGCCGTCTTCCGGAAGGTGGCAGAGCTGGTGCGCCGTCCGGAGGCGGGGGCGATCGTGGGCATTCACCATCACTGGTTTTCGCCCGGCGCGGCCATTCCGCCGGAGCAGCGCACCAACTGGCGGCACAAGCTGGAGGAAGGCGGCGGCCAACTGGTGAATCACTGCTGCCATGCCTTCGACTGGCTGGAGTGGATTGGCGGTCGCTTCACCGGGGTTTCGGCTTCCTGCTACACGCATCCGTCGGCATCGCTGCAGCATGAGGAGCAGGAGGTATCGGCGGCCTTTACCTACGCCAGCGGCGCGCTCGCGGTCTTCAATCTCTCCCAGCATTCCCATCAGAACGTGCAATTCGGCAGCATACATCTGGAGAACATGGCGATCCGCTACGAGTGGAATCAGCCCAGCTATGTGCGGCTCTATGCGACGCGACCGCGCGCGTTTGACGAGGCGTGGGAATGGAGCGTCACGGAGCGGCCGGGCGATGGCGGCGAGGCGGATCGCAACGTCAGCCAGATCCGTGAATTCGTCAACGCGTGGCTCGCCGATGCGCCGATGCCGTTGACGCTGGCGGACGGCATCCGGGTGTACGACGTGGTTTCAGGACTGCGCCGCGGTTGCCGCGAAGGAAAGAGGATCGCCTTGTGACCCAGCACTTTGCCACAGTCACTGCCTTGCGGGAAGCATGCCGGCGCGGCGACTATACGGGGCCGACCATCGGCCTGGCACCCGAAAACCTGCTGTGCAATCTGGTGGTGCTGGCGCGCGCGTGGGCGTACGACTTCCTGGTATATTGCCAGCGAAATCCGAAGGCCTGCCCACTCATCGAAGTGCTGGATCCGGGCGACCCGGTGCCACGCTTCTGCGCGCCCGGCGCGGATCTGCGTACCGATCTGTCGCGCTACGCGATCTATCGGGACGGTCGGCGGCAGGATGACGTGCTGAATATCGCCCACCTGTGGCAGGCGGACAGCGTAGCGATGCTCATCGGTTCGAGCCTGACCTTCGACCGGGCGCTGCAGCGGGCGGGGGTGCCGCCATCGCCGGAGGTGTGGGTCTTGCGTACGGGCCTAGCCACAATCCCCGCCGGACCATTTGGCGGGCCGCTGGCGGTGACCATGCGCTGGATGACGGCGGCGCAGGCCATCGTCGCCACGCAGTTGACGGGGCGTTTTCCGTGGACACACGGGGCGCCGCTGCACCTTGGGGATCCGGCAGTCATCGGCGCCGATCTGGCGCATCCCATCTGGGGTGCGCCCGTGCGGGAGATCCCCAGCGGGGTCGTGCCGGTATTCTGGGCTTGCGGCGTGACGCCGCAGCTCGCTGTCGAAGCGGCCCGACCGCCGCTGATGATCGCGCATGCGCCCGCGCATGGTTTCGTTACCGACCTCAAAGCCGACCAGTTCTGCCTGCCATGATGCTTATGTCCAGAAACCACGGATCGCGAAAGGAGTAGATACATGAGGTATGCACACATGCTGCTGATCTGGGCGGCGCTGAGCCTCGCCACCCGCGGCACGGCTCGGGAGTTCCGGGAACTGGCCCTGCACCACGCGGTAAGGGCTGAGACGGTGCCAATCATCGACGGCAGCCTCGACGAGGCATGCTGGAAGCTCGCTCCCCCCTTCAGCCGCTACACGCATGACGCAGGAAAGAATCCCCAGGAGACCCACATTCGCATCGTCTGGGACGACCGCGGGATCACCTTTGGGGTCATCAACATGGAAGCGCATCCCGAGCGTATCCGCGCCAGCGTCCGCACCCGCGACGGCGGTCAGGTCTGGGCGGACGACTCCAACGAATTCTATGTCGACCCGACGGCGACCGGCTATGCCCTCTACAAGTTCGACGTCAACAGCATCGGCACGATCGCCGACTTCTGGCAGCCCGATCCGGGCTTCACCGATCACAGTTGGTCGGCCACCTCGGCTCGCGCCGCGAGCAGCACAGGCACGGATGCGTGGACGCTGGAGTTTTTCGTGCCCTGGAGCGATCTGGGTGTGCGCGCGGCTCCGGGAGATCTCTGGATGTTCTTTCATCGCCGGCTGGCGTGGACGGATGCCGATGGCAAGCTGACGGTGACCAGCTCCACCGGCGGCAACTTCATGGAGCGCAAGTTCGGCTACATCTCGTTCACGACGGCGGAGTTGCCGACGCCGGAAGCGCTTGGGGAGAGATTGGGGTCGGCTGCCGCACCGTGGGTGGTGCCGATGAAGAATCGCTGGCTGTGGGCCAACGGCGACGGAACGCCGAGGTTGGCTGAACCGCCGGCGGTCGTAGCGCACTATCGGGAGTTGGCCGAGGAGGCCGTCAGCGCGGCCGTGGAGCTGGCCGCAACGGGCACCGGCGAACGCAACGCGGCAGCGCTTGCCGAACTCGACCGGCGCCTCACCGTCGCCGACGACCTGATGCCCGTCGATGCCGCCGCCAGCTACCAGGCCCTGATCCGGGAGGGCGAGGAGCTGCGCGACGAGATCGCTCTGGAACACTTTCTGACCAACGCTCAATAGAGGATATCGATCATGCCAGGATTCGTCTGTTTGCGGATCGTCGTCATGCTGTGCCTGACAGGGGTGCTGTCGGCACAGACCCAGATGGATGGCTCGCGCGCCAACGAGCTGACCACGGACTTTGTCACCCCGCATCTGGAGTGGGTCGAGAGTCTGGAAGGCGGCAAGTTGCGGGCGCTCTTCGTGGTTTCGCTGAGCCGCGCGCGGCTTGTGATCGAGATCGCGCAACGCATGCCGCTGGACTATGCCGCGGTGACCACGGCGCTGCGTACCTACGATCTTGCCATCACCGACCATCCCGCTTACGATAATCTCTACACAGGCACCAGTCGCGCCGCCAAGACACAGGAGTTGCTCGACAAGCTGGAGTCGGAATACGAGGTGGTCGTGATCGCGGGCGTGGACCTGGGCCAGCTTCCGGCGCGGGTCAAGCTGCGGATACTGGAGCGGGTGCAGGCGGGTGCAGGCCTGGTGCTCTACGACGTGCGCGGGACGGAATCGCTGCAAGCGATCTTCGCCCACCCTGCCCCGGCGGGAGAAGCGGCGATCCAGGCACTGGCGCCGGCCGACCCGTCACTGCGCGCCTATTCCTTCGGCGCCGGCCGCATCGTCACGGCCGCGCGGATGAATGTCGCCCCATTTCATTATGACGGCCCCGCATGGTGGGCGCGGTTCGAGAACGCCAATGTGCTGACCATGCGCACGTTGCTCTGGGCCGGCGGACGCAATCTGGTGGCCGAGGCCCCGGAGCTGGAGGGCACCTCCGCGCGGCGCAAGGCCAATGGCAGGCTGCGGCTGCGCGATTCCTGGAACGCCGTTCTTACCGAGAACGCCGATCCCGTCCTTGAGCTGCCGCCGCTGCCGACCGGCACGTATTATCTCGATCTTGTCGACGGCAGCGAGCCGGGTGTCTTCACCTTTCAGGTGGATAGCGGACACACGGCCGAGGTGACAATCACCGACGATGCCATCGACGGCTTCTCGCCCATTCGCCCCACTTTGCTCCTGAACGCACCCGTGCAGAATGGGCGAGCGACAGTCTCGCTCATCGACATGCCGTACCAGCGCATCTGGTACCAGCGCGAGATACTGCTGGGCGACGGGCTGGAGTTTCCGCTGGCGATCGAGGAGTACCACATGCCGACTCTGGCTGCCACTGTCCGGGTCGACGTCCATACGGGCGAGACGCCGGTGGCAAGCGCGAGTACCATCGTCTATTTTCCCTGGTATCAGCAGCATGCACCACTCTACGCGGATACCCTGTGGGAGTACAATCCGGGCGGAGTCGACCGCATCCGTGCCATCGCCGAATATGACGTCATGGGCTACAGCGGCCTGCTCAACCGCATCGACGGCGATCGGCCATCGGTGCAGACCTACATGCATCTCAACCTGCGCCACGGCGCCCACAATTTCGGCTTTGCCCTGGGCAACACAGGCATCGGCGAAAATCTCACCGACGAGGAACAGGAGTCGATCGCCCTGGCGAAGGAAGACTTTTCCATTGGCAATCCGCATACGGAGCCTGCCATTCGCGCTACCGTGCGCAGCATGATCCGCCATAAATCGCTGGACCGGTATCCGCTGGCCTTCTATGGGTTGGGGAACGAGACAAAGCTGCCCTACACGAATGGCTTCACCGAAGCGGATACGCGCTTCCTGCGAGAGATGCTGCGCGACCGTTACGGCGACATCGCCACGCTGAATGCGGCATGGGGACGCACCTACGCCAGCTTCGACGAGGTGCCGAACATGCCCATGGAGGAAGCCCGCGTCAACGGCATGTACCCCGAATATATGGCGCATCGACGGCTGATTGACGAGACGGTGCGCCGACGCATCGAGATCATCAGCGACGAGGTCGCCAGGATCGATCCGCATGCGCACATGGGGTGCGACGGCACCTGGTCGCTGAGCAACGACGGCATCAACATGGAGGAGATCCTGGCCAATCCGCGGGTGAATCACTGGGAGCAGTATTCGCGGTTGCCGCGGGCGGAAGTTCTGCGCAGCCTGCGGCCGGACGCCGGGGGCTTCCTGTGGGGCTGGATCATGGCCAACGACAGCTACCCGGAAGCGCCCTGGTTCAACCTGCTGATCGGTTGCGGGAACCACGCAAACTGGTTCCTTTCCGGCTGCAGCATTGGCGGCATGCAGCTCTCCGCGGATTATCGCCCATGGCGTCCGCGCATGGTGGACGAGCTGGAGAAACTGCGCACGGGAGTAGCCCAACTGCTCAACACCACGCCGCTGCGTGGCGACGGGCTGGCCATCTGGGAAAGCTACACGAGCAATGTCGCCGGCCTGCTCGGCGATCCGCGTCTCCCCAGATCGACCGACACCAGCATGCCGCTGATCGACTACTGCTATCAACATGGGCTGACCTTCGACTTTGTCGCCCGCCGGGGCATGGCCGAGAAGCTCGCCGGCTACCGAGTACTGGTGCTCCCGGGCAGCACGGCCATCGCCGACGACGAAGCAGCGGCGATGCTCGCCTTTGTCCGCAACGGGGGCACCCTGATCGCGGATCTGAACCCAGGCATCCTGAACGACTCCTTCGGCCTTCTCGCGCAGAACCGGCTGCATGAGCTGTTTGGCCGGCTGAATAGCGAAGCCACACCGGTGCGCGCACCCTTGAGCATCGACACGCAACTGAATGGTCGCCATTTGCGGCTGCGGGCGGATGCGGTCGGGCAGGTGCCGGGGATCGCCCCGCTGCGCGTCACAACGTACGGGAGCGGAGAGGCCATCTTGCTGAATTTCACCCTCGGTTCCGCCCGCGAGAGTACGGATGCCGAGTCGTTTGCCACCTTCGTTGGCGAGCTGCTGGCAGCCTGCGACGTCGCGCCGCACATCACCTTCACCGATCTGCCGGCAGACAGCATTGCGCGGGTGCGCCAAGGCGATGGCTTCAGCCTGATCGGGGTCACCCACCGCCGCCTGGCCTCGGCCGGTGAGAACGGCGACACGGACATCCGCCTGAATCTCCCGGAAAATGGCTACGTCTATGCCGTTGGCGAGGGTTTTGTGGCCAGTGCCGATGCCATCACCTTCCAATTATCGCCCCCGTTCCGGCTCTTCAGCGTCTTCGCCGGCGAGCAGAGTGCGCCGCCGCTGCGCCTCTCTACCACGGAGGTGACGCCCGGGATGCCGGTACGTCTGGATCTTCGCGGTCTCCCAGTCGGCCGCGTCCTGCTTCTGCAACTGCGCGATGCCGAGGGTAACCTGGTGCGCCCACGCCGGGAGGCGGTACAGCACGAGGTCTTCCTGGTGGGGGACAGTCCCGACCACCTGGTGCATTTCCCGTACACTACCCGCCCCGGCGACTACCAGTTGACCCTGACGGATGTCGTCACCGGCCTGGCCACCAGCGCCAACCTCGTCGTGCGCCGATGAGAGGACGCTTAGCCATCGTCCTGCTGACGCTGACAGTCGCCGCTTTCGGCCAACTCACCGAGAGCGACGAGGTCGCCCGTAATGCTGGCGATGGCGAGCACCTGCACAGCAGCTATCGCTACGCCTTCCGCCATGCGCGCGTGAGCTGTGAGCTGCTGCAGGAGAGAGCCCAGACGCCGCGCCGCTTCTGGCGCTTCGGCGCTGCCGGCATCGGCCGCTTTGCCGCCGCCTTCCTGGTGCCGCAAGCGCGTCTGGCTGAACCGGACGAGACGTGGCTGGTCGACACCGGCACCGGCATGATCCTGGCCCGAGCGCGCCTGCCCTTCCTCGACCGCGAAGGGCACATCGGCGTGGACATGGCGGAAATCGACGGCTTTCGCGGCTGGCTCTTCTTCCGCCTCACGACCAGCGAGCACACCCTGGCGCCCTTCATCGTGTCGGCGCGCACGCAGGGCTATCATGCGAGCATGGGGGGGATGCCCAGTCGGCTGCACCTGGTCTGGCCGGGGGGCATGGTTGGCGCGGGTGAACAACCACCCTGGGATGGCCGCGCCCCGCGCACCAACGCGCTCGCCTTCTTCGCCCGCGGCCCGGAAGCCGACCGCGGCAGCGATCTGCTCGTCTTTCAACCCGAGGACGTGGCCAACCTGCGTCTGCAACGGTGGGACAGCGTCGCCATCCTGACCTTTGCGCCGACTGCCGGCAGCAATCGGCTGCTCTTCGCCCTCGGCACGGATGCAGAGCGCAACGCGGAGGATCTCGCCATTCCCCAGTTCCTGGCCAACGGTCGCCATCGCATTGCCGAAGCCATGCAGCAGATCGACTGGGATCCCCCTCCCGCCGACTTCACCCGCATCGAAGCGCTGATCGTCGAGATTGACGACTTCCTCGCCCGCCATCCGGACCCCGCGCTCGCCGCGCGGCTGTCGCAGCTGCAGCAGCACGCCGAGCAACTCACCACCACCGATCTCGGCGCCATCGCCCCCCTCGAAGCCGAGTTACGCGACCTCGCCGAAACCGCCGCCACCCGCGCCCTCAAGATCCTCCTCGCCCCCTGAGCGTCCTGGCATGCCCGGCCGGCGGCTGACGGAGCGTCCCGGCAGGTACGGCCGCCAGCGGATCATCGGGAATCGCTGGACAGGCGAAATACCACGGCTATCCTTATGCTGAATCCTGTCATCCTTCAAAGCCTGTCACCCCGGAGTGCCATGTGAGAGTCATCTTCGTCATGCTGCTCACCATCGCCGTCGCCCACGCCGATCCGGAGCCATGCGCTTCAGGACTCCGAGATTCTCTGAAGGAGAAGACGAGGAGCACACAGGATCAAGTCGACGAGATACTGGCACATTACCGCTTCCTTGCAGAGAATGCTCGTGCGATTCTTGATGGTAATCAGGAGGCCGCGTCAAATTATTTTGGCTACTATGACTTGCCACCTGAAGAGCACTTCCGATTCATCAACTCTGTCTACGAACTGATTGGTCATATATTGGACGAGACGGTGACGATAGCTTCGGGACCAGAGGTCGAGTACGTGGCGGGAGTGACTCTCAATGATATTCAGGCGCTGGATGCATATTCCCGAGCGATAAGCACATATTATCAACTCATCCTGCGGAATATAAAGAATCCTGAGTTCGTCATTGCATCTGGGACAAACATTCCGGAACTCCACAAGGAGTTGATGGGGGACTACACGTACCTGCGATCAAAGCCAGGTCCATTGAACACAAAAAAGCCCAAGGCGCTCGGGGATGCGGCGAGAGCCGAGGAGTTGGGAATTGAGCCCGGAGCCGAAAAGATAAAGTTTTATGTGGATTATACAAAAGAGATCTCAGAACGGCTCACTTACCTTAAAATGCCGGTTGACCGATATCTGGAAGCGCGAGACAAGCTCAAGGGGGGCGGGTTGTCGGAGGCCGATCGGCAGCTCTGGAAAAAACGGCTCGCTTACTGGAGCGACCTGCATACTACCTCGTGGTTTCTGGGCTGGGTCGAGGACGATCTGGAAGCTTACCGCCAGGACCCGCTCCTCAACCCCGAGAGACGCGAAGCCGAAATCCGAGCTTTCAAGAATCTGCTCGATCACTATCGTATTCTCTATGCCCTTTTCAGGAGCCGCCAGAACGCCGAGCAACCCCAGCATGACCCTTCCCGCATCGAAAAGCCCCGTCCTTGGCAGGAAGAGTTGGTGGAGGAGAAAGCAAAGCTACTGAACCGGGTACAGAACTTTATTGAGCGGCAACCAGATCTGGGGCTCGCTGAGGGATTCCCGCGCCCCTTGACGGAGCAGGAGAAGCAGCAACTGACGGCAACGCTTACTGACTTTGTCGATCTTCTGCAGGCAGATAAGACCAGAGAGGCTTTGACGCGTCATACACACATAAAGCCGATAGCTGGCAACATCTCATGGTTTAGGAATCCGGCCGTTGTCAACGGCATGAGAGAGTTCATCGCTTCCACGTTGAGATACAAGCAGGACTGGGTAGCCTTTTCGGATGATCTTTTCTTTGCTTTGACTCTCGATGCTGAGGAAGAACGTCTGGAATCCTATACCTTTATTCCTTCCAAGCGGAAAGGGAGTGGATTTGAACTTGCTTTCTGGCGCTTGCCAAGAAACACATCCTTGGAAGCCTGGCTGTTGCGTGATAAACTGGGTCCAGAGGGGTTTTGGCATCTCTGTTACAAGGATTATGTTCGAGTAGTCTTGGAAAGCAGCTACAATGGTCGGATGAAGTATTGGAAGAAACAAGAGGGGATTACCGACGATGAGCCGAAATAGCGAAGAGCGCTTAGTCGCCTGTGTGCGATCACTGATGGGTGCCCGGGTCGCCGGTGCCAACCCGGAGGCGTGCCATCCTCTCTGCACCCACGTCAGCCAGCCAAGCTTACCGAGGTGGCCGCAATCATCCTGATTGCGCAAAACTTCCAACATTGATTCCAGCTATGTCTCTTTTGGGCCTGAAGAGCTACCAGTTAACTACTTAACCCGCGGCGCTTGACAAGGATTTCAAGAGCTTCTATAGTGTATGGCGTTAACTAATTAACCCAAGGGTCCTGATCATGGCGGTGACGCTGAAGGAGATCGCCGAAGTTGCCGGGGTGACGAAGACGGTGGTGAGTGAGGTCCTTCGGGATCGGCCGAGTGCGCGGCGTTTCAGCGCGGCGACGCGGGAGCGGGTGCTGAAGGTGGCGGAATCGCTCAATTACCAGCCGAATTTCTTTGCGAAGCAACTGATGCGGCAGAACCGGCGGACGCTGATGCTGGCGTTGAGCAGCCTCAACGACACCTTTGTGATGCCGATAGCGCAGGGCTTCGAGCAAGCGGCGGCGAAGCGTGGCTACAACGTCATGTTCAGCATCCTTTCGCACCAACAGCAGGCGGATTCGTTCGAGCGG
The DNA here is from genome assembly GCA_041690595.1 of Lentisphaeria bacterium. Taxonomy (GTDB): domain Bacteria; phylum Verrucomicrobiota; class Lentisphaeria; order JABSQK01; family JAWLHB01; genus JAWLHB01. The sequence continues at coordinate 73,015 of JAWLHB010000030.1, forward strand.
GTGCTGGGTCCGCAGGGGATTCTGGGGCTGGCAGTGGTCGCCTGGTCGAGCGCTCCTTATCTGTCGGACGCTCGCCTGACGGCGCTGGCGGAGGCTGGAGTTCACATCGTAACCATTGGGCGGGAGGTGACGACAACGGCCCCCATCTGCCAGATCGACTATGATAACGAGAGCGCGGTGCGTGGGGTGATCGATTCGCTGGCCGCCCAGGGGGCTCGTCGCTTCTGGCTGGTGGGACGGCACAGAGCGGGCAACGATGCGGGGGGCATCATCACGCTGCGATGCGAGATGGCGGCAGCGTATCTTGCGGGACTAGGTCTGCCGGAACCGCGGGTGCTGGAAGTTGCGGGTCATGATCCGGAAGCAGGTTTTGCGACCGTATCGGAAGCGCTTGCGGGTACCTCGGCTCCAGAGGCAATCTGCTGCGGGGCGGATCCGCTTGCGTGGGGCTCCTGCCGGGCGCTGCGCGAGCATGGACTGACGGTCGGCGTCGAGGTGGCGGTGACGGGTTTCAACGACAGCTACGGTTCCGCGTACATGACGCCCGCCTTGACGACCGTACGAATTCCGGCGGCACGCATGGGGGCGATGGCAGCGGATATGCTTATTGAGGATTGTCAACTGGAACCGCGGGCGGAGCGGCGTCGATCCGTTGACACTGAACTGATCATGAGGGAGTCGGGATGTGTTCGACAAGTCAACCGGCGTTGACGCGCGTTGCGAGAGAGCATTACAATCAGACGGAGAATGGCGAAATGAGCAAAGCGAAGAGGACCGAAGGAGACGGGTGTTTCACGCTGATCGAGTTGCTGGTGGTGGTAGCAATAATCGGCATTCTGGCGTCGATGCTGCTGCCGGCTCTGAGCCAAGCCCGGGCGAAGGCTCGTGGCATCGCCTGCGTGAGCAACCTGCGGCAGTTCGGATTGATGCACATGCAGTATGCGGAGGATAACGAGGGACGTCACCTTAGTCCACAGGCGATTGGCGACGGAAGCAGCAGCATCGCGCCGAACCGCTGGTGGCTTCTTCGTCCAGGAGTGCCCGTGACCAATGGCAACACCTACCAGTACCTCAGCCGCGCCTTCTACGACTATGGTTTCGGGCCGGAAATCAAGGGGATGCTTTGTCCCGAAGAGGCGCCGGAGGATGTGAAGTATTACATCGACTGGAAGGGGCGGCTCAGCTATTTGTACCGCTTGACGCCAAGCGGTTATTTTGATGCCAGCCACACCGCCACGCTATCGACGTCGGACAACCCGCAGTGGTGGCTGCGGCTCTGCTATGCAACGGGACATGCGCCGGAGACGGTGGCTATGGGCACTCGCTCCGCCAGCTTCTATACGACAAATTTCCTGGTGAATCCGCTGGCGGCCGGCAAGGGAATGCGTCACTACGGCTCGGCAGTAAACGCGTCGTATCTGGACGGTTCCGTCAGCCAGCGAAAGAGTGGCAGCTATGTCGATTTGGATTAACGGTGCGTTCAGCCTTCTGGCGCTGGTGGCGATGCTCGGCGGTGGATGCCGAACGGCGTCGCGGCCGGCGGTGGGGGCGGCACCTGCTCCAGTTGCTGGCTGGAGCGCCATGCTGGTGGGTGAGAGCGAGCAGATGCTATCCTTCGAGGGCGCGTCACTGCCGGAGGGCTTTATCACCGGTCCCGGGAGCGTGGTTGTGCTGAACGATCGGCGACGAATCAACGGGCAGCAGAGCCTTCAGTGGCTCTGGCAGGAGCCGGGGGCGACGATCGAGGTGCAGCGGCCGATCGCTTACGTGGCAAAGGCTCCGCCCATTGCCGGTCAACCGGCGGGGACGATGTTTTCCTTGTGGGTCTACAACGAGAGTCCGCTGGCGGAGTCAATGCGGGTCGAGTTTGGGCGCGGGGCGCAGGTGGACTGCTGGTTCGACTTCCGGCTGAACTTCAGCGGCTGGCGGACGGCGTGGGTCTCCTACGACCGGGATATGCAGGGGCAGGCGGTGGAGGGGATGGATAGCCTGCGCCTGCGAGCCCCGGAGACGATTGCGGGGCATCGCCTCTTTATCGACCGGATCATCCTGGCGAATCCAGTCGACTCGCGGAGCCGCAACCCGGATGACCAGGTCGCCGCGGTGAAGCGCACGGAGAGCCTGGATCAGTGGACGCCGCGGCGGGATATCATGGATATGACGCCCAAGCTGGACAATGTCAGCATCACGCCGGGGGTGATCACGGGGATCGATGCGATCGCGCAGCGGCTGGACACGGAGTATCTGGGTGAGAAGATCTCGCTGCCAAGCATGGCGGAGCTTCGCCGGCGCTATCGGGCCCTCGACATCGAGATGGTGGACGGGATCCTGCGCGGAGCGCATGTGATGACGCGGGTACACGTAGAGATCTACCCGTCGGAGATGGTGCCGGGGCTGGAGGATTACCTGGAGATTGCGGGCTTCAAGAAGGTGACGGAGCTGCTGCTGGCCCTGGCGCGGGCCTGGCGGCTGGAGGCTTATCCGCGGCAGCAGGAAGAAATCCGGTCCATGTACGTGATGCTCAGCCGCCACCTGCTGGACCAGGGGTGGGCGGAGGGGAGTGGACTCGGTACCCTGCACCATTTCGGCTACTTTTCGCGCGCCTGGTATCCGGCGGTCTTTCTGATGCGGGAGGTGCTGGAGGAAGAGCAGCTGCTGATGCCGATGAGCCGGGCCTGTCAATGGTTCACGAATGTGCGGCGGGTCCTGTTGCCGGTGGAGGTACGGGATGCCGACCTGGATTACTGGAACACGCAGGCGCGCGAGCAGCTTGTGGTGCTGATGACCATGCCGGACACGCGGGAGAAGGTGGCGCTGCTGCAGCATTACTCCGCCTTTCTCAGTGGAACGGTGGCGATGCAAACGCCGGGTAACCATGGGGGGCTGAAGGTGGACGGCACGGCCTTTCACCATGGCGGCTTTTATCCCGCCTATGCCATGGGAGCCTTCAACCGGCTGGCCAATCTCTTCCGTTTGATGGACGGGACGGTCTTCACGCTCAGTTCGGCGGCCTATGACAACCTCAAGCAGGCAATGCTGATGGCGCGGCTGTACGGCAACCCGGACTGGACGATCGCCATCAGCGGCCGGCATCCCTTCGATGGGTCGATCGCCCCTCTGCGCGGGGCCTTCCGGGATCTGGCGCTGGCCAACCGGCCCGATTCGCCCGAACCGTACGACTCGGAACTGGCAGCGGCGCTACTGCGGCTCTGGCCGGAGGAGATGGAGAATCGGCGGCGCCTCCTCGGCACGACGGATCCGCAACCGGAGGCCGATCCAGCCGGAAGCTGGACGCTCAACTACGCGGCGCTGGGGCTGACGTGGATCAACAATCGTCTGATCACGCTGAAGGGCTACAACCGCTACGTGTGGAACAGCGAGATCTATGCACAGGACAACCGATACGGGCGATACCAGAGTTACGGCAGCGTGCTCATCATGGCACCCGGTGGCAACCACGCCAGTGGCTTCTCCGAGCCGGGGTGGGACTGGAACCGGCTTCCCGGCACCACGACCGTGCACCTCCCCCTCGACCTGCTCGAAAGCCCTGCCCAGGGGACGGAAATGCTTCGCTCACCCGATACCTTTGCCGGAGCTGGCGACCTCGATCGACGGCTCGGGGCCTTTGCCGTTGTCCTCAGCCAACCGGAGCGCGAGCGCTTCGATGCGAGCTTCCGCGCTCGCAAATCGGTCTTCAGTTTCAAGGATTATCTGGTGGCGATGGGGAGTCACATCGCCAATGAGAGCAGGGAGCATGCGACGGAGACGACGCTTTTCCAGAACGCCCTCGCCGACCCGGCCAAGCCGGTCATGCTCGATGGTGATCGCCTGACGACGTTTCCACTGGAGGTGACGGCGACCGATGGGGCGCACTGGCTGATGGATGCCGTCGGCAATGGTTATGTGGTTCCCGGCGGCCAGCAGCTGCGCGTGGCGAGGCAAGTCCAGGTGTCGCGACATAACAAGAGCCGCGAGCCGACCGAGGGGGCCTTCGCCGTGGCCTGGCTCAACCACGGAACGGCGCCACGCGATGCGGCTTACCGCTACGCGATCCTGCCGGGGACGGATGCCACGCGCACTGCGGCTTTCGCGGCCACGCCGCCCTACGAGGTGCTTCAGCAGAGCAGCGACGTTCATGCGGTTCGCGATCTCGCCACGGGTTCGGCGGCGGCAGCCTTCTTCACCCATGGGGCCGGGGAACCGGCGATGGAGGTGGTCACCGTCGACCGCCCCTGCCTGGTGATCACGACTCCGCAGAGCGGGGGGCTCCTGCGGGTGAGCGTAACCGATCCGGATCTGAATATTGCGCACAACCCGGGCTACTTTCTCACGGGCAGCTCACTGCCGACTCAGGTGAACCTGATCCTGCGGGGTGGCTGGCGTCTGCCGAACCCGACGCCCAACGTGACCTTGCGTCCGGCGGGTACCATGACGCGACTCGAGATCACCTGCCAGCACGGACGCCCTGTTCCCTTCACCCTCGTCAGGCGCTGACGAGCGGAGACGCGGGGACGCGGGGACGAGCGGCCGGGCGGGGACTCCCACATTGGGGCTGCGCCGCTGAGAGCGGCTCCAGCTGGGGGCAGCCGCGGGAACGGGAGCGATGGGGTGGCGAGGGGATATGAGGAGAGCCAGGCATCGGGAAGTGGCAACATCCAACGCCGGTGCCACTCAGGCGAGTGGCGTGCCCAGGGTGCGCGGGAGGGAAGATAGAGGTTGGGGAGGGGCCGGGACGATGGGGCACGTGCAGGGGCGTTGGGGAGAACGGCTCAAATCGAGACTCGGAGAGCGGCTCCGACATTGGGGACGGGGGGACGGATTCAGAGAATTTGCGGGGAGCGTCTTGCATTGGGGTATATTGAGTGGTGTATTAAAAATCATGCACGATGACAGAGCATGCTTGCGGAGATGGCGAGGATGAAGAAGGGCAAAGCAGTTGCGATAGCGAATGAGATCCGGCATGGGATACATCGCAGGAAGTATACGGAGCGATTGCCACCGGACAGGCAACTGGCGCAGGACTTCGGGGTGGATCCGAAGACGATTGCCTTGGCGATGAGCCACCTGGAGGGCGAAGGGCTGGTGACGCGCCAGCGTCGGGTTGGGACCTTGATACGGCCGCCGGATGAGGTGGCGGCTACCGTCAGGACGGGCACGGCGGTGCTGCTGATGCGGACGCGTGGTCATCTTTTTGGGGCATTAAGTGGTGTATTGGCGGAAATGCTCCAGTCGCACGGGTATTGTCCTGTGCTGATGAGCAGCGAGGAGCTGGACGATGCGTCGATCCAGCCGCTTCTGGAGCGTGTACGTGAGCTTCGACCGGAGGTGTTTCTTGTGGAGACCAGCCGTCGCGACTTTCCGATCGAGGCGCTTCGCGAGGCGCTGCCGGCGCATGTTCGGCTGGTGCGTCTGGGGGATCGCAGCGTGATGCAGGGGAATCCATACCGGATCGAGTTTGACGCCAAGGCAGGGGCACTTGCGGCGACTCGCCACCTTCTGGCTCTCGGCAGACGGCGCGTGCTGCTGCTCGATGCGCTCTTCGAGCTTCCGCCCCACCTGTACCCGGAGACTGGTCACTACGACTTCAACATGGGCTATCGGCGGGCGTTGGACGAAGCGGGGCTGGCGGGGCACGAGCGGTTCTTTTTCGAGAGTCATGACGAGGCGGAGACCAGCGACCGTCTGCGCGACCTGATGCGGGGCGACGAGCGCCCTGACGGGATCCTTGCGTTTGGGGATTTCCGGTTGGTGCGGACCCTCAACGTGCTTCGAGAGCTTGGCTTGCGCGTGCCCGAGGATGTCGCGATGGTCGGTTACTTCAATACCCCTTGGAGCCTGGCGACACATCCGCCCCTCAGCAGCATCGATGTCGACATGCGGGGGGTGGCCGAGGCACTGCTGCACGTGGCGACGGCCGACGCGCCGTCGAAGGTGCAGAAGATCGCGCCCAGGCTTGTCATCCGTGAATCGGCACCGGCAGTGCCGGAAGGCATGGCGCCACGATGAAGAGAAGCAACCTGGCTGAGATTATCCATAACCGGTCTTGATGAAGAAGGAGAGGGCGATGAAAGAGTGTTCCTTGTGTCGAAGGCTTGAATCACGGGTCGGGCGGGCGTTTACGCTGATCGAACTACTGGTGGTGGTATCGATTATTGCAGTATTGGCATCGATGCTGTTGCCGGCGTTGAGCAAGGCGCGCCAGCGTTCACAGACGACGGTGTGCATGAACAACCTGAAACAGTTGAGCCTGCTCATGAGCACCTATCTGGAAGAGAACGACACGATCAACCCCCGTCCGGGCTGGGGAAGCAACAGCCGCTGGATCGACATCCCCGCGTGGGAGTTGGGCAAAGTGGCGTACGGAACGGATTTCTATAATCAGCAGGCGAGCCCCCTCTGGGACAGTCCGAGTTATTTCGGCATCATGCGCTGCCCGAGCGATGTGACGCAATACAGCTTGACCGGGGTATCCGGCAGTCCCTTCTTTCACCCCAATTACGGCATGAATGGCTCCAATTCCGGGGCCTTTGGTGGGGCCTACGAGCGACGTCTGTCGGCCATCAAGTATCCGTCCGAGGTGATGTACCTCGGCGATGCCCAGCCCAACCGGGTCTACACCAACGTTTACCTGACACGTTACGGGACCGCCACGCTCTCCGACCTGACCAAGGTTGCCTCGATTTGCCGGCACAATGGGAACAGCGCGGGAATCTTTGCCTTCGCCGATCTCCATGCCGAGATGCGCTCTCATGCCGGTGTTGTCCGGGAGTTTCATCTGGACACGGGGTGGAGTTCGAAATTCTTCGATGGATTAAGGAAATTCTGACAGTGAGCACGACGACAACAACGTGGCGGGGTTTTTCGCGGGAGACCGTGATAATCAACGGGTGCAGCACCTTTGTGGTGAGCCCCCACAGGGAGGCTGCCGAGGGACGGCCGTGGATCCTGCGAACGATGTTCTTCGATGCGTGGCCGCAGGTGGATGTGGGGCTTCTGGAGTTGGGGTGGCACCTGGTCTTCTGCCCGCTCTTTCAGGAGCTGGGCAGCCCCCGGGAGCTGGATCAGCTTGACGCGGTGTATGACTGGGCGGTCGGTTGCCACGGGCTTGGGGCGAGACCGGTGGTGGAGGGTTTCAGCCGCGGTGGGCTGTACGCGCTGAACTGGGCGATTCGCCACCCGCTGCGGCCGGCAGCGTTGTATCTGGATGCTCCGGTATGCGACTATCGCACCTGGCCGTACGGCGGCGAGGGCGGGGGGCATTCGGAGGAGTGCTGGCAGGCGCTGCTGCGCGGCCACGACCTTACCGAAGAGGCGGCGTTGAGCGGCGACCATACGCCGCTGGCGCGACTGGCACCCGTGCTGCGGCAGAGGCTGCCGATGGCGATTGTCGCGGGTGCCAAGGATCGAACGGTGCCCTGGGAAGGCAATGGGGCGCGGCTGGTGGAGATGTTGTCCGCGCATGAGGTGCCGCATCAGGTATGGCTCAAGCCGGAATGCGATCATCATCCGCACAGTCTGGAGGATGGGGCACCGGTGGTTGAATACTTGGTGAAGGCTTTTCATGGTCAGTTCGAGCAATCCCAGGAAGAAGGATGCACGCATGCATGACCATAAAATCTGGCGGCGTGGATTCACCCTCATCGAGTTACTGGTGGTGATCGCGATAATATCGGTTCTTGCTTCGATGCTGTTGCCGGCGCTGTCGAAGGCGCGGGGCAGTGCGCAGACAGCGAATTGCGCGTCGAATCTGAAGCAACTGCAGACAGGAAACCAGATGTTTGCCGAGGACAACGACGGTTATCTGGTGCCGAGTGTGGGTCCGCTGCCGGTAGGAGGGGCGATGGATTTCAGTGCCGTGGTACGCACGGATACGAGCTGGAACGATTACTGGTTCGCGCATCTGAGCGAATGGAACAGCTACGTATCGAAGGATGTGTATCGGTGCCCATCGGACAAGATGGCGATCGACTGGAGCCGGGTTTACTGGGCAAACCGCACGTATGGGAGTTCGACGGATCACCGGGAATGGCCGATCAGCTATGCATACAGCATACTGCTGGGCGGGTATGGAACCCAGTGGGGCTCTCAGCCGACCCGCAGCGAAGCAGAACGCCGCAAGCTGAGCGCCAAGCGGATATCGGATTTTGCCGGCCAGAAGGAATGGGGACAGACGCTTCCCAATGCGACGCCGGAGCTGGCCATCGTGATGTTCGATTACGACAGTGAGCCGATCTCCTGGACCACCACCGGGGAAAATCTGAAGATTGAAGGGGGGTGGATATTCAATGTGCAGCGGGTATCGACCAGGCACCGCGGCGGGCAGGATTACCACAAGGCAAACTGGCAACGCTTCAGCGGGGCGATGAACAGCGCCTTCGTGGACGGGCATGTCAGCCTGGTTCGAGCGCCGATCAACGCAGCCGTAAATGTTGCCCACAAGAATTTCCTGGCGCAGGGGAATTTTGCCGGGGGATTCGTGCGCTGATGCCGATGCATCGGAGTCATGAGGACTGTTAAAGTGAACTGACATGGCTGCCGCGTCGGCAGTTGTACCTTGCAGGAGAGGGAGGTCGAGATGAGGTTTTTGAGCTTTCTGATGGTGGTGGGAACAGTGATCGTTTCGATGGCCGGTACGAGCTTGAGCGAAGAGGCCTTGGAGAGGAAGCCGGCGATACTCTTCGTGACGCCCAACGTCTCCAGCGATACCAGCCATGCCTATGTGGACTGGAACTGGCTGAATGAGCTGCATGAGGCGGGCTTCGAGGTGGACGTGCGGGATGAAGATGGGATGGAGGCGATGACGTGGGAGCGGGTCCGCCACTTCAACGTGCTCTTTCTCTATTCGAGCCCGGATGCGTTGCTTCGGCAATGGCAGGGGCGACCGAGCGACGCCGAAAAGGTGCGGGTCTTTCAGGAGATCCTCCGTCGCTTCACCGCGGCAGGTGGGGGCCTTTTCCTCATGCCGACGGAGCACAACATCCGCAAGCAGGCGCTGGCGGATGCGACGGCGATGATGGATGTACGGTTACCAGCGGAGTGCATTGTCGAGGAGAACCCCAACAATCTGGCCTTTCTGAGCCATGCCGCCATGCCGACTCCGCTGGCGTGGACGGATGTCGTGGAGAAGTCGCCGGTGAGCGCGGGGGTCAGAGGGATCTGGTATCCCTTCGCGGAAAGATACTCGGCATCGCAGATGAATCCACTGGAGGTGAGCGCGGACTGGCAGGTGGTGGTGCGTACCTCGCCCACGGCCCGGACGCTGCCCGTTCACGGCTTGCGCGAGGAAGGTCTGACAGGCTATGACATCCGGGAGCTGGAGAATCTGTACTATCGGGAGGAGGGGGAGCGGCAGCCGGCGCTCTTCGCGATCCGCGACTGGAATGGGGGCCGGGTCGCCATCTGCCCGATGTGGCGGATGTTCAGCGTCGCTTCGGGGACGCAATGGATCTTCAACCGGGAGGTACTGGAGCGCGGCTTCGGAAATCGGCCCAGCGACTTCAACCGGCTGCTGCACAACACCTTTCGCTGGCTGGCGGAGCCGTCACTTCGGGCTGGAGCGGAGATCGGAGGATATGTCACGACGCGGGCCTTGGTACCGAAAAATGAGAGGGAGGGCGCGTTCGAGCGTTTCAGAAAGCAATTTGCGCCGGGCAAATACGACAACCAGCCGCCAGCGGGCGCGAAGATGTACAAGGGGTTGATCGGAGCACGGACGGCGTTTACCGCGGGTGGGAGTGGCAGCCTGGCCGAGTATGCCCGGGCGGCTCGGGGAGCGGGGCTGGACTATGTGGTATTTCTGGAGGAACTGAACGATCTTACTCCGGCTTCCTGGCAGCTTTTTTCGGAGGAATGCCAGGCGCATTCGGACGCGGCCTTGCTGCTCATTCCTGGCATGAGCGGGCGGAACAACCTGGGCAACTTCATGTTTCTTTACGGGCAGGGACTGCCCTTTCCGATGGAGAGTGGGTTGATCCGGAATGAGGAAGGGCGACGGCTCTTCTACATTCAGGCGCAGAATGCGAAAGGTCAATTCACGCCCAACCACACGCCGTTGTTTTCGTGGCTGTTGGACGTGGCGAAGCGCTATCAGATCGGCTACGGCGATTTTGCTTCCAGCCCGCGGGGCATGACCATGGAGCAGTTGCGTCTGTGCGGATCGGCCGCCGTCGAGTTCTACCGGAATGGGGAGCTGGTTGAGAGTCTGCTCGATGAGTATCTGGCTACCGCCCAAGGGACGCTGGCGCCCTCGCCGCTGGCCGTCAACCGGGTCAACTCGCCTGGGGAACTCCAGCGGGAGGTGGCCGCGGGTCGCGGCATCGTGCATGCGCAGGCGGGGTCGCTAGAGACGCTGATGGCGCAGGCGTTGCGCTACACGTCTCAGTACGACGGGGTCAACGTTTTTCCATCGACGGGACCGATCATCGATTGGTGGCCGGCCACCGCGCGAGCCTTCTCGTTCGGCTCGGAGGAGTACGTGGTGGAGTCGAACCTGATGCAGGCGCCGCTACGGGTGAGCGCGGCCGCGGGACTGGCGGAGGTTTCGCTGTACAACGGGCGGGAGCTGTTCCGTCGATTTCTGCCGGGCGGGGTCAAAGAATTCGCGGTCGACCTGGTGCTCGATCGGGTGCTTCAGCGGAATGTGGTGGCCGTGGTGACGGATCTGCAGGGCGGCCGCGCGGTGAGCTTTCCGCGGCGTTCGTGGAAGGAGGGTTCACCCGCGCCGATATTCTGCAGCGACCACATCAACGACATGACGCGTGTGGCGCTGGCACGTGGGCCGATTGCAGCGACCTTCTTGCGTCCGCCGCCGGTTCCGGAAGGGATATCGGGATTCACGTGGGACGGTGGGCCGAAGGGTACCCGGCCTTTCTTTGAGTTTTCGAGTACGTTCCCGGTGCTGAAGTCGAATCTGGGGAAGGAATCGGCGATAAACATGCTGCAGACGCCGTTGCTGGTGGCGTGCGATGAACTATCGGCGCGCACAGCCAGCGAGCGGCTTGGGGAGACTTACGGCGATGGTGGAATTTCGGTCTTCAATCCGTGGCGGACCTTCGGGCCGCAGGGTGGAGGCGAGGCGCAGCTCTTTACCTGCTATCTGGAGTACCACGAATGGGGACAGCCGATGGCGATGGTGAACGCGTCCGGCTGGGGCTTCGGGGGTGAACGCACGGGGCTGCTGCCGGCGCGATGGAGAGCGGAAATCCGCTATCGTCAGGCTCAGACGGTGGAGGAACTGCAACTGGCGCTCATGCACGCGAGCATGAAGAATGCGCCGGCGCCGGCCTTTGTGGTGATGGGTGAGGATCTTGCCACGTCGATCGACCTGACCAGCCTGAAGGGGGTTCGACGGGTACGGCTGGCGACCGGCTCCTGGATGGGGCTCTACTCGTCGCGGCTGATGAATGCACACCTGCTCTTCAATCGCGGCGCGGATCTGCTGGTGGAGCTGCGCGAGGGAGACGCCCGCCGGAATGCGGGACCGGGGATGGTCTTCCTTGCCGACAACGCAGGGGCTGCGGTGGAGGGCGGGCAAAGAGACTTTTACGATGTCGGCTTCCTGAACTTTCCGGTGGACGCCGACCCGCGGGGGCCCGCGGAACTGGGACGCTATGCCGATTATCTGGCGAATCTTCCGGGGCTGGAGCTTGCGGTGGGCAGCCGGGAGGTGGCACCGGGGGCGCTGCGGATCGCGGCGGTGAACGGAGTCGCCGATCTGAAGCTGAGTCGGGATAGCGCGCCGCCGATGATGACGGTACCGCTCGAGGTATCGGGGCTGAATCCCCGCTGGTCGGCGGGGCTCCTGCAACGCCAGGGCTATGTGAAGGGATATTATGGCGATGGGAGCAACCGCTGGCGGCCGCTGGCTCTGGCACCGGACGGGGACGCGCTGGCGCCGCTGTTCGTGACGCTGGCCCCAGTGACGGATGTGGCGGCAGGGCATCCTGTCATCGCCGACGAGAATGGGAAGCAGCTCTTCATTCAGGTGACCTGCACCGGCTCGAATCCGGCGCGTTGGCATGTGTCGGTGAACAACCCGACGGATGCGCCGGTGAAGACGATTCTGCGGCAGGCGCTGGCCGCGCCGGGGCTGGCCTTTGCCGAGCAGTCGGTGGAGTTGGCAGCCGGGGAATACCGGGTTATCCATGAAGACGAGGAGGGCCGTTGATGAAGGCTTTCGACGTGGAGTTTCACAACGTGGCGGAGCTACGGGAGCGGCCGGCGGCCGGCGGGGGGAGGCAGCTTCTGCGCGTGCCGCACGAGGTGGGTCGCCAGATGTCGTCGCGGGGGCGCTGGAACTCCCAGCAGACGGGAGGCGTCGAGCTTCGGTTCGTGACGGATGCGCCGCATTTCCGGCTCTTTCTCTCGTCACTGGAAGGCGATGCGGAGGTGCTGGTCTTTCGCGGCGAACAGCTGGTATCGAGTGATTGGCTCGATCCGGGGCGACAGCTCTGCCTGCATGTGTACGCACCGGAGAAGGCTGCGCTGGTGGCGGAGTCGGAGCTTGGGCGTGGCAGCCGCTTTGGGCCCGGCGTGTGGCGCATCCTGCTTGCGGGCTATCAGGCAGTCTTTCATGAGCTGGAGAGCTTTGGCTGGGAAGTGCGTGCGCCTCGGGTGGATGAGCTACCTGGCAAGCGCTGGTTGAACTATGGATCGTCGATCACGGCAGGTAGCGGCAGCTCGCGGACGGATCTTAGCTACGGGCAGCTGGCGGCGCGACGGCTTGGCCTGGACGTCCTGAACATGGGGTTCGGGGGCGCCTGCCATGCGGAAGGGGCGCTGGCGGATTTCTTTGCGGAAGGGCTGGAGTGGGACCTTGCGACGCTCGAGCTGGGGGTGAACATGCGGGGCAGCTTCGAGCCGGAAATCTTTGCGCAGCGGGCGGGCTACCTGATCGACCGGCTGCTGAAGGCGCCACCGGCGCGGCCAGTGATCCTGATTACCCCCTTCATCACCGGCGAAGAACATCAGTTGCCTGTACCGGCGAGCATCCATCGACAGCGGGCGTATGAAGCGTGGCTGCGGAAGCGCGTGGCCAGCGACGACACCGGGCGGCTGCACCTGATCGAGGGGCACAGCCTGCTGAGTGAGGTGCATGCGCTGAACGCGGATCAGGTGCACCCGGGACCTTACGGCCACATGCTCATTGCCGAGCGCCTTGCCGATTGCCTGCAGGCCATCCTGACCACCCCACAACTGCCAGCGGAATGCCACCGATGACGACCATTAACCGAGTGCGATACCTGCGAGCCGGACAGCCGGCGCGGATGGCCGATTTCCTGCGAACGGCACGGGATTATTTCCGTCCGATGTTGAACGGCGGGAATGGCTCCTGGCGGATCGAGCTGACGAGCGAGTCGGGGCGTCTGGACATGCAGCTTGCGGTCGCCTTCTTCGAGTCGGATGCCGAAGCGGATGTGGCACTGGCGAACCAACTGGTGCGCCGGGCGCCGATTGCAGCCTTTCCCGCGGGGCACCGTTTCGACATTTTCCAGACGAGCATCAGCGCACACCTGCTGGCGCGTTACGAAGCAAAGATGGAGGCGGAGACGGTGCACTGGTGCGAGGAGGTGCTGCGCGAGGGTTGCCCGAACAGTCCGGGAATGATGACGCCGGACTACCAGTTTCACGGCTTCAACGACAACATGCCCGCCATGACCTGCAAGAGCCTGATCCTGGGGGGTGAGCGGCTGGCCCGGAACGACTGGGTGGCCGCGGGCATGCACCGGCTTGAGCAAGCGGCCGAGCTGCTCAGTCGCCGCGGCCTGATCAGCGAGTTCAGCAGCCCGAACTATCTGCCGGATACGATCAATGCCTTCGAGATGCTGGCGGCCCATGCGGCCAGTGTGGAGGCACGGCACCTTGCGGGGTTGATTCTGGAGCGTCTCTGGCTCGACGCCGCCGCGCACTGGCACCCGGGGGGACGTGCGGCGGCTGGCCCCCATTCGCGGGCCTACGGTTCGGAGTTTCTCAATCACCTGTCACCCATGAAGGCGCTGGTCTGGTATCTTCTGGGCAAGGAGATCTCCGGCCTGACCCCGCACGAAGCGTGCGAACCGCGGCCGGGTCTGCTGCTGCTGCACTGCGGGGATACACTGGAGCAGACGGTGCGGTGCGTCTGGTACGCCAGTAGCGCCTATGCGAGCCTCACGGATGGCACGGCGGCGCTCTTCGTCGAGAAGGCTGATCCCTTTGAACTGGTGGCAACGGCGGAGTTCGGCGACGATGGTGCACACGCTGCCCGGCGTACGGTATGCACCACCTGGATGCGTCCCGCGTACAGCCTGGCGACAACCACCACACCCTTCTGCGGCGGAGAGCAGACGTCGACACTCTTCGTGACGACTGCGTCGAAGGCTGAAGCGCCGCCGGTGGCGGGCGTGAAGTACCTGGTGGACGACAATGAGCCGGGGAATGTGCGGCAGATGGATTGGCATGTGGCGCGGAACGGGGAAGACTGGGTGAAGAGTCAGGGCGAGACAGCCGCCGTACAGCATCAGGGTAGCGCCCTGCTGTGGTCCCAGCCGCAGCTGAAGCTGGCCGGTACCGCCGTGAAATCCCTGCGCCTGGCTTTCATCCTGTCGACGGCATTTGAAGCGCCGGCGGAGCTGATCATCGGGGATGAAGAGGTCAGGGATTGGTACGGGCGGTTCCCGGCGGATCGCTGGATCGGCATCCGCCTGGGTGAAGCGTTGATCGGGCTGCGCCCCCTGGCGGGCAACCTGCTGCCGGTGGGAACACCGGAAGTGGTGCTACGCCTCAGCGCCAAGTGCCATAGCCTGGAAATTGTCAACTATGCGGGGCCTGAACGCAGCTTCACGCGGGCGGAGCTGGCGCTGCTGCAGAACGGGATGGCCGTCGAAGTGGCCACCGCCGCCGATTACCCGACCTTGCGCGACTTTGTGAGTGAGCTTGCCCGCCGCACAGCTATCGAAGACTATTACCTTTTCCGTACGCGCCGCATACGCTACAGGCGGGCTGCGATGGCTGACCGGGACGAGGTGCTTCTGACACTTACCGCCAGTACTGGGCATGGCACCGCGCTGGTCGCCGTCAACGGGATCGAGCCCGGTGGAACGCCCTGGCAATGCACGGGAATTCCGGCGGAGGAGGTGCCCTTCCTGGGACCGGGGCAGGCTTTCCTGTCGCGGCGGCGGATGCCCTGGGTCGATGACCTGTCGATCCATTGGTATCCGGACGAACCATGGGCAGTTCTTGAAAACCGACCATTAACAGAGGAGATATCATTATGAGGTTGTCGGCAACGTTAACCGCGCTGACGCTGGGATTTGCGGCAGTACTTTTGGGTAGTGGCTGCCGAAGCACCGGCGGGTCGGCATCGCCCTTGGTCCTGATCGAGAATGGCGGCAGTCCGTATCTGATTGTTCATGACAGCAGCTCCGCGCCAGAGCGCTTTGCGGTGAAGGAGCTGGTTGAGATCGTCAAGAGCACGACTGGTGTGGAACTCCGCGCCGTGGATGCAGCTTCGGATGAGGGGAAGGCGGGGACGCGGCGCATTCTGATCGGCAGGAGCAGTCTCGTGAGGGGCCGGGTCGGGGAGACGCTTTTCGATTCGCTGCAACCGCAGGAATCGCTGGTGACGGCACGCGGCGCGGAGCTGATCCTGACTGGGGGCGACGACTGGGGAACGGTCTACGCCGTCTACGATTTTGTCGAGAACGAGGCGGGGTATCGTAACTTTCTGCCTGCGCCGGGAGGCGAGCGCTTTGTCAAGGCGGATACGCTGCGTTATTCAGGGCGACAGACGCGCCGGATTCCGGCCTTCAAGGGTTATCGCGACGGGCATCCGCGCTTCTGGCCGGGTATGGATGCCATGGCAGCCGGGAAGTTTTTCTTCCGCAACCGCATGAATCTGGTGCAGACCCTGCACGGTGACTTTGCCAAGGATAGCGGCCTGCGAGAGCAGTTCCATTTCAAGAGCCATAGCCATGGCTTCCACTTCATCGGCTGGGAGGAGACCTTCGCGACGCATCCGGAATACTTCACCATGAACGCGGACGGTGAACGGATTTCCAACGCCCAGCTCTGCCTGTCGAACGATGACTGTCGGCGCCTGGTGACGGCGAAGGTGCTGGAGATCGTCGCGCGCGATCATCCCGACGGGGTCAACTGCTACGTGGTGGCGTCGAACGACAATTGGGGCAAGCGATACTGCTGGTGTCCAGACTGCCTGCAGTTGGAGAAGACGTACAACTCTACTGGCGGCCCGCTGTGGGATTACATGCTGGAGCTGTGCGCTGAAGTGGGGAAGGAGTATCCGGATGTCTTCATTTCCACGCTGGCCTACAAGGGGCCGCAACAGACGGAGAAGGCACCGGACAACATCGTCTTTCCGGCCAACTTCATTGCCGATTGCGCCTTTCTTAACAGCCTCCGGAGCCTGAAAGAGATCCCGGCGGAGACGCTGGAAAACGGGGAGCGCTTTCAGAAGTTCGAGAATCTCCAGAAGTGGAACACGATAGCCAGCCACGTATCCTACTGGTTCTATGGTCATGCGAGCGGCCCGACCGCCATCTACGAGCGGCCGGCGCAGGAGCTGCGTGAACTGCGTGATGCCGGCGTCGAGAGCATCTTCGTCTGCAATTTTGCCGGTGACCAGCAGTTCGGCGAGGTATCGCGGTACGTGACGCTGCGGCTGATGCTCGATCCGGATCAGGATCCCAGAGCGTTGGCCACCGAGGCCGCCGACTTCTTCTACGGGGATGCGGCTGAGATGATGATGGCCCACATCGACGAGATGGAAGCCCTGCGCCTTTCCCCGGGTCTGAGTCCCGCTGCGCACAATCCCTTCCCTGCCTTCACCATGCTGAAACCCGAGCAGATCCTGCGCTGGCGTGCCGACTTCGACAAGATGGAGGCGTTGACCGCGGAAGACCCGAGAACCAATTTCCATGTCCGTGTCTCGCGTACGGCCGTCGATGTGTGGTCGATGATCTTCCTGCGCAGCATCCAGAAAGAGTATCCCGATTTTTCACCTGACATCCAGGCGCTTGTCGACAAGGGATTGGCGACCTGCGACCAGATGAAGGTGGCGAAGATCGAGCCGCGTACGAATATCGTTCGGCGCGCCTTCGAATCGCTGCAATTGTTTGCCTACCTCAAGGACAATACCGTGCCCCCGGCGCTGCAGGACTATCCGCGGGAGAGCATCATCCGCCACCTGCCCAACACCACCCAGCGTGCGAGCATCCTCGTGCCCGACGCCGATGCCGTCACCGGTTTCGCCATCCAGACCAAGCTTCCCCCCAAGGCGACCTACGCGGAGACGGTCGGCTTCGAGTTCTACGATGCCCTCGAAGCGAAGTGGCTGCTTCGGGCTGAGAGCGCGTCGCTGAAGCTGGCGGAGATTGTCCCCGGCCGCTACACCCTCCACCGAGTCGGAACGGAGCGGCTGCCCAAGTCGTCGCGTTTCGTCGTCGGCAATCTATGGGGCTCCGGCCTGGATATCGATGCGCTGGCCACCTATTACAATCCCGATCACCACAATCGCCAGTACGAGATCTGGATCTCGCTGAAGTTCGAAGGGCCGGAATTCGACCCGCAAAGCAAAGCCGAAGCAAGCCACATCTACTGGGACCAGATCTTCCTGGTGGAAAAAGGTGACGGCGACTAGGCGCGGCGGACGCGGAGACGACCGGCGGGGCGCTGCCCCGGCCCCCGCTGGGGAGGCGTCTTTGTATCGGTATAGCGAAGGATAACTTGCAACGCGAAACGATCTGACTACTTTATCGGAAGCGACCAGATTGGCCGGTTCAACCGACTAAGGGCTTAGTCCCCTGGCCGCCCCTTTTTTTCCTGCTCGCTGAGCCAAGCCAGTACATCTGGCCAAGGCTCAGTCCCTCGATGGATGAGGGGCTTTAGCGCCTCGATGGGCTCCAAATCAATCGCTTTGACGGTTGGAAGTTCCTCCTTCTGCTCTTCATGCTTGCGGATGCTGAAGGCGCAGAGGTCGCAAAGCTGGAGCACCAAGCTCGAAGTGGACTCGATGAAGAAGCCTTTCTCGATGACATGGTCGAGCTTCAGACTGCCGTTGAAAGCGCGAAATACCTTGAGCGACTTCTCGATATCCTTGACGACCAAGGGGCACATGAAGAATTGGCCCGGCTTTCGCATGCTGGTGTGAGTTTGAGGCTAAAGTCGGGATTTTCCATCAAAAGGCACTACAAAACCGTGTCTCGCTTTTCTTTTGTTTCAATCATCAGGTGCGTGGCGGGAGGGAGGGACCTCTGCGTGCCCGTGGGGCATGCGGGCCACTCGGGCGAGTGGCGTTGCCGGGAGGGAGACGGAGAGGGCGCGGGGAGGCTCAGGACAGGGCAAACTTCTTGAGCCATACCTCGGTGCGGAATCCGACAATATGGTCATCTTCGGGCTTTGCAGCTTTTTCAATGCGGAACCACAGCGGAGCATCTGACACCCAGGCGATGCCGGGCTCGGTCACGATGGCGTGAAAATTGCCGAAGTGGTTGTCGCAGCCATCTCGCCGAAGGTGGGGGAAGACGATCTGCTCAGTATGGCGCTTTATCCGTCCACGTTCGGCATCGACTTCCGCGATGAACAATGGGGCGCGGTAACGAAAGACCTCGGCATTCTCCGGCGTACGCCTGGTGTACAGCAGGTGGAGCCGCTCGTCCGTGGCGAGCCAATGCTGTTGGGTGGCGGACATGGTGAGCAGTTCACCGTCTTCCCAGCTCCAGCACGCCAGCCGCCCCCAGGCAAGACCATCGTGCGAAGCGGCATGGTAGCCATGCCCGTCCAAAGCCCGCAGCGTGAGATGATACCGTCCATCATGCCATGCCAGCGACGATTCGCCGAGATCATGCGAAGGCAACGAGAGCGTGTCACCAACCGACTCAATCCCCAGCCGGCGACCGTCGAAGCTGCAGTGGATGGTACACACGGCATAGTGCCCTTGCCCGGCAGGGCGGAAGTAGACTGGAATCAGGAGGCTGCCGTCGGCCTTGATGACCATCTGGAAGTTGGCGATGCGCCAGTTTGCGCAGTCGGCAAAGAACGGATGTGACAGGCTTTGGCGAGCTGACCAGTTGCCATCGCCACTGTAGACCGTGTAAACGGGATGCTGCCTTCGGTCCGCGTGGTGTCCGGTTCGATCGTGCACAAGCGCCCCATCGGCGGAGCGGTGATAGAAGGTGTTGCAGCCGACTGCCAGGACGGTGCCTGTCAGTGGATGATAATACGGGCGCACATCGGCGATGCCTTCCTCGGCGCGATCGGCCAGACACCGCGTCGCCAAGCTGGGGATCGTGCTGGGCGCGCACCAGGTTGCACCATCATCGGCGGAAAAGGCACAGGACGGGGGCCCGAAAGCGTCACTCGCCTTGATTGCCTGCATGAGCAGCATCAGACGACCATCCGGGGCCTTGCAGATTGCCGGCTGGAAGTAGTCCTCGGTCGTCTGTCCGGCCCACGGGACAATGATGTCGCTCGCGGTGGATATCATGGTCGTTCCGAGGCTGGAAGTCTGAGGATATTGTGAATGATACTGTTGGAGCTTGCGTGCCCATCGAAATACAGGGCGTTTGACGTTACGCCGCTGTGTCGATAGATGGCTGCTTGAGCGAGTTGATTGTTTGTGTAGGCGAGGTAGAAGCTGTTGATCGGTTCTCCCAGCAGGATAGCATTGGCAGACTCTTCCACGTGGACTGATTTGATGTAGCCATTCATCTCCGTTCCCCCGCCCACATAATGGGTACCCGCCCATTCGCGCAACCAGAAGTTCATGCCGTAGTCCATGACGTATGTCTTGTAGTCGCGTGACACCGGACAGATCAGCGGCCCGGCCTTTTTCCGGTTCGCGCTGAACGCCTCGGGCGTCGCGGCATAGTAGAGGAATCCATTCCCGGAAAAGGCAGGTATATAGCCATGCTCCGCGTAGCCATCATAGGGATTGTTGGTGAGATGGTAGTACCATGGAATGCCGGTGTTGAAGGCCGGGATGTAACCATCGGAGTCGTCCATGTAGTTCATGAAGCCCAGATGGCATTGCTTCAGGTTATTCAGGCAGACAACGCCTCTGACCTTGTCCCGGGATCTGCTGAGGGCAGGAAGAACCAGGCTGGCCAGAATGGCAATGATCGACACGACGACTAGGAGTTCCAGGAGGGTGAAGTGCTGAGGCTCCAAACACCGATCGGTTACAGGTATCATGGATGGTGTCTTCATTGAGGGTTGTCACTCGTTTTTCAGGGTAAATGTTGTCTTCACACTCTTGCCGGAGGCAAGTTCGCGCACCGTGACAGTCCACGATCCAGTCGGATCATTGCTGGCCGTGGCGAAGCTAACCGACACCATGCCGTTCTCGATCATAGTGTTGCCCCCGTACTCCCAGAGTTCTTCACCGTCGGGACCGTGAACGATAACCTCCACCGGAACCACGGAGCGGATAGCCTTCCCCTGGTCGGACAGGAGAGTGTAGATGGCAAGGAAGCTCTCGCCGGGGGCGATGGATGGGGTATCCGCCTTGCAGGTGAGTTCGGCAATGCGATGCGGATAGAGAACGACCGGCGTGGCGCTGAGCAGCTCCATATCGAAGGTTGCCAGGTTCCAGTCGGAGTCTTGCATCTGGGTCAACTCCAGCTCTCTGGAGTTCCACACGTCATAGGCATGATAGCCGGCGGGAATGCGCAGCTGCTTGTCGACAACAGGGGTAGTTTCGGCTTTCTGCTTCAGCAGGTCATGGACGCCGTTTTCCCAGTCGCTCTGCTGCGCCAAGTCCAGGGCAGCGAGCTCCTCGACCGACTCGACATCGATGACCCACGCGACGGTGGCAGTGCCGACGCTGTTCACGCGGACGATGGTGTTGGGACTCATCGCCTGCACTTGGTTTTCGTGCAGATACCGCGCGGCGTAGAGTCGGCATCGTTCCAGGTGCTGAGGGATGCCGATGTCGCCGATGCCGGAGGCAAAGGGACCATCGGCTCGCTGCGCCCCTTCGATATCGACGGTGGTCGTGCTATCCACAACCACCGCGCCTCCCTTGGAGACATACGCTTCGAGTGCCTGTTTCTCTCCCTGCATGAGCCACTGATGCCCATTCACGAAGACCACATCATAGTGTGCGAGCGCGCCGCTCATGACCTCTTCCGTGCTGAGCAGGTCGAGGGCGGCCCCGACCCGCTGAAAGTTTTCCAGCGCAGCGCTCATGTAGACGGGGCGGAAATGAGCATCGGATGTACGAAAGCAATTCTGTGCCAGGCTGAAGAGGAGGGCTCCTCGCCGACGCGAGGGCTCTTGGCGCTTGAGAAACTCGGAGACGCGGGCGACTCTGGAGGCGACGGCCTGGTTACCCGCCCAGGTGGCTTCCTCTTTGGCATAGCTGCCCATGCTCCTGGCATCCAGACTCCACAAGACGATCGAACGCGGTGCCTCCGCCAGGATGCGGTACAAGGTTGCCTGCTGAAACACCGGGCCAAAGGGGATATAGGTTGCCGACACTTCCAGCATCACAGGCTTGCTTCGGTTGTTCATCCGTGCGACCTCGATGGCAAAGGTATACTGATGCGTCCAGAAAAGATACTGGTAGAAGGATGCGGCGTTGTAGGCGCGGAAGCTGATGGGCGGATAAAAGCCGCGGGGTATGTAGAGTGGGCCCGACATGCAACCGGTATCGCCCAGCAAGCTGCCGGGCCAGGCACTCTGCACGCCTTCCATCGCAGCCTGCGCAATCAGGTTGTACTGGCTGCAATGAAAGCGGAAGAACTCCAGCCAGGGATGGTTATCCGCAACGACGCCGGGAGCGACTACCGGCATGAAGACGTTGTTTCCATCCTCCATCCGCTCCAGCGGCGGCAGGTCATCTCGTTTCAGACCGGTTGCCTGCGTGAAGGCCTCCATAGTGAGAGGATGAAAGTCGTAATTCCCCCCCATGGAGCCATCATCGTTGGTGATGAACGTCGGCACCAGCGCCGGAGATTGCGTGCCGTGCAGCAGCGTCACCTGGCGGCGCAGTTCCTGGCGATAGGCGTCGAGCTGACTGGCAATGAAGCCGCGCCAGCTCAGCGCATCATGGATGCCATGCTGGTGTACACTCCCATCGGCAAGCACCAGCATGTCGGCCTCCTCGTCTGTGCGGTGGGTCAGCGCCATGGGTCGGGCTCCGGCCATGAGGTTCTTGCGAAGCAGAAGGTCCAGGTAATGACCGAACCTTTCAGCCGCCGCGGTATTGGCTGGGAGGTGCTGCAACTGGTTCAGGTCGAAGAGGTTCACGTTGACATATCTGCCGCGAACGTAGTCGAGCGCCTGTTCCTCCTTGGCTGGATTCTGGCGGTGCATCTTGACCGCGAAAATGGGATACGAATTGTGTCGCCGAGCGGGACAGATCCACATGCTTTCGCGCACGATCGCTTGCCCATCGATCGCGCCTTCAAGCAGATATTCCGCACAGCGCATGGCGGAGGTATCGATCTGCTCCAGGCGCTCGAAGGCAGTCAGTCCGGAGGCTGGATACCGCTGCTCCCACGCGACGTTGCCATTTGTGGAGAGCCGTACCGAGATGGGTTGCCCCTGGTAGGCGGTCCCGCCAACGGCGATGTTCAAGGGGATGATTTCGCCCCGCTGGTACGCCCGGCGCGGGATGCCGCCGCGCCGGGCGCTGAAGGTCATCGCCAGCCGCGGTTCCGCCTGCCTGGGCATCCAGTCCTCAACGTCGAGCTGGACCGCGTCGCCGTCGAACAGACAGAGCCGGTGCGTGAGGCGCAGGAGGGGCTCACGGTCGCCGATGCGGCCGGTCATACCAATCAGCCCGGAATAGGGAAATTGCGGATTCAGGTTCTTGTGCCAGACCAGCGCCACCTCTCCGTCTTCGCTGGCGACCAGAGGGGTGACATGCTCAGCGGGTACGCCCTGCGGGATGGAGGCCATCCACCTCTCGCTTTCCGGCTCCAGGCCCCAGGCGATTCCCGCCGGGGTGACCACGCGGCCCTCGCCACGCAGGCCGTAGACCCGCTGGATGCCGAACCACTTGGTGATAAACTGGTTCTTGTCTGTGTGTCCGCCCTTCTCGGTCAAGACAACGTAGTCTTCCGGTCCTTCGAAATAATAGAGCGTATTTCCGTTGGGCGCGACCCAGCGACCGCCATTCTCGCAATAGCGATAGAGGCGTGCCGTATTGTCCCATGGCGTCATGATCTCCCTG
The DNA here is from genome assembly GCA_041690595.1 of Lentisphaeria bacterium. Classification (GTDB taxonomy): domain Bacteria; phylum Verrucomicrobiota; class Lentisphaeria; order JABSQK01; family JAWLHB01; genus JAWLHB01. The sequence goes on from JAWLHB010000030.1 coordinate 96,185, forward strand.
GGGGTGACATCACTTACCTGAAGGACAACGCTGGAACTACAGGACCCCTTCTCCAGTTGCTCATCCAGCCAGGCCAGTAACTGGTCGGTATTCAGCAGTCTGAATCCGTGCGCGGTGAAATAGGCCACCACATTCTCGACATTTCCCGCGTAGCGAACACTGCGGTCGGGATCAAAGTACACGACTTGCTGCCGCGCTCCTCCTTCTCCGGCCTGGAGGCCCAAGGTGATGACCACAAGAAAGAAGATCAGCGCTCTTGCCAGCCTCTTGTGCGACCCGTTCATCTTTCACACCTCCATGCGTATTGTGACTGATCCGTAGGGACGATCAGCGCCATCTCCCGTTCGAGGGCGCCAGTGAGACGTGACCGACCCCCCTCATCGAGCGCGTCGTGCAGATGCCGGAAATCCGTGCTGAAGACGCTCAACTCTACCAGTGCGTTTTTCAAGCCACCGAGCCAATGCTCGCAATCATCGCCGAAGAGATCCGACAGGAACCGGTTGGATCGTTGTTGCCAACTCATCGCAAGGGAGCGATTGCCGCCGGCCAGCGCTTCCGCGGCACGTTGGATCATGCCCCCGACGAGAATCCCCGTACCCAGCAACGCGCCATCGTATCCGGCTTCCAGCGCCCGGACCACGTCGAACTCATTTCCCGTCAGCAGCAGAAGTTCCGGCCGTTGTCGCCGAAGCTCGGCAAAGGCCTGCCGATAGTCGTCGGAGCACGAGGAATCCTTCACCATCTTGACGTTGGGGTGGAGCATGACCTCCTGCCACAAGGCGAGATCGAGCGCGCAGGTGTCCGCGAACGTCTGCACGTACAGCCCTGCCGGCACCTTCGCGACGGCGAGTGATTCCAGGAAGTAATGCCGCAGGAAGCTCGCGTTGGCGAAACGCATGTTCCAGGGCGCTGCCAGGATGACGCTATCCGCTCCCGCATCCTGCATCCGCCGGATGTTCACCGCGACTCTTGCCGCCGACATGTCGGAAACCTGGGCCGCCAGGTGAAGATCCGCTCCGCCGATCCTTCTCATCACCGCGACCAGCTCCGCCGCTTGATCCGACGTCATGAAGGGGCCCTCGCCGCAGGTGCCGCCGAGGAAAAGATGACGGATCCCCAGCCGCAGATGCTGCGCCACAAGCCGTTGCAGCGAAAGCTCGTCGAGCTGACCATTGTGTAGAAATGGTGTGGGCGGAGCAGACCAGAGAATGGCCCTGGTTCCGTGCATAGTCGTTCTCCCTGGATTATTCACAATGGCATTCAGCATAGAGATAGGATAGTCATCATCAACCCGCCGAACAACTGGTCTGGCATACAAAAACCAATGGTTCAGATATACAAAACACGGAATGACCAGTCCGCCGTTGCGAGAGCGGTTATATAGAAGAAGCGGAAGTCGAGGCTGGACTTTTGCAGCCATCTCCTGTAAGCTGTGCATATGAAAGACGATGATAGAGACCCCAATGGCTCGCTCATCTGGATGGAGGGGCTCAGGCGCATTCTCCACGGGCCGCTGGTCAACCCTGACCGGGTGGTGTTCGTCACGGAATCGCGTTCCAGTCAACCGCTGCGACATTGGTTTCATACCCACGACCAGTGGGAACTGCTTTGCCCACTGAACCGGCCCCTTCGCTACGAGATCGCCGGGGAACCACCTGCTTCCCTGGATGCGGATGAAATGCTGATCCTCGCACCCGGCTGCGTTCACATGGCCAGCGCAAGACTGCCGCAGGCTGCCGATCTTTGCGCCGTCAATGTGCGACTCGCCGGCGATGACAAGGGGCTATCCTCCTTGTATGTAGGCAGCCTGGAACACGTGGTCAGTTCTGCTCTTTCCCGGGAGGAGGCAGAGGAACTGACCAACCTCGTGGATGAAGCACCCCACCGCCTGTTGCAGCGGGCGGCGCTGGCCATGACCCAGGGAGCCTGGAACAGGGAACGAGCCGTCGGACTCCTGCGGGTGGTGATTGCCGGCTACGCGCAGGTGATCGCCGGCCGTGCAAGACCGGAAGGGATGCCGGCTGAACGCCGGGCCATGGATGCATTGGCCTATCTGCAGGCGCGATACTACGACCGCGAACTCGATGTGGCTGAAGTCGCCCGGGCAGTGGGCGTGTCCAGTTCGCACCTGACTACACTGTTTCGCGATGCCATCGGCGATTCCGTGCACCAGGCCCTGATCAAGATCAGGTTGCGGCGGGCAATCGCACTGCTGCAGACAACGGATTACACGATCAAGGAAATCGCCGTGCTTACCGGCTGGAGCAGTCCGTTTCACCTCTCCGCGACAGTCCAACGTCACTATGGAAGCGCCCCATCAGCCTTACGCCACTCCGCCAGGACCTGACGCGAGGCCATCGCCATCCCCACGCATGATCGCAGTTCCACTGGTGTTCACCTCCACAGATCCCGACAATGTTGGAGTCCCCGGCCGGCCGTTGCCCGCACATTCTTCTTCACACTGTCCACGCTCGTTCCACCCCTGCGCTAACCTCAAGTGGGAGCCGCTCTCCGAGCGGCGACCCGATCCTGGGAACGCCACTCGCCTGAGTGGCTCCGGCGTTGGACGTTGCCACTCCCCAACGCCTGGCTCCCCTCACATCCCCTCGCCACCCCATCGCTCCCGTTCCCGCCGCTGCCGCCAACTGGAGCCGCTCTCCCAGCGGCACAGCCCCCAATGTGACGGCAATGTATGCCCATTGACTTGCAGAGTTTGGTTGACGAGGCCACCGTTTCTACGGCTTGCGGGTGTGGTGAACCGGCAAGTGGTGGA
>JAWLHB010000031.1:0-95222 GCA_041690595.1 Lentisphaeria bacterium
CGACCATTCTTCCTATTCTTCCCATTCTTCCCCCCTCTCTGGCCAATCAAACCCCGCCTGCCCCCAACAGCGCGTCATTCACCGCGAGGGGCGGTATCCTCGCTCGCTGCCCCCAGAATCTCCGCCTCCCCGCCATCCCAGAACCGTCTGATCCGTCTGCCTGCCAGGAAAGTGGGGCAGACATTCCTGTCTGCCTTTCAGAGCTCCCGTCTGCGCCTCCCCGCGTCCCCGCGTCATCCGATCTCCGGAAACCCGACAACAAGTATCGAGGGGTCTGGGGAGGTGCGCCTCCCCAGCGGGGCCGGGGCAGCGCCCCGCCGATTGTCCCTGCCCTCCCCGCGCCTCCGCGCCTCCGCGCCTCCGCGGCCCACTTGCCCCAACGCGGGCTACGTCCCCTAGCCCAGGGTTGTGCCGCCAAAGGCGGTGCTACCCTGGGTATACTCCCGCCCATCCATCAACCCTGACGGGGTTGCGTCCACGGCATGGCCTCACCACAAGCACAGATACCTCTCCGCCTCTCCGCCACTCCGTGGTCCCGCGTCCCCGCCACCCAGATCCGTCGGATCCGTCTGATCCGCCAGATCCTCGTATAGTTAACACACCGGGTACGCTTGTGAGAGTACCATCCCTGAATAGCAAAGCGGCGCTTATGTGCCGTCCCCTTGCGGAAGCAACTGGAGCGGGTAGAGGGAATCGAACCCTCCTAGCTGGCTTGGGAAGCCAGTGCATTACCACTATGCTATACCCGCTGAGGTATGCTGCATGCCGATACGGTAGTATAGCAGCAGCCCGGGGCTTCGCAAGAGATCACAGCCCAGATTTTTTCATCCGACCCATTGCCGCTGCCGCGATCAGCGCGGCGCGTGGAGACCAGGGGGATAGATGCCGGGGGATGAGTCGGGGATGGCAGTGGCGCCCACGGCCCGCTCGTAGAAGGAGGTGGGGCCGGCGCCGCCGATGATCGCGTAGGCATAGCCGGAGGCCGCCATGGCATGCAGGCAGGCGAGCAGGAGCGCGCCACCGATGCCGCGCTTGCGATGCGATTCGGCAACTCCCGTCGGCCCGAAGAAGTTGCGGCAGGTGCAGTCATGGCAGCCAAAGCCGACAATCTGGCCCGCCTCCACGGCGATGAAGCAGGAGCAGGGCTCCCGGCCGAAGGCGGCATCGCACTCCGAAGCCCAGCCTGGACTGAAGGCTTCCCGGATCCAGCCAATCACCTGGTGTCGCTCATAGGCCATCGCCCGGCGGATGGTGATGCCGGCATCCGCCTGTCGTTTGAGTTCCGGGCCAAGTTCGGGGAGGGTATAGAGCTTGACGAGCATATCGGGCATTGGCTGGCTTCCTCGCAGAGGGGGACGAACTCCAAGGGTTTGACGCGTAGCGGGAACAGTACGGCGAATTCGGCGAATTGGAAGCAGGCGGAACATCTTTTGGCCTTGACCCGCAAGGCAAAGAGAGTGTGCGGAGTTGTGATTACTTGACAGCGGGGCGAGAGATGCAACTGTATGACGCAAGTGGCAGAAAAGGACGGCATTGCAATGCAGCGAACGACAACAAGTGAACGGATGAGCCGCGGGGAAGTCGCAGCGGTGCTGCGGCGCAGGATCATCTCGGGCTGCTACGCCCCCGGCGCCCAGATACCGACCCGCGAGAAGCTGGCGACGATGCTCGGCGCCAGCTATGTGACCATCCAGCGTGGGCTCGACCGGCTGCGCGACGAAGGCTTCGTGCGCTCGCGCCGAGGCAGCGGCACCTTTGTCGTCGACCACCCTCCCCACACCTGCCGCTATGCGCTGGTGTTGCCTTCCAATGAATCGGACACGCGTCTGGCCAGCAGCCACTTCCTGGAGCTGCTGATCGCCGAGGCTGGACAGGTGGTGAGGGAGCTGGCCCCCAAGCATGTCGAGGTCTGGTTCGATGTAGACGCACATGAAGACAATCCGCGGTACGTGCGGCTGCTGGAACAAGCTCGGCAGCGCTGCCTGGCGGGGCTGATCTTTCCCAACGAGCCCTTCCGGCTCAGGGGCTCGGCGCTGCTTCAGCAGCCAGGAATCGGTCTGGCCCTGATAGGCGAGGTCTCAGAGGACATGCCCTTCATGGCCGGAGTGCGCCCGCACATCCGTCATTTTCTCAATCGCGCCTGCGCTGAGCTGGCAGTGCAGGGGCGCAAGCGGCTGGCCGCCTTCTGCCCCCCCCTGATCCCGACGCTCGATCGGGCCTATCTGCCGGACTCCGTGGCCGCGGCGGCGGCAGCCCATGGTCTATCCACCAGGCCAAGTTGTCTGCTGCCGATGAATGCGCTGAACAGCGAAGGTATCGGCCGGGCGATGACGCTGCTGATGGAGCTTTCGCCCGGACAGCGACCGGATGCGCTGATTCTGCTCGATGATCACATGGTGGAGCCGGCGACCCAGGCGTTATGCCAGTGCGGCATCAGCGTGCCCAGGGATCTGGGCATCATTGCCTACGCCAACTTCCCCACCCGGCCCAAGGCGCATGTTCCGGTTCGTTATCTCGGCTTTGACATCCGCCACATGCTGCGCAAGATGCTGCCGCTGATCGATGCTCAAGTTGCCGGCGTGGCCATCCCGCGCCTGAGCCTGCATCCAGCCATCTTCGAAGAAGAGTTGCCCTATTCATGAAGCCCAACAGCTTTACACACGCGCTTGTACTCCTCATCGCCTGCCTTGTCGCAACCGGCAACGACCGCGAATACCCACGTCTTGCGCGATCCCTCTTCTGGAAGCCCTACACCTATGATGCCCAGACCGTAGCTCTCTTCCACCTGGACAAGGAGGCTCCCCCCAGTGACAAGATGCCCACGGATGAAGAACTCCTCGGTGATCTGCTGACCGCCACACCCAGCACCAAGGCACGCCCCGCGGTGGGAAGCGCTGACGAACCGGGCGCCGCCAACGCGGTTCCGACCGGTGTGCCCGCCGCCCTCCGCGGGAGTACCTCTTTTGTTGCCGACGGCAGGCTGGGAGGCGCCCTGCGCTTCGACAGGAATGATGGCGCCCTCCTCTTCGACCAATTCACGTTGCAATCGCCATCGCGAACCGTCGAATGCTGGGTGAAGCTGGCGGAGCTGCCGAAGGTCGAGGCGGTCCTCTTCCACTTCGCGGAGCCGCCGCGCCGCCGCCCGGGCGCTTACCAGGCCGATGCCTACAACCGCTCCCTCTCGTCCGTTTCTCTCCTGATCCTTCCCGATGGTCAACTCGCCTGCGACTGGTATGGACGGCGGCTGGCGATCGAGCTGCCCCCCCTGCGGGTCGGGTCGTGGACACATGTCGCCTGCGCCATGTCGACCGAGTGGCCGTGGAAGTCCAAGCTTCTGGTCTACTCCGATGGTCATCCGGCGCCGCCACTCTCGCTGCCCAGGGAGGAACTCGGCAAGGTGGCGCAGGACTCGCAGCAGCTCCTCGTCGGCAATGATCTGACGATGACACGCGGCATCGTCGGATGGATCGACGAAGTGCGCCTCTCACGGCGGGTCCGCGAATTCTATATCTATGAGCTGGACTGGGCACCGGTCGATGCCGCCACGGTGGCCGGAGATGGGCAACCCTATTTCCGCGACGCCGACGATCTCCTGCTGAACCTGCCCTTCGATTACTCCCTGCAGCCTGCCAAAGCCACCCCCGGAACGGATCTGCCAAAAGAGGCGGCGTCGACCTTCGACCCCGATCTGGATGCCCACCTCTTCGCGCCGGGCGTCAGCGGCGCCGCCCTGCTCCTGGGCGATGGCACCCTGCGGCCCGCCTACGGCGCCGCCGGCAACCTCGATCCCAACGAAGGCACCATCGCCTTCTGGCTCTTGCCTCTCGACTGGGACAACCTCACCCGCGACAATCGCTATGACCAGGTGCAGCCGACCGTCTTTGGCCTCTTTCAGCTCATCGGCCACTATGTGGATGGCAGCCATGCGCGCCTCTTTTCGCCAACCGGACCGACCCTGCAGTTCAATCTCAACCTGCACCTGCCGGAGACCAGCGATCAGCCGGTCGACCTGGCGCCGGGAGAGTGGCGCCATATCGCGATGACCTGGGTCGGCACCGACTTCACCTACTACGTCGATGGCGAAGCCCGTAACCCCGATGGCGCCTGGGAGAGTCAGCTGGAGCTGCGGACGCCGGACGATCCGTATCCCTACAAGCAGTTGAATCCACGCTGGTGGACGGAGAGCAAGCCGCTCTCCCTCACCTTCCGCGAGCGCCGTTACTGGGACCAGCTGAGCCTCCCCGTCCCGCGCAGCCGCGTCGACGAGTTTCGCATCTACCGCCGGGCTCTCTCGCCCAGTGAGATTGCCAATCTCGTCGCCCTGCATGACTCGCGGCGCACACTGGAACCTCTGCCGGTGGCCGACATGCAGGTCCACTACAACGGCGTGAGCGGAAAGACCCGGGTGACCATCGTGCCGCTGGTCGCGGGCTACCGCCACGTGACCGGCGCGGATGTCTGGATCGTGCGCGAGGGAAGCGACGAGCGGTTGGGGGAGGCCAAACTCCTCTTTGACGAGCGCCATCAGGGGAGCATCGTCGTCACCACACCCCCGCTGGAGTTTGCCACCTACCGGGTGATGGCCGAGCTGCGAAACGCCGACGGCACCTCCGCCGGCACCGTGCAACACAGCTTCACCCGCGTCGCCCCCCCATGGTGGGAGTCGACCGCCGGACTTTCGACAAAGGTCATGCCGGAGTGGACCCCCGTCGAGGTCGATGGGCGCGCCATCCGCGTATGGGGACGTGAGATCCGCTTTGCGGGTTCCGGCCTGCCGGAGCAGATTGTCTCGGCCGGCGAGCCCATTCTCACCTCGCCAATCCGCGTCACCGCAACCCGCGATGGCGCCGAGCTGGCCCTGCAGCCGGGAGAGCCGCGGCTGAAAGCCATCGACGAGACGCGCGCCGAGGCAGAAGGCCTCCTGAGCGGGGACGGGCTGCGGCTGCTGACCCGCTCACAGACGGAATTCGACGGGATGATCTGGTTCGATGTCACCATCGAGCCGGAAGGCGAAACCGCGGCGCTTTCGTCGCTGACGGTCGAGATCACCTATCGCGCGGCGAATGCGGAGTTGCTGCACTGGTGGAGCGGCTCCCGCAACTTCCGTGAGCCCCGCCACGTCCATATCGGCGCCCTGCCCGCGGAGGAAGGCGTGCACTTTGCCAGCAACGCCGAGGAAGTCCGCAAGCCGGAGAACCTGCGCGGCAGCTTCATTCCCTACGTGATGCTGACGGGGATGGCCCGCGGCATGGCCTGGTTTGGCGAGAACGACAAGGGCTGGACCCAGAGCACCGACAAAGCCGCCGTCAGCATCGAGCGGCGCGGCGAGACCGTCATCCTCGTGCTGCGCATCATTGCGGACCCGATTACCCTCAAGGAAAGCCGAACCTTCTCCTTCGGGCTCCATCCCACGCCGGTCCGAAAGCTGGAGCCGCATTGGCGCATGAGCCCCTCCTTCAGCAACATCTTCCCAGACTCCTTCTCCGGAAACAACCTCAAGGGACGAAAGGGGCCGGCGGCCTTCAATACGTATCCCGAGGACGACTGGGAAAGCGTGCAACGCCGCATCGAAGGCGAAGGGCTGACGAAGGGGGCTCCGAGCATGGCCACCAAGGCCCAGGGCTTTCTGGAAAGCTTCGAAGCTACCTGGGGGCGCCCGCCCCTGCCGGTCGAACGGGTGACCCCCGGCTTGTACTGGGATATGCAATGGACGGGCCACCATCCCGCCCACACCCGCGAATGGGCCGAGTGCTGGGGGCTGGGGCAGGGCGACTTTCAGCATTACAGCAAGAGCTTCAACAACTTCGCCGCCTGGAGCTGGGAGCAGTGGCTCGTCCAGACCAACGGCTTTGTGCAAGGCGTCTACCTGGACGATTGCTGGGGAGCGCCGCAAGTGCTGGAAAGCGGACCGGTGGCGTATGCCCTCGACGATGGCCACGTCCAACCCGGATACCAGATTCGCGGTTACCGCGAGCGCGTCATGCGCATGCGCCAGATCTCTTGGGATCATGGCATCGTGCCGCGGCTCACGGCCCACACCACCCACACCTTCTTCATCCCATGGCACTCCTGCTTCGACCTCATTCTCGACGGCGAAGACCATTACGCCAACCCACCGGAACAGCACACCTTCATCGATCGCTGGCCGCTCGACCGGATGCGCTTCATGCACAACGGCAAGTGGGGCCTCATCACCACCTGGCTGCCGTGGCACGGCAATTCACTCGACATCGACAAGTGGCCGGCATGGACCTATCGGCATCGCCGCGCCTATACGGCCAGCATGGCAATGCACGACATCATGTGGAAGTTCGATCAGGCGATCATCCAGCGCTTCGGCCTGCGCGAACCCGAAACCGTCACCATCCCCTACTGGAACGACGGTGGTCTCGCGTCGCATGAGCATGCGGATCTGCGCGCAGGCGCCTGGAAAAATGAACGCGGCTGCCTGCTTCTCCTGGTCAACGTCGGCAAGGAACGGATCGAGGCAAATGTCCACCTGGACAAGGTGGTCATGGGATTTGACCCGGGCGATGCGCTTCGCATCGAGGATGTCGACAGCGACCTGCTCGTGTACTTCGCCGAGGATACTACCGCCATGGAGACGCCCGATGCGGCCGATGTCGGCGCTGTAGCCGGTGCCGAACTGGATATTTCCCTGGAAGAAAACGACAGCGAGCTGCCCGAGGACGAGCGGCGCGCCCGCGATCCGGACGGCAAGTATCAGTGGCAGGATGAGCGCCTCCTCTGCCCCGTGCGTCCCAACGATTACCGCCTCTTCCTCTTCACCCGGTAGCAACGGGAGGATTCAGAAACGGCGCCAAACCCCGCCGGAAGGTTCGCAGATCGGGCAGTTGGCCTTCCTCCCCATCAGAGCGCCGATGGCGACCCACGGGTAGAGAAGCAGCCGCAAATCCGCCATGGCCAACGGCAGCACGTAGGCCAGGACGCTGAACCAGAGCCAGCCCGCGCCGCTCAAGATCGCCATGACCACCCCGACTAGCATGAGCAGCACTGCCCACCAGTGCGGTTTCAGGTAAACCGCCGCAATACCCCGCTGGCTCAGCCGCTTGCTGTTGCGGCAATGGCTACAGATTCGCTCTTCCGTCGGCATGGCATCATCTTCCTTCCTTGACCCCACTAACATACTCGCTTTGCCGCCCCCGTCTTCTCCCATTCCGAAAAGGTGGCCGAACAGATGCCGGGGCCGAGCGTAAAGGTGGGAACCGGCTGTTGCTTTTCTGGACATTTGAGCAAGGGTTGGTAATAGTATGAAGCACTGCCTACAGTTAGTGTATAGTCAAAGCGACAAGTCGGTCGTCATGAACCTCGGGGCGCAGCAGCATTCTCTTGTCCACAAAGCGTCGATTCATAAGGTACATACAAGCATGAGAAACGCCTTTCTTCTCTGTTTCTGTCTGGTTGTCTCTCTGAGCATGGTCCATGGAGCGCTGGTCGACGAAGCGATCATTGCGCCATCCATCGAGCAGGAGTACATGTCGGCCAGCGTCGAGAACGATCCTTTTGCCAACTGCCCATCCTACGGCTTGCAGAGTGCCCGACAAGTCCTTCTTGCGGGCGATAAGTCGGCCGAATGGAACGAGGACTATCAGGCCAATGTCCGCATGGCCTGGGACAGCGAGGCGCTCTATGTGCGCCTGGATGTCGTGGACGATTCACGGGTGACGGCACCGCCCAGCGAGGGAACCTCCAGCGACGGCGACTCCTTCACCCTCTGCTACCTGTACCGGACGGTTGGACCCAATCGCCGTGCCACGCTCCCGTGGTATGTCCATCTCTATCCCGATTTCGAGAACAATACGGTCCGCGTGATTGCGGAAGCACAGGACAAGGTCACGGCGGCCCGTCTTGGTCAGCCGGAAGCTATCATGTTCAAACAGCAGATCAACTACAGCATCGTCGCTCGCATTCCTTTCGGTGGCTGGGAGGACGCGCCCAAGGCGGGTACCTTCATGCGCCTCCAGATACTATTCGCCGATGACGACGATGCCAATACGCCAGGTATCAATCACCTCTTCAGCTATTTCCCCACCGATTCCGGACGCGTCGAGGCGGCGCGCGACTTGGCGGGATTCGGCCAACTCAACTTCGTGAACAAAGTCTGGCTCGATTTGAGAGCCGATGGCGCGCTCTTCTCGGAAGGGCAGTTCCACGGGCGCCTTCGGTACGGCAACCTGACCTCTGAAGCGCGCCAGGCAAGCATCGAGGTGCTGCCGTTCAATCGCGATCCAGCGCAGACCGGCCTCGAGCCCGTGATCAGCACCATACCGAGCGTCGACATGCCCCCCAACAGCAAGCGGGACGAGATTCTGGTAACGCTTCCCATGCAGGAACTGGCGGCCAAGACCGTGGTGCGGCTGCGCGCCGTCAGCGGCGTCTATAACGCACCGACCGTGGTTGTGGTGCACAGTGTCAACAACATGGTCTATCTGCCCCTGAAGATCGAGCGTCAGAAGCAGCAGAGCGCGCGGGATCTCCTGGTTTACCAGAGTCGCACGGGCTTGCTCGACACCATGCGCTACATGGCAGGTGGCGGCACCGTCATCTGGAATGTTGGACGCTACGATGCCTCATCAGCAGAGTTCCCGGAGTTTCTGCGCGAGAAGGCAGAATACACCATCAGCCTGCCTGAGGCAAAACCGAACGTCGTGCCATGGGCCCTCCTTGGCGGTCGCGACCGGCTGGATGGCATGGCTGAACCCTTGCACATGAAGATGCTGCCCGAGATCTTCACACAGCATGAGAAGTTCTCGCCGCCGCTGCCGGAATTCGATTACCTGAGCAACGATCGACGCCATCAACGCAAGGCCGTGCGCTCGACACGCCTCCTCCTCATCGGCTTCGTCTACGACTACATCGACGATGAGAGCATGCCCGAGATCGTCATCAGCGCGGGCCATCGACGACTCTTGCGCGAGAAGCTCATCGGAACCCCCGTCGGCGGCGTCGGCAAGCGCCACTCCTACGTGCTCCGCGTCTGGCTGGAAGAGGCTACCGAATACAGCCAGCTCTCCGTCACCAACGTGGCCCCCTTCGGCCCACGAGCGGAGATCGATTTCATGGCCCTCATCGCAGGGGGGCCACCCGCCATTTACGCCACCGGCGACGCCGCTATCCGCTTCGGCGGCAGCCCCGAAGCTGAAATCTTCACCCGCCAGCTCGCCACCTCCAAGTTCTTTCTCCGCAATTACTTCATCTCCCGTACCGGCGACTGCTACGAAAGCCTTCCAGGCGGACGCGGCGGCATGGCACATCTCGATGACTACGGCTTGTTCATGGAAGAGCTGGCAGCCTGGGGCGCTCTCGATGCCGCACGCGAACTCGGCGTTAACATCACCACCCACATGAACACGCTGCGCGAGCGCTATCTGCGGCAGGGGGAGGTCACCCTCGGCTATCCCAGTCTCCTGATCGGCCTGCATGCACTGCGCCGCAAGAGCCCAACCTACAATGTGGCGCGCGGCTGGCTCTCCGTCGTGCATCGACCCGTTACCGACATGATCGAAACCATGAATCGCCATCCACTCGGCCTCATTGACGTTACCGACCCGCGCTATACCGAGCAGGTTCGCCCCGGCGCTACCCTGACCATGGCGGTGGCTACCGAGGCAGCTCTGCGCGCCGCGGCGGACATGGCCGGCGCCCTCGGCTGGCGGCAGAGCGTCACCAGTTGGAAACGCGAAGCAGATCGCATCCCCGATCGCATCGACTCTTTGCTGACAGCCCCGGCAGGTGGTATGCGGCTGGTGGTCGACGAACCCGTCCCCGGCGGCTTTGGACTCGCCCCGCAGGAGACCATCTACGACGAGCTTCCGGCGCAAGCGTGGCTGTACGGACGATACACCGATCGCCGCCCCATCATCCATACCGGCGGCCGACGGGTCTTCGATACTCCTTACGTGCTCTCTCCCCTGCCCTACTATGTCTCCCTCAAGGGGTTCAGCCTGGACGAGAGGACGCGGGTCTCCCTCAGTACCACCCTCAATTACCTCTATATCGCCTCGCCGCTCTTCCAGGGTACCACCCGCCCCACCTTCCTCACCCATGGAATCCTCGAATACGATACCAGCGACATCCAGCTCCTTACCGTGATGGCGGCACTCCTGGCCGACAACTCCGCCATCGCCACCAAGCTCCTCAATGCGTACATCCGCTACAACTTTGACGAGTACGCCCCGCTGCCGGATGAGCCGGGCCGCCGCGCCGATGCGGAGATATCCCCATACACCTTCCAACAGAAGCTCAACGTGAGCCCCGAAGGCGAGAATCTGGGCGCCTCCATGGATGACCTGAATCTGATGACCGGCGTCCTGGCTCTCCGAACCGCCCGCCTGGTGGCAGGGGTCGACGATCGCGATGACCAGCAGCTCAAGCTCTTGCCCCGCCTGCCGGAGGAATGGGGCAATATCGCCGTGGACAATTGGCTCGTTTCGCACAACTTCGCCGGTGGCGGGGTCCATCCGATCACCTACACCTACCGGCGCATGGAGAACAACCAGTATACCATGAGCTTCAAGAGCGACCGCCCGGTCGAGCAACTGCAGATGCGCTTTGGCCCCTTCCCCCGGGGCGTGCGCCGGGTACTGCTCAGTGGCAGCGGCATGCAGGAACGCATCGCGGCCACGGATGAAGGAGCGCACGCATGGGCCTACAAGACGCTGCGCAATGTCTCCGAAGTCAACCTCAGCTGTCGTCCAGTCAACTAGAAAAGCAGGCAAGCATGTTTTTTCGCGAGAGCATCTCGGCGATGTCCGGCTATACTCCAGGTGAGCAGCCGAAAGACCGCCCCTTCATCAAGCTGAACACCAACGAAAATCCCTATCCGCCCTCCGCCGCCGTGAAGGCGGCCATCGCCGCTCTCGATCTCGATCGGCTGAATCGCTATCCGCGGCCGACAGCGGACGGCGTTCGAGACGCCATCGGCGAACTCTACGATGTCTCCCGCAACTGGGTCCTGGCGGGCAACGGCTCCGATGACATCCTCACCATCGTCATGCGCTGCTTTGTCGACCAGGGAGGGCTCATCGCCTACCCGGATCCGACGTATTCGCTCTATCCCGTCCTGGCGGCGATCCAGGGAGCGGGCACGGTGGAGATTCCCTTGGAAAGCGACTTCTCACTGCCGCGCAACCTCCTGAAGAAGGCGGCGGGAGCAAGCCTGCTCTTCCTGGCCAGGCCAAATGCGCCCACCGGCGTGGCCTACCCCCTGGCCGCTGTCGAACGCCTCTGCGAAGAGTTCGACGGCATCGTCCTGATCGATGAAGCGTATGCCGATTTTGCCGAGGACAACTGCATCGGCCTGGCGCTCAAGTACGACAATGTGATCGTATCGCGGACCCTCTCCAAGAGCTATTCTCTGGCGGGCGTGCGCTTCGGATATGCGCTCGCCAATCCCGAGCTGATCGCCGGCATGCTCAAGGTGAAGGATTCCTACAACGTGAATGCCGTGACGCAGGTCGTGGCGGAGGCCGCTATCCGTGACCAGGAGGCGATGCTGCGCACCGTCGCGCTGATCAAAACAACCCGCGAACGCGTGGCCAAACGGCTGGCGCAACTCGGTTTCGGGATCTGCCCATCGGCGGCCAACTTCCTCTTTGTGAAGCCACCGGCGCCGCTGGCCGCGGCGGCGTACGTCGAGGCGCTGCGCGAAGCGGATATTCTGGTGCGCTATTTCTCCTATCCACGGACGCGGGATCATGCGCGCATCACCATTGGCACCGACGCCGAGATGGACCGCCTGATCGCGGCCACCGAAGCTATCCTGAACCAGCGCGGCTGATACCGGGGAGCGTGCAGCATGCCGGAGCCCGGCATCAAGCCCATCGCCTATGTGACCGCCCGCTTTCCCCGCTGGAGCGAGACCTTCATCCAGCGCGAAGTGCAGCTGCTGGTCGAGCGAGGCGTTCCCGTCGTTGTCTTCAGCCTTTTCCCCTCCAATGTGCCGCTGGCCGCTGGACTGCCAAAGCCGATCGTCCTCTCGCCTCCCCACGAGTTGGAGACTGGTGACGATGATCCACTGCCGGCGATCCCGTCGCCACGGCTGCCGCGCCTGATGCATAGGTACGCGTCGTTGCTGAAGCATGCACGGCTCCTTCTGCGGCTGCGGGCGGAACTGCGCGAGCGCAATATCGGCCACGTGCACGGCGCCTTTGCCGATCTCCCCGGCCTGCTCGCCGCCGCCGCCGCTCGCCAGGAGGGGCTGCCCTACTCCATCTCCATGCATGCGGCCGATGCACTCGACCGCAAGTACGACGATCGCTTCCTCTTTGCGAACGCCGCCTTCATCACCATCTGCAACCGGCGCGTCCACGAAATCTTCATCCGCGATTGCCCCCAGTTCGCCGCCAGGACACACCTCATTCCCCACGGTATCCCGCTCGCCGAGTGGCCAATGCGCCGGGAGCCATGGAAAGCGCACGCCCCCCTGCGCCTCCTCTTTGTCGGGCGCCTCGTTCCGCGCAAACGGCCCGCCTTTGCCATGGCCGTTCGCGATCGCCTGCAAGCCAATGGCATACCCGCGGAATTGACCGTCATTGGCGACGGTCCCCTTGCCTCCCAGCTGCTCGGTCGCGAAGGGGTGAACCTTCTGGGCGTGCTCCCGCCCGCACAGGTTCGGGAAGCCATGCATACGGCCGACCTTCTCCTGATCTGCAGCCGCGAAGAGCGCGACCGCGACATGGAAGGGCTCCCCAACATCATCCTGGAAGCCATGGCCAGCGGCCTCCCCGTCGCCGGCACCGTCACCGGCAGCATCGGCGAGCTGCTCGACGACACGACAGGCCACACCTGCCAGGCAACGGTCGACAGCTGCTTCGACACGATGTCGTCCCTTCTTCAGGATCCCATAATGGTGCGGAAGCGGCTCCTTCAGGCGCGCGAGCGGGTAACGCGCGACTATGATGCCCAGGTTCATGTCGAGCGCCACATCGAGCTGTATCGCCAACACTCCACCTGAATCGGATTGACTTGCGGCGCGGAAGGAGTGTAGCCTAGAGGATAAGCAGCGGGAGCTCCCCCCCCCCCCGCGCCGGACCTTACCAGGCAAACCCATGAGCGTGTGAGTCTTCTTCATGACCAGGTATCCGAGGCTGATTCCATTTCCTCCCAACCGGGTCCGTCGAAATTACCGCGGCGGGAGAGGTATCGACGACTTCGAGGGGCACCCGGACGGGCTCGACAACGACCAACCGGAAGATTGGCTCGCCTCGACCGTTCCGGCCAACAATCCAGGGATGCCGCCGATACCGGGCGAAGGTATCGCGGAAGTGCACCTTGGCGAAGAGCACCTTGTTCCCTTCAAACACCTGATCGAGGAGGCGCCGCGACACTTTCTGGGCGAGGAGCATGTCGCCCGCCACGGGGTGCAACTGGGTTTTCTGGCAAAACTTCTCGACTCCGCCATGCGGCTGCACGTCCAGGCTCATCCCACCGCCGACTTTGCGCGGAATCGTCTCGACTCCCCATGGGGAAAGCTGGAGACCTACGTGATTCTCGGCATACGCCAGGGGCAGGATCCCTGGCTGCGCCTGGGTTTCCAGCACGCGCCGACCCGCGAGGAATGGCGGCGGATCATCGAGGAGCAGGACATCGCCGCCATGGATGCCTGCTTCGAACCCGTGCCGGTTCATGTGGGCGAGGCGTTCGTGGTCCCGGGCGGCTTGCCCCATGCCATCGGGCCGGGGCTCTTCGTCCTCGAAGTCATGGAGCCCAGCGACCTGGTCGTACGCTGCGAGTTCGAGCGCGAGGGCATTGTCGTCCCTCCGGAAGCGCGCTTCATGGGGCGCGACCTCGACTTCTGCCTCGATATCTTCGACTACACCGAATACTCGGTCCACGAGATCCGCCAAAGGATGAAGATCCAGCCAGAACTCCTCAGTGAGACGGACGTCATGCGGGAGGAACGCCTGATCGGCTCCGAACAGACGGGCTCCTTCGAAATCCGCCGCCTGCATCTGCGCGAGCCGGTGACGCTGGAATCCGATGGCCGCTTTCAACTGGTCCTTGTTGTTGGCGGCAACGGCCATGTGGAGGCACAAGGCGAGCACCTGCCGCTGCGCCGCGCCATCCGCTATTTCCAGGCCGCCGCCAACCCCCATGTCCGCTACGTCCCCAACACCCCACTCGACCTGATCCTCATCCTCCCCCCAGATGCCCCCCCGGAAAATATCGGTGAAGCTTGATTATGTTGGTGAGCGTACTATCCTAAGTCGACGACTGAACAAGCCGCCTGACCGGCTGTGTTCGTGGCTGCAACACAGGCAGGCGACAGAGGTTAACCGCGCAGCTCGGCGCTCCTCTTGGGGACATCCTTTGACTCAACCGGTGACATACTACGAGAGTGCCATCCGCGACGTCACCTTTGGCGAAGGGGTGACCATCGTCAAGCCTGCCAACCTGTACGAATGCAGCCTGGGCGATGGCTGCTTTGTCGGCCCCTTCACGGAGATCCAGCGGGGAGTACGCATCGGTGCGCGCACCCGCGTACAGTCGCACGCCTTCATCTGCGAGCTGGTGACCATCGGCGACGACTGCTTCATCTCGCACGGCGCCAAGTTCGTCAACGACCTCTTTCGCTCAGGCAGCTTGTCGCGCGATCCGACCGAATGGTATCCGACCAAGATCGGGAACCGGGTCCTGATCGGCACCAACGCCACGATCCTGCCAGTGACCATTGTCGACGATGTGGTCGTCGGCGCCGGCTCGGTCGTCACCCGCGATCTGCTTCAACCCGGCGTCTATGCCGGCAATCCGGCACGTTTTCTCAGACCCAAGGAGACTGAATAATCATGGGCATTCCCCTGGTGAACCTGCAGCGCAACTTCCAGCGCTATCGTGCCGACTACGAGCGAATTCTGGTGGAGGCAGCGGGCAAGTGCGACTATGTACTGGGTTCGCACGTCAAGGCCTTCGAGGAAGAGTTCGCGGCTTATCTCGGGGTGCGCCACGTCATTGGCGTCGGCTCCGGAACGGACGCGCTGCGCCTCATCCTGCGGGCGTTGAAGCTGCCGGCCGGCGCCATCGCGGTGACCCAGGCTTCCACCTTCTTCGCCACCGCCCTCGCCGCCCGCGAGGCAGGCTGCACGCTCGCTCTGTGTGACTGCCATGAGGATACCGGGGCCATGGATCCCGCCACTGCCGCACAGACTCCAGCCGTCGTCATGCCCGTCGACCTCTTCGGCCTGCCGGCCAACATGGACGAGGTACGCCGGACCTTCGGCAGCCATGTACTGATCGTGGAGGATGCCGCCCAGGCCCATGGCAGCCGTATCGGCAAAGCCATGTGTGGCGCCTTGGGTATCGCTGCCGGTTTCAGCTTCTATCCCGGCAAGAACCTGGGCGCTTTCGGCGATGGCGGCGCGGTCTCAACGAATGACGACGCCCTGGCCGAAGAGATCCGCGGGCTGCGCAACTGGGGATCGACGGTCAAGTACGTGCACGAGATGGAAGGGGGCAACAGCCGCCTGGACAACCTGCAGGCGGGTATCCTGCGCTTCAAACTCCACCAGCTCGATGAGTGGAACGCGCGGCGCAATCAGTTGGTAGAGCGGTACCGCCAGGCGCTCGGAGCGGAGCCGGCCATTACCCTGCCGCCCCGCCCGGCCGAGGGAGTCCTCAGCTGCTGGCATCTCTTTCCGATCCGTGTCGCCCCCGCCATTCGCGACCAGATTCTCAAGGCGCTCAACGAGGCGGGAGTCGGCGCCGGCATTCACTACCCGATACCGATCCACCGGCAGAAGGCGTATGCCAACCTGCCGATCGCCCGCCAAACTTTCCCGGCGGCCGAAGCGCGTGCCGTATCGATGATCAGCCTGCCCCTTTGTCCCGATCTGCGGGATGATGAACTGGACCAGGTCTGCGACCACCTCCTCACGGCGGTTGGCCGCGCCCAACGTTGAAAGGAACGACTCGATGAAGACCCCTGTTCGCATCGCCCAGATTGGACTCGGCCGCTGGGGCCCCAACCTCCTGCGCAACATGCTCGACAATCCCCTCGCCGAAGTCCGCGCCGTCTGCGACCGATCCGCCGACCAGCTGGCGAAAGTCGCTCGCTACGACCTTACGACCACCCAGGAGGCCGGCGACGTACTGAAGGCCGGCAATGACGTCGATGCGGTGATCGTCGCCACCCCCCTGTCGACGCACTACGAGCTGACCCGGCAGGCACTGGAGAGCGGCAAACATGTCTTCGTGGAGAAACCGCTGACGCGGACGGTTGCCGAAGCGCGGGAGCTGGTGGAGTTGGCGCGGAGCCGGGGGCTGATGCTGATGGTGGGCCACGTCTTCATGTACAACTCAGGCATTCGCTACATGAAGAAACTGATCGACGATGGGGAGCTGGGACGCATCCTCTTCGTCCACGGATTGCGCTGCAATCTCGGGCCGATTCGCGACGATGCCAGCGCGCTGTGGGATCTCGCGTCCCATGACATCTCCATCTTCTCCTATTGGCTCAATGCGGGCCCCGAAGCGGTCTCCGCGATTGGCTGTCCGGTACTCGGCCAGCAGCTCGCTGACGTGATCAACGCCAACTTCCACTATCCCGGCAATGTCACCTGCCAGATCCTGGCCTCATGGCTGCATCCGAAGAAGATCCGCCAGATCACCGTGGTGGGCGATCATCGCATGGCTGTATGGGACGACATGGCCCTAAACGAGCCCATTCGCGTCTTCGACAAGTCGGTGACCTTGCGCGAACAGACCCATGGCACCTTTGCCGAGTTCAAATTCACCATTGCAGAGGGGGATCAGGTCATACCCAAGATCGCCCAGTGCGAGCCCCTCCGGGCCGAGTGCGATCACTTCATCGAGTGCCTGGCAAACGACCGCCAACCGCTGTCCGACGGCGCCAATGGTCTGGAGGTGGTGCGAGCGCTGGCGGCGGCGGAAGCCTCCATTTCGGCCGGCGGCACACGTATCGACCTTGCCGGCATGGGTTAGGCGGACGCCATGACGGCGCGTGACGTCATCGTCCGGTATCGCCTGGTCATCGTCCTGATTGTGGCTGCCGCGCTGCCCCTGCTGGCCCCCGGTGATGCGCCCTTCGTGAACGACGAAGCGATGCTCATCGGCAACGCCCTGCTGCACAATGCCGAAGGAAACCTGGCAAAGCATGGCCTGATGGGGACCATGGGCGTGGTCTATGGCCCCCTGCCCACCCTCTTCTACCAGCTCATGCTGGCGGTGACGCACAACCTTGTCGTCATCGTCTTCGTCAAGTACCTGATCGCGACAGGGCTGCTCCTGTGGGTGATGGTCTGGCTCGGCCGGGAGACGGGGCTGGTGCGCTGGGCGGGCTGCCTCATCGCGATCAGTCCCTATGTGCTCATCTTCCATCGCAGCCTGTGGGACGACGGCTTCATCATCCCTCTCTGCGCGTGGCTGGTGCTGGCCTACGCGCGCTTCCTGAGGACGGAGCACGTCCGGTGGCTGGCGTTGGCGGCCGCGCTGTGCGTGGTGCTGGTCTACACTCAGTTCAAGGTGGTCTTCATCCTGATTGCCGCGTCGACGGCATGCGTCGCCTTCAGTTGGAAGCTGATGCTTCGGCGCTGGCCCCTGGTGCTGGCCACGCTGGGTGTCGGCGCGCTCCTCTGCCTGCCTTACCTGCTGTACATCATGCAGAACATGGCGTCCCAGGCGGATCTTGCCACGCCCCGCTGGCGCGCCCTCGCCACCAGCCTGACCATTGTTCGCGTCTTTTCCTTCGTCGGGTGGGCGGACACTTACCTCCCCTCCCTCAAAAGCGACTCCTTCCTCCTGCCCGGCGCTCTCCGCGCGCTCCTGATCGCCCTCACCGCCAGTATCGTCCCCTTCGTCGCCATCGGCCTGCTCCGGTCAATCCTGGTCATGCGAGCGTGGGCGCCAGATACGCGAATCCGCCGCTATCTCATCCTGACGTCCTGGCTCGTGATCGCGCTGCAGCTCGCCTTCTTCGTCGGCCAGGGACGCAACTGCTCTCCCCACTACATGACGGCCGTCTGGGTGGCATGGTTCTATCTCGCCTGGGAGGCGATCGACTGGCTGTGCACGGTTCGCTGGGGCCGATGGTGGGCGTTCACTTACTCCGGCGCCATGCTGGTACTGTGGGTGACCGCCTTGGTGCACCTCCACCAGGTTGGCGGATCGCGGGAGATCATGTATGGCACGGTGCTTTCCAATCAGCTCGAGGTGGCGCGTGAGCTGGTGAGGCACCCTACCCGCCAACCGATAGCGGTGCCGGTGCAGAACTATCGGGAGTTTCCGCATACGCTGGCGGTGCTCCGGCAGTTGGAGCATTCGCGCCTCGAAGCGCCCCCACCCGTGTCGGAGAACACCTACATGCTGGTGACCTATCGCGACCCAGCCAGTCCGCACAGCGGCTGGTTACGCGTAATCAGGTCGGAAGAGCCGTTTGGTCCCTTCCTGCCGCGTCCGGCGCCGCCGGCGGAGAAGGCCCCCTGATGCGGCGCAACTGGCGCGAGGTCATGACGGCCGCACCGATCATGGCCAGCGCCATGGCAACGGCCCCCCCCAGCGACCAGCGATATCCCGGTCGGCGAGCGTGCCAGTGGTGCATCCACCAAGGTTGCAGACTGAAAGGCTGGTGGCCCGGCGGCTCATCGACCAGTTCCTCGGACAGGTAGCGCCACGGTGGGTTCTGATAGACACTCTGCCAGTCACCGCTTTCGGACAGAATCACATGGAGCATCCACGGGTAGACGCGAAAAGGCGTGAAGGCGGGCACATGGTAGCGCAGAATACCAGCATCCGTCAGCGCCTGCACCGGGGGATTCCAGGCGGCCCGTGAATAGATCCGCGGATGGACGTCGTTGTCCAGCATCCACAAATACTCGCTGTTGACAAGGATGGTGCCGAGAAGCTGTACACAGATCGCGACCAGGGCGACCACCGCCACCCCAGCCACGGCCAGGCGGCGCTCCCAGCCCTGGCACATGGATCGCAGGCGGACCAGGCAAAAGGCCACCGGGATCATCAGGAGAGGAATGGTCCCTCCCATGAAGCGCGGTCCCCAGTACCAATCACCATGCCAAGCCCACCAGGACGAGTAGATGGCCAGATGCGCGAGCGTAATGGCGAGGACCAGCAACGCCGGCAGGAGGTGACGGCGGTAGAACGCCCGCACTCCCCAGATGCCCAGCAGCACGACCGGGTTGTAGAAGACAATCCCCTTGCCAGGGCTGAGCAGAAGGCCAAAGACGCCACTGTACCAAGGCATGCTGAAGCCCAGCGATGCGTCTTGCCCTTCGTTGTAGCCAAACTGCGTAACGTTGCCATAGCGCCAATAGTTGTAGTACAGAAGCGCCGCCAGGCCAATCGTCAGCGGCAGCGCCCACAAAAGCAGCTCCCGCCAGCGCCGTGCCACACCTGCCCAGGATCCCACAGCCTGCTGCCGGATGAGGCAGAGCGCCGCCACGCTGTACACCCCGGCAAAGAGAAGGGTCGTCGGCTTCAGAAGCAGGCAGAAGCCCAGCCCCGAGGCAGCAATGGCAAGGCCCCGGCGCTGACCCCCATCGCGATAGAGCAGCAACCCCCAGAAGCCAATCAGGAGCATGAGCGTGATGGTCTGATCCGCATACGCCCGCTGAGTTCCCGGCCAGACCTGGGTACCCACGCCATAGAGAACCGCCGTCAGCACCGCCGCCCAGTGCTCGATACGGAGACGCCTCAGGAGGAGGAAGAGGACGACAACCTGCAGGGCGCCCCATGCCGCCTGATAGATGCCCATCGCCAACATCTGCAGGGCATAGTTGCGCCAGGTCACCCCATTCTCCATCGCCCCATGGAAGAGCTTTGCCACCGGCAGATCGACGATTGCCTGCCCGATCGGAAACTTGCTGGGGCGCAGCCCAGGCGGCGCCACCCCCTCCATCGGCGTGCCGAAGACAACCCAGTTTCGGGCAATGGCCAGGTAGGCGAGATCGTCACCGCCATAGAGCCTGGCACGCGAGGTCAGTGAGAAAAGCAGGGTAAAGGCAAGCCACAGCCAGAGGCAAAGCCACCAGATGGCGCGATTCTCCTGAGGATGAGTTTGAGGCGACATGGATCTACTTTAGCCATGGCGACAGCAGATGCAATACGAGCTGCCGACGCCTTGCGAATCATGGGGATCCCCTGTACTGTTTCCCCCATGCAAACGCTGAAGCTCGAAGACTTGCGCAACGTGCTCATCCGCCAGGAAGAGACGATCATTTTCTCGCTCATCGAGCGGGCGCAGTGGAAGATCAACCAGATCATCTACGCGCCCGGCGCCTTTCCGCTGCCTGACTTCTCCGGCTCTTTCAGCGACTACCTGCTCTACGAAACTGAGAAGGTCCACGCCCGGGTGCGCCGCTATACCGCCCCGGATGAAGAACCCTTCTTCAGCGACCTGCCGCTTCCCATACTGGATGCACTCGACTTCCCGCGCCAGATCGTGCCCAACGCCATCAATGTCAATGGCCTGATCACGGAGTTGTACAGGGAGCAGATTCTTCCGGTTATCTGCCAGGAAGGCGATGACCAGAACTATGGTTCAAGCGCCGTCTGTGATGTGGCTTGCCTGCAGGCGCTCTCGAAGCGCATTCACTACGGCAAGTTCATCGCCGAAGCCAAGTTTCAGGCCGACCGACCGACTTATACGACGCTCATCAAGGCGAGGGACAGCGAGGGCCTCCTGGCGCTGCTCACGAATGCCGAGGTCGAGCAGCGTCTTCTCCGACGCGTCGAAGCCAAGGCGGCGACTTATGGGCAGGAGATCGACCCGGCGCGGCGTACCCAGAGCTGCAAGATCGAGCCCGCCGCCATTGCCGGCCTTTACCGAAGGTGGGTGATTCCCTTGACCAAGCAGGTGGAAGTCGACTACCTGCTGCTTCGCCTGGAGTGGGAGTGAGCGAGGAGGATACCATGCGGCTGGCGCGCTATCTGGCAAAAGCCGGAGTCGCTTCGCGACGGCATTGCGAAACGTTCATCGCCGCCGGGCGCGTGAGCGTCAATGGCGAGATCGTCCGCACACCGGCCACCAATGTCCGACCGGGTCACGATAAGGTGAGTTTCGACGGCAAGCCAGTCACTGTCGACGCCCATGCTTATTACCTGCTCAACAAGCCGCCAGGCTATACCTGCACCGCGCATGATCCACATGCCAGCCACAAGGCGCTCGACCTCATCGATCTCCCTGATGATCTGCGACTCTTTTCCGTTGGCCGCCTCGACAAGGAGAGCGAAGGGCTCCTCCTCTTCACGAACGACGGAGAGCTGGCTCACCGCCTCACTCACCCCAGTTTCCAGATCGTCAAAACTTACCTGGTCTGGGTCAGCGGGACACTGCATGAGGCATGGCTGACGCAGCTCCTGCAGGGGATCGAGGAGGGAGGCGAGATCCTGAAGGCAATATCCGCCACGGTGCGACAGCGGGAGGCTGGCCGGCATCTGCTGGAGATCGCCGTCGCCGAAGGTAAGAATCGCGAAATCCGGCGCATGTGCGGCTGGCTTGGCCTGACCGTCATTCGCTTGGTCCGCATTCGCTTCGGCCCGATCGAACTGGGCAGCTTCCCGACCGGCGACTTTCGCCCGCTGCGGGCCGCGGAAGTGCAGGCACTTCGCGCGGCCGCCGGTCTGGAGTGCTGATCCGTCAGGGAACCTGGCGCATGTTGGTGGCCGGGATGGTAGCCTCTTTCATGGCCGATTCCGCGATCAACTCGAGAACCCGTATGGCATTGCGTGCCTGTTCGGGCTTGACGAGCAGTTCGGCACCGTTGACCAGACTCTCATACAGGTAGTCATAGTATTCGCGGCGCTCGACCTTGAGATAGGAAGGTACAGCGTAATCGGGCCGGACCTTGGCGAAGTTCTGCGTGGCGTTCATCAGGTCGTTGGGGTGCTCGATGGTACGCTGCGTGAAGGCGCCTTCCGAGCCGATGGCGTAAAAGCGATAGGGAGCGGGGGTGCCATTTGCGAGAAACTGCTCCGTGCGCGGCAGGGCGGAGATCCGGGTGATGGGCGGCTTTTCGAAGCGCAGGGTCGCTTCGCAGAAACCACCATTCAGGGTGCCACCTTCCGGATTTGCCATGAAGGCGCTCACTTCCTTGAGGGGCGTTTCATTGATCAACAGCATCTGGTCGATGAGGTGGATCCCCCAGTCCTCGAAATCCCCGCCTGCATAGCCGCCGGAACCAATCCGATCCTCGACCATCTTGACCTGCCCAAGCTTGCCCTTGCCGAGGATGTCCAGTAGTGCCAGGAAGTCGAGGTCAAGACGGCGATTGTGGTGAATCGTCAAGATCAGCCCCTTGGCTTTTGCCAGATCGATCAGTTCATCGCAGGCCTCGGCACTGTGCGCCATGGGCTTTTCCACGACCACATGCTTGCCCGCCTCCAAAGCCTGCTTTACGGCCGGATAGTGAGTCGTCAGTGGCTTGGTCGCGACGACCACCAGATCCACCTGGTCATCAGCCAGCAGCTCCGCATAGGTGCCATACGCCTTGTACTTGCTTCCGGCAAGCGCGGCGCTGCGCGCGGGATCGATGTCGTATAGACCGACCACCGTATAGCGGTCCGCGCGTGCTTTAAGACTTGGAAGATGATTGCCGCGGACAATGCCGCCAGCGCCGCAAAACGCCACGTTGATGATTTGGCTCATACTGGAATCCCCGTACTCGGTTAGCTGTTGCGAAAGAAGCTACTACCATAGCCAGCGCCACGAAAATTGCGCGTCTCATTCCACCTTTTTGGCCCGGATCATTCCCAGGATCAACCCGAAAAAAAGCAACCAGCCGACCATAGTATAGTATTGTTTACTTTAGTGGATACTATTATAGTATAGTGTTTTTCATGCCCGGCCGGACTTGAGCTCGAAGTGGGAGCAGAGAAGGGTTTCCGGCAACTATAGTATACTTCGATATACTTCTACAAATGGGCTTGACAGGGTGCTCTGGAGCGGTTACACTTCAACCAAAGCTCGCGACGGCGACTCTCATCCTCCAAGGGTTGCGGGGCTCGCTGCCTGGAGGTGCGTGACACGTGGCCATCTATTCGGGATCTGAAGGGATGATCGATCTGTTCGAACAGCAAACCAGCCAATTGAAGCAGAGTCATTTTCTGATCCTGTATTGGGTGACGCAGGCGGAAGATCGCGGAGTTCGGTACAACATCACGAACGTCTTTGACGACCTGAAGGCGCTGGGAATCACGCGTACGAAACAGAATGCGGTCGCGTACGTAGAGACCCTCGCGGCGCTCTGCTTCATCCAGGTGCGAGACGAGAGCAATCGCAAGAATCTCTATATCACCACCCATGGTGCACGGGCACTGAAGACACTGCTGACGTCACGCAATTTCAGCTATCAACCATCCACTTTTCTGGAGGCGGCATCATGAGCATCGGAATCGGCGGCGCCGGCAGCAAGCTGGCCAGCATGCTTGATCACGGTACGTGCACCATCGTCAATGTATCTGACGTGGAGCTGAACAAGGTGGAGGCATCCACGAAGATCCGGGCGGTCATACATTCGCATCGCGGGCAGTATCGGGGCTCGCGCAAGAGCCCGGAGCTGGGGCGCACAGCCTTTGCCTCTGTCAGCGACAAGATGCTGGAACTCATCCAGGGCCAGATCCTTTTCTCTTCCACCGGCGGCGGGACAGGCAATGGCTTGTCGAGCGAGCTGCTGGAGAGCCTCTCCGGTATGCGCAACGTACCGACACTGGATAAGACCACCTTTGCCTTTGTCCTGCCCTATCCCGATCGCGAAGCGACTGAATTCGTCGACAACACGATCGAATTCCTCGGTGGTCCACTCTCCATGGCGATCGATGGTGGCAACACCGGCAACATCATCCTCTTCTCCAACCGCGAGAAATTCCTGCGCAAGCTGCCGGAGGCCGAGTATAATGCGCTCCTGATCGACTCTCTGGAGCGCTTCCTCGCCATCCCCGACAAAGGGGCCGAGCATCATCTTCTGGACGGCCACATCGACTACGAAGACTTCTCGCTCTATCAGTCGCGGCCCTACTTCAATCACTTCACCCAGTTCGTCTACGATCCGCAACTGCCCTTCGCGCAGCAACTGACCAGCAACTACAATCCGCTCCTGTTGCCGCCGGCGGCGGCGATCGAAGCACTCTTCCTGCTGGAAGTTCCGGATCCACACCAGACGCCCGCCTTCTATCAGGTGCTCGACCACTTCGCCAAGGAAGGGGTCGCCCCGGTCTACAGCGTCGTTCACAATCCGACGCTGTCAGAGCCGTTGATGACGCTCTCGATTCTCTACAGCCGCAAGCCGCTGGAGCTGGTCGAAGACTTCACCAGTATCTCCGAGAAGTCCAAGCGGACCCGTCTGGAGAAGTCGCTGGACCAGCATGTGACGCTGGCACGACTGGATGTCGACCTGGAAGGCGAAGCCAAGAAGCTGGCGACCAAGCGCGGCGACAATGGCGAAGAGATTATCGCCACGTTGAAGCGACTCGGCAAGCTCTGAGACGAGGGTCGGCCAAACCGTCCCGCGCTTATACCTGGTAGTCGACGACCCGGCGCTCCGCCACAACCTGGCGGACAAAAGCGACGACTTCGAGATGGGCGGGGTGGGCGGCGTACGCAGCCAGGCAATCGGGGCAGTTGAACTCACTGACCAGAACGATATCGGCCGCCTGCGCATCCTCGACTGTGTTGATACCGACCTCGAGCAGGCGGATCTCCTTGATCTTCGCGGGGAGAGCATCGAGCATCTCCTTCATGCGAATGGCATTGGCGGCCTTGGGCTCGCCGTTGGCTTCGTCCTTCAATCGCCACATGACGATGTGCTTGAGCATGGAAGACTCCTTGTGTCGGTTCAGGATTATGGTCGTTCGGGTCTGGCGGAGCCGTCACGCCATGCCGAAGCCGCCCTCCTTGCGGAGCGCAGCCATTCGGCAGGGCGAAGCTTGGCGAAAGACTCCTGTCAGAGTCTTTCGATCAGTGCTCTGGCAAATCCATCGGTATCGAGTTCCCCACCAAGATCGCGTGTCTTGGCGCCTTCGGAGAGGGCAAGATCGTAGGCATTCTTGATGCGGCCAGCAACCTCGCGCGCACCGTCATCGGCCCGGGTGTCGGCGAGATGATTCAGCATCATGACGGCCGACATCAGCATCGCGAGCGGATTGGCGATACCTTTGCCGGCAATGTCGGGTGCAGAGCCATGGACAGCCTCGAAGATCGCTTCCCGCTCACCTATGTTGGCGCCCGGCACCACGCCGAGTCCGCCGACCAGGCCGGCGGTCAGATCGCTCACCACGTCGCCATACAGGTTCTCGCACAGCAGCACATCAAACTGTGACGGATTCTGAACCAGCTTCATGCAACCCGCGTCAATGATGACTTCCTGATAGGCGATGTTGGGATAATCCACCCGATGGATGCGCTGGGCACACTCCAGAAAGAGCCCGTCAGACATCTTCATGATGTTGGCCTTATGGAGAACCGTAATGCGCTCGCGCTGCCGCTGGGTGGCATAGCGGAAGGCCCAGTGCGCAATACGTGCGCACGCCTTCTGGGTGGCCACCTTCATGCTGACCACCACCCCGGGCGTAATCTCGTTTTCGGCGCCGCTGTAGAGCCCTTCGGTGTTCTCACGGATGATGACCAGGTCGACATCCTTGTAGGGGGTGGGCACCCCGGGCAGGCTCCGCACGGGGCGCACCGCAGCGTAGAGGTCGAGCTGCTTGCGCAACTGCACGTTGACCGACTGGAAGCCTTTGCCGACGGGGGTCGTACACGGCCCCTTGAGCCCGATCTGATACTGGCGCACGGCATCGACGGTGCTTTTCGGCAGCACGTCGTCGCCAGCCGTCAACGCCGCGATACCCGCCAGGTGTTCCTTCCATTCGATGGCAGCGCCGGCCTTGGCCAACACCTTCTTGACGGCATTGGTAATCTCGGGCCCAATCCCGTCGCCGGGAATGAGAACAATCTCATAGGTATTCATGCTGATCTCTTTGCAGGGTGATCGTCGAGGTCGATAACGAGAGCTACTCGTTGAGGTGAAGGATGAGACGCTGCTTGCCGCCGCCCTGCGAGGGACCAAGCTCCGCACGTATGTCGCCGTATTCCTTGATCATCTCGGCAGCGATGCGGCATTCATCGCTGGTCATCAGCGGCATCTTGACGGGCTCGCCCCACATGCGAACTTCCTTGGCAGCATCGTTGACCTGGAGGCGAAGACGATCGCCTGATTCGGAGCCACCGCGCGCCGCAGGCTCGCGACGCTCTTCACGCGGGGGCTGTTCGCGGCGCTCTTCGCGCGGGGGCTGTTCGCGACGCTCTTCGCGCGCGGGTTGTTCGCGACGCTCTTCACGCGGGGGCTGTTCGCGACGCTCTTCACGCGGGGGCTGTTCGCGGCGCTCTTCGCGCGGGGGCTGTTCCCGGCGCTCTTCGCGCGGGGGCTGTTCGCGACGCTCTTCACGCGGGGGCTGTTCGCGACGCTCTTCGCGCGGGGGCTGTTCGCGACGCTCTTCGCGCGGGGGCTGCTCGCGGCGCTCTTCGCGCGGGGGCTGTTCGCGACGCTCTTCGCGCGGGGGCTGCTCGCGGCGCTCTTCGCGCGGGGGCTGCTCGCGGCGCTCTTCGCGCGGGGGCTGTTCGCGGCGCTCTTCGCGCGGGGGCTGTTCGCGACGCTCTTCACGCGGGGGCTGTTCGCGACGCTCTTCACGCGGGGGCTGTTCGCGACGCTCTTCACGCGGGGGCTGTTCGCGACGCTCTTCGCGCGGGGGCTGTTCGCGACGCTCTTCACCACGATCCTCTCCACGAGGGCCACGATCCCTTCCGCGACCACCACGACCACGACCGCCACGGCGGCGGCTGCGGCCTTCGCGAGCCTCGTCGCTCTGGCCTTCTCTGGGACTGTCGTCATCGTCGGCATCGCCGGCCTCGTCATCATCCCGGCCTTCGCTTTCACGTTCCTGGCGATAGTCGTCGACATCGATGAGAACGCGGGGAAAGTCGTCGGAGTCTTTGCGAAGGATGTTGTTGAGGAGGGTCTGAATAGAGGAAAGGGTGCGTCCTTTGCGGCCGATGAGGCGGCCGGGGTCATCGCTTTCTACCTTGAGGCGGATGCGGTCGCTGTCGACAGCGGCCGTTGCCTTGGCGGAAAGACCAAGCAGATTGACGAACTTGTGAAAGGCAACGATGCTTTCATCCAACTGCTCTTGAGAGATCGGCATGCGGGGGTGTCTCCTTGATGAGTGACGGGCAAGATTCGGGCAATGTGGCCGCCCAGCCAATAGGGTCAGGCAGATTTTGCCGTGGCGGCGGCTTCAGCTTCTCTTTTGTCCATGATGTTATGAGTAATACGGTATTGAAAGATGTTCAATATCTGGTTTGCGGTCCAATAAAGAGTCAATCCTGAAGGCATGGTATAGAGGAAGATGATCATCATGCCGGACATGACCATCATCATGCGCTGCTGGGAAGGATCGGCGCTGGTCGGGACGACCTTCATCTGCAGGACCATGGAGATGCCCATGAGGAGGGCGAGCGGATTGATGGGCAGCCCCAGCAGCGGGATGTGGGCGATGGTGTCGGGGAGGGCAAGATCAGTGGCCCAGAGGAAGGAAGCGTGACGCAGTTCGACCGCATTGCGCAGCACGTTGAAGAGCGCAAAGAAGGCTGGAATCTGAACGAATGCCGGCAGGCAGCCGCTGATTGGGTTGACCTTGTGCTGCCGGTACAGCTCCATGGTCTTCTCCTGCAGCTTGCGAGGATCCTGCTTGTACTTCTCGCGCAGCTCTTTCGCCAGGGGCTGAATGGCCTGCATCTTCCGCGACATCACCGTGCTCTTGTGCGTGACAGGCCAGAAGAGCAGGCGCAGGATGAGGGTGATGAGCATGATGGCGATGCCATAACTGTGCGTCATCCCGTGAAAGGTGGTGAGGAGCCAGAGGATGCCGCGCGAGATGTACTCGAACCAGGTGAGGCGCATGAAGAGGAAGCTGTCGAACTGCATCAGCGACTCCTTGTTGTCGCCAAGGGCGAGCAAGGTCTTGAAGCGCTTGGGACCCGTGTAGAGGGTCAGGTCGTACGTCGCGCTTTCACCAGGGGAGAGCAGATCGCCGGGCAGATAGACGTAGCCGACGATGTGCGGCTCGGGAAGCACAAAGTCCTTCTCCCGGAGCAGAGTCGAGGAGACGGACGTCGTGGCGCCGATGTACTCTGGCGCGGTAGCGCGGATCACCATCTCGGGCGGCAGGCTGGTGATGGCAACATCCTCGGCCAACTGAACTTGGAAGGTGGCCGATGAGGCATATTTGGGGAGATGGACGCGGGCCGGAACCGACACCGCGCTATCGTCACCCGCGGCCAGCTCGACAGTCAGCGCGCGGCTGGCGTCGCCGAGGCGAGCGACGACACCGCGGTAGCTCCGCGGGGCGATGGGCTGCGCATAGATGGCCATGGCGAGTTCAGACGCGGAACCGCCATCGATACCGCTGAAGGCGCTCTCGCCGGAGATGATGGTGGCGAAGTACTTGTTCTGAGTGGCGAGCCAGCGGGTATCGGTGGTTTTCCATTCAAGGCGGTCCTCGGCGTCTGCCTTGCCAAGCGCCTTGAGGGCCAGGGTCTTCGGATCCTTCTTCCCGATGGGAAGGTAGTCGATGCGCTGGTCCATGCCAGCCGCCCCCATGAAGCCTTTGGGCGTACCGAGATCGGGAATGACCCCGGCGCGCAGCCGCAGCGATTCCACTTCGACTGGCGCCTCTCCCACATTGCGAAGACTGACAACACATCGGAGCTGATAGGTATCCGGAACAATGGTGTACGTCTGCTCGAGAATGAGCGGGCGCCCAAGAACCTGCCGGGCGACGGTGAAGCCGTCGGCCTCCTGGCGGGTGACGCGGGCTTGGCTGAAGCGCCATTCGCCATCTTCCGGCTGCACAACCATCATTGGCAAGTCGGCGGAGCCCAGAGTAATATCCATGTCGGGCAGGTCAATGGTAGCAATACCGCCGGTTTCCGGCAGAAAGGTAAAGACGGCTTCATCCGTGGTGAGGACAACGGGTTCCGCGGGCTCCAGATCGGTGAAGTCATCGAGCAGCGAAGGATCCGCCTGGGGCGCTTGACCGGCCACGGCTTCACCGCTTGGGCGGGGCTCGACATCGGGTTGGGACAGGGCACCCGGATCGGGCTGTACTTCACCCGCGACATCGTCTTCGTAAAGAGGGTAGGGAGGAGCGGGCTGCTGCTTGGTGAGCAGCGTGAAGCCATAGACCGTCACGACGGCAGCGATCACGAGCAACAGGTAGTCTTTTTTGTCCATTGGAGATACAGGTCAACCGCTGCGGTTGGCTTCCTTGGGCTGATGGGTCGGTGGTTCGGAAGGCGGGGCTGGCGGTTCGGGTACAGGATCGAACCCACCGGGATGAAAGGGATGACATTTCCCGATTCGGCATATTCCCAGCCAGACGCCGCGCAGAACGCCAAAACGGTGTATGGCCTCACGGGTATATTGGGAACACGAGGGGGAGAAGCGGCAGGATGGTGGGAGCCAGACGGAAAGCGTGCACTGATACAGCCAGATGAGCCCGCCAGCCAGTCGTCTGGGCCACATCATCATGATCCGCTCCCGCTCTCGAAGAGGTCAGCCTTGCGCAATGCCCGCAGAAGGTCATCCTGCATCTCCTGCATGGTCGCATCGTGCGCATGCTGGCGTGCGATCGTCACCAGCCAGACAGGTTGCGTGATGCCATGTCGCACCAGTCGGTAGGCTTCCCGCATGAGACGGCGTGCCCGATTGCGGCCAACGGCGCGTCGATCGAAGCGTCGGGTCACGATCATGCCCAAGCGGGTTTGTCCGTCGGGGGCCGGGACATAACCGAGCACCAGACGTCGCATGGCAAAGCTCTTGCCGTGCGTGCGCACGTAAGCGAACTCGGAGCCAAAACGCAGGAAATCCTGGCGGCGGATGGAACCGTCGCCGATTTGTCTCAGCTCCCTATCCCCGTGCGGGTGCGGCGTCCGTGTCGGGCGCATGATCATATCTCGCGTTGAGCCGAATGGCAATACAAGCGCAGGCTCAGGCCGGAGTCAGGCGTTTGCGACCCTTCTGGCGACGGCGCTTGATGATGGCGCGGCCGTTGCTGGTGCTCATACGGGCGCGGAAGCCGAGCTTGCGCTTGCGGCGAATCTTGGATGGCTGAAAGGTACGCTTCATGGCAACTCTTCCTTGTCAAAGCTTGCGTTGTGACGACCTGCCGCGGCACGGCCTCCTGGCAGGGCAGGGCATAGGCGGAAAAAGCAGGCGTCGAATGAATGGATTACGGAAAATCAGAACCAATAAGTTATACGAAGCGCGTGGCATGTCAACCAGAATCCAGAAAAAGATCATGCCTCGGATTTCTTGCGGCGATCTGATCGTCTGCTACTGTAGCACGCTATGGCGGATTTTCACGTGAGTATGAAGCGGGAGCCGAGTATACTTGAGCCCTTTCGCCGGCAGTTGCCGGTCGGCACGGCCCAGCGGATCACCTTTTTCGGTGATTCGATCAGCGAGCTTGACCGGTCGCCGGCCTGGTTTGGCGGCGCGTCCCTGCGCGCCGCTCACTATGGCGAGAGCTGCGTTCGGCTGATTCGCCGGATGGTTCCGGCAAGCCTGGTGCAGACGGTATATCTTGGTCGCGGCGGAGAGAATACCCGGGATGGGTTGCTTCGGCTTGGCCAGGTGCAGGAGGTGGCGCCGGCGGTGGCGGTGGTGGCCTTCGGCGCCAACGATCTGGATCATCGCCCGCTTTCCGCGGCGGAGAGCGCGGTGGCCTTGCGGCAACTTCTGGAGGAGCTGCTGGCGCACGAGGTGCCGGCGGTGGTCATGGCGGCGGCGAGCGGCGATCCGTCCCTTGCCCGATGGGCGGGGGCTGGTGAACTGGTGGCAACCCAGGCAGAGCTTTGCGCCACGCTGAATCTCCCCTTCGTCAATACCTGGCAGGAACTCTACTGGCGCAAGATTGCCGGCGATACCTGGTCCCGCTACTGCGCCGGTCCCGACGATTGTCACCCCAACGACAGGGGACATGCCCTCTGGGGCCATCTGCTGGCGGAGTGCCTGCTGGGCCAGGAGATCGACACTGGCCAAGAGGGCCAGTGAGCCGAAATGCGCGCTCGCCTACGCCTCGGTTCTGGCCGGCGCGAGGGAGGCCTTGAAGTGGATCGTCGGGACGTGGCGCACCTGATTGTGCGGCAGCGCCTCTCCATCCATCAGGCGGCGGAGCATGCCGCCGGCGATGGCGTAGCGCTCATGGATATCGGGTTCGGCCAGCGGGGCGGTGAGCGGGACGGGGTGACTGTGCGGGAGGCAGTCGATCAGGGCCATCAAGCTGATGTCGTTCGGCACGTTGTAGCCCGCCGCGGTCAGGTCGCGATAGACGGCCTGCGCCATGATCTCGTCATTGACCAGGAAGCAGGTGGGCATCGGCGAAAGGCGCAGGATCGGCGAGGTATCGATCGGGAAGCGACCGTCAGCTTCGCACAGATCCAACTCGACGACGCGATTCATGGAGGTAAGCAACCCATAGCGCCGACAGGCCAGTTGATAGGATCCCTCCAGGGGGCGCTGCTCCAACGGTTCCGGCTCCACACCCTCGTCCAACGGCGTCCTCCAGGCGACGGATGCCAGTTTCTTGTGACCGAAACGGTACGCTTCGTGAATCAGGCGGCAATACAACTCGGCGTAATCCACCTGCACGTGCGGGAAATCGGGCGGCAGGTCACCGACTCCAAGGCTGACCATCGGTACACCGGAGTCGCGCAGGACCGCCTGGTCATCCTCCGCCATGAAGCCCTGGTAGAGCAGTCCATCCACACCCCGGCGGCGAAGATTGCGGAAAAGCTCCTTACGCTCGAGAGCACTGGTGATATCGAGCAGTTCGATGCGAAAGTCACGTTGTGGAAAGAACTGCCTGGCACCGGCCAGACACGACTCCATCCGCAAAAGATGAAGCACGTTCGACTGCACCGCAATGGCCACATTTCGCAACCGGTTCTTCCGCTCCGCGCTACGCTCCGCCAGGTTGGTGACAAAGGTACCGGCGCCGATATGCCGCTCGATCAATCCCTCCTGCACAAGTGCCGCCAGCCCCCGGCGCACTGTCACGTGCCCCATCTTGAGTTCCTTCGCCAGGGCACGTTCCGAGGGGAGCGGATCGCCGGCCCGCAGGCATTGCCGATGTATCAGGTCGCGCACGTGAACCGCGGCGCGGCGGGACTGGGTGGACAAGAGGACGGCCATTGGCGATACGAACTCCAGAGAGGGGGATGCATGAATAGCATTATGATAGCGGCTCGCCAGAGATTCGTCAAGGCCCAACATGAAGAGCGTGAAGAGCGCCAACTCACGGCACGTCGCGGGCATCGCCGGGGGGGAGAGTCCAGAATTCTTCAGGCGAGAGCCCCTCATGCCGCAGAGCTTCGGCAAGGGCCTCGACTGGCGCGTCGATGCCTTCGTCGCTGAGTTGCCAGGTGCCGTAATGGACACCGAGGGAGATGCCGGCCCCGAGAAGACGGTGGGCGCTCACCGCTTCCGCGGGATTGATGTGCGAATCCTTCATGAACCACCGCGGTTCGTAGGCGCCGATCGGCAGAATGAGCAGCCGCGGCGGCCCGAAGCGGTCGCGAACCTGCTGAAAATGAGAGCCCCAGCCGGTATCCCCGGCGTAGTAGACGATTCCCGCGGGCGTCTCCAGCACAAAGCCGCACCAGAGCGTCTTCATGCGATCCTGGGTGCCGCGGCCCGACCAGTGGGCAGCGGGTATCACCGTCAGGGTAACCTCCTCGCTGAGGCGAACTTCATCCCACCAGTCGACATCGACACCACCGGCGATCTTCTCCTTGTCGAGCAGGGCGGTATTGCCCAGCGGCAGATAGATGGCGGGTGCCGGGGAGCGTTGCGCAAGGCGGCGTAGGGTGGGGATATCCAGGTGGTCGTAATGATTGTGGGTGACCAGTACGGCGTCAATGCGCGGCAGGTCATCAAAGCGCAGGCCGGGATCGATGGCGCGCTTCGGCCCCGCCCAGCTAACCGGGCTGACCCGCTCCGACCAGACGGGATCCGTGAGAATGTTGAGCCCTGCGACCTGAAGCAGAACGGTCGCGTGGTTGACGAAGGTGACGCGGAGGCGATCTCCATCGACCTGGGAGAGTGGCGGAGCACCGGGAGGATTCCCCCGGCGGTCCGGCCACTCGGCGCCATCGCTGGTGAAGCGCCACTTCATGACGTCGCGAAAGCTCTTGCGTTGGTAGGGATCCTGATTGCGGAAGGTCGTTCCGTCAAAGTGGTCGGAGATCGGGCCGCGGTAGGCTGGAGCGGAGAACCTGCATCCGGTCATGGTGATGCCGCCGATACCAAGCGCGAGAATACCGCTCACACTGGCCAGCCAGAATCTTGGATTTCTCAGAGCCTGCCGCGGATGGCGCGGAATCGTCGACATGTGCTTCCTCCCGTGGACGTAATGTGTACCGAAAACTATGTACAAAGCAAGCCCTGTCGAGCATTGACGCAAGGGGGAGGGACGACTACAGTCTGCATCCACATCTCGCCGCTTTCAACCCGCCGTCAGCCAGGAGCTGCAAGCCATGAGCCCCGATTTTCTTCCGTTCCGTCAGGTCCACCTCGACTTTCACACCCACGGCGATATCGAGGGCATCGGGGCCGACTTCGACGCCGACACCTTCGGCGAGACGCTGGCGCAGGCGCGGGTGAACTCGATCAACCTCTTCGCGCGTGGTCACCACGGCTACGTCTATTACGAGACGGAAGCTTTTGCCGACCGCATGCACCCGCATCTGAGCTGCAACCTCCTGGCTCAGCAGCTCGACGCCTGTCATGCGCGCGGTATCAAGGCGACGGCTTACATCACGGTACAGTGGGATATGCTCACCGCGCAGGAGCATCCGGAGTGGCTGGTGATCGATCCCACCGGCAAGTACTCCGGCCATGGTCTTTATGACGCCGGCTTCTACAATCGCATCTGCCTCAACACCCCGTACGTCGACTTCCTGAAAGC
This sequence comes from Lentisphaeria bacterium, assembly GCA_041690595.1. Taxonomy (GTDB): domain Bacteria; phylum Verrucomicrobiota; class Lentisphaeria; order JABSQK01; family JAWLHB01; genus JAWLHB01. The sequence goes on from JAWLHB010000031.1 coordinate 34,009, forward strand.
TTTCACCGCCGACGTGATGGAGAAGCTGCCGGCGGACGGGATCTGGTACGACATCGTTTCGGCCTGCGACTGCTCCTGCCGCTGGTGCCGGACGGGCATGCTGGAGGAAGGACTCGATCCCTCCGACCCAGAGGTGCGGCGCGCCTATGGGGTCAAGGTGCTCCACACCTTTCAGCGTGAGATGAGCGACTTCGTGCGCGCCCGCAAAGCCGATGCGCTCGTCTTCTTCAACGCGGGCCATGTGGGGCCGTCGAATCGCGCCACGCTCGACTCGTACAGCCACCTGGAGTTGGAGAGTCTGCCCACCGGTGGCTGGGGCTACATTCACTTCCCGGTCACCTCCCGTTATGCCCGAACACTCGACAAGGACTATCTGGGCATGACCGGCAAGTTCCACACCTCGTGGGGCGACTTTCATTCGTTCAAGAACCAGGCCGCACTGGAGTACGAATGCTTCATGATGCTGGCGCTCAACGCCAAATGTTGCGTCGGCGATCAGCTGCATCCGCGGGGGGTCCTCTGCCCGCACACATACGACCTCATTGGCGCGGTCTACAGCCAGGTGGAGGCACGCGAGGCCTATTGCCGCGATGCCCGCCCAATCGTGGACATCGGGGTGCTCACCCCCGAGGAATTTGCCGGCGGCTCCCACGCCAGCCAGCCGAAGGCGATCATGGGGGTCACCCGCATTCTTCAGGAGTCGCGTCATCAATTCGACATCATCGACACCAAGGCGAGCTTTGAAGGGTACAAACTGCTCATCCTTCCCGACAGCATACCCGTCGACGAGAGCCTGAAGGCCAAACTACAGCAGTACCTGGCCGACGGCGGTGCCCTGATCGCCAGTCACCGTTCCGGACTCGATCCCAAGGGAGAATCCTTCCAGCTTCCCGTCGGCGCCCGGTACGAAGGAGAGGCCGACTTCACCCCCGTTTTTGTTGCCCCTGTCGACGCTGACTTCGGGCGTGATCTGCGCCCAACGGAGCATGTCATGTACCTGACAGGCACCAGGGTTTCAGCGACGGACGGTGCGACGGTACTGGCGGAGAGTCTGGCGCCTTACTTCAACCGCGGCTGGCGCCAGTTCTGCTCGCATCGCCATGCGCCCAGCTCCGGCCAGAGCGCCGGCCCCGCCGTGGTGCGCCATGGCCAGGCGATCTACTTTGCGCAGCCGATCTTCACCCAGTACCAGCAGAATGCGCCACGCTGGTGCCGCACGATGGTGGAGAATGCGATCGCCATGCTGCTGCCCGAACCGCTCCTGCGGCTCAGCGGACCGCATACGCTGATGGCCGCCGTCAACGAGCAGCCCGCGGCGCATCGCCAGTTGGTTCACCTGCTGCACTATGTGCCCGTCCGCAACAACGACAGCATCGATATCGTGGAAGACCACCTGCCGGTGGACAGCCTGGCGGTCTCCCTGCGGGTGGATGGCAAAGTACGGGGAGTCACGATGGTGCCGGAGCTGGAAGGCCTTCCCTTCGAGCAGGAGGGCCGGCGCGTGAACGTGGTCCTTCCCCGCCTGGATGGCTACCAGATTCTTGCCGTCGATCTGGAGGACTGAACCGCAGCTTCCTGCCAGACCGCTGATGCGATTGATGCGATTTCGGGATGGGCTTGTAGTTTTTCGCCTATTGCAGTAGTTTTACAGTGAAACTTAAGTGGTATGAGCCACTAAAAACTCCACTGTAGAGGTGAGCAATGCGGAACCACAGATATCACGCGCCTGACTCCGTGCGGGTGATCCACCGTCTGAAGCTGAAAACCTTTCACTTTTTTACTCTCATAGAGCTACTTGTGGTGGTAGCTATTATCGCCATTCTGGCGTCTTTGCTCCTGCCGGCTCTTCAGATGGCAAAGCAAAGCGCCATCAGCGCCGATTGCATGAGTCGCTTTCGTCAGATGGGCATGGCCATCTTCCAGTACAAGAGCGATAACGACGAGTTTTATCCGGTGAACTGGGTTCCGGAGCACAACATGGACTGGTTGACGCAGATCGGGCCGTACATCGATCCCAACCAGACGAATTACAGAGACTCCAACGGCATGTGGAACTCGAAGAACTCCACGAAGGAGAACCTCTTCCTCTGTCCGGCAAGCGGCTACCAACCGGGTCATGGATCGCCGACCATCTATGCCAGGTGGGCCACCATCGATGCATGGCGCGTGCATAACTACCACCTCAGTGTCTATTTCGGCTGGCACAATCTAACCGTGCATCCCGAAGGTTCGTCGCGGAAAGACTTCGATGCCCCCGCCGAGAAGATGGCAATGATGGGCGAAATCTACGGCAGCAACCGCAGGTGGCCCCGCTACGATGCCCGCTGGGTCATCGTCTCCGGGCTCTTTCGGCATCCCGGCGACAGCACCAATCTGCTTCTGCGCGATGGCCATGTCCAGAATGTCGGCAACGTCGGCCAGTTCGTCACCCGCATCAATAACGGGGAGATCATCGTCAGACCGCGTAGTTGGTAGAAAACAGCCGCTACAGTTCGACCGTCTTGGCTGGCCAGTTGCAGAGGTGCACAATCGGGCAGACGGGACAGCGGGGTTTGCGCGCAACGCAGGTGTAGCGGCCGTGCAGAATGAGGTAATGATGAGCATGCAGGAGGTGCTTGGCGGGCACCCGCTTCAGTAAGGCATGCTCGGTCTTTTCGGGCGTCTTCTCCTTCACCATGCCGGTGCGGTTGGCGACCCGGAAGATGTGGGTATCGACAGCCAGCGTCGGCTGCCCGAAGGCGACGTTGAGAATCACGTTAGCAGTCTTTCGCCCCACGCCGGGGAGGGCCTGCAGGGCGGCGCGGTTCGCCGGCACCACCCCCCCGTGTTCCCGCAGCAGCGCTTCACAGATGCCGATGATCGCCTTCGCCTTGTTCCGCCAAAGCCCAATGCTGCGGATCGCCGTTCCGAGTTCTTCCTCTCCCATCGCCAGATACTCTTCGGGGGTCCGGCAGCGCTGCCAGAGTTTGGCCGTGACGCGATTCACCGCCTTGTCGGTACACTGCGCCGAGAGGACCACGGCAATGGTCAGGTCGAGCGGGCTCTCGTAGTTGAGTTCGGATTTGGGATCGATGTGCCCGGCAAGAATGTCGAAGGCCGTATCGAACTGAGCCTGGGTAAGGAGCTTGACCGTGGGGGTAGGGGAGTTCCCTGCCATGTGGGCGCCTCATCGTTCAGGGGGTGGCGAGCCGGGCTCTGGCGGCAGCCGCCACCGGGTGATTGGGATAGGTCTCGGCGATGTGGCGATACAAGACTTTCGCTTCTTCCGGACGACCGTTATCGCGCAGGGCATGGGCCCTTTCCATCTCGATCTCAGGCAGAAAGGCGGGCAGCCTGTTGATGGCGAGAAGGGCATCGATGAGGTCGATCGCGCCCTCAGACCAGCCGATAGTCCGCAGATGACGAGCGCGGAGGAGGACGTACTGGCCGTCGAGGAGTGTCTCGGGAGCAGCCAGCGGGACGCTTCGGAGTGCGGCCTCGGCCTCACTGTAATAGCCCGCGGCGAGTTGATCGCGGAAGCGCTCGATAGCGGCATTTCCCTGGACGGTAAAGGAGCGGTGCTTGTCGCGGTCGGTGATGAAGGTCTGCAACCGCTCAAGTGCGGTCATGGCGGCATCCCGCTGGTTCCGCAACAGGGCAAGTTCGACCCGATAGAGGCTGAGCTGCCGCTCGTTGCGCCCGAGCAGGCGTTCGGCCCGCTCGATCACCTTCTCGACAGCCTCCCCGTCGCCCCGGCGATGAAGCAGAAACTCGATGTATTCGAAGATGGCCCGCGGTTCCTTGGTCAGACCGAGAAGCTTTTCGTAGGCTTCGGCGGCGCGATCGGGATTGTCCGCGGCGGTGGCGCGGGCGAGAGTCTGCCACAACTGCGTCTCGTTGCTTCCCTGGCGAGACTGGCGACTTGCCAGCAAGGCTTCGACGACAGGGGCGGCGGCGGCATGACGCTCCTTCAGTTCCATGAAGGCCAGATAGCCGCGCAGAGTCGGCGGGTCGAGTCGTTCCAGGCTCTGCTCCAGCATGATCTCCACATAATGCGCGTAGTGGGCGGCATTCTGCCACTGCCATTGCGGCGGTATGCCGGCAAAGTGCAGCGCTCCTTCCGCCTGCTCCCGCTGCCGGGGCTGGCCTGCCTGGACGGTCAGCGGCTCGAGCCCCACGTGAATAGTACGGCAACCGGCCCCTTGGGCGCGAGCGCCGTTGCCAAGCCGCCAGTCGACCTCATCCTGCGTATAAGTGCTCAGAGCGACCTCCGTGAGCATCACTTCTTCGAGGCCGATGTAGCTGGGTTGCTCACTCTGGAACGCGGGGCAGATCGTCGTCTTGTAGTGACTTTCGACCTGCTCGAGGGTTGTAGCGCCAGAGGTGGCAAAAAGCTCAGCGGGCACGGTGAACTTGCGACGCTCGTTTTCAAAGCGAGCGAGAACCGCTATCGACCGTTCACCCGGACTGACGACGACGCAGCGCAGGCGGTTCATTCCTTCGTTCAGTTGGAACTCCTGCCTTCCGGCACCCAGGCGCTGCTGGTGCAGTCCCAGGGGCTTGGGCTCCGCAATCACCGGCCGGCCGTTGAGCACGACATAGCCCGCACCGGTGTGAACCAGAAATGCCATGAACTGCTGTGCCCGCGGCGCTTGCAGATAACCGTTGAAGTCGTAGACGATGTCGGTGTCCCTGGTCAATGGATTCTCCACTACCTCGATGGTCTTCATCGGCAGTACGCCGATGATCGGGGCGGCGTCGACCTCTTTTTCGAGGCGTTCCCAGGAGTCACGGCTCATCTCCGCAGCGGCGCGGCGCAGGGTCAGCGTCAACCCGCCTTCCATGGTGAGGTTCCGCGGTGCGCGGCGCGGCGATCCCCAGTACGCGTAGATGGTCTGGGCCTGCTGTTCGCGGCCGACGAGGATGAGGGCGCGGTTGTCGCGTGTCGGCCCCAGCGCCTGCATCTTGAGCGGACGATGCGCTTCATCGAACGCATAGACGCCTTGACCATCCGCATCGCCCAGGCCGCAGACTGGAACTTCGATAAAGTAGCCGCCGTCGCGGGTGCTGGGGTGGGTTGTTACCTTGAATACGGCGCGATAGGGGGAGGGGGTGTGGTGCCAGGCTGCCTGTTCGCCTTTGAGGGGCAACGGTGGCAGGAGCGCGGCGATGACCAGAAGTAGACTGATGGAACGGATCATGCTATTGTCATCATGGGGCGCACCCCGAGTTCGGTGGTGATTCTCCGTGGCCGGCAGCACCTGCGGCGGCCTCCCTACTATAGCCACGCCCCGTGCTCACCGCTAACAGCTCGCGAGAGAAAGCTTCACATGCCCGACAATCGTCTGCAACTCTCCGCTACCTTCATTCATGAGATCATCGCGCATCATCAGCCGGCATCGCAGGTGGTGACCATTCCGCTGCCTTTCGGCCAGAGTGAAGAACTGACCATCGATCCGGCGCATGCACGCATCCATGGGGCCGAACTGACCATCCCGTTGCAGAGCGCGAGAGTGGCGAACGCGGCGCTGCACCTGCGAGGCTTCAGCATGCGGGATGGGCTGCTCTGGTTCGAGGTTCAGAAGCTGCAGTTCGGTCGCTTTCGTTTGCCTCTGGACCTCATCCTGCGCGTCCTGATTCGCCTGGATTTCAACGACCGCTTCCCGCTGGTGCGCACCGGCGAGCGCTTTGGCCTGGACATCAACCAGCGCCTGAAAGCGAAGTACGGCATCCACCTGGTGTCGTTTGAGCTGAACGATGGCATCGTGGCCGAATTCGACTACGCCGCCGGGAGCTGATTTCGCGAAGAGGGGGGGTACCGCGGGTGAGGCACGCGAGGTGCATCACCCACGGTGAAAGGTTGACCCCTTACAGGTCGTCCCCGACCTCATCGTCGCCGACCACGTCCTCATCCGTATCGACCTCGTCAACCGGCGGAGTCTCCGCGGCAGGGGCTATCTGGGCGGCGGCTCCATCGGGCGGCGTTTCGCCGTCGACGCATACCGCTTCGGCCTCTTCGTCATCGACGAGTTCCGGAACGACGGAGACAGCGGCAACGCAATCCTTGTCGCGCAGGTTGATGACGCGGACACCCTGGCTGCTGCGGCCAATAGTGCGAATCTCATCCGCCTTGAAGCGTACAACCTGACCGAGCATGGTGGTGACAATGACCTCCTCGCCGGGTTCGATCAGGGATGCGGCCACCACCCGGTCACCTTCGCGCAGACGGATGCTGATGACACCCTGTCCGCCACGATGGGTACGGCGGTAACCATCGACATCCGTGTCGAGTTCCGCGATGCCGGTGCCGATGTTGGAGCGCTTGCCCATGCCCTGTTCGGTGATGTTGAGGATGTCCAGGCCATCCGAGACGACTTCCATGGCGACGACTTCGTCACCCTCGCGCTTGCCCAGGCGAATGCCGATCACGCCGCGCGTGGCTCGTCCCATCGGGCGGACATTCTCCTCGACAAAGCGGCACGCCATACCTTCCGTGGTGAAGAGCATGACCTGCTGCTTGCCATCGGTCAGCTTGACGGAGATCAGGTCGTCATCGTCTTCCAGAATAATGGCGCGGATGCCGGTCCGACGGAGGTTCTTGAACTCGTCGAGGGCGGTCTTCTTGACGTAGCCGTTGCGGGTGGCAAACATGAGGAAGCTGTCATTGCCCTCGATCGCATCAACCGTGATCATGGCCCGAATCTGTTCGTTGGGCTGCAGGTCGATCAGGTTGATGATGGCTTTACCGCGAGACTGGCGCTGGGCTTCGGGAATCTCGTAGACCTTGAGCCAGTGCATCTGGCCCTTGTTGGTGAAGAAGAGGATGTAGTCGTGGGTGCACGCGCTGAAGAGGTGCGCCACGAAGTCCTCGTCCTTGGTCTGCATGCCGATAACGCCCTTGCCGCCGCGCCGCTGGGTCTTGAAGACATCGACGGGCTGGCGCTTGATGTAGCCGGTATTGGAGACGGTAATGACGCAGATGCCGCGCTGGATCAGGTCTTCGATGTTGATCTCGTTCTCGCCGATGATGACATCGGTTCGCCGATCCGTGGCATACTTGTCGCGGACCTCCATCAGCTCGGTCTTGACGACGCCAAGGCGCATGCCGCGGTCGGCCAGCAATTCCTTGAGGTAGGAGATTTCCGCCATGACGCTGTCGTACTCTTTCGTCAGCTCTTCAATGGCCAGGGCGACGAGCTGGTGCAGGCGCATCTCGAGGATTGCCTGTGTCTGTCGGCGGCTCAATTCGAAGCGGACGGCCAGCAGGTTGCCGGCTTCATCGCGCGTCTGGGAGTTGCGGATGATGGAGACGACTTCATCGATATTGTCGACCGCCTTGATCAAACCTTCGAGGATATGAGCTCTGGCCTGGGCCTTGTCGAGATCGAACTGGGCGCGGCGGGTGATGACTTCCAGGCGATGATCGATGTAGGCCTGGAGGATCTGCACGAGGTTGAGGGTACGGGGACGATTCTTGTCGACCACCAGGAACTGAGCGCCGAAGCTGGTCTGCAGGGCGGTATGCTTGAACAACTGGTTCAGCACGACGTTGCCCATTTCGTTGCGCTTGATGTCGCAGACGATCTTGATGCCGACGCGGCTGCTGGAAAGGTCGTTGAGGGTGCTGATGCCGGTAATGACCTTGTCGTTCACCAGGTCGGCGATGCGCCGGATCAGGCTCTCCTTGTTGAGCGCGTAGGGAATCTCGGTGATAACGATGCGCTCGCGGCCTTCCTTGGTCTCCTCGATCATCGCCTTGCCGCGAATGGTGATGACACTGCGGCCGGTTTCGTACAGCTGGATGATCGGCTGCACCCCGACAATGGTGGCGCCGGTGGGGAAGTCGGGTCCACGAACGAACTGGAGCAGGTCCTTGACCGCGGACGTGGGATGATCGATCAGGTGGACGGTGGCATCGATGATCTCGCCCAGGTTGTGCGGCGGAATGTTGGTTGCCATGCCGACGCCGATACCGGTGCTGCCGTTGACCAGCAGGTTCGGGTAGCGCGCGGGAAGGACGACCGGCTCCTGGAGCTTCTCGTCGTAGTTGGGGATCATGTCGACGGTATTCTTGTCCAGATCCGTCAACAACTCATCGGCGAGGCGGGACATGCGACATTCGGTATACCGCTGAGCGGCGGGGGGGTCACCGTCGATCGAGCCGAAGTTGCCCTGTCCGTCGATGAGCGGCTCGCGCATGGCGAAGTCCTGTGCCATGCGGACGAGGGTATCGTAGATGGCGGAATCGCCGTGCGGGTGGTACTTACCCATGACTTCGCCGACCACCATGGCGCACTTGGAATAGGAGTGCGAATGGCTGAGGCCAAGCTGGCGCATGGCGTAGAGAATGCGGCGGTTTACCGGTTTGAGGCCGTCGCGCACATCGGGAATGGCACGCCCCACATTGACGCTGAGCGAATACTGAAGATATGCGGTGTGCATGATATCTTCGATATTAACCGGATAGACTTTATCGGCAGGAGTCGATTCACCGTTGGTCATGGAAGGTATCCTGGTGTGGGGTGGTGAAGTCGTTGTAGGAGAATGGTGTCATGCCTGGCCTGTGCGCTGAAGTGGCTATGGTGGAAGGACCTAGATATCCAGGTCTTTGACGGTGGCGGCGAAGCGTTCGATGTACTCGCGGCGGGGCTCGACCTCGTCACCCATCAGCAACGAGAAGATCTGCTCCGCCTTCAGCGCATCGTCCATGGTCACCTTGATGAGCTTGCGGTTGGCGGGATCCATCGTGGTTTCCCACAGCTGATCCGCATTCATTTCGCCCAGACCCTTGTAGCGGCTGATCTGAATGCCCTGACGGCCATAGCGCGTGATCTCCTCGAACATCTCCACCAGGGAGTGCGCGGAACTCTCGTCGCTGCTGCCATCGACGGTAACGACGAAGAGCGGCTCTTCGCTACGGAAGAGTGCCTCGACATCGAGGCCGTGCGCGGCCAGAACCGCGGCAATCTCCTCGAAGGGGCGCGCCTCGTAGATGCGCGCCACGTCGATCGACGGATGGAGCCGCCCGGTAAGCTCTTCGGGGAGCGCATCGATGGCGGCCACGCCCTCATCTTCGGCGCCCTCTTCGGGGAGGAGACCTTCCTCCCGTGCGAGGCGCAGGGTGACCGCCTCGATCAGCTCGCGTTCTTCCTGGTCGGTATAGACGAAGTGCTGGCTCATGCTGCCATCCAGTTCCCGAACCATCACCTGAGCGATGGGATAAGTGCCCAATTCGGCATGACGCCGACGGATGTACTCCTCGGGCATGATGCCGTGGCGATGCAGGCTGCCGGTGAGTTGCTGCACCCGCCGAACCACATCCACCAGTTCGTTGACGGTGCTGCGTTCGAGCACTTCGCCGCCGGCGCGACGTATCGAGAGATCCTCGATGCCGTTTTCGAAGAGGAAGCGGTCGAGCTGCTCTTCCGTCTCCACGTAGTCTTCCTTCTTGCGCCGCTTCACTTTGAAGAGAGGCGGCTTGGCGATGTAGACGTAGCCTTTCTCGATGAGTGGCTTCATGTGGCGGAAGAGGAAGGTAAGCAGGAGCGTGCGAATGTGGGAACCGTCGACGTCAGCATCCGTCATGATGATGATGTGGTGATAGCGCGCCTTGGCGACGTCGAACTCGTCCGCCCCGACGCCACAACCTACGGCGGCGATCATGGACTGGATTTCCTTGTTCGCGAGGAGCTTGTCCAGCCTGGCCTTTTCGACATTGATCAGCTTGCCTCGAAGTGGCAGGATCGCCTGGAAGGAGGAGTCGCGCCCCTGCTTGGCGGAGCCACCGGCGGAGTCACCCTCGACGATGTACAGCTCGCAACGGGCCGGATCCTTTTCGGAGCAGTCGGCCAGCTTGCCTGGCAGGGCGTGGCTTTCGAGGGCGCCCTTGCGCTGGGTCAACTCGCGGGCGCGCTTGGCGGCTTCACGGGCCCGCGCGGAGAGCAGATTTTTGTCGACAATGTGGCGCGCTTCAAGAGGATGCTCTTCGAGGTAGGCGCCAAGCTTGTCGTTCACCACCTGCTCGACGATGCCGCGCACATCGCTGTTGCCCAGCTTCGTCTTGGTCTGCCCTTCGAACTGCGGATCGCCAACCTTGACGCTGACTACGCAGGCCATTCCTTCGCGCACGTCCAGGCCGGTAATCGACTTCTCGTTCTTCAGCGCCGAAATCGATTTCATGTAGTTATTGATCGTACGCGTCAGCGAAGCCTGGAAGCCGGTAAGGTGGGTACCGCCTTCGATGGTGTTGATGTTGTTGGCGTACGCGTAGATGTTTTCACTGAAACCGTCGTTGTACTGCATCGCCACTTCAACGTCGACATTGTCCTTTTCCGCATGGATGTAGACGACGTCACAGAGGGTGTTCTTGCCGGCGTTCAGCAGTTTGACGAACTCGGTGATGCCGCCCTCGTAGTGGAAGAGTTCAGACTTGATGTTGTCTGGATCGCGCTCATCCGTGAGCGTGATGGTGATGCCGCGATTGAGAAAGGCGAGCTCCCGAAGGCGGTTGGCCAGAATATCCCACTTGAAGACGGTGACGGTGAAGATGGTGGGATCGGGCTGAAAGGTGATGGTGGTGCCGGTCTTGTCGCTGTTGCGAAGCTTGGTCAGCGGTGTTTTGGTAACGCCGCGCTCGAAGCGCATGGTATGCTCGCCACCTTCCCGCGAAACCTGCGCTTCCAGCCATGCGCTGAGGGCATTCACGCAGGAGACGCCGACGCCATGGAGACCGCCAGAGACTTTGTAGGAATCATGATCGAACTTGCCGCCCGCATGCAGGATGGTGAGCACGACTTCGATTGCCGGCTTCTTCTCCGCCTCATGCATGCCGATGGGAATACCGCGGCCATTGTCGGAAACCGTGACGCTGTTGTCCACATGAATGGTGACGTTGACGGTATCGCAGTGTCCCGCCAGCGCTTCATCGATGCTGTTGTCGACTACTTCATAGACGAGGTGATGCAGACCGCGCTCGGCCGTGTCGCCGATGTACATGCTGGGACGTTTCCGGACTGCCTCGAGTCCTTCCAGTACGGTAATGCTGTTCTGGTCGTACTGGCCCGGCTGTCGCGGCGAGGCGGGCTTGGGAACATCGGGGGCAACAGGTTGATCCGGTTGATCGGTTGTCTCATTGGCCATCTGGGATCTCCTTCCATAAAAGTCTGAGCCGACCGCCTCGCCGCCACGGTAGCGAGCGGAGAGGCGAAAGTGGATATGGCGTCCGCCTGCGGTTGACGAGCGCTGGGGCTTGTTCGGCGCGACTATGAAAAAGTACCCCCAATACCCATTTTTTCAATGAAAGGCACGAAAAAAATGGCAGCCGTAAGCCGAAAAAGCGGTTTCCCGGCATTTCTGGCGGCAAATGGAGGTGACTCGAGGTTGGACGCAGATGGCGGATAAAGGAGCGCAGAGAGGCTTCTTTGCGCTGCGCCGGCGCGTGACGCGGGGATCGCGGTTACCAACCCCTCCCGCTGATGATGATCATCGGGAGGAGGTAGATTTGGCGGTCACGCCTCGGGCGCTATTCCTTAACCGGCTGGGGGGCGCTGTCCTCACCCGGCATGGGGCCGCGGACATAGCTCCATGGATCGGGGATGTCCCAGGCAGGACCGACATTGTCTACCGGCAATGGGAAGGCGAAGAAGACGAGGTCGTGCAAGCCGCTCAACTCCCGGCTGAGCCAGTAGTAAAGGCCTTTGCCCACACCTGCCGCAACACTACCATTCTCTCCTTCCAATTGCTCCGAGCGCACCTGGTAGACAAGCTCGCTGCCGCCGAAGACGAAGTTACCCGCTCCGCGCTCGATTTTGTTGCCGAAGTCGCTGAGTACCCCTTCCGCGGACCGTTCGCCGCCGTCATAGGAGACGACATCGCCATTGCGGATCTGCTCCGCGCGGCTCCAGGGAAAGCGGCCATCGAAGTTGACGCCGACATTCTGATTGGCGGGAGGATTGACGGCCCAGAAGGTGAGGAGTTCGAAGAGGCCGAACTCGATGCGGCCGGCGGTGTACCAGATGCCTTTGGCCAGGCCGACCGTAGCGCCGGCGGTGCTGTCGAGGGCACCACCATCCATCCCGACACCTTTGTCGAAGCCCTTGCCGGTCTGCACGGGGATCTCCATGACGCCGGTCAACGTGTTGGTCATCCCGCGAGTCCACTTGTGGGCCATGCGCGTGCCGAAGGACTCCGTCTTTCGCACGCGGACACGATCCGTCGGTGCGGGCTCGTATTCGAAGCTCTCTTGAGCGGTTGCGGCAAAACAAGCGGCCAGAAGGGCGAGCAGGCAAATCAGGTGTTTCATCTTCTTCACGTTCTCCACTTCACGGATTTGAACGGACATGGCAGCACATCAACTGCCGGTGAGTCCTTGGATTGTCTCGACGAGAGTATCTTTCAAACCGCCGATCATACCAGTGATCGACTCATACCACATGGCCACCGCGCCAGGATTGTTGATCCAGTACATGATCGCAACATAGCCCACGATCAGCAGGAGTACCAGCGTAATTGCGCTCCTTATCCGCCGTCTCAGGCGCTGCCTGCGCTCGTGCTCCGTGAACTTGTCGAAAGTTTCGCTCGTGCGGGCATGGGATTCCGCGCACTTTATCGAGCAGAAGTCCAGGCTGTTCGACACGACCAGGCACTCTTCGCAGATCGGTTTGAAGCAGCCAAAGCAACGGGCTACCGCTTGAACCTGCGGATGCTTGGGACAGACTTTGCCTTCGAGATCGACAGCGGGCACGGTAACCTCCTGCGAGTACGCTACGCCGACTCAACCTCAACGGGAAGGCCGGAGCTTGTTTCGCGTAGAGTATAATCTGACGGCATCGTGAATGCAAGGCAGGGCTTGTCGATAATGAATGCGGGGGCGCGGGAGGCGCCGACGCGGATCAGGCGGATCAGGCGGATCAGGCGGATCAGGCGGATCTGCCCGCGTGGTTGAGATGAACACCACCAATCTCGCCCTTGTGAATGGGCTGGCGTTCGTGCTTATGACCTTGCGCTTCGCCACCGCCCTTAACAGGCAGCGACAGGCAGGAGTAGCGGCTGTATAGTGCTCATGGTAAGAGAGACTCCCCGGGAAAGGTTCACGAAAACGGAAAGGTTGCAAACGTGTACGATCTGAACAAACACCCCTTCTTCGAGAGTTGGCGCGACCCGGAATCGGGCGTCGAAAGCTTCATCCTGACCGAGCGAGTCGCACCCATCCAGCAGACCTTTTACTTCACCAACCGTGGCATATCGCCGGACGAGAAATGGCTCTGGTTCTATTGCGCCTTCCCGCCCAACCGGCAACGGATGCTCGGCGTGGTGAGCCTGGATCCCGAGAATCCGTCTATTCGCTTGTTTCCGCAAGCTGGATTCACCAGCGCCTCGCCCATGGTGACTCCCGAGTCCGACGGGGCCTACTTCTGCATGGCCAACAGCGTACACAAAGTCGGACTGGATGGGGCTACGCGGACTATCTGTACCGTGCCGGAGTCGTACATCGGCAATCGCAGCTATTCCCGGATAGCTACCCACCTGACGGTATCGGCGGACGGAAAGCATCTGTTGCTCGACGGGGATCTCGGCAATTTCTGGTGGGTCGGAATGGGTGATTTAGAGAGTGGCGAGGTGAAGATCCTCAAGGAGTTCGGCAATCATCATAATCATGCCGCGTTTTCGCCGATCGACCCGAAGCTTTTTGTCATTCCCGAAGACTGGTGGAATGACAAGATGAGCGGTCGTCACTTCAGCTATGATCATCGATTATGGCTGATGGACGTCGACCAGAGACGCTACGAGGTCGTTCGACCGAAGGAGTGGGACGAAGGACGCACGTCGTGGGCTTCCCACGAATGGTGGGCGCCGGACGGCATGCTTTGCTGGAACGACTACGAACGGGGGACCTACGAATGCGATCCGCGGACGTTGGAGATCACCCATGTCTGGCGCCGTCCGCTGTGCCACGCGCATTGCAGCTCGGACCGCCGCTGGTGGGTGGCGGATCAGAGTCCGTACAAATGGAAAGAAAAGCCGGTGGAAATACTCTTCTACGACCGAGCGAATGAAGGACAGCGGCATATTGTCACGGCCATGCCAGAGCCGCCCGTGGAAAGGAGTTTGTATCATCTGGATCCGCATCCCCAGTTTTCGCCCAACGACAGCTATCTTAGTTATACGACGATGGTTCGGGGGCAGGTGGATGTGGCGGTTACGCCGTTGAACGCCTTGACGGCAGGTTGAGGCATGGGAAGAAGGGGAAGCCTCGTTGGGGCGACGATGAGGGGCTGGGCATCGATAGCGGGGACGCGAGGCGCGGGAGGCGGTGGGGCAGTTCCTCAGCGGGCGGGGATGTCGGTCAGCAGGCAGCGAGCTGGTACTCCCGGGCAGCGGCTTCCTGCCCTCCGTCACACCCGGGGCGGCAGGTGTCGCCCCGGGCGGATGCCAGATGCTCAGCGCAGATTGGCAAGTTCTTCCGTTGCGATTTCCGGACTGAGCGGATAGAAGCCGTCTTGCGCGACGATGCTCTGTCCCTCGCGACTATAAACATAGGTCATGAATTCTCGCTGCATGATCGGTGTATCGCCGCTGGGAGGAATGTTAACGGTAAGATAGAGAAAACGTGCCAGCGGGTATTTGCCGCTGTAGGCGTATTCCTTTTCCGCGGGAAACTTTTCAGCTTGCGGCTCCTCCGAGAGTGGGACCGTGGCAACCTGACTGGTCTTGTACCCAATTCCACTGTAGCCGATTCCGTAGAGATCCTGTCCAACAGACGTCACCAGCGCCTCAGATCCGACCAGTTCGCGGTTTGTTTTCCTGTAGTCGCCCTTCTTCAGGACATGGTCTTTGAAGAAGCCGTAGGTGCCAGACGCACTGTTTCGGCTGTAGACGTTGATAGGGGCATTCAGCCACTTTCCCGTCAGGCCCAGGTCGCCCCATGTGAGGATGTCCTGCTTTGCGCCACGGTTGCGGGTACTGCTGAAGATTGCGTCCAACTGCTGGAAATCCAGCCCTTGCTCGACGATGGGATTATCCGGATGCACATAGACAGCCAGAGCATCGATGGCGACGCGCATCTGCGCTGGCTCGTACCCGAATTTTGCCTTGAACTGCTCCACTTCGGAAGATTTGATATCACGGCTCATCGGCCCGAAGTCTGACCGTCCTTCAATCAACGCAGGGGGTGCCGTGGACGATCCTTTTCCCTCATGATAGAGACGAATCGAGGGATGATGCTTCTGGAATCCCTCCTCCCAGAGCTGCATCAGCTTGTCCATGGTATCCGAACCGATAGACCGCAGTCGGCCAACAACCGCATCCCTGGGGGTATAGACGGCCAAGCCCTCGGTACCGGCGGCAGCCACCGGTTCGTCGGCGACGATAGGGACAATCTTTGCGGTGCTCTCTTCGATGGGACGAGAACGGGCGGGCGAGGCGGCAGGCGTCACGGCGACGGAAGTGCTCTTCGTGGCGATCCGATCTTGAACCATGGCATCGATCAGGCGCTCTGCGTCGACATCGGTAATCCTGCCTTCACGATGCATGGCCAGGATGATCTCGAGAGGTGTCTTTTCTTTCACTGGCGCTTCCATGCGCACAGGCGTAGAGGAGTGAGGCATGCTCCCGGTTGAAGGTGCCTGGCAGCCGACAAGATTGCCAAGCCACAGAGCGCCCGCCATAAGCACGAAACCCCATTTGCACAAACCGTTCCAGTTCGCCATCTTCAATCCCCTTTGTTTACGATTAACGTTCCACCTCGGCAGCTTCCAGTACCACTCTGAACCCGATGTAGTTTGCACCTACAGTCGGCATCTGTTCCCAGCGATTGGCCGCGCGGGCCATGGCCGCGTCATCCACCCAGGACCCCCCTCGCAATACACGCGTTGCGAGGTCGACTCGCTCTCCCGCGCCATCAGGTCCCCGCGGGTCGACAACATCGCCTTCCGGATAGGGAGCAGCCCAGTTCGCGCACCACTCCCACAGATTGCCATGCATGTCGTTGAGTCTCCATGCGTTGGCGGGCTCGAAACTGCCAACCGCTTTGGGGCCGTCGGCGTTCTGTACACCTGGGAGGTAGACATTTGCCTGGCCTGGCTGCAGCTTGGTTCCCGTGTAGAAGGCGCTCCGGGTGCCGGCTCGACAGGCATACTCCCATTCTGCTTCGGTCGGCAAACGGTAGCGCTTGCCATCCTGCTTGCTGAGGCGCTCGCAGAAGAGTCTGGCCTCATACCAGGTAACCGTGTGTTTGGGGAGATTGGGGGCGATGAAGCCCTTGGCCACATCATTGGGATGAACTCCCTGAACAGGGGTGTAGTCCTTCCCCATCACGTCGTCCCACTGGCGTTGGGTCACTTCGTTGACCGACATGAAGAAGCCGTGAGAGATGGTAACCTTATGCGGGATCTCGTCGGAATCACGTGCCGGCTCATCGGCTGGGCTGCCCATGACAAAGGTGCCTGGGGGTACGAAAGCCAGAGTTATGCCAACGCTATTGGAGTGCAAGTCGCCGGGCTTGAAGCGGTGATTGCTGCGCAACAGGCGGCGCAAAACCTCCGCCTCTGCATGGTCGGGTGCCAGGGTCAGCACTTTTTCGGCGAAGGAGAGAGCGAGGGAAGGCTGCTGCTGTGCATGGAAAGCGCCGGCTGACTTCCAGCAAACGTCCAGCGCGTCGTCGCGTGCTTTGGGGAGCTTCTCACGAGCTTGCCGCCACATGTCCGCCTCTTCCTCATGCCTGTTTTCGCGGTTGGACGCCTCCGCGGTTTGAATCAAGGCAGCGATCTGGCCCCACTCCTTCCCGGCATGGGCGCGGACTACCTCCAGTGCCTCCGGCGAAAGAGCAGAGTGAAAACGCGACCTCGCCGCCTTGGAGGCTGCCTTATGATAGAGAGCCGCTGCTTCACGATATGCTGTGTTCGCAGCCGTGAGTTCTTCCTTCCTGATGAACTGATCAGCCTCGGCCATGCGGGTGAAAGCTTCTCCAAAGGTGTCTGGGGCGACCTCGGCTGCGGCGTGCGTCTCAGCAGACCGGGCTGCGCCCCTTGCCTGGGCCTGTGCCGCGAACGTCTGCTCTCGCAGCCGGATCAGGGCCTGCATGGCCGGAAGCGTCGACAGGGCCTCCCGGTAGGCGAGTTCTGCTTCGCGGTACTTGCGGTCACTCAAGGCGCTCTCGGCCTTCTGAAACGCAGTCTGGAATGCATGGACAGCAGCCCCTACGCCAAATTCCGGGGTTATCTTCTTCAGTTGATCCCGTGCCTGTTCTGCCTCCACCGCATCGTGGTGAAGACGGTTCTCGAACAATCCAGCCAAGAGTTGTTCGCCATCTACCGGGTATAGCGAGGCATCGACAACGGCCGCCTGCCCTTGGTGGCTGGCCAACCATGCGGCCAGAGCGTACATCGGCAAGGTGCGCTTCTCGGAAGCGGGCATCAGCGCCAATTCCTGTATGATCGGTTGCTTGCCCAAAGCGGCAAAGTCTGGATCTTCGTTTCCGTCAGACGCCAAAGGTGCAGTTGGAATATCCGCCAAGGCGAGGAAACCGATGCCGGCGGGGTCTTCCATAAGCCGCTGGGCAAGTGCCGCTGGACTTGAGACTATCGTGCAGGTGTCGGCAAGCTTTCCGCCGCCAAGGACAATCGCGGAAAAGGTGAGAGCAATCTCGGTCCGCGGTCCAGGGCCATAGGTGTTTACCGGCAAGTCGGCGAAAGAGCTGTCAGCACCGAGTCCTCTCCACGTCAACGTTTCTGCTTCAGTCTCAGGTGCCGCAAACACCGAGGCGAGTTGGGAAACGGTGAGTTGTGTCGTTGAGATTGGATTTCCCGGCGACATGACCGCCACCACGGCACGTCGGCCAACGACCATTGGCGGGTTTTGCGCGGCCGGTGGATCCATGGACTGCCAAATCAGGTGGAAATCCAACTCCGTTCCGTCAGCGGTCACGATCTCAGCCTGCACGTCGGGATGCGCTTGACAGAAGGTGTCCAGCAATCTCTGGAGAGCGTTTGTGAGTTCGGGAATGGCAGCCACCCGCAAGCTTCCGTTGATTGTCTTGGCGGGTGGCCAGTACTCAGGCAACGTTGTGCGTAATGCCGGCGGGCGGGTTGGCCATGCCGGGGGGGACTGGGGGGCCGCGACGGGTGGCGCAGGTGTTCGACGGGTGGTCTTGGGTGTCTGACGGATCATACCCATGAGGCGATCCTGGTAGATCCACCCAACCGCCAGGGTGCCTGCCAGCACCGTCAGTGAAGCGATAAGTGCCAGCGGGACCAGGCGGGATTGTCGGTGCGGCGGGGTCGTTTCCCCTTCGGCGGCACTTCCATCGGTCACTGGTTCGCCACTGCCAGGTATCGAATCCATGGGATGCGGTCGCGCCATGAGATCATCGGTCGAAAGTCGGTCCGGCACCGCAATCTCCTCGAAATGGTCAGCCTCCGCAGCTTCCGAATCCTTGTCTTGCTTGGCTTCGACCTTCCGGAGCACCCGCAGTTGAGGGCGCCCCTCCGCTCGGTGGCGGTACAGATTGATAGAGGCAGAGCCCCCGACAGAGGTGTCGGAGCACTGCTCGATGGCTTTAGCCAGATTGGCATGCAAAGCCTCGAAATCCGCATACCGATCCTCCGGCCTTCTTGCCAACATGGTATCGATAACCTGGCAAAGCTTGTGGGGCAGATCTGGCGTATGGATATTGGCCGGAATCGGTCGTTCCTCCAGGTGCTTGGCCGCGGTATCCTCAAGAGAGCTGCCGACAAATGGACATTTGCCGGTCACACACATGTAGAGGACGGCCCCCAAGCTGTACATATCCCCGCGATAGTCCATCGGAGCGCCAAGCACCTGTTCCGGACACATGAAGTGAGGGCTGCCGACCATGACATCCTTGCCACGTTCATCCGTATCATGGGCGTGCCGGGCCAGTCCAAGATCGGCAAGCTTGGCGGAACCGTCGTCCATCAACATGATATTCTCGGGTTTGACATCGCGATGGACCAGTCGCGCTTTCTTCCACGCGTGTTCAAGGGCTTCGGCGATTTGCTGGATAATCCCGATGGCAGCGCCGGGCGGCAACTTCCAGCGCTCGTTCAGGAGGGTGCGAAGCGTCTTTCCCTCCACATATTCCATCGCGTAGTAGTAAACCCCTTCCTCTTCCCCCACGGCATAGCACTGCACAATGTTCGGATGGTTGAGTTTGGCAGCGAGACGTGCTTCCTTGAGCAACTCGTCGATGCCATCCGACTCGTCCGGATTGCTATGCTCATACAGAATCTTCAGGGCACACGTGCGATCGAGGGATTTCTGGTATGCCTTGAAGACCATCCCCATACCGCCACGTCCCAGAATCTGCCGCAGAATGAAGTCGCCGACGACCACCCCCGGCGCGAATCGCGTCTTCGGAACGATCATGTACTCCTTGCAGTTCAAACACTGGATGGGTCTTCCCGCCATGGCTGATGGCGCAGCGGTCGTTTCGCCACAGTCGTCGCAGAAGAGTTGCATCGTGGGGTTCACAATAACAAACTCCCGCTTCTTTTCGGCGTCCAAATATCCTGCCGACATGCCTGCTTCTCCCCGGTTCTGAGTGTCCACGTGCGGAGTTTACAAGAATTCTCCGCATTGGTTCCTGTCCCCTTCATAGAATAGAGCGGGCCCCGGATGCCAACAGCGCTCTGCCATTAGGCTTTCATGAGGTTGTCGTTATGGCGCGAGCTGCAGGCGCGGCGGCAAGCGGCTTGACAAGGGGCAGGACCTCGCGTTCAGTATGTCGCACTATCAACAACCTGAGGATGGATGTGTACTATGGATGGACTCTGGCTCGAGCGTAACGACAAGATCGTTTTCATGGGGGACAGCATCACGGACTGCGGGCGCAACAGCGAGGCGCACCGCCCTTTCGGCGCCGGCTACGTCGCGACGATTCGCAATCTGCTGCTTGCCCGTTACCCCGGGCATGATTTCACCATCGTCAACAATGGTATCTCGGGCAACACGATCCGGGATCTGAAGGCGCGCTGGGAGGCCGATGCGATTGCGCCTCAGCCGGATCTGCTTTCGGTGAAGATCGGGATCAACGATGTGTGGCGCTTTGTCGCCAATCGCATCGATCAGGCGGTGCCGCTGGACGAGTTTGAAGCGACCTATCGGGAGCTGCTGCGGAGCGCGCGGGAGCATACGAAGGCGCGGCTGATCCTGATGGAGCCGTACGTCCTCGAACTCGACGCCTCCGACCATTTCCGCAAGCTCATGAACACGTATATTCCGGTGGTGGCCAAGCTTGCCAAGGAGTTCGACGCCAGACTGGTGCGCACGCAGGCGGCCTTCGACACCGTCATGTCCATGCAGCCGAGTTCCTTCTGGGCCGGCGATCGCGTGCATCCGGGAGGCCCCGGCCATGCCGTCATGGCGCGCGCCTGGCTGAAGGAAGTCGGCTACGAATTCTGATCGTGACGCTTCTCTCACCGGAAGTTGCCACTCCACCCCATTTTGTGTATAGTTCAACCATGTCTGACTTTACCCATTATTCGACCAAGACCTTCACGGGCTTGCCGTGCGCCCATCGTCAGTGGCGCGATACGGGCCACTGCCGCTTCATCCATGGATACGAGCGAACCGTCATCTTCACCTTCGCCTGCGAGAAGCTGGACGAGAAGGGCTGGGTGGTCGATTTCGGTAACCTGAAGGATGTGCGGGCCTGGCTGGAAGAGTTGATGGATCACACGCTGTTGATCAACGCCGACGATCCCGAGCTGCCTCTCTTTCGGGAGATGCATGAGCGGGGAATCGTCGACTTACGCATTCTGCCAAGCGTCGGAATGGAGGGCACGGCCCGTTATGTATTCGAGCATGTCGACACGATGATCCGTGAGAAAACCGGCGATCGCTGCCGGGTGGTGCGGGTGGAGTGTCGCGAGAACATGAAGAACTCAGGGATCTGTGAACGACGGGAAGAGCGCCCATCGTGACGGCGATGCCTGACCTTGCACATCAGTTTCAACCGCCGACTGTTACGGAGTGTTTTCCATGCGTTTTCCTGCCACCATCTTCGGGCTTTTTCTCCTTGTGTCCATCGCAGTTCGTGGAGCCGACACCGTGAAGTTGACCGAGAATGGCCAGGCCGCGGCCGCTATCGTGCTGCCGGTTGAACCGACGGAGATCGAACGCCAGACGGCGGATGAGCTGGTGGCGGCCATCGCCCGAATGAGCGGCGCGACGCTGCCGGTGGCGACGCAAGCCACCGCGGGGTTGCTGCCAATCCATATCGGCAGTGCCGCACCCGCGACGTTGCTGGACGCGGTGCGCGGGGTATCGGAGCGCGCCGGGAGCTTCATCCTGCGGGTCACGCCGGAGCGGATCGATCTGCACGGGCTTGGCGATGGTGTCTACTACGCTTCGAGCGAGCTGCTTGAACAGCTCGGCATGCGCTGGTTCATGCCGGGTGAACTGGGGACGGTTATCCCGGAAGCCCCGACTCTGGCGCTGGAAACGCAGACGACGATCCAGGCGCCGGGCTTTGTCGGGCGACATTTTCAGATGCAGCATGTGGACTGGCAGAAGCGGTTGCGCTGCGGCGGCCCGAACTTCCCGGCGGCCCATGGTCTGGGCCCTCTCTCGCACCCGCGTACCAGCAAGCAGTACTTCGAGGAGCATCCGGAGTACTATGCGGAGATCGACGGCAAGCGGGTGCTGCGGCAGCACTGCGTGAGCAACCCCGAGGTAGTGGGGATAGTCGTGGAACACGTGAAGCAGTTTTTCCGCAAACGGCCGGAGGCGGAGGTCATCGGGCTGGGGCCGAACGACGGAGCGGGCTTCTGTGAATGCAGCGAATGCACCGCTTTGGACAGTGGAGACTATGACGCCTTCTCGGGTGAAGGCAGCGTCACCGACCGGTATGTGTGGTTTTTCAATCAGGTGCTGGCAGGGATCGAGGATGAGTTTCCGGACAAGAAGATCGGCTTTTACATTTACCACAACTACATGCGTCCGCCGCAGAAAGTGAAGCCGGATCCGCGCATTACGGGGGCTCTGGCGCCCATAGCGCTCTGCCGCATCCATGGTCCGCGCAACCCGATTTGCCCGGAGAAACAGTACTACGAATGGCTGGCGATGGAGTGGGGCAAGATCATGCCGGAGCTTTGGGAGCGTGGCTACTGGAGCAACCTGGCCTGCCCCGGGTTCCCCTTCATCATCGTGCACCGGCTGCGCGAGCAGATCCCGATGGGGCGCGACGCCGGCATCTACGGCTGGCGCGTGGAGACCTTTCCGCATTGGGGAACGCAGCTTCCGAGCATGTACATCGCGGCGAAGCTCATGTGGAATCCGGATGCCGATGTCGATGCGCTGCTGGCGGATTTCGCCTCCAGCTTCTTTGGCCCTGCAGCTGAGCCGATGGCAGCCTATATCGACCTCATGAACGGGAGCTTGCGCGACGGCGACTTTCATGCGGGATGCGCCTGGGACTTTCCCCTGCTTTATCCGGCGGAGGTGCGTCGCGAAGCACGGGGCTATCTGGAGCAGGCGGCAGGCAGGGTTGCCGCCGATTCCATCCATGGGCGCCGCGTCTCGATGCTGACGGAGACGCTCGATATGCTCGACCACTTCATCGCCATGATGGATGCGCGCGTGGTGGTGGATCTGCCCGCCGCTCAGGCAGCCCTCGAACGGCTGGATGCGACCGCCGAGAAGCTTCTCGCGTATGAACCGCCCATGGTGGGCAAGACCATGTATACCAACTACATGCGCCGCTTCTACCGGCATGCCACCGAACAGGGGAGCGCGCGGGTAACGAATGGCAACCGACTCCTCGCGGCCTGCGAGGACGAGTGGGATTTCCTTCTCGACCCGGACAGCCTCGGCATCGATCTCGGCTACTACAAGGATACGCTGACCGGCGGCAACTGGCAGCGGATCAAGAGCAGCAGCGCCTCCTGGAGTGCCCAGGGGCTGCGCTACTACAAGGGCATGGCCTGGTACAGGCAGGTTGTGGAGGTGCCGGCCGACGCTGTCGGTCAGCGCGTCTTCCTCTGGTGCGGCGGCGTTGACGAGCTGGCCAAAGTCTGGCTCAACGGCAAGGAAGCGGGCATCAGCCATGGCGCCTCCTTCTATCCCTTCGAGATCGATGTCACCGAGTTGGTCAAAGCGGGGGAGAACACCCTCGTCATAGCCGTCAGCAACAAGGTGGTCAACGAGTTGGGAACGGGCGGCATTGTCGCGCCAGTCATCCTCTATGCTCCCAAGGCGGGCGCCGACGCCCAGCTCGAGAACGTCCGCGATCTGCGCCCAACCTTTCCCTGAGCCGGCTATCGTGGTGCGCCCGCTTCTGGAAAAGGTCAGGAGCGAGGTTTGACGCGTCGTCGCGGGCAGCATATATTTGCGCTACATATGATTACACCTCATCCATCGATCGGGGTACGTCGGCACGCGGTGCCGAAGCACCGTCAGGTGACGATGCAGATGCGTGAACTGATTCTCGGCGGCACCTTGGCGCCGGGAAGCACGCTGCCCACAATGCATCAGTTGGCCGAGCAGTTCAGCACCAGCTATTTCACGATCCAGACGGCGCTGACGCCGCTGGTGGAGGAGGGGTTGCTCGAGCGCCGACGGCGTACGGGAACGACGGTGCGCCGGCATCCGATCGGGCTTTCGTGTGCGGCCATCTATGGCAGTTCGGGCTTTCTGGATACCACCCAGGACGGCTTTTCGCGTGAACTCTGCCGTCACCTGCACCTGCAACTGGCCGCACAGGATGTGCGTACGGAAGCCTTTCTGGACACTCGCCCACCGGCGGCGATGGGGCGACCGCTGCCCGCCCTCGTGCAGGCCGTCGAGGATCGCGTTGTACAGGCTGTCATCGTGCCTCGCTGCGACCAGGTGACGCTGCCGTGGCTCCGCCGCCTGCCTGTGGTCACCGCGTTTGCCACCAGCGCCCAGATCCCCAATCGCGTCGCCTTCGACCACGCCCAGATGTTGCGCCTTGGGCTGGAGCGGTTGCGGGAAGGGGGCTGCAGTCGAGTCGGGCTGATCAGTTCCATTCAGAATCCGCATCGTGACCCAGAAGGTATGGAAGCGCGTTTTCATGAGGCTTTCGTAACGACGCTACGCGATCTGAAGCTTGAGACGCGCGATGCGTGGATCCGGGTGCCGCGCGAGTGGCAGCCACGCATCGAGCTATACGGCTATGAGCAGTTTCACGCTCTCTGGCGGCAGCCGGAGCGGCCACAGGGGGTGCTGGTCTATCCAGACGTGACGGCTCGCGGGGTGCTGACGGCGGCGCTGGAACGTAATGTGCGAGTGCCCGAGGAGATGCGCATGGTTTTTCATCGTAACGTGGGGATAGACTTCGTCTGTCCGCTGTCCGTGGATTGGGTGGAGTCGGATGTAGCCGCTTGTGCGGGAGCCTTGATCGAGCAGGTGCACCTCCAGAAGCGGGGGAGCGAGGTCCAGGAGATCATCCTTCCTCACCACCTTTGCTGAGCCGGATTTCTTTCTTAACCCGTAAATCGTGGAGACCCACATGAATATGCAACAGATGAACGACAGAGTACGCTTCACCTTGATAGAGTTACTTGTGGTCGTGGCGATTATCGCCATTCTGGCGAGCATGCTTCTGCCGGCCCTCAATAAGGCCCGGGGAGCCGCGAGGCGGTCATCCTGCATGAACAACATGAAGCA
Organism: Lentisphaeria bacterium; assembly: GCA_041690595.1. Classification (GTDB taxonomy): domain Bacteria; phylum Verrucomicrobiota; class Lentisphaeria; order JABSQK01; family JAWLHB01; genus JAWLHB01. Next base: position 58,633 of record JAWLHB010000031.1, read on the forward strand.
GGCAGCCTTGGGGTTGTTGATGTATGCCGGCGACGAGGATGACTGGCTGCCCATCACGGTCTGGGAATGGCCGACAACTGGCGGCGGCAGTTGGAACTGGCGGGCGCGCGACCATATTGGCAGCGCGGTCACCAGCAACTATGACTCGAAGGCCTTGCGCTGCCCAGCCAAAGGGCCGAGCAGTACCCCCGACCTTGAACGGCGGGTCAGCACATACTCGATGGTCGGCTATATGAAGACCAATGGCTCCAGCGAAGGGCCCACCGACATGTACTATGGCAAGATGTACAACAAGGACGCAGGACGCCTGGCGAATGTCTTCACGCAGCGGTACCAGGTGGCGCCGCCGCTGCGCGAATTCGCGCGGCCGGACAGCTCGTTCCTGCTCTATGAATACAGCTATCATGAAGTCTGGAAGGGAATGTGGGGCTCGGTCTATACGGAGCTTGCCGACAGCCATGGCATCAAGGGGCCCTACGGTATCTGGCATGAGCAGCCTGGCTTCATGAATGCCGCCCATGTCGATGGGCATGTTGCCTTTCTGGACATCAAGTCCACCTACGGCTCGCTGAATGTCTGGGACAGTGGTAATCACCAGCAGGCACGCGGCGGCGCCTTTTCGATCACGGGCACAAAATAGATGAATCGGGGGGAGGGGGGGTGAAGCGGCAGAGATGTTTTCTGGTGTGCAACGCACATCTCGATCCGGTCTGGCTGTGGCCGTGGGAAGAGGGGCTGGCCGAAGCTATTTCGACCTTTCGCGTCGCCGTCGACTTCATCGACGAATTCCCGGACTTCGTCTTCAACCACAATGAAGCGTTGCTCTACGAGTGGGTCGAGCGCAACGATCCGGAGCTGTTCGCGCGCATACAGCGCCACGTACGCGCGGGTCGCTGGCATATTGCCGGCGGGGCCTACCTGCAGCCGGACCTGATAGCGACCTCGGGTGAATCGGTTATCCGTCAATTTCTGGTTGGCAAAGGCTATTTTGCCGAGAAGTTCGGGGTGGAGCCTCGGGTGGCGTACAACTTCGACAGCTTTGGCCATCCACAGGGTCTCATCCAGATTCTGGCGGGCTGTGGCATCGAGGCGTATGTCTTCTGCCGTCCAAATGCCGGTCAGAAATCGTTGCCGATCGGCAGCTTTCGCTGGCATCACGGATCGGGCATCGAGATCGTGGCGCGGCGCAGCGATGACCACTACATCACGCAAGGGGCTATCCGCCGTCAGATGCTGGGCCGGGTTGTGCAGGAGAACGAGAACGAGCCTCCAGGTCCGGCGCGCGCAGGGAGCTGGCCGGCGCATTATCGAGATGCCGAGGGCGACTTCATGTTCCTCTGGGGCCTGGGGAATCACGGCGGAGGTCCCAGCCGAGAGGAGTATGCCCAGATACCCGACATGCGCCGGGACTTCCCGGATGTGGAGTTCGTGGAATCGACGCCGGAAGCCTTCTTCGAGCACACGCTGAAGGTGCGTGGTTACGAGAAGCTGCCGATCGTTACCGGCGACTTTCAGCAGGTGCACGAAGGGTGCTACACCTCGATGCTTCGCGTCAAGCAGCAGCACCGGTACCTCGAGAACCTGGCGCATGTCACCGAGAAGCTCTGCGCCATGGCCTGGTGGCTGGGGCGGCGCGACTATCCCGTCACCGATCTGCGGGTAGCCTGGAAGGATATCCTTTTTGCCGAGTTCCATGACATCCTGCCGGGCAGCGGCATTCGCCGCGTGGAAGATGACAGCCTCAAGCTGCTCGGCCATGCCGAGGAAATACTCCGCCGCAAGAAGGCCGAAGCCATCATCGCCCTGCTGCGCGACCAACCGCTTGCCGCCGATGAGATCACGCCCTTCTTCATCTTCAATCCGCACAACTGGCAAGTCACCAGGGAAATCGAGGTCGAGTACGGCACGGCCCGCCAGGCCGGCACCGACGCGATTGTCCGCACCATCACCGCCGATGGGGTGAAGGTCGAGGCCCAGTTCGAGAAAGGCGACCTCAACCTCGACAATCCCGGCTGGGGCGAGTGGCGGCAGAAAGCTGTCTTTATCGTCACGGTTCCGCCACTCTCCTTCAAGCGATTCGAGGCGGCGTTCAGCGTGCTGCCGCCCGAGGAGGTGCAACGCTGGGAGCCACCAACAATGCCCACAGGAGATGCGCTGACGATCCGCGGCGATGCCATGTGTGTCACGCTCAACCTGCGAACCGGATTGATCGACAGCCTGACCGTTGACGGGGAGCCGCAGTTGCGTCCCGGCGCCTTCAGGCCCTGCATCTTCGACGATATCCCGCACAGCTGGAATGCCGCCCCGACCTGGAGCATCGCCGCCGAGAGTTTTCGCCTGGCCACCCCCCGCGAATCCACCGCGCTGCTGAACTCGCATGCCATCAATCCCGATCCGACCGAGTATCTGGAGCCAGTGCGGATTATCGAGGATGGACCTATCCGCACGGTGGTCGAAGTCCTCTTCGTCTCGGGTCGTAGCTTCCTGGTGCTGCGCTACAAGATCAACAAGCGGAGTGCCGTTCTGCAGGTAGAATTGGACATCTTCTGGGCGGAACAGGACAAGATGTTCAAGCTGGGCCTCGCCCCCGCAAGGCCGACCGCCGGCGTCGAGGCCGAAAAATGCTATAGCATCGATGACGAAAGCGACCTTACCGATCGTCCCGGGCGTGAGCGTACATTTCAGCACTTTCTGCGCCTTTGGGATGCGGAGAACGCCGGCTGCCTTGGCGTCATCTCGCACGGCACGCATGGTTATCACCGGCAGGATGAGATCCTCTGGCTCAGCGTGCTGCGCAGTCCGGCATACGGCTGCATGGACGTGGCGGCAGACTGGCATCGCTACCGCCACCGATACATTCCGCATCAAGATCAGGGGGAGCGGCAGGCGCTCTTCACCTTCGTCTTTGGTGAAGGCGCCGCCACCGCCGACAGCTTGACACGCAAAGCCTGCGAGTATGGCATTGGACTGGAGCAGATGGTCTACTTCCCGACCTGCCGTACAGCCCAGCCAGTGCCGATGCCTTCCTTTGTCAGCACCAGCGCGGACAATGTCATCCTGGCGGCCATGAAGAAAGCGGAGGAGGGGGAGGCTCTCGTTCTCCGCTTCTGGGAGACCGCCGGCAAGGATACTACCTTTGTTGTGACCGTCGATGGTCACGCCCATTCGGCGCATATAGGCGCCTCGACACTATGTACTTATCGTCTCGATCGTCGGAAGCAGCAATTTGTCCCTACGGACCTGCTTGAACGCCCAGTGACTACTACCGGGCCAGTCAGAACTACCTGATACACAAGAAGTACCCACTATGAAAATTGTCTTTTTTGGCGGTGGCTCCCACCGCTACCTGAGCATTGCGCGTTCCATCCTGGCCTTGCCCGGCCTGATGAATAACGGCGAGATCAATCTTTACGATCTGGCTGTCGATCGAGCGGAGGCGGTGGGGCGGTTGGCGAGGAAGTCGCCGGAATTTGCCACGGCGAATTGCCGTATCACCTGGGGGAGCACCCTCGATGAAGCCTTGGAGGGCGCCGACATCGTCTTTGTGGTCCTCATGGCCGGCAGCCGCTCCAACTTCACGCTGCTGCAGGCGACGTGCCCGCAGCACGGATTCATCGGCTCGGACCAACTTTCGCCAAGTGGAGCGATGCTGGCATTGAAGGGCGGCCCGATCCTGATGGATCTGGCCCGGCGCATGGAGAAGCATTGTCCACATGCCTGGCTGATCGACTATGCGAATCCGGTCGCCGTCCTCAGCGCCGCCGTCAATAACCACACCAGCATACGCTGCCTCGGCGTGTGCGGCGGTTACACCAACCATCAATGGGATTTGACACGCCTCCTCTATGGCAGAGACGAGCAGTGGACCGACTACGAGATTCGCTGCGCCGGCGTCAACCACATGAGCTTCATTCTTCGCGGCTCCAGCCATCGCGGGCGCGATCTGTACGAGTTGACGGCCGAACGGGCGAAAGCGGGGCTCAACATGCCCACACTTTCCAGCCGCTGGTCCGACAGCACCAAGACCAATATCAACCGCAGCATCATCACCCTCGCCAAGCTCTACCGCAAGTATGACTACCTCGTCTTCTCGACGGAAGGCGACGGCCTCGCCCATTTGGATATGGAAGGCCACTATTTTGCCACTGTTCAGCAGGCGCCGCCACCGCCCAGCGCCGCGGAGTTGAAAGCCAGGGAAGAGCAGTTTGTGGCATCGCGGGCCGCCGCCGATCACAGGTTCCGCGCCTGGATCGATGTCGATCTCGATGAGGCCGCATGGAATCAGGAACGCTCCGACGCGCTGTATCTGCTGCGTGCGGACGAAGATATCATGGTCAAGATCACCAAGGCACTGGGCGGCCTGGGGAACCTTTCAATCGCGACCAGCCGTCCCGCCAACCGTGCGGTTCCCGGGTTCAAGAAGCGCATGGTGCTGGAGTATTCGCAGACTCTCAGCGCCGACGGCATACGCCCCGTTCGCGGGCTGGAAGTGCCCAACGCCTTTCACGGTCTGGTCAGCGCCCTGTCGATGCATCAGACTCTCCTTGGCGACGCCATCGCCACGCAGGATCCGCGCATCCTCTTCGAGGCCCTCTACAGCTATCCAGTCAAACAGGATACCGCTGAGAGCAAGGCGCTCTGGCGCGACCTGCTGGCCATCGCCGCGAATGAGATCCCCAGCGAGTTCCAGCAGACGCGGGAACTGTTTCGCTGCTGATGGCGCCTCAGGCGGGTCCGCCCGGTTCACCGGCCTCCGTCAGCCGCAGCTTGGCCTCCTCGTAGACGTCGGGAGAGAGGGCGCCCCGGCATGCGGCAGCAACATTCTGCTCCAGATGCTCCGGGTTCTTCGTGCCGACGATGGTCGTATGGCAGTGCGGATGGCTGATCGTGAAGCGCAAGAGGAACGACGTCCTGTCCTCACCTTCTTCGCGCAGTTCATCCAGCCGCGCACGCTCGAAGAGCTCCCAGCGATCCTTGCCGCCCAGACCGCTTCCGGGTTCTCCGCGCGCCACGCCGCCACGAATGATCACGCCGGCTCCCGATTCGGCGGCATGGGAAATCTGTTGTTCGTGCTCCCGTTGCAGCGCCGAATACGGAATCTGAAAGACGTCGAAGACTGCCCAGTCGATATAGCCGCCCAGATGCGGATTTGTCGATGAACAGCCGATGTGGCGCACCACGCCGGCCGCCTTCAGTTCCCGCAGGATGTCTACCAGCTTCAGCCTTTCGCAGGTCTCCAGGTCGGGATTGTGCAACTGCAGGAGATCCACATAGTCGGTGCGCATCTTCATCAGCGAGTCGGCGATATTGCGCAGGATGTTTTCGCGCGTCCAGACATGCGGCGTCTCGTCATGATCCCCGGCAAACTGTACATGGCAGCCACATTTGGTGGCAAGGTAGAACTCGTCGCGGCGCTCCGCCAGGAACTGGCCGATGTACATCTCGCTTTTGCCGTAGTCATTGGCGGTGTCGATAAAGGTGATGCCGACATCCAGAACTTTGGTCAGGATTCGCTTCGCCTCGTCGTCGTTGCAGGGGCGTCCGCCCCAGATGCGTTCGCCGCGCACTTCCATGGCACCATAGCCAAGCTGGGTGACGGTGAGACCGGTTCGGCCAAGAGTACGGGTAGGCAGCTTCATCGGGGTTCTCCTCTGCTGATGTTGAAACGGCGGATTGCAGCTACTTTACCCGCAATCGCGCCTCCACCACAAGCAGATGCCTCGCCTACTCCTCGTCGACAAAGAAATCTCGGACGAAATCGACAAAGGTCTCGTTGCCGAAGTCACGGAATTCGGCGGCGTCCATGAAGGCGCCCTTGCAGGTGGCACACTGGCTGTAGATGATCCGCGGATGCTCCACAACGCGGATGATCGCCATGGCGCCATGCCCTTTGGGACATGCCAACGGCGGCTCTTCCACGCCTGCGGGTTGAGCCACCTGGCCCCGCACCGTCTGCAATTCCGCGGCATCGAGATCTTCAAACCACATGCCGCCACAGACACTGCACCGATCGAGTGCAACGTCCTGGACATGGATCGCTTCAAGTTCGCCTTTACACTTGGGACATTTCATAGCTAAGTATACTCCGCCCGGGGAGGGTTGTGCAAGTTCAGCCGCTGTTTATCTCCAGCGATCCAGAACCTCATCGATATCGGCTCGAATCTCCAGCCGCGCCATGTCGCGATCGCACCCCTGCATCAGCAGCAGGTCATACTGCGTTTCGGTATGTCGAATATGGGCGATCACCGCCAACTGCACGGCCCTGGGATCCCCACTTCGCCCCGCTTCACTGCGCCCGACGCAGCCGCTGCCTCGGCGGCTTGTGTGCGCCGCAATCTGCGCCACGGTCTCTGCCGGACAATGGGGAAACTGCTCGCGGATGCTCTGGGCGATCGCCTCGCGCACTGCGTCATCTTCCTGCTCCCGCCGTCCGGCCGCCCGTTCTCGTCGTACTGCCCGGAGATCGGCGTCAGCCAGGCACTCCTCCTCCGCCTTCTCCAGCGCCGACTCTTCGACCAGCAGCCCCCGACGCAGATAACGATGCATACGCTTGTTCCACTCAATCACGACGGCATGGAGGCGGCTGTACTTCTTAGACCGCCGGGTCAGCGTGGCGTCGCCAGCCGGCAGATAGATCAAGTGGCCCAGATCGGCACAGTCCAGGCACAAGGGCGCGCCTTTCTCGAGGACCATCATCGCGTGTTTGTGAATGGCTCCCTCGCAGCCGCTGCAGACGGCCACCGTCGAAACCATTACCACCATCAGCTCGGGCGCCTCCTTCGTCTTCTCCGCGGCTTTCACCCGCTGCCTTTCCGACAGGTGTCCCGGGAGATAATGTCGGCGGTATGCCGCCTCCACCCGCGCATCGCCATCCTCGGTGACCTGAAGCTCTCCCGATGCCTGCACGGAGCTGGGGAGATAGCTGCCCGTGACCACCTCCAGCCCGCGCTCGCGTGCCCATTCGTCGACCAGTTCCAGAACCCTCCGCTGCTTCGGGCGTGTACTCGCCATCAAAGGTTCGAGCGCCGGCGCCATCCCGCGCATCCAGCCCTTCAGATGGGAATCCGAAAGCCACCCGATCCGCATCATCACGGCCAGCGGGCTGACCGCTTCCTTTCCCTTGGTCAGTTCTTCCATCGCCGTCGCCACCCGCCTGCTCAACGAAGCCTTTGCCATCGTTCCATTCCTCCTTCCAGTCGTTTCGAGCCCCCTTTACAATAGACAATCGTCTCGTTCCCGCAAGATAGTTCCAGCCCAAAATGAGACTATAGTAGCGGGCATCTCCACCACCTCCACCGGAAGCTCCACATGCCCGTATGCAGCACCCCCGACGCAGACAGCTCCACATGGGAAGCAGAGACCTTGAGCGCGAAGCACCTCAACGTCGTGGGTCTCCTGCTGGCGGTGCCATTCCTCATTCCCTTTCTGTTGGCGTGGTGGCTGCTGCCCCATGCGCGGCCCTATCAGGAGAGCGACCTTGCCATCTATCTGGGCCTCGCCATCGTCTGTACCGTCTTCCATGAAGGAGCCCACGCATTGGCCGCGATCCTCATCGGCGGCGTCCGGCCAGCCGAGGTGAGCTTCGGGTTCAACTGGCGAGGCTTGATGCCCTACTGCCATGTGCATCGGTCCGTCACCCTGCGCGATTATCGGCATTTCTGCCTGGCGCCATTCTTCTTCATCAGCCTGCCGCTCCTCGCCGCCTGTCTGGTCTTTCCCGCGCCATGGCTGCTGCTGCTCGCGTGGACCATGCTGATCGGTTGTGCCGGTGACGTATGGATATGGCTCAAGCTCCGCCCCTATGCCCCCCTCTCCCTGGTACAGGATCATCCCACCGACTGCGGCTGCCTGATCCGCGCTCCCAACACCGGCGGCTGATCGGGATCAAGGCGGCGCTTCCACAAAAAAAGGCGCCCCGGGCAGCGGATGGCTACCCGGGGCGCTTATCTTATGCTATGCAGCAGGTGCTGGTCGGATCAGTACATTCCGCCCATGCCGCCCATGCCGCCCATGCCGCCGCCGCCGCCGGGGGCCGGCTCTTCCTTCTCTTCGATCTCGGTGATCAGACACTCGGTGGTGAGCATCAAACCACTGATCGAAGCACTGTTCTGCAGCGCGCTGCGGGTAACCTTGGTCGGATCCAGGATACCAGCCTTGAGCATGTCGACCATCTGGTCGTTAGCCACGTTGTAACCAACGTTGCCCTTCTCGGCTTCCACTTCGCGCACGATGATCGAGCCTTCCAGACCGGCGTTGGTCGCCAGCTGACGGAGGGGCTCGGTGATGGCACGACGGATAATGTCGACACCGATCAGCTCATCGCCTTCGGCCTCGACGCTCGCCAGCACCTTGCCGGCACGGATGAGGGCAACACCGCCGCCAGGGACGATACCTTCCTCAACCGCCGCGCGGGTCGCGTGCAGGGCATCTTCGACGCGGGCCTTCTTTTCTTTCATCTCGGTCTCGGTCGCGGCGCCGACGTTGATGACGGCCACGCCACCGGCGAGCTTCGCCAGGCGCTCCTGGAGCTTCTCCCGGTCGTAGTCGCTCGTGGTTTCTTCGATCTGACGACGAATCTGGTTCACGCGGCCAGCGATCTTCTCCTGCTTGCCGGCGCCTTCCACAATCGTCGTGTCTTCCTTGCTGACCGTGATGCGCTTGGCGCTGCCAAGGTCACTCGCGGAGACGTTCTCGAGCTTGATGCCGAGGTCTTCCGTGATGCAGGTGCCGCCGGTGAGGACGGCAATGTCTTCGAGCATCGCTTTGCGGCGATCGCCAAAGCCAGGAGCCTTCACGGCGCAGACATTCAACGTGCCACGCAGCTTGTTCACCACCAGTGTCGCAAGCGCTTCGCCTTCGACATCTTCCGCGATGATCAGCAGCGGCTTGCCCTGCTTCGCGACAGTCTGGAGCAGGGGAAGGAGGTCCTGCAGGCTGCTGATCTTCTTTTCATGGATCAATACCAGCGCGTCCTCGAGAGAGACTTCCATCGACTCTTGATTGGTCACGAAGTACGGGCTGAGGTAACCCTTGTCGAACTGCATACCTTCGACGACGTCGAGGGTGGTTTCGATCGACTTGGCTTCTTCAACCGTGATCGTGCCGTCTTTGCCGACCTTGTCCATGGCATCCGCGATGATCTGACCGATGGTGGTGTCACCATTGGCGGAAATCGTGGCGACCTGGGCGATCTGCTCGCGGTCTTCGACCGGAACGCTGATGCGACCAAGCTCTTCGATCAGGGCCGTGACGGCCTTGTCGATGCCGCGCTTGAGGCTCATGGGATTGGCACCGGCGGTCACATTCTTCATGCCTTGCTTGAAGATCGCTTCGGCCAGAACGGTGGCAGTCGTCGTACCATCACCAGCGATATCGCTGGTCTTGGTGGCGACTTCCTTCACCATCTGCGCGCCCATGTTCTCGTACGGATTCTCCAGCTCGATTTCCTTGGCGACGGTGACGCCGTCCTTGGTCACGGTCGGCGATCCGAACTTCTTGTCCAGAACCACATTGCGACCCTTGGGGCCCAAAGTGGCTTTGACGGCGCGGCTCAGTTTCTCGACACCGGCCAGAAGGGCACGGCGGGCGCCTTCGTCAAATTTGAGTTGTTTAGCTGCCATTCGGCACACTCCTTATTGATTGTTGTTATCTGTGTGGAAAGAAAGGTTGGAGAGCGGCTGTCAGCCAACGACGGCAAGGATATCTTCGACCTTGAGGATCTTGTATTCCTTGTCATCGAGCTTCACTTCCGTGCCGCCGTACTTGCTGGTCAGAACCTTGTCGCCGACCTTGACGTCGGTGATTTCGATCCGCTTGCCGTTCTCATCTACTTTGCCGGGGCCAATGGCGACGACGGTCGCTTCCTGGGGCTTTTCCTTGGCGCTGTCCGGGATGTAGATACCACCCTTAACTTCTTCGGTCTGCTCGACGGGCTCGACCAGAACGCGGTCGCCAAGTGGTTTGATGTTCAGTTTGGCCATGTGTGATGACTCCTTTTGGTGTAATGTTGGTTAGGTGAGTTGATGGATTAGCTGTTAGCTGTTTTTCTTATCTTCATCGACAACGTCAAAATCGGCATCGATTACATCGTCCTGCTGCCCACCGGGCTGCCCGCCGGGCTGAGCTTCACCCTCGGCGCCAGGCTGCTGCTGGGCGCCGACGTTGCGATAGAGCTCTTCGGCAAACTTCTGCATATTGGCGGTGATCGCCTCCATGACGCGTTTCATCTGCTCGGTGTCATCCGCTTCCATCGCCGATTTCAGCTTGGCAATATCGTCCTCGACGGGCTTCTTGATCTCATCGGGGATCTTCTCGCCATTTTCCTTGAGCTGCTTCTCCGTCTGATAGACGAGTGAGTCGGCGCGGTTGCGAACCTCGATCTTCTCGCGGCGAACCTTGTCTTCATCGGCGTGCTTCTGCGCGTCGTTGACCATGTTCTTGATCTCCTGATCGGAGAGGCCGGAGCTGGCAGTGATCGTGATCTTCTGCTCCTTACCGGTTCCCAGATCCTTGGCGGAGACATTGAGAATGCCGTTCGCGTCGATATCGAAGGTCACTTCCACCTGAGGCACTCCACGCGGGGCCGGGGGGATGCCATCCAGCTTGAACTTGCCGATGCTCTTATTGTCACTGGCCATGTCGCGCTCGCCCTGCAGGACGTGAATCTCCACCGAGGGCTGGTTGTCCGCCGCCGTGGAAAAGATCTCGCTCTTGCGGGTCGGAATGGTGGTATTGCGTTCGATGAGCTTGGTGGTGACGCCGCCCAGGGTTTCGATACCCAGGGAGAGCGGAGTCACGTCGAGCAGCAGCACATCGTCCACATCGCCGGAAAGCACACCGCCCTGGATGGCGGCGCCGACGGCAACGACTTCGTCGGGATTCACCCCACGATGTGGCTCCCGTTTGAAGATCTCCTTCGCGATCTCGACCACCTTCGGCATGCGCGTCTGACCGCCGACCATCACCACTTCGTCAATGTCGGCATTGTTGAGACCGGCATCACGCATGCAGTCGATGCAGGGCTGGCGAGTGCGGCTGAGCAGGTCGTCGGTCAGCTGCTCCAGCTTGGCGCGCGTCAGCGTCTGAGTCAGGTGCTTGGGTCCGGAGGCATCAGCCGTGATGAAGGGAAGATTGATGTCCGTGCTCTGGCCGCTGGAGAGTTCGCACTTGGCCTTTTCCGCGGCTTCCTTGAGCCGCTGCAGGGCCATCGCGTCCTTCTTGAGGTCAATTCCCGCATCCTTCTTGAACTCATTGGCGATCCAGTCGATGATCGCTTCATCGAGATCGTCGCCGCCAAGATGGGTATCACCGTTGGTCGCCTTGACTTCGAAGACGCCGTCGCCCAGTTCGAGCACCGAAATGTCGAAGGTGCCACCACCAAGGTCGTACACGGCAATCTTCTCGTCTTTCTTCTTGTCCAATCCATAGGCCAAGGAGGCGGCCGTCGGCTCATTGATGATGCGCTTGACCTCGAATCCGGCGATCTTGCCCGCATCCTTGGTCGCTTGACGCTGATTGTCGTTGAAGTAGGCCGGAACGGTGATGACCGCTTCCGTGATCTTCTCGCCAATGTAGGCTTCGGCGTCGGCTTTGAGCTTCGCCAGAATCATCGCCGAGATTTCGGGCGGCGAGTAAGTCTTGTCCCCGATCATGACGTTGGCGTCGCCGTTCTTGGCTTCGACCACTTTGTAGGGAACCAGCTGGATCTCGTGGGCGACTTCGCTGAAGCGGCGCCCCATGAAACGCTTGATCGAGAATACGGTGTTGGTGGGATTGGTAACGGCCTGACGCTTGGCGGGAAGTCCCACCAGGCGCTCGCCGTTCTTCGTGAATGCGACGACGGAGGGAGTCGTGCGCTGACCCTCCGCGTTGGGGACGACTTTCGATTCGCCGCCTTCCATGATGGCCATGCAGGAATTTGTCGTTCCCAAGTCAATGCCAAGTATCTTACCCATAATATCTCCTGAAAAGCTGGGGGCTTCGAGTTGTGTGCGTGTTTTCGCTTCAACTATTAGCAGCACTCATGCCAAGTAGGTACGCCTTACATTAACCCGCTCAAAATCAGGCACTTACGGCCTGACGAAGCGATCCGGAAAGGGTTGTGTCACAGGGCGTGTCGCGCCTTTGCTGGCACAGGTGCGCCAGCTTGGCACAGGTGGCGCCGACGCTTCAGTCCGGTCACTCGCGCGGCACCAGAAGCGCCTCCGGTGAGGCGGCGAGGTAGGGTGGGAGATTGAAGAACCAGAGCTGCCCCAGCGCGAGCTGGCTCATGCTCCATGTCTTGCCATCGCTCCCCTCGGGAACTGGTATGGTGATGAAGCTGCCGCTCTCCTCGACGATCTTGAAGAGCTCGCCATCGGGCGTATAAAGTCGGTGCGGCGTGGAATTGACGATGAAGTAGGAGAGCGCTTCGGTGCCGGCGGGCACGTGAAAGTAGACACGTGGCATGTGACCGAAATGATGATACTTGCGCCCTCGCTCGAGCGCCAGCACGGCGGGTCGGCCGGCGGGCACCACCAATCGAAATCCAGCACTCGAATCGACGATCTCCAGCCGGTACAGACCGGAGGCCGGAACCGGTACCGTCACGGCATGCGACTCACCGTCCAGAGGCAAACGCCCCTCCTCCACCGTTGTACCCTGTACATTGCGCAGCGTCCACGTGGCATCGCGACGGTCGCGATAGCCGGCAATGACACCGGTGGTGATCGCGAAGTCGAGCGCCTCCCCTTCACGGCTGTAAAGGAGATAGGTGACGCCTCCCTGGAAGCCATGATTGGTAGCAACCGACCCACTGCTCGACGATTCCGCCGGAACCAGCGCCTCGCTGAACTCCCGCTCGACCAGTTGCTGTGGCTCGAAGCGGGCCAGATCGTCGGCGAACTGCGCCGCCGTCTCTTCGGCCGTGTTGGCCTCCTCGACCTGCCAGGCCTTCGGGCGAGTCGCTTCATTGAAGGCCCAGGTTGGCTCTTCGAATTCCTCGGCCCACTTGCGCGTCTGATGTTGGCGGATCGCTTCCCAGTGATTCATGTAGCTGTAGCGGTTGCGGTACACGTGGGTCAGGATGGCGAGGGCCAGCTGCTTGCGCGCCGCCACGTCGGTACTCTGCTGGAAATCCCATCGCAGCCGCACGTAATGCATGTACTGCTTGAGCTGGTCGAGGCGCGCCAGTATCTCCGGCGCTTCAGCAGCGATCCTGGTGGCTTCCTCAAGGTCACGCAGGCAAAGCGCAAAGAGGTGCTCGCTCACAAGCGGCTTGCCGGCACCGTCGAGGCGCTCGTAATAGCGCTTCATGACCGCAGCCGCCGGTCCAAAGGCGGCATCGAGGAAGTCGTTGAGGATAGCATCGGCATCCTGCGCCGGGTTCCACATGAGTTGGCCAGCCAGATAGTAGCCGCGGCCGTGAATGCCCCAGTTGTTGCCGCTCTCGCAACTGAGCGTGACGGCATTCCTCGCGACATAATCGCGGATGGACTCGGCTATATAGGCGGTGTTGGCGGCCCGACCGCCAGGCGGCATGTCCCAGTCCCACAGATAAACGGAGTAATAGTCGTAGTACCCCATGGCGGCACACTTGGTCGGCCACAGATCCATCAGCTCATCGAACGAGTAGCGGCCGCGGATGAAGCCACGGGTCAGCTCGATATAGACGTTGGGCTCGAGCACGAAGTCGGGCGGCTCGGAGTGTTCGTTGTAAGCAAGCAGGCCGACCATCTTGCCGGGGTGCACCCGAGCTACTTCACGGGCAGCCTCGTTGGCAAGTCCGAAGACCCGATTGGAGATGGAACCCATGGCGGCACACGGCTCGCACTCGCATTGCCCCCCGCCGTCCGAGCAGTCCAGAGAGACCATGTCCGCTCGCGGATGCTTGACGAAATAGTCCAGCGCATAGTCGACCACAAGCTGCCGAAGGCCCGGATTGCTGACGCATAGCTGCTCTCCCTGCCGCTTGCCGTCAACCAGCGCAAGGTACTCGGGATGCTCCTCGAAGGTGCCGGCATACTGGCGAATGATGGACTGCCAGGCATGCCCAGTATTGGCGTTCAGCGAATGGCCGAGGCGATTGCGCCGAACCCAATCCGCGTACTCCTGCTGGCAACGCTTCTCGTTGCGGTCGAAGAATCCGAAACCATACCAGATGCGGCGGCCAGGCATCGCCGGCTCCTCGATGGCATCAAGCTCGACGACCAGCCGCGCCTGGCTCGGAATCACCTCCCATTCGGCGGCCGGGAAGAACCAGCGGCAGCCCAGATGCCGAAGCAGATGGTAGGCCGCATGCACCGCCCCCTGCTCCGTTGCCCCGAGCAGCAACAGCCGATGCTCCTCGCTGCGCACCAGGTAACGCTCCCGCTGACGCAGCGGCGTCCCGGCCATCAGCTCCGTCCCGGCATCGATGACCGGGAAGCTGGCAGCAGCGCCGAGGACGATGCCTCCAGTACCGTCTCCGCGTTCCACGGCGAAAGCCGCGCCGCTGATCCGCCCCAGGTAGTGGGCCAGCTCATCGGCAACCTCCTGCAGTTCCGACGATGCATCGTCGGCAAGGATGATTGGCATCGCGGCCTTGCCGTTATCAGCCAACAAAATTGGCGCGTCCGCGCGCGCACACGAACCATACCCGATGCCGAGAAGAGCGAGAAGAACAGGGAAGATCAAGCGCACGTGATTACTCCTGGCTGCGACCGTGTAAGGTCATGAAGATGGTGAAGCAGGGTCATTCCGTCGCGATGGTGCTCTCGACGGGTCGGTAGGTCACCTGCAGTTCGGAAAGATAGATTTCCGGGTTGGCCACCGGCGCCCATTGGTCAAGATACAGTACCTTCTCCGGCAGAGTCACGACCAGCTTGGTGAAGGTCAGGGGATACGTGACCCGAGGCTCCTTGCCGAAGCGCCATTGACTGGTCCGGGGCCAGTGATAGCCATCCGCGGTCGCCCCGTAATTGCCGGGAAGCGGGAAGCGCACGAAGCGCCAGCCCTCGAAATTGATCCGGCTTCGCCCCCACGCATCGTTGCTGTTCCAATCGCTGATGCCGGCGCTGCCCGAGGCCTGCAGCTCCTCGAACTTCTCCTTGGGCATCCAGTCCGCCATCCAGGGATTCGGTTCGCCCCCCATCTCACTGCCGATGGAGATCCAGCGCTGGCCCGAGCCATCCACCAGCTCGAAGATGATCCGCCCCCAGCCGCCATTCCCACGCACCCAGAGGCCGATCTCGGTGGGGCGCCCAGGAATCTCGACCGGCTCATTCCGCCGCAGAACGGAGTACATGGGCAGATACTCGCTGCCGCCAATCGGCTTGGCACTGACGCCGAAGACCGCCTCGCGACCATCAGCCTGAGCCACCTCCCGCCAGCTGAACTCCCCCTGACGGCGTAGCTCCATGAAGTTGTAGGTCTCCAGCTCGATACTCCTTTCCGTTTCCTGGCTCCAACCGGCCAACGAGTCCAGCTTGTCGATCAGGAAGGCATCTTCTTCCGGCTGATCCGCGTGGATCGACTCACCCAGCGAGAGACGACCGATCGGCCGATTGCTCACAAGATAAAGCGGCGTCTCCGAGAGCGTCACCTCCGCCTTCCCGCGGGTAATGGAAAGCGCCTCCTCCCGTCCATACAGAGAGGTGATGCCGGCGCGGCTGAACATGGGAAACTCCAGTGCCGCCGGCCGCTCCCCACGCGTGGTCCAGAGGGCGGTAACCACCGCGCCATCCTTGCGCGCGAACTCCAGCGCATACACCACCGGAGATCCCGTTTCGATGGCGCGACGGAAGGTGGCGCCATCCAGCACCTGCGTCAGCACGGCATAGGCCACATACGAAAGCTTCGGCGAAACATTCGGATAGCCATGGCAGAAACCGCTGGCGCCCCAGTTGCTGTGGTAGTAGCTGTTGCGCATGTCCGTCAGGGCGCCGACAATCAGCTTCGGCATCCCCCACGAGAGCGAGTGCATGAGGTGCCGCACGAAGTACTCCGCTTGCGTCGCCTCCTCCAGATTGCCAGGATTGGTGTTCGGATACGTGATCTCGAAGCACTGGTAAAGCTTCGTCTCGTTGTAGCCGTAGTGATCCAGAATCCGCCGGAACATGAAGATGCCCGCGTTGTTCGCCACAAAATCTGTCGGCTGAGCCTCGGGAGGACGCATGAAGCTGCCGCTTTCATTGCCCGCAACGCGCATCAGCTCCTTCGGAAATCCCTGACGGCATAGCTCTTCCACCAGGTGGGGTGGGCCATTCCCTACGTAGATCTCCATATTCGGAAAATGCTCGCGCGCCTTCGTCATGGTGGCGATTGCTTCCTCACGAAGCGTGTCGAAGCGTTGCTGATCCGCTTCGCTCAGGGCGTAGTTGCCGCCCGAGAAGACGTCCGGAGTACGGGTGACGTGCGGGCCGGAGACGGATGTCTCATGAAACATCAGGGCTCGTTCGGGCGCCACGAAACCCGGCTCCTCCTTGCGCTCCATCAGCTTCTCCATCCCCTTGTTATGAAGATGCGGGTCGAAACAGCTCTCAACGCCATACTCGTCGTTCTTCGCCGCATAGCGCCACCCAGCCTTCTTCGCCAGCGAACCCGTCAGATCGGGGTCGCTGGGGGTTGTGTGCGTGCCATTGAAATCCCACACCCCGAAAGGGGACTCATGACGATAGCGGCGGCTGTCCGGCGCCAGAACTGCCATCGTCGTCAGCCGCTGCAGAATGAGCTTCTTGTTCTGGTACAGATTGAAGGCGACCTGGTAATGCCCACGCTTCGTAAGGTCCAACTCGACCGTCTCGAAGCTGGTCGGTGCCCGATGCCGCGGATGCCAGGGCCGGAATTCATCGAAGGTGAACGTGCGCTCCTCTCCATCATCCCGCCTGGTGACCACTTCCAGGTGATGGATCTGGTAGTGCAGGAAGTGATTGCGGAAGGTGATGTCAAAGGTCGGCTTCTGTGGCTGATTGAAGACATTGCCCGGCTCGCGGCTCTCCACCTCCATCTGCAGCGAGGGGCGCTCGAGCGTCATCGCGTAGATGCGTACCCCGCTGGGATCGCCAAGCGGGCGAAGCTGATACCGGTAAGGATCCGGCAGGTTGACGGCCACTCCAAGCTCCTTCGTCACGTCAAGATGCATCTCCCAGTAATCCCGGAAATCCTGCGCAAACACGCGGGTGACCGGAATGCGCACCAAGTAAAGATTCCCCTGCTCGGTTGGAAGTACCTGAACCACGTTACCCTCTCCCGGACGCACCTTCGTGGTCCCGGCGCGGGGGACGACGCCCGTGAAATCGGCGTAGCTCACGCGGGCATTCTTCCCAAAGCGACCAAAGCGCAGCGTGATCTTTTCCGTCAGCCCCGGATCGTCATCCGTCGCTGCCAGAAGCCAGACCGCCTGGTAATCACTGACCGGTATGCGGAAGGCCGCGCGCGTGGAGTCATCCTCCGCCGGAAAGTCATCGTACTTGGCCATGTACCCGGGATACTCCTTCGACTCGTCGAACTCCGCTGACCAGCCGATCGGTTTGAGGAAGAGATGGTTCCGCTCCCCGTTCAGGAGGCGGAAGGGAATCCGCCCCACCTCCACCAGGCTCTCCGACACGGCAAGCGGAGCATGATCGTTGGCCCGTCCCGCCAGGTCGAGCATCACATAAGCACCTTCCGGGTCGATCGGCTTGGCAGGCGCTTTCCATTCCACCGCGGCCAGCAGGATCGGAAAAAGAGCAGCGAGCAGAGTCAGTAAACGCATGAATCACTTCCGTATGTTCAGGGGGTGATGGGAACCAGAATTCGCAGATTGTCGATCGACATGACCGTGTCGTACGTGTGAAGAGTGAGAACGCGCTCGGCATCCATTTCCAGGAAATCGCTGCCGTCGCGATTGTTACTCCCCGTACGCTCCCAGCCTTCCAGAACGACCCGCCCGTCCACCCACAGGCGCAGGTGCGGCTTGACGACCTCCACCATCACCCGATGCAGCCGCCCAGCCTCGATGGGTGACCATTCGGTGCGCGCATAGGGAACATTCAGCCGGTAGAGGACTGTTGCCTGGTTCATGTACTGGGCCAGGATGAACACATACCCTTTGGCGAAGCTTCCTGTCTCCGCATCGGCGTTGAGACTGATGCCGATATCGCCGATGTGATCCGCCGGGGTCCCCACCCGTGGCTGAAGCATCACGTCGAACTCCACGCGAAAGGCCGGCCAGATGCAGGTGGCGAAGCCGATGCGACGATTCCTTTCCAACTCCCCGTCGACCGCCCGAAGCATGCCGTCGACGACGCGCCATTCCCCCGAATAGACGTGGAATTCTTCCGGCAGCCTCCCGTCATCGAAGCGCCACGCCGCCACCTCCCGCCATTCCCCGACCTTGTGATTCCACTCCTGTCGGCTCGCCCGCAGGTAGCCGGCCTTCGTCTCCTCCCACACGGCGTCACCTTCCGCCCTCAACACCAGCGGCGTCAGCAGCAGCACAACAAAGAGTATAAAAAGCAGCGTACACGCTTGCCAGGTTCTCTGCACGACAGCATCTCCTTTAATTTTATATCCCGAAAGACTGTAACCGCCCCAAGCCCAATGTCCAGTTGCAGGTCGCAGCTCCTCCCTTAATTGGCTCGGTCTCGGTCCAGAGCTCGGTCGCCCGTCGTGAGGCGCTTTTCGAGCGGCGACCAGGGCCGTTGCCAACGGCCCCTGCCATTTTGCCCCGTCAGATCCGCCTGACCGATCCGCCCGATCCGCTTTCGGGCTCTTGCCCCAGACACAGGTACACTGTAGCTCCCTCACTCGACTTCCTCGACGTTCTCTCCATTCTTCCCCCCCACGTGATCGCCTCTCTCCCCGGATGCTCTTCCGAATCAGCGTCATGGCTTGTCATCGCCGGGGGGTGCGCTACGTTTGTCGATGACTGAAGAACCACATGCCGAAGGAGCGGAGACGATGCGTCCAGATCATGTCGTTTTCCTGGAAACTCTCCAGCGGAAGTTCGGGGAGCCTACCGTGATTCGCCCAATGGAAAGTCCGCGCTCCGGAGAGCCGCCGGTTTTTTCCTTCATCTACCATGATACGCCGGAAGCAGGCATGATCACCGGCGTGACCTACGGGCTGAGCCTGGCGGAGCATCCGAACTGGACGGAGGCGCGGCGCGAGCTGGTGATCTGCGTCGAGTCGGATGACGAGACGTGGCCGCTGGCGGTGGCCTATTTCGCGGCGGCCTTTCGGGGGGAGCAGGAGTTCGAGTATGGTAGTCTCTTCACTCTGGACGGGCCTATCGCGGATGGTTCGGAGATGACCGCCTTCTTCATCTACGCGCCCTCGATCCTGAATGCGGATCAGTGCATGATAGAGTTGAGCACCATGCGTATCGAGCTGGCCGGCCTCTATCCGCTCTATCCGGGCGAGGTTCCCTTGTTCAGGGAGATCGGCGCGGAGGCTTTTTTTCAACTGGATGGCTTTGACATGTACGATGTGCGGCGGCGGGATCTCTCTCGCGAGACTTGATGGTAGCTTTACGAACGTCGAAATGGAGGGAGCAGCATGAGCGAGCAGATACAGACGGTGGAAGACTCGGCGGCAGACCAGCTCTGGCTGGAGCCGCGCGTGCAGGCGCTGCAAACGGTGCGACTCGGGCCGTATGCACGCTTGATGGACGGGACAATCGTCGGCGTTCAGGACGGCCTCGAAGCTGCCCTCAGCGAGGATGACGGGGTGACATGGTCGCGGATTCCCATGTTCTCCCGTGAGGCGCAGGTGGAGGTGAGCCGCGAGCGCGCTCTTATCGTCACCCGTAAAAATACTCTGGTCCTTGCCTTCATGAACCTGCTCGACCGCGTCTGGACCTGGGATTCCGAGACGTCGGACATCACCACGGAAACCCGCTTGCCCACCTGCGTCATGCGAAGCGTCGATGGCGGGCGCACCTGGCAGGATTTTCAGCTTCTCCACTCGGAATGGACCGGCGCCATCCGCAACATGATCCAGACCCACGACGGGACGCTCGTCTTCACCTCCATGATGATGCTCGCCCATCCGGGACGCCACTCCGTCGTCACCTATCGCTCGACGGACGACGGCCTCACATGGCAGCGGAGCAACATCATCGATCTGGGCGGCATCGGTCATCATGGCGGGGTGACCGAAGCAACGGTGGAGCAACTCCGCGACGGCCGCTTGTGGCTGCTCCTGCGGACAAACTGGGGCCGCTTCTGGGAGGCGTTCTCCGAGGATGACGGCGCTTCGTGGCGAGTGATTCGCCCATCGACCATTGCCGCGAGCAGCGCCCCAGGCCTCTTGAAGCGCCTGGCCAGTGGACAACTCATGCTACTCTGGAACCGGCTCTACCCCGAGGGGCGCACGGCGTACGCGCTGACGGGCGGAGACAACCAGTGGTCGGAAGTGCCTTGCAGCAACCATCGCGAAGAACTCTCCGTCGCCTTCTCAACTAACGACGGGGCAACTTGGACCCGGCCGGTGACGATTGCCCGGCAAAGCGGTGCCTGGCTCTCCTACCCCTACGCCTTCGAAGTACACCCGGGCGAGCTCTGGATCACGACGATGCAGGGAGATGTACGGGTGAAGCTGCGGGAAGAGGCATTTGCCAACGAGCCCGAAGTCTCCGACCTGAGGTGCGCCCATGAAGGAGGGTGACGAGTCGGCGCATCCCCCCTTCCGACCGCGCTGGCTTCGCTGGCTCGTACTGGCCATTGTCGCGGCGGCATTCAGCCAGGTAACCTTGCGTCACTGGGCCTTGCGGCTGACAGGCGTGCGAACCGGAAAGATCACCTCGGCCTCGGCGGCGGCTGACGGCGGTCTGCGACTGGTCGATCCGCTGGCCGTCTTTGCCGAGAAAGAGCTGATCGGAACTCGGCTCTGGATCGACGACGAGGCCATGCGGGTGATCTACAATACGGCGACGGAGATCATCGTCGAGGGTGAACCGGCGCGGCTGGAGAGCCTTCTGGAAAACGGCAGGGAGATCCCGTACATCGCTGGGGTAAACGAGATTGGCTGGCTGGCCCGATTGGCGCTGAAGGTGCCAGGCGTAGGTTTCACTCTGGCGGATCTGCTGCTTGGGATGACGACAGCGGCCATGCTGCTTTACCTGGTGCTGGCGCGGGAGCGGCCCGTATGGCGGTCACCCCCGTGGTCGATCTGGATTTTTCTGCTCGTATGCCTCCTCTCGCTCTTCGCCTGGATGCATCTTTTTTCCCCACGTGAACTCTCCCCGGATCGCGGGGCCGGTCTGCGGGAGATGGTGCAGGCGATCGAAGTGCTGCTGGTTGCTTTCCTCCTCTTTCGCGAAGCCTTGCGCGAACCCCGCCTCCGCCGTCAGGCGATGCTGGTGGTGACAACCGGAGCTGCCGTGCTGGTGCTGGGAGCGCTGTGGGAGTATTGGCGGATTCTGGGCGGACATACGCTGCGGGGGATGGCGGACATCGGCGAGTTGGACTCGATCCTCGGCTTCCGCTTCAACCCCGGGCGAAGCGGCGCGGCGGGGAGCGAGTCGAGCAAGAATGCGCTGGCGGCTTACCTCGTGGTGCTGGTGCCGTTGTTGCTGGCTTTGGCGCGGCTCCCGCGTCAGCCGGTCTGGCGGCTTCTGCTGGTCGTGCTGGCGCTCCTGGGCTTTCTCTGCATTCTCCACCCGCTGCTGCTGATCTGCGCCCTGGCAGGCTGCGTCGCGGTGGCGATCGGCTGGGGAAGCCGCCGCGGAGTGGGCCTTGTGCTGGCAGGCGCCCTGGCCGTGCAGACGGTGGCCGTACTTGTCTCACCGCACCATGGCAAGATACTGATGGACTCGGTGGCTTTGTCGCGATACGCGGATACCTACGGACTGCTGCCAATGCCGATGAAGGGCAAGGATGCCGATACGGCACCCGTCTGGATGCACCATCAGCAGAAGTACGTGGAGCTGCAGGCCGCGCTCAATGCCGTCAGCATCTCCCCCTTGTTCGGCCATGGCCTCGGTAATTACCAGGAGCGGATCAACAGCTTCTACGGCCAGTCGCGGCTGATGCCGCTTCTGGTGAGCAAGCCGGCGGTGAACTTCATGGAACAGGATGCCCACGGGCAGTACGTGGTGCTGGCAGTGGAGACCGGGCTGGTCGGCCTCCTGGCGCTGGTCGGGCTTCTGGCCACCTTCCTGCTGCGCGCGCTCGAGCTTCGACGCCAAGCGGTGAATGCCTGGGATCGGCAGGTCCTGCTCGGAATCGCCGGAAGCCTGGTGGCCCTGCTGCTGGCCGGCTGGTTCGCGCCGTGGCTGATGCGCGGGCTGCAATTCCTCGTGGTCCTGCAGCTCGCCTACGTGGCCGCATGCGAGCTGCAGCCCGCTCCCGAAGAGACCCCGGCGCCAATCTGAGACTCGCCGCATACCGATCGGCGCATTGCCCGAAGATGACGGAGATCCGTCCGATCCGTCCGATGCCGGTCTCCTTTCGCCACGGCCCATGCTCAAAGCTGCCGATGGACCCAGCGGCCGGCGCGAATCGTCCCCACCACCTTGCCGGTAACCTGCCGGCGGTGGAAGGGTGAGTTGAGCGAACGCGAACGGCTCCGCAGGATGTCGATCGCGTAGCTCCGATCCAGGTCGAGGATGGCGAGGTCCGCGGCGCGGCCGAAAGTAAGAGTCCCAGCGTCTCTGTGGATGATGCGCGCTGGATTGCAGGTGAGCTTGGCGATGAGCTCCGAGAGGCCGAGGATGCCCGTGTGATAGAGGGCTGTCAGCGACAGCGGCAGGGCGGTTTCAAGCCCGATGATCCCGAAGGGCGCCTGCTGGATGCCGCGTGCCTTTTCATGCGGGGCGTGCGGTGCATGGTCCGTGGCGATCGTCTCGATCGTGCCATCGGCGAGCGCCTCCCAGAGCGCCTCCCGATCGTCACGCGTGCCGAGCGGAGGATTCATCTTGCTGTTGGTCCCGAGCATCGGCACTTCATCGACGGTCAGGGTGAGATGATGCGGGGAAGCCTCCGCGCTGACGGCAAGCCCCTCCCGCCGCGCCGCGCGAAGAAGCTCGACCGACTGCCGGTAGCTGAGGTGCTGAAGGTGAAAATGCGCCCCCGTCTCTCGCGCCAGCTCCACGTTGCGTCGAACGATATTGCTCTCCGTCTCACCGGGCATCCCCGGAAGCTGGAGACGCTCGGCGACCGCCCCGCCCCGCAGAACGCCCTGCTGCATGCACCCTTCGTCCTCGCAATGGTCGAGAATCGGCAGCTTGGCGGCGGCGGCAAGTTTCCCCGCCCGCAGCATCAGCTCCCGATCCTGTACGCAGTTGCCATCGTCACTGAAGGCGACGATCTGACCGCTCGCCGCCAGCCCAGGCAGATCGCTCAACTCGACCCCGGCTCGATCGACCGTCAGGCACGCGCTGATGAGGCAGGTGACGCTGGCCTTCGCCGCGATGCCGCGCTGAAGCTCCTCGATCCGCTCCAGACGATCCATGGCCGGATTCGTATTGGGCATGAGGACCACCGTCGTGAAGCCACCGGCAGCCGCGGCGGCGGTGCCGCTCGCGAGGTCCTCCTTGTACTCGAAGCCAGGCTCACGGAAATGCACGTGCAGATCGACCAGCCCAGGCACGATCGTCGACCCTTTCAGGTTGTAGACCGAAGACTTTGTCGGGTGCAGCCGGATGCCGGCAGGGTCGGCAAAACGGCCGTCGACGATCCCGATGTCGCGCACCTCGTCAATCTGGTTGGCGGGGTCGACGACTCGCGCGTTGCGAAGGATCATGGATTCGGACATCGGCATACCTCTCTTACTGAAGCTGCTGCATGACAGCCCTGACGAAGTCGGGCGGCAGCGGATGGTGAAGTTCTTGACAGCGCTTGATGCAGGCGAGCGCCAGATCGTACCGCTCCTGGGCTGCGTAGGTGAAGGCCAGATTGGCCCATGCATCCCCCAGTTGCGGCTTCAGCTTGACCGCCTGCTGAAGATGGGCGACACGCTGCAGCGGATCGGAAGTGACGGTGGCGAGATTGTTCCAGGCTTCCGCAAAGCCGCGATTGATGGCGATGGCGCGGCGATAGCAGAGCAAGGCCAGCTCGTTCTTCTCCTGGCGGCGGCGCACCGAACCGAGGATGTTCCAGGCTTCCGCGTCCCCGGGATGCTCCCGGATCGCTGCTTCGGCAGCGGTCGAGGCGCCTTCCAGATCCCCTTGTTCCAGCAGCGCGCTGGCCAGGGGACCCAGTAGGGCAACAATGGTGCCGCGGGCATCCAGCGGCTGCAGATAAAAACTGGCACCTTCCCGGCTGCGCTCCCAGTTCGCCACCTGCTCATAACGCGCGTCCGGCAGCAGTTCCCCACCACGCGTGGTCTCGATGTTGAGATGGTCGACACCGGCCGGCCATTGCCAGCGGCTATCCGGACGGCGTATCCAGCGGACGAAGATGTGCTCTGGAATGCAGACGCCCCGGAACGCAATGCCCAGCCGCTGGCCAAGGGCGAGATAAAGCGAGACGAGCGAACTGCAGCGGCCGCGGCGGTTCGCCAGCAGATCATCCAGGCTGAAGTCCGCCGCGTACGGTTCGTCGACCGCACGCAGGCCAACCTCGCTGAAAAGATACCGGTTGATGATTCCCGCGACCTCTTGCGGGCGCCGTTCCTCACCGATACGTTGGCGCAGCGCTTCGGCCATGCGATCCACCTCCGCCAGCCGCCCCGGAATGTCCACGGCCGGGTCCAGCATCTGGCCAACCAGGAGATTGCCGAGTCCCGCATCGATCTGCTCCGCGGGCATGGCCAGGAGATCGTCGAGGCTGGTCGGCGCGGGTGGTGGCTGAGCAGCGGGAGTGATCGCCGGCTGAACGTTGGCGAGGATCCATGGCTGGAGATTGACCGCCGCAAAGTCCGGTATGCGGATGCGGCGGACCCGCGGGGCGAGCTGATCGCGGGCACCACTCATTCCCGTATAGAGATCGTCGATTCGCACGGCCGAGCCCTGCCGCTGAAGCTCCTGCCGCAACACGTGGACAAAGAGGTAGGGGAAGAGGCTGTAGGTCGCATGATCGAGGCCCAGTTCGCTACGGACCGCGCCATCCGTATCGCCAAAGAAGGCCTTGATCTCGCGCAGGGAACCATCCAGCGGGATATCGGGCGCCTTCTCCGCATCCCGCGAGGCATACAGCCGGGTGACGCCGCCGACGAAGGCGGCGTTCCGCTCCATGACGCTGGCAAAGCAGACATCGGCCAGGAGCACGACCCGCCTGGCAGGCAGGTGCCCCAGCCACGCGGCAAACTCCGTGGAGCTGACCTGCTCGCCGTCCGCCAGCAGCAGCCGACCATCCGCGAGCTGATGCGTCCCGACGTAAAAGAGGACGAGCTGGTCAGGGCGCACAAGCGCGGGCAGCTCTTCCGTCAGGTAGCGCTGGAGCTGGCGGCGAGTGGGGGCATGCCGGGTCGCGATCTGCTCGGGGGGAAGCTGCAGCCAGACGCGGGCGGCAGCCTCCAGCAGCTGCCGCGAATGGGTCCAACTGGCGAGCGTCGAGTGGCGCGGAAAGTCCTCGACCGTGAAGCCGGCCAGCAGCAACTCCGGGGCGTTCGCCGCAGGCGTCATCGGCCTCCGGCCGGCGGATGACTCGGGCGCCTGCGTGCTCCGGCAGCCGGCTGCCGCGATCATCACCGCGATCGCGGCGGCCAGCCATCCGGCGGAGCCGGTGACCTCACGGTGGAAAACCTTCATCGGCGCATCGGGCGCATGCTGCGCGAGGCACCGCGCTTGATCTGGTTGAGCATGCGGATGGTGCGCAACGTCGCCAGCTGGCTGCGAAGGGCGGTGGCGTTGCGAGCGGCTTCAACCACCCGCGCCTCCAGCAAGGGGTCGGCACGGCCTTCAAGCGTGATGTCGATCCACTGGCTGTGCAGCTCGCCTTCCTCCTGAGCGGCCGCAAGGTACCGGGAGGTCAGACTCTTCTCTGCCTCCTCGGCTTCCTCGGGATCCGCCGCGAAGACCTTCTGATCCTTGACGAGCACGGCCCCGTCTTCGGCGGTGATCTCGGTGGTCTCGTCCCCAAGCAGGAAGCGCTTCCGCGTATTGACGATCGCTCCCTCCCGCACTTCCACCGCCGCCATCTGGACGGAATCTTCGCTCTTCTCCAGCGCGCAGACGAAGCGGGTCGGCTTGTCCTCCCCCCGCGGTTCCACCGCGAAGGAGTTCCCTTTGCTGCCGCCGTACTCGAAGCTCAAACGGCCGCGCGTGACGACGATATCGGTGTACGAGTTCTCCAGACCTTCATGAATGGTCGCCACCAGTTGACTTCCGGCAGGCATCGAGGGCACATTGAGCGTATTGCCGATCACCTCCTTGTCGTCGATGGAAAAGCGGCTCGCGACATAGACTTCACCCTGGCTGCACGAGAAACCGCTCGAGCGGCTCTCCGACTTGGCCGTGGCGTCCTCGGCTTCCGGCTCGAAGGTCACGACGAAACGGGTGCCGACCGCGCCGCACACAGCGGTGGGCGTCTCCACCTGAAGCTTGTGGTCCTTGGGGAACTTGTCGAGCGAGAGTTCGACGTCTCCCTTTTCCAGCCGCAGGACCTTCAGCTTCGGGTTGTCCGTCGCTTCCGAAACCTGAAGGCGGGTACGTGCAAGCAGGCGGAAGGTGTTGCCGTCGGAGAACTGGAGGTCGAGCACGGAGCGTCGCTGCGTCTCGACAGTGGTGCCGAAGGAAAAGGTCTCCCCTTCCTTGATCGGCCTGGGCTGGTCGTTTTCAATAACCTGGCAGTCGCCCACAACCCTGATCGCGGTGAAGCCGGTGATCTCCTGCGCATGAGTGGAAATCGCGCCGAGCAACGCCAGTCCCACGCCAACCACAACCGATACTATCAGCTTTGCATTCAAGAGTCAGTCCCTCCTGGGTGTTCCTCGTTTCGACTGCCCTGTGCACAAGTGCGCACGGCATCACTAATGTGCAGGATATCCACCGCCTTGGCAAATGCAATCGTCAGATATGCGAAACGAGCTTGCCGAATCGCTCAACACGGGCATACTTTTACCGATACATCACCATCAACGACCGCAACCCCATGGAACGACGTGAAGAGCCTTTACCTCAACCCATTCTCCGGCATCGCGGGAGACATGCTCACCGGTGCCCTCCTCGACCTCGGCGCGGACACCCCGGAATTCTGGCGCCAACTGCGCTCCCTCCCTCTGCCTGCTCACGAGTGGAGCGTCGACCGCGAGCGGGTGAAGCGACACGGCATCGGCGCCCTTCACTTCCGCGTCTCCTTCACCGAACACCACGATCACGATCACGCGCATGGGCATGGACACGCGCATCATCATCACCATCATGGACGGCACCTCCCGGAGATCCTTGAGATCATCGCCGCCTCTCAGGTGAACGATGTGGCCCGCGCCACCGCGGAACGGACCTTTCGCGCCCTTGCCGAGGCGGAGGCCGCCGTGCATGGCATTCCACCGGAGAAGGTTCACTTTCATGAGGTCGGGGCGGTCGATGCCATCGCGGATATCGTTGGAGCCTCGCTGGCGGCGAGTTTGCTGGGGATCGAGCGTGTGGCGTGCGCGCCGATTCATGTCGGCTCCGGAACCGTCAAGTGCGCGCACGGGCTGATGCCAGTGCCGGTGCCGGCCGTGGCCAAGCTGCTCGTCGGCGCCCCCATGGTCGTCGGCTCCGCCGAGGGTGAGCTGACAACGCCAACCGGGGCGGCACTCCTGCGCGGCCTCGACGCCCACTTCGAGGGGCAGCCTGCCGGGAGCATCCTGGCCAGTGGCTATGGCGCCGGAACCCGTGACGTCCCCGATCGCGCCAATGTTCTCCAGGCAGTCCTCTTCGAGAGCGGCGATGAAGCCACCACCGGCGACGATAATTCCGCCACCCAGGTGGCAATCCTCGAATGCAATCTGGATGATGCAACGGGAGAGCAGATCGGTTACCTGATCCCCGCGCTCATGGGCGCGGGCGCGCTGGATGTATCGGTACTGCCCTGCCTGATGAAGAAGGGCCGTCCCGGCCACCTGGTTCAGGTCATGAGCCGCCCTCAGGATCGCGCCCTTCTCGTCGAGCGCCTCCTGCGGGAGTCGAGTACCTTTGGCGTGCGCTGGCATCTTGCGGATCGGGCGGTTCTCCGCCGCGACTGGGTGACCGTCACGTTGCCAGCCGGCGAGGTGAAGGTCAAGATAGGCTACCTGGGAAATGGCCAGGAGCCTTTGCGGCTGGCCCCCGAGTACGAAAGCTGCCGCCAGCTCGCGGAAAGCAGTGGGCTTCCCCTTGAACGCATCCAGGCGGAAGCCCGCCAGGCCGCCCTGCGGATCATCAAACCACAGGAGTGACCGGCGCGATCAACGGTGTTGGGTGTGCCTGGCGGCTATCTCAGCCAGCTCCGTCTGCATCGCCTTGCCCCACTTTTCGTTGCTGGTGACCAACGCAATTCCGTCGTTCATCATGGTTCGGTGGACTCCGTTTGTATGGGTGGCATAGGTGAACGAACATGCTATATTCGGCATTTGAATCAAGTGTTTGACGATTGAGAACTTGAGGATTTCTGATGCCGTACAACGAGGCCGATACCAGAGCTAAGCTCATCGAGGCCAAGAAGGAGAGCCTTCGGGCTGGACATGGGCTTGATCAAGGCAAAGGCTACTCCGAGTGCAAGCGGCTCAACGTTCGCTTCGTGTTCTCGTCCAACGGCCATCAGTTCGTCGAGTTCGACTGCTTTACCGGCCTGACCTCCTCGCCCAGGCCAATCGCTGATTTCCCGACTCCAGGCGAACTCCGCGCCCGCTACGAACAAGGCATGGGCTTCACGCTCGAGTCGCCCGCGGCCAGACCACTGCTCCAGCCATACCCCGGCGGCGAAGGCGCTCGTCGCTACTATCAGGATGCCGCCATCCGCGCGGTCATGAAGAAAGTCGCTCGTGACCAGATCGCCAACCAGCCCACCCGTGCGCTGCTCTCGATGGCCACCGGATGCGGCAAGACGTTTATTGCCGTCAACCTGCTCAAGCGAATCTCCGATGCCGGGCAACTTACCCGTGCCCTGTTCGTCTGCGACCGCAATGAACTTCACACACAGGCCGTCAAGGCGTTCCAGAACGCCTTCGGCTCGGACGCCGCGGAGGTCTATCGCAAGCCTGATGGCACGAACAATGCCAAGAACGCCCGCATCCACATCGCCACATACCAAACTCTCGGGGTGGAGAACGATAACGGCGACGCCTGAGGTCAAGGCGGCAGGCGGCCTGGCGGCGCTACAGGCAGCGGGTAAAGCATCGAGCCTGCTTCGTGAAACCAAGACAAGAATGTTTGCGACATGAAGCCGACAACGCATAGGGACACAAGAATGGACAAAGACATCGTCGTTCGACTCCACGCCAGCTTCGAGGACATGGTACGCAAGCACCCGGATACCGATACGGAGTTCTGGTGTGCCCGCGACCTGCAGATGCTCCTCGGTTATGCCAAGTGGGAGAACTTCGCCAAGGTGATCGACAAGGCCATCACCGCCTGTCAGAACAGCGGTCACGAGCCAAAGGACCATTTTGCCGACATCAGGAAAATGGTCACCCTCGGCTCCGGCGCCAAACGCGAGATCGACGACATCGCCCTCACTCGCTACGCCTGCTACCTCATCGCCCAGAACGGCGATCCCGCCAAGGAGCAGATCGCCTTTGCCCAGACCTACTTCGCCGTCCAGACCCGCCGTCAGGAAGTCGTCGAGCAACGGCTGGCCGAAGCCGAACGCGTCAACGCTCGCCAGCACCTCACCAGGTCGGAAAAAGAACTCTCGGGGATCATCTTCGACCGCCTGGGCGACAACGAGAGCTTCGGCCGTATCCGCAGCAAAGGCGATGCGGCTCTCTTCGGCGGACGCACTACCCAGGACATGAAGAACCGGCTTGGCGTTCCGAAGAGCCGTCCCCTGGCCGACTTCCTGCCCACCATCACCATCAAGGCCAAAGACTTCGCCAACGAAATCACCAACTTCAACCTCAAGGAGCACAATCTGCGCACCGAGAGTCGCGTGACCACCGAGCACGAGAAGAACAACCACGACGTCCGCCGGTTGCTGGTCGACCGGGGAATTGTCCCCGAGCGCCTGCCGGCTGCCGAAGACGTCAAGAAAGTGGAACGCCGGCTCAAGGCTGAACAAAAAAAGCTCTCGAAGCAGACCGACAGGCTCAAAGGTGCGGAAGGCCAGTCATGATGACGGTGGAAACACTGACACCGAGCCCGCATGAACGAACGCTTCCGAAGGGGTGGCGAATGGTCAAACTCGGTGATATCATGCCGCGCAGCATTGCCTCTCTTGACCCTGCCCGATATCCAGAAGAACATTTTGCGCTGCATAGTATTCCTGCCTACGATGTGGGCCACGTCGATGAAGTCCAAGGGAGGAAGATCGGATCGGCCAATCACGTTCCACGAAGGTACGCTCGCCGATATCCGAAGGCACATCCCAGCTTTTGAGCGTCGCGCATTTACCTTGGCCGATGGTAAGAATAATGCCTTTCGACCCAATGCTCGGCTGGATGCAATCGTCCGCCTTGCTTTCGGCGACGACAACGCCGTCATCCCGGTGGCGTCGTATCTAAGGACTACGCGCTTGTGCCGCCTACGGACGTACTGGACGTGGCGAGACAGGCATTAGAGGCGACAGAGATCCCGCTATCGGAAGTGAAAGCAGAACTGAAGATCACCGAATATGGTGAGCGCATGGCTCTCAGCCTTTACCTTCCCAAGAAGTACGCGTTCGATCCGGGAGACGGCCACCCCATGGCCCTGCGGCTTGAATGCATCAACTCCGTGGACGGCAGTACGCGCTTCCGAGCGCTCATGGGATGGTTCCGCTTCGTGTGCAGCAACGGCCTCATCATTGGCGTTACACGCACCGACATGCGTCGCCGCCATGTCGGTGACTTTCAGCTTCAAGACATTGGCCACGTCCTGTCTTCCGGTCTTGGCGAGTCCGAAAAGGAGAAAGGGAACTTCGAGCGGTGGCGCAAATCCCCAGTGTCGCTCGACAGCGTGCCCCCGTGGGTGAATGACTCCGTCCGCAAGACGTGGGGATTCAAAGCCGCAGCTCGGACCTTCCACATCTCTCGCACCGGATGCGATGCCGAGATTGTGGGGCCATACAAGAGCAATAACTCTTCCACCATACCAGTACGTTGCGCCAGCCGCGTTCCCGGAGCCCCCGGTGAGTCACGCACACTCTTCGACCTGAGCCAGGTACTGGCATGGTTGGCCAAGGAACGGCGCGACTTACAGGAGCAAGTCGAGTGGCGCGAACAAATTCCTGTGCTGATGGATTCACTCAACTGATCCCGGGAGGCCGGGACGCCGCTCCACTACCGAGAGAATACCAAGCGGATGCTTGCGGCGGGCTACGGAGTAACAACCGGTCGCACTCCCGAAGCGACCGTTAATGCGCGCCTCGCCGTGGACGTGAAGAAGAACGGTTAGGCATCGGTTTTTTGTTGGGAGAACTTCGCCAAGGTGATCGACAAGGCCATGACAGCCTGTCAGAACTTCCGCTTTGAGCTGCTCGTCATCCGCACCATGCGTCGACAGGTTCAAGCCCAGCACCAGAAGCAGAACGCCCCATCCAGGCATGCCATGCACATGAGGCTGAAGAGAAGGACGGTGGAACGAGCGAGTTGTCATCTGATCTCCTTGGTGTTGCCGGCAAATAGCTACATCATCAGGTGGACCATATAGGCAGTTTCTGCTGTATCAACCCATTGTGAACGCTTTGATAACTTCATTGTGTGTCCAGAAAGCTGGCATCATTTCCTGAAAGGCGTTGACAACGATCCCTCCTGAGGCGGATGGACATCACCGACAAAATAATTCTGCTTCTCAGTACAAGTTGTTCTTGAAAGCGATGACTGTCAAGGATAAGCTTTTCTTCACCTGAGTTGGTCGTTACCTGACCTGTAACACATGAACCTGTCTGCAGATGAACTTGCAGGCAAAACTGGAGAGGGACGCATGGAGATCTTCTTCTACGTGGGAGTTGTATTGCTTGTACTCGGGAGTCTATGGTTACTCGCTGTAGCCTTCAACGAGAGCATCTGGTGGGGGCTCGGCTGCATCATTGTTCCTTTCGTGAGTATGCTTTTCATTGTCTCCCACTTCAAGGAATGCGCCAAGCCAATACTACTGCAGCTCGCCGGTCTTGCCCTTATGCTTGTGGTCCCCGTGCTAACAGGTGCCGGGGTTATCGGTTCCCGAGCATTCTGAGAGCCGGCATCCGTTAACCCTTCATCTTCCCCGGGTGTATTCATGAATATTGTCTTCATCATGACCGACACGCAGAACCGCGATATGGTCGGTGCGTATGGTAATGCCGGAATGGATACACCGAATCTGGATCGGCTGGCGGCGGAGGGGGTGCGTTTCGATCGCGCCTACACAACCTGCCCCCTCTGTACGCCGGCACGCAGCGCCATCTTCAGCGGCACCCAACCGACGGTGAACGGCGCCTGGTGCAACAATGTACCTCCTTACTCCACCATCCCCCTCATGGGGACCATCTTCCGGCACTACGGCTACCGTGCCGCCTATACCGGCAAGTGGCATCTCGATGGCTCCGGCTATTTCGGCGACGGCCAACCGGGCGGTGGTTTCGAGGAAGAGTGGTGGTACGACGGCAAGCGCTACGCTCAGGAGATTGGCCAGGGCATGTTCAGCGCCTACCGCACCTGCCGGAACGCCGATGAGCTGCGCGCCGCCGGCTTCGAAGCGTCCACCATCTGGGGTCATCGGGTCACGGACCGGGCCATCGACTTTCTGGAGCGCGTGGGCGACGAGCCCTTTGTTCTGGCTGTCTCCTACGACGAACCGCACGAACCTTATGTCGCTCCTCCCGAGTATTGGGATAACTTCGACACCAGCGTCATTCCCAGGCGCCCCAACTTCGCTGCCAGCCTCGCAGGCAAGCCACAACTGCAGCATGTGCAGAATCACCAGCGTCCCATCGATGGCGCCAACTGGGAAGCCTATCGAGAGGGCAAGCGGCGGCACTACGGCTGCAATGCCTTCATCGACCGAGAGATCGGGCGCGTCATCCAAGCCGTCGAGGCTCTCCATGGCGACGACACGACCATCATCTACACCAGCGATCATGGGGACATGCAGGGTTCCCATGGCCTCACCTCCAAGGGGCCGATGATGTACGAGGAGGTCGCCAACATCCCCTTTATCGTGCGCATGCCCGGCGGCAGCTCCGGCGCCGTCAGCACCTCCCTCGTCTCGCACCTCGACATCCTGCCGACGATGCTGGAGCTGGCCGGCATTCCGCGCCCGGAGTCCCTGCACGGCCTCAGCCTCTTACCGACGCTGCGCGATCCCGCCGCCGCTCCCCGCCGGAACGCCCTCATCGGCTTCACCCGCTTCGCCATCAACCACGACGACTGGGGCGAGTTCTACCCCATTCGCTGCATCACCGACGGCAGGTACAAGCTCGCTATCAACCTCTTCGACACCGACGAGTTCTACGACCTCGCCGTCGATCCCTTCGAAATGACCAACGCCATCGAAGATGCAGCCACCGCCGACATTCGCGATGGCCTCCACGAGGCCATGCTAGCGGAGATGGATCGCATTCGCGACCCCTTCCGTTCCTACCACTGGGGCGCCCGCCCATGGCACACCATCCGCCGCCCCTTCTACCATGGCGGTGCCCGACGCAATCCCCCCGCCGGCTTCCCCTTTCAGCCCATCTCCCTCGAAGCCGACGGCACCCTCTCCAACGCTTCCCCCAGCTGACACCATTACCGCGCCCTACCACGACTCCGTCAGCCCTCCGACATGGGGTTTTATCCTCGCGGCGAGGCTATATAGTAGGTTTGATGCTCATGTATGGTGTAATCAACCGGTGGGGAGAATCCGATGAGGAAGCCGAAGGATATTTATGGGGATGGACGGGCGCTGGACCTTTACGGCGGGCTGACGAGCGGAGCGCATGAAGCGGTTTCCTCCGTGGGAGTGGAGGAGGCGAGCGGGGAGATGACGAGGATCACCCGAGAGTGGAAGGTGAGGATGGAGCCCTCCGCCACGGAGATGATGCGGGTGGCGGCGCGTGATCTGGAGCGCTTCCTGAAGGAGGGTTTGAACGTGACGCTGCGCGGCAGGCGCACGACGCGGCAGGTGCTGCGGGTTGTGGTGGATGCGGTGCGGGGAAGTGTCTCTGGCGACTCGGCGCGGGAGCATGTGATTACGGTGGGTGCGGAGGAGATCGAGATTGTGGGGGCGACGGAATGGGGGGCGGCGTGCGGACTGTACCATGTGCAGCGGCTGCTGAAACTGCGTGGGGCGCGGTGGCTGCCGCGGGGGGAGATTCGGGCGCACACACGGCTGGAACCGGCGATCACCAGCCTGGCCTTCAAGCGTGGCGCCACGGGAAGCCTCGATTACCCGTTGGCCTATCATGACAACTACCTGATCCGCCTGGCGCGAGCGGGCTACAGCGGCTTTCATGTCGATCCGGGATTCGAGCTGTTCTTCCGATCGGAGCTGCTGCCCGAGTTGGATCATCCGAAGGCGGATGCGAATCTGGGGATTCTGGCGAAGATTGTGGCGCGGGCGCGGAAGTACGGGCTGAAGGTCTTCCTGACGCCATATCTCCCTTTCCTGCCGGTCGATCATGCGGTCTTCCAGCGTCATCCCGAGGTGCTGGGCAGCGAGCTGAGCGCCAGCAAGGGGCTGCATGTGCTGTGCACGGGCCAGGAGCGGGTCCAACGCTTTTACGAGGAGCAGGCCGCGCGGCTTTTCCGGCTGGCTCCCGGCTTGGGAGGACTCTTCCTGATCAGCGGCGGGGAAGCGTTTCTGCACTGCTATACGGCGCCGCGGTTCCGGCCCGAAAACAGCACGCAATGCCCCGTGTGCCGAAAGCGGGATCCGGCAACGAGTGTCGCCGAGTTGGTCAACGGCATCGCCAGGGTCGTCAAGGAGGTGGCGCCGGAGGGGATGGTGGTGGTCTGGACGTATAACGCCTTCACCTGGTCACCAACGCCGGCGGCGGCGGCGCATGTGGCGGCGCTGTCGGAGGATTGCATCTACATGGGCAATTTCGATACGGGGGATCCGATCGAGCGTGAGGGGGTGACCAGCGTGTCGGGAGATTACAGCCTGACGGTGATCGGCCCGGGGGGGACGTATGCGCAGGAGTCGCGGGCGGCGCTGGCGAAGGGGTTGAAGGTGATGGCAAAGGTTGAGAGCGGCTGTCCGCGGGAGATCCACGGCATACCGAGCATTCCGGCCATGACGCGCTGGGGGGAGAAGTATGCGAGGGTGATCGCCAGCGGGGCGACGGGAGCGATGTTTTCCTGGCAGTTCAGCGGCTTTACGGAGAGCCTGTCGGAAGAGCTGGCCGGGTGGATGAGCTGGAGTCCCTGCCTGCCCGTGCCGGCCTTGCTGGAACGGCTGGCAGCGCGTGACTTCGGGACGAAGCGCACCGCGGGCGTGATGGATGCATGGCGCTGCTTCGACAGGGCGATGGAGAGCTTTCCCTTTTCGAGTTGGACGTCGAGCTTTCGGCAAGGCCCTTTCTCGATCGGCTTCGCGCAGCCGCTGATTCTCGACACGTCGAAGCCGGGAGAGCTTCCGGAAACGTTCTGGCTGCGTGGGTCGAAGGAGCGGCCGCGCTTCATCAGCGACCTGCACTGGACGCATCCCTTCGGCGTGGATGGCTGCCTTGCATCTCTGAAGAAGAGTGAGCATGTCTGGCTGGAAGGGTGCGAAGCGCTGGAAGCGCAAATGGCAGAGGAGTCTGGCGATCCAGCGATGGAGAGCCGACTGAAGGCGCACTGGGCGCTGGCCCGATCCATCCTCTGCATGCTGCGGACAGCCATCCACACGGTGCGCTTTCTGGAGATTCGCGATCGGTACTTCCGGGAGGCGGCAGACTTGTCGCGGGTACGGCAGCGGCTGACGGAGATGCGGGAGATCGCCAAGCTGGAGCTGACGAATGCCGAGGATGGGGCCCGGTGCATGCCGCATAACGCGCGGATCGGCTTTGACTACATGAATGACCAGATCGGCTTCTCGGAAGCGATGGTGCGGAGCAAGATCGCGCATACGCGGTGGGTGATCGATTGGCAGCTGCCTTACCAGATGTTTCTCCACAGCTATGGGATGTGCTCGCGGGACGAATGGATCCGGGACGACGGCAGCCTGTATCGCTGAAGCGATGGGGGCAGGGGATGCAGCGGGTATTCTTTTCCAGACCGGATTGACTTTTGAGTTATGCATGATATATTGCTGGCGATTAACGAGAAGGGGGGGGTGGGGAAGAATGGGAATAAGGGGAAGTATGGGGATGTGCCCCGCGCGTGGTGGGTACGGATGTACACGAACGAAGCGGAGGAAACAGACGCGAGTGGGTGGCGCCGCGGGACCGAGGTTTCGACCGAGGTTTTTGGGAGTGGGCGAGCGCAGGGGGTGCCACTCAGGCGAGTGGCGTGCCCGGGATTGCGGGCGAGCGTTGGTGGAGGGCCGGGCGTTGGATGGTGGGCGACGCGAGTATGGGTGCGTTGGGGGCGACATTTCGACCGAGGTTTTTGGGCGAAGCGCAGGAGGGTGCCACTCAGGCGAGTGGCGTGCCCGGGATTGCGGGCGAGCGTTGGTGGAGGGCCGGGCGTTGGATGGTGGGCGACGCGAGTATGGGTGCGTTGGG
>JAWLHB010000032.1:0-91935 GCA_041690595.1 Lentisphaeria bacterium
CCAAGCGCCGAAAAGTATTCGGAGGATCACGGAGATCCAAAAGTGAGGTGAACTTATTTCCGCAGAAATGCCCACAAGCGGCAAATTTTTAACACGCCACGTCCGACCCGTCAGACCCCGATCCGTCCCGATCTGTCCGATTCGCCAGATCCGTCCATACCGTCTCCTTTCGCCCCCTTGCCACGACGGGGCTACGTCCCATAGCCCAGGGTTGTAGCCGTCAAAGTCGCCGCTATACATCAGCAGCGCCAGCCCGAAGCACTTCATATTTCCCGCGCAGTTCACCCTCCTCGCTTTCTCCCGCGCCACCCCCAGCACCGGCACCATGACTGCAAACACCAGCACAACCACTGCCACCACCACCATCAACTCCGGCAAGGTGAAACCAACTGCGCGCTTTCTCGTTTTCATCATGACCGCCTCCAGCCGATTGAAATGAATGCCCTCAACCCAGGGACAGGCAACCCAGGGACAGGTACTTCACAGGCACCGACCCGTCCGACTCGTCCGACTCGTCCGACTCGTCCGACTCGTCCGACCCCGATCCGTCCGATCCGCCAGATCCGCCATACCGTCCATAGCCCCCCTTCCACTAACCTCAGTCATTGACCAGCCACGGCTTGCTGCCCGGCTTCCCCCCTTCCACGTGTCCATCAACCATCAGGACGTTCACCCAATCCTTCTTTTTCGGGTGGTTGCCCAACTCATCATAAGCGAGGGAGACGGAGGTCGCCTGCGCATTGTCGTCCTTCAGCCCCGAACCAATGTAACGGTAGGCACTGTTGGAGCAGAGCGTCAGCACCTCGCCGCGCGCCGGGCACGACCACACTTTGCCATCCTGGATGTAGTTGCGGATGGTGAGCGGTTCGAAGTTGCCATGACGCGGAGAGTTGGCATTCACATTGACGAAGTAGCTCTCATGATCTTCGGAATACATCAGCAGCGCCATCCCGACCTGCTTCAGGTTTCCCGCGCAATTGACCCGCCTTGCATCGGGCGAACGGCGCGGCACCAACGGCATCAGGATGCCAATCGCCACCACGATCACCACCGCCAGCAACAGCATCTCCGGAAAGGTGAAACCATCTCGATTCAGTCTCGCTTTCATCTCAACCTCGTCTCGTTGCGGATTCATGTTACTGGTACTCAGTCATTGACCATCGACGCTCTGCTGCCTGGCCGCCCTCCTTCCGCATGGCCATCGATCATCAGGATGTTCATCCAGCGGTTCTCCGGATGATTGCCCCGCTCATCATAGGCAAGCGACGAGGATTTCGCACGCGCATTGTCATCCTTCAGCCCCGAGCCAATGTAGCGGTAGGCACTGTTGGCGCAGAGCGTCAACACCACGCTACGCGACGGACACGCCCACACCTTGCCGTCCTGACAATAATTGGCGCCAGCTATCGGCTCGAAATTCCCATGCCGCGGAGAGTTGCCATTCACATTGACGAAGTAGCCGTCAAAGTCTCCAGAGTACATCAACAGCGCAAGTCCCATGCTCTTCAGATTTCCCGCGCAGTTGACGCGCCTCGCTTTCTCCCGCGCCACCCCCAGCACCGGCAGCATGACGCCAAATACCAGCACAATCACGGCCACCACCACCATCAACTCCGGCAAGGTGAAACCAACTCGATTCAGTCTCGCTTTCATCATGACCTCGTCTCGTTGCGGATTCATGTAACTGTCCGACCCGTCCGACTCGTCCGACCTCGTCATACCCCGATCTGTCCGCCCCCCTTCCACTAACCTCAGTCATTGACCAGCCACGGCTTGCTGCCTGGCTTCCCTCCTTCCACGTGTCCATCAACCATCAGGACGTTCATCCAGGTATTCCTCCTCTTTTGGTGATTACCTGCCTCATCATAAGCCAGGGAGACGGAGGTCGCCTGCGCATTGTCGTCCTTCAGCCCCGAACCAATGTAACGGTAGGCACTGTTGGAGCAGAGCGTCAACACCTCGCTACGCGAGGGACATGCCCACACTTTACCCTCCAGGATGTACTTGCCCATGGCCAGCGGTTCGAAGTTGCCATGGCGCGGAGAGTTGGCATTCGCATTGACGAAGTAGCCGTCATGATTTCCAGAATACATCAGCAGCGCCATCCCGACCTGCTTCAGGTTCCCCGCGCAATTGACGCGCCGCGCCTTCTCGCGCGGTAAGCGCTGCACCGGCAACAGAAGGACAATCGCAAACACAATCACGCCGATCAGCACCAGCACCTCCGGCAACGTCAAACGGTTCCGATCCATTTTCGCTTTCATCATCTCCTCCGCTTGCTTCTAACTTTTACAAACAAACACAACCTGGGAACAGGTACTTCACAGGCACCGCCCCCCCGCGACCCGTCCGACTCGTCCGACTCGTCCGACTCGTCCGACCCCGATCCGTCCGATCCGCCAGATCCGCCAGATCCGCCAGACCAGCATCTCCGGCAACGTGAAACCATTCCGATGCATCCTCGTTTTCATCGCGACCTCCGCCTTGCTGTGGGTTGACGTACGAACTTTCACAAACTCCCGATACTTCACTATTAGCTTTCAAATACTTCTTTTCAAATGTATTTTCTATTTTCATGGATCTTTTGCCCAAGATACCCGTCAAACAGTAGAAGCAACAGTTTGCAATTTGCTGAGACTCCACGATAATAAGACTAGCAACCTGAACGCACGAGGAGAGCATCATGGCCTGGGAAAAACCAAACTGGATGTCCATCAAGGACGCCGCCGACTACCTGAGCGTCGGCGAGCCCACCATCTATCGCTGGATGCGCGATGGCCGTATTACCTTCCGCAAAGTCGGGGACAGCACCCGCTTCCTGCAGCAGGATCTCGATGCCATGGTGGAACTCCACCCCAGCGAGAAAGATGCACAGATCGTCCGCCAGCTCTGCCCCGTCTGTCATCATGACGGATTGGCCGAAGGCCGCATCCAGAGCACCGGTCTCATCTACTTCCGCCCCGACCACAAGAAAACACGCTTCTGGACCTATCTCGACGCCAATGTGCCCCTCCAGGCGCGCATGTGCACCCAGTGCGGCGCCATCTCCCTCTTTGGCGATACCGATAAATTGCAGAAATTGCAGGTGGACAAAGCCGCGGCTGCGAGCGAAGGTACCAGTCACGAGCCACTACCCGAAGATGTAACGGATGGGAAGACCACCGCATGATTGATGTCAAGATCCTCCGCAATGACCCCGAACGCGTCAAAGCCAATTGCGCCCGCCGCGGCACCAACGTCGACATCGACGCCCTCTACCAGAGCGACCAGCGATGGCTCCAACTCATCCAACAGATCGAGGACATGCGCGCCGAGCGCAACCGCGTCTCCAAGGATTGCCGAGACAATCCCGAAGCCCGCGAGCGAATGAAGACCCTCAAGGAAGAGCTGAAGGAAAAGGAGGCCGAAGAAAAGGAAGTCCGTGCCGCCGTCGATCAAGGTCTCTCATGGCTCCCCAACTTCCTCGCTGACGACGTCCCTGACGGTGACAGCGATCAGGACAATGCCCATGTCAGAAGCTGGGGCGAACTCCCCACCTTCGACTTCACCCCCCTCGACCACCAGGCCATCGGCGAGAAGCTGGGCATCATCGATACCGCCCGCGGCGCCAAGGTCGCTCAAGCCGGCTTCTACTACTGGAAAGGCAAAGGCGCCCAACTCGCCCAGGCCCTCTTCTTCTGGACACAGCAGGAGCTCGTCCGCCGCGGCTTCACCCTCTTCATGTCCCCCTGCGCCGCCAAGGCCGACACCCTCTTCGGTACCGGCTACCTCCCCTTCTTTGCCGACCAGACCTATCAGCTCCAGGGCGAAGATCTTGCCCTCATCGGCACCTCCGAACAGACCCTCGTCGGTTATCATGCCGACGAAATCCTCGACGGCGATGACCTGCCGCTGCGCTACACGGCCTTTACCCCCTGTTTCCGCACCGAGTCAGGCAGCTACGGCAAGGAATCACGCGGCATCTTCCGCGTTCATCAGTTCCACAAGGTCGAGCAGATCATCTTCTGCAAGCCCGAAGAATCGCCCAAATGGCATGCCCATT
Source organism: Lentisphaeria bacterium (assembly GCA_041690595.1). Classification (GTDB taxonomy): domain Bacteria; phylum Verrucomicrobiota; class Lentisphaeria; order JABSQK01; family JAWLHB01; genus JAWLHB01. Next base: position 4,043 of record JAWLHB010000032.1, read on the forward strand.
GTCAGGAGAACGCCGAAGCCATCTTTCAGGCCCTCGGCATCCCCTATCATGTCGTCAACGTCTGCGTCGGTGACATGGGCGCGCCCGGCTACAAGAAGTACGATATCGAGGGCTGGTTCCCCGGCTATGGCGGCTATCGTGAACTCACCTCCAACACCAACCTCACCGACTTCCAGGCAAGGCGCCTCAAGATCCGCTACGCCGATGCACAGAACAACAAGGGCTTCGTCCACACCATATCCTCAACCGCGGTGACCGATCGCGCTGCCTGCGCCATCCTCGAGAACTGCCAACAGGCTGACGGTACCGTGCGTGTGCCGGAGGTCCTGCGACCCTATACCGGCTTCGATATCATCGACTGAGCAGCTCCTTGCCCACATCCGCGACGTATCTTCCGCCTCTGTCGAGACTTGCTTATGAATTCTGAGTCATGCAGATGCCGGAGATGCAAGCGCGTGCATGCACAGGCCATGCGACTGTGGCGACACGCCTGCCAGCCAACCACCAGTGTCCTGCTGATCGTCCTGGCGGGTGCGACGCTGCAGATGCTGCTTATCGTCAACACCCATTCCCTGACCTTACCCGCCATGGGCCGCATGGTGACCGTGGCAGCCGGTTCCTTCCTGCTCCTCGTCGCCGCCCAGGCTTACCGCTGGCTGCGCTGGCTGGCGGCAGCCACCTTCCTGCTCATCTCCTGCGGCATGCTCGCCGTCCTGCTGTACTATCAATACTTCTTCAGCATGCCCTCCCTGACGACTCTCCGCCTGATCACTCAGGCCCCCGCTGTACGCGGAGCCATCTTCACCTTGCTGCAACCCTGGCACGCGGGCATGCTGGCCGCGATCCTCCTGGCGGCGCTCTGCTATCTTCGAAGCAGCAATCGCCGGCTGTCGCCGCGGCGGTGGGTTCAATGTGCGCTCGCTGGCCTGCTGCTCGTGATGGCCCCGCTCATGATTGCCGTCAAGGCCAGCAGGACCCTCGGCTTGGGTCCCGGCAATATCGCCATGGACCGCTTGGCCTACTCCTTCCATTTCGATCAGTCCGCTGGATTCTCCCGCTATGGCTTCATCGCGTATCTTTGGCAGAACTATCGCGATTATCGGCGCTCCGGCATGGTAGCCAGGCCACTCCCCAATCCCAACCCGCCACTCGACCCGCGGGCACCCGCGCCCCCCCTTGGCCACGCTCCCAGCATCATCCTCATACAGCTCGAAAGCTTCGACCGCAATCTCATTGGCCGTGAAGTGGACGGGCAGCCAGTCACCCCCTTCATGAACCGCCTCGCCGCCGAAGGATGGTACTGGGATAACTTCTTTGCCGTCCACGAAAAGGGAGGTAGTTCTGACGCCGAGCTAGCTTCCCTTACCGGCTTGCTGCCAGACCCGACTTCGCCCACCTTCAACCTCCGCAATCTCTCGGATCTCCCTTCCATCGCCCGCATGCTCCGATTGGCCGGATACCAGACCGCGGGCTTCCATGGCAATGTCGCCAGCTTCTGGCGCCGTGGTGGCGCTTACCGCGAACTGGGCTTCCACACCTTCACCGGCGGCGACGACTACACCCCGCCCGCAAGTGGCTTCCATTCAGATGACGACGCCTTCTTCCAGCAGACGATTCCCAAACTGCAACGGCTGGCCGATAAAGGCCCCTTCTTCGCCTATCTCATCACCAATACCATGCACACCCCCTTCACCACCATACCCCCCGATCGCCTCGATAACGCCATCACCGCCCGCGATCCGCTCGTCACTGCCTATTTCCGCCATGCAAGGTATACGGACAAGGCGCTCTCCAACTTCCATGACGAGATGCGGAAGCTGGCATTCGCCGACTCCTGTGTATGGGTCCTCTATGGCGATCATGCCAGCCGTATCGCCACCGCGGATTACTCCAGTGAGCACACCAGAGGCGAACGTGTGCCCCTGATCATCTGGAAACCCGGCACCAAGGGCCAGCGCGTGCCACTGGTTGGCTCCCACCAGGACATTGCGCCAACCCTCGCTCATCTCGCCGGTCTGCCCCCGCATCCCGCCTGGTATACCCGCTCCCTCTTTCAGTGGACTGCCGATCGCCTGATGCCCATGAGTCAGGCACATGATGGTCTCGTTCTCTCTCCGTATGGCTCCACCCCCGTTCAATCGGCAATCGATGCAAGATTGATCCGCGCCGGCATCTACAGCCAGAGCTATTATCATCATTTCGACGCCGCGCCTCCCCCCCCGGAAGAACCCTTGCGGCAGGTTGCCTACGTGGCTCACGCCATGGGCAGTATCGACGGCGTACGCTATACCAACAGTCTGGAGGCTTTCCTGCGGAGCTATCAGCTCGGATTTCGCTATTTCGAGGTCGATTTTGCCATCACGGCGGACGAGCAACTCCTCTGTCAGCACGACGGCGTCGAGCAATGGCTTGGCTTCGATCGCCCCTTCAGTCAGCTGCAACTGAACGAGATCAAGCGCCGACGCATCCAGAACCGCTACCAGCTGCTCGACGTCCATGACCTCCTCAAGCTCATGCAGCAGTACCCGGACATTCACATCGTCACGGATTTCAAGGACGAGCTGCGGCGCTCCCTTCTGCTCTTGGCAAGGGCGGCCCAACTCTACGATTCACAACTTCTCGATCGCTTCGTCATACAGATCTATTCCGCCGACGACGCGAAGATGCTCGACAGCCTCGACACACACTTCCCGCGGGCTCTCTTCACCCTCTATCGCACCGGCGCCACCGATGACCAGGTCCTGGACGTCGTCACCAGCCACGAGAAGGTCCGGGGTGTAGTCATGAGCGAACAGCGCTTCTCGACGGAATTCGCGGCTCGCCTCGCCGCCATGCAGATTCCCTCCTTCGTCCATACCATTAACGACCACGACCTGATCAACCGCTACCTCGCCGCTGGTTGCCAGGGTGTCTTCACCGACGCCCTCCATGTTGATTTCACTCGACCCGCCCCCTGATCCCCCTTCCGGCAGCGCACCAACCGCAAGCACCCCAGGAATTTCGCCCCGCCGCTTGTAGACGAGTCATCCCTTCTGTATACTTATTAAGGTTGTTAATGGATTCCGGATCACCGCTTTTTCTTCACGGAGAATGATAGAGATGAAGGATCATCGTGTTGTCTCCCCCTTCACCTTGATTGAGCTTCTGGTCGTCGTGGCGATCATCGCCATCCTGGCGAGCATGCTCCTGCCGGCACTCGGCAAAGCCCGTGAACGCGCCCGCTCGGTCTCATGCACCAACAATCTCAAACAGCAATCCACCGCCTTCGCCTTCTACGGCGATGAGAACGACGATGTGGTGCCAGGCCCACACTGGAGCCCCGACGGCGTCTACGCGCGATGGCACGCCATCCCCGCCTACTTCACCCAGAAGGCCACCAGGTACAGCACCGCGGCCGCGCTGGCCGTCAGCAACTCCAGCCGCCCATACGGTGTCCTGCGCTGCCCCTCGGACGGCACCGTCTGGAACGGCTACCGCTACTTCAACTACGGCTACAATGGCGTCTACACCGCCGAAACGGCTGGCTCCGCCGTAGGCATGGATAAACGACGGCTTTCCAGCGTCAGCCGCTCCAGCGATGTCATGATCGTCGGTGACGGCATAAGCAATGTGTATGGTGGAGATGGCAGTTCCTTTCGCATCAACAACATCAACCCTGGCATCTACACCCCAGCGCTGGTGCTTCAGCTTATCCGCCATCCAGGAAACACCGCCAACTTCGCCTTCGTCGATGGGCATGTCGATGCCCGAAGCTCTACCTTTCTCATCGGCGAGCTGGCCAAGGGCGGGTCGGGAAGCATCTTCTGGGACCAGCCACAGAAGTACTGAGCCCCAGGACAGCCACTCTCAGCCTTTCTGCAGCAACTGCTCATAGACCGCGAGCAGGCGGTCGATCTGTGTCGAGAAGGGAAAAAACCGGGTCACCCATTCGCGTCCCTCGATGCCAAGGCGTTGCCGGTCCTCACGGTTGGCAGCCAGGCAAGTGAGCATGTCGCACATGTCCTCGCTGCTTCCCGGCTGAACATAAAGTATCGGGTTGCCCGGAAAACCGAAACGATTGCCGGGAATATCCGTGGCAATCAGCGGCAGCCCCGCGCCCAGCGCCTCCAGAAGCTGATACGATAGCCCCTCGTAGAAAGAGGGAAGCACCGCCAGGTCCATCCCCGGCAGGTAGCGCTCCGCCGCCGGCTTATACCCCAGGTAGAGAACCACCCTCCCCAACCCCAGAGCATCGATCCGCTGCTGAATCTGCCCCACCAGCGGTCCTTCTCCGAAGAACAGAACCCGCAGCTGCTCCCGCGACTCCGCTGGCATGCGAGCAATCGAGTCGAGCAGCCAGAAGTGACCTTTCTTCGGCACCAGGCGGGCAAGCATGCCCACCGCGATCTTGTCCGGCGCGATCCCCAACTCCCGCCGCACCTCATCCCGCGGCAGCAACGAGTCGAAGAAGGCCTGCGGCAAGCCATTCGCCCCCACCACGACCTGCTCGGGCGGCATCAACGCGTGGCGTCGAATCAGACTCCGTTCTGCCTCCGAAATGCAGAAGACCATATCGCTTCGCCCATTCAGCCACCTCTCCAGACCGATGCCGAGACGCATCCAGAACGGGCTCGAAAAGCCTTCGAAAAAGTAGGAGTGCGGCGTGTGCACGATCTTGGCCTTGGGTGCCGCTCTCGGTGCAATCAGCCGTCCGAGCAGCCCAGCCTTGGCGCAGTGAGTATGAACAATATCCGGTTGCCGCTCCCCCATCACCTTCCCGATCGCCCGCAACGAGCGCCAGTCCGAAACCGATAACTGCTTGGCCATGTCGATCTGATGAACCTGACACCCAAGCGCGCGATAGACGCCGAAATCTTCATCGAAATCGGGATCGGAGAGCTGGCTCGACAGAATCAGATCCACCTCACAGCCGGACCGCCTGAGGGCGGTCGCCAGGTACCGTACATGCTTTCGCGCACCACCTGCCGTGCCCTCCAGTACCTGCATCACATGCACTTTGTGCGTACTGCTCATGTGTACGTTCCGATGATGGTGAACCGCGATGATACCGTCATAAACTGTCCACCGCATGCTGCATCCGTTCAAGTCCTTCCAGCAACAAGCTGCGCGGGCAACCGAAATTGAGCCGCAGAAAACCGTTCCCACGAAAGATTCTGCCGTCCGAGAGACCCACGCCATGCTCTTCAAAAAACACCGCCGGATCGCTCACCGGCAGCCCGGTCACATCCAGCCAGGCCAGATACGTCGCTTCCACATGATTCACGCCGACCCCAGGAAGCCGTTCCGCAACGAAGCGGGCCAGCAGATCCCGGTTCTCCCGCAGATACGCCAGCAACTCCTGCCGCCACGGTTCGCCATACCGATAGGCCGCCTCCGCCGCCACCAGCCCCGCCGCATTCACCGCGGGAACAATGCCGCGCATCGTCGCCTGCATCCGCCGCCGAAGCTCGGGATTCGGCACGACCGCAAAAGAACAGCCCAGCCCCGCCAGATTGTACGTCTTGCTCGGCGCCATCAGCGTGATACTCCGCTCCGCAATCTCCTTGTCCAGCGACGCGATCGGCAGGTGCGGCACCGGATCGAGCACCAGGTCACAATGGATCTCGTCGCTGCAGACCACCAGATCATGCCGAAGGCAGATCTCCGCATACGCTTCCAGCTCTTTCCGCGTGTAGGCACGACCGACCGGATTGTGCGGATTGCACAGGAGCATCAGCGAGGTCCGCTCCGTACATGCCGCCTCCACATCCTCGGCAAGCACCTGCCAGCGCCCCTCATGGCACGCCGTGCGGATGATCTGCGGTTCGCGGTCCGCGTTCCTTGGCGCCGTCAGGAACGGCCCATAAATGGGCACCGGAGAAAGTATGCCGTCCCCCTTCTCGCCAATCGCCGCACAACAGACATTGAGACCGCTCACCAGCCCCGGAAGCCAGATCAGCCACTCCGCTTCCACTCGCCATGCATAACGCGCCTCCAACATCTCCAGCACCGCGCTCACCAACCCCTCCGTCGGGTTGACATACCCGTAGATCCCATGCTCGGCATACTCGCGCACTGCCGCCACCACCAGCGGCGGCGCCTTGAAATCCATGTCCGCCACCCACATGGGCAGGACCGCCGGATCCGCATACCTGCCCCACTTGACGCTGCCGCTGTTGCGACGATCGATCACCATGTCGAAATCATTCTCTCCTGCCATATCCACCGCCAATATCTGACGTAACGAGGTTGGCGCGCCGCCCATCGGCACCACATCGGGCCGGGTGGAGGTGAAGCGCGTAAAGGGCCACCGCGGTAAAATAGCCGCTTCGCCTTGCTCATCACCCCCAAGCGCAATAAATTTAGCACTCGCTTCATTGACTCATGCCACATCCTGAAGGCCAGCTTGCATACCGACTATCTCATCTTCAACGTGGTTTTGCTTGTCGCCGGCCTGATCGTCCTCGTCAAAGGGAGCGACTGGTTCATCGATGGCGCCGCGCATATTGCCCACCATTACCATATACCGGATGTCATCATCGGGCTGACCCTCGTCAGCATCGGCACCTCCCTGCCGGAGCTCGCCACCAACATTTATGCCGCATCGATCGATCAGGGGGCAGTCGCCCTGGGCAATGTTGTCGGCAGCAACATCGCCAACACGCTTCTCATCCTGGGCGTTGCGGCAGTCTGCATGCGCACCATCCCCATCGCCCGCCTCCTTTTCAATCGAGACGCCTTTGCCATGCTCGGTGTCACCCTCCTCTTCTGCCTCTTCTGCTACGTCTCTCCGGGCCACGCACCTGTACTCTCGCGACTGGAAGGGATGGCTTTGCTCCTGGTCCTGGCCATCTATGTGGCCCATCTTTTCCGCGGCCATAAACAAGAGCTCATCCAGAGCGAAGCCGTCGTGGCCGGAAAAATTCGCTCCGTCCCCTTCGCCTTGGTCATGCTCCTTGTCGGCGGCGCCTTCATCATGTTCGGCGCCAAAGTGATGGTCGACAACGTCGTCTGGGCGGCGAAAGTCCGCTTCGGCATACCGGAAGAACTGGTCAGCGCCACCGTCATCGCCTTTGGCACCTCCGTCCCCGAACTGGCCGTCACCGTCGCCGGCGTCCTCAAAGGCAAGAATGACATCGCACTTGGCAATGTCATCGGGAGCAATATATTCAATCTCGGCCTGATCATGGGGATCACTGCACTCATCTCACCCATACCCGTCACCCTCGAAGCAGGCTCCTTCCTGCTGCCCTACATGCTCGGTGCAGCACTCCTCCTGGTCTTATTCATGCGTACCTCCTGGGCCCTGCTCCGCTGGGAGGGAATCGTCTTTCTCACGGGGTATCTCACCTTTATCGCCCTCAACATCCAGCGGATTCTCTAGCTCTTATGACCTCCACTCACCTCCTTTCTCACCCCCACCATAAAAAAATTGCTCAACAGGGGTAGACAAGTATGCGTCCCCTCGTTATTTTATGCGTTCTCTTTCAGGCAATTTTGCCGGTTCGTGGTGCAGACTCGCCAAACGCCGAACAAGCAGCTCGCTTTCATGAGCTGGAAGTTGCTCGTCAGACGGCTGAGGACCGGTGCCTCGAACTTAACGCGCGGCTGGTCAGAACCGAAAAGGAACTCGACCAGGCACGCAAGCAACTGGCGGATGCGCTACTCGAAACCAAGCGGCTGCGGGGCGACTTGCAGGCGATAAAGTTGAAAGCAGCAAATGTCCTCGTAAACCATCAGGATTTGAGCGAAGCGCGGGTTCTTGCACAGGTACATGTGAATCTGCGGGAACTCGGTTCTGCTCACCAGCAACTCTATCGGTATTTACTCGACTACAAACAATCGCTCGAATCGGTGCTCGATGTACTGGATTCCGGCAACAATTCGTCTCTCAGGCAATTGCTCCAACGCCAACTCGAACTGATCTTCTATCAGTTCGGCGAAGCACAAAGCATTGCCGATACCACGGCAGCCAATGACAATGGCACCAATGCTCTAACCAGCACGGTCCTCAATGTCAATGAAAATCTCGCCGTAGTTGTCCTCGATGCGGGACGAATGCAGGGTATCAGGATCGGCTCTTCATGGCAGGTGACCAACAATCGCGGCTCGAAGACTGTCCTGAGAATCGTCGAAGCCCGACACTCCCTGAGCGCCGCCCTGGTTGTCGAAGGCAACCTCAATCAAGTCACTCCAGGCGCCACAGCACATCTGATCATCCAACCGGGTGAATGAGCCACCACCGACAGGTCAATCACAGCATAAGCGGAAACGTCCAATGGAAAAACAGGCAATCAGCAAATACGTGCGAATCTCGCCCTTCAAGGCTCGCGAGGTGACCCGTCTTATCCATCGCAAGCCGGTGGTTGAAGCGCTCGCGCTGGTGGATTTCTCGCCCCGCAAGGCCGCCGAACTGGTCGGCAAGACCCTGCGTTCCGCGATAGCCAACGCAGAAAACGATCCCAACAATCCTATCGCCCGCGATGACCTCTATGTCCGCGAAGCCGTCGTCGGCGAAGGTCCGACCATGAAGCGCATCCGACCCAAAGCCCGCGGCATGGCTGGGCGTATCCATAAACGCACCAGCCACATCCGGATTGTGGTCACAGACGAAGAAGCATAAGGAAGAGGTTTTAACGTGGGCCAGAAAGTCAATCCAATTGGATTTCGCATTGCGGTCACAAAGGACTGGCGTAGCCGCTGGTTTGCCAACAAGCAGAACTTCGGCAATATGCTGCATGAGGATCTCAAGATCCGCGGCTTCGTCAAAGAACAGCTTTCCCAGGCAGCCGTCGCGCGCATCCAGATCGAGCGCTTTGCGAATCGTGTCCGCATCACCGTTCATTCCGCCCGACCAGGGCTGGTCTTTGGACGGCGGCGCAGTGAACTGGACGCCTTGCGAGATCGGCTCTTCAAGCTGACCGGCGGCAAGGATATCTACATCGATGTCGTCGAAGTGAAGCGCCCCGAACTGGACGCCCAGCTTGTCGCCGAGAACATCGCGACGCAGATCGAGCGCCGTATCAGCTTCCGGCGCGCCATGAAGAAGGCAATCCAGTCCACCATGGATATGGGTGCCGAAGGGATCAAGATCCGCTGCGCGGGACGCCTCAATGGCGCCGAACTCGCGCGAATGGAGCAGCATAAGGACGGCAAGGTGCCGTTGCACACGCTGCGAGCCAATGTTCAATACGGTTTCGCAGAAGCAAATACCATGGCCGGCAAAATCGGGGTGAAGACCTGGTTGTGCCTGCCAGACAATTTGGAGGAACTCGACCATGCCACTAATGCCAAAGCGAGTCAAGCACCGAAAGGTGCAGCGGGGAAAAATCGCCGGCGTCGCACAGCGCGCCAACAAGATTGATTTTGGCGATTACGCCTTGCAGGTTCTTGCCTGCGGCTATATCACCAACAAACAGATCGAGGCAGCTCGTGTGGCCATCACCCGCCACATGAAACGCCGAGGTCAATTGTGGATTCGGATCTTTCCAGACAAGCCGTACACCAAGAAGCCGCTGGAAACCCGAATGGGCAAAGGTAAAGGCAATGTCGAAGGATGGTGCGCTCCCGTTCAGGCTGGACGCATTATCTTCGAAGCCGCCGGATGCAGCGAAACCGTCGCTCGCGCCGCCTTCGCTCGCGGCTCAAGCAAGCTCCCTCTGCGCTGCAAGATGCTAACCCGCGCCACCGCCAGTTAAGGACTCCACATGAAAGCTACTGATATCCGAGAACTGACGGCTCTTGAACTCGACAAGGCTCTCGACGATGCGCGAAAGGAAATGCTCCATCTGCGCATACAACAGAAGACCGGTCAGATCGAGAATACCGCGCGCATCCGCTTCATCCGACGAGACATCGCCCGAATGCTTACCGAGCAGACCGTCCGGACCAACGCCACCCAAACCGCCTGAGGATACGTATGAACGAGACCAGCACCGAGAGCCAGGCAAACCGCAAGGAGCGCGTTGGCACCGTCGTCAGCTCTGTCCAGGACAAGACTATCATTGTCCAGGTCGAGCGCCAGTTTGCACACCCCATCTACCGAAAGGTCATCAGCCGAAAGAAGCGCTTTCACGCCCACGATGAAAAGAATGAAGCAAAGAAGGGTGACGTCGTCCGCATCGTCGAGACCAGACCGCTCAGCAAGCTCAAACGCTGGCGGTTGACCGAGATCGTCCGACGCGGCGAGCAGGACTGACCCTCTTCCACCCCAAGTTGATGATCACGACATTGTCCGGTTGCCCCGCTTTGCGACAAGCAGCCACTGCAAAACAGTTTCCAGATGTGAACGGAGAGTAAAATTATGGTTCGACCGCAAACCAGTCTGCTTATTGCCGACAATAGCGGCGCCCGACGGGTCGTGACCATCACCGTCCTCGGCCAGCGCAAGAAAACGGCCGGCGTCGGCGATGTCGTCACTGCCACCGTCAAGGAAGCCGCCCCCGACGGCCTTGTCAAAAAAGGCGAAGTTGTCAAGTGCGTCATTGTCCGCACCACACATCCGGTCCGTCGCGAAGACGGATCGTATCTGCGGTTTGACCACAATGCCGCCGTCGTCATTGACGATAATATGAATCCACGAGGCACGCGCATCTTCGGCTCTGTCGCCCGCGAACTGCGGGACAAGAAGTTCATGAAGATCGTGTCGCTGGCACCGGAGGTAATCTGAATGAAGACCCGTATCCGCAAGAACGACGTGGTCACGGTGATCAGCGGAGCCCACAACGGCTCCAGCGGCAAGGTTCTCTCGGTCGACCGCGAGAAGCAGCGCGTCATCGTCGAGAACGTCAACGTCGGCCGTAAGGCACTTCGCCCCAGTCAGGCAAGTCCCCAGGGTGGCCTGATCGATCGCGAGCGTTCCATCCACCTCTCCAACGTCATGCTGGAGTCTGAACACGAAGCCCGCGCGGCCAAACGCTCCGGCGGCTCGGCAGCCGAAGAGACTGCCACCAGCGAAGAAGGTTGAGGACCATGAGCACCCCACTTTTAGAAAGTTACAAGAGCGAATACGCCCCCGAGTTGCGCAAGCGCCGCGGATATGGCAACGTCATGGAAATCCCCAAGCTGGTCAAAATCGTCATCAGCACCGGGATCGGCACCAGCAAGGATCGCGAAGTCTTTGACGAGGCAGTCCGCACTCTCGCGGCTATTGCCGGTCAGAAGCCCGTCATCACCAAGGCCCGTTCCAGCATCGCCAATTTCAAGCTCCGTGAGGGCATGAACGTCGGATGTCAGGTCACCCTCCGAGGGATCCAGATGTACGATTTCATGTACAGACTCATCAATGTCGCACTCCCACGCGTTCGTGACTTCCGCGGCATGAGCCCAAATTCCTTTGACGGCTCCGGAAACTACAGCATGGGCGTTACCGAGCAGACCATCTTCACCGAGATCGATCTCGACAAGATGAAGCATACGATCGGCATGAACATCACCGTCGTTACCACCGCAAAGACGGATGACGAAGCACGTGAGCTGCTCACCCTGATGGGCTTCCCCTTCACCACGTGAGCAGACACGGGCGGCAACTAGAGATCCATCAACCGCACCAACAGCAGACAAAGCACCCCGTGACCTAAGCGGTACGACCGATCCCGTCACGCCGCCCGAATCACCAGCATTCCGAAAGACAGGGAGTTCCAATCGTGGCCAAAAAATCGCTAATCGTCAAATCTCAGCGTACGCCGAAGTTCCAGGTGCGCGCCTACAATCGTTGCCGGCGCTGCGGCCGGTCCCGTGCCTATATCCGCAAATTCCAACTGTGCCGCATTTGCTTCCGTGAACTCGCCTCCATCGGCGAGATCCCGGGTGTCACCAAGGCGAGCTGGTAAACCAACAGGGAGCGTTGCATGAATATCTCCGATCCCGTCGCCGATATGCTTACGCGTATCCGCAATGCCGGCAGAGCAGGTCACAGCACCGTCTTGATCCCGGCTTCGAAACTCAAACAGAGCATTGCTGACGTCTTGACCAAGCAGGGATACATCGCTGAAGTCGAGCTCGAAACTGAAGGGGCAAAGCGCACCCTGAAGCTCACGCTCAAGTACGCCGACAGCAAACCGGTCATCGAAGGCCTCCGCCGTATCAGCAAGCCTTCCCGTCGTATTTACGTCGGTGCCGGTGAGGTCCCGCGTGTGCGCGGCGGCCTCGGCACTGCCATCGTTTCCACCCCCCAAGGCGTGGTCACCGACAAAGAGGCCCGTTCCCTCAACGTCGGTGGCGAGCTGCTCTGTTACGTCTGGTAACTCCTGAGGAATCCCACCATGTCACGCATTGGAAAAAGAGCGATCCCCCTGTCCGACGCCGTCACGGTTACCGTTGATGGCCAAAACGTTGCCGTCAAAGGACCGAAAGCGACCCTCGAACATATCCTCCCCGAGCAGATCAGCGCCGTCGTTGAAGAAAAGCTGCTCCTCGTAAAGCGGGTTGATGATTCGCGTCAGGCAAAGGCCATGCACGGCCTGAGCCGTACCCTCCTGAGCAATATGATCGAAGGGGTGGTTACCGGCTTCAAGAAAGAGCTGGAAATCATCGGCGTCGGCTATCGCGCCCAGGTACGCGGCACCACTCTCGTTCTCAATCTCGGCTATTCAAACCCCGTCGAGTACGAGATCCCCGCCGGCGTCACCATCGCCGTCAACGACAACGTACGCATTGTCGTCGAGGGATCGGACAAGCAGCAGGTTGGTCAGGTTTCCGCCACCATCCGCGGCTTCCGCCCACCCGAGCCTTACAAGGGCAAGGGCATCCGCTACCGCGGCGAATACATCCTCCTGAAGCAGGGCAAGACCGTCTGACCTCGCTACAGCCATCTACGTCTTCCATTTCTCAACATCACAGGTAATCCATCATGGCGAAAAAAGCACGAAGCAGAAAAGAGGCGCGGTATCGCCGCCATCTGCGCGATCGTCGCCGCGTAGTCGGTTCCGCGGAACGACCACGCATGAGCGTCTTCACCAGCGGCAAGCATATCTATGTGCAGTTCATCGACGATCTGCGCGGCCATACTCTGGCTGCCATCTCGACCCTGGATTCCCAGATGCGCGAGCAGAGCGTCAACGACAACAAGCAGGGCGCCGAAACGTTGGGCACCGTCGCCGCTGAGCGCGCTCAGTCGGCTGGTATCAGCAAAGTGGTCTTCGACCGCGGCGGCTTCAAGTATCATGGTCGTATTCAGACTCTTGCGGATGCCGCGCGTAAAGCGGGCCTGCAGTTCTGACGCGCTCACGCCGTCCATTCACCGAGAGCAGAGCGACACAAGCCAAGGAGTAACAAGGCGTGGCAGCCAATCAAAACAGAACTAATCGTGACGAAGGCTCTTCAGAATTTGAAGAGCGCGTTGTCAATATCAAGCGATGCAGCAAGGTCGTCAAAGGCGGTCGTAACTTCAGCTTCAGCGCGCTGGTCGTGGTCGGCAATCGTGCCGGTCGGGTCGGCGTCGGCCTTGGAAAGGCCAATGAAGTGACCAGCGCGATCCGCAAGGGATCCGAGCTGGCGCGTAAAGCAATGCGGCCCGTCCCGCTGCACGGCAGCACCATTCCCCATGAGATCGAGACGCGGTTCCGCGGCGCCGTGGTGCTCATGCGCCCAGCTTCTCCCGGTACCGGGCTCATCGCCGGCGGCGGCATGCGCGCCGTGCTTGACCTGGCCGGCGTCCATGACGTCCTCGGCAAGTCCCTCGGCAGCAGTAATCCCACCAATGTGGTCAAAGCGACAATGATGGCTCTCGACGCCATGCAGAGCCGTGAAGCTGTCCTCGCCAAGCGCGGCGTCAGCCAGCTCTGAGATTCCAGTCGCTTCTCTCTCTTACCTATACCCTATAAGGAAACATACCCATGAGTCTTCATGATCTTGAAAACCCCGCCCCGCGCAAACAGCGCAAGCGAGTGGGACGTGGCAACGGCAATAACTGGGGCCGCACCTGCGGTCGTGGTGAGAAAGGGCAAATGTCGCGCAGTGGCGCCCATCATCGTCCATACTTTGAAGGCGGCCAGATCCCCCTTATCCGGCGCCTCCCCAAGCGTGGCTTCAAGAGCTATGACCACCAGGAGTTCTCCGTCGTCAACATCAAGGCGCTCGAAGCGGCCTTTGAAGATGGCGAGACTGTCGATCTCGAAGCGCTGAGCGACAGAGGCTTGCTCAGCAATCTGCGCAACGCGGGCCTGAAAATTCTGGGAGAGGGAGAGCTGACGCGGCGTCTGACCGTGAAAGCACATGCGTTCTCCGGCTCGGCCAAGGCCAAGATCGAAGCCGCTGGCGGCACCATCGAATCTCTCTAATTCCTTGCGGGGAACCACTGTCATGCTCAAAGCCTTCGCGGACTGCTTTAAAATACCAGAACTGCGCAAACGCATTCTGTTTACGCTCTTCATTCTGGCCTTGTGCCGGGTTGCCCAGATCGTCAATACGCCGGGCATCAATGTTGAGGCACTCGACCAGGCGTTCGAGACCATGAGGCAGAACCAGGCTGGCACGAGCGGTGGTATCCTCGGCATGTTCGACATGTTTACCGGTGGCGCGCTCCAGCGATTTGCTGTCGCCGCCCTGGGAATCATGCCCTACATCACTGCATCCATCATCATCCAGCTCCTCACCCCCATCTATCCCACGCTCGAACGCTGGAAGCGTGAGGGTGAGACTGGGATGCAGAAGATCAACCAATGGACCCGCTATCTGACCCTGCTGATCTGCATCGTGCAGGGCTTCATGGCCGCCAAGGCGATGGAAAACCCGAACATCCTCCCAGGTGTCGATCTCGGGCCCAACGTCTCCTTTGTCTACAATCCAGGCCTGGGGTTTGAGCTGATGACCGTCATCATCCTCACCTGTGGTACCATGATCCTGATGTGGCTCGGCGAACAGATCACCGACCGCGGCATTGGACAGGGAGCCTCCCTGATCATCACCGTGGGTATCATTGAACTGGCGCCTTCCGCCATCGGCAACATGTGGACGCTCTACCAGACCGCTGGGACCAGCGATACCAACTTCGGGCTCATTCACGTGCTCATCCTCATTGCGCTCTTCCTCCTGGTGACCGCCGCAACCGTGGCGCTCACCGTAGGCGTGCGCAAGATACCGATACAGTACGCCAGAACCATGAGCGTCGGGCGCCAAGGCGGAAAAGCCCCATCGAGCTTCTTCCCCCTGCGCGTCAACTACGCCAGCGTTATGCCGATCATCTTCGCCCAGGCTCTCCTGATGTTCCCGCCATTCCTTATCGGCATCATGGCGGGCACCGATTGGCTCAGTTGGGCGGTGGTCTTTGAACCGCTCTTCACTCATGGCACGGTTCCCTACATGGTCATCTACGCTTTGCTGCTCATTCTCTTCACCTTCTTCTGGGTCAGCAACCAGTTCAATACGGTGCAGATTGCCGATGATCTCAAGCGCAACAACGCCTACATCCCTGGAGTGCGTCCCGGCAAACCGACCGCCGACTTCCTGGATTGGTCGATGACCCGGGTGACCATGTTCGGTTCGCTCTACCTGGTGGCCCTCGCCTTGTTCCCGATGATCATCGTCACCCAGATGCCGATCGACTTCATGATAGCCAGCTTCTTCGGTGGCTCCAGCCTGATCATCATCGTGGGCGTCATGCTCGACACGATGCGTCAGGCCGAATCCCACCTGCTGATGCACGGCTACGATACCTTCTCCGAGAAGGGTCGACTCCGCGGTCGCGGCCGTTACTGATCCAAGCCAGCTCTCTGAAGCCCCGGACCAACCAGTCCGGGGCTTTTTTGTACCCCCCACAACACCACGCTCACGACTTCATGGCGTCGAGCAGGCGGTCGACCTGCGCCATGAGCTGCTGCCAATGCGCGCCGCGCCAGTAGATCTGACCGCAGGAACGACAGCGATGGAAGGTCGTGTACCAGGTGGCCGTCTCCAGCGGAATGTCTTCCCGGACATCGTCCACCGAGGCTTCAGCGAGCAGGCCGTTGCAGGTCAGGCAGCGGGTACCCGGCGCCACCGCGTGCTGAAGCTGCACCCGCCGCACCACCTGCACCGCCTGGGCTTCCGGTTCGTCGGAATGCAGATAGATGCCGTGGTCGACAAGGCTGCGCTTCAACAGTCCCTTGTCGCGAGTGAGCAGGATCCGCTTCTCCGTGTGGCTGATCTCCGCGAGCCGATCGTCATCGCAGTATCGCCAATAGAGGCAATCCAGGCCCAGCAGGCGAAGCAAGCGCACCAGCTTGCCCATATGGACGTCGGCCACAAAACGCGGATGACGCAACGGTGGCCGGCCCAGCTTGCTCAACCCACTCACGTCAAATGACTCGAAGACCGGATAGACGCTGATGCGATCGCCGTCGGCAACCAGTCGGTCGAAGCCCACCGGCTCTCCGTTCACCAGGATCATATCGATCTCCGTGTGTGGCACGCCCTGTGCTTCGACCAGATCCTTCACCGATCGCGAATCCGCAAACTCCACCACATGCTCACGCTTGTGACGATCACGCGGCAGGAAGGCATTCAGTTCCTCGTAGAAGCGCATCCTGACGCGGTACATCGCTAGCCTTCCAGGGCAAGACGCAGCGAGACGATGCTCCCATGCCCAACGCGCAGGTGGACGCGATCCCCATTGATCTGAGGCGCTGGTCCGTCCATCGGCCGCTCGTGCAGATCGACAAGCGAGGCATGATGCACAGCGGCCGGGAAACGCAGGATCACGGTTGTATCCTCCCCGGCCATTTCCACCAGACGCACGATCAGTTCCAGACCTTGCGCTGCTTCCGGCTGTTTCACGGACATGACCTGCACGCTGCCACTCTCTATGGCCGCCAGTGAAGCGGTCGCGGGGAGAGGACCTGCCGACGCGCGGGTGGCCATCACCATGGGAGCATGCCGCCAAAGCGCGGAGGCCTTCGCAAGGGCCAGGTTGGTGCGGTCTGCCACGGGACCTACCGCAAGGCGAATCGTATGCACACCATATTCGGGATAAGGATCCGGATCGAAGGAGCCGCGAATGAGCGAGATTGAAAGCGCATCGCCATCGCCGCGGAAGCCATGCTTCGAGTCGCCGATCAGCATCAGCGCCGAAGCGGCATCATCCGCCGGCTCCGCCATTGCCCAGGCATTAGCCGGCACATCCATGGCGCAGCCATCGCGCCGAATCACGCCGCACGGCACATCGTATGCATAGGTTGCGCAATGAAAGGAAGCGGGGATGTGGTACTGAAGCTGCGGTATGCCCTCACCGCGGCGCCCCACCTCATGCCAGTCCACCTCCAACTCATAGTCCAGCAAGCGTGACTGATGCTTCAGGAGAACCCTGCCGGTAATGGACGAGTTCAGGAAGGTCGCCTTGAAGTCGACACTCTGGCAGAGCCGATCCTCGCCAAGTGAAAGGGAAGTCACGTGGAGCGTCTCGAAAAGGCTGTTGACCGTCATGTAGCGGCCGACCTGCCAGGAGGTCATGCCCTTGGAATCATCCTCCCGCACCAGCCGCAGACCGCCACCATGCAGACGACCGCCATCCACCACATTCTCGCCGCTGCTCTTGTCGATCAGCGCCATCAGGCTGAGATCCTCGGAACGCAGCTCCGCGCGCACCAGCTCATTCTCCAGAACGAATGTCGCGGGCAGCTCGACTCTGAAGTCGTAGCCCTCGTGAAACTTCGGTTCGCTCCGCGCCCCGAGATCTTCGTCAACGACGAGCGTGGCATACCCGGATGAAGGCAGCTTGGCATGAACCAGAAGGCGCAGGTAGCGGTGGCCCCAGTACGGATTGGTGCCACTCTGAACAACTTCACAGGCAAGCGTACCGCCGGCGGAATCGCGCACGCGCAGACGCTTGGAATCGCCCGCCCAATCCCATATGACCAGCTCGACCGGCTCCTCCCGCTCGGCAAAAACAGGATTGAAAACAACAAAGATCCGGCGACGCCCTTCTCCCCTGCCGGTCTGGGATATCTTCCCCCGACTGACGCCAAAGCCCACGCCGGCGCCATGCGCACAATCTGGGAGCCGCGTCATCGCGTCCCCTTCCTCGCCATAGGCCGACGTGTCGATGCGCTCGCAGAAAGCGCGCAAGGCCTGGGCTTCGCGAGCCACCGCCACCGCCATTGTCTCCTGGTAGAGACCCATGGCGTGTTCACGCGTCTCGATGACCCCCGACCCGGGAATGATGTCGTGAAACTGGTTGAAGAGGACATTGCGCCACCCTTCTTCGAAAAGGCTGGTGGTATAGAGGGCGTCGGCCCGGGTGGCAGCCAGGGCGGCGGCCCATTCCGCGCGATAGAGTGCCTCCTCACCGCGCCGGTTGCCACGCTTGATGCGGGACTGCGAGGTGTAGCAGCCGCTGAAGATGAAGTTCCGCTCCCCATGAACGTCGGGCCATCTCTCGTTGTGAAGCTCGAGCAGGCTGAACCATTCACGGTAGGTGCCGAAGCGCAAGGCTGGAAAGATCGGCCAGCCTTGCATGTCGATCAGCATCTCGATATCGCGACGCGTCGGCCCGCCCCCGTGATCCCCGACGCCATAGACCTTGAGCATGGTATCGATGCCATTTCGTTCACAGTAGGAGGGTACAAAACGGGCCCAGCCGGAATTCATCTCGGCATTGTACCAGAGCGGCTCGCGGTAGGCGAGGACCGAGGCGCCCGAGGGGGCGTACCAGCGATAGATGTCGTGATCATGCGAGCCCCGGCAGTGATAGTAGTACTTCACGCCCCCTTTGCTCAGAAGCTCCGGCGTGTTGGTGCTGTGGCCGAAAGTATCCGGCTCGAAATCGATCTCGAGAGCTTCCGGCGCCAACCCCAGAAGCTTGCCGAGATACGCCTTGGTGTAGAGCAGGTGGCGGACAAAGCTCTCCCCGCTCGGCATGTTCTTGTCGGCCTCCACCCAGTGCGACGCCGTCACTTCCCAACGCCCTTCATCCACATAGCGGCGGATCTCCGGGAGCATCTCCGGCGCATACTGCTCGACGATGTGATAGACGGATGCCTGCGACTGCGCGAAGGTGAACGCATCATACTCGCCCAGAAGATCCAGCATGGTGCGGAAGGTTTCGATCGTGATCGATACCGTTTCCTGCCAGGACCACATCCAGTTCATGTCGATATGCGCATGCCCCACACAGAGGATGTGATGCTCCCTCGCCCGAGATGCCAGCGGCGCCAGAGCGGCCTCCATCTCCTCCACCGCCTGCCGCGTTACCGCGCCATCCGTTCCAAAACGCCGGCTCAGACCATCGACGGCCGCCTTCAGTGAGCGTCCATCCAACTGCCGGTCGATCCGCGTCAGCTCCGCCGCATAGTCCAGCTGAGCAAGGGCGCGATCGGCCCAGTATCCGCTTCCCGCCACCTCATGAAGTCGTATCAGTTGCGCAAGAGAGTCCGGCATGCTCTGCCCCCACTTCAGATTTATGGACGTTTATCTTTCGCCGCGGCTTCGACGCCGCGATCCTGCAGGAGATGCTCCAGAAGCACTGCCAGCGTCATCTCCAGCGAATTCTTGGTCACCACCGCAAAAACCGGCCACTCGCCTTCCTGCTTGTAGGCCTTCACCATGCGCTGAACCTGCTCGGGCGGCACATTGCAGAATAGGATGAGCGGCTCCTTCAATGCCGTCAGCCGCAGCGTGGCATTAAAATCATCCGGCGGCGCAAAGTCTTCCCCGCTGGTCACAAGATCGCGCAGAGAGCGATGGAGGTGCTGATGCTGCCAGCAACCCGGAGCAGGCAACCCGATATCAAGGCAATGATTCCGCAACCGCGCAAGAGCTTTGGCGGAAGTCGATATGGTGAAGAGACGAGCGGCTGACATGAGGGTACTACCTGGCCGTTAAAGGATCGAAAGTGAAGCTTAACATAGCGCCGCCAACTCCCGCGGATCAACCCGAAGCCCCCGCGTCAGACGCTGTCGCCATGCGGTTCAGTCGGAACGTCCGCTGTTTCGACCAGGTCAGCCGGGGGCTCTGGATAAATGCCGTCCAAGGCATTGGCAACGATCTGTTTCACTTCCGGTGAGAAATCAGAGCGCAGTATCCATTCCAGGAATCCCTGGTCGCTCTCGACGAGCATGCTCAGCCGAGTGCCAATCCGCTTGCCGAAGCCCAGCACCACATGGCCCTTTTCCCAACGCAGCTTGCCCTCCCAGTCCACATACTTGCGGCGGTAGGGATTGAACTGGTCGTCGAGCTTGTCGACATCCTTGGGCAGATCCTCGTACTTGTGCAGTTGTCCCTCGATGACCTTGATCGTCGCGAGCACGTCGGCCTCCGAATCGTGGGCATTGTCATGCCCTTCGCCGCAATAATACATGAGTGCCGCCTCGAGCGTACGTGGCTCCTTCTTGCGAAAGATCTGGTACGCATCCAGAACGCGCCGGCCAGACATCGAAAAGGGGACGCCGACCCGGCAGAACTCGTTCATCAGCAACGGGATGTCAAAATAGACAATATTGAAGCCGGCAAGATCGCACCCCTCCAGGTAGTCGCTCAAGGACTTGGCGATCTGCCGGAAACTCGCTTCCTCCTTCACCATCTCATCGGTGATGCCATGGATCTCCGTGGAATCCGGCGGGATCGGCATGAGGGGGTTGACAAGGCGGGTGCGCACTTCCATACTCCGATCCGGCAGCACTTTGGCACAGCTGATCTGCACAATTCTGTCCGAAAACGTGCTGATCCCGGTCGCTTCCAAGTCGAAAACCACCAGCGGTCGTTTCAAGTTCAAACGCATCTTCACCTAGGATTTCAGGAAGATTTCGATAACGGGGACAGTAACCGGCGGCTTCCTGACGGGAAGCGTCAAGGTGCGGATCTGGGTACTGCCGGCGGTGGGCGAGACGGAACTGCCGGCTTCGAGCTGCCACGGCTCCAACCCCTTGATGGGTATCTCGGAAGCATCGTTCAACAACTGCGCGTACTCGATTCTGTCGCCCCAGGCCTTGCCTTCGAGATGAAGGTGGCGGAACGGCCAGGTGAGAACGTGCAGGTAGATTCGGTTGGTATCGGGGTTATAGGTCAACCGGCAATCCTGCGGGCAGACGAACTCCGGCGGCGCCTGGGTGCAACCGCGAATACTGCGCTCGTGGCGCCTCATCCAGGTGCCGAATCCAGCCAGCCGATCCAGCGCCCGATAATCGAACTCACCACGCCCGGTTGGACCGACGTTGAGCAGCAGATTGCCCCCTTTGCTGACGGTGTCGATCAGCATCTCGATGAGTTGCTCGATACTCTTCCAGCTATCCTCGTCGCGATGATAGCCCCAGGCGCCACTGAAGGTCTGGCAGGCTTCCCAGACCACCGGCTGCCCGTTCACGTGAACCCACGAACGCGGCTGGAACTGCTCCGGCGTCTTCACATCCCATCCACCGGGGATATCGAGACGATCGTCGAGGATCACCTCCGGCATCAGTTCGCGGATCATCGCATAAAGCTCATCACTGCGCCAGGCCAGGTGGCCCTTGCCTCTGGAGAAATCGGCCGGCGCCTCTTTGTCCGGAAAGGAGAAGTCGAACCAGAGGATGTCCACCTTGCCGAAATCGGTGAGCAGTTCGCGCACCTGGCCGTGCAGGTAGTCCGCGTACTTCATCTGGTTGCGCTGGGCATTCAGGCGCGCCCGTTCATCATCGCCCAGATTGCGCTGTGGATGGTTGCGATTGTCGATGACATACTCCGGGTGATGCCAGTCGATCAGCGAGTGATAGAAGCCCACCTTCATCTGCTGCTCGCGGAACGCCTCCACCATGGGCGTGAGCAGGTCCTTGCCGCACGGCGTATTCGGCGCCTTGTAGTCGGTCAAGGCGGAATCCCACAGACAGAAACCGTCGTGGTGTTTGGTGGTGATCACGAAGTACTTCATGCCAGCGCCGGCAGCGGCCGCCGCCCACAACTTCGGGTCGTAAAGATCCGGGTCGAAGTGCCGGAAGTACGTCTGATAGCTCTCGTCAGGGATCATCTCACGACTCTTTACCCACTCATGACGCGCCGGTAATGCATACAGCCCCCAGTGAATGAAAAGCCCGAAGCGATCCTTCACAAACCATTCGGTATTACCAGGAGTGGATAGCGTCTGAAGAGTCATCGCGAGTTGCTCCATTTTCAGGTGAGACTTTAAGTCGGGTTCGTTTGAATGTACATTTGACAGGATCGAGTGCAACAGGGGATAACGCATTTTAAGGATTTTCGACCATGAGCAGGCAAGGCAAGAAACATTCCTGGTGGCGCTGGCTGATTGGCGTCATCGTATTGCTGGCAGTCGTTGTAACAGTGCTCTTTCTCTACATCAATCGGGGCGTCTTCATCCAGCGACACGTTCTCCCCCGCGTTTCCGCCATGCTCGGTACACCAGTTGTCGCCGATCGGATAGACTTCTCCGTCTTCAATCGACTCTCCATGAGCGGACTGCGGGTTGGCGATGAAGCCTCGCCGATTCTCATCGCCGAGCTGGTACGCATTCGCTGGCAACTGCGCCCCACCCTCGGAGGAAATCTGACTCTGGACGAAGTGCTGGCGGAAAACGTCACCGTCGATACTTCCTCAGAGGAACTCATGCACCTGCTCGCGCAACTCCCTCCTTCCGAACCCTCGGAAGAGCCCGTACGCATCGATCTGCGCACCCTCGCGCTCAAAAATATCGACATCACCTACCGCCATGGTGACGCCGTCGCGACAGTCACCGACCTCAATGTCGCGCTGGACAACTTGCGCAATGGCCAGCCGTTCACCCTGGCCGTGGATGGCGGACTCCTGGTCGTGCAAGGCGAGGATCGCCTCTCCTCGCCAAACATGACACTTACCGCCAAGGGGACCATGAATGAAGAGCTTCTTCCTGTCGAGCTGATGGCGAACGGGGCCATGCCGCTGGGGGGCCAGGTGGCGGGAATCTCCCTTGACGACCGTTCCATCACGCTCGACGCCAACGTCGTTCACAACAACTCGCGCCTGGCCATCGACGAGACGGCTCTGCGCATGCTGTACCGTGGCGAAACGGAAAGCGAGTTGCTGCTCTCGGGCTCCCTCGACACTACCACCAGCGAGGGCAGCATCACCACCCGGCTCGCGATGCCCAACGCGAACTTGCTCAACCTCATCGGGGCGTTGGCCGGGGGCATCAGCTTTGGCGACACCAGCGTCAACTATGCCGGAGAACTCGCCGTCGCCCCACAGGTCGAGGCGCTCTCCTTTACCGGGGATCTGGAGGTGCGCGATTTTGTCGTACGCACGCAGGACGCTTCCTTTGACGGTACCTTTGCGCCCCTGACAATTACTGGCGGCCATGCCATCTCCTACAGCAAAGCCGACCGCAGCCTCTCCATCGAGCGCCTCCAACTCGATATCGCGGAGAACGAACGCCAACTCGCCCGATTGTGGCTCGAAAAACCGCTGACGATGTCGCTATCCGGCAACGGCAGTGTGCCCGAGGGGGAGCGCGCCATGTTGAGCTTGCGGGTTGAGCGCCTGGAACTCGCGCGGTTCAAGGCGCTGCTGCCACCCGAACTGCCGGTGAACCTGGATGCCGCCGTTGCGACCTCCTCGTACGATATTCAACTGACCGCCGCCGGGGGAATCGGCATCACCGGTACGCAAAGCGTCGAAGGCATCGGTCTTCCGCAACTCGATGTGCCGCCGCTGACGATCACCCAGCAGCTTACCGCGGAAGGCATGCTCAATATCAGCAACTATACCGTGACGGTGCGTGACTACAGCCTCCAGGTCACCGGCAACGAAGAACGTTACCTCTCTGTCGCGCTGCAGGAGCCCCTCGAAGGCAGTTTCCCCTTCCTGGGTACCGCCTCCTTCAGCGATGCGACGGTGCGCATAACCAACGACGGCTTCCCCCTGCGCCTGCCGGCAGAGAACGCGGAGGCGCTGGCCATCGACGCCGGAGTTCTGACCTTCGACCTGATCGCACGCCTGACACGCAAAGGAAATGCCGCCGACTTGAACGGCAGCGTCACCCTCACCGACCTGAGCATGCAGATGGGCGGTCAAGCCTTCCCGCCATTGAATCTGGTACAGGAGATCGACGCCAGCTTTGTCAACCTGCAGACAGGCGACCGCCTCGAAGGCACCATCGACCTCAAGACCCGTACGCCGAATCGAAGTGGCCAGCCGGTCATGCTCGCGGCCCTGTCGCTGGCGGATATCTATATGACGCACGACAGCGAGAACGCGGGCGCCACGCTGCGCCTGGAAACACTCGACCTGCACGTGCTCGCCAGCCTCCTGCCGCCGGGGCTGCTTCCGGTGGATCTTGGCAACCCGAAGGTCGCCATGCTCGGGAAGCTGGCGAAGAGCGGCCAGAACGCCGAGATCTCGGGCAGTTTCAGCATCAAGAGTCTCCACCCTACCCTTCCGCAAACACCGTCCGCCAAGCTGCCTGCACTGGATATCGAGACGGAGCTCGATGCCCGGTTCGCGCTCGACACGCAGGTGCTCCAGCTCGATCGGCTGACCGCGGAAGTCACCGAGGATGGGCACAGGATCGTCAACCTTTCACTGCAGGAAGCGGCGACCATCGACCCCGCGGGCGCCATGCCGATCATTCCGATACGGGTAACCGTTCAGGGACTCGACCTGGCACGGTACCAGGCCATGCTGCCGGCCGAACTCGGCGTCAGGAAACTGGGTGGCACGGTCGAGGTGAAGCTCACTGCCAGCGCGGGCAGTGGCGAACAGATCTTCCTTGCCGACATGGCGGTGAATCTGAAGGATATCGTGCTGGAGAAGCCGGGGCTGACACTGACCCAGCCGGCCAGCTTCGCCATGAACATGCGCGGCGAAGTCGGCAAGGACCAGATGCTCCAGGTGCGCAACGGCGAGATCAGCCTCCAAGCCGGCCCTGAATTGCAGCTGCAATCGGTCATGGAAGCTGCCATCGACACGACGGGACAGGCGCGAATGTCCACCCTGCAGCTCACCGTAACCAACCCCGTTGACCTCCAGCGCCTCCTCGCCCTTGTCAACACCGAAACCGATTCCCCGACGGAACCCGCCACCCCTCCGCCGCCCGGACCTGAAGAGACAGGAATACCCAAACTCCCGACGGATCTCTGGTTGATCACCACCCTTCAGGCAAAGGAACTGCGCTATGGTGCCTTGATAGCGACGGACTCCGTGGTACGCATCGAACTCAAGGAGGGAAAACTCACCATCGACGATACGGGGCTGAAGCTGAACGGCTCGCCCATGGCAATTGGCGCCATGCTCAACACCCAACCGGACGCGCCACCCTTCACTTTCGATTTCGCCGCCACGGACATGCCTCTCGATCCGTTCATCCAGACATTTGCCGGCAACCTGCCAGTGCGAATTACCGGCGGTCTCAAGGCAATGAATCTCGGACTGAATGGCGAGGGATTGACTCCCGCCGCGCTGCGCGACGCCCTGGCGGGCGATGCGGTTCTGGAACTGTCCAGCCTCCAAGTCGAACAGGCGGAAGGTCTCTTCGGCACTTTGCTGGACGCCCTCGTACTCAAGCAGTTCGACCTGACCATGCAGGATTTGAAGTTCAATGCCGGCGGCGGCAAGGCACAGGTCCAGAATGGCACCATCAGCACGCCAGGCATGTCCATCCTCGGCCAGGATATGCGCTTTACATGGGATGGAACAGTAAGCTTCCGCGAGGGATGGGTTCCCAACCTGACCATTGTGCCGGCATTCCAGGGAGCGCTCGCGCAGCGCCTGCTCGACAAGAAACTCACCCTCACCCAAGGCGAGGATGGCTACTGGGTCGCGCCGCCGCTCAAGATTCAGAGCGCATCCCTTTCAACGACCGAGATTGCAGCCATGGGCCTCAACTATGGCATCGCTCTTGGCCGCATTGACAAGAAGTATGGCGCCGCGGCACAAGGTCTCGGGGTGCTGGGCGACCTTCTCAAGAAACCAGACGCGACCGCCCAGCCTCAGAGCGAGGCACAGCGCCAGCAGAAGTCCCAGGATACCATCAAATCCGTTCTGGATCTGCTTGAAAAGAAGGAAGAGCCAAAGACCGAAGAGCCAACGACGGGAGAGCCAGCCGGCACCACCGAAGATGCCGCGGCCCCACAGGAAACGCCCAAGGAGCCGGAAAAGAAGAAATCCGGAAGCGACGCCCTGCAGGATGCCCTTCGCGGCATCTTGCCGCGCTGATAACCCGCGCCTCAGCCGGCGCTGCTGACGAGTGTGGCGTGGCTCAGGTCGCCCCGCAGGATCTCCCCCAACGCATGCTCTTCATTGAAATTGAAGACGATGATCGGGATCTCGTTGTCCTGGCAAAGCGAAAAGGCAGTGGAATCCATGACCTTGAGCTGCTGCGCCAGCGCATCGCGATAACTGATGGAGACATAGCGCTTGGCGTCGGGATTGGTCTCGGGATCGGCGGAGTAGACGCCATCGACCTTGGTGGCCTTGAGAATGGCTTCCGCCCCGATCTCGTTGGCCCGCAACGCGGCCGTCGTGTCGGTGGTGAAGAAAGGATTACCGGTACCCGCGGCGAAGATAACGATGCGCCCCTGGCGCAGGTGGGTAACGGCATGACGGGCGACAAAGGTCTCGGCTACCTGAGGCATGGGAATAGCGGACTGCACCACGGTCTCCGCGCCGGCCTGTTCCAGAGCGTTCTGCAGCGCCAGCGAGTTCATCACGGTGGCGAGCATGCCCATGTGGTCGGCGGTCACCCGCCCCATGCCGTTCCTGCTGGCGCCAAGACCGCGAAAAATGTTGCCGGCGCCAATGACCAGAGCCAGTTCGATGCCGGTGTCGCGAATGGCAACCAGGCGACGGGCAAGAGCGGCGGTGGTGCCAGGATCTATACCGTAGGGTTGCGTACCTTTAAGCGCTTCGCCACTGAGCTTCAGCAGCACCCGTTGGTAAACCAGATCCGTCTCCATGATAGTGCCCATGTCCTCTTCCGTTCGTGTGCGGCCAGTTGTCGTATTACGGTAGTCTCAATCTCATCGGGGCAAAAAAAAGGGCCACCCGGATTTCCGGGTGGCCCGAAGAGTCAGAGCTCTTCGCCCACTTGCCAGCGGACGAATCGCACGATCTGCGCCTTGGGATTGACCTTCTCGAC
The DNA here is from genome assembly GCA_041690595.1 of Lentisphaeria bacterium. Lineage (GTDB taxonomy): Bacteria > Verrucomicrobiota > Lentisphaeria > JABSQK01 > JAWLHB01 > JAWLHB01. The sequence continues at coordinate 31,029 of JAWLHB010000032.1, forward strand.
GCTGAGCTTGTCGTCGCGAACCCACGGCTGCTTGATCAGGCAGACATCGCTGTAGAACTTGCTGATCTTGCCGACGAGGATCTTGTCAAGGATTTTGGCCGGCTTGCCGACCAGATCGGGCTGTGCAGCCGCGATTTCCTTTTCCTTGTCGATCACGCTCTGGGGTACATCTTCCGGCCTGACATACTGGGGGCTGAAGGCAGCGATATGCATGCACAGGTTGTTGAGATACTCCTCGTCTGCTTCGCCCTTGACATCCACGAGAACACCGATCTTGCCGGCCCCATGAATGTAGACGGCGGCCTTGCCTTCGGGTATCCAGCGCAGGGCGCGACGCACCTGAATGTTTTCGCCGATGTTGGTGATAAGGTCGGCAAGATTGCCTTCCTCACCGGCCACTACCTGCTGCGATACATCTCCCGTCGCATTCATCACGGCGACGCGCTTGACCAAGCCGTCCACGTAACTCGTAAACTTCTCATTGCGGGAGGCAAAGTCGGTTTCGCAGACGACTTCCACCAAGGCGGCGACGCCGTCCCCAATCTGATAGGCGATGCGCCCTTCGTTGGTGGCCCGTCCAGCCTTCTTCTCGGCCTTGGCCTGGCCGGCCTTGCGAAGGTTCTCCACAGCCTTGGCAATATCGCCATCGGCCTGTACCAGCGCCTTCTTGCAATCCATCATGCCCGCGCCGGTCTTCTCGCGCAGGTCCTTTACCATTGTAGCAGTTATCTCAGCCATTGGAGTCATTCCTGTGTCAGTCAGTTGGCAGTTTCCAAGCGGTGGCGTAGGGGTGGTCATGGCCATTGGGCGCCGGCTTGGTCAAGTCTCAGGCCGTTCGCATGGATCGACCTGAGACCTGGTGCACCGTCAGGCCGCTGTGGCGGACCTGCCACACGAGCAGCAGAGGCTGCTTACTCTTTCGCTTCAGATTCTTCAGCCGGGGCAGCTTCAGCCTTCTCAGCCTTGGCTTCCGCCTTCTCAGCCTTGGCTTCAGCCTTCTCAGCCTTGGGCGCTTCAGCCTTCTCAGCCTTGGGCGCTTCAGCCTTCTCAGCCTTGGGCGCTTCAGCCTTCTCAGCCTTGGGCGCCGGTTCGGGCTTTGCTGCACTCTTGTCGTCGGTGCGCGGCTTGTCTGCCTTCGTTTCCTTCTTGGCAGGAGCAGCCTTCTTCTTCGCTTCGCGATCTTCCTGGGCGGCCTTGCTGCGAGCTTCGGCCTGAGCCTTGTTCTCCGCCTCGGCACGGGCCCGGGCTTCAGCCTTCGCCTTTGCTTCTTCGTCGCGCTTGCGCTGCTCTTCCGCCTGCTTCTTCTGGAAGATCTCGTAAGCCGACTCGATGGAAGAGCTCAGGATCTGCATGATGATGCGAACGCTGCGCAGTGCATCGTCATTGCCGGGAATGACATAGTCGATGGGAGCGGGATCGCAATTGGTGTCGACGAGGGCGACCACCGGGATGTTGAGGCGCTTCGCTTCGCGCACGGCGATGTCTTCACGCTCGATGTCGATGACCACCATGGCGTCCGGCATGTCGCGCATGTCGGTAATACCGGAGAGGTTACGCTCGAGCTTGGCAAGCTCGCGGCGCATGGCGGAAGCTTCCTTCTTGGGCATGGCATCCAGCTCACCATTCTGCTGCTTCTGCTGGATGGTCTTCATCCGCGCAATGCTCTTGCGAATGGTCTGGATGTTGGTCAGCGTACCACCGAGCCAGCGCTCCGAGATGTAGTACATGCCGGTCTTTTCCGCGGTCTCACGAATCAGATCCTGGGCCTGACGCTTGGTGCCCACGAAGAGGATCTTGCCGCCTTCGGCAACCACGTCGTGCAGGTAGCGGCAGGCTGTATCGAGCTGACGCATCGTGCTGGTCAGATCAAAAATGTAGATGCCATTGCGCTTGCCGTGGATGAATGGCTTCATCTTCGGGTTCCAACGGCTCGTCGGATGTCCAAAATGAACACCGCAGTCCAGCAAGTCACGGATGGTGATTTTACCCAAGTTCTGCCTCCAGATCGTTTTATGGAGAGGATGGTTTACAGCGTGGTCGGCAGCAAGTGCCTGATGCAGGGGGTTGCCTGTCAGGCGGCGTACCGTTCCGCTGTTCCAGTCGCGTCAATGCCGACTGAAAGATGGTTTGGTGCACAAAGAACGAAACGCTTACTATAAAGCACCTGTGAGCGTTGACAACACGAACGGTCACATTTTTCGCCAAGCGGCGGCGTCACCCATCTTCGCGAGGGGCCAGACGCAGATCGACGTCAGCGTGGCCGCCGCCGATGATGCGACCATCGTGGGAAAGAACCTCGAGGGAGGCGAAGCGCCTGTTGGAGACTACACGCTGATCGCCGCAACGCATGGCCCACTGGTGCGAGAGCGCTTCCAGGATCTGACGCTGCAAATCGTCCGCGAGAGAGCGGAAGTCTTCGGTCATGGTGACATGGAGGATCACGTCGTTGCCGTTGCGGCTCGCCCGCATGTGGCTGACGATCCGCCCCTGCCGACTCTGCTGCAGTTCGAGCCAGGCTGCCAGAGCCTTGAGCGCGGGCATCAGCTCATCCGGTGTCTTCGCCGGCACGAAAGAAGCCGGCTCGGCCTCATGATCCTCCGCCAACGACGCAAGCGCCTCCGGAGAAGCCACAGCGCCCGTCGGGGCGATCGGCACGAGCGTGTCCAACCACCCTCGCAGCGGTCCATGAAAATGCGAGGCGTAGACGAGAGCGGCCAACAAACAGACCGCCCATGAGATTATCGCCACCGGATCCTTGACGACATTCACTGGACATGCACCTTCATCGCGCGCTTGCGGAACTGACGCAGTACACAAGGGCCGGACGCGGTCGCTGATGCCACCGCTTACCGGCCCCACACGACTGCTCAGCGATTCTTCTTCTTGTGACGCATCGCCTTCAGGCGCTTGCGGCGCTTGTGCTTGGATATCTTCTTGATCCGCTTCTTCTTCAGGTTACCCATAAATTCACAATCCTCTGCGGTTAAAGACTGGCCCTGAGCGCTGAACACTCACATGGGGTCAAAGCTGGCTACTTTACTGGGTCATCCGGGCCTTTACAAGCGACGCTGAAGCCCTTTTGAGAAATTGGGCCAAAAGACGGAGCGTCAACGCCAAAGGCGATGTACATTAGGATTTTTCGCGATGCAAGGATGGAGAGCGGACATGCACGAAGCATTGGGACTGGTGGCGGGTCGCGGGCGATACCCCCTGCTCTTCTGCGAAGCAGCCAGAGCACAGGGGTGCTCCCGCCTGGTAGTGGCTGCCATGCAGGGAGAAGCCGATCCCGTCATCGAGCGCCTGGCCGACCGGGTGGAATGGCTACACGTTGGGCAGATCGGCAAGACCATTCGCTACTTCCAACGCAACGGAATCCAGTCGTGCGTCTTTGCCGGGCAGATCAAACCTGGCCGCCTTTTTGGCGACATCAAACCGGATCTGCGAGCGATGAAGCTGCTGGCCTCCCTGACGCTGCGCAATGCCGAGTCGATCTTTGGCGGGGTCGCGGGAGAGTTCGAAAAGAGCGGGGTGCACGTGCTGCCCGCTACCACCTGCCTGGAGAGCTATCTCGCAACGCCAGGCCAGATGGGCGGCATCAAACTGAAGCGCTGCCATCGGCGGGATGTGGAGTTGGGTTGGCGCATCGCCAGAGAGATCAGCCGTCTCGACATCGGCCAGACAGTCGTCGTGAAGAAAGGGACGGTCCTGGCTGTCGAAGGTTTTGAAGGAACCGATAAGGCGATCCTGCGCGGCGGCGAACTTGGCCGCGGAGAGATCGTCGTCGTCAAAGTCGCAAAACCCAACCATGACATGCGCTTCGACGTGCCATGCATCGGCATGAAGAGCATCGATTCGCTGCGTGCGGCAGGTGCGGCGGTTCTTTGCGTACACGCCCGAAAGACATTATTCATCGATAAAGACGACGTGCTCGCGGCGATGGACGAAGCCGGCATAGCGGTGATCGGCCTCGACGAAACGAGCACGCAATCGGAATGCCCAGGAGAGCACACCACAGATGGTTAAAATACGAGAGAAAGCCCGGCAGCGGCTGCCGGAATGGATTCGCGTCAAAGTGAATACCGGAGCCAGGCGCCAACAGGTTGACGGCCTGGTGGAGAACCTCAACCTGCACACGGTCTGCCAGAGCGCCAAGTGCCCCAATCAGGCAGAGTGCTGGCACCGCGGCACCGCCACCTTCATGATCCTCGGCAACAGCTGTACGCGCCAGTGCGCCTTCTGCGCCATCGATTCCTTCAACCCGGAACCTGTCGATCCCTTCGAACCCACCCGGGTCGCGGAGGCCGCCAAGCAACTCAATCTTGGCTTTGTGGTGCTGACCAGCGTGGACCGCGACGATCTTCCGGATAAGGGGGCGGGCCACTGGGTCAAGACAATCGAGGCCATCCGGCGGCGGCTGCCCGCGGCCGGCATCGAAGGGCTGACCCCGGACTTCAAGGGGAAACGCGAGCTGGTGGCGGAGGTGATCGCGGCTCGCCCGCGCGTCTTCAACCACAACATCGAGACCTGCGAGCGGCTGACGCCGCCGATCCGAAGCGGTGCGAAATACCGTCGCTCTCTTGAGGTACTGAGCATGGCGAGGGAGCTGGCGCAGGGCGACGTCGCCATCAAGTCGGGGATCATGGTCGGCCTCGGCGAAACGGACGACGAAGTCGTGGCGACGATGCGGGATATGGCCGCTGCCGGTGTACAGATCCTGACGATCGGGCAATATCTTCCACCAACGCGCAAGCATTGGCCGCTGGCCCGCTACGTGGAGCCTGAGCGCTTTGCGGAGTGGGCGACGTTGGCCAAAGAGATGGGTTTCGGGGCGGTGGCGAGCAGCCCTCTGGTTCGCAGCTCCTATCGCGCGGAGGAGCTGGCCAACGAGATACTCGGCGCCCCGACCGCCTGAGCGCCTACTTCCCGGATGGGGGCTCATCCTGCTGGCGGCGGAAGCTTTCGGCCACCCAACGGGAGAGCTCCCCCCCTGGATTCTTCACCACCTTGCTGTCGATGGTGAAGCTCTTCCGCTGGGTATCGCGGGCGATGAGCGAAAGACCGTATTCGAAATCGCGAAACTTCTCTTCGCAGATGGCACGAATGGTCTTGTCCGTCTCCAGGCTCAGGTCGACCAGCGCCTTGACCGCATCGGGCGTGAAGTCAAGGATCAAGCCATGCTGCTTCTCGAACCGTTCGGCGAACTGCCGGACTTCCGCCGCGAGGACATCGAGCTGAGCCGAAGCATTGAGGTTGAGCTGCCGACTCAGAGCGGAAACCGGATCGTCGACCGTGGCCGCGTCGATCTCCAGCTTGTCGATGGAGGTCGAAGGGAGCTCAAACTTGAAGTTGCGCAGGACGCGTTCGAGTACCGTCATCAGCCCCCGGGCTCCCGTCCCCTCGCCATTGGCCCGCTCGGCGACCGCATGAATGGCTTCATCAGCCAGGTGCAGCTTGATGCCGTAGCCTTGGAAGTCACGCTCGTATTGGCCCAGAATACTCCCTTCGGACTGCCGAAGAATGCTCTCCAGATCGGGCGTCTTCAGCGATTCGCAGATGACCCGCACGGGAAGCCGGCCAATGAATTCGGGCTCATAACCATAGTCGATGAAGTCGCGGGTGCTGACCTGCTGCAGGAAGTCGGCATCGTCGAGTTCTTCGATGGGGACGCGTCCAAAGCCGATGGGGCTTCCTTCGACGCGTTTCTTGATGCGCTCGGCCAGCTTGTCAAAGGCGCCACTGACGATGAAGAGCATGTGGCGCGTGTTGAGGGTGCGCTTGCGCGCTTTGTCGCCGCCGCCGTGCATCATCTCCATCATGCTCTCCATCTGGCCGATCAGGTCGGTCTGGCTGTGAAGGCTGACTTCGGTCTCTTCCATAAGCTTGAGCAGGTTGATCTGCACGCCTCTTCCGGAAACGTCACGTCCGCCTCCATTGCCGCGGGAGGCGATCTTGTCGATCTCATCGATGTAGATGATGCCGTACTGCGCCAGTTCCAGATTGCCGTTGGCCAGCTTGTTGAGGTCGCGCACCAGATCCTCCACATCGTGGCCGACATAACCGGTCTCGGAGAACTTGGTGGCGTCAGCCTTGACAAAGGGTACGCCGATGAGCTTGGCAATGCAGCGCATCAGGTAGGTCTTGCCGACCCCGGTGGGCCCGAGCAGGATGATGTTCTGCTTGGTATACTCGCGTTCCGCCTGCTCGGGATCTTCAATGCAGGCGCGGACATGATTGTAGTGATCGCAGATCGCCACGGAGAGAACCTTCTTGGCTTCGTCCTGCTTGATGACGAAGCGGTCAAGATAGTCGCGGACCTCGCGCGGCTTGAGGTTGAACTCGCGGATTCTCGCGAGCGCTTCATCGCTGTCGTCAGGCCCCTCTTCCGGAGCGTCATCGGAGGCCGTGCCGCCAGGAGCGGCAGTAGCGCGGAAGTTGCGATAGATGGAGCTGGGGCTGAAGCCGCGGAGAAAATCCTGGAACTGCTCCTGTATGGGGTCTTGCGGCTCTTTCGGCTCTTTCTCTGACATGATCTACCTTGTCTGTTGTTGAATGGGAACGGCAGGAGCCGGCGGCGCTGGCTGTGCGGGAAGCGACATCGTGCTCAGTCCTTCTGGACACGCTTGATGAAAGCATCGATGTCGAAATCGTCATCCGGACTTTCCAGCAGGTCATCCAGATCGAGTGGTGGCTCATCTTCTCCATCGTCGAAGGGATCGACGTTTCTGGAGAGGTCGAGAATCCGAGTGATCTCGTCGGGTGTATCGTCGCTCTGCTCGAGAATGGGGAGAGTGGGTTCCGGCTTCCGGGAGGGAGGTTGATGAGGCGGTTCCGCAAGCTTCCGGGCGGGAGGTTGAGGGGCTGGTTCCTCAGGCTCCCGGGGGGCGAGCTGGATCTTCTCACGTGGCGCCTTGTTGCCCCGCTCCCGCACCTCGGGTGTCCCGGTCGCGGTCGGCGGCTTCTGCCGCGTCTCATGCTGTGGCTCCGCGGCATCCGGGGGAGGATTGGAAGCATAAGCAATGGAATCGATCATGAGCATGAGCAGGTCGCGGACGTGAAGGCAGTTGTAAGGCTCGACCATGACGATGGGAATATCCGACGGCAGCTGGAGAGAGTGAGCCAGGTGATCGAGCGCGTCGGGGATCATGACGTCCGCGTTGCAGATCGGGCACTCACCCTGATTGCCGGCCTCTTCCATATCCACCGCCAGGCGATAGCCGCAATTGTGGCAATCCAGCTTGAAAAGGGTCCGCCCTTCCCGGTCGGTGACCTTCGGGACGATGTTGTAGAAGACCGACTTGGCGCGCTGGCGGATCTGGCGGATCAGCCGCAGGTTCATCTGGTTCGCCTTGCGCGTTTGCTCAGTAGCGATCATGAATACGGCGACGGAGTCTTCCAGGTATTCGTCGAGCGATTTCAGGAAGCGATTCTCCAGAACGGGGGGGAGGCGCTGGATGTCCAGGACGTTCTTGTCGCCGAAATCGAGGCGCATCTTCTCGGCGCCCGGCAGCATCTGATGGGTCGGTGGCGTCTTGTCTGTATGATGCTCATAGAGGGTTCTGACGGCATCCATGAACATCTGTACATGGTCGGGGCGATCACCGGTGAGAATGAGCTTGGCGGCGGGCGAGATCCAGTTTGCCGGCTGAATGGGCAACTGCCGATTGCGCTCCTTGATCGGAAATTTGATGTCGGCCAGAATCTTCCGGATATTGAGCAGGCGCGGCTGATAGTAGAGGCGCTTGTAGTAGTCGAAGGTACTGGGGGTGTAATCGTGGAAGGGCGGATGCGTGACCTTCAGGTAATCCTCCTGAATCAACTCCCGGAGCCACAAGGTGGCTTGGCGCTCCCCGTAAGGCTGGTCGTTGAGCAGTTCATCGCTGGAATACCCATTCAACGCCTGCTCCCAGAGCATGCGCTGGTTCCGCGCCATGGTCTTGGGCAACTTCTTCTCTCCCTTGACGAACATGGCGTCGGAGGGGGGAAGGCTCTGTTTCGCTTCACGAAACTCATCCACGTCGACCACCGCATTCATGAGCACGCTGGTGAGCTGCTGCTCACCCTTGATCTCATGCTCCTGCAACTCGACTTCCTCGAAGGTCACCTGGCTCTTCTCCCAGCTCAAAGCTTCGGTCATGGCCTCAGGTCCTTCGCAGAGCGGCGCCGTGGCGTGGACAAAACGGCCATCGCGAATGTGAATGACCGCGCTCCCATTCGGCCCCTTGACCGTAAGTTTTCCCGTCTTGACCTCGGCTTCCAGATACTGGAGAATACCCGGCAGTTCACCGGAAGCCACTTCCACCGAGAGACTGCTCTTGACCTGATTGCGTGACTTCAGACGTCGGGCCAGGAGACGATTGACACGGGCCAGGCAGACCTCCGGAATAAAAGGCGCCTCCACAAAGTCGTCGGCGCCGGCCTGTAAGGCGGCGATGCAGACTTCACCCCGCTCGTTGTCTTCGCCGATCATCACGATGGGGATGGTGGAGAAGGAGGAGTCGCCGCGAAAGTCCTGGATGAAGTTGAGGCCATGCCCATCTTCAAGTTCGAGATCGACAATCACCAGGTCGATCTGATAGACCGTCATAAGCTGAAAGGCCCGCATGCGGTTGGTCCGGGAGTAAACCTCATACTCCTGCTGGACAAGCAGTTCGCGCAAGTGATACCGTTCTTCCGCATCCCTGGCGATGAAGAGAATGGTTGGTTTCAGGTCGCCATCTGGCTGACGGTCTCTAACCTGCTTGTCCAACGTGATGCTCCCAGCTGCTGGCAAATACCGCGTCCGCCAATGGAGAACTCAACCCGAAGAGTCTGGGCAGGAGATGTGCGGTCGCGTGGTGATAGCTATACTATATGGACATGCAAGTGTAAAGCCAAACATCATGACAGGAAATGGTGGAGCTGGATCGAAGTGAAATCGCGTTGAACGATTGGCCAAACAGGTGATACCTCGTATCTTAGCCTTTAGGCAGGTAATCTTCCATGGAACGTGAGCGAATGGCGAATAAGAAGAAAAGCAAGAGTCGGGCAAGGGGTGGGCAGGGTCGCCTCCTGGCCCTGCGGCTGGGTGTCTGGTTCCTGCTTCTGGCACTGACGGGCGGGGTTATCTATGGCGCCCATGCCACCGTCGCCAATCTCTTTTACCGGAACAACCCGCGCACGACGTTGCGTCATATCGAAGTGATTCTCAATAACGATCGCCTGGATCCAGACCAGATCCGACGCCGGCTCAATCTGCGTATCGGCAAGGACAACCTTCTGGACGTCGATCTGGCAGTGATGCGGAATCGCCTGCTGGAAGATCCGCTGATCGAGCAGACGGAGGTGCGGCGGCAGTTGCCGGGAACGCTGGTCATCCGGGTCTACCTGCGCGTACCCGTAGCGCGGCTGGTCAATTCCCAGGGCTTCCTGGTCGACAAGCATGGCAACGTGCTGCCACCCCTGGTGCTGGACGGCGCCGAACGCCTGCCCACGATCGTGGGTGTGCGGGCACTGACCGAGTACCGGCCAGGCGACAAGGTCAGCGATGACTTCATGGTGAAGGCCGCACTGGAGTTTCTCCGCATCCGGGCGACGCATCCGCGGGGTAACTGGCTGGACGTGGAAAGCATCCAACTCAACTCCTGGCACAAGACTCTGGCCATCTACCTCCGCGCCAATCCGGCCCAACGGATACTGTCGGGAGCGAAGATCACCCTGGCGACAGAGGATATCCAGGGATCCGTCGAACGCGCCCTGGCCGTGATCGAGCATCGCTCGGCCGCCGGTCAGGCAACGCAGGAGATCGAGTCCCTATCCGAAAAGGTGCCGGTACGTCCATGACCTCCGCCACCACCGAAGAGCGACTCCGCGTGCTCTGCATTCTGAACCGCAAATCCCGCGATGGCAACGCGGACAAGCTCTGGCTGCAGATCTCCGAGTTGTTCGCCGCCGCGGGCATCGATGCGCAGGTGGTCGATATATCGCATGAGACTCTCGCGACGGATGTCGAGAACCAACTGCTGACGGGAGAGTATTCGGTGGTGGTCGGCATGGGCGGAGATGGGACGCATTTTGCCGTCTTCAATACATTGAAGGCCATCGAGCGCCGACTGCCGGGGCTGGCGATCCCCCCCTACATCCCCGTCCCCATGGGTACGGGTAACAATGTAGCCAAGTCTCTTGGATTGGGCCACCTGCGGGGGAATCTGGAGCTGGTGCCGGAGCTGATACGTCACGGCCGGGATCACAAAATGGATCTGGGCCGCTTTCGGGACATCTATTTCGCGGATTCGGTAAGCATCGGCCTTGATGCCTACGTGGTGGCGCGACGGGATCGGCTCCGCGAGGCGCTGCCCCAGTGGTTGCGACCGTTCGTGCACGGATACCTCATCTTTGGAGCCGCCGGCGCGGCCGGCATGCTGCGCGCACCACGCCTGCAATGCGAGATCTCGGTGGATGGACGGCAGTGGTACTGCGGCCCGTACGGCAACATCATCCTCAACAATACCAACATCTACGGCGGCATCTTCGACCCGTGTCCCGACTGCCGATATGACGACGGTATCCTGAACCTGATCATGGCGGCAAACCGTTTTTCGTATGCAACCGCCTGCGCCTTGTCGCTGCGATGCAATCCCAAATGGCTTCGCAACTGGAAAGGGAAGCGTCCGGGCGGGCTCCACTTCTGCTCGGTGCCGGTGCGCAACTGCCAGATCACCCTCGAGCCCCCTGCACCCGTGCAGGTGGATGGAGAAGTGATCGGAATACGGCAACAGGTCGAAGTGAGCGTCGAGCAGCAGGCGATCACGGTACGCTGCCTGGACGACTGAGCCTCAGAACTGGTGGAGGAAGCGGACGTTGTTCTCGTAGAGGAGACGTATGTCCTCGATCCGATATCGGATCATGGCGATGCGCTCGATTCCCATGCCAAAGGCATAGCCGGTGTAGACTTCCGGATCGTAGCCGACATTGCGCAGCACGTGGGGGTCGACCATGCCGGCGCCGGCAATCTCCAGCCAGCGTTCCTTGCCCCGAGCATCCTTACCGAAGGAGAGATCGAACTCGATACTCGGCTCCGTGAAGGGGAAGAAGTGGGGACGAATGCGCATGGAAACGTCCGGCCCGAAGATCTCGTGGGCAAAGCTGAGGAGGATGCCCTTGAGGTCAGCCATGGAGACATCCTTGTCCACATAGAGTCCTTCGATCTGGTGAAAATCCATGCTGTGGGTGGCATCCGGCGTGTCGCGACGGAAGCAGCGGCCGGGTGCGATGATACGCACGGGAGGCTGCTGCTGCTCCATGACACGAATCTGCACCGGCGATGTCTGCGTGCGCAGGAGCCGCCCATCAGGAAGATAAAAGGTATCCTGGATATCCCGAGAGGGATGATCGTTCGGCGTATTGAGCGCGTCGAAGTTGTGATACTCGTCTTCGATATCCGGCCCGTCAACCACAATGAAACCGAGCCTGCGGAAGCACTCCACACAGTCATCGATCACCTGGGTGATCGGGTGCTTGTGACCGAGGCGGCGGCGGCGACCGGGGAGGGTCAGATCGATGATGGCGGCTTCGGCCCCCTCGGCGCGTTGCCGCAGATCGTCCAGCCGTGCTTCGAGTGCGCCGGTAATTTCGGCCTTGACCTCGTTGGCCAACTTGCCGATTCGGGGTCGTTCTTCGGCCGAAACGCCCCCCATCTGCTTGAGGGCGGCGGTCAGAGAGCCTTTTCGTCCCAGCAGCCGTACGCGGAACTCTTCGAGAGCGCCGGCATCGTCCAATGCCTGCAACTCGGCTATGGCCTGCTGCTGGAGATCGTGAAGTTGTTGCTCGAGGTCGCTCATGTAAAAATCAGCCTTCTGAAAGGGCGGGTGACTGGTGAGCGGATAATGTAGTCGCGCCCCGTAAAGAGGCAAACGTCCGGGAGGAGATTCCTTACGGATTACCCACGTCTTCCACTGCGGCGAGGTCCCGAGGAGCGCCCGCCACCGCCACCACCCCGTGAGCGACCACCGCCGCCTCGCCGGTCGTGCGAACGGTCATCCCCGCGTGGCGGCCGCCGCCGGACATGCTTGGCCCGGGGAGGCTCAGGAAGAGGTTGCACCATCTCGTCGTCAGGTTGTTCGCAGCGGATCTCCTGGCCAAGATACTGCTCCAGATCGGGAATGATGAAGGAACCATACTCATCCGCCAGACTGATCGCCTTGCCACTGACACCGGCCCGCCCCGTGCGTCCGATGCGGTGCACGTAATCATCCGGCTCGTAGGGCAGATCCCAATTGACGACGTGGCTGACATTGTCCACATGGATGCCGCGTGCCGCCACATCCGTCGCCACGATGACCGGAATGGTCCCCGCGCGGAACTCTTCGAGGATGTGCATGCGCTTGCGCTGAGGAACGTCGCCGGAGAGGAGGCCGACCGGCACCTCGTAGGATTCGAGATCGCGAGCGAGGTTGTCGGTGGTGTCCCGCCGATTGGCGAAGATGAGCATCCGCTCCACATTGTCGTGCGCAAGGTGCCAGAGGACGAGGGAGAGGCGCTTGTCGCTCGGCACGCTGTAGAAAACTTGTTGAACCAGATCGGTGACGAGGTTTTCAGCCTCGATTTCGATCATCTTGGGATTATCCATCCAGGTCTCGACGAGGCGGAGGATGTCGCCGGTCAGCGTAGCACTGAAGAGGAGCGTCTGGCGTTTGCCGGGCGGCGGGGTACGGCGAACAATGCGGCGGACGTCGGGGATGAAGCCCATGTCGAGCATGCGATCGGCTTCGTCAATGACGAGGATGTCCACATGCTTGAGGTCGATGAGCCGTTGCCCGGCATAGTCGATGAGCCGTCCAGGGGTGGCGACGACGAGGTCGACGCGCCCTTCGAGAGCCCGCTGCTGCTCTTTGTAGCCTGCGCCGCCATAGACAACGAGGTTCTTGAGGCCGGTGTACTTAGCCAGGAGGTCGGCATCCTTACAGATCTGGATAGCCAGCTCGCGCGTGGGAGCAAGAATAAGCACGCGCGGCGACCCTGGCGGCAGATCCTCGCGTGGCTCGTTGAGGAGCCGGGTAAAGGCGGTAATGAGAAATGCGGCGGTCTTGCCGGTCCCTGTTTGAGCTTTGCCGCCAACGTCTTTTCCGGTGAGCGCGTGGGGCAGGCTCTGCGCCTGAATGGGAGTACAGGTCTTGAAGCCGAGGTCGATTATGGCCTTCAGAACCGGTTCGGCGATGTTAAGGGACTCAAAGGCGAGATTGGTGGGTTCGGGCGCAAGTGCGCCTTCGTGTTCTTGAGAAGAATTGGTAGTCATGTCTAACCATACCTGCCTTGAGCCCGAAAGCAAATCCAGAAGAAACCCGATCCTGACGACTCTTTTACCAAGCTTGACGCCGCTTATCGTCATCGACCACGTGGTCGTCCGGTGACAATCCCGGGGACAGGTACAAGCGCTCAGCCTGGGGACAGGTACTTCACTGCCTGCGAGTAGGGGAAGAAGCGTCCGGTAGCTGGTGCCGCCTATGGCAGCGATGCCGTCAAGAAGAAACGCCCCGGAAGCGGCCGCCTGCCCGATTCCGGCTCTACGCCACTTTTGCCGAAACACCTTCGCCGCGCATTATCAGGGTGTGAGGGTGAAGGTGGTGGAGAGGTGGAGGTGGCGGGAGGATGAGCCGATGAAGATGGTGAAGGCGCCCGGTTCGGCAATCCATTGGCCGCGGGAGGGATCGTAGAACTTGAGGTCGCGGGGGGTCAGCTCGATGGTGACGGTGGCGCGCTCACCGGGCTGAAGCTTCACCTTGGCAAAGCCTTTGAGTTCCTTTTCGGGCCGGAGTACGGACGCGGTGTCGTCGCGGAGATAAAGCTGGGCGATTTCGGCGCCTTCGCGCTTTCCTGTATTGATGACGTCGAACGAGGCGGAGATGGAGTCATTGGGTCCGATGCGTTGGACGGAGAGGCGCAGCTTCTCATAGGCGAAGGTGGTATAGCTGAGACCAAAGCCGAAGGGGTAGCGAGGTTCGATAGCGTGACGGTCGACGTGGCGATAGCCGCCGAAGATGCCGTCGCCCATCTGGACGCGCTTGTCACCATCGGCATCGTGGTACCAGTCGTACGAGGAGCGCTGCTGGAGGTTGTGCTCGAAGGTGATCGGCAGCTTGCCGCTGGGGTTGATCTTGCCAAAGAGGATCTCGGCAATGGCCTGTCCGCCTTCCTGCCCCGGATACCAGACGTGCAGGAGAGCGGCAAGGTGGTCGTGCCAGGCGGTCATGTCGACATTGCCGCCGGCATGCAGAGCCAGGGTGGTATGCGCGTTGGCGCCGGTGATGGCACGCACGAGTGATTCCTGCCCCTCCGGGAGCATGAAGTCGCGGTCGAACCCTTCGCTTTCGGTCTCGCGGGTGAAGCCGGTGCAGAGGATGACGGCGTCAGCGGAAGCGGCCAGTTCGATGGCGGCCTGGAATTCCGCCTCGACGGCGGAGGCCGGCTCGTACCCAAGGCGCACGGAGTTCCATTGGCGCAGCGCGCGATAGATGAGCATGACGGGATAGGTCTGGCCTTCGATCAGGTCGCAGCGACCAACCTTGATGAGGCCGCTGGTAGCATGGGCGCTGTCGACGACGATAGTGGGACCGACGAGAAGCTGGTATTGCGAGGCTTCATGGACGCCGACATAGAAGAGATACTCGCCGGTCTCGGTGGCGGTCATCTCACCGCGCCAGCAGACACGAAAGTCGTCGGCAGGGAAGTCCTCCATGGGTGGCAGCCCTTGCCAATCGAAATCCACATGGTCGTCGACTCGCACGAGGTCGGGCTGACCGGTGGCATCCCGGCCCTTGAACCATTCGCCGAGCAAGCCAGGGCTGCCGTCGGGGGTACGGAAAAGTGAGTCCTTGATGCGATCCTCGTGCCGCCATGGGTTGACGCCGACGGCGTGGGATATCTCCATGTCTTTGGGAGCGAGTTGGCGGATGGCGTCGAGGATCGAAACCAGATGATTGGGAGGGGTGTAGGCGCTGCCGCCGCCGCAGATAACGGGCCTGGATGCGTGTGCGCCGATGACCGCCAGCTTCCTGACGCGACGCGGATCGAGGGGGAGTTCGTGCTGCTGGTTGCGCAGGAGAACGCAACCGTCGCGGGCAACGTCGAGGGCGGTGGCCCAGCTCTGGGGATCTTCCTGGGGGATGCTTTCGTCCTTCTGGGGATGGTCGAGCCAGCCGAAGGCGACCATCAGGCGAAGGAGCCGGTGGATCTTGTCATCGATGACGGCTTCGGTGACGAGGCCATTGTCGATGGAGGGAAGGAGCTTCTCGATGGTCAGAAATCTGGCGTTGGGCATCTCGAGATCGAGACCGTGATTTGCCGCCTGGACGGCGCTGTAGGTAGAGACCCAGTCGGACATGACCAGCCCGTCGAAGCCCCATTCATCCTTGAGGACGGTATTGATGAGATACTGGTGTTCGGAGGCATGTTCGCCATTGATGAGGTTGTAGGCGGTCATCAGGCAGCCGGTGCCGGCAGACTTGACGGCAGCTTCGAAGGCGGGAAGGTAGATCTCGCGCAGGGTACGCTCATCGACATCGGTGCTGATGCCGTGCCGGTCGTATTCCTGATAGTTGCAGGCAAAATGTTTGACGGTGGTGGCCACCCCCTGATCCTGACAACCGCGAATGTAGCCGGTGACCATCCAGGCGGCGAGGAAGGGATCTTCACCCAGATACTCGAAGTTGCGGCCGCAGAGGGGCGAGCGATAGATGTTGACGCCCGGCGCAAGGAGAATGTGGATGCCGCGGGCACGAGCATCGCGGCCGATGGAGGCTCCCATACGATAGCCAAGTTCGTGATCCCACGTGGCAGCCAGGGCGACTGTCGCCGGATAGGCCGTGGAGGATGCGCACCACCAGTGTACGCCAACTGGACCATCCGCCATGCGCAGGGGCGGCACCCCCTTATCGGGAAGGCCGATGGTATTGCCATCCGGATTCATGATGATGCCACCGAGCAGCGAGATCTTCTCTTCGAGGGTGAGGCGCGTGAGAATCGAGGTGATTCGTGCCTCGGTCTGCTCGCAGGGAGCCGTGAAGTGGGCGTACTGACTGTGCATGCGGTGGACCTCCGGTTGGTATTGCCGTATTGCGTAGCATAGTACCCGCTGGCAAACATCGCAACATCGACACGACACACGGACCCTTTTTGTGCGGAGCAAAGCAATCATGGCCAACCAGTCGTCCAGCAGCTTGAGTGAGCCGGTGCGGCAAACGCCGATAATCGCGGAGCGGGATGTCATTGTCTGCGGAGGAGGTCCGGCGGGCATCGCGGCGGCGGTGGCGGCGGCACGGGCGGGGGCCAGGGTGCAGTTGATCGAGGTGCACGGTTGCCTCGGGGGTGTCTGGACAGCCGGCATGCTTTCCCACATCATCGATTACACGAACAAGGCCGGGATCATGGCGGAGATCATGGAGCGGCTGGAAGCGCACGGCTGTAAAGGTCCCGATTACGATGTCGAGGTCATGAAGCTGGTCCTGGACCAGCTCTGCGCGGAAGCCGGGGTGCGGGTGCGCTTGCACACCCGCGTGGTCGCGGCCTTCCGAGCCGTCCCGGGGCGCCTGACCCATGCCATCACGGAATCGAAGAGCGGGCGTGAGGGCTGGCAGGCAAAGATCTTTGTCGATGCAACCGGAGATGGCGATCTCGCGGCGCTGGCCGGCTGCGGCTTCGACGTGGGTCACCCGGAGACGGGGGATGTACAGCCCATGAGCCTGATGGCAATGATCGGAGGCGTACGCATGGAGGATATCGGCCGCTTTGTCTGCTCTCTGGAGCACCGGCCCGGCAAGCCGAAGGAACAGCTGCTGGCGGAAATGCGACGCGCGGGCTGCGATCCATCCTATGGGCAGCCGACGCTCTTCCGGATCCGCGACGATC
This sequence comes from Lentisphaeria bacterium, assembly GCA_041690595.1. Taxonomy (GTDB): domain Bacteria; phylum Verrucomicrobiota; class Lentisphaeria; order JABSQK01; family JAWLHB01; genus JAWLHB01. The sequence continues at coordinate 47,907 of JAWLHB010000032.1, forward strand.
TCTTTGCCATGATGGCCAACCACGAATACGGCGTTTCGGCCTTCGACGCGCAAGCGATCAGCGACGCGACGGTTCGAGCACGTGCCGAGGTGCACACGCTGGTGGACGGTCTGCGCCGGCTAGGTGGAATCTGGGGCGGCATCCACATGGTGGCGACGGGAAGTCAGATCGGGGTGCGGGAGGGGCGGCGAATTCATGGCGCCTATACGCTTTCAGCCGAGGACCTGCGGGAGGGCGCCCGCTTCGACGACGCAGTCTGCCGCGCCACCTTCTGCGTGGATATTCACAGCACCCGCGCCGACGCGGGCAAGGGATACGACTCCGCAGGGATACATGCGCAGCCCTACGACATCCCGCTGCGCGCGCTGATAGCACGAGACGTGGAGGGCCTGTTGCTGGCGGGGCGCTGCATCAGTGGAGACTTTTTTGCTCACGCAAGCTACCGGGTCACGGGCAATGCCGTGGCGATGGGCGAGGCGGCCGGCAAGGAGGGAGCGAGGCGGGCGCTCGCGAAACATTGACAGGCGACGCCGTTCCGGGGTAGCTTATGAGACGTGGTATCGGATGGATGACGCGAGCATCAGGCTCCGCGCCGACCGACCGGGGAGCCGCCGCGTAGTATCGACGCCAATGACTGCAAATGTCAGAACTTAGAAGAACTCCCTGTCATGATTCAAGCCCTGCTCGCCATTGCCCTTTTCCTCTTCTCGGTGCTCGCCATGGGGCAGGAAGAAGCGGAAGAACGGCCCCGAGGTCTTGCTTATGAGGTGGAGGTGGAGGGAGTGGAACGCCAGCTCGAGCAACGGCTCCTGGCGGTGATGCTGAGCATGGAATTGAAGGAGCATCCTCCGGCGACAACGGGCTTGCTGCGCCGGCGGGCGCAACAGGATCTGGAGCGCCTGAACCAGGCGTTGCGCGCCTTTGGTTATTACGCTTCGGAGGTGGAACTGGAGATCGATGAGGGCGACGAGCCGATCGCGCTGCGATACCGGGTGAATCCTGGCGAGCCCTACCTCATCCAAGAGGTCATCGTGACTTACGAGGAGTCGCCGCTTCCGCCGGAGAAGACGCCGCCCTATAAGACGCTGGGCCTGCCCCAGGGCGAGCGCTTCGAGGCGCGCATGCTGGCTACCGCCGAAGAGAGGCTGCTCGACTGGCTTCGCGAGCAGGGCTGGCCGCGGCCAGCGATTACGGATCGCACCGTGCGGGTGGAGCACAGTGACCACTCGGTCCACATCAGCTTTGTGGTGGCGCCAGGGCCGGTCGGGCATTTCGGGGGCATCGCGGTCAGCGGCCTGAACCGTCTGGAGGAGCGTTACATTCACCGGCAGTTACCTTGGAAAGAAGGTGACCGCTTCTCCTCAAAGAAGGTGGAGGAGTTGCGCGGCCGGCTGACCGACAGCAACATCTTCTCCAGCCTGATCATCCAGACCGAGGTGGCCGAGGATAGCGGCGAAGTGACCACGAAACTGGAGCTTGAAGAGCGCGACCCGCGAACGGTGCGGGCAGGTGCCGGCTTTTCGAGTGACATCGGGCTCTACACGAAATTCGGCTGGGAGCACCGCAATTTTGCTGGGGAAGGCGAGAAGCTGTCGCTCTCGACGCAGATTGCGCAGTACCACACATCGGCCGAAGCGGAGTTTCGAAAACCGATGTGGCGGAGCCGTAAGCAGGACCTTCTGCTTAGCCTGCAGGGGGCGCAAACGGATGTGGATCCTTATCGAAGCGACAGCCTGCGGGCGGCGGCCATTGTGGAACGTCGGCTTTCCAAACAGTGGACGACGCACTTCGGACTTGCCATGCGTTACGCGGAGATCGTCGAAGAGAGCGGCGAGGAGGAGGAATATGCGCTCTGGTCGATCCCCCTCCAACTGGGGTATGACGGGAGCGACAATCTGCTCAATCCAAGCCGCGGCATGCGGGCGCAACTGATGATCGATCCAACGGTCGACACGTTGCAGACAGGCGTTTTCTTTCAGCGGCATCGGCTGGATTGGCGTGGCTATCTGCCGGTGGTGGGGCAGAGACGGCTGATCCTGGCGACGCGGATAAGCCTGGGGAGTATCCTCTGGGCGGATCGCGAGCAGCTTCCCGCTGACGAGCGCTTCTATGCCGGCGGCGGCGGCAGTGTGCGCGGCTATGACTACAAGTCTCTGGCACCGCACGATGCGGAGGGCAACAATCTGGGAGGCATGTCCCTGATTGAGAGTTCATTCGAGGTGCGCTGGCGGATGACTGAGCGTTTCGGCTTGGTGGGCTTTATCGACGGGGGAAATGCCTTTGCGGAGAAGTATCCGGATTTCGGTCGCGAGCTGCAGTGGGGCGGCGGTCTGGGATTGCGCTATCATACGGGGATCGGCCCCATTCGCCTGGATGTGGGCTATCCGTTGAACCCGGAAGACGGCGCCAGCTTCCATGTCTATATCAGCATCGGGCAATCCTTCTGATGTCGAACAAGAAGCCACAATCACGTTCACGAGCGCGCCGGATCCTGCGCCGGATCCTGCTGGCGGCAACCGGGTTGCTCGTCCTGCTGGTGCTGGGGGTGGCGGCGGCTTGGGGGATCATGCAGACACCGTGGGCGAAGGGACGGCTGGCAGCTTACCTGGAGGAACGTATCGGGCGCGAGCTGGAGCAGGAGGTCGAGTTGACGGGCTTGAGCGGCATGCTTCCCTGGCAGATCCGTCTGGCGCGGCTGCGGCTGGGCGCGGAGAACGCACCTTGGCTGACGGTGCGCGATCTGGCGATCGCTCCACGGCTGCGGCCACTGCTCAGCGGCCGCCTGCATCTGGATTCCCTTAGCGTGGCCGAGGCCGATTTTGACCATCTGCCAGAGCTGCCGGAGCGTGAAGAAGCGGAATCCTCGGGCTTCGAGTTGCCAAACCTGCGCATCGACAGCATCCAGATCGAGCGGCTTCGGCTGGGAGCCGCGGTGGCGGGTGCGGAGCTGGTAGTGCGCGCCCAGGGGCAACTCGATCCGGAGGCAGAAGAAGAGTTCGCCGGGCTCCTTACCATCGAGGCTCCCGGGAGCGATGCCGGAGGCAGCCTACGAATCGGGCTGAGCGAGAGCCGTCTCAAGCCGATTTTCGACCTGCGGGTGGAGTGGGACGAGGCGGAGCCGATCTTCAGCGGCCTGGCCGGTATGCCTGAGTTGGCGCCGCTTGGGGTGCGGGCGACGGTGAACGGTCCGCTGGATGCGATGGCCATCGAGGCGACCGTGAAGATTGCCGATCAGAACGCCGTCAGCTTTACGGGAATGGCGACCTGGCAGGATGCCACGTTGGCTTTGACGCTTGCCGGCGAGGTGCAGCCGGAGCCTTGGTCGCTGCCGGAAGCGGTGCGCAGCCGCTGGCAGGCGCCGCTGCGGGCTGACGTGAAGCTTCGTCTGAAGGCGGAAGGCCCTTGGGAGCTGGAGCAGGGGCTTTTTCAGCTGCCGGGAGCGCGCCTGGAGCTGAAGGGCGACTGGGATCCGGCGCGGAAGGAAGGCGCCATGCAGGCGGCAGTGCGGCTGGATGAACTGCAGGCGTGGCGGATTCCGGGGGCAGAGCAGCTGCGTGGCACTCTCGATGCCGAGGTGACCCTGTCGGGCGCCGATAGTCTTCTGGAGATGGAGCTTGCGGCACGAAGTAAAGAGCTTGCCCTTGGCGAGGAGTGGGTGCTGAAAGAGCCGTCCGCGAAGGTGACGGTCAGGGAGTTGCGCGTTCCGCTGCCGGAATGGCCGAAGGTGCCCGGCGCCACGTTTGAGGTGCGAGCCAATGCCGCGGCCATGGAGTTGCCGGGCGCGAGGACGGTGCGCGGCCTGTCGCTGGCGCTGGATGGATCCGGGGAGGAGGATCGGCTGACCGTCAGCCGCATCGCGATCCTGACGGATGCGGCCATGCTTGCGGGTGAGGGCTCCGTGGCGCCGCAAGCCGGTGAGCTTTCACTGGATCTGGTGGGAGAAGTAAAAGATCTGGAGAGCGTTTCGGCGCTGATCGGAAAGGAACTTGGCGGAAGGTTCACCTTCGATGTCGAGGCTGACTTGACTCTGGACGGGTATGCCGGCGACTTCGTGCTGGCGGCCCTTTGGGAAGAACCACACGTCGTTGGCTGGTCCGCCCAGAGTCTGCTTTCGACGCAGCTGGAGTTGGGGGTGAAGGGAAGTCGTGGCGCCGACGGAGGGCTGGTAATCGACCGCTTGCTGGTGATCGCCGGTGAGAAACGGCTGGAAGTGGCCGGCACGGCGCGTCCAGCCGAAGAGGAAGCGGATCTTTCCTTCACCGTGAGCTGGCCGCGGCTGGCGGAGTTGCAGTCGCTCCTTCCCATCGAGATTGGCGGGAGCTGGGATGGCACTGGCACCGTGCACATCAGCCCGGAAGCAGTGGATGCGGAGGTGAGCTGGGAGGCGAAGGAGATCACCGTGGAGAGCTACGCCGCCAGTCATCTGACCGGCAACTGGCGGGTGCAGGCGCCGGAGCCCTTCAGCGGCAAGCATCCGCGACTGGCGCTGGTCGCGGAGGGAGAGCTCGCCGGCCTGGCCCTTGGTCATGAGCTGCCTGCGGATGCATTCGGTTATGATGTGCAGGCAGAGTGGCCCTCGCCGGACGAGGTGCGGATATCCCGCCTGAAACTGGACGCCGAAGGCCTTCAGGCTGGGGTGACCGGCAATCTGGCGCCGGAAGCTGGGGAGATGGATCTGGCAGTGAGCGTGGCGCTTGCGGAGTTGGGTCAGTTGCAGCCCTTGCTGCCCATGGAGGTGGCGGGAAGTCTGGACCTGGAAGGAAAGGTAACCGGGAGCTTCACGGCGCCCCGCTTGGCGGTTACGTCCAACGCGCGGGAGCTGAAAATCGGCACCTTCATTACATCGGCGGCCACGGTCACCATCTCGGCGGAACCCGATGGCGAGGCTTGGCAGGGGAAACTGGACCTGGCACTGGACGCGGCGGGCGAAAACCTTCGCCTGCAGAGCGACTGGTCGGCGAGCGAAGCGAGCCTTGCGCTTGCCGATCTGCGCTTGTCCGGCCCAGAGACAGCTATCGCCGGCGATCTGCGGCTGACGCTGGAGACGATGGCGCTGGAAGGCGACCTGAGCGGCACCATCGCGAGTTTCGGCCCTGCGGCGCGACTCCTGCGCCAGCCGATCAGCGGTTCAGCGGAGGTGACGATGGCGTTCCGCCATAAGCAAGCACAGCAGGCGGCGGTCGTGGAACTGCGGCTGCGGGATCTCGCCAGCCCCTGGCTCGACGCGGCCACGCTGCATGTGCAGGCAGACATCCAGAATCTGCGCGAAGAGCCTGGGGGAACGGTTCAGGTGAAAGGGGGCGATCTGGAAGGATACGGTGTCAACCTGTCGGAGCTGGAGGCATCGGTGAGCGGAGGGCTGGCGGCCTTCGACTATTCGCTGGCCACGAGCGGTGATTGGGAGCGGCGGTCGTTTACCGTGGCGAGCACGGGAAGCGCGGCCTTGCCGCTGGAGTTGGCACTGCGAAGTCTCAGCGGCATGATCGATTCCACCCCTTTCACGCTGCTTGTCCCTGCCACGATCTCGATGGAAGGGGAGAGCTATCGGCTCACCCAGACGGAGATGAAGATCGGGCCAGGCCGCCTGAGTGGAGGCGGCACCTTCGCGCCGGAGGGGATGGAGCTGGCGGTCACGCTGGATGCGCTCCCGTTTGGCGACCTGCTGCCGAAGCGGTTCAACCTTGTTTCCGGCACCCTGAGCGGCGAGGCCAATGCCACCGGGTCGCCGGACGCGCCGACGCTAAGCCTGATCCTGAAGGTCGCAGAGTTGCGGATGGTCAGTAGCGCGGAGCAGGCCGTCTTCACCGGGAACGGCAACCTGCAGCTGGCTTTTGCGGACGGAGGCTTGACGGCGGAATTGCGGATGGACGGAGAGGGCGGCGAGAGCTTGCGCGGACAGGCCACGATGCCGCTGGAGCTTCGTCTTCTCCCCTTCGCATGGTCCCTGCCGTCCCAAGGTGAAATAGACGGTACGCTGGCAATGGATATCGCGCTGGAGCCAAGCCTCATGCCGCTCTTGCCGGAGGGGCATGCCGTGGCCGGCTCCTTCATCGGACGCCTGACCATACAGGGTCATTTTCCGAATCCCACGCTGGAAGGTTCGTTGCGCATCCGGGATGGACGCTACGAGAACTATTTCACGGGAACGGCTTTGCAGGATCTTTCGCTTGTCCTGGAAGGGCGAAACCGGGAACTTGTGGTACAGGAGCTCCAGGCCAATGACGGGATCGACGGCACGATCAGCGGCAGTGGGAGCTGGCGGGCGGATTCTGCCAAAGGCGCACCCCTGAACTTCGATCTCGAGGTGAAGGATTTTGCGGTTCTGCGGCAGCCGGAGATGTACGTGAATGCCAATGGCAAGCTGCAACTCTCTGGGGGAATGGAGAGCCTGGAATTGAAGGGGGCCATGGAAGTGGGGCCGGCGGAGGTGCGGCTGGTCGATCGCCGCAGGCAGATTCCCGAGATCGAGATCACGGAAACTCGCCATGGGGTGCCGATCGCTCCGCCCGAGACACCTGCCTCGACAACGGAACGAAAGCCATCGCCGCTTCCAGAACTGCATCTGGACATCACCGCCCGCAGTCCGGCCCGAGTCTTTGTGCGCGGGCGTGGCCTGAACAGTGAATGGGAAGGAGAGGTGCAGGTGGCTGGAACAGCCATCGAACCGCGCCTCAGCGGAGAGCTGCGGATCGTGCGCGGAACTTATAGTTTGGCCGGTCGTCGCCTCAACCTGGTGGAAGGAACCTTGCGCTTCACGGGCGCCAATCCGATCGCGCCAGTCATTCACCTCGTGGCGGAGGCGCGCGTGGCAGAGGTGACGATACGGCTTGTCTTCAGCGGCTCCGCCATATCACCGACCCTTGACGTACAGTCGGATCCTGCCATGCCGGAAGATGAAGCGCTTTCGCATCTGCTCTTCCGCCGCGGAACCGGCCAGATCACCCCGTACCAAGCCCTTACGCTGGCGAGGCTGGCCGACAATCTGCGCACCGGCGGTAACGGCTTCGACATCGCGGACAAGCTCCGCCAACTGACCGGCTTCGACCAGATCGAGCTGACTCCTGGCGAGGAAGAGGGCGCGGAGGGCCCCGGCCACCTGCAGGTAGGCAAGTACATTGGTGACCGGGTCTATCTGGAATATGGTAAGGGGCTTGGCGAGGCCGAAGATCGAGTAAGCATCGAGGTGGAACTGACGCCGAACATCAGCGTGGAAAGCAGTGCCGGCGGAGGGGGAACAACCGGCGCAGGGCTCAACTGGAAGTACGACTACTGAGGCCGGAGAGGTGGACGATGCAGCCACTGAATCTTGGAATTCGAAAATTTTGATGAAATTTTGGACGTGAGGGTTTGCATTCAATTCATCCTCAACTACAGTATTCCTCGCTTCGACAAGGAGCGGGTGTAGCTCAGTTGGTAGAGCGTCACGTTGCCAACGTGGCTGTCGTCGGTTCGAGTCCGATCACCCGCTCCATTTTTATTTTAAAGTCTGAAGCTGGACATCCACTTGACAAGCGCTTGGTGGCTGGCTACTTATACGTATAAGCTTCGATGATGAATCGCATTACGTGGAGTAGCTGATGAATCGACGGATCGCTGTGCTTAGCCACTGGCTTTGTGCCAGCCTTGTCCTGATGTTGGTGGGGTGCCAAACGTCGGGTGAGACCTTCACGCCGGAGTTTTCCGAATCGGTGGCGGCGATGCCGCTGCCGGTAGCCGGGGAGCATCCGCGCGTGCTTTTCAGTCCCGGCGAGTTACCCGAAATCCGGCAGCGGGCTGGGACTATCGGGGGACAGCGAGCATTGCAGGATGTGACCTGGCAGGCGGATCACCCAGGAAAGAGCGTTCTGGCAAATGCCCGTGCGGGTAAGCCGGAGACAGCCCAGAATCTGGTCATACAAGCGTGGAATCAGGCGCTGCTCCACCTCGTCACGGAGGAGCCGGCGCGACTGGAGAATGCCCTCATCCTGCTTGACTGCTGGGCTGCCCAGCATGCCGAAAAGAAGAGCTTTGGCGATGCCTGGCGCAACGGCTACCACTTTGCCTTGGCGTATGACTGGCTCTACGATGAGCTGGCCCCGGCGACCCGCGACGCCATGCGGGAGACCATGGCGTCGGGGATGAACGAACAGACGCTGCACGACTGGGAGCACCTCGGCTACATCCGCGGAGCGCATGTCGCGGGCCGACCCTGTGACTGGGGGGCCATCGCCGGAGGGTCGATGCTGATGCAGTGGATGGCCATCGCGGGTGACGATCCGCGCGCCTCGCGGGAGTTTTTCGAGGCCATTGTCTACCAGTTGCACTATATCGCCGACCTGGGGATCACGGCCGAGGGCTACATGAACGCAGGCAACGGCTACGCGGGCGGCGACTTCATCAACTACGGTTACGCGGTGCGGGCTCTGGAGGTGCATGGCGTACCGCTGGTGGACCACCCTCATCTGCAGGCAATGGCGGAATGGCTGGCTTACGAAAGCATTCCGGGTCAATATGTCTTCGACACGCGCAGCTTCTCCAATGGTTATCATCAGGGCCTGACGCCATTGATGGTGACGCTGGCGAAGCGGCATGGAGGCGCGGCGGCGTGGCTGGCGGACCAGGCGCGCGGTCCGGAACGCACGGGCTCGATCGGCGTTCCAGGGCTGCTCTGGGGAACGTTCAGCGAGGAGCCGGTACCGCCGCCCGGGTTACCGCTGCACCACTGGTCATCGTCAATGGGCGTCTCCTTCAGTCGCGGCGGTTGGAACGAAGGAAGCTACTTCTGCCTGACGATGGAGCCGCTGGTGCCCGGCAAGACGCACCCGGACAAAGGATCGTTCACCTTTTATTCCCATGGCCAGAATTTCGCGACGGACTCAGAAAATGGTTTCCCGCAGAGTGAAGATCACAATATCGTGCTCATCGACGGCAAGGGGCAATACAGCAGCGGCGGAAGGTCCGTCCTCGACGCGATACCGCGCGGCGCGCTCAGTTCGGGGATCGGCGACTTGAGCCATCTGGATGTGACGGCGGCCTACGAACGGCATCTTGCCTATACGCACACGCGTCCCGGCCCAGTGGATTGGGAAAGGCTGGAATACGGTCGGGGGCTGCCATATCGCTGGGAGTTCTATCGTCCGATGCGTCATGCGGAACGGATCGGTCTCTACATTCGCGGTTCGGTTCAGCCGTACACGGTGATTCTGGACGACATTCAGCAGGACGATGAAGAGCGCGAGTATACGTGGTTGATGCACAGCCGGGTGCAGGGGGAGCTGTCCGGCGCGGGCGAGGTGTATTATCCCAGCCACTACGGCGGCAGCTATGTGCAGGCGGAGCAGAATGCACGAGTGAGCTTCACTGCCGAGGCGACGGAAGCGGGTACCTATACCGTCTTCGTGCTGGGGCGAAAGTGGCCGCAACGGAAGAACTGGTTCTCGCATCACATCGGACTCTTTGTAAACGGGAAGAGCACGTACATCCGGGTGCACGATTACCTGCGCGACTGGCAGTGGTATTCCGCCGGTACACATGAGCTGCCGGCCGGCGCCAGCCAGGTGGCAGTGGCAGCCAACCGTGGTTTCCGGGTGGCGCAGGCCATAGCGGTTCCTGGCGCGGACGCGCCGCCTCCGCCGAGGATGCTGGAAGATCAACCCCAGGCCGAGTTGACCGAAGGAAGTATCGTCTTCAAGCGCCAGACTGAGCTGAAGCCGGAGGAATGGAGCGTGCATCAAGATCCGCATGCCCGCCTGCGGCTGCATTTCCTGCAGCCGGGTTCCGACAAGCTGGAGATGGATTTCTGGCAGAAGCCGCGAGCTGTACCGACGGCGTTGCGGGCGAAACAGAAGGCGGTTCGAGCCGGCTTTGCCGCGCTCCTCGTTCCGTATGACGACACGGATCCCGCCCCCCTGATCACTCGTACCGGCGAAAAGAGCGCGACGCTGCAATGGGGTGACTACACCGACCATCTCGTCGCCGATCCCGCCCAGGCCGCCACGGAAGGAAGCGCCGAATCTCTCCAGACCGACGGCAAGTTCGCCATGGTGCGGACACGAGACGATGACGTCATCGGTTACATGCTGGTCGCGGGCAGATCGCTGATCTTCAGGGGTCAGACGCTGGTGGAAAGCGACGGCGAGCCCCTGCACCTCCTGCACGATGGAGAAAGTTGCACGGTGCAGGCAGCTTCCGGCGCACGGGGTAGGTTCGCCCGCCTGGACGCCAGGACGCTGACCTGCAACCACCGCGAGACGAAGCTCGGCGAGGGTGAGTTGGCAGCTTTCGCGGCCCCAGTTCTGGCGGAGGAATGGCAGGTCGATTTGAGCCGGGATGGCCGCCTGGTCACGGTCTCGGGGGCCGGGCCGCTGCCGCTGAAGGTTCACGCTCCCCATGCAGTCAAGTGCGTGGTTAACGACGTCAGCGTCTGGTTCAGCCGCGATGGTTTCGGCCACATCTATCCCAAGGTGGAGCTGACGGAGCTGACGCACGGCAAGGAGCCTTCGAATTCGATTCCCGCCGACGCACTGCCGCTGGAAGATGGCGAGACGGCCGTGATCGTGGCCGAAATTCCCCTGCCGCGCGACGACTGGCGCTTTCGCAAGGATCCAGACGATGTGGGGCGCAAGGAGAGCTGGTACGCGCCAGATCATGGAGAAGAGGAATGGGCGCCCATCGGCATTGGCGACTACTGGGACTCCTTCGGGATCAAGTACACCGGCTTTGCCTGGTACCGCCGCACCTTCACGCTGCCCGAACAACCGCCTCGCGGCACCAAGGTCGAGTTGGCCTTCGATGCTGTCGACGAGATGGCCTGGGTGTGGCTCAACGGTGAGCTGGCCGGCGAATATTTCGAATATGGTCCAGCCGGATGGACAGAGCCGTTCTTCTTCGACGTCTCCAAGCTGGTGCGGTGGGGCCAGCCGAATCAGATTACCGTCCGGGTTCAGAATACGGTCGCCGGCGGGGGCATCTACAAGCCCGTCAACCTGCGGGTTGTGGCGGCCCCGGACGCACCGGCGCTAAAGTAACAAGGCGAAGATGAGGCGCTGAAATGGTGAACCAACGCAAACTGGCAACCAAGCTGAAGCTGTCGCAGGCGGCAGTCAGTAAGGCGTTGAAGGGCTCGGCGGACATATCGGAGAAGACGCGGGCGCGGGTCTTGGCGGCGGCGGCGGAGAGCGGCTATCATCCCAATCCCCTGGCGCGCGCGCTGAATGGGGGCCGCACGGGAATGGTCGGGATCCTGACGCGTCGCTATACGGGGTACTTCTTCATTCGTCTTCAGATGGCGCTCTTCCAGGAGTTGGAGGCGCACAACCTGGTTCCTCTGGTGTCGCTGGCCGGGGCGACAGAGGCGGAGAACGGTAAGGCGCTCGGGGCACTGTCGCGGTATCGTCCGGAAGGAATGGTGGTTTTTCAGCCGTGGCCGGAATGGACCCATCCGCAACTGACGGAGCTTTCGGCATCGGGCATGCCTGTTGTCTCACTGGCGAAGGGGGCGATCCCGGGCCTGTGCAACGTGCTCAGTGCGGAACGGGAAGCCGCGCGGGAGTTGACGGAGCATCTGCTCAGCCTTGGCCACCGTCACATTGCCTACTGGGGAGCGAGCAGCGAGGATGGCCCGCTTGCCGCACGTGGAGAGGGTTATGTGGAGGCGCTCGAACGTGCGGGACTCTCTTGGCAATCTGCGCTGCGGATTCCTCATGTAGCATCATTGGAACGCGTGGCGATGGAAGAGGCCGTTGTGGCCTACATGCATGAACATCCGGAGACAACCGCCATTTTCTGCGAAGTTGACGACATGGCGCTAGCCGCCATCGGCGCGCTGCGCAGGAGCGGCTACCGGATTCCCGAGGATCTTTCGATCACCGGTTTCGGAGACAACCTGAAGTATCCGAACGACATGGCGTTGCCGCCAACCACGGTATCGCATCAGCCGGAGCAGCTTGCCAAACTGGCCGTGCGTCTTCTGACGCAGGGCATCGCCGGTGAAAAGATTGCCGGCGACAATTGGGTTTACTGTAAGATAGTTCACCGCGCCTCCGTGGCGTCACCATCAAAAGAGAGGAAATTGAAATGAAATCGACCCTTCACCGGCCGTCGCCATTCACCCTGATCGAGCTTCTGGTCGTAGTCGCCATAATCAGCATCCTTGCCAGCATGCTGCTGCCGGCGCTGAGCAAGGCCCGGCGCGCAGCCAAGGACACCAAGTGCGTGAACCAGAGCAAGCAGCTGGGAACGGCAATGATGATGTACATTGACGACAGCGACGGCTATTTCCCAACCCCGGTGAGCTACTGGTGGGGCGGGCCGGCGAAGTTCCACGGACCCGGCATTGTCTTCGCACCGTACGTGAACCAGCCAGGACTTGCCCAAGTGGGGGCGAAGGGTGAGCCTATTCTGGTCTGCCCGGTGGGCGACGCCGATGGCGTGAAGGGCATGGTCGGCACCTCCCTGTGGGGCTCGCGAACCTTCAATCCGTATATGGCCGGCCGCCGCTCGAACCGTGTGCAGAATTCGCCGGAGTACGTCATGTGGGGCTGTTCGTATGCCGTATTCGCCTACTATGTGTGGGGTGGAATCCTGGCAGCCGGTGATTGGCACAAAGGCGGCTTCAATGCCGTCTTTCATGATGGCCATGTGGGCACACTGCACAAGCAGAGAGACTGGCTCTTCCCGACCTGGGGAAAGGCGTTGACTCACATGACCGTGGACGGCAGCCAGAACACCGCCAACATACCCTATTGACGAGCAGCGCATCCTGGTGGTTGCCGTGGCGCATCGGCGGCAGTGACGCTACTATATGCATGACGCCGCGAACTGAAAAACCCTGGTATTATCAGGTCACTCACCATGGATGAAGCTCTTCAGCGCTTTCAACAGGACGGATATCTGCAGCTGCACGGCTTTTTCGGGCCGGAGCGGCTGGAGGAATTGAGCGAGCAACTGGCACTGTATATCGAAAAGGTCGTCCCCTGGCTGCCTGGCAGCGAGGCCTTCTACGAGCAGAAGGGAGAGGCAAAGACACTGAAGCAACTTCCTCGCATGGGTCAGCATTTCGCTTTCTTTGACCGGCTGTTGCGGCAGTCCGAGCTGCGGGAACTGGCGGAGCGATTGCTGGAGGATGAGGTGACGCCCAAGGATGTGGCCTGGTTCAATAAGCCCGCGCGGATCGGTGACGCCACGCCTCCACATCAGGACGGACACTATTTCATGCTGGAGCCCAACGAGGCGCTGACCTTCTGGATTCCCCTCGACATCGTCGACGAAGAGAATGGTTGCGTCCGCTACATTCCCGGCTCGCATCGGCAGGGGTTGCGACCGCACACCCGCTCGAACACCCTCGGCTTCTCGCAGCATATCGACGGCTATGATGAAGCTGACCGGGCACGTGAAGTGGCCATGCCCGCAGTCCCCGGCGATATGCTGGTGCATCATTCGTTGACAATTCATCGCGCCTCGCCCAATCGCAGCGATCGTCACCGTCCCGCCATGGGCCTCATTTATTATGCTGCCCGCGCTCGCGAAGATACCGCTGCGAAGCAGCGATACCTCGACACACTCAACACCGAACTCAGCAAAGCGGGCAAAATCTAAGCCCCGGAAAGGAAATCGAGTCATGCTCATCGACAGTCACGGCAGCTTGAAACTGCGCCCGTCCACGGACAACAAACAGCTTACCATGAGTCTTGTGGGCGACATCAATCTGGGCCAGGGCATCGAAGAGCGGCTGGTGGCGGGTCAGGCCGCCTTCAGCGAGGAGATCGCGGGGCTGCTGGTAGCGGACCTTGTGGTCGGCAATCTGGAAGGGCCCCAGGTGACCAAGGCGACGGTCAACCCGGAGCGCGGAGGCATGAAGTGCCGTGCGGAGTTGTCGGCTCCCCTTTTCGAGCTGGGCTTCACGCATTTCAACCTTGCAAACAACCATACCATGGATTGCGGCGCGGATGGCATGCGGGAGACGCTCGACCTGCTGCGCCAGCGCGGCGTGGCCAACTTCGGCGCCGGGGAGAATCTGGAAGCAGCCTGCAAGCTGGTAACCGTCGAGCGCAAGGGTCTGCGCCTTGGCTTTCTCGGCTTTTCACAGCCCGAGTTGGATTCGGCGACAATGGCTGGCGCCGGCGTGGCGCCTCTGCATCGGCAGGTGGTGCTGGACGCGGTTCGCGCGGCGCAGAAGCAAGTGGATCTGCTGATCCTTTCTCTGCACGAGGGCTATGAATTCAGTGACGTGCCCCGGCTCGACTTCTACGACTTCTGCCATGAGTTAGTCGACGAAGAAGGCGTTCGGGTGATCTACGGTCATCATCCGCATGTGCCGCATGGCATTGAAGTGCGGGGAGAGAGCCTGATCCTGTACAGTGTCGGCAACTTTGCCTTCGACCTTACCTATCACCGCGCCCATACCTACACCCGCCACAGCGTGATCGTGAAGCTGGAGCTGGATAGCGAAGGTTGCCATGCCTTGCGCCTTGAACCGGTGGTCCTGACCGCGGAGCACCTGCTGCGTCCCGCGACGGCGACGGAGCGGCAGGATATTCTCGACCATGTGCTGGAATTGTCGCGGCTGATCCAGGATCGCCGGACGGTGGCTGATCGCAACCGCGAGTTTGTCGAGAAGGTGATGTCGGTAGTGCTGGACGCGCCCTGGCAGGCCGCGCTGCGGAACAACCGGCAGGAGTTCGAGCGCTTCTGCCGCAGCCAGATCCATCGCTGGCCGTACGCCAAGGTATTCTGCGACTTCAGTGAACAGGTGGTGGGTTACCAGCGGCTCAGCCAGTCACCGAGAGATCGCGCGTAAGTCCGGCCCGCCAGGTGGCGGAGGTGCCTGTCGGCGTGCTGCCTCGGTCGATCCGGGCAAGTGCCGCTCGCACCTCGGCATGTTCCGCCATGCGGTCGGCGCGGATGAAAAGGGGGATTCCCGGACATGGGGCCGGCCAATCGCGCAGGTGGCCGCTCTGTTGGCTACCGTGCCAGGCGTCGCACCACTGCCCCGGCGGCAGCGGAACGTCACGACTGGTGGCCCCGGCATCCAGAATGGGTGCGACAAAAATGTCACTGCCCAGCATGAAGGCATCGGAGACCTCATGAAGCGCCGCTTCGGTGGGCCAGTCGTACCAGAGCGGGCGCATCAATGGCACCCGCCGTTCCAGCGACTGAGCAGCAAGATAGGGAGCCAGAGCGTGGTGAACGTGGGCAAAGCCCAGGACAGCCGCGGCCGTGGCCGGCGCATAATTCCAAGGGAAATAGGAGAGCTGGAAGAGAGGGAAGAAGGCGGAAAGCTCTGTCCACCGGATCATCAGTTCGTCAGTGGGCAGCGGGAAGTTCTCGTCGAGGGTCTGGACGCGTCCGGGCACCATGTCGGGAATCAGCAGGTCGTAGCCGAGGAGGCCCAGGTGCAGCCCCAGAGTGGCCACCGCCTTCAGACCATTGTCCAGCTCCCAGTGGGAATCCTTGCCGCCTTCGCGCCAAAGAATGGAGCGGGACTGGGAGAGCCAGGCGGTACGCGTTTCGCAGCGATTGGGGACGAGCTCCTCGAAGATCGCCAGCAACTGATCGGAGTAGCCACTGGCGCCGGGAGGCTCGTGCCAGGCGCAGTCCGCCGCGGGGGGATGGTACTTGTGGTCGCCGCCGTCGATCTTGAAGCCATCGGCACCAAGCTCCAGCAGCCCCACCAGCTTGTCACGATACCACTGCCGCCCCTGAGGCGCGGTGACATCGACCAGGCCGGCCGTGCCGCCCCACCAGGTGAGCCGTGCCGCTCCAGTGCCCGATCTGTCCGGCACGAGAACGCCGGCGCGCGCCAGCTCCTGAAAATGGCATGACTCGACGTTGACAAAGGGAGTCACCCAGAGCCAGACCTCGAAGTCCAGCGCGTGAAGCGTATCGAACATGGCTCGTGGATCGGGGAAGTCCTGTTCGGCAAAGCATAGTTCGCCAAAGCAGCGCTCCCAGCGGTCGTCGATGATGATCGTGCGGGAGGGATAGCCGCGGTCGCGAATCTGGCGTCCCATCTCTTCGATGCGCTGCTGGGTGATGCATCGCGGGTACTGCGTCCAAGTGCAGAAGAGGGTGTCGCCAAAGCGTTCGGCCGGTGGAGCGGCATTCGGCCAGCGCACGTGGCGCAGCCACGCGGCGTGAGCGACGGGGAGGTTCTCGCCCCTGAAGATGCGCACGATGATGGGCTCTCCCGGGCAACAGATTCGCAGGAATCCGTCGCCACCGGCGTTGATCCGTACCGTCAGCGGCGCCTGGGTATCGGCAAAGAGGAGGCAGCCGGTCGAACACATCCAGACCGGAGACTGAATGTTGTTGACGGCGAAGGCATCGGTGGCAATCCGGCCGCGTTCGAGCGGGTACGGCTGCGAGTGGCTGAAGCCATGTCCATACCAGTGACCACCGGCGGCTAACGGTACGCTCAAGCAAACACCCGCGGGTAGGCGTATTTCCCCGCACGTATTCAGATCGACACGGCTATCGCCAACAGTGGCGAACAGAGGGCTCTTCACAGGTTGAACTCCGGTTGGGTGTCGATGAAGGTGTAACGATGCTGCCAGCTCATGCTCGTCGCAGGCTCGAGGATCAACTCGACGAATGGCTCAGGACAAACGGCGCCCTCCACCGCGAAGAGGTGGTAGCGGGTCACTGGCCTGTCGCCCGCGATCCGAAGTTCCAAGCCCGTACTCGCCTGGCGTATGGTGACGGCGTTGTCGCCAATGGCATCGGAATAGCCGGTCATCATGCTGAACATGGCCTCGCGCGCCATGAAGTGTCGGCGAAAGAGCAGTCGGTTGCCATGTACCTCGGCCAGATCGTCACAGGTGCGCTGCAACCGTGGGACAAAAGGAAAGGTCAACTCCATTTCGGGGCCGATCGGGTGACCATCGATGCGGACGAAATTGTGGGCGTAGTGCGACTGGTGGATCTGGACGTCGCCCAGATTTTCGAGCGTGTGATGGGTGATGAAGGCGGTCTCCTCGGCGGCCAGCTCCAGCCGATAGGTGTACCGGTAGGCATGGGGGCCATGCACCAGTTCCTGCCGCATCGTCACCCGCTGTGCCTCGTGAACCACCTCCCAGCGCGGCGCCTCCACCAGCTCGTACTGACCCGCAAAATTGTAGGGCCGTTCATCCGGACGGCGGAGCACCCCCACCCCGATCTTGACGAAGGTATCACCCGCGGCGGCAGCGTCGAATCCAAGGGGAGCCGGCATGCCATTAGTGCCCATGCCGAACTCGCCCGCCGTCCCCGACACTTCATCGTGCCAATCCGCGGGATGGCAGGTCGCGCGCCATGGTCCGAACCAGCGATGGCCCAGGCACCAGGCCTCGCGAATCACACCGGCCCAGCTGAAACGGGTTCCCCGGTAGGCGCCAGGCGCGCCCGGCAGGGCGATTGAAAGCTCCAGTGCGTGATTGCCAAGCGCAATGGTCTCAACTGGCGAAGAAAGGAGGTCGGCTGCGGCCATGGGAAAGCTCGGATCCATATAGGTGTGGTAGCACGAAAATATACAAATGTCGACTCTGGATGGCTCCTCGTCAATAGTGCAGGACAAAAAGGCCGCCCTTGGATGAGGGGCGGCCTGATCGTCGCTTAACCGAATAGTCTTACTTGAGGAAGAGCAGCTCGGCGTAGGTCGGTAGCGGCCAGAGGTCTGCATCGACGATGGTTTCGAGCGCATCGGCAGCTTCCCGACAGAGCTTCATCACGGGAACGATCTGATCGCGACAGGCGAAGCCCTTCTCCTTCACATCCGACAGGGCACCCATGGCGGCGATGGCCTGCTTCAACTCCGCCAGCCCAGCCCGCAGATCACTCAGCAGCTTGCTGACTTCGGCGAGAATGGAGGCATACGGCTCGACGTCGATGCCGGCCCCCTTCAGGTTGGCGATAGTGGTCGACAGGCGCTGCGCGTAGGTGACCACTGCCGGAACGATCTGGCTCGCGCCGATGCTCAGCGCGCATTTCGCTTCGATGTTGATCTGGTTGACGTACTGCTCGAGGAGCGTCTCGAACCGGGCTTCCAGTTCACAACCGGTCAAGACGCCCTGACGCTCGAAGACTTCGATGATGGTTTCGTCTGGCCCATCGGCCAGCGCTTCCACCGCGTTCTTCAGGTTATGCAGTCCGCGACGGGCAGCCTCGTCCACCCACTCCTGAGAGTAGTTGTTGCCGTCGAAGATGACGCGTCCATGGTCCTTGACGATCTTCTGCAGGATCTCCTGGGTCTTCTGCTCGACATTAATGGCGCCCTCGAGTTCGTCGGCGATCTTTTCGAGCGTATCGGCAACGATCGTGTTCAGGACGAAACCGGGTGCCGCCACGGTGCCGGAGGAGCCGCACATGCGGAACTCGAACTTATTGCCGGTAAAGGCAAAGGGCGAGGTGCGGTTGCGGTCGGTGCAGTCCTTCTGCAGGGTCGGGAGGGTCGTCACGCCCAGCTTGATTCCACCGCCGCCTTTCGACGATTTCGCGGGCCCATCGCCCAACTGAGCAATGATGTCGGACAACTGCTCTCCGAGGAAGATCGAGATGATGGCGGGCGGCGCTTCGTTGGCGCCGAGGCGATGATCGTTGCCCGGGCTGGAGACGCTGGCGCGCAGGAGGTGCGAATAGTCATCGACGGCCTTGATGACGGCGCAGAGGAAGACCAGGAACTGCGCATTCTGATGGGGCGTGACGCCCGGATCCAGGAGGTTGACCCCATCGTCCGTGCTGATACTCCAGTTGACGTGTTTGCCTGAACCATTGACGCCGGCGAAAGGCTTCTCGTGCAGCAGGCAGGCCATGCCCATGCTCTCGGCCACCTTCTTCATCTCCTCCATGACCAACTGATTGTGATCGGCGGCGATGTTGACGGTGCTGAAGACGGGGGCCAGCTCGTACTGCGCCGGAGCGACTTCATTGTGCTGCGTCTTGGCCGTGACCGCCAGCTTCCACAACTCGCGATTGAGGGTCTCCATGTAGGTGGCGACGCGAGCGCTCAACGTCCCGAAGTAGTGGTCGTCAAGCTCCTGTCCCTTGGGCGAAGGTGCACCGTAAACCGTGCGGCCGGCGAGGAGGAGATCCTTGCGCTTCTTGTAGAGTTCACGGTCGATCAGGAAGTACTCCTGCTCCGGCCCCATGGTGGCAATGACCCGCTTGCTGGTCTGGTTGCCGAAGGCGCGCAGCACCCGCACGGCCTGCTTGTTCAACGCCTGCATGGAGCGCAGCAGCGGCGTCTTCCGATCGAGCACCTGTCCCGTATAGGAGATGAAGACGGTCGGGATGAAGAGGGTCGTGTTGGATCCGTCCTTCTTGATGAAGACGGGGCTGGTGCAGTCCCATGCCGTATAGCCGCGGGCCTCAAAGGTCTGGCGCAAGCCACCCGAGGGGAAGGAGGATGCGTCCGGCTCGCCCTGGGACAATTCCTTGCCGCTGAACTCGAGGATGGCGCGGCCATCGCCCGTGGTGGAGAGGAACGAATCGTGCTTCTCCGCGGTCGCGCCCGTCATCGGCTGAAACCAGTGGCAATAGTGCGTGGCTCCCTTTTCGATGGCCCAGTCCTTGATCGCATTCGCAACCACGTCCGCGATCGCCGGGTCCAGATCCGACCCGGTCTCCAGCGTACACATCATCTTCTTCAAGATCGCCTTCGGCAGGCGCTCCCGCATGACCGATGTGCTGAAGACATTTTCCCCGAAACAGTCGATTGCATTACTCATGATGCTCGCCCTCTCCTCGCTTGTGGAGCCTCTGCGCCCCGTGTTTTTGTACAAAATTGTCGGTGAGTCGTGCCAAAGATGACATTTTTGTCCGGCGTCTCACCCTAAGCCCAACGACAGGTGACATCATTAGCAACTTGCATGCCACTTCTCATGAAATGAGCTGCTTGACCAGCTCCAGCGCCTGGGCGACGATGATCGATCCGGCTTCCGGCGTGAAGAAACTCAGGCTGGCTTCGTAGCCCCCTTCGGCGGCGGCCTCGGGTGTCACGATGTAGCCCTGCAGCGAGCCGTTGACCAGAGTAGCCACGTGGAGGGGCACCGGGGACAGCCGCTTCAGTTCGAGCCCGAACTCTACGAAGCACTCGCCGCAGATGCCCACCAGGCATACGTCGCCAAGGCGCAGCACCTGCAGGGGTATGGGATTGTGAGCTGCCAGGACTTCCTGAAGTCGCCCCTCGGCCGCGGCTCTGGCCTGCTGCACCATGGCCTCCGCACCGAAAGTCGAGCATTCGGCCGTGCGCACCGCGGCATGTCCGGAGCCGTCGCGGCGGAGAGCTTCGAGCGTTGCATAGGCCGCCTTCAAATGGGCCTCGGCCTCGGGCAGGGATGGCACGTTGCGCTCCGGCAGCTTCACCATCCGCTCTGCACTTCCCACGACAAACTCCGCCTGAAAGCGATCGTCCGGCAGGGCGTCGAGGGCGGCGGCAATTCGTTCGCCCAGCATTCTGCCCAGACGCTCCGCCTCCGCGAATGTCTGCCCCGTCACGTAGCGGCGCGGGCTCTGATTGCCGCTCGTGCCCTGCATGTAGGCGACGGTCAACGTGTCCCCCCAGCGCTCGCGCAGCACCTCCCGTGCATAGTGCGGGAAGTCGGAGGATACGAGCGTCGAGTCCTCGTGGAGGACGGTCGGGTGCATCGCGTAAACGGAAAGCAGGCCAAAAAGCGCCCCACCCCGCGGTTCGCGGATGGCCAGAAGCCCCACTTCCGGGTCGGCCGGGCCATCGTCAGCCAGGCGATTGCCGCCGACACCCTTGGCATCCGCCGTCAGCCAGGCGGCCTCGGCAGGTTGGGCCGCCTTCTTGGCGCCCAGCGCTGCCGCCAGGGTTTCCTGCTGAACAAACGTGAGGTAGGCTTCGTCCGCGCCGGGCAGATCGGGTTTGCGCCAGCCACAGAAGTCGCTGGAGACGGGGCCGGAATGCGTGTGCGTGGCGGAGAGGAAGACGTCGCGGCGCTCCATCTGGAGGTGTTCGGCGATTTCCTGGCGCCATGCGGCGGCCCTTGGCGGGGAGAGAAGGAGGATGTCCAGCGCCAGAACCACGACCTGCCGATTGCCATCCGTCAGGTATGCGGCTGTCGCCAGCAGTGGGTCATGGACGCCCGTGGAGATGCGCCGTACATGGGGGTATCCAGCGAGTTGCAGCGGCTCTCGCGGGCTGATGTCGCGTCGGTCAAATCCTGCTTTCAGCATTATCGTCTTGCTCCTTTTAATTGAGATGATAGTCTCTGCATAGTACACGGAAAGGTGCCGGCTGGCAATGAGTTTCGCCCGAAATCGGCCATAGTCGGAAGCGGAGCTTGCCGCCCCCGCCTTCATGGTTTATTCTGATACTTCGCGGACCATCTACCATTCAAGCAGGATTTCTTCCATGGCCAGTCAAGAGTTTTCGTTCGAACCCGCCCCCTGGATTCCCTTTCGCGATCTCAAGGAGATCGATCGCGTCCGTAACATCAAGCGAGAGGATATCACCAAGCACTGGAATCCCGACTACCACATCCGCGTCGTTCCCAATGCGCAGGTTTCCTGGCTCTTTGTGGCGGATTTCGTGGCTCGATGCCATGCATCGGACCGTGACGACACCAAGCTTGTCATGATTCTTCCCAATCCCAACCACAATTATCGCAACTGCGCGCTCATGATCAACCAGTTGCGGATCAACCTGCGCAACGTGGTCATCTTTGCCATGGACGAATGGGCGGATCAGGATGGCAACATCGCTCCCGAGAGCTGGCGGGCCGGCTTCGGGCACGCGCTTCTCTCCTACCTCTATGCCAACATCGACCCGGAACTGCGCATGCCTCGCAGCCAGGTGAATCTCTTCACCAACGAGAACATCGACCACTACAGCGATCTGATCCAGGAGCACGGCGAAGCGGACATCTGCTATGCCGGCCCGGGCTGGGCGGGTCACGTGGCCTTTGTCGATCCCGACGTCGAAGAGTGGAGCACGGATCTCGATACATGGAAGAAGCAAGGCGCCCGCGTCTGCGGTCTGCATCCGCTCACCATTGCTCAGAACAGCCTGCATGGCTGCTTCGGGATGAGTGGCGATCTCTGCGCGGTTCCACCCAAGGCGGCGACGATTGGGCCGCGTGAGGTGATTGCCGCAAAGAATCGGTACGAGACCCATGCGCTGAGCACGTGCGGCACCTTCTCGAGCTGGCAGCGTCTCACCAGCCGTCTCTGTGTGCACGGCCCTGTTTGCCCCCAGATTCCCGCCAGTGTCAGCCAGGAGTTGCCCACCCAGGTGACCTTCTCGGAGACCGCCGCGGCCAACATCGAGCCCCATTGGGATCTCGGCTACTAAGAGGAGCGATCGCATGCCCATAGAAGATTTCGACATCCGGCTGCAGACCGTCACCAGCGGCTTCGATGGCCGCACGTTCTGGGCACAGGCTCGCGCGGGCGCCGTGGCGGGCACCGGCGGCTCGGCACCGCTGGTTGTGCTGACCGCGCAACCGGCGTTGCGTTCGGGCAGCGATGTCTTCTTCGAACTCCACGAGTGGCACAGCCGCGACTACGGCCACTCGTGGGTGGGCCCCATCGATCACAAGGCCACGCTCGGGCGCCGGCAGGAAGATGACGAGACCATCATCGGTATCTGTGACATGACGCCCGCGTGGCATGCAACCTCCGGAAAGCTTCTCGCCACGGGTCATACCGTCCGCTATCGGGATGATCGGCATCCCTTCAACAACCGTCGACGCGAACCCGCCTACTCCGTCTACAACGCCATCAACCACAGCTGGGCGCCATGGCGTACGGTCGAACTGCCCGACTGGCCCTCGTTTCACAATGCCGGCGCGGGCTCCGGGCAGCGCTTCGACCTGGAGGACGGAACCGTCCTGCTTCCGGTCTACTTCCGTGAGCCGTCCGAAGATTGGCATGCCGTCTACAGCACCACCGTACTGCGTTGTGCTTTCGACGGCGAGAGTCTCCGCTACCTCGGCCACGGCAACGAGCTTCGCGTGGATCAGCCGCGTGGTCTCTGCGAACCCTCGATCACCCGTTTCGGCGGCCGGTTTTACATGACCCTTCGGAATGATGTTCGGGGCTACGTCGCCCGGAGCGACGATGGCCTGGTCTATGGGGAGCCGCTTCCGTGGCGCTGGGATGACGGTTCGGAAATCGGCAACTATAACACGCAGCAGCACTGGGTGAGCGGTGGGAAGAAGCTCTATCTGGTCTACACGCGGCGCGGTCTCAACAACGACCACGTCTTCCGCCATCGCGCCCCGCTGATGATCGCCGAAGTCGACCCCGACCGCCTGGTGCTTCGCCGCGCGACCGAACGGGAAGTGGTGCCGAATCGCGGGGCGCGACTGGGCAACTTCGCCATTTGCCAACTCTCCCCCACCGAGAGCTGGGTAGTCGTCTCGGAATGGATGCAGCCCGTCGGATGCGAAACGTACGGCAGCGACAATACCATCTGGACCGCCCGCCTGCTCTGGCATTAGCCTTCTTCACCATCATAGCCACAGGAAAAGCTCATGCGAATCATCCATGCATCCCTTCGCGCCGTTCTGGGAATTATGCTCCTCGGCCTGGCTGGCGCCGTCGGCGTGACCAGCGGTCAGGATCTCCCTGGCATCCAGGAAAAGATTGCGGAGCTCCCGCGGCTGAACTGGCAGCAGCGCTCGGACTGGATGAACGTGAAGGAGTTCGGGGCGGTCGGCGACGGCATTGCCGACGATACGGCGGCGATACAGAGCGTCTACGATAAACTCATGGCGAGAAGCCTGTCGCGCGTGGTCTATTTTCCGCCGGGGGTTTACCGGATCACGGAGACGCTGACGATTGGGAATGACACGTCGGGTATCGCCATCGTGGGGCATGGCCGCGACACGGTTCTGGCGTGGGATGGTGAAGAGGGAGGCACCATGTACTGGAGCAATGGGGTCCATCGCTCGCGCTGGGAAGGGATAACGTATGACGGACGCGGCAAGGCGGGCATCGGCTCCGAGCATCGATCGATGGCCCGGTACGAGACGCACATCATCTATCAGCACTGCGCCTTTATCAACCTCGAGTATGGTGTGGCGGTCAGCAAGAACCCGCGCCAGGCGGCCGCCGCGGAAGTCTGGTACAACAACGTACTCTTCAAGAACAACGGTACGGGAGTCCTGCTGAACCTGTTCAATGACTACGATCACTGGTTCACCGGTTGCGTCTTTGTCGACAACGGCATTGGTCTACACAGCAACATCGGCCATTTCAACATTTACAACAGCCACTTCATCCGGAGCCGTGATGTCGATGTGCGGATGGGCAATCCCGTGCATCCCCCCGCGATCCGCTGGTGCACCTCGACGGGTTCGAACCGCTTCTATGATTCCGCCCACGCGCGTCACACGCAGCCGATAGCGTTCCAGAACATCCGGGTCGATGGGTGGACGGCAACCGACGGAGCGATCCGTCTCGGCAGGCGCGGCCCCAACCTCATCTTCGACATGATCTTCGTCAATCCACCGAATGAGGAGCCGCCGATCCGGCTGACTAACTCGCGCTCGATCGAGCCGTGGACGGAGCAGCTCGTGGTGCACTCGAACAACGTCGCGGCGGCGTCCAGCTCGTTGATCGATCCGGGCGCCTTTTCGCGGATTACGGAGATACCCGGCGGCAAGGTGCCCCTCGTCGTCACAACGGGCGATGAATGGTTCTTTCAGCATACGGTCGATGTTTCTGGACGGGTCTTCGACGCCAAGGTGGATTTCGGCGCGAAAGGCAATGGAGTCAGCGACGATACCGTGGCGATTCAGCAGACGATCGACGCAGCAAGAGAGCATGGCCAGGGTGCGGTTGCCTACCTCCCGCGGGGCACATACCGGGTCACCGATACCCTTGCCCTGCACGGAGAAGCGTATTCGCTGGAGAGCACCGGCTTCAGTTCGTCGCTGAAGTGGGATGGCGCCGACGACGGGCTGATGATCGCGGTCACCGATCCCCAGAGTCTCGCCATCGAGCATCTGCAAATGGATTGTCCAGATACGGTGACGCGGATCCGCCAGACTGGCAGCGGGGCTTCGTCGATCTACTACAACAACCTGCACCTGAGCGGCGTCTACACGAAGTCGCCCGGCATCGAGTTGTTTGAACTGCCGGCGGATGCGAAGGTGCGCATGGGGCTGATTGGCGGCTATGTCCGGGCGGTGGACAGCGGTCCCGCCACCATCCTGGGCACCATTCATCTCGGCAGGCTCGAAACCGAAGGGGCCGGGCGGGCCAAGAGCGGCTTCCTCGGGTTCATCTACCACAACACGGCGATTCACGACTATGTTGTCGTCGTCAAGGACAATCAGGATCTGGTGATCGGGGATCTCTACAATGAGTCCAACGATCGCTTTCTGCTGGCGGAAGGGGGTGCACGGTCAGGTCCGGGACGCATCACCATCGGCGCCTCGAAAATCAGCACGCATCTGCCGGATACCCTGACGATCGATAACTACGAGGGGCGAATCTGGATCAGCACCGGGAGCTGGCAGTGCCAGAAGGATACAACCGGCACGCCCATGGAGCTTCGCCATCGGGGTGACCGTCCGGTCGACCTGCTGCTTGTCGGCAACGCGTTCAACCATCTGGATCCCATCTACAGTTTCGCGCCGAGCCTGCGTCCGATCCTGATCGAGAATGCCCTGTGGGCGTATGAGAAGGCGCGGACGTACGACAACCAGATCCCGGATGGGGGAATGGAAGCCGCGATACTCGCGCTCGACGACTTCCGCCAGCTCGGCCTCGTCAACCAGATGCTGAATTACCAGCCATCGTCCAAGTAGAATCACAACAGCTCACCATAGGAAAGCTCATGCGAATCATCCATGCATCTCTTCGTGCCGTCTTGGGAATCATTCTTCTTGGCCTGGCCGGCGCGGGCTGTGCGACCAGCGCTCCTTACGCTCCCGGGATTCAGGAGAAGATAGCGGAGATCCCGCGTCTGGACTGGCAGCAACGCTCCGACTGGATGAACGTGAAGGAGTTCGGGGCGGTCGGCGACGGTATCGCTGACGATACGGCGGCGATACAGAGCGTCTACGACAAGATCATGGCGGATAGCGAGGCGAGGCGCGCCGCAAACGATCCGGAGGCAAGTCCGAACGCCATCATGCCGGAAAGACCGTCGCGTGTCGCCTATTTCCCTCCGGGGGTTTATCGGATCACGGAGACACTGACGATCGGGCACGATACGTCGGGCTTCGTGATCGTGGGCCATGGCCGCGACACGGTTCTGGCGTGGGATGGGGAAGAGGGTGGTACCATGTTCTGGAGCAACGGGGTTCATCGCTCGCGCTGGGAAGGGATAACGTATGACGGACGCGGCAAGGCGGGCATTGGCTCCGAACATCGCTCGATGGCCCGGTACGAGTCTCATATCATCTACCAGCACTGCGCCTTCCTCAACCTCGAGTATGGCGTGGCGGTTAGCAAGAACCCGCGCAAGGCGGCGGCCGCGGAAGTCTGGTACAACAATGTTCTCTTCAAGAACAATGGTACGGGGGTCCTGCTGAACCAGTTCAACGACTACGATCACTGGTTTACCGGCTGCGTCTTCATCGACAACGGCATTGGGCTTCACAGCAACATCGGTCATTTCAACATCTACAACAGCCACTTCATCCGTAGCCGTGAAGTCGATGTCCGGATGGGCAATCCGGTGCATCCCCCGTCGATCCGGTGGTGTACCTCGACCGGGTCGCACCGCTTCTACGATTCCGCCGGCGCGCGCCACACGCAGCCGATTGCTTTCCAAAACAACCGGGTCGATGGGTGGACGGCAACGGACGGCGCGATTCGTCTCGCCAGGCGCGGGCCCAACCTCATCTTCGACATGATCTTCGTCAATCCACCGAATGAGGAACCGCCGATCCGGCTGACCAATTCGCGCTCGATCGAGCCGTGGACGGAGCAGCTCACGGTGCATTCGAACAACATCGCGGAGTCGTCCAGCGCGGTGATCGACCCGGGCCCCTTTTCGCGGATCACGGAGATACCGGGAGGCAAGGTGCCCCTCGTCGTCACCACGGGCGATGAATGGTTCTTCCAGCATGCGGTGGATGTCTCTGGTAAGATCTTCGACGCCAAGGTGGATTTTGGCGCGAAGGGTGACGGTACCAGCGACGACACCGTCGCGATTCAGCGGACGATCGATGCGGCGAGAAAGCATGGCCGCGGCGCGGTGGCGTATCTTCCGAGCGGCACGTACAGAATCACCGAAACCCTCAAGGTGCGTGGAAAAGAGTACTCGCTGGAGAGCACGGGCTTCAACTCAACGCTCAAGTGGGATGGCCCCGCTGACGGGCTGATGATCGCGGTCACCAATCCCCGGAGCCTCGCCATCGAGCATCTGCAGATGGATTGTCCAGACACGGTGACGCGAATCCGCCAGAGCGGCAGCAGGGCTTCGTCGATCTACTACAACAACCTGCACCTGAGTTCGGTTTACACGAAGGCGCCCGGCATCGAGTTGTTTGAACTGCCGGCGGAAGCGAAGGTGCGCATGGGATTCATTGCAGGCTATGTCCGGGCGGTGGACAGCGGTCCGGCCATGATCCTCGGCACCATTCATCTCGGCAGGCTCGAAACGGAGGGGGCCAAACGGCCCAAGAGCGGCATTTTCGGGTTCATCTACCACAACACAGCCATCCACGACTATGTTGTCGTCGTCAAGGACAATCAGGATCTGGTCATTGGGGATCTCTACAATGAGTCCAACGATCGCTTTCTGCTGGCGGAAGGAGGCGCACGATCCGGTCCGGGACGCATCACCATTGGCGCCTCAAAGATCAGCACACATCTGCCGGATGCCGTAATGATCGACAACTACGAGGGGCGCATCTGGATCAGCAACGGGAGCTGGCAATGCCAGAAGGACACAACCGGCACGCCTATGGAGCTTCGCCATCAGGGTGACCGTCCGGTCGACCTGCTGCTCGTCGGCAACGCCTTCAACCATCTCGACCCCATCTACAGTTTCGCGCCGAGCCTGCGTCCGATCCTGATCGAGAATGCCCTGTGGGCGAATAAGAAGGCGCGGTCTTACGACAACCAGATCCCGGCTGGGGGAATGGAAGCCGCGGTGCTCGCGCTCGACGACTTCCGCCAGCTCGGCCTCGTCAACCAGATGCTCAACTACCAGCCCCAGTCCAGGTAGAACGAAGGAGAACCGACCATGCGGCACCATCCCATGATTGCGGCAGCGCTGCTGATCATCACCATGGCCGCGTCGGCGGAGCGCAGCGCCGAAGAGTGGTACAACCTGGGCAAGTTCTATCTGGAGGCTCGCCGGCAACCGGCCCAGGCCGCGGAGTACCTGCGGAAGGCGGCCTCTGCGCCGGACGTCGCGGAGACGACCAAGGCCAGGGCCATCTTCCTGCTGGCCCAGGCGCAGTTGCGCCGGCATGCCTTCGCCGAGGCGAGCGAGAACCTCAAGGCGCTTGAAACGCTCTTCGAGGGGCGCATGGCGCAGCTCGACTCGATCCTGGACGAGCCCAAGCCAAACCGGGAAGCAGAGGCCAGTCGCGCCGTCAAGCAGAAGCTGAATTCGCTCATCATTCCTGACTTTGCGTTCGACGATGCCCCGGTGCAGGAGGTGGTGGAGTTTCTGCGGGAGCGGATGCGGGCACTGGGCACCGACGAGCAGCAGGTTGAGCTTATTCTTCGCCTGAACGAGGGGGAAGGGCAACCGCCCCCGCGCGTGAGCATCGACATGGTGAGGGTGCCGCTCCTGGACTGCCTGAAGTATGCCTGCCTTTCCGCTGATTTGCGGCTGCATTTCACCTCTCAGGGGGCCGTCATCGCGCATCCTTCCATCGCGCTGACGCCGGTGGAGACGCGCACCTACACGGTAAGGAGCAGCTTTGTGCAATGGGCTGAAGCGGAAGCAGGGCTCGAGGTGGAACCCGACGAGGGGCAGCCGGCCACCAGTGCGGAGGCCATACGTCGCCTGCTGACGCGGGCGGGGGTCCACTGGACCAGCGAGTCAAGCGTGGTTCATGACGCTCGTAGCGGCAAACTTGTCATCACGGCCACCAGCGAGGAGCTGGAGAGCATCGAAGCGTTCCTGCGGCAGATCGACCCGGAGATTGCGCAAGTGATGATATCGGTGAGCATGGTCGAGATCACGGATAGGGATTACCTGAAGGATCTGCCCGGAACGAAACTGACGCTCGACCTGATGGAGCAGATTCCGCTCGGTAAGCGGGCCGTTCACGCCTCACTCAGTGGCATCGTTCTGTCGGGCATCACCATGTCGGTCGAGTCGACGGATGGTGCCTCACTGCTCGCCACACCCACCGTCAACGAGGGCAGGATCCAACTTGCACTTGAGACGACGATGCCGACTACCGACGGCGCCTATACGCTCCAAACCCTTCTCGTCCTGAGTGACGGCAGCGCGGTTCTGCTGCCCCTGCAATCGCCCGAGAGCGGCTTTCTGATGGTCGTGGAGGCGAATCTGCTGAACGCCTCGGGTCAGAAGCTTCGCGTTGGAGAGTAGGATGAAGGCGCTACTTCTTGCAGTCCTTTTGGCTTGTGTGCCGGCGCTTCAGGCGCAGGATGTCGATCTGGAGGAGCGGGCAGCACGGCTGCGTCATCTGGCGGATAGCACGACGGACGTCACCCTGAAGGCTGAGGCGCTCTATCGCCTGGCGACGCTGCACCTGGATCGGGCGGATGTGGCAGGCAGTCGCGCCATCCTGGAGGAGCTGGCGCAACTGCGCGCGGCTGAAAGCGATTGGCGGATCGGGTTGTCGGGGAGAGTCCTCGACGCTGAGGAAGCGGATGAGGCCTTTGGGCACATCAACACCATGAAGATTCCAAGAATTTCCATGGACGACCTTCCCGTTTCTCAAGCGTTTGCACATTTGCGACAGCTTGCTCGGGAACAAGATCCAGATTTTCATCTGAATCTCCTCCTGCTCATGCCGCCGACGACGGTGGAAGATGCCCTTGAACCACGAATAACCCTGGACATGGACAACATCCCGCTCAATGACGCGATTCGCCATATCTCGCATAGTGCCGGCCTCAACTGCCGTTGGGAAGAACATGCAGTGCTGGTGGCGGATACGAGCATACCGATCGAGCCGCTGGAGAACGTCTTGCTCCCAGCCGATCCCGGGTTAGCGGACATGCCGGATTTCTTTCTGAAGCCGGAGGGTTCGCCCGAAGGCGCTACTGCCTTTTACGTGCCGCACCGATCGGCATTCCTCCTGCGCAACACTCCTGCAAACCTCAAGAAGATCCTGGGCAACATTCGCTTTATCAGGATTCAACATCACAGCATTCTGCTGGTCTGTGATGTCGTGACGCCGGACCTGGACGCGGAGAGGCGACTCTCGGTGACGAGTGTGGATCAGGTCGGCGTTGTCTGCTCTGGAAACTACTGTCGTGGGAGGAAGCTGACGGCGGCGATTGTCGATCGGCATGCGAATCATGTGCAGGTCGAGGTCGAGCTATTCATGCCGGAATTCCCCGCAGCTCCTTTCACCGGGAGCATCGAGGCGAGGGATGGCCAGCTCATCCGGCTGACGCTGATGCGGGAAGGCGATCCGGCTACGCTTGACGTTGTCATCGGCACCTACCTGTTCCCCGGGGATCCATGAGCGAGTTGGTTCCAGAAAACTGCCCCCTTTGCCTGACGACGGGGCCTCGCGAGTTCCATCAGGATGGGCGGCGCACCTACTGGCGCTGTGCATGCTGCGAGCTGGTCTTTGTACCGCCCGCCTATCATCTGAGCCTGGCGGCGGAGAAGGCTGAATACGATCTGCATGAGAACAGGGTCGACGATCCGCGCTACCGCGCCTTTCTCTCGCGTGTTGCCGATCCGCTGCTCGCGATGCTGCCACCCCACTCCCACGGGCTCGACTTTGGCTGCGGCCCCGGACCGGCACTGGCCGCCATGCTCCGGGAAGCCGGGCATGCGGTAGAACTCTATGATCCCTTCTTCGCCCCCGACGAGGAGCCGCTGCGGCGGCGTCACGCCTTCATCACCGCGACTGAAGTTGTCGAACACCTGCGCCAGCCTCGGGAGAGCCTGGACGGGCTCTGGTCGATTCTCGAACCGGAGGGGCAGCTGGCGATCATGACCCGTCTCGCCCGGAGCGCGGAGGCGTTTGCGAGCTGGCATTATATCCGGGATCCCAGCCACATCGCCTTCTACAGCCGGGCCACCTTCCGCTGGCTGGCCAAGCACTGGAATGGCTCGCTGACCTTCCTGGAGAACGATGTGATGATGTTTAAAAAGCCCCCCACGGGCACCCGACCTGTACCCGCGCCCTCTTCCCTTTAAGGGCATATGCCACTTCAGATTCTGAAGCGACGGAAGGCGGCAAGCGATATGCAGTAGGCACCGTAGGCGATGAGCCCGAGTGCCACCACGGCGAGGAGCCAGGTTCCGTAGGGCTGCTCGGCAAGTGATTGCAGGGCGCCGCCAAGGCCGCGTGCCTCATTGGGATCGACCTGTACTGCCGCAATGACGAGGAAGCCCCCGATGATGCCGAAGGTCACGCCACGCGCACTGAGGCCCAAGCGGGCAAGGCGGCGAAGCCAGCTCTGCTCTTGCGCCGACATGGCGCGCGTATCGTAGTCCCTCATGAAGGAGGCCGTATAGGCCTTGACCAGTTGATAGACGCCAATGCCGACAATAATCAGGCCGAGACCTGCCACCAGCCACCTGCCGAAAGGCTGGGACATCAACTGGGCCGTCCGTTCCTGTTCGCTGGCGCCGCCCCCGCCTCGACCGATTCCCCAGGCAATGGATGCGGCCAGCGCGGCCAGTGCCAGGTAGGACAGGGCGCTGATCGCATAGCCAATGCGTATCGCCATGCCTTTTCCGTCGCTCCCCTGGTGCTCGGTATCCTTCACGGCCTGGACGATTCGCCATGCGCAGTAGGCGAGCAGGCCGATGGCCGTCAGTGTCAGCAACCACTGTCCGAAAGGCTGAGTGCCGATTTCACGAATCGCCCCTTCGGAACCGGTGGTGGCCGTAGTTCCGAATGCGGCTTTCAGGGCGATCAAGCCAATCATGGCATAGACGACCCCCTTGGCGACATAGCCAACGCGAGCCATCCATTCGAGACTGTTGGCGCTTCCGCTTTCGCCGGCATGATACTGTTCCGCGGGTATGGACTGGTGGGTTGCCATGGGTATCCTCTCCTGATAGGTTCATCACATTCTGTCATCATTGCTGACGAGGGGTGTCCTGCGTTCTGGACGATTTCTGGCGCATCGAGATCCCCGCGGCATTCAACTCGCCTGTCAGCCAGCATATAGCATTTGCTTTGCCATATCGCCGGGGGGTGGAACCGTATCTGCTGTTGATCCTTGCGGATTTGAGTTGACGTAAAGTCGTGGGGCGGTTATTCTGAGGCGGTGACAGTCGGCAGATCAATCACAGCAGGCGGGGAGGTGGTACGGTGAAGCTGGTGTATCTGATTGGGGTGGTGGCGGTGGCGCTTTGTGTCGGGGCGGGTGAAGAGGCGCCGATGCGCTTTGTACCGGCAACGGTGGAGTTGGGGAAGCTATCCGGCGAGGAGGTGCTCAAGCGCGAGGTGAAGCTGGAAGCTGGAGAGGATGCCATGGTGCTGCGCCTGATGAGTTCATGCTCGTGCATCACCGTGCGGACTACGAACGAGCTGCCGCTGGAGGTGGCCGCCGGTGAACATCTGGTGGTGACGATGGAGATCGACCCCAGCAGCTACGCGGGGAGCTTCAACAAGATCCTCTACGCTCAGGTGCGGGCGCGGGAGGCCGCGGCGTCCAAGCTGGTGCGGCTGGTCGTCAGGGGCGAGATAGAGGACGACTGGGGAGCCGAGGACGAAGGGGAAGGCGCGGTCGAGGTGCAGCCGGAAGGGGCAGCCGCGGAGGCGGAAGCAGAACCGACGGTTGAGGCGACCGGCGAAAGGCTTGTCCTTTTTTTGTCGCCGGAGTGCGACCGCTGCAACTGGGTGAAGCTGATGTGGCTGCCCGGCTTCAGCAAGGCGCATCCGGAGATCCTGGTGGAGCAGGTGGATGTGAC
Organism: Lentisphaeria bacterium; assembly: GCA_041690595.1. Lineage (GTDB taxonomy): Bacteria > Verrucomicrobiota > Lentisphaeria > JABSQK01 > JAWLHB01 > JAWLHB01. The sequence continues at coordinate 80,878 of JAWLHB010000032.1, forward strand.
GACGGATGCGGGGGTGCGCCGATTGCTCGAGTTGGAGCAGGCGGCGGGAGTCACGGAGGCGGAGAAAGGGGATGCGCCGGCCGCCGGCTGGCGCGGCAGGATGTACTACGGCTCTCCTGCCATCGAGAAAATTTCCGTGGCGACCCGGGATTAGTGACGCGCGATAGCCAAAAAAGTGGAGATTAACGTTGATATCGCGTGGAGAAGCTCCACATTGAGCGTGTTCGCCCTTAATCCGTCAACGCGAAACGCCACAGGAATTTCCACATGGCCGCCCCAATCTCCATTCAGCTCTATACCGTTCGCGAGCTTGCGAAAGACAACTACGCCGGTGTCGTCCGCCGGATCGCTGACATCGGTTACATCGGCGTGGAGCCAGCCGGCTTCCCCGGCACCACGCTAGCGGAAGCGAAGAAGCTCTACAAGGAGCTTGGCCTTCAGATTTCCAGCGCGCATTGCCCCATGCCCGTCGGCGAGAACAAACAGCAGAGCCTGGACATGGCTGGCGAGCTGGGCTGCAAGTACATCGTCTCCGGCTTCGGCCCGAGCGAGTTCGATAGCGTCGACAAGATTCGCGCCACCTGCAACACCTTCAACGCCGCCGCGCAGGCTGCCTCCGAGAAGGGGCTCAAGTTCGCGATCCACAACCATTGGTGGGAATTCCTCGAAGTCGAAGGCCGGCGCGCCTATCAGTACATGCTCGAGATGCTCGAGCCCAATGTCTACTTCGAACTGGACACCTACTGGGCCCAGACCGGCGGTTGCGATCCCGCCAAGGTCGTTGCCGAACTCGGCAGCCGCGCACCGCTCCTCCACATCAAGGATGGTCCCTGCGTGAAGGAACTCGCCATGACCGCCGTTGGCCAGGGCAAGGTCGACTTCCCCGCCATCGTGAAGGCCGCCGGCGCCAACACGGAATGGATGATCGTCGAGCTGGATCGCTGCGACACGGACATGATGGACGCGGTTCGCGAGAGCTATGATTATCTGACCAGCAATGGTCTGGCGGATGGAAACAAGTAAGCCACTGCCACTGTGGGAAAGCGGCGCGCCGGGGATCTCCTCGGCGACGCCGTGCCAGGTGCCGACGATCACGCCTTACAGTGTCGCCGGCGCCGCCCTCCGTCCCGCCATCGTGGTCTGTCCCGGTGGGGGTTACGGGCATCTTGCACCCCATGAGGGTGGCCCCATTGCCGAATGGCTGGACGGCATCGGCATAGCCGGCTTCGTCTGCCATTATCGGGTCGCTCCCTATCGCGATCCGTGGCCCGCCACCGATGCGCGGCGCGCCATACGCTGGGTGCGGCACCATGCCGCCCGCTACGGGGTCGATCCCACCCGCGTGGGCATCCTCGGTTTTTCCGCCGGGGGGCATCTGGCCGCGTATGCCTCGACGCATGGAGCCGATCCGCACCCCGAGCCGCGGGATGCCATCGATGCGGAGCGCGGTCGCCCGGATTGCGCGGTGCTCTGCTATCCGGTCATCTCCTTCGAGAGCTGGGGACACATCGGATCCGCCCGCAACCTGCTGGGTCGAGAACCGACGGCCGACGATCATCGGGAGTTTTCCAATCACCTGCATGTCGACGGCGATACGCCGCCCACCTTCCTCTGGCATACGGCCGACGATGCGGGCGTCTCGGTAGAGAACAGCCTGCGCCACGCGCTGGCGTGCCGCGCGGCCAACGTTCCCTGCGAGCTGCATTCGTTTCCCAGCGGGCCGCATGGCCTGGGACTGGCGCCCAAGCATCCGCATGTGGCGCAGTGGAGCGCGCTGTGCGCCAACTGGCTCGCGCAGCTCGGTTGGCGTGCGGCTACGTAATCAGCATGCAGTCGCCATAACTGAAAAAGCGAAAGCGAGCCGCGATTGCCCGGCGATAGGCAGCCAGAACGGCGTCCCTGTCGGCAAAGGTCGAGACCAGCATCAGCAGGGTGGACTTGGGCAGGTGGAAGTTGGTGAGGAGTCCATCGACGGCGCGCGGCGTGTAGGGGGGATAGAGGAAGATGCGCGTGGCACCCTGCTGAGGCTGAACCGAACCGTCGGCGGTGACGCAGCTTTCGAGGACGCGCACGCTGGTGGTGCCGATGGCGATCACCCGTCCGCCCCGTTGGCGTGCTGAATTGACGATCGCGGCCTGTTCCGCGTCGAGCTCGAAGATCTCCTCGTGCATGACGTGGTCGCGGATCCGTTCGGTACTCACGGGCCGGAAGGTGCCGGGGCCGACGTGCAGGGTCACGCGGGCGAGGTGGATGCCAGCGGCCTGGATCTCCGCCAGCAGCTCCGGGGTGAAGTGCAGCCCCGCCGTGGGCGCCGCCACCGAGCCGGGCACGCGAGCGTAGACCGTCTGGTAGCGCTCGCGATCCAGCTCGGTCGCCTGACGGGTGATGTAGGGGGGAAGGGGCACCTGGCCGCACCGCGCCAGGAGTTCCTCGACGTCTGCGTCATCGAAGGCGATCAGGTAGGTTCCTTCCTCTGCCCGGTCGAGAATCGTGTAGGTGACCTGCGCGTTGCGCTCCAACCGCACCACGGTGCCCGGCTTCACGCGCTTGCCGGGGCGCAGCATCGCCTGCCACCGGCCATCGCCCAGGTCGCGCATCAGCAGCGCTTCGATCCGGGCGGCCCCTCCCTCCTTGGCGCCGAAGAGGCGGGCGGCCATCACCTTTGAATCGTTGAGGACGAGGCAGTCGCCCGGCCGCAGAAAGGAGGGCAGCTCGCTGAAGGCGTGAAGCGAGGTGGCGCCGGTGCGGCGATCCAGGGTGAGCAGACGCGACTCGGAACGCCGTTCGGCCGGGTACTGGGCGATCAGCTCGTCGGGCAGCTCGTAATCGAAATCTTCAGCGCGCCAGTCGCGCGACTCCTCCATGGCCACGGCTCAGCCCTTCAAGCGCATGACCTGCTGCATGCGCTTGTTCGACTCGCGTTCCTTGATCGACTCGCGTTTGTCGTACTGCCGTTTGCCCTTGCAGATGCCGAGCTGCACCTTGACGCGCGAATCCTTGAGGTAGACCGAGAGGGGGATGAGGGTGAGTCCCTTCTGCTGCGTGGCCTGGGAGAGCTTGCCGATCTCCTTCCTGTGGACGAGGAGGCGGCGCTTGCGGTTCGGCTCGTGGTTTTCCCGCATGGAGGCGTCGTTGTAGGGGCTGATGTGCACGTTGTGCAGCCAGAGTTCACCGTTCTCGACGGCGGCATAGCCGTCCGTGAGGGTGATCTGGTTGCCGCGACAGGACTTCACCTCGGTGCCCCGCAGCTCGATTCCAGCTTCCAGGCTATCCTCGACGTGATAGTCGTGAAAAGCCTTCCTATTCTTTACCAGTTCCTTGATCGCCACGCGTCCGTCACTCCAGTAATGCCTTGAAAAGTCCGTTACATACAGTAAGATAAAGCGGTCAGACTGCAAGCGGCCAGCTCTACTCGTGCCCGGGTAGCTCAGTGGATAGAGCAGAAGTTTCCTAAACTTTTGGTCGGAGGTTCGATTCCTCTCTCGGGTACCACCTTTTCCGGATGGTGAATTACACCACTTTGTTGCGCTGCGCTTGGTGCCTTTCACCATGCGGCGCCGCGAGAATAGCGCCCCGTCGGTGATGCAACCTGTTGTGCCGCAAGGACTTACGACGCTCAGGCGGTGTCTTGGCGCGTAATGGGCTAATGGGGTGAGGTACTTGCGCGGCGTCGGGTTGACGCCAAACCCATGGAGATTCACCAATGAGTATACTTTCCCGCCTCCGACTTGTTGTACGTGCCCGGTTGAACGACGCCATCGACGACATGGAAGATCCACTGCACCTGGTCGACCAGGCCATCACCGATCTGGAGAGGAGTTTGCAGGCGTGCCGCCGGCAAGTCACGGACGCTCGGGGCTCCTGCCGGCTCCTCGAGCATCGTCTGGAGCAGAACCGGCGTGAACGCGACCTGCGCCAGCACGACGCCAAGCTGGCGGTCGACGCCGGCAAGGATGCGCTCGCCCGGGAAGCCCTGAAGCGCCGCCTCGCGCTGGATGAGCTGGAAGGATCCCTCGAAGAGCAGTTGGAAGAAGCGCGGCGGATGAGCGATCAGCTGCAATCCGACCTTGTCGTCTATGAGGGGAAGCTGCAGGAAGCGAAGCTGCGGCGGGAGCTGCTGGTCACCCGCACCCGCGCGGCCACGCTGCGACGGCAGGTGGCGGAACAGACGTCCCGTCTGGAGCAGATTCCCGAGGCAACCATCGCCACCGGAACCTTCGACGAGTTCACGCAGGCGGTGGTAGCCTGTGAGGAGAATCTGCGCCGCATGCAGAGCACGTCGGAAGCGGTGCGCGGCCTCGTCGATCACGTGCCGGAGCTTGCCTTCGAGCGCTTGCGTGTGGACCAGGCAGTTGAGAACGAGCTGCGGGAGTTGAAGACGACAAAGGCGCCGCCACCAGCGGCGAAGGCGAAGGCGCCCAGTCGCGGCAAGCCCCGCCAAAGCGGGAAGGAGGGTTGAGCCATGAGCATCGTCAAACGTCTCAAAGAGCTGCTCAACGCGAGCCTCAACGACATGATCGACGGGCTGGAAGATCCGCGGGCGATGATCAACCAGTTGATCCGGGATCTGGATGCATCGATCCTCGAATCGCGGCGTCAGCTCACGGATGCGCTGGCGCAGCAGCAGATCGTTCGTCACCGCCTGGAGAAGGCGAAGAATGACGTGGGGAAGTGGCAGGAGCATGCGCAGCTTGCGGTGAACAACAAGCGGGATGACCTGGCGCGGGAAGCGCTGCGGCGCAAGCAGCAGGCGGAGCGGGATGTCGAGGCGATCCGCGAGCAACTGTCGCAGTCGGAACAGGCGGTGATCGACCTGCGCCGTCAGCTCGAACTGTTGGCGGAGAAGGCGCAGGAGGCGCGCCGGAAACGGGATACGCTGCTCAGCCGCCAGCGCCCCACCCCACCGGCAACGGCGAACCAGATCATTACCGGGTTCGATTCCTTTGCCAAGCTGGAAGAAGGGATCATCCGCCAGCGCGCAGCCACGGAGCCGGACGTGGAAACGGCATGCGACACGCTGAAGCGTGAAGCGAGTATCGATGCCGAGCTGGAGAAGTTGAAGGCCAGGCAGGGCTGATCGTGTTCTCTCGTGCCGCCGGCGTGCATGGTTGTTACGCCATTGACAACATGCGCGCCGGCTTCCGGCTTCAGAAGTAATAGGCCAGGCGGAGCTGCGCTTCGGTGGTGGCTTCGCCGTAGTTCTCGCGGGCGGCGAGATCGAGGAGGATGGCGGTGTTGTAGCGGAGGGTGTAGCGGCCGCGCACGACGGCTTCGAGCAGGGTATGGGTATCGCCGATCGGGTATTCGATGCCGCGCAGGAAGGCCTGCACCTTCACGCGGTCGCTCAGAGTCGTCAAAATACCGGCCGATGCCCCCATGCCGATGGCATAGTCCGCACCGCCACCACCGACCCGCACATCGGCTTCGAGAAGGGCATAGACCATGCTGGCTCGGCCGGCATTCCACACGTAGCCACCACCGGTGTTGAGGAAGGCCTGGTGACGCAGATCGCCATCCTCGACACGCTCGCGGGCAATGCCGGTGCGGATTATCCACGAGACCGGGGAAAAGAACTCATCGCGAGGGGAGAGGGAGACGATCGTCAAGGCATCGAGGCGCTGCAGCTCGGGCAGCTCGTCGTTCTCGTACCATCGGGCGGTGATGCCGAGAAACTGAATCTCGGATCCTTCGACAAAGCCGGTTTCCGGATCGAGGAGGTCGTGATAGGCGGGACGCAGGGAGAACTCGCCGAAGGCTTCCCCATCGTCAACGCCGCCACCCATGGTGAGGCGGGCGGATGGGTGGCCGTGATCCGGCTGGCCGGGGCGCGGCACCGCCGGCAGATACTCGTCCGGCGGATCGAGCTGACTGCGGGCCAGCAGCAGGCTCCTGAAACGGGGAACATACTCTTCGCGGCTGACCTTCTTGCGGCCAAACTGGCTCTGCAAGCCCTCCGCCGCCAGATCGAGCACCTTGGCGCGCCGCGCGACCTCATCATCGGGCACCTCCGTCTCCTCCGGCGGGAAGGCCTCGGCGGGGGTGGTCTGGCCACGGGCGAGCTCACGGGAGAGCCGGCGATCGTCGGGGGGCAACTGTCTGGCGATATGGCGGACGTTGGTCGCCTTGCTTGGGCGGTAGACGATCTCGCCGACGAGTCCGGCCTGGGTGACGAGGTGGACGGTGTCGAGGGGGATGACCCACGGTCGCGTCTCGTTGACCAGCTTGAGGCCGGGTCGGGCGGCCTCCAGGAGGAAGAGGAGCTGGTAGGAGCAGTTTTCGTCGAAGAAGTAGTAGTCGGCATAGACCTCGGCCACTTCCCAGACATGGAGCATCATGCGGCGGATTTCGTCCTTGTCGAAGGAGAGGGTGAACTCCCAGATGTCCCGCTGGCTGATGTCGTTGTAGTCGCGCACCTTGCGGTGGTAGGGCATGACGTTGTAGTGGCCGGGGTAGAGGCCGAAGATGCCTTTGAAGGCGAAGACGATGCCATTGGTCTCCTGCGTCAGGGCGGCATAGTTGATGGCATGATTGAGCAGCTCGCTGGCGTGCTCGCTCTTGATGCTCAGGAGGGTATGGCCGAAGAGGGAGGCGGGGCTGTTCATGTAGGCGGCGGGATAGATCAGCGAGAGAGCCTGGGGCTGGATGCGCTCGAGGATCAGCTCCAGTTCCGGACAGGTGGGCAGCGCCAGCAGGTCGGAGGGGATTTCCAGCTTTTCTGCCAGCCAGGCCTGCCGCGCGGGAAAGCGGCAACCGGCATGCTCCTTTTCGACCTCACCGACCGGCTGCAGGATGGCGCGGAGGGTAGCATGGAGTTCGGCGCGCGGGTTGGTCGCGCCATTGGGCGCGAGAAAGAACTTGGGATCGTCAATCAGGCTGCGGTCACCGAAGAGTCCGGGACGGACGTGGAGGAGGACCAGCCAGTAGGGATCCTCATGCAGGGCGAGGCGGTCGGCCTGCTGGATGAAGAGGTCTGCTTCACTGGGAGGTGAAAGCAGATCAGCCTCGGCTTCGCGCAGTGGCAAAGCCGAGGCTGAGAGCAGCAGGATCATCCCCCCCAGAAGGGAGATGATGCTGCCGGTCGATCGTACAAATCGGCTCAAATCAGCCCTTGACGATCTGGTTGACGGAGTTGATGACGTCCTGATGTGTGACCTCATCGGAGGCATAGATGGTGGCGAAGTTCTGCTTGAGTGTCTGGCGGACAGCCGGACGGCTGGCCTCCTCAACCTGCATCAGCTCCACCAGGGTGTCAAGCGATTCACCGGAACCGACGGCGATATCATGGGCAAGATTGTCCATGTTTTCGGCGACGAAGTTTTCCAACTTCTGGTTCTGGACGATACTGTCGGGCTGTGAGGCGCCGAGAGTACCGGAGGTGATCGCGAAGGTCTGGTTACCGAAGGTACCGTTAGTGGTCACAGCGAGGACTTGCGACAACAGACCATCTTGGCCTTCGAAGATCATGTAGCCAAGACCGGCACCTGTGTTGCGTTGGATATCCTGCGCATGGCTCCCAATGGCGAGCGCGATGAGGACTGAGAAGATGACTGTCAGCTTTTTCATGTAGAGACTCCTGTACGTTTCAGCTTGTTGGCAAATAAGAGATTGGTTCCTTGTCACAGAGTGGTCTATCTCCTGGCTTGCCTCCTTTTGCATTGGTTTCAGCATCATGCCCACCTGCCGTTGCGGAAGGTTCGCATTCTACCGTTTAAGCTACTGATAACTTTGTCGGCAATGCAAATACGTCGCCGCACGGGACGGCAACCGCGACTCTCCCGGAAGCGGCCGATCGACAGGAAGAAGCTGTTTATTGACTGCATGGATTAGCACCCCATGACATCTTCTTCATCTCAGAAATTTCTTAAGGGTGCATCGAAAAAAATTCTCATGAGGCAAACGCGAAGCAAAAAAACCCGCTGCCATGGGGGTCGGATTCTTTCACCACGAAGGACACGAAGAGCGCGAAGGGAGCGGGGAGCCGCAAAGGATTAACCACAAGGAACGCAGAGAGCGCAGAGATTCGTCGCGGGGAGGCGGGGAGGACGGCATTGTTCACCACGAAGGACACGAAGAGCGCGAAGGGAGGACAGAAAGGGACGCGGGCAGGAAGCGGGGCGCTGCCCCGGACCCCGCTGGGGAGGCGCACCTCCCCAGACCCCTCGGGGCTTTTGGTTATGGGAGAAGGAGACGCGGGCGTCCTTTCTGAGTGAGGCTCAAAGGATTAACCACAAAGAACGCAGAGAGCGCAAAGATTCGTCGCGGGGAGGCGGGGAGTACGGATCTATGGTCCATGAAGGGCACGAAGAGCGCGAAGGGAGCAAGGGGCCTCAAAGGATTAACCACAAAGAACGCAGAGAGCGCAAAGATTCGTCGCGGGGAGGCAGGGAGGACGGATCTATGGACCATGAAGGGCCTGGCGAACAGCAGTTTTACGCTACTTCGCTGCCGATCGAGCAGATTGCTGGCAGGGAACGGGTGCCTTTAGCCTGCAAGAGGATAAATATGCGAGCAGTGCAGCCGCAACTGCAGGCTTTGTCTACACTTCCAAGGAGGAACTCCTTGTTTGCCCGGATGCTGATGCTACAGTCTGTACAGCACTGCGGCAGTTCCTGTCGCCCCCTCTACCAACTGCAACTACGAGCAGAGAGAGACCGTTGTGACAGTGCCAAGAAATCCTGCTGACCCTCCTCTAATGAACAACGACAGACGCCCTACGTTCATTGATCTTTTCTGCGGTTGTGGCGGGTTCACGCTTGGTATGCAGCGAGGTGGCTTCCACTGCCTCGCGGCTGTGGACCTAAGTTCCGTTGCCATAGACACTCTCAAAGAGAACTTGCCGGACACCTTTCTGGCTCTTGAGCGGGAGTCCACGGCCAGATCGAGGCACTTGGAGTACCGCAGGCGTTCAGATTCCCGCCTGCCCAGCTTGATTCCCACCGTACCATCAGGGCATCGCGTGGTGCTGCATGAATGAGCGCAGTGAAGGATCACCGGTCCACCAAGATCAGGGGATCATGGCTCCCTTCCTCCTGCCGCGAGCGTACTACAACGCCCAAGTCAGTGAGTTCCTCGCGACCGCTCCCGACGAGGTTCTTGGCGCATTGACCGCAAACAGCGAATTCGCGGTTGAACTGCCGCAGCGCGACGCTTGGCAGTCCGAAATCCTGCTTATGCGCCATGCCTTATGTGGCTCAAGCGGCGCTATATGGTTGGAGTTCAACATACCACGAATGGGACGCCGAGCGGATGTAGTAGTCATCTCAGGCGGCATCATCTTTGTCATTGAGTTCAAGGTTGGGGCGTGTACTGCGACGATTGATGACCTAAATCAGGTTTGGGACTATGCTCTGGATCTGAAGAATTTTCATAAAGGGAGCCACGATGCAGTCATCGCCCCAATCTTGGTAGCCACCGAATCATCAGAGGAGCGATTCACCGTGTCTTCCATGGCGGAAGATGGGGTATTCCATCCCATGAGCTGCAACGGTAATGGAATCCGGCGCCTTTTAGATCAGGTCCTGCAACAAACGGATACACGTTCACCGATCAAGCCTGATGTGTGGTCTGCCACCTCCTATTGCCCAACGCCAACCATAGTTGAGGCCGCCCGAGCTCTGTATTCGCATCATTCCGTAGCTTCAATTGCCCGTTATGATGCCGGGGCAAAGAATCTGCGCATGACATCGGCCAGAATCGGCGAGTTGGCCGAGCTTGCAAGAAAAGAGAGTAAGAAGATCGTCTGCCTCGTCACTGGAGTACCGGGAGCCGGTAAGACGTTAGTTGGTCTCAACGTGGCCACTGAACGTTCATACCATGGGAAAGACACACACGCGGTCTTTTTATCGGGAAATGGACCGCTTGTGGCGGTACTCCGAGAAGCCTTGGTGCGAGATGAAATCACTCGACGCAAAGGTGAATCTGTCCGCAAGGGTGAGGTGCGTGAGAAAGTCAAAGCCTTCATTCAGAATGTCCATCATTTTCGCGACGAGGCCTTACGAGATGCTGGTGCTCCTGCCGATCACATAGTCGTTTTCGATGAAGCGCAACGAGCTTGGGACCATGCGCAGACGGCGAAATTTATGCGTTCGAAGCGAGGGCAAGATGGCTTCTCCATGTCTGAACCGGAATTCCTGATCTCATACCTGGATCGGCACGAAGACTGGGCACTCATCGTCTGCTTGGTTGGCGGCGGCCAGGAGATTAACACTGGGGAAGCAGGAATGAGTGCTTGGGTAGAAGCCCTTGCAGGTCGGTTTAGACACTGGGTGGTGTACGTTTCACCAGCTATTACTGAAAGTGAATATGGCGCAGAGAAGTCGATTAGCATTCTTCATAACCGAAATGGCATCATCTATGACGATGCGCTACATCTGGCTGTGCCGATGCGGTCCTTCCGCTCGGAGAGAGTCTCGCAATTCATCAAGCAGATGCTCGATTGCGACGATAACGGCGCTCGAGGGACTTACTCTGCCCTCTCTGGACGTTATCCCATTGTCATTACGCGCTGCATAGAGGCAGCTAAGAGCTGGATCCGTCTGCAATCACGCGGCAGCGAAAGATTTGGGCTTGTTGCCTCGTCAGAGGCCCGCCGGCTGAAACCGCATGCCATCGATATCCGAGTGGCTATCGATCCAATTCACTGGTTCCTGAACGCAGGAACGGATACTCGATCAAGCCTCTACCTGGAGGACGCCGCAACTGAATTCCAGGTACAAGGCCTCGAACTGGATTGGGTCTGCGTGACATGGGATGGCGACCTGAGGTTCCGGCAATCCGCCTGGGAATATCATTCGTTTAGAGGCTCTAGCTGGTGCACTATACGCCAGCCTATAAGGCAGTCTTATCTTCGTAATGCGTACCGGGTTCTGCTGACTCGCGCTCGCCAAGGAATGGTGATCTTCGTCCCGCCTGGCGATCCTTTGGATCCGACCCGCTCGCCGCGTTTCTACAATGGTACGTTCGTAAGCGTCAAAAATACCCCATGGTGAATATTCGCTTGCTCGTGCGCACAGTATCTCCTGTGACTTGAACCCCCTACAGGAGATCATGAGGATGAGC
>JAWLHB010000033.1:0-89833 GCA_041690595.1 Lentisphaeria bacterium
TTTGCAACCAAAACTGGCCATTGCGAAGAAATAATTCTTTGCAATGGACAACTTCGCCTCAATCAGGGCGCGAAGAATCCTGATTCGTCAGCGCTGGCGCATTATACCCGCATCTGATCCAGATTAGCCGGTCGTGCGGCAGCCGCTGATGGATTCATCTCTGGCGCCACATGCCTAAAGAAAAAGCCCTATGATGACGGGATGGGTCATGTCGGGCTCTTGGAGGATGAAATGGTAGCGGGTCAGGGATTCGAACCCCGGACACGTGGATTATGATTCCACTGCTCTAACCAACTGAGCTAACCCGCCACCGAAATCGAACTGGGCACTACTAGATGCTTTCGGAGGCAATTGTCAACCGGTAAAACGGCAAAAAAAGACGATTCCGCTTCCTATGCATGCTGGGAGTGATGACGCAGCTTAAGCTCATTACGAATGGTGAGGTAGCGGTCATGGTCTTCAGTGCTCAAGTAATTGAGGAGCTTGCGACGCCGATTCACCATCGCGACCAGGCCACGAGTGGAATGGACATCCTTGGGATGCGTCTTCAGGTGCTCCGTCATGTGCTTGATGCGTTCGGTGAGGACAGCAATCTGTACCTCGGGGGAGCCGGTATCGCCTTCTTTGATGGCGAACTTCTCCATAATCTGTGCTTTGGTCTGTTTATCCATACCGGTTCATGTGGTTGGGTTGTAGAAAAGGTCGGCGGTCAGGAATACCGGGCGAATGCAAATCGGGAAAGATGCATACCTTAGCTCGCTCCGCGGGCTTTGCAAGGCATTTACCCCACTTTTCATGAAATCGTCTGGGGCTCCTGATGGGAGAGCTCCACCAGTCGCTGGAGCGCGGCGGCTGCCTTGCCAGCGCCAACGGAGTCGCGGGCCAGCTCCATACCGTCGGAAAAGTCGGCCGCCATTCCGGAGATGTAGATGACCGCGGCGGCATTCAGCACGGCGACATCGCTGCATGCCCCGGGCTTTCCGCTCAGGATATCGCGAATGATAAGCGCGTTGGTGGCGGCATCCCCCCCCGTCAGGTCGTCGAAATGGCAGTAATCGCCGATGTAAGGCCGAGGATCGAAGGTCGTGGTGACGATACTGCCGTCGCGCAGCTCACTGATCTGCGAATTGGTAACGCCCGTGATCTCGTCCGAACCGTCATTCCCATGCACCACCATCGCCCGCTCCGTGCCAAGTTCGTGCAGCACCTGGCAGAAGATAGGCGTCAATTCCTTGTTGAAGACGCCGATGAGCTGCGCCGTGGCTCCGGCGGGGTTGGTCAGCGGGCCAAGCATGTTGAAGATGGTCCGGACCCCCAGTTCGCGGCGCGGGCCGGCCGCATGTTTCATGGCGGCATGCAGGGTCGGGGCGAATAGGAAGCCAAGGCCCCCCTCGCGGACGCACCGTCCGACGCAATTGGGACTGGCAGCCGTGTTGACGCCAAGTTCATCGAGCACATCGGCGCTGCCGCACTTGCTGGAGACGGAGCGGCTGCCGTGCTTGGCGATCTTGACCCCCGCGCCGGCGGCAATGATGGCGGCGGTGGTGGAGATATTGAAGGTGTGGCGTCCATCCCCCCCAGTGCCACAGGTATCGACGATCGGGGGTGGCCCGGCATCGATGCGGGTGGCATGGCGGCGCATGGCGGCGGCGGCGGCGGTGATCTCGATCACGGACTCGCCTTTGATGCGAAGGGCAATGAGAAAGGCGCCGATCTGAGCTGGGGTCACCTGCCCCGTCATGATGGCGTCCATCACCTCAGTCATTTCGTTCATCTGGAGCTGGCAACCAGTCGTCACCTTCTCCAGGTAATGGCTCATCTGCATCGGTTTTGGACTCCGGGGTGGTCGCGTGTTGGGCTTGGGGTGAGACTGGAAGAATGACTTCGTTGATCAGCTCGCCGGTGTCGTCCACGGGTACGCCTTTCTCGAATTTCTTCAAGACTTCCTGGCCATCACCCAAGGTAACGAGAAAGATACCGCTGTAGGGCTTGTCGTCAATATACGTACCCTGGCTGATCTGATCGCCGCGCAGATTGAAGCGACTCTCGAAGCCTTGCCGTCTGCCATGCACAAGGTTGATCAGCCACGCCAACTGGCCGTTTTCGTGGTACTCGATATAGGAACCGTGAAGATGGTTGTTGAGCCAGGTCATCCGCTTCCACGGCTGTTCATTGATATGAAACCATTCTTCGGGGCCATTCTTGACTCCGTTGACAAAGGTCATGCGGCGCCGGATGTAATCCTTGGCATAGTACTCCATGACCACCCCGGTGACTGGCTTCCCCTCTTCCGTCAGCACCCCGTCAACCAGCTTGCCCTCCTGATAATTGTCGACCCACATCTGTCCTGGTTGAAAGCCGAGGCTGCGAAAGGTGCCGCTCCACCGCTCTCCACGGCGATAGATGCCGCTGTTGATCTCCTGGCCGTTTCCATCCATTTCCAGGTAGAGGCCATTGAGGACTCCTTCCTTCCAGGTGCAACTGAGGAGCAGCTTGCCCTCGGGGCTCCAGCGTTTCTGCTGGCCATTCTTGATGCCATCCACATAGGAGATCAAGGCCTTGGGCTCACCATTGGGATAGAACGTCTCGGCGGTGCCGTGGAGGACATCCAACTTCCAGTTGAGCTTGGCCTTGATCTTGTCGTTTGGATAGTAGAGAGTCTGGGGACCATTCTTGCGATCGTCCTGCCAGGTCGTTTCCGCCCGCAGCAGCCCCGTTTCGTCCCAGGCTTTGGCGACACCGTTCTTCTTGTCGTGTTCGTAGACGACCAGATGGCTCCTACGGCCCGATTCGCTGAACCAGGTCCACGGTCCATGGCGTTTGTCCTCGTGAAAAAAACCCGTCTGTCGAGTCTTGCCGCTCACATACCAAGCCTCGAATTGACCGTGCTTCTTGCCGTGCTGGTAAACCGTCAGGGTCCGGTTGTGCTGCCCCTGCATGTTGTAGAGCGTAACATCCGGACCATGTTTGACAAACCTCTCGTTGGCCGCGGGATACGCCACATAGACGCGACTGAGGCGCCGGGTTCCGGGAAAATACTCCCCCCGCTTCTTCAGGTTGGCTGGAGTTTCACCGGAATTGCCGAAGGCCATGATGCGCGCAGGCGAGCCCAGCATGAGCAGGATAGACAGGATGCGAAGCCAACGGATCATCCTCGCCCCCCCACTGAAGCGGCGCGGGCAGCAGCCACAAAAGCATGGACGCGGCCGTGGTCTTTGCGCCCTTTTGACTGCTCCACGCCGGATGATACATCGACTCCCCAAGGCACCACCTGCGTAATGGCCGCCGCAACGTTATCGGGGGTGAGGCCACCGGCAAGGATCAGCCGGCACCGCCGTGCCGCTTCAGCCGCCAGAGACCAGTCGCCGGTCAGGCCACTGCCACCATGTTCCGGTGTCGGGGTATCGGCAAGCACCGGCCAGGATGAAAACTCGCCGAGCCGTTCCAGATCCGCCGGCGTCCGAAAGGCGAGCGCCTTGACGGTCCGCAGCGGGGCCAGGCCGCGCAGATAAGCGGCGGACTCGCTGCCGTGGCATTGCACTCGCTTGAGGCCGGCGTGGGCCGCGATCTCGCGAACGCGGTCAAGATCTTCATTCACGAAAACACCCACACTCTCTGTCTCCGCTGGCAGCTTGCCAATGATCTCTTTCGCCTGGTCGGGTGTCAGATACCGGGCGCTGCGTGCATAGAAGATGAAGCCCAGCCAGCTTGCACCTGCGTCGAGTGCACAACGCGCATCGACCAGATTCGTGAGCCCACAGATTTTCACGATTACTTTGCTCATTGAATACGCTCATGTAGGCCATACAATGGTACCGCGCCGGCCAGCTGTCAATGGAAAGCGTGGCGGTTGGCGGGGCCGCCGTCTGCGACTCGGAACTTGCGGACATGGGCGTCAGCGCCTATTGTGAAAGCAGCAGAGGAGCTTTACATGTTCACCGAATTGCTTCAGCAACTCGTCATCATCGATACGGACAGCAATTTTGCCTATGTAGGCGAACTGGTGGAGACGAGCGACCACTTTGTGCGGCTCCGCGGGGTATCCATCTACGATCGGCACGAAGCGCGGATCTCACTGGACAAGTTCGTTGTCGAGTGCGCCACGTACGGGGCCCCGGCGGCTCGCGAGGAGATCCTGGTTCTTCTGCCGCGTGTCGTCGCCGTTTCCCGCCTTAGCGACGTCATTCTGCCCTGAAAGTGCAGCCGTCAGATCTTCGTGTTCATTCTGAAAATGCGCCGATTGGCCTTGACGGTTCGCTCGAGATTGCGGGGAGTGATCAGCAGGTAGCGATTGTCGAACGCGTACTTCGTCTCATCATCACCCCCCTTCACAAAGGTCTGCTTCGGCAGGACACACGCGTGCAGCCCTTCCGCCTTGATGGCAAAGCCCAGGTTATAAACAGTGGTGACCGCGGCGACAACAACCAGCTGCTTCGCCGTAGCCCGCTCGAAGACGCGACTTTCGTGATAGTTCGCCGGCAGGTCCACAAATGAGACGACCACGCGGATGTCACTGCCCGCCGACTGCACCCACTCGTCAAGCTGGGAATTGGACATGGTAAGCAGTTCCACGGTCTCATCCACGAGGTCCGGTCTTGTCGGCGCCGGCACGTGCAGGTTCTTGATGACCGAGACATCGAGTTTGCCGCCAGTGCCGCTCGACAACCCCTGCTTGACGGCGGAAATATACTCCTCATTCTGATCCGCCTGCCCGAAGATAAGCAGTGCCTTCGTTCCGGGATTGATGGAACCGGCAATCTCCTGACCGAGCATGATGGCGACCTCGCGGCGCCACTGCACCGCATCCCGGCGAATCTCCTGGTGCAACGCCGTGCCCGCCGGATCCGAGAAGAAAATGGAGCCACAGATGAATACCAGCACGATGCTGGCCGCAAAAATCGTGGCGGCACGGTTGGCCAGATAAATGTCCAGCTTGGGCAATTGCCCCCGCAAGAGCATGCGGCGCATGTGCGGATTCTGCAAGCCACGGCTCTTCACATGGCAGGTGAACATCAGGACTATGGCCGCGATTATGAGCAAGTACCACATGGCAGGACCCGCGGGTCGGTTGGGTTCATCGTCACCGTAGATGTCATCGGGAGAGCTGGACGCCGGAACGGCTCCCCACACTGGTAGCTTCGCCTCGCTTCGATTGCAAGCGTGAATCATGCTTTTTGCCCTCATCAGGGCACCCGCATTCGCCTCCGCCGTCGACTGATTCGCGGCGTCGGAGTTGACGGACGCATCCACGGCGGTACATTATCGCGAGGCTTGGGAGCTGTAAATACCGGCATTCCGCCGGCCCGGCAGACATGAGCTTGGAGGGATTCAGCCATGACGATGACGGCGACAAACAACGCGGTCAGAGCGCGCCCATTCACCTTGATCGAGATGATCGTGGTGATGGTCCTGATGCTTGTTCTGATGGGATTGAGCGTGGGAACATATCGCATAATCAGCCGAGGCAATCAGGTCAGCAACACCGCCCGCGAAGTCGGCAGCGTTCTCCGACTCGCCCGCCATGCGGCTGTAACCAAGCGTGAATATGTAGCTTGCCTCTTTCCGGGCAGCGAGTTGAACAGCCTGTCGCCCAATCTGCGCTACAATTGCTACCGCCTGGCGGCAGTCAAGGCCGTTGGCGCTTCCAGTTTTGAGTTCATTCGCTGGTTGGACGAGGACAGCTGGCACTTTTCGCCCAGCTCCGTCGCCATCATGGAGGTGGATGACGACCCGGGCATCTTCGACGGTACGCTCAATTCATATGAGCCTATTCCCGAGGACGACAACTCGACGCTCGTCCGCGATGTGGATCTGACCTCGCTTGGGGGCGGGGGCTCCGTCGCCAACATGCGCGCCGTCGTCTTCTCCCCCAACGGCCGCCTCGAGGGGGACTCGCAATTCATCACCATCGGCCGCGCCAACTTCAGCAGCAGCAGTACCTGGGAGATCGAGCCGAGAGACAACCTGACGGTGAACCGCAGCACGCCGGACCAAATGACGATCGACATACATCGCTACACTGGCCGCATCTCTTATGTCGAGGTCTCCAACTATCCCCTCCCGAATTGATACCATGGTGTATCATTGTGATGCCGCAGCCAGATCACTCAAGCCAACGAAATCGGGAACAAACGGCGCCGATCCTGCGGAAATCGTTCACTTTTGAAGCTATCTCACTGCTTGGCACGATAGATGCTTGAAAGGCAGTCGGCAGATGAATAAGCTGCTTTTGGTCTCGCCTTTAGAAATCAATCAGAGAGTCACCATCCACACCCAATCAATCAGGAGCCGTGACGATGAAAACAAACACAATCCGCCCCCCCACCAGCTGTCATCCCTTCAACATGATCGAGGTGATACTTGCCCTCGTCATCGTCTTGCTTGGCGTCATTAGCCTGATGGCGTTATTTCCCATCGGCCACAATGCGACGCAGGATGCCATTGGCCGCAATGCCGCGGCCGACGCCGGCAACCAGTTCCTCGGTTATTTCAGCTCAAAGGTGAAGGAACGTTGGGCGTTGGCCAACACCCTGCCCATCAGCAAGGCAGGCCCCGAAGAGGCAAACCTCGTCTGGCAAAGTGCCGATGCCAACCAGATCTTCACCGGCGTCAAGGGCCTCGCATTGTTCTACAATGATGAAGACAACGACGGCAAGTTCGATTATACCATCACCGCAACGGATCTCTCACGCGACGAAAGCGGTATTTTCATGCTGCAGCAGCGCACCGCACAGAATCTTGACGACTTCAGCGCCATTCTCCGCGTCTGGAAAACCCCCTCCCAATACAATGCGTTGTCGGGGGCAGTGACCAGCAGCGAGGCGATTCCCCTCAGCTCCGGCCTCACCCTCAATGTTGAGGTGAGTTGGCCCGCGCACTTGGCCTATGACAAACGCCAGAAAGAAGTCTACCAGATGGATGTCTTTCGGCCGATCGTCAACGATGTGGACGATGTGAAAGGAGCCTTCCGCATTACTCAGCCCGGCAAGCTCCGCGTCACCTATCATGGTTCAGACGCCGGCTGGGTATCGGAGTTGTGGATGATCACCGATCCAGACAAACCCGAAGAGGCCACCCAGATCTTCGACAGCAATCAGACCACGGACCAGAACACCGTCATCGAGGAAGACTACAACGGTCAGGACATAAATTTCTACTCCCTGACGCACAGCCCCACCTACGGTGTCTACAAGCACTATGCCTGGGCCCCCGCCCCACCCGACTGCACCTGCGTATGCCGTCATTTTGCCGGTGAATTGAATATCAATCCAAACAACAGCACAGCGAACGAGTTCCGCATGCGCTTTCCGGCACAGGCTCAGGATCCTGACGTGGCAGGCGACGAATTCCTCGCAAGGGGTGAAATCACCCGCGATGATTTGCACAACAATCCCGCCCATGATTCCAATGGCGTTGTCTACCATGGTCCCGTGAACTTCATCCATGTGAAGCCCAAGGGCAATGGCAATCAGAACACCTTCCTCGTCGACGGCGGCGTCTATCCGCTGGAGAACAAGAACACCTATACCTTCCAGCCACAGGAGTTGGACGGCATTATGGTGAAGCTGTACAACGACAAGGTCAAGAATGGCAAGTGCATGGGCCATTGGTGGATCGCCGTCGATTCCGACTGCGGCCAGGTGCTGCAGGAAGCCCAGACGCATGACCTGCGCTGCCCCAAGCATCCCAACAACATCGGGACCACAGCCAATACCGGCAACCTTCCGTACTACGACAACTACCTCGGCCTCACCAATGACCAGGCCAATTTCAATGGCGCGTATGACCAGGTGAGCGGCCGCGGCTACGCGGTCGTGATCGAGCAGGAACCGGCGCAGAAGTGGCTGATCAAATTCGAAGACCAGCCAGGAAAGACCACCGACTGGGACTACAACGACATCGTTATCACCGTCGAGCTTTTCCCCGATTCCGGTATCACCCATGAACTGGGCGATGCCTCGGTCGAAGGCAACCTCCTCCTCGATCCCAACAACAGCGACGATTGGCGCGTTTCCGTGATCAAGGCCGATGGCACCTTCCTCACCGATGCATCGCTGCGCGACGGTGCCGGTGGTTACTCCGGCAAGGCAGTCGCCATCTGGATGCAGCCTCGCGGCGCGGGTACGCAGTCCCTGATCGTCAACGGCGAGACCATTACCGTGAACAACGATTCGTTGATCTCCATCATGTCCACCGATCTCGATGTCAATGTGCATTCTCTCGCCAGCTCGTGGAAGGCGAATATCACTGCAGCGAATGCCTACTTCACCGTCATGGAGTGAGTGACTGACCGAAGCGCACTTTGAAAACTGAACAACTTCGCATGGGCAGATCACATCAGGTGGTCTGCCCTGCGGCATTTCGCCATGCATAGTCAAAAATTCCAGAGCCATCGCTCGCCCTTCACCTTGATCGAGATCATGGTCGCCATGCTTATCCTGAGCATCCTCTTGTTGTTGCTCATGCGTATTCTCGTGACCAGCCAATCCATCTGGCTACGCAATACTACCGATGCGCAGGTATTCGAGAACGCCTGGGTCGCCCTCGACGTCATCGAGCGGGACGTGCGAAGCATGGTCGCCTCATCCCTCCCCAAACGAGAGATCGGCTTTTATCTTGCCGAGAACGACATCACCGACGAGGCAAAATCATTGTCGGCATGCATCGTCTCCGCGATTGAGCCGCCGATCAAGGCGAACTCCCAGCTTTGCGAGATCTCGTATTTCTTTCATAAGGATCCCAAGGCGCCAAGCACCCGTCATCGGCTGATGCGACAGATCATAACCGACGACAACGCCAATTGGAACTTCTTTGGCGCTCCCGCGGACTGGTACCTTAACGGTGCCTCGTCAGAACTCCTGGTCAGCGGCGTTGATGATTTCAGGATACTTTTCTACGATGCGCTTGGCAATATTATTCCTTACGACACCGAGGAGTTTTCCCTTCCAAGCCGGGTAGAGATATTTCTGCTCTTGTTTGACGAAGCTGCCATTGATCTGCCGCCGGAGAAGCGTCAGGAGACGTTCCGGGGATTCACCCGTGTGATAGATCTGAAGGATGTCGACCATTAGGGGGTCATCATGAAAGCACAAAGGGACTTGACCGTGCGCGGGCGCCAGCGGGAAAAGGGGGTCGCCATCATTCTCAGCCTGGGGGTCCTGGCGCTGATGATCATCTACACCTTCTCTTTTGCCATGGCGGCCTTGAACAACCAGCGCTTCGCTAAGCTCAATCGCTCCCTCACGGAAGTGCGCACCATCTGCGAGGCCAAACTCAATCTGATCAAGAGCCGTATGGCTGTGGATTTTCGAAATACCACCAGCGAGGCGGTCTACTATCCCGGTACCGATATAACCCTGATGGCCAAGGGAAGCGGAACTGCCTGGAGTGATTTCTACTTCGCCGGCAGTACTGCCAATACCGCCATGACCGATGGATTGGCGAGTGTGATTGCCGATGATATCGACGGCTTGTCCGTGGTTCCCGATACCCTGCCTTCCAACTATGCGCTCTCCTGGATCCCCATCATCGAATCGCGCATCATGGACAGCAACCCCGTCAATGTGCTCATCGGCCGCTACGCCTATCTCCTGATCGACGAGAGCGGCAAGCTCGATCCCAATGTGATCGTCGATTCAAATGTGAGCACTGGCGTCGCCATTGCCGAGGGCAGCGAGCCCTTGCGAGGATACTTCGTCAGCGAATTGAACGCCACAACCGCCGGCGTCAGCCCCACGTTGGCAGCCAGACTGGCGAACAAACCGGACAATGCCGAGTGGTTTTCCCACCTCCACATCAAACGCGTCCTGGGCATCAGCAGTCAGGCTGACATCACTACCTTGCGCAAAGTCCTCTTCCCCCATTCAATGACCGACATCATTGAGCCACTACCCCAAAACGCCTTCCTGCTCAGCGACCTGCCCGACACCACCGTCGACGCGGTGGTCAGCGGCATACCATGGCTCAAGAACTGGAACATGGCCGGCAACTTCTCCACGATCGAGGCGCGGGCGAAAAATCTCGCCGCCAATCTGATTGACTATACCGATGCGGATGGCAATGCCACTCGCGACAACGACTCCAACCCCACCTACTGGGGCACGGAGAAGGTCCCCTATCTCTCGCGCGTCGCCTTCCGCCTGCAGAACAAGTCCTATCTGACTTCCGGCAACAGCCGCACCCAGCCCGTCCTGCGGATCTCCTGCCGCCCTGAGCTGACCAATGGCTTCGGCGATCTGAGCGACAAGTACACCAACTGCTACGTGAACGTCCAAGTCCGCGTGACCGCCAAGAACACCGATGGTGCCGAAACATCGAGGCTCCTCACCTTCGAGTTCAACCCGATGATCGCGTCCTTTACCTCGAGCGGCTACTACCCGGGGCCTGTTGCTTTCAGCGCCCCGCAATCGAGCAATCTTGTCCTTGTCAATCAACCAGGAATGTTCGCCCTTTCCAACATCAAGCTGATAGTCGAGCGCATGGTCGTGAAATCGGCGGACGGCACCGAATGGTGGGATTTCGGTCGTACAAACTACAATGAAGAGCTGGAACTGCCGGAGATCGACGATTTCGCTTATGTGGGGTTTGAGGCCTTGAACCCAGTCGCTAACCTCCATGCCGATGAGTGGAAGCCAATTGGCCCCTACGGCTATGACCCGCTGACGGTCGGGGCATCCCTCGGGCAATGGTGGATCGATCACCCCATCCATATTCGCAACGCTCTCATGCGCCATGAGGTCGAAGTGGGCGAGATCCTGCGCATGGAACCATTCACCGAAGAAAATGCAGAGGACGGCTATCGCACCTTCAACCTGATCGACTACAAGTATGACGAGTATCCTGACGTGCCGGGCCTCTATTCCGATGCCTCCGACAGTATCGTCTACGATCTGGATGACGACCCGGAAGAAAACGAACTGAACGGCGGAGATCGCAATATCCTGGACATGGTAAAGGTGGATCCTGCCAGCGGCACCATGCGGCAAGTCCGAGGCCGGGTCAACATCAATACTCCGCATAAACCCGTGCTCCAGGCCCTCTTCAAGCGCGTAACCGACCGCCGCTACACTGGCGGCGCCGCGATCGATCCGGCCAAGATCGACGCCTTCATCGACAAACTGATGATTGCTACGGGCACCAACCCCGTCCCCATCGGCCTCTATTCCAATTATCGGAATCCTCCCTTGTATGGATGTTTGTTTACGGATGAAATTGCCGACGGCCTCACCGAAAGCGAGCGCGAATACTTGCTGGTGTTGACCCAGCAGCTTATCTCCGGCGAACACAACTTCTTCACCCTCTACGTGATTGCCCAGCAGATCGACGATCGCGGCAAACCGGGCACCGACAGCGAGGAGATCAACATCGACGGCCAGTGGTGTCAATATGGCCGTTATGATCTGGGAGCAGACCGCATCGTCAGCGAGCAGAAGATCAAGGCTATCCTCTATCGCAACGCCTTCACCAATGAAATTACCGTACTGCGCCGACAGTACCTCTCGGAATGAACCCAACGATGAAAAACAGACTCTTTACATGGCTCCCGCTGAGTGCCGCCCTGATTGCCATGGCGCTCCATGCTTCAGGTGCCGAGAAGAATCCATGGATCTCAGACGAGCAGCGGGCCAAGCTGATCTCCGCAGCCCTCCTGTTCGCGGACAAGGTTATCGAAGACGCTCAGAAGGAGTTGCAGCGCCTCGACCAGAGTCGCCGCCCCAAGCCCGGCGATGATATCGTGCGCAGGAAGGCCGAGATGGTCATGGCGTACAGCAAGCACTTCAAAGAGAAACACCGGCTGCGCGGCGAATTGGATGCCATGATGACGCTCATGCAGCAGGAGATTCGCCAGGCCAACGAAGACGAAGTCCTGCAGCTTCAACAGCTCGACCGCGACTATTGGCAGGCATCGGATGGCATGCGCACCCTGGCAAGGGACTATCAGGCGCAGTTTCGCCAACCCTTGCCCGACCCTCTCACCAGAACTATCATGCACTTTTTCCCCATCGACCCGACAAAAGCGCGAGACGCCAACGACGCCAACGACGCCAATTAGCATATCCACCTGGAGGAACTGCAGATGCCAAGAAGAATGAAATACGTGTTGACCATGGCCGCGACGCTGATGGCCGCCACCGGCATGGTCACGGGCCAGGAAGCGACGACCGCTCCCGTCAAAGAGGAAGCCGTGAACAATGTCGCCGCCGCCCCGCGTGCCTATGGCGACTACATCGAGCCGGATACCACAGTGCAGATCCTGCCGGAGCAGCTTCAGGTCCAGGAAGAGAAAGAAGGCGATGTCGTGGTTCGGCGTTTTACCTACTATGTGGATCAACATGGCCAGGAACTGAAGCACGGTACCTACGAGGAGTTCTACCACGACGGCACGCCGCAGCGCACCGTCACGTATGAACACGGCAAGCCGCACGGGGTCGAAACCTGGTACTACAGCGACGGCTCTCGGTGGAAGGTGCTCAACAGCAAGCGCGGCGTCCTGGATGGCACCTGCAAGGAGTACAGCCGCACCGGCGCCATTCGCGAACAGCGCCAGTACAAGGATGGCACCCTCATTCGCACGCGCAAACGCTGAAGCACCTCGCGGCCTCCACTCAATCCTCCCCCCCTTCCCGCAGCAGCCCCGCTTCCAGGAAGTAGCGGCGCGCCCCGTCGTGCAACGGCGCCGAGAGCGCGTCGAGCATGTTCTCACGGGTCAGCTGCCCGTAGGCCTGATGCAACTTCTTGAAGGTGGCAAGATTCTCGAACACTTCCTTCGTGATGGCGTGGACAATCGCCTCCGGAACATGGGAGGATGTCATGAGCGTGGCTTTCACGCCGATGGTCGGCACCTCCGCGTCGTTGGCGGACTTCGGATAGAGCGACAGCGGAATATGGGCTCTCGTCATATAGGGGGCGGCATCGAGTATAGCGTCGATCTCGGGCCCCTCGATCGGAATGAAGCGGATCCCGCGTGTGCCCGCGGTGGCTTCGAGGAGCGCGCCGCTGGGATGCGCGACCGTGAAGAAGAACGCGTCGATGCGGCCATCCTGAAGCAGGCTGGGCCCCTCCTTGGCACTGACCCGTTCCACGGACAGATCCTTCTCGGCATCGATACCCACCGCGGCGAGCACCATGAGAGCGTTCTGCAACGTGCCGGAACCGGGGCTGTCGAGGTTGACCCGTTTGCCGCGCAAGTCGCGCAGCGTGCGGATCCCGCTATCTTCCGCCGCCACCAGCGTCACCAGCTCCGGATGGATGGAAAAGACGGCTCGAAGTGAATCCTGCGGCCCCTGCCCTTCCCACGGTCCCTCACCTCTGGCAGCCTGATACTGCAGATCGGACTGAACAATGCCGAACTCCATGTCTCCGGCAAGAATGGCGTTGACGTTGAAGACCGAGCCGCCAGTGCTTTCAAAAGAAGCCTGCACCTTGTACTCGTCTCCCTTCGCGTTGACCATCCTTGCGATCGCTTCCCCCGTGGGATAGTACACCCCTGTCTGGGAACCCGTGCCGATTGTCACATACGTCACCTCACCGCGCCCGCAACCGAAGAAGATCAAGGGCAATACGATGGCGACGAGCAGGCACGGAATAACATGGCGGCTGAGCATGATTCAGACTCCTGTAATAGTGAACCTCAGCCGCCGCACTCTTTTCAGCGCGGCGACGGAAGGTATTTATCGATCAGCAACGCCAGGCGCGCGCGTGTTTCTGCCGGCATCGCGGCAGGATCGGTTATGACGGCAAACTGAAGCGTCGAACCGCAGCCGCACTCCAGAGGTCGGGCAGCCAGACGCGGCACCGCTCGACGGATGATCCGGCACGCGAGCTGCGCGTTGCGCTGCAACGTCTTGATGATCATCTCCACCGAGACGCTCTCATGCGTCTGGTGCCAGCAATCGAAGTCGGTGACCATGGCGAGCGGCTGATAGCAAATCTCGGCTTCACGTGCCAGCTTGGCCTCCGCCAGATTGGTCATCCCGATCACGTCCATGCCCCAACTGCGATAGAGCCTGGACTCGGCAAGCGTCGAAAAGGCCGGGCCTTCCATGTTAACGTACGTCCCGGCGCGGTGCAAACTGACCTCGTACGGATTCTCCGCCGCAAGTTCTTCCTCGATGATCTCTCCAAGAGCCTCACTTAGATGGGTGCAGGTCGGGTGAGCAAAGGGAATATGCGCCACGATCCCATCACCGAAGAACGTATGCTGTTCGCTCACCTTGGTGCGATCGACAAACTGGTCAACCAGAACCAGATCACCAGGCGGCATCTCTTCGCGAAAGCTGCCCACGGCCGTTATGCTGAGGATCTGCTGGACGCCAAGCTGCTTCATCGCATGAATGTTGGCGCGATGATTGAGTTCACCCGGCAGGATGCGATGGCCGCGCCCGTGTCGCGGCAGGAAGTAGACTTCCCTGCCGTCGATGGTCCCGTGGACAAACGTATCGCTGGGTGAGCCAAAAGGGGTCTCCACCTCGATCTTGCGGAGGATGTCAACGCCGTCGATGTCGTAAAGCCCGCTGCCGCCAATAATGCCTGTTATCACGCCGATCTCCTTGATCGAAAATAGTGTCGTGGTTCTGACAGATACTGGCCACCTCCTCACCGCGGACGCAGGCGATCAGTCCAACGACGAATCGGCCTCGTCGACCAGCATCACCGGTATTCCCTCGCGAATCGGATAGATTCGTTCACAGAGGGGGCAGCGCAGCGCCTGCCTGTCCTCCGTCACCTCTACCCCCGGATGAGAATCGCAGGCCGGGCAGGCGAGCAGCCGCAGAAGCTCATCAGCCAAAGGTGAATCAGAAGAGGTCCTGGTTGCCAAGGCGACCTCCCGAGCCAGTGGTGGTGGCTGGCTTACTGGCTGCATTCTCCGCATTCATGGAGTTCAGCTCGGCCTCGAATTCTGGCGGGAACTGGTTGGCCTGCTTCTCCATTTCGGTTCGCCTGGAGATTTCCTCCCGCGTCAGCCACACATCGTTATGCAGCCGATAGCCCGCGTTGAAATATTTCTGGGCACGCAGGAGAGGACGAAGGCGCGACTCCACTTCAGCCCGCTTCGCCGCAAGCTCCTGCTCATACCACTCTTTGACCGGCATCCAGCGACCAAGATTAAGAAGATACCCGGATCGTGTGAGCGCATCGCGCAGGAGAGTGTTCTCGTTTCGACGGATAAAGCTCTGCCGCTTCTCCTCCAACTCCGCCAGCTTTTCCCTGACGTACGTGGTGGCTGTGGCATCGGCCCGCACCGGATCGAAGCGCACCAGCGTTTCTGGAGCCATGTCTTCGAAACGCAGCCGCTGGAGGTCGACAAGGACGCTGTACTTGTCACGGTCGCGCAGCCTTCCCGAGAAGGTGTCGCCATTCTTCATGTGGACCGTGATGGCGTCGCCCATGCGGTATTGGGCATACTTCTCTTTCGCTTCCGCAATGAATTCATTGGTGAGGCTGGGAGGATACTCCTCCATCGCCGCTGCGATCACTTCCTCCCGAATCTGCCGTTCAACGCTTTCCAGATCCACCGCCGGCGCCTCTATTGGCTCGTCGTAGCCAAGAAAATCCCTGCGGAACATGTCCGCATCGATCAGGTATTCCGCGGTCGCCTTCAGCTCGACGGCGATCTCACTCTCGAGGCGTTCCTCTTCTTCGGGCGATATGGCCGAGGAGTTGAAACAGCAAACCAGAAGGGTGCCCATGGCCCCCGCGCGCATTCTATTCCACAGTTGTCGTGTCACTGAATCACCCGTATTCCGGCTGGTGTTGTCTTCCCCCAGGGAGGCACACTGCACTCGCACGTGAAATATATATGCTTCCCTCTGGCATGCAAGAAATAACTACCGATTTTATCCATGGGGGGGCGCGGCAGCTCACTACCTGGCCCTGCTTGCGTTGCAATCGGCTCGTCCTCCACGTATGGTTCTCACTGATCGTCATGGCGGCTGCCTGTCAGCCTTACGGAAACACCTTGTGGAGGAAGATCATGGCATATCTGGATCGGCGCGACTTTCTCAAAGGAGCTGCCACCACCGCGGCAGCCGCCGGCATCACCTGCCTGGCCGGATGTGGCCGTGAAGCGGGCACCGGCCCCTATATCAACACCAACCAGACCTTCAAATACCGGATGGTGACCACCTGGCCGCCCGACTTTCCCGTCATCGGGGAAGGCGCCACCCGCCTCGCTGAACGCCTGGCCGCGATGTCGAACGGACGCCTTCAGATCAAGGTGTATGGAGCCGGCGAAAAGGTGGTGGCGGCCCAGGCCTTCGATGAAGTCTCCATGGGCAATGTGGAGATGGCACACAGCGCGGGCTACTACTGGTCCGGCAAAGCGGCCGCCGCACAGTTTTTCGCGGCGGTACCCTTCGGGATGACCGCGCAGCAGATGAATGCCTGGATCTACCATGGCGGCGGCCAGGAGCTGTGGGACAAGGTATACGCGCCACACGATCTGATCGCCATGCCCGTGGGCAACACCGGCGTGCAGATGGGCGGCTGGTTCAACCGCGAGATCAACTCCGTTGCCGATTTTCGCGGTCTCATCATGCGCATGCCCGGCCTCGGCGGAAAGGTGCTGGACATGGCGGGCGTCACCGTAAGCCTCCCCCCTCCGACCGAACTCTACAGCAGCCTGAGCACCGGGGTCATTGACGCCACCGAGTGGGTGGGCCCCTACCATGATTACAAGATGGGCCTCCACAAGATCGCCAAATTCTACTATTACCCCGGATGGCACGAGCCGGGAACCACCATGGAACTCATGTTCAATCGCCACGCTTGGGAGAAGCTCCCGGGCGACCTCCAGGCCATGGTCCGCGCCGCCGCCGCCCAGGGCAATATGGATGTCCTGGCAGAGCTTGAGGCCAAGAACTTCATGTACCTTCGCAAGCTCGTGGACGAGCACAAGGTGCAGTTGCGACGCTTTCCAGATGATGTCCTCAGGCAACTGCGCAAGAACACCGGCGAAGTCCTGGCTGACCTCACCTCAAAAGATCCACTTTCATCGGAAGTCTACGCCTCCTTCAGCGATTTCCAGCGTCAGGTGAGCAGCTGGGCGGAAGTGGCGGAAAAGGCCTACTTCTCCTCCTGATCAGGGCGCGCCGGCAGCAGCCGCGGCAATCTGCCGGGGAAACCACATGGCGATATCCGGCCAGATGATCACCGCCGCCAGCACCACGAGCTGAATGATGATGAAGGGAAGAATGCCGCGGTAGAGATCGGTCGTGCGCACCTCGGGCGGCGCTACCCCCTTCAGATAGAAGAGCGAAAAGCCGAAGGGGGGCGTCAGGAACGACGTCTGCAGATTCAGCGCGATGACCACCCCCAGCCAGACGAAGAGCAGCTCGCTTGCTCCACCTCCATAGGCCTTTTCGAAAAGCGGTGCCACCACCGGCACGATGATGAAGGTAATCTCGATGAAATCGATGAAGAAGCCGGCAATGAAGATGACGAGCATCGCCATCAGCAGAAATCCCGTCGGGCCAAGATCGAAATGCGTGATGATCCCGGCCAGATAGTCGTCCCCATTCAGTTCGCTGAAGACGAGCGAGAAGGCTCCGGCCCCGATGAGAATGATAAAGACCATCGTGGTGAGATGCGTCGTCTGCCGCATGACCGCCCGCAAGGTGGCAAGGTTGAGGCGGCGATGCAGCACCGTGAGTAGAGTCGCCCCGCACGCGCCGACACCGGCTGCTTCAGTTGGGGTTGCGACACCCGCAAAGATGCTGCCGAGCACCGTCACGATCAGCAGCAGCGGTGGCACAAAGGTGCGGCACACCTGCTTCACCAGAACTTTCCCGCGAAAGACTTCGCGCATCTCCCGCGGCATGCTGGGCGCGGCCTTTGGCCGGATGACGGCTACGATGACAATCCAAAGCAGATACAGGGCGACGAGGAGCAGACCGGGAACCGTCGCCGCCATGAACATGGCACCCGGATCCACATCAAGGACGCTGGCAAGAAGGATGAGCACGATGCTGGGAGGAATCACCTGCCCCAGCGTCCCGGAGGCGGCGATGGTCCCGCAGGCAAGCCGCACATCGTAGCCTCGCTTCAACATGGTAGGCAGGCTCAGCAGTCCCATCGTCACCACCGTGGCGCCAACGATGCCGGTGGAGGCAGCAAGCAGCGCACCCACCACCACCACCGAAATCGCCATGCCCCCGCGCAGGCGGCCGAAGAGCAACGCCATCGTCTCCAGCAACTCCTCGGCCAGACCGGACTTCTCCAACATGACCCCCATATAGACAAAGAGGGGAACGGCCAAGAGGATGTAGTTCTCCATGATCCCCCACGTGCGGCTCGGCATCGACGCGAGCGCGCCCAGCCCATAGTCCGTGAAGAAACTGAATACCATGGCCACCCCGCCAAGCGTGAAGGCAACCGGAAAGCCGACAAGCAGGAGGACGAAGAGAGCGAGAAACATCGTCATCGCTATCATGGTACACGCTCCTCGATCACGGCATCCGGCGGTGGCCTCGGCGGCGGATCACCAAGCAGGGTGAGGATGGCAGCCGCGACACTCGCGGTGCCTTGGATGAAAAGGAGCAGGAACCCCAGCGGGATGGCGGCCTTGAGCAGGCCACGTCCGGGCAAGCCACCCGGGTTGGATGAGCGCTCCCCCAACCAGGAACCGGTGTCGAGCGAGAAGGCCCGCAAGGCAAAAGGTGTAGCGAACCAGATGACCAGCATGGCGAAGGGAAGCAGAAAGAGAAGCGTGCCCACCAGGTCGATCCAGGCACGCTTGCGGATCGAGAGCCGCGCATAGAGAATATCCACCCGCACATGGCGATCATGCCAAAGCGTATAGCCCGCGCCCAGCAGAAAGATGATCGAGAAGAGGTGCCACTGCACCTCCTGCACCGCTACCTGAGGGGCCGAAAAGTAGCTCGGTATGCCCAGATGCCCGAACACGTACCGCACAAGAA
The DNA here is from genome assembly GCA_041690595.1 of Lentisphaeria bacterium. Classification (GTDB taxonomy): domain Bacteria; phylum Verrucomicrobiota; class Lentisphaeria; order JABSQK01; family JAWLHB01; genus JAWLHB01. Next base: position 18,918 of record JAWLHB010000033.1, read on the forward strand.
CGAGGTAACAGACCGCGACAACCAGCATTGTCGTCAGCCACGAAACCGCTCGCCCGACCCATTCGTTGAGCCCGCCCGACAGGCGCACCCAGAAACGCAGAAAGCACCTGAGTTTGGTCATCCGCTCCACTTCGCCCTTTAAGTAGCTGAAAGATCGCCTAATATATGCAGATCGACCGGCGATGCCACTGCTGCCGGAAACCTACCTGTCACCAACGACGTTACTCCTATGCCCACCGGCGATTCCCCCATCATCCATCTCGATTTTCACTCCCCGCAAGGGAACAGGCGCGAACGCTGCATCGGCGACTTCGAGCAGCTCATCGTTGCCGGCGATCTGAGTGAGGTGGTACCGGCGCTGAAGCAGGTCGATGCCGCCCTCGCCGCGGGGCGGGAGGTGATCGGCTGGCTGAGCTACGAGGCTGCTCCCGCATTCGATCCGGCCATGCGTACCCGCCCCCACGATCCCCACCTCCCACTCGTATGGTTTGCGGTCGGGGGCCGCGAAATGCCGCGCCAACCCGCATCCGGCACCTGCCACTTCGGCGGCTGGACGGCCGCCGTCGCCATGGAACACTACGCCAAAGCGTTCGCCAGGATACAGAACCATATTGCCGACGGCGATACCTACCAGATCAACTACACCTTTCCCCTGCACAGCACCTTTCAAGGTGATGTCGCCGCCCTTTACGCGCAGCTTCGCCAAGCACAGGCAGCCGCATACTGCGCATGGATTCATACTGCCGAATGGGATATTCTCTCCGCGTCACCGGAACTCTTCTTTGCCGTCCAGGGAAGCCGCATCGTCACCCGCCCCATGAAAGGAACCCGCCCAAGGGGGCGAACCTCGGCGGAAGACGCGACGCTGGCGGCGGAGCTGGCAGGCGACCCGAAGGACCGTGCCGAGAACGTCATGATCGTCGACCTGCTCCGCAACGATCTGGGACGTATCGCGCGCATGGGCAGCGTCCGGCCGACCACCCTCTTCGCCGTCGAGAAGTACCCCACCGTCTGGCAAATGACCTCGACGGTGGAAGCGGAGCTCCCCCACGGATTGCCCCTCAGCTCCCTGTGGCAGGGCCTCTTTCCCTGTGGTTCCATTACTGGCGCGCCGAAGGTCAAGACCATGGAGATCATTGCCCGCGAGGAACCGGCCGCACGGGGTGTCTACTGCGGCTGCATCGGCTATGCGCGCCCAGGCGAGGCGATCTTCAACGTCGCGATCCGGACCCTGACCATTCGAGACGGCCAGGCCCGCTATCCCGTCGGCAGCGGCCTGGTGGCGGATTCGAAATGCGAAGCCGAATATGCCGAGTGCCTGGCAAAAGCGCGCGTTCTCGAACGAGCAGGCGTCCCCCCCTTCGAGCTGTTGGAAACCCTCGCCTGGCATCCACAACAGGGATATCTCCTGCTGGAGCGGCACCTGCGGCGGCTTCTGGATTCGTCGGACTACTTTCTCGTGCCGGCGCGACGCCCGCAACTCGAGCTGGCGCTGGAAGAGGCCGTCGCGGGCGCAGTGGAGGCGAGGCGAGTACGCCTGCTGGTATCGACGAGCGGCAACCCGCGCACCGAGAGCGCGCCACTTGGCCGGAACCCGGTACGGCGCGTGGCGCTGGCGCGCACCCCTGTCGATGAACGCGATCCATTTCTCTACCACAAAACCACCCATCGCGAAGTCTACCGACAGGCGCGCGAAGAAATGCCGGCCGCGGCCGACGATATTCTTCTCTTCAATAACAGGGGAGAACTCACCGAGAGCACCATTGCCAACCTGGCGCTGTGGCTGGATGGGAAGTGGCGCACGCCCCCCGTCTGCTGCGGACTTCTCGCCGGCACCATGCGAGCGGAGCTGGTCGAACGCGGGGAGTGGATCGAAGCGATTATCCACCGCGAGCAGCTGACTCCTGCCTCACGGCTGCGGCTCTGCAACTCGGTGCGCGGCCTCTTCGACGTCGACTACCTCTCAGCCCACTGAAGCCATCCGTCGCTCAGGGCTTGGTCTCTACCTTGATGTCCGCAATGCCGTTGATGAGCATCTCGGCATCAACCGGAATGACGCCGATCAGTTCCCCGAACCACGTGGCATCGAGAATATACGTGTTAGTGTCCGGAACCTGCCGATCCGTCTGCTTCTCGACAAGGGTCACTGTCGCTTCCAGCCGTAGCGGGTCTATACCGGATGAATGTTCCCCCCGCAGCATGTACTGGAAGAGGTAGATCGGCTCCTTGCTGGGAAGGAAGCCCTTGATGATCCGATAGTTCAACTGGAAGATATGATACTCCCTCTCATCCCGGCGAATGTTCACGTCGCTGATTGAGCGCTGCCACTCCGTAAGCTTCTCGACCTTGATCTGCTGATCCTTGTCCGTGGTGATGGTGCTGGGGAAAGAAACGTCATCATACATGTACTCCGTGGACGGATTGCGGATGGTATCTCTGGAGCTGTTCTGCCGAGCCTGCATGGGCGTCATCCAGACGTAATTTTCGTCAATGCGCTGAAGACGCTGCTGCAATTGGGCGATCCGTTCTTCCTCGGCGCGGCGTTCCGCCTCCCTGGCCTCATTCGCCGCCTCGTTGGCCTCGCGATTCACCCGCGCATCGATCCGGATCTTGTTCACATGCTCAGCTACCTTCTTCTGGTATTCATAAGCATTCGCCGCGGAGCGTACGTAGGTGTCGGCGATATCCCGCGTGTAATCGAAGATTCGATTCTCACCGGAAACCAGCGCCAGAGTCACTGAGAAATTGCTGACCCGATGTGGGTCGGAAGCAAGTGTGCCCTCACCTTCGCAGCGAGGACACGGAAGAGTCGAGCCCGGCAAGGCGCGGCCAGGCATGACCTCGCCCGCAGTGGGAAGAGCAGCCTCGTCAACCGGCGCGGTTCCCCCTTCTGCAGCGGCGCCTTCACCTTCTCCGGCGGGCGCTGTTTCTCCCTCCGCGGGGCTCCCTGTTCCGGCGGCCGCGGCCGCGGCTGCCGCTGCCGACTCCAGGCCCGGGTGCACTTTTCCGCTGCCGAAGCATTCCGGACAAATACTGCGCTGGCTGGTGGATGCCCGCGGACCACGTCCGCTCTCCGCATCCGGCCGCAACATCCACTGCCCCACATCCTTCTTCAGGATTGACAAGGTCAGCGATTCATTCAACGTCGTCGCATAGTCAGCGCCACCCAGATCATCCTTGAAAACCCAGAAGACATCCTCGTTCCACAGGGGCGCGGGAATAATGGTGCCGAAATCCCGCGGCAGATTCGTCCACAGCGGTTTGTTCTTCAAGTAAGCCGTGGCAATGAACCCCTGTTCCGTACGATTGATGATCTTGATCTGGATCAGCGGGTTCAACTCCGACATCAGCACTTCCAGCTCTACGCGCATGTGCCCAAGCTCCGGCTTCTCCCAGAAATAACCATTGACGGCGATCATGCGTTCCCGCCATTCACTCGTGTAGCCCAGTCTCTGCAACTCGCCATTGAGCTTGACATTCGCCATGCGCTCCTGCATTTCACGCAGTTGATGCCGTCGCTTGGCGATCAGATCCTTCAACGGTGTCTGATCCTGGCGAGCTCCCCATTTCAACCGCTCGCGGTCCAAGGGATGAATATCGTTCCATGGCACCTTCTGGTCGCCGATTCGAGCGTAGGCGGGCATCGACGCAATGTTCAGTTCACGAAAGTTGCCTTTGACCTCGACGTACCGGTTCGGGCCGCGCAGGCTCAGGATCGTCACACGGCTGTTCAACTGATACGGCTGGGCAAGAAGATCCAGATCGCGCTTCTCCTGGGCGAATTCCGCCTCGATGGCGGCACGCACTTCTACCTTGATCTCCTCCAACTGCTCTTGGTATCGCTCGACGGAGAGGCGCTCCTCGGTCGTATTCATCTGGGCGCGCAGGGCGGGAATGTAGCTCAAGACCAGCGCCAGGAGGCAGAGCAACAATCGTGTGGTAGAAGCTGGCATGGTGGTTCCCCTTCGCTTAGCAAAAATGGTGCCGAATGTATGCATGTAGGTACCTTATGGGTCAAGCTCAATACAGTTGGCCCAGCTTATAATAGCGGCTGAGGCCGCCCTGGTCAACTCCTGAGCGTGCTTTCCACTCATGGAAGATCGGCAAATCCGCTCTCCTCTGTCCTGACCGTTTCAAGCTCTTCTTCGAGTTCCGCATGAAATTTAGACGCCGTCGTGCGAAGAATATTCATCAGAAAGATCTCATGGCCCTCTGGCTCCGTCGGCACTTGCTGAGTCTGGCGGATGGCCAGATAGTTCAAAAACCCATGACGGTGACGTGGACTCATGGCGTGACGAAAAAACCACCAGGCCTGCGCGTAGGCCAGCCCTACGCTACCGCTCGAACTCTCTGCCTCCTCAACGCGCGACAGGGCCAGAAGCTCCTGCCAGGGAACGAGCTCGCCATCACGAAGCGCCTGCTGAAGCAGTCCTATCCTCGCAATGTCCAGCGCTCCGGGCGTCGGCGTTTCAAAATACTGCGCCAGCCCTTCTTCCAGCCAGAAAGGGACCCGTTGCTCATCGTCGAGAATGTTCAGGACCAGAGAGAGAAGATGAGCGCCTTCATGACGGACCGCACGACTGTCCACCTGCCCGGAACGGGCTTCATCTCCTCTGGTCGGAGAGAGGTGTGGATTTCTATCCCTGAGAAAAAGGTAGAGCTGCCGGCCATTGCGCCGGAAAAAGCCGATCGAATTCACCAACTCCACGCTGTCCCCCGATCGGGCCGCTTCCACGTAACTGTGGTGGTCCGCGGCCAGCCACACATGCACATGTTCGGCCAACTCGGTATCTGCCATGAGCGGCCGGAAGGTACGCACCATCTGATCCTGCAGAAGGCTCAGCGTGAGATAGACCTCATGAACCGTCGCAAAATCCCCAGCGCTGACAAACACATACGGTGCCAGAAAATAGGGGTTGCCCAGTTCTTCGTGGTCAAGAAGGAATCGCCAGTCACGCGGCGCCAGCGGCTCTTCCGAAATACCAAGCTCCGCTTGGCGTCTGAGATCCGATGGGACCAGACGGTGTTGCTTGAAAGCACGACCATCGAACTCATTCACAAGATAGAAAGGCAGCCCGTCCGGACCACGATGCTCGCTCAGCTTCCCGTAAACGATCGCCCCATCGCTACGCACCACCACATGCGATGGAACGATCCGCGCCATGCGTCTCTGAATCCCCTCGGCGCGCTTCGCCTCGGCATCGGTCAGGGGACGATCCCGATACTGATCCGACACCTTCCGATGCTGCATCCACAACGCGGGGCCGATAAAGCGCGCCGCCCTTTCAACTGGCGTATCCGCCACCCAACCATAAACGGGAGGCTGTTCATTCTGTACCGCATAGACCGTATAGAGGCCAAGAATGAGCACGAGGAGCACCAGATTCCCCAGTTGCAGGATCAGACGCCACCGTTTCTTCTTCATCTTCGCCTCAGATTTGCGGTGCTGCCAAGGCACAGCACACGGTGGAGAGCTGCCTCAAAGGATTTGAGATTGTCCACCCGGGGTGTAATGTAGCAGCTTTTGCCGATCCCTTCAATCTCATCCACCTTTCGAGGTTTCCTGCCCATGCGACTCCAGTGCATTCACGATCTCACGGAATGGCTGCAGAGCACCCGCGGTGTTGCCGGCCTGGTCATCCAGCCCGAGTTGTGCCCAGCGGATATGACCGGCGACATCACCATCAATTGCTTCCGCATGATCCGTGAACTGAAGGGCAATCCGCTCCAACTCGCCCAACAGGTGACCGACTTCCTCGCCAAGCATCCCGATGTCGAGCAGGTTGAGAGCGTCAAGGCCTTTGTCAATCTGACCGTCAGGAAAGAAGCATTGTTCCGAGATACGATCGCTGACGAAACGGCCCTGCTGGACTCCCCCCGCCTGCCGGAGGAACTGCGCCGACGCTATCTCGTCGAGTATTCCGCCCCCAATACCAACAAGCCCATGCACCTCGGTCACGTTCGCAACAATACCCTCGGCCAGGCAAACTGCGGCATCCTTTCCGCCGTCGGCCATGATGTCGTTCAGGCAAACCTGGTCAATGATCGCGGCGTGCATATCTGCAAATCCATGGTCGCCTACCAGCTCTTCGGCAACGGCATCACCCCAGAAGCCGCCAACATGAAAGGTGATCGCCTCGTTGGCGACTTCTATGTCAAGTACGCTACCGAAGAAAAGCGCCAGCAGGAAGCCGGAGAAGTCGACGCCCAAGGCACCACCATGATCGAAACCCAGGCTCAGGCGATGCTCCTCGCATGGGAGGCCGGCGATCTCCGCATCCGCGCTCTCTGGCAGAAGATGAACGGCTGGGTGCTCGAAGGTTTTGCCAGAACCTACGCCCGCATGGGCATCTCATTCCGACAAACCTATTTCGAGAGCGAAACCTTCCGCATGGGCAAGGACAGCATTCGCCTTGGACTCGAAAAGGGCGTCTTCTACCGCCGCGACGACGGCGCTATCGAGATCGACCTCACCAGCCGCAAGCTCGACAAGAAAGTCGTCCTGCGCCCCGACGGTACCTCCGTCTATGTGACCCAGGACATCGGCACCACCCTCATGAAACGCGAGGATTTCCGCCCGGAGGTCATGGTCTGGATCGTCGGCGACGAACAGATCTACCATTTCAAGGTCCTCTTCGCCATCCTCGAGGAGATGGGCTACCCGTGGGCCGCCGAATGTCGTCACCTCGCCTACGGCATGGTCAATCTCCCCACCGGCCGCATGAAGTCGCGCGAAGGTACCGTCGTCGATGCCGACGATCTCTTCGATGAACTGGCGCGTCTCGCCCGCATCGCCACCATGGAACGATGGGCCGACAATCCCCCCGCGGATATCGACCAGCGTGCCGAGGCGATCGGCCTTGGCGCCATCAAGTTCATGCTCCTCAAGGTCAGTCCACGCACCACCATGATCTTCGATCCCGAAGCCTCCATCAAGTTTGAAGGCGACACGGGCCCCTACGTCCTCTACGCCTATGCACGCACCGCTTCCGTCCTCCGCAAGGCTGAAGACACCCAGATCGCCGAGGCGGACATTGACTGGTCGCTGCTGGGCGAGCCCGAAGAGCGCGCCCTCGCCCTCCGTCTCGCGCTCTACGGTCAGGCCATGCAGCAGGCTGCCGCCGATCTGGATCCCAGCAAGCTGGCGGACTACCTCCTCCAACTGGCGAAGGAGTTCAGCCGCTTCTGGAAGGAACAGAGCGTATTGCAGGCATCCTCCCCCGCGCTCATCCGCACCCGCCTGGCCCTCTGCGCCCGCGTCCGTATCGTCCTGCGCGCCGGACTCAAAGCCCTCGCCATAGAACCACTCGAAGCGATGTAACCTACCTGGCGCCCGGGCTTGGAGTCATTTCTTCAGGCGCATCTGATGCCATTCTTAACACGCCCCCTCAGACCCGCCAGACCTTGTCCGAGCTGTCTCCGCGTTCCCGCGTCCCCCCCGGGCAGCCGCGCTCCCCCTCCGCCGCTCGTTCTTTGCGATCTTTGCGATCTTTGTGGTTTATCCTCCTGCCGATTAGCTCAGCGCGGGATCGGACGGAGGCTCATCCGCCCGCCCCAAGAGGCGGCGGAGACCGATCTGCGCATCCTGAACAAGGCTGAAGAGAGCCGGCACAAGGAAGAGGGTGAAGAGCGTGGAGACCGCCAGCCCGCCGATGACAATCGCACCCAGCCCCCGATACAGCTCTGTGCCCGAACCTTGTCCGATGGCAAGCGGAAGCATGCCGAGCACCGTCGTAGTCACGCTCATGCAGATGGGGCGGAGGCGAGTATCGCAGGAGGCGATCAGCGCGCTGTCCATGTCCATTCCTTCACCGCGGAAGTTGAGTGCCTGGTGCACGATCAGAATCGCGTTGTTGACGACGATACCCGACAGGATGATCAACCCCAGCATCGCGATCACGTCGAAGCCCACGAGTCCATCGCGCAGGTGGTGAGCGATCGTGATACCCAGAAACGCCCCTGACATCGCCATCGGGATCGTCACCAGAATGATGGTCGGATAGATCCATGAGCGGAAGAGCGCCACCATCAGCAGATAGACAATCAGGATCGCCAGGACGAAGCTGTCCGTCATCGCGGCCAGCGTCGAGTTCAGCTTATCCGCCGTACCCGCCAGACGAACGAAGTAGCTCTGCGGCAGCGACCGGCGCGTCGGCATCAGGATGTTCTGCTCCACGACGTCGATCACCTCCTGTAGCGAGGCCTGCGGCGTGAGATTGACCGTCAGTGTAATCGAACGCTCCTTCTCCACATGGTTGATCGCCGTCGGACCCGTTGTGGTCGTGATGTCGACCACGGTGCTCAGATTGACGATGCTGCCAGTCGGGGTATAAATGGTCACATCTCGAAGATCCTGACGGCTCTCGATGATCCCCTCTTTCGCGTAAAGCGTAAGGTCGATCTGATCCCCATCCTGATTGTAAAGCCCGACTACCTTGCCCGCCACGAGCCCTTCGACAATGTCCGCCACATCATTCACCCGCAGTCCCACCTGCGCCGTCCGCTCACGATTCAGTGTCACCTGCACCTCCGGACTCCCCTCGTTGTAGCTGCTGCGAACAAACTGGACTCCCTCCGTCGCAAAAAGCTGCCCCTGCATCCGCTGAGCCGTCTCCTGCAGGACCTCCAGCGACGGTCCGATGATATCGATCTCGATCTGCTTCCCCGGATCCTGGAAGATGCTCGCCTGTACCGGAAAGAGCGACTTGAAACCGTGGATCGACTGGGAGCGCCCGAAGAGCTCTCCCAGGAACGCCTGCATTTCCGGTTCGCTCGAGTACTCCTGGTTGACAATGATGCCGACCGCATTGAAGCGGGTGCCGAACACCGCAAAGATACGGTTCACCCGCGGATCCGCGAGGAGTTGCTGCTCCAGTGGCGCTATCGACTCGATGCTCTTGTCCAGATTGCTCCCGACAAGAGGATCCGCAAAAACGAGAATCAGGTTGCGGTTACCCGACGGCAGGTACTCCGCCGGAGGAAGCAGACGCAGGCTGAAAAAGAAGAGCGCTACCACGGCAACAACAATCGCCAGCTTCACCACGATCCGCAGCACGGAACGGCCGATCATCCAGTGGATGACGCCACGATACGCCCAGCCCACCCCCGTGCCCACCCACTTGAAGGTGATGATGTTCGCCACCCGGCGGGCATGGCGCCAGCGAGAACTCCGCCACTCCTCCTCGCTCTTCGGCGGACGGCTGAGGCGGGCCGCCATCATCGGGATCACCGTGACGGCCGCTGTCAGCGAAAGCGATATCGCCAGACAGATGGCAATCGCGATGTCCTTGAAAAGCTGGCCCGCTTCTTCCTGAATGAAGATGACCGGCAGAAAGACCGCCAGCGTGGTTAGCGTACTGATCAGGATCGCCCCCCACACCTCGTGCGTCGCCAGACGAGCCGCGTGCATTCCCCGCTTCCCCATCTCCAGATGACGGTAAATGTTCTCGATCACCACAATAGAGTTGTCGACGATCATCCCCGAACTGAACGCCAGACCCGCGAGGCTGATGATGTTGAGGCTACGCCCGAAGAACTTCATGAAGATGAAGACCGTGATGATGCAGATCGGGATCGTGGTCGCCACCACCAGCAGCGCCCGCCCCGAACGCAGAAAAACCAGCAGCACCAGACACGCCAGCATCGCCCCCAACCCAAGGTTCCTCCAGGCCAGCGTGATCGACTCGTTGATGTAGTCTTCATCCGTGTAGGCGATATCGAGTTGCAGGTCGATTCCCTTCTGCGCAAACTCCGTGTTGATAACCGCAAGGCGACCCTTGATGTCCCGCGAAAGCTGCACCACATTCGCCCCTGTCTTCCGCAGGATCCCCATCACCACCGTCGGCTCGCCATTGTTGTGCACCGTCGAAAGCCGCTTCTTGAAGCCGGGCACCACCGTCGCCACTTCCTTCAGATAGACGGAGCCCTGCTCACTCCGCTTCACGATCAGCTCCAGCACCTGCTCAGGCGAGTTGAACTGGCCAACCGTACGAAGCGTATACCGCCGCTTGCCTTCATCGAAGAAGCCACCGCGAACGTTCATGTTCTCGTTACGCAGCGCACCAACGAACTCACCCACCGTCACCTTGCGCGCCACCAGCGCGTCCGGATCGATGCGGATCTGTATCTCCTGCTCTTCACCACCGAATACCCAGATATCACCCACACCCGAAACGCGCCGAAGCTGCGGTTCGACGATATCCTCCACAAGCTGGAACATCTCGTTCGGAGTACGCGTCCGCGAATTGGTGACCAGCCACATCGCCGGCTCCGAACTCTCGGAGGTCACCGAGTTGGGCACCGCCTCGTCCGCCTCTTCAGGAAAACCTTCCACCTGATTGAGCTTGCTGATGACGTCGATCATGGCCGTGTCCTTGTCCACGCCCCAGTCGAACTCCAGCGTCACCTGGCTGCTACCGTCCATCGACACACTGGTAACCCGGTTGATCCCCTCCACCCCGTCCATCTCCTCTTCGATTCGACGGGTGATCTGGTCCTCGATCTCGTAGGGAGACGCCCCACGATAGTTCGTGCTGATCTGAATCTCCGGCTTGTCCAGCGACGGCTTCAATTGAACTGGGATCGAATCCAGCGCCAGGTAGCCGAAGATCGCACACAGCAGCATGATCACGATCACCGTATGGGGACGCCCGACGGCGCCGTCGATGATAGTCATGGTCAGTGCGCCCCCGGCTCGTCGGCGGCGGGCGGTCCGCCCGGTCCCCCTTCACCCGCCGGGCTGATCTTCGCCCCCGGGTAGAGTACTTCATTGCCGGTGGTGACGATGCGCGTACCCGGCTCCAGCGGCGGATCCACGATCTCTACACGGTCACCGCTCGACAGCCCAATCGTCACCAGATGTTGCGTCACCGTGTTGTCATCGTTCACCACGAAGAGCAACCGCTCCTGATTCTTCAGCGTCAACGCATCGTCCGGCACCAGAATCGCGTTTTCGCGGCTCACCACCGGTAGCCGCGCCCGCACGAACATCCCGCTCGCCAGAAGCTTGTCACCCACCATGATCCGGCTCCGTAACTGAAAATTCCGCGACTGCCGATCCGCCAGTGGTATGAAGGTGATCACTTCCGCATCGAAAGACTGCCCGGGATACGCATCGATCGTCAGCTGGAACGTGCGCCCAGGCTGCAGGTACTGGATGAAACGGTCGGGCACCTCCAGAACCGCCTCGATCTCGGTCCGCGGCGCAATCTGCATCACATTGCTCCCCGACTCCAGATAGTTGCCCACATCGGTGAAAAGCTCGAGCACCACCCCATCGTAGGGGGCGACCACCTGCGTCTTGGCAATATCGTGCTGCACGGCATCGACCCGCGCCTGCTGCACCGCAACATCCGCCTCGGCGATCAGTATCTCTTCCCGCCGAGGACCACTTACCGCTTCATCGAGGCTCGCCTTGGCCGCAAGAAGCTGCGCCTCCGCCTGCTCCGCCGTAGCCCGCGCGCGAGTGAGTTCCGCCTCCGTCTGCACATCCTGCTTGAAGAGATTCTCCGTGCGCGTCAGATCATCCCTGGCCTCCCGAAGGTTGGCTTCGGCTTCCTGCACCACCGCCCTCAGGCGGGCCACCCTCTCCGGCCGCGTGCCTGCCTTCATCTCCTCCAGCACACGCTGGGCGCGCAGCAGGGAAGCCTCTTCCAGTTGGAGACGTACCCGATAGTCACTGTCGTCGATTTTTACCAGAATTTCCCCTTCGTCGAAAGCATCCCCCTCGCGTACGTTGAGCATCTGCGCCAGCCCGCTCGCTTCACTGCGCACCAGTGTATGCCGGGAAAAGCGCGTCGCCCCCACCAGCGCCGCCATCTCGGTAATCGTTCCCCGCTCTACTTCACCAAGTAGGACCGGAACGCTTTGCTCTCCCATCGGCGGGCCTCCCCCTTGCGGCTCCTCTTCCTTCCCACAACTGATGAGAAGCAACGCGGCAACGACGGTAACGGCAAATATCCAAGGCTTCACGTTCACTCTCCAGGTAAGGCCGAAAACGAGAACGTCGCCATGGTGGCGACGTTGTCTGGCGGGAAAATAGGAAAGGAAACTCTACCTGAACGCCCCAGGAAAAGCAAGGGGCAAGCCACACAAAAATCGCCGCAGCTACCGCCGAACTCCTGCGACGAACTTGATTCGTCTCTCCTGCGATTTAGAGTGACAGCTTTGCCATCTCCGAAAATCGGCCACGTGAAAGGGGAACTGATCTTGGATCCGGTACGTCGTCGCGCTCACCTGCTGGCGTTGATCACTGCTATCTTCTGGAGCTTCGCCTTCGTCTCCATTCGACAGGTCATGGAGCAATTCGAAAGCGCGGGTACCGCAACCTGGAACTCCGTGATGGCCATGTTCCTCGTGCGCGTGACGGTCAGCGGCATCCTCTTCACCCCACTCCTCTGGCACCAGCGCGCTATAGTGCGGCACCTCGGCCGACGCGAGTGGCTCCTCGTGGTGGGCGTGGCCGCATTCGGAAGCTTCGGCTATCATCTCCCCCTCAACTATGGCGCCATGACCCTCCAGTCGGGCACCGTCGGACTGATGACCGCCATGAGTCCGATCTTCTCCGCCATGCTCGCCTTCCTCCTCCTGCGCGAGCGCATGGGCCCCGGACGGATAGCGGGCGTCATGCTCGGCGTGGCGGGAGTGGCACTCTGCCTGCGCGCCCAGGGTGTGCTGGCCTGGAGCGGAGACGGCATGGACTGGCAGGGGCTCCTCGCCCCAGGAGCGATGCTGATTGCCTCCATGAGCGGCGCTGCCTTCGCCATCGTCGGACGATCCCTGGGACGGCGCGTTCCCAAGGCGGTAACACTCGGACTCGGACTCTCCCTCGCCACGATCCTGGCGCTCCCCATGTGGTCCGCGGAGGTCCTGCGCGCCCTCGCGGTGCTCGACGGTCTCGGCTGGCTGGCGATGCTCTACCTCGCCGTCATCTGCCTCTGGCTGGCGTACTGGCTATGGTACCAGGCCCTCTCCGCTCTGGACACCGTCGAAGTCACCATCTACCTCAACCTCACCACCGTCCTGGCCATCTTGTGGGGATTCCTCCTCTACAACGAACGGGTGACCCTGGTCTACCTCTGGGGTGCCGCCTGCGTCATCTCCGCCGTCATCCTCGTCAATCGACGCCCAGCCACCCCGCTTCCGCGCTGACAAAGCATCCTCGTCAGAGCCGCTCCATACGGCCGGTCCGAGTATTCACTACCGGCATCCCGGCGATGGCACGCCGGCGATCATCCCCGCTGAGGAAGGAAAGCTTGCCCTCCCGATCACGCGACTCGCGCGATTTCGAGCTGACAAAACCCTCCGCGACGCTCCGCGGCGTCAGCCCCCCCAACCTGTCCCGGCGCACGAAAAACGCATTGTTTCCCGCGCTGGTGCAACCGACAAACGCATACCCCTTCTCCTCCGCCAGATCGCACAACGCCATCAGAGACGCCCCGAAATACAGATTCGTAAAGTGCTTGTCCGTCCGCCTGAACGCCGCATCATACGGCACCGTCCATGGCTGATCCGCTCCGAAAAGACTGTTGTACTCGACGATGACTACAATCGGATCCACCACCTCGATCGCCTTCCACACCCAGTAGTCATTGCCGTCGATGTCGATGTGCAGCAGACCGATCTCCCCGGCAAAATGGTTCTGGCTGATAAGCTCATTGATGTTCTCCGCCGTGACAAATGCCGGCACCGCCGTCAGCTCGTACCGCCAGTACAGCTCCTCCCCCTTGATGGCGGCAATGTTCAGCGGATTGCCATCCATGATCAGCCCACTCCAGTTCCTCGACATCAGCAGATAACGCGTATTCGCCTCACTGTAATTCTCCACGCCGAACTCGATGAAGCTCTCCGTCGTGATCTCCAGGTAATCTACCAGAAAGCTGATGATGCCATCATCCCCCCATTGCGAGAAGACACTGAACTCTGCCGCCTGAAGGTTATGGCGAATCTGCTCCGCCTGCGCCATATTCATCCCGTGGAGAATGCCGGCCGAGATGATGGCCGACCGTTCCATGCTCCGCACCAGCGGACGGACCCGAACTCTGGGAAGCAACATTCGCCTCAGCGAACCGACCGGTTTTTGTAGGAGCTGCATAATATCCATAGACCACATATCTTGAGGTTCTATACACATCCAAGCCCCCATTCCACAATACCCCCAACACAAATCCATCTGCAAATGCTTTACGACTACACCCTCAACGACCCGCGAAACGCCCGGGCGCCGTAGTAGGATTGCGCTCCATTGTGGTAGATGAAAACCCGACCGAACCTGCGATCGCCAAACAACGCACCGCCAAGCTCGCGGATGGCGGCAGGCGTCCTCACCCAGCTCGACGTCTTCGTGTCGAAGTCCCCCAGCTTCTGAAACTCCCCATACTCCTCTTCCGTCAGGATTGTAATTCCCATGGCGGATGCCATATCGACAGCGCTGTTCTCCGGCTTATGCGCTTTCCGAGAATCCAGCGCTTCACGGTCATAGCAGACACTCCTCCGGCCACTGGGACTCTCCGCCGAACAATCCATGAAGATGTAGTCGCCCGAATCCGCGTCGCGACCGACCACATCGGGTTCGCCACCCGTTCTCTCCATTTCATGGAGCGACCACAGCTTCTCCGGACTTCCTTCCAGCCGGCCTTTCAGCTCCGCCCAGTCAACGTCACCATGTCGGCTCATGTTCGCATCGAAGCGGGCTTTCAGCGTACTAAACAGCTCCTCGCGTTGCTCGGGCGACAACGCATCTCTCGATTCCGCACCTTTCTTCATCGTCCAATCCTCTCATTCAAGGCGAAATTGCAGGTTCGGCATCCACGATGAAACCATGCGCGAAGCCACGATAAGCAACAGTGATGGTCGGCGCGTAAAGCGGCCCGACCCTGGAGCCGTCAGGATGAATCCACTCCCAGGGAGCGCCACGATTCGCCGCATCCAGACCGTCGAACCCATTGTAACGGCGCATGTGCTCGACGAATACCCGCGCCGTCGCGCTGGCCAGGGTCGGCTCCGTGATCGCCACACCGCGCAGAAACCAACCGGTGAACATGCCCCAGTACCCGCCATTCTGGTAGGTGTCCTTCTCCATGGGCGTATCCTGCCAGTACTCCCCTTGACGCAAATGCCTGACGTGTCCCTGATAGGTGACATGCCCCTGGGTGGGGACGCAATCCAGTTCCGGCGCCGCTGTCGCCGCGGCGAGCGCACGGGAAGCCTGCCTGGCATGCTCGCGATCCAGGATGCCCAATGCCAGCGCGAACGACGTGCCGCGTACACAAGCCTGCCTCCCGATACCCGAGGCAGACAGCAGCCACCCTTCCTCGGCAGCGGCGGCATGCCAGAGCTTGCCCGGCAAGTTCGCCGCGATCCGCTCGGCAACCCGCCGATAGTCGCTGCTCCTCTCCTCCTGCCCCATCGCGGACAAGATGCAGGCAAGCCGCATGGCCGCCCGCCAGCGCAGGATCGAGCCATCCAGCAGGTACCCCGTCTTCACGATGGCATCGGAAAACGCAACCGCCCGGGTCTCCGGGCGCGTAAAGGCCAGCTCCGTTTCCGCATCATGTTCGGGAGATCTGAACGCATGTTCGAGGCGCTCCAGCAGCCGTACCCCTGCGACCGCCTTCTCGAACAACCCCGTGTCGCCTCTCTGCCGGTACCAGTGATAAGCCAACTCGACAAACATGTAGCATGCATCCTGCGCCGCCCGCATGCCGTATCGGCCGCTGCCCTGATCGTCCCCGGCGCTGTAGGTGCCCGGAAAAAAGACCGCCCCCCCGTCCTCGCACAACACATGATCCGCAATCGCCCACGCCGAGACCTCCAGCCCATGCTGCAGACGACGGACCTCCGATCCATTCTGCGTCTGAGCAAGGATCTCGATCATGGGCTCGATCTCCGTCTCGCCAAGCAGTCCGCTGGCCGCAACCCAGACCGCATCTCGAGTCCAGAACGCCGGGTACTGGCGGCTCCCGCTCGCCAGGTAGGCAGGAAAGTCATTCCCCCCAATCCGCACCGTTGTCCGGCACGCCGCGATCACCTTCCGCGTCAACTCGCGAAGAAACCCGAGATCCCCCTCATCGACCAGCGGCATCTCCCGATCATTTGTGCTCATGCTCATTGATTACTTCAGGTCGTCTGGGCTGTAGGGGAGGACAAGAGAGATTTTCACTTTCTGGGCGTCTGTCAGGTCACTCGCGTCGATAGTGCCCCAGAGAAGTCCCTGTTTCTCCTTCTCCCGCATATTGTCAAACTTTCGCGAGACGACAACCACATGGATGTTGTCGCCAATGCCATCTGAGACATCAACCGTCTCGCCGAATTCCTTGAATTGGCCTCGCAAGACGTCGTGTATCCTTCTTTTCAATTCTGGGTCAGCAGGCATGGTAGTCTCCTCTGTTTCCTGCAAATGAAGAAAGCCTGAATTTCGCAGCTGTCAAGTAACTTGAGACAAGGGCCTCTGTCCACGCGGCTTGTACGAACGGTGGTACCGGCAGTAGATTCAGCGCATGCCAGACACACCTGCCCAGGAAAAACCGGAACGAGAGGTCCTGCTCACCGGCGCCACCGGATACGTTGGCGGTCAGCTGCTCGATGCCCTGCTTGCACGCGGCGTGCGCGTCCGATGCATGGTTCGCCGCGAGGCGGAGCTGGATCCACGCTGCACCCTTGTTCACGGCGATGTCCTCCGGCCGGAGACCCTGGGGCCGGCGCTTCACGCCATCGACACCGCCTACTATATGGTTCATGCCATGGGTGGCGACGGCGACTTCGAAGCGCGCGACCGCGAAGCCGCCACCGCCTTCGCACAAGCCGCCGCCGAACAGCGGGTGAGGCGCATCATCTACCTCGGCGGTCTGGGCGATGACAGCGATTCGCTCTCCACGCACCTGCGCAGCCGTCACGAGGTGGGGCGATTGCTGGCAGCCTCCGGGGTGGAGACCATCGAACTCCGCGCGGGCGTCGTCATCGGCGGCGGAAGCCTCTCCTTCGAGATGATCCGCGCCCTGGCCGAACGGCTGCCGATGATGATCATGCCCCGTTGGGTGCGGACGGAGACGCAACCGATTGGCATCTCCGACCTCCTCGACTATCTCTGCGACGCCGCCGATCTTCCCCCCGCAAAGAGCCGCATCATCGAAATCGGTGGTGCGGATACGACGTCTTACGAAGGATTGATCCGCGAGTACATCGCCCAGCGCGGCCTCAAGCGCTGGCTGCTGCCAGTGCCGATTCTCTCCCCGTACTTATCGGGCTTGTGGCTGGGACTGGTAACACCGTTGCAGGCAAGAGTCGGCCGAGCGCTCGTCTCCAGCCTGCGAAACACCACTGTCGTGCGCGACCCCGCCGCCCGAACGCTCTTCGCGGTGCAGCCACGTGGTTACGCGGCGGCGATTGCCGAGGCGCTTCGCTCCGACATCGGGCCGCCGAACACCCGCGTCTTCGTGCGGCGCACACTCATCGACGCACCGGCCAGTCAGCTCTTTGCCTGGCATGAGCGGGCCGACGCCCTGCAGCGGACAATCCCACCCTGGGAGAAGTTCCGGATCCTGCGGGCAACCGGTCGGATCACCCCCGGCAATCGCGTCGAGATCCAACTGCGCCTGGGGCCCATCCCGCTGCATTGGGAGGCGGAGCACACGGATTACGAACACGGTCATCAGTTTGCCGACGTGCAGCTTCGTGGCCCCTTTGTCTACTGGAAGCACTGGCACCGTGCCATTCCCCAAGGTGACATGCAGTCCATACTCGAAGACCGGGTTCACTATGCCTTGCCCCTCGGCTCCCTGGGCGCATGGCTGGCCGGACGCTTTGTCGAGCGCCGGCTTGCACGCACCTTCGAATATCGCCACGCCGTGACCAAACGCGATGTCGAGGCGGAATCGCCAAGCTGAATTCCCGACAGGGAGCCCACGCCGCCCCCATCCGCCATCGCCAGGAAGAATAATGGCGACTGCGCCGACATCCTCTTTCAGCCTCAAAAAGGGCGAAGTGGAAGACATTTGTTGCACTCCGTCATCTCCATCTTTTAGAGTAGCTTTGTACTTCGAATGGATCGTCCGAAACACGGATCAGGGCGAGGTTGACCACTTGCGGAAGCGCAACGGCGACCCCCCATCAGCAAAGCGAGGGATGGATGAGCGACGCGAGTTCTCAGCAAGAAATGGTGATCAAGCCCAAACACGGGCTCATCGCCGTCGATTTTCGTGAGCTATGGCAATATCGCGAGCTCTTCTTCTTTCTCGCGTGGCGCGATATAGCCGTACGTTACAAGCAGACCCTCATCGGCATCTTCTGGGCTGCCTTGCAGCCCCTGATGACGATGGTCATCTTCACGGTCATCTTCAACAAGCTGGCCGGGCTCAAGGCCGCGGGCGATACCCCCTATGCGGTCATGACCTTCGCCGCCCTGCTGCCATGGCAGTTCTTCGCCAATGCCATGAGTCAAAGCAGCAACTCGCTGGTCAATTCCGCCAACATGCTCCGCAAGGTCTACTTTCCGCGGCTGATCATGCCCAGCAGCGCGGTGATCAGCGGCGCCGTCGACTTCCTCATCGCCGCGCTGATCCTGATGGCGATGATGCTCTACTACGGCGTGGGCGTCCAACTCCACATCCTGCTCCTGCCGCTCTTCTTTCTGATGGCGGTCGGCTGCGCCTTCGGCATCGGCCTCTGGTTCAGCGCCCTCAATGTGAAGTATCGCGATGTGAAGCACGTCATCCCCTTCATTCAGCGCATGGGCATGTACGTCTGCCCCATCGGCTTCATGAGCTCCGTGGTGCGGGACAACCTCTCGACACCCGTCTACTTCCTTTATAACCTCAATCCCATGGTCGGGGTGATCGACGGCTTTCGCTGGGCAATCCTGGGGCCCGCCTACGAGCCATACTGGCCCGGATTCTGGGCCAGCGCCGCCATCGTCGTCCTGCTGATCGTCTCCGGCGCCTACTTCTTCCGTTCGGTCGAGCGCACCTTCGCCGATATCGTCTGACCTGCCACTCCTGCAAGCGAGGATTACAAATATGAATGCGCAAGCGCTGGCTGTCGAACATGCGGTGGAGGTTCATCCTTTCGACTCCGACAAACTCTCCTACTACCGCACCAGCCACCATTTCGAAGCCTACGCCGAGATCGAATCGGTCGCCGACTACGAGCAATGCGTGCAGTGGGCGGCCTCCCATGGGCGCGACCTCTACCTCTTGGGGAATGGCTCGAACACCCTCTTCGTCCGTGAACAGGTGCACAGCCTCATCGTCAAGAACGCCCTGCCGCGCGACATCGAACCCCTGCCCGACCACCGCCTGCGTGTCTCCTCCTCCGTCCCCCTCAACCGCGTGCTCCAGCACTGCTGGAAAGAGCGCCTCAACTCCTTCTACTACCTCTCTTCCGTGCCCGGCAACGTCGGCGGTGCTCTCGCCATGAACGCCGGCCGTGGGCGAGACCACAACATGACCATCTACGACTTCGTCGAATCCGTCACCTGGTGGCAGGACGGCGAACTGGTCACCCGAGAGGCCGGCGAAATAGAACGCGGCTACCGCCATACCCCCTTCACGGGCATGGACCCGCGGCTGATCGTCAGTGCCGTGCTCAAATTTACGCCAGGCAACTTCACCGGCTCCCCCATCAAGGAACGAGCCCAATGGACCCATATTCACCAGGACAATACCAAGCCCAACTGCGGCTCGGTCTTCAAGGAAGCCGACTTTTCCATCCTGAAACGCCTGCGCGGCCTGCATATCGGCGGCGCACGCTACTCCAGCGAAACGATCAACTGGATCAACAACGAGGCCGGCGGCAGCAGGTCCATCGTCATGCTGATTCGCCTGGCCCAAAGCCTCCATGTCGTCATGGGCAAGAAGGCCGTCCCTGAAGTGATCATGGTACGATGAAACGTCTGACCACGGAACTATCCGCATGAACCTCGCCATTCTTACCTTGCATTACGGATACAACGAAGGCGCCATGCTGCAGGCCTGGTGCCTGGCACGGAGCCTGAGCAACGCCATGCCCGAACATGCCCTGCAAGCCGAGCTTTTCGACCATCGCTATCCGCACAAACAGAGAATGTACGGCAAGCCTACTACCGCTCGCAAGCAGGCCATGACCTTCTTCCTCGAACGACAGCTGCCGCTCAGCACCGAACACATCTGCGATGATAGCCACATCGAGTCCTTTCGACGGCTCGACGCCAGGTACCAGGGCATTGTCGTCGGCAGCGATGAAGTCTGGAGAGTCGATTACTCCCGCGCCTGGCTCGGCTTGATGGTCCGCCAGGAAGGCAAATGGACACCCGCCTTCCCCAATCTCTATTGGCCCGACAGCACCATTTCCGCACCCAAGGCCTCCTATGCCGCTGCCAATGGCGACCTCTGCGACTACACGACCATCCCCAAGCACGACCGCCGGCGCATGCACCGCATCCTCAGCGACTTCGTCTATCTCGGCGTACGCGACCACAAGACCCTTGCCTACCTCGAATGGCTCGGCAAAGACCTCGCCGAACGCGCCGAAATCACCCCCGACCCCACCTTCTCTCACGACGTCATCGGCGATGTCGATCGGCAACAGTTGCGCCGGCGTCTCGAACGCGCCGGCATGGACTATTCCCGGCCTCGTCTCGGCCTGGTGATGTGGGAGGATGTGCCCGAGGTCGACGAGGCTATCGCCCAGTTGCAGGCACAGGAATACCAGGTCGTCGTCCTCAACGGCCATCATCCGCGCGCCGACATCTCCCTGAGCGACCTCGACCTGAGCCCCCCCGAGTGGGCAGCCACCTTCGGCGAGTTCAATCTCTGCTTCTCCCAGCGCATGCACGGCTGCATCTTCTCCCTCCTCAACAACACCCCCCTCGTCGGCATCGAAGTGCACCAGAATCCCCTCGGACATCCCACCAAGATGCGCGACCTGCTCCAGCAGATGCAACTCCTCGACTTCTACCATGATTGCTCCGCGACCAATCCAATCACCCTCGCCGAACGCAGCGAACGCGCCCGCACCGCCTGGCCGGAAGACGCCGTCAGAGACCGCTGCACGCTCATGCGACAGCGCTCCACCGACGCCATTCGCCGCATCGTCGACCTCACGGCCGCCGCGGCTCCCCCGGAACTCCTCCTCGATCATCGGCAGTTGACGTGAAACCTCCAGCCACACAACCTCAGCCTATGCCCTCTACGGCCACTCACGAATCGTCCCCCTTGGTGACTGTCGTTATCCCCACCCACAATCGGGAAGATCTGATTGTGCCCACCATCGACAGCGTTCGCCGGCAGACCCTTCAGCAGTGGGAGTGCATTGTCGTGGACGATGGCTCCACGGACCACACCCGCGAGGTGGTGGAGGCCATCTGCCGGGCGGAACCCCGCCTGCGCTACGTCTGGCAGGAGAACTCCTCGGCAGCCAATGCCCGCAACCACGGGCTGCGCCTGGCCAACGGCAGGTATATCGTCTTCCTCGACTCCGATGACCTCTTCACTCCCGATCGCCTCGAATGGCAGGCGGCCGCCCTCGAGGCCGATCCCGGGGCTGTCATCGCTTACGGTGATACCTGGAAGTTCTACCACGACAAACCGCATGACGGCTTCCTTTACCTGGATGGAACCACCTCCATGCCTCAGGGTGACGCCTTCGAGGCGCTCATCAGCAACTCCAGCATGTATTCGCCTCTCATCCGCACCGCCGCCATCCGCGAGGCCGGCGGATTCGATGTCGAGATCGCCTCCGCGGAAGACTGGGACATGTGGCTCACCCTTGCCAGAAAAGGGCGCGTCATCTACGAACCCCGCGTGGCCCTGCACTACCGGATCCACAGCGGCAACAAGTCCGCCAACACCCTGCGCAACTACCGCTGCGCCAGCTACGTCGTCAAGAAGCACCTGAAGGACTTGCCCGACAAGCAGCGGCGGCGCCTCCGCCGACAGGCCCGCGACTACTTCCAGAAAGGCTATACCTATCGCCTCTTCGACCTCAGCCGCGACAGCATCCGCCAGGGACGGCTCCTCATCGCCGCGCGGGCAGCCGGCACCGCCATCTTCCTCAATCCTGGCACCTGCATGCGCACCCTGGCACTGCAATGGCCGCGCCGCCTCGTCGCCAAAATCCTCTCCTGGCCGCTCACCCTCATCAATCGCCTGGTCTCTTCCCCCCGCGGCATCCTGCGTCTTACCCACCGTCCCCCCGCCGATACCAGGTCCAGGCCCTCACCCCTCCCTCCACTCAACGACGTGGCCAGAATCCTCATCATCAGGCAGGACGAAATCGGCGATGTCGTGATGACCTCCGCGCTCCTGCGTGAGCTGCGGCGGAACGCCCCGGCTGCCGAGATCACCATGGTGGCCAATCCCGTCGCCGCCGCGCTCCTCGAGGCCTGCCCATATATCGATCGCGTCCTGCCACTCAAGTGGAACGAGCGCGGCAGAATCGGCCCCATTCGCCGGTGGAGACAGGCACGAGACTTCGCCCGCGAGCACCTGCAGCCACGCGACTTCGACTTGGCTATTATTCCCCGCTACGACTGTGACGACTACTTTTCCACCGCCCTCGCCTGCCTCAGTGGCGCCACCCATCGCCTCGCCTACAGCGAAGCCGTCACGCCGCGCAAGCAACGGCGCAACCGCGACTACGATCTCCTCCTCACCCATGCCATGGTCACCTCCAGCGCCCATGATGTCGAGCACAATCTCAACCTCCTGCGGCAACTGGGCGGACAAGTTCACAACGACCGCCTCGAATTGTGGACCACCGAGGCAGACCAGGCCTTCGCCGCCAATCTCCTCTCCGACCTGGGCATAGACAACGATAGCCCCCTCGTCGTCATAGCTCCAGGCGCCGGCGCCGCCAAACGCCAGTGGCCCATCGAACAACTGGCCGAAGTCGCCGCCTGGCTCATGCACGACCAGAATGCTCAGGTGATCATCATCGGCGGTCCCGACGAACGCCACCTCGGCCGCGAACTGCGCCGCCAGGCCGGCAATGGCATCATCGATCTGGTCGGTCACTGCTCCCTCCGCCAGACCGCCGCCCTCCTGCGTCATTGCAACCTCTATGTTGGCAACGATTCGGGCCCCATGCACATGGCGGTGGCCGCGGGGCTTCCAATCGTCGAAATCTCCTGCCATCCCGAAGCCGCTTCCCTCCAGCATCCCAATTCCCCCAGTCGCTTCGGTCCATGGCAGGTGCCATGCACGATCCTTCGCCCACCCGCACCGTTGGCGCCCTGCACCGATGGCTGCGAGGCCGACCGGCCCCACTGCATTCGCCAGATCACGCCCGACCAAGTCAAGCAAGCGGCCCAGGCTTTCCTGCCGGCGCCGGTTACTCTCCACCGATAAGGAAATCCATCACCATGACCACTGCCACCTCAGCTCCTTCCCGTAGCACCATCGAGCGATACCTGCGCAAAGAAGCCGACATGCACCTCATGATAGCCAGAATCGCCGGTGAGCGCATCGAACAGGCTGCCGGCGCCATGGCCGACTGCATCATGCAGGGCGGACGCATCCTCTTTGTCGCCTTTGGGGACAATCGCGCCGACGTGCGCATCATGGCCAATGTCCTCGCCGAGCGCTTTGCCTGCCGCGAACATCCGCTCCCCGCCATCGCCGTCGACCCCAGCATCTTCGGCTCCGCCAGTCAGGACCGCGACAGCGACGAAGTCATCGCCACCCAACTCACCGCCCTTGCCGAACCGGGAGACCTCGTTGTCGCACTGGCCCGCGACGATGCAAACCGCCATCGCCATGTCGTCGCCGCCGCCCATGACGCCAGACTGCCCATCATTGCCATCGTCGGCAGTGACGACAAGGCCCTCATCGACAGTGCCACCATCGCCATCGTCGCCCCCACCTCCGATCCCCGGCGGCTCCGCGAATGCCAGGTCACCATCGGCAACCTCCTCTGTGACCTTATCGAAGAGAAGTGCCCCGCCCGCTCCCGTGACCAGACCTACCTCACGACGCCGCAACTCTCCGCAAGCAACGGCGCGAACAAGGTCTGCGACTGGGATACGCTCCTCCCCGACCGCGAAGCATGGCGCCACGCCGGCAAATCCGTCGTCTGGACCAATGGCTGCTTCGACCTCATGCACATCGGCCACGTCAAGAGCCTCCAGGCCGCCCGCGCTTACGGCGATGTTCTCGTGGTTGGCGTCAACAGCGACGACACCATTCGCCAGCTCAAGGGGCCCGAACGCCCCATCATTCCCGCCCATGAGCGGGTGCAGGTCCTCGCCGCCCTCGAATGCGTCGATCGCGTCGTGATCTTTCACGAGATGACTCCCGAGGATTCCCTGCGGCGGCTCCAGCCCGACGTTCACTGCAAGGGCGAGGACTATGCCCCGCCGCACGGCAAACCCATCCCCGAGGCCGAACTCGTCCACTCCTATGGTGGCCAGGTCAAATTCATCCCACTCTATCCCTCCGTCTCCACCAGCGATCTCATCGAGCGCGTCCTCAAACGCCGGGCGCTCTGAACCTTGACCATCATCCCCAACCACATACCTGCCAACACATGAAGAAATCCATTGTCATCTCCGTCGACGATCTGGGCAAGCGCTACGAGCTCGGCTCCACCTTCTCCCATCACGATACTCTGCGCGACCAGCTCGTCTCCCGGATCCGTGGACTCCTCCCTGGCGCCCGGAACACCAATGGCAAAGCCAACCTCAAGAACAAACTCGAGGACAAGGATGGATTGCGCCTTGACGATGACGACAACGGCGAATTCTGGGCCGCCCGCAACATCTCCTTCGATGTCGAACAGGGCGAAGTGGTCGGTATCATCGGCCGCAACGGCGCCGGCAAGAGCACCCTGCTCAAACTGCTCAGCCGCATCACCGAACCCACCACCGGCGAGATCCGCCTCCGCGGCAGAGTCGCCAGCCTCCTCGAAGTCGGCACCGGCTTCCACCCCGAACTCACCGGAAGAGAGAACATCTTCCTCAATGGCGCCATCCTCGGCATGAGCAGACAGGAGATCATCCGCAAATTCGACGAGATCGTCGACTTCTCCGGCGTCTCCAAGTTCATCGACACCCCCGTCAAGCGCTACTCCAGCGGCATGTACGTTCGTCTCGCCTTTGCCGTCGCCGCCCATCTCGAACCCGAGATCCTCGTCGTCGACGAAGTCCTCGCCGTCGGCGATGCCGGATTCCAGCAGAAATGTCTCGCCAAGATGGACGACGTCGCCAACCAGGGACGCACCGTCCTCTTCGTCAGCCACAACATGGCCGCCATCCGCAACCTCTGCAGCCGCGGCATCTGCCTCGACAAGGGACAGGTCGTCGCCGACACCGACGTCAACTCCGCCATCGAGACCTTCATGAGCACCATGGCGGGCGATGCCCAGACCAGCCTCCGCAACCGCACCGACCGCAAGGGCAAAGGCGAAGTCCGCTTCACCCAGATCCGCTACGAGACCGACAATGGCCGCCCCATCGACTATGGCACCTCCGGCCAGCCCCTCATCATCGCCTTCGACTACGAGTCCAGCCTCAGCCACCTCAAGAACGTCCGGCTGAGCCTGACCGTCAACAACCACATGGGCGAACTCTATTTTCCCTGCGTCAGCTCCGTCTCCGAATCCGGCATGCTCAACGCCCCCCCCAACGGCACCTTCCGCTGCCGCATCGACAATCTCCCTCTCTCCGGTGGCCGCTATCTCCTCAATGTCTTCCTCGAAGTGAACAAAGAGGTGCAGGACCACGTGCTGGCCGCCGCGGTCCTCCCCGTGCAGGATGGCGACTTCTTCGGCACCGGCAAGATCTACAGCCCCGGCTGGCAGGGCCGTGGCGTACTTGTCCCTTACCGTTGGCACGTTGGCGAGCCACGTGCGCTTGCCCGAACCAGCAGCTTCGAATGAACCCGAGGATCCATCATGAATGATATCATATATACCCCCGAGATTCTCCGCCAGCTACCCGCACCGCCCGCCGACGCTACCGGATGGCCATGGACATGCAAGCAACAGCTCAGTCAAGAGCATGACGACCATGAACCTGAAAAGTGGCCCCGCCTGACCGTCGTCACCCCCAGCTACAACCAGGGCCAGTTCCTCGAACAGACCATCCGCTCCGTCCTTCTCCAGGAGTATCCCAATCTCCACTACGTCATCATCGACGGCGGCAGCGACGATGATTCCGTCGAGGTCATCAGAAAATACGAACCCTGGATCGACTACTGGGTCTCCGAACGCGATCGCGGGCAATCCCATGCCATCAACAAAGGCTTCGACCTGGCCGAGGGCGAGATCCTCTGCTGGCTCAACAGCGATGACCTTTTCCTGCCCGGCACACTCCGACGCGTCGCACGATGCTTCATGCGCAGCGGCTGCGACATCCTCAGCGGCCATACCCTCGAAGTCGGCCACCATGCCCAGACGCTCTTTGAGGCTCAGCCATGCACCGTCGACAGACTGCTCGACAAAATGCGCATCTGTTCCGCCCAGCAGTCCACCTTCTGGACCCGCCAGGTCTGGGAAGAATGCGGCCCCCTCACCGAAGATCTCCATTACGCCATGGACTTCGACCTCTGGCTGCGCATGGCCGCCGCCAACTTCGAATGGCGTCTCATCGACGAGACCATCGCCATCTTCCGCCGCCACGAACAGCAGAAAACCGTCACCTCCTATCAGAGCCGCATCGAAGCCCACGAGATCGTCCTCCGCTTCGCCAGATCCCGCTTCTACCAGCCCGAACGCCACCACGATTCCGTCCATCGCGCCCTCTGGGTCGAAGGATGGCTCGAATACGCGCACGCCCAGCACTATACCGCCAGCAAGAAGCTTCCCTACTGGCTCCATTGGGCTACGCTTCCCTTCCGCAATTGGCGATGCCTCTGGGCTCCCCGCTACTACCCGCGCGTCGTTCGCCGCCTCGCCGGGGACCTGCGATAGACACGCTCAACCCTTGATGCACCCAAGCGGCCGGAGCTGCGCGACCTTGCGCGAGATCCCGGCTCCCTCGCAGGTGTCCACCACTTCCGTGACATCCTTGTAAGCCTCGGAGATCTCTTCGTGCATCGTACGGGAGCTGCTCGCGCGTACCACGATGCCGCGGCGCGCCAGCTCCTGCTGGATCTCTCGCCCCTGGCTCGACTTCTTCGCCTGAGTTCGGCTCATCGCGCGTCCCGCGCCATGGCACGTGGAACCGAAAGTATTCCGCATGGCCCCTTCGGCCCCCGTCAGGACGTACGAATAGCGCCCCATGTCCCCCGGGATGAGCACCGGCTGCCCCACTTGGCGATACCGCTCCGGCACATCCGCGTGCCCCGGACCGAAAGCCCGCGTCGCCCCCTTCCGGTGGACGCAGAGTTCCCGCTCCTTCCCATCGACAACATGCCGCTCCATCTTGGCAATGTTATGCGCAACCTCGTACACCGTGCGCAACGCTACGGTGCGCCGATCGATCCCAAGGGCGTCCACGAAAGCCTGCCGCGTCCATTCCGCAATCACCTGCCGATTCGCAAACGCGTAGTTGATGCCACAGTTCATCGCGCCAAAGTAGTGCTCACCCTCCGGCGAGGCTATCGGCGCGCAGCAGAGCTGACGATCCGGCAGCTCGATCCCGTACTTCCGGCAGGCGCGATTCATCGTCGCAATCGAGTCATCGCAGATCTGGTAACCGAAGCCCCGCGATCCGCAGTGGATGATTGCCGTCACCTGCCCGATCGCCAGCCCGAAGGCCGCGGCGGCTTCATCGTCATAGATCTCGTGCACATAACCGACCTCCAGAAAATGATTCCCCGAGCCCAGGGTTCCCATCTGGAACTGGCCGCGCTCAAAAGCCTTCGCACTCACCGCCCCCGGTTCCGCCCCACCGACGCAGCCCCCCTCCTCGATGAAACCCAACTCCTCCTCATCGCCATAGCCATTGGCGATGGCCCACCCGGCGCCGCCATGCACGATCTCACGCTGTTGCCGGCCATCCAGCGTCAGCCGCCCCTTCACCCCCACCCCCGTCGGCACACGCTCAAAAAGCGTATCCACCAGCCGCGACAGCCGCGGCCGCACCTCGTCCACGCTCAAACCCGATGCCATCAGGCGAACGCCGCAGTTGATGTCATAACCCACGCCTCCCGGCGAAACCACCCCGGTCGCCGGATCGAAAGCCGCCACCCCGCCAATTGAAAAACCATAGCCCCAGTGGCAGTCAGGCATCGCCAGAGACGCTTTCACAATGCCCGGAAGGTGCGCCACATTCATCACCTGCTGTGGCGCATTGTCGGAGCGGATCGCCTCCATCATCTCCGCCGTCGCATAGATGCGTCCGGGCACCTGCATACCCCCTTCGCGGGGTATTTCCCACATGAACTCGGTCTTTTGCTGCAGCTTGATCCGTTCTGCCATGGTCGGGCGGGGGTAGAGGTTACTGCGCCTACAGATCGAAGATCACCTGGGCACGCCAGCCGCTGGGAAGATGCTCCACCTTCAGCTCATGCCAGGTGACCGCCTTTACTTCAGTATAGATCATGTGACGCTCGAAATCGATCTTTTCGCCATGCACCATCGCCTTCACCCTCGTCGGCGAGCATTCCGAGAAGCTATAACTCACGTACAGTTCTTCACGAACAATGGAGCGATAGTTCAACTCGCTCAGCCAGCCGTGCACAAGCTCCTCCACCCCTCCCGCCGTCAGCTCCAGCGGTGCACTCTCCTTGGGCAGAACCTCCCCCATCTCCGCAATGATGGAAAACATCCCCGCGGCCGCATTCGCCAGCAGCTCCCCCAGCGTCTGCCCATAGGCGATGATCCCCACATCCGCCGTATGCTCCATGATCTCGAAAGTCATCATCCCCAAACCTATCCCTCTTCTCCCCTCCATTCAAACCTCCGCCACGCCAGCCACACCAGTTCTGCCACAGAGATCTCAGAGCTCCCAGAGGAAAAGACTACAACTATAAGGCGTTCTCGCGCACCTTGGGCACGCCAAACGCCACTCGCCGAAGTGCACCGGCGTTGGCCGTTGCCACTCCCCGACGCCTGGCCCACATCATTATCCCTTCACGGTCATGTCTCCGTCCTTCCTGCCCCCCCCGTGCGGCGAGTCTTTGCGCTCCCTGCGCTCTTTGTGGTCAATTCCCTGAGCTGCTTGCGAATGTTCTAACCGAATCTTGGCGCTCTCTGCGCTCTTTGCGGTTAATCCTCTCAGCTGCTTTTCATAAGCTGCCGACCACCACACCGCCACATCTCCGTGTCTCCGTGCCTCCGTGGTTCATACCCTTCTATCCCTCCCTCGACTCACGCTACGGTGCCTCTGTGGAAGCTGGTTTCTCCTTCAAGCTGTCCAAGTACCTCTGTTCCATTTTTCGAACGTACTCAACATTATACCAGACGATAATCCTGTTTTCCGGCTCGAACCAATACTCCAAACCACCTTTCATGTCACATAGGACTTGCAGCAAATGTTCCACTGAAGTGGGCCCATGCACCAGAAAGAACTCATACTCTCCCTCCCAACCTTTTATTGGCAAGAGAGCTGCATCTGGCGCTACATAGATCTTGATATTGGCTTCTGGATAGACCTTGTTAAAACACTCCTGCATAGCCGCTAGCTTAACTGCGAGTGGCTCAGTTGGAGTCGTTTCCCAAAATGCGATCCGACAATACGCCATTAAATGCGTAGACAATCCAAAATCCTTAAGCTCCTCCGCATGGCAACTGAACATAAGATTAATGAGTAAAGCCGGTAAAAGGAAAAAACTTCTCATGAAAGCTCCTTGTATGTG
This sequence comes from Lentisphaeria bacterium, assembly GCA_041690595.1. Classification (GTDB taxonomy): domain Bacteria; phylum Verrucomicrobiota; class Lentisphaeria; order JABSQK01; family JAWLHB01; genus JAWLHB01. The sequence goes on from JAWLHB010000033.1 coordinate 48,626, forward strand.
AAGGTACCCTTACCAGATTCTTGGTTCATAGGTATTTTCGCCCTTTGTCAAGCAAGTAGTCGGTAAAGGGCTAAGAGCTTGTACCTCACATCCCTCGCCAACCTTTATGCCCTTCAAGCTCTTCATGGTCCATCCCTATGCCCCCCAACCGTCGCAGGGCAAGCCAAGCTCTTGCAGTCACCTGTCCCTGAGACGCCTGACTGCCGGAATCTCGGCGACGCCTTCTTCCTCTATTGCGTTCATGACCAATTCCGCCAACCCCGCACTCGACGCGTTGGAAATGTGCCCTGCGCCCTTGTAGGACTTCGGATCCTCCTCCGGTAGCAGACCAAAGACGCAGTAATCGAGCTCGCGTTCCATGCTCAAACCAAAGACGTACGTCTCGTCATCTGAGGAGACAACGGCTTTCACCATAAAATGCACATTAAAATGCTCAACTCCGTGCAGATAATGGTCCCAAGATTGCGTCGATTGCAGCTCGACCACAAAATCCGTTATCCGCTCTCTGTCAGTGACAACAATCTCTTTCCCTATCGTGAACACATCGTCCCGCCCATAGAAGATCGGTCCCAAACGAACTTGGTCGATCGTCTCAGCGTCGACAGCCAGCCACTCGTCATGTATGGCTTTTTTCCTTTGCGACGAAATGCATCCTTCCCATCCTGCAAAGACGATATGCGCCAGCATGGCGAGGAAAACCAACACGAAGATGACAACGACGGTGCGTCTCGACCTGCCTGTCCCTGGAATGGAAGTTTTGCTGGTGCTGCTGCGCATCATATTCTCGCTGCCAGGTGTTGACGCTTCACTCCCGCTGCTCTTTGGATGTTCGGCTATGGCAGGCAATATGCCCATCCCTTCCGCTCTTTGTCAAGCATTCGAAACCATGGATCCTTGGATCGCCATCATCTTCCTCCAGCAGGCCACTGAAAACAACCCGCAGCCGCGATGCGGAACTGGCCCCGGCCAACCTTCATGCCCTTCCTGCTCTTCATGGTCCAATCCCGCCGCTCCTCCGCCTCTTCGCCTCCACACCTCAGGTGGCATGACCAGAATCGTTCAATATGCACTCAGTCGAGGAAGACATCATCAGAAGGTGCTTGAGAGGCATGAGTATTCTTGAGTACCAATTGAGAAAAAAGATGAACCGGTAATATCTCGATCCTACCATCCAAGTATATAGAAGTAATCCAGTCTCTATTCAAAATTGAATACAGAAGCGGATCATCATATTTGAAGTCCTGCATCTTCCTCCTGTAATTGTATATGAATGGAAAGGCTCTGCTTGCTAAATAATCGTGCGATACATTTCTATCTATATTGTCATAAGAGAATATTCTTCCTGACAGAGGAATGCTTTGGTCCACGGCTAGAGTATATATTGACGGCGGCAGATATCCACCATAGGAATCACTGTAGGTATAAATTGCATTGTGAAGCAAAATGAATGTGCCTCTCTCCCTGAATAGAAGTTTTAAGTCTTGCCTCACAATATAGGATGGCACTAGTATAATTACGCACGCACAAGATGCTATCATATAGTTTGCTCTCTCATGTTTCCTTGCTATCAACAAATGGCATAAAGAAACGAACATTATACTCAATGCAACTAGCGGTGCAACAAAGGCCACTGCTCCTGGTGGATAGCTTCTGTGAGTCAATATTGTTGTTCTCCACCCAGTATAGGTCCAGATGAACCACAGAAGATTGAGGCAGGATACAACCATTAAGATTCCGCCATCGCTCCTGATGTATCGTAGGCTATTCTTTAAGAAGTACATCTGCACTTCTCTCATGGTTTGAAATGGAAACATGATAGAGGTAGATATCTTCCAATTCTATTGACGTTTCGATTCCATGATTTACGCCGGGTTTCAGTGGTAATAGGCTTCTATCCGCCGTCTCCTTCGCGATTTCGTCCCGCCATTGTAAACATGCAGCTACGGAACCAATGCTATCAGAGGCCAATCTCACCATGAATCTTTTCCACGTGTAGCTAATGAGATTCTTGTGGACAAAACCTGGATATACGGAATAGCCTTCGGTATCGAGTACGTGCCCGATACGTCGCAACTTTTTTTGTTCAGCATACAATCGAATGGGACCAGCCGGAAGTTTTTCTTCAATGTCATCCAGAAACGAGCTGCAGAAAGGCCTGCTGAAGGCACGCATACATCCCCTGATGGATTGCACCATTGATCTGGTGACGCGGTATCGACCTGCTATCCATATGAAGTCGAAGGAATCTTGAGGACAACGTTCAATGTCCGGTCGATGGTACTGCGACCACATCAGTTTGTTGGCAACGACGTGATCATCAAACCGCCACAGTTTTTCAGACAGTGAGTCCGGATTCATCCCGGATGACGCAAGAGCCTGCACCACAGAATCATGCCGAAATATCAGCGGCATAAGTTCCCTGAGAAGAAGCGTCTCTCGATGAACCTGATGACTGGCGGATTCAAGTACTCTGCGAGCAATGCCATCGTACGCGATCTCATCCATCCAATCCAATTCTTTCACTGAACGGCTGCGGTTGAGCAGTGTGTGCTTGCAGTGTGATCTGATGCTTAGCGGAATACGTTGATTGGAACTCTCTGGCCATAGGGGCCAAGGCTCAAAAACGAGATCAGCAGGGTCGTGCGAATTGATCAGACGCGCAAGAGTGGAGCAGGATAACCACGCGAGATAGCACAACGGATGAATGGTGCCACGATTATACCAAATCGCGAACTCTCTAAAGGGATACAGGCTATCTAACAGCTCCATTAGTGCTGATCTTTACCGTTCGGCATTTTCAGAATTCTCTTTCACGGTTTTCTTGACGCTCCCGATGAACATTGTCCACAGTACTCGTGGTGACGCGGCCCTCGTGGTCGCTCCAGATGCCGTCCGTAGCCCACCGCGTAGCGCAGCCGAAGTAGTCGAACTCGGGATTCTCCCGGTAGTCGGTGTGGATGCCACTGGAGAGGTACCATTGGCAGAGCGTAGCGCACGAGAAAGGGGATTGCAAGTGCCACAGAGTGTGGATTTAAGAAGATGAGATCCTCTTGATGCGGATATGCTTGCTTTTGCTGACCGTTAAGCTATCTTCACTGTAGTCGAATGTCCATCATCCGAAATGACCAAACGAGGCCTGACATGTACAGGCGAGAACTGTTGATGATGCTCGCCCTCATCCTGGTGGCGACAGCCTGGGGGCAGGAGAGTGGTAATCTGTGGGAACGGCTCTCCAATCGAGAAAGGCGCCCCGACATCGTGAAGGAGAGCGAGCGACCGAGGGAGGATCCTGGTGCCATCCCGGTACGTGTCCTCCCCACGCTTTCCGATGAACAGCTGCGGCAGCAGCGGCTGGAAGCCGTGAAGAACGGCTACGCCGAAGCTCAGAAGCTCCCTCCATACCTCGATCGCGAACGGGTGCGGGTAATCCGACAGGGTTCCCTCACCGACGAGCGCCGCGCCGCGGTCCACTACCGCTACGACGCCGATGGCGATGGCGAGCTCGATGAGGTTGAAAGAGCGGTTGCCCGAAAGGCCGCCCACGAGCGGCTGCTCGACTTCATCAAGGAATCGAAAAACGCCGGGCAGTGAAGAGCGCTTGCGCCACGCTGCTCCAACGCGCATAGTACCTGCTTCTCCTTCACCCCCAGCAGGCGCGTTCCTTCATGTTCCGAAAACCTGCCAGCGCACAAGACCGGGATGATGAGCGGAAGCGGAAGCCCCGGGGATTGCCGCCCAACGTGATGCTCGCGGTTGGCTTCCTCGCCGCCATCTCGCTTATCGGGGGTCAGGGCTTCGGCATCAGTCGCTGGTTTGCCATCCTCCTCATGGTCGTGGATGTCGCGGCTGCCGGATGCTTTATTGCGGACCTTGCCCTCCTCCTGCGGCGCGCTCGCGATCAAGATCTGCTCCTGCGATCACGCTGGTACGAGTACGCCCTGATTATTCTCTTCGGCGTGGGCCTGCTGATGCTCGCAATCCTCTTTCTGCTGGGCATTCTGGAGGCCATGGCGGAATGGACGATGCTCGACTCACCCGGCATCTTCTTCCTGATCCTCATCCGCCTCTTTGTCCTCCTCAACATCGCCATTCGGCTCCTCCGATCACAGGCTCGCCTCCTGGCGCTGGGCTTTCGCGCGGAGTACATGCTCATGGGCTCGTTTGCCCTGCTCGTCCTGGTGGGATGGGCTCTCCTCATGCTGCCCCGCGCCAACGCCCCGGGCATCGCCCCCATTCCCGCCATCGACGCTCTCTTTACCGCCACCAGCGCCGTTTGCGTCACCGGACTCACCGTTCGCGACACCGGCATCGCCTTCAGCGGCTTCGGCCAGACCATCATCGCCCTCCTCTTCCAGGTCGGCGGCATGGGCATCATCACCTTCGTCGCCCTCGTCAGCCTGCTCTCCGGCAAGGCGCTCTCCGTTCCCCAGATGGTTACCTTGCGCGAGATCGTCAACGCCCATACCATTTCCGAAGTGAAGCGCTACATACTCGGTATCGTCCTGATCACCCTCGGCATCGAACTCATTGGCGCGCTCCTGCTCTACGCCAGCCTGCCCGACAGCCTGGGCACCGGCCTTCTTCGCGCCAAATGGGCCATCTTCCACGCCATCTCCGCCTTCTGCAATGCAGGCTTTGGCCTGCATGCGGACAGCCTCTCCGGCTACGTCGGCAACTGGGGGATCAATCTCACCGCCATGGGACTTATCGTCATCGGCGGTCTTGGCTTCCCCGTCCTCCTTGACATCCTCGCTTTGCGCATCTCCACCTTTTCCGCCTACCGCCGCTGGCGCTTCTTCCGCCATCGCACCGACGCCCCGATCCGCCGAAGCCGCCTCTCTCTCCAGACCAGGATCACCCTTGCCATGACCGCTGTCCTGATCCTTGTCGGCACCGCCGGAATATGGGCTCTCGAGGCCCGCCACCTCCTCGCCCCCTTCTCCGTGCCGGTTCAGGGCCTCGCCGCCATGTTCCAGGCCATCACCCCGCGTACCGCCGGCTTCAACACCCTCGACATCAGCCAGATGCGCACCGCGACGCAACTATGGACCATGGCACTCATGGTCATCGGCGCCGGTCCCGTCTCCACCGGCGGCGGCATCAAGACAGTTGCCTTCGGCGTTCTCCTCCTCACCCTCCGCACCTTTCTCACGGGCCGGAAAGAGGTCGAAGCCTTCGGGCGTGCCATCCCCCCCCGCGTCGTCCACGCCGCCGTCGGCGTCTTCATCATCTACATTCTCGTCGCCGGCATTACCTTGTTCTTCCTCACCATTACCGATCCCCAGATGGCCTTGCGCGATCAGCTATTCGAGACGATCAGCGCCCTAAGCACGGTCGGTCTCTCGACGGGTATCACGCAACATTTCAGTGATGGCGGCAAACTTCTCCTGTGCGCGGCCATGTTCATCGGTCGGATCGGGCCGCTTACACTTGCCATGTCGGTTATCCGCTCCGCCAGAAGCAGTCAGCACTATCGTTTTCCAGAAGAAGAGGTCGTCGTCAGTTGAGGCAACCGCGGTCGCCATCAACGGTACAGACATAAAAGGATGCGCAAGCCATGAAAGTTGTCGTAGTCGGTTTGGGAGAGTTCGGGCGCACCGCCGCGGTCACCCTCAGTCAGAGCGGCGCTGACGTCATCGCCATCGACACGGATATGCGTCTGGTCGACAAAATAAAGGATGATGTCTCGCTGGCCGTTGCCCTCGATGCCACGCAGGAGGAATCTCTCAAACAGCATGGCATCGCCGATGCCGATGTCTTCCTCTCCACCATCGGTCGGAACTTCGAGGCGCAGGTCCTCGTCGTCCTCTTTGCCAAAAAGCTGGGCATTCCCCGAGTCATTGCGCGTGCCACCACCCCCGACCACGCCAGAATCCTCGAAGCCATCGGCGTCGATCAGGTCGTGCGGCCAGAGGAAGAAGCCGCCCGACTTGTTGTCCAGCGCCTCATGATCCCCAATATCAGCCGCTACTTCGAACTCGCCGACTACTTCAGCATCGTCGAAATCGAAGCACCTCAGCCGCTTATCGGCAAGACGCTCCGTGAAGCCGACCTGCGCCGAAAGTACCGGATCAACCTTGTCGCCATCAAGCGGGTTACCGGCAGCGGTGATGACAAACGCGCCATCTTCAATCCAGTTCCAGAAGCTGACGAACGAATCCAGAAAGGAGACGTTCTGGCCCTCGTCGGCAGTGACCTCGATCTCGCCGGCTTCATGTCGAGGCTTGATTGACTCCCTCAGGAGAACTTCACCGAGATGCATGAATCCTCGCTGCAAGTACTGTTTAAAAACGTGTTGCGGGCATGAGAATTGCGTGCTACGTTACGCTGTTATAAAGCGCGTAATTGGCAGGAAACGGGGATATGCCAATGTCATCCATGCGGTCGGATCATGAAGGCTGTGGAGATCCTGTGTCCACTAGTTCTTCACACCTCATTCTCAACAGCGTCGGCGCTGAGACTCTCCACGACATCGTCTCCGAGCACCTCCAGCTTCTCGAAACCAGCGCCGCCGTCTATGAGAGAAACGGCGACTATGCGGACGAGATCCTCACCTCCGGCTGGTGTCGTACCATGTCGGCCGCCTCCCGCAAGTTGTGCAACACCGATGATGACCGCGTCGCCGCCTCGTGCGGCAAATGGCATTGCCATCACTCCTGCTGGAATGATACCGCCTCGCGCGCCATTGCCGAGGAACGCCCCGTCGACCTTCCCTGCGCCGGCGGCCTGCGGCTCCTCGCCGTCCCCATCGTTGCCAGCGGCAAGGTCGTCGGCGCCATCAGCGCCGGTTACGGCAATCCCCCGCTCGATACCGACTCTCTGACGGCTCTCGCCCGGAAGTTCGAAGTCAACGTCGAGGACCTCACCATACAAGCCCGCGGCTATGTCCCCCGCCCCCCCGAAATCGTTGAACTCGCCAAGAAGCGCCTCGTCATCGCCGCCAGGCTGATCGGCGAGATGGTCAGCCGGGCTCAGATCGAACGCCAGTACCACATGCTCTTTCACAGCATGCTCGACGGCTTCGCCCTGCACGAGGTCATCCTCGATGAGAACGACACCGTGGCAGACTACCGTTTCCTCGACGTCAATCCTGCCTTCGAGAAGCTTACCGGCCTCACTGCCAGGCAGCTCATCGGAAAAACCGTTCTGGAAGTCCTGCCACGCACCGAAAGCTACTGGCTGGAGACCTACGGGCAGGTCGCCTTAACTGGCGTCCCCATTCACTTCGAACAATACTCCGCGGAGATCGGCCGCCATTTCCTGGTCTCCGCCTTCCGCCCACGCGAGGGGCAGTTCGCCTGCATCTTCCATGATCTAAGCGACCGCAAGCTGGCGGAAACCAAGCTCAAGGAACAGGTCAACGAACTCACGCGCTGGCATGACGTCACCCTCGGCCGCGAGATGCGCGTCATCGAGTTGAAGCATGAAGTCAACCAACTGCTGGCTGCCGCCAGCGCCCCGCCACGCTACCACATGGTTGCCGAGACGGATTCCTTGCGGAGCATACCCGATGAGTGAAGCCATCCTGCCGCTCATTCACAATGCCGCGCTCCTCCTCGCCATCGTCCTTCTTTACACCCTCGTGCGACAGCGGCGGCGCTACGGGCTGAGCCGCGTCAGCAAGTGGCTGAGCGGCTCTCTCCTCGGCGCCATCCTCGGCGGCATCGGCATCGCCGTCATGATGTCGTCGTGGGTCTATCGCGAAGGCATCATCTTCGATACCCGCTCCGTCCTGCTCTGCATTTCAGGCCTCTTTTTCGGCACCATTCCCACCTTGATCGCCATGCTCATGACCGCCGCCTATCGTCTCTACCTCGGCGGCTCCGCCGCGATCATGGGCATCAGCGTCATCGTCGCCTCGGGTATGCTGGGCATCGCGTGGCGCCGCCAGCTACACCTGCGCCGCCGCGCTCTGAAGGAACTGCGCTGGCACCAACTCTACGCGCTGGGCCTGGTCGTTCACCTTGTCATGCTTGCCCTCACCTTCACCCTGTCATTCGATACGGTGCTGCCGCTGCTTGCCGTCCTTGCCGGACCGGTCATGATCGTCTATCCGGTTGCCACCGCGGCATTGGGTCTGCTTCTCGTCAACAGCCTCCGCCGCGAGCATGACAGCCAGGAGCTGCGCCGGTCGCGGCGAGAAATCGAAGCCACTCTCTATGGGATCGGCGACGGCGTGATCGCCGCCGATGCCCAGGGCAAACTCGTCCGCATGAACCCAGTTGCCTCCCAGTTGACGGGCTGGACTGAAGTCGAGGCACGCGGCAAGCCGCTGCCGGAGGTCTTCCAGATCGTCAACGAAGTGACCGGTCTGGAGGTGGAGAATCCCACCTGCCGTGTCCTCAAGGAAGGACACGTGGTCGGCCTCGCCAATCACACCTGCCTTATCGCCAAAGACGGCACCTCCCGGCCCATCGCCGATAGCGGCGCCCCCATCCATGGCGACAACGGCGAGATCGTCGGCGCCGTCCTCGTCTTCCGCGACCAGAGCCATGAGCGCGAAAAGCATGCCCAGTTGGAGATCAGCGAGAGCCGCTTCCGCGCCCTCTTCGAGCAAGCCGCTGCCGGCGTCGCACAGATGGATACGACCACCGGCAGGTTCGTCAAGGTCAACCGCCGCTATGCTGAGATCCTCGGGTACACCACCGAGGAACTCCTCCAGCTCTCCCTCCGCGACATTGTTCATGAGCAGGATCTTCACGAAACGCTTGCCTATCTGGAAGGACTTCTCAAGGGGCAACTGCCCGAACTACGCCGCCAGATCCGCTATCGGCACAAGGAGGGTCATACCATTTGGATCTCTCTTGCCGCCGCGCCGATCTCCGTGAGCGGTGAGACGGCCATCCATCACGTTGCCGTCGTTCAGGATATCACCCGACGCATGCTCCTCGAGGAGCGGCGCGAACTCTCCATGCGGATCATCACCACCCTCAACAGCGGCAAAGACCTGACCGTCCAGATCGACCAGGTCCTGACCATGCTCAAGCAGGGCCTCAACGCCGAGGCCGCGGCGATTCGACTCCAGAGCTATGATGGCCAATCATCCTTTAACGCCGCGAGTTGCGAACCGGACGATGACGGCATGGCCCACAGCCTCTGCCATGGTTTCGGCGACAGAATCGAAGGCACCGTAACCCCCGACGATGCTCCCCTGCCCTGTATTTGCGCACACATCCTCCACGGCAAGATCGATCCATCCGTGCCAGGCTTCGCCCCTGACGGCACCTTCTGCACCGGTGACAGCAGCCACTGCCTCACCACCTTGCCCGCGACTCCACATCGGCTCCTCACCCCCAGAAACTGCCTGCGCGCCGGCTATCAATCCCTGGCCATTGTCCCGCTTCATGTCGGCGAGGAAACCATCGGCCTCCTCCAACTCGGCTCCCGCCGCCTCAACGCTTTTGACAGAGAGGTGGTCGAATACCTCGAAAGCATCGGCGCCAGCATCGCCATCGCTCTCGATCGCCGCCGCTCGGAAAGCCGCGCGCTCGCCGCCCAGGCCGAAACACAGCGACTGCTCCTGAACGCAGAAAAGTCGCGACTCGCCCTGCTCAGCATCATGGAAGATCAGAAGCGATCCGAAGACGAGCGGGAAACCCTGCGCCAGCAGCTATTCCAAGCCCAGAAGATCGAATCCATCGGCCGCCTCGCCGGTGGAGTCGCGCATGACTTCAACAACATGCTCAATGTGATTCTCGGCCGCGCTCAGATCGCCGCCATGAAGATCCCAAGCAATTCCCAGGCCTTCGCCGATCTCCAGGAAATCGAGCAGGCCGCAAGGCGATCCGCCGAACTTACCCGCCAGCTCCTCGCGTTTGCCAGAAAGGAAGCCATTCGCCCAAAACGTCTCGACCTCAACGAGGTCATCGCCGGCACCCTCAAGATGCTCCAGCGACTCCTCGGCGAGGGCATTTGCCTGGAATGGCGACCAGGCAGCAATCTGTGGCCCGTTTGCATGGATCCCGCTCAGGTGGACCAAATCCTGGCCAACCTCACCGTCAATGCGCGCGACGCCATGAACGGCATCGGATCGATCCATATTTCCACCGCCAACACCGTCCTGACGGAAAGTACGGTCATGGAGGGGGAAACGGTACCCCCGGGTGACTATGTGAAGATCACCGTCACCGACACGGGATGCGGCATGAGCAAAGAAGTCATGGAGCAGCTCTTCGAGCCCTTCTTCACGACGAAGGAGATTGGCCGCGGAACCGGCCTCGGCCTCGCCACCATCTACGGCGCGGTGCGTCAGAACAACGGCGCCATCCAGGTACACAGCAAAACCGGAGAGGGCGCCACCTTCCGCATGTTCCTGCCCAGGGCCCACGGAGCTGTCGACAGCGACCGCCCCAGTAGCGACCGCCACAATGCCCGCGGCGCCGAGACCATTCTTCTGGTCGAAGACGAACCTGCCATCCTTCACCTCACCAGCGAAACCCTCGCCATCCATGGGTACCGCGTTCTGCCCGCCTCCACCGCGGAGGAAGCCATGCGCATCGCCCACGAGCATCCAGAACCCATCCACCTCCTCTTCACCGACGTCGTCATGCCGCACATGAACGGCAAGGAGCTCGCCGAGCATGTCGCCCGACTGCGACCAGAGATCAAGATCCTCTACAGCTCCGGCTATACCGCCGACATCGTAGCCAGCCATGGCATCATCGAAAGCGGCATTCACTTCATCCAAAAGCCCTATCCCGTTCAAGAGATCGTCAAGCGCGTCCGCGAAGTCCTCGATACCCTGATGCCTGCCGCCGATTGAGGTGGAGGTGAAGCCATGCTATAGTTCCTCTCTCACAGACCAGGAGGAACCACCCATAGCTGCATTCCATTCACGCCGCCTGGCCCCCCCCACCGATCGCGACAGCGGACGCTGGCACGAAGAGGTGAAAAGCGGCCAGACTGCCAGAACCATCCGCATCTTCGGCGCACGCCAGCACAACCTCAAGAATATTGACGTTGTCTTCCCGCGCGACCAGCTCACCGTCATTACCGGCCCAAGCGGCTCCGGCAAATCCTCCCTCGCCTTCGATACCATCTATGCCGAAGGCCAGCGCCGCTACGTCGAAAGCCTCAGCGCCTACGCCCGCCAGTTCCTCGACCAGCTCCAGAAGCCCGATGTGGACCATATCGAAGGCTTATCCCCCGCCATCGCCATCGAACAGCGCAGCGCCGGCGGCAACCCACGCTCCATCGTCGCCACCACGACCGAAATCTACGACTACCTCCGCCTCCTCTATGCCCATATCGGCCTGCCCCACTGCCCACAGTGCGGACGCCGTGTTCACGGCCAAAGCGCCCAGCAGATTGTCGACCACCTGCTCGCACTCCCGGAGCGCCGACGACTCATGCTCCTCGCCCCACGCATCAGCGGCAGAAAAGGCGAACATCGCGACATCATCGACGGCCTGCGACGCGACGGCTTCGTCCGTGCCCGCATCGACGGTGAACTCGTCGCTCTCGACGATGAAATCTCCCTCGACAAGAATCGCCGCCACACTATCGAAGCCGTTGTCGACAGGTTGATCAGCGGTCAGGTTGATGAAAGCCGGCTCACCGATTCCATCGAACGCACCCTCCGCGTCGGCGAAGGCTCGCTCATCCTCTTGACGGAAGACCCCGAAACCGCCGGCAAGTGGCGGGAAGAGTTCATCAGCGAGCAGCTCGCCTGCACCCACTGCAACATCAGCATCGGGGAACTCCAGCCGCGCAGCTTCTCCTTCAACAGCCCCTATGGCGCCTGCCCCACCTGCCATGGCCTCGGCACCTATGAAGCCATTGACGAACACGACGTGGTCGATCCCCGAAAATCACTCAAGAACCGCGCCTTCCCACTCCTGCACAGCGGCCCCAAGAGACTCCAGCGCTATCACCAGAAACTCTTCGAAGCCATCGCTCAGCACTACAGCTTCGACATGGCCACCCCTTTTGAGGAACTGCCCGAAAAGATCCGCCACCTCCTCATCCACGGTAGCGGCGATGAAGAGATCCAGTTCAAATTCCGCTGGGCCAGCAAGAATCACAACGTCACCAAACCCTTCGAAGGCGTCGTCCCGCTCCTGATGAGGCGTCTTGCCGAAACCGACAGCCCCCTCATGAAGGAGCGCTTGCGCAAGATTGCCGTCCGCAAAGCCTGCCCCACCTGCAAAGGCGCCCGCCTGCGCGCCGAAAGCCTCGCCGTCACGGTTCGCGATCTCTCTATTCACGCCTTCAACCAGATGAGTGTCCAGTCCGCGCTCCACTTCGTCCACCACCTCGACCTGCGGGGCGAGGAAGCCGTCATTGGCCGCGATATCGTGCGCGAGATCGAATCCCGCCTCTCCTTTCTGCTGGAGGTCGGCCTCGGCTACCTCACCCTCGACCGCGAAAGCGGCACCCTCTCCGGCGGCGAAGCCCAGCGCATTCGCCTCGCGACCCAGGTCGGCAGCGGCCTCACCGGCGTCCTTTACGTTCTCGACGAACCCACCATCGGCCTGCACCAGCGCGACAATCGCCGTCTCCTGGGCACCCTCCACAAGCTCCGCGATCTCGGCAATACCGTCGTTGTCGTCGAACACGATCCGGAGACCATCCTCTCCGCCGACTACCTGCTCGATCTCGGCCCCCGCGCCGGAGCCCATGGCGGGCAACTGATGGCGGCCGGCACCCCACAACAGGTGCTCGCCAATCCAGCCTCCCTCACCGGCCGATACCTCAGCGGCCAGGAGAAAATCCCCCTGCCCCTCAAGCGCCAAGCCGGAAACGGCAAGCGCCTGCACGTCCTCGGCGCCGCCGAACACAACCTCAAGTCCATCGATGTCGAGATACCGCTCGGCACCTTCACCTGCATCACCGGCGTCTCCGGATCCGGCAAGAGCACCCTCGTCAACAGCATCCTCCAGCGCGCCATCAACGCCCATTTCGGCATCGGCAAGCTCGTCCCCGGCAGACACGATCGGGTTACCGGCCTCGAACATCTCGACAAGATGATCGTCATCGATCAGAGCCCCATCGGCCGCACCCCGCGCTCCAACCCCGCCACCTACACCGGCGCCTTCGACATCATCCGCCTCCTCTTTGCCAATCAGCCATCCTCGCGCGTCAGAGGCTACAAGGCCGGCCGCTTCAGCTTCAACGTCAAGGGTGGGCGTTGCGAAGCCTGTGCCGGCGACGGCATCAAGAAGATCGAGATGAACTTCCTCCCGGACGTCTATGTCGTCTGTGAGGAATGCAAAGGCAAACGCTACAACCGCGAAACCCTAGCCGTCACCTACAAGAACCGCACCATCGCCGAAGTGCTCGACATGACCGTCACCGAGGCCGCCGAGTACTTCTCCGCCATTCCGAAACTGCACAAGGTACTCAGCACGCTCGACGACGTGGGCCTGGGCTACATCCACCTCGGGCAGCCGGCAACGACCCTTTCCGGCGGCGAGGCCCAACGCGTCAAGCTGGCCACCGAGCTGGCACGCCCTCCCAAAGGCCATACCCTTTATATCCTCGATGAGCCCACCACCGGCCTGCACATGGACGACATCCGCAAGCTCCTCGAAGTCCTCCTCGCACTTCGCGACCACGGTAACACCCTCCTCATCATCGAGCACAATCTCGACGTCATCAAGGTTGCCGATCACATCATCGACCTCGGCCCCGAAGGCGGCGATGGCGGCGGCCAGGTCATCGCCACCGGCACCCCTGAAGAGGTCGCTCTGGTCTCCGAGAGCTACACCGGCCAGTTTCTCCGCGACACCCTCTACCCCCCTGATCCTCCTGTAAACCACTCTCTTCACTGAAGGTGCCAGCATGACCGCTCCTGCCCCCCTGCGTGTGGACATTCCCAAGGTCAGAGATCCCTTTGTCAATACCCCGCTGCTCCCCCTCGGCCCCGATTCCAAAGGTGTCGATCAGTTCTGGATCTCCACCTGGAACGCTGTCGACGGCACCACCGCGGTCCGCATCGGGACCGACGGCGATTACCGGCTCTACCACTTCACCCAACCACTCTATTGCGGCTTCTACAGCTGCGCCCCCGAGAGCCAGCGAAGCCTCTGGCTCTGCAACTGGCTGGATGGCGTCGTTCATCTCGACCTCGACAGTGGCGACTATGAAAGCTATCCCACCGGCGCCGAGCGGGCTCTGGTCTTTGCCGGCATGGTCCTCGATCCCCCCACCGGCAGACTCTTCGCGCTGGCAAACGTCATGGGACATGGTCGCGCCGGCGGATGCGTAACCGCCTTCACCTTCGATACCCATACACGGCAGACCATCCAGTTGCACCGCGACTTCGCCCGCGATGTCTACATGCGCGCCAGCTTCCCCAATGGCGACGGCACCTGGACCCTACTTCTCAACATCCCCGGTCTGAGCCTGCTGCGTTGGGATCCCGTCGCCGACACCCTCACCGTCCGCCGCCTGCGCGACCACATGCCCCATGCCGTGCATCATGACTACAGCCGCATCCTGCAGGACGACCGCTTTCGACTCTATATGCCGCACGAAGGTTGGTTCGATCCAGCCGAACAGACGCTTACCCCACTCAGCACCCCCCTTCACCGGGAGGCAAGCTGGCTCGGCATCCGCGACGGCAACATGATCGGCGTACGGGCCAACCGACACGACCTCGCGCTCATCGCCAGAGATCTCCAGACTGGCCACGAGCGTCACCTCGCCGTCATCGACAATGCCACCCCCCACTGCGTCAGCCTCACCAGCGGCAACCAGGCCATCTGCGTCAACGTCTACGGATTCATGTCCCTCCATGACCTCGACGACGGCCACCTGATATGCTCTCGCCGTCTCCCGGTCGACGCCGTGCAGCACCCCGACTGCCTCCGCCGCATCGACAGCCGGCGCCTCCTTGGCACCCCCTTCATCACCCAGCGCTTCTGGGAAATCGACCTCGAATCCGGCCGTGGCTACGACTGCGGAAGAGCCGCACCTGGATGGGGAGAGATCCTCCAGACCTGGCGCATCGGCGGCAGGATCTATATGGCCGAGTATGGCGGTGGACGCCTGGTCGAGTACGATCCTGCCGAGCATTCGCACTTCCCCGAAAATCCGCGCATCGTGGCCGAACCCACCCACGCCATGCGCCCCATTGCCGCCGCAGATGACGGCCGGGTGCTCTGGTATGCCTGCAGTTCTCCCTATGGCACCCTCGGCTCGACCGTCGCACGGTATGACACCCAGACCGGCGCCGCACACCACCTCGTCAATCCCCTGCCCGAACACAAGATCTGCGCGCTCTGGTACGACGCCGATCGTGATCTGCTGGTCGCCTCCACCTCCATTTCCAGCGACTGCGACAGTGCCCCTCCTACCGCCGATCGCGCCTGCTGCGCACTCCTCGATCCCGCTACGCTGGAGGTCGTCGAACAGATTCCCGCCGCCGAAGGCATTCTGCACGCGACCCTGCGCGGGCCGCTCGGCAACGGCAGGTACCTCATCAGTTTCAGCGGCGATGCTCCCTTCCTCAACGGAGGCACCAGCTATGCGAGTCTCTCCATTGCACCACTCACCGTGCACGACGATCACTGGCCCGCACCCGGCGATTGGCTGCAGCTTCAGTTTGCTGGGGCCGATGGCCTCTTCGCCATCCGCCTCGCCGATCGCATCGAACTATGGGACATGAACCGCCACGAGTGCCTGCGCCTCCTTCACCAGGGAGCATCCAAAGGCATGGTTGTGCAGGAGAGAAGCCTCTACATCATCCGTCACCACGACATCCTCGTCGACGACCATTCTCTCGCCGACATCTGATTTCCGCCACTCGCGGGATCAATCCGTCAGCTCATAGTTCGCCGGAATAAGGTTGTCGTAAACGAAGAGGATGGCATCTATCAACCCCTTCTTGGGGGCTGGATATGGCCCATTCAACTCGAGCGTAGCAAGGTGTATCCTGGCATTTATGCTGAGCTGATTGTATCCGTTGCCGCTGGCCATACGCAGGTTCTCCCATGAGTCACCAGTCATCGAGAGCGGAAATGACCACTCTCCGCCTGTTCCAAAGCTGTGACGAAACCCAGGACCATAGGCGATCCAGAAATCGTTGGCACGCGCTCCGTTGACATAGAGGATGCAGTCGATTCCCCCGAGAAAATGGTACCCGCCACCAAGCGGCAACTGGTAATTGATGCTCTGCATGCCGCTCCAATCGACAATGTCGAAATAACCCTGTCCGTTTTCCATCCACATTGGCATTCCAACGACCATGCCAGTGGCATGGTCCACCAGCGCATAGCCACCATGACTCATCGGGTAGGTCGCTTCGTCGTCAACCGCCACACCCCGCATGCTCAGCGTGTAAAGTATCCACGGCGCCGAGGCGGCTGGCGCTGCGCTCTTCTTCTCTGTTGTCACATCCGCCACCACTTCCGCCAGACGAGAGCCAGCGGCGGATTGCTGCCAAGGTATGCCCAGGTCGGTTGCCACATTGCCCACCAGCTCACCATGCGGCGTGTTTTCGGCATTGGCCTTCCGCGTCTCCGCAAGATCGATGCGACCGCTGATGCTCCCCATTCCATAGCAAGCCGTCCCTCCGCTCTCCCCGCCAAAGCGCGATTGACCGACCAGCGTCGCGCAGACCACGCCAGAGGCCGCTCCACCCAGCGGAACGGTCGATGGATGATGCGCACCGTAATATTGGGTGATGTGAAAGTATTCATCTTGGCTGCCCAGTAGTGATTCCTGACTGTCGTTCACCATGAAAAGATAGCCTCCGGCGCCAGGCGTGCACTCATAGCTCATTCCATAGTTATCCCAACGCTCGACATACGCACTGCCATTCGAGAACTTGCACATATCCGTTACCGCCCCAGTCACCTGATCGATGATCATCGCTCCCTGCCCCGTCAACGCTTGACTGCCGCTGCTGTGAATGTTGCCGCGAAAGGTGTAGTCATAGATCACATTCCGCTGCTGCGTCGGCGCCGCCAGAATCCGGAACAGCGGAACCGTGGAGACGAACAGGTTGTTCTCCGACTCCTCCACGATCTCACTTCCAGCATCCACCCGGCACGCCAGCCAGACGTCGAACGGCGTATTCAGGCCCGTGCCGATGCGGATCCGGATTGCAGTCCATGTTTCATCACCCGGACCGAGCGCTGGAATGGATAGTGTCGCCAGTTGCGAATCGTCGGTGACATCGAAGTCCCCGTCGGTCGACAACCAGACCACCGCGATGCTCGACGGTGCCGCTTCCGTCCCGATGTTCGCTATCTTCAGAAAGAGCAAAATGAAGCCGTCTTCATAGACTTCACTCTTGTCGGAACTCATAGAGTCGTTCACCAAGTCTGGGCCGCTGCTCGGCGTGATGGTGAGCACGGCTCCACTTGTCGCTGTCTTCACCTCCACTTGCCGCTCCGCTGGCACTGGCGAAACCGGACCCGCGGCAAGAGACTTCAGCCGCGCCACAATCGCCGACTCCCGCGATCCTCCCCTCACTGGCAAGGCCGCTATGGAAACCACTGCCAACAGCACCGCAATCTGTCCGTACCTCTTTATCACCGTTACCCCCTCATGTCCTTCTCCTGGCCTAATTTGGATTAATTAGAATGCCTTTAATCTTGAACCTTATTCATAATAATGGTCAATGAAGCGTTTTCACTGCTGTTTTTCAGATTACCATGACTGCACTTCGGGTCAAGGTGAATCTTACATTTTTCTCCCAACACTCAGCCAAGTATTCTTGCTGGGCCGGAGCCACCTCTCATGGCGACTCCGGCCCGCATGACTAACCCACAGGCAATTATTCCGCCAATTCGAAATTGGCGGGAATCAGGTTCTCGACAATGAAGTAGAGGGCACCCATCGCATCCATCCTCTCGGCGGGATACGGCCCGTTCAACTCGAGCGTACCAAGGTGCACCTTGGCGTTCATGCTCAGCTGTTTGTACTCGTGGCCGGCGGACATGTCCATGTTGCGCCAGGTCTCACCAGTCAACGAGATTGGCAGTGACCACTGCTGGCCCGTGCCAAAATTATGCCGGAAATCAGGACCATAACCGATCCAGAAGTAGGCCGCTCGCGCTCCGCTGACATAGAAGATGCGGTCGATTCCACCGAAGAAGTGGTACCCGCCGCCAAGCGGCAATTGGTAGTTGATGGGCTGCATGCCGCTCCAGTTGACAAGATCGAAGTAACCTTGACCATTCTCGACCCACATCGGTATCGCAACGATCAGGCCGGTGGAGTGGTCTATCAGCATGTAGCCGCCATAGCTCTTCGGGTCGATCAACTCGTCGCCTGCCGCCACACCACTCATGCTCAGCGTGTAGAGCATCCATGGCGGTGTGCTTGCCGTCCCGGGGCTCTCCTGCTTTGGCGGCACATCCTCGAGCACTTCCGCCAGATCCGAATCATCGCCCGTGACCTGCAAAGGAACGCCCAGACGGTTGGCCACATCCCTTGCCAACTCACTGTGCGGCTTGTTTTCGGCGTTGGCCTGTCGAGTCTCAGCAAGGTTGATGCGACCGCTGATGCTCCCCATGCCATAGCAGGCCGTGCCTCCGCTCTCCCCGCCGAAGCGCGATTGACCGACCAGCGTCGCGCAAACTGTCCCGGAGGCCGCTCCACCCAGTGGGACAGTCGACGGATGGTGCGCGCCATAGAATTGGGTGATATGGAAGTACTCATCCTCGCTGCCCAGCAGCGACGTCTGATCGTCGTTCACCAGGAAGAGATAGCCGCCCGAGTGGGGCGTGCATTCGTAGCTCATCCCGTAGAGATCCCAGCGCTCGATATAGGCGCTGCCATTCGAGTACTTGCACATATCCGTCACCGCCCCAGTCACCTGGTCGATGACCATCGCCCCCTGGCCCGTCAACACACGACTACCGTTGCTGTAGATGTTACCGCGGAAGGTGTAGTCATAGACCACATTCTGCTGCTGCGCCGGCGGCTCGACAATCCGGAACAACGGCTCCGTGGTGACGAACAGGTTGTTCTCCGAATCCTCCACGATCTCATCTCCCGCATCCACCAGGCACGCCAGCCAGACATCGATCGGCGTGTTCAGCCCCTTGGCGATATGCGTTCGGGTCGCAATCCAGGTTTCATCGCCCGGATCGAGTGCCGGTACCGGTAAGGTTGTCAGTTGCTCATCGTCAGTGACATCAAAGTCGCCATCCGTCGACAGCCAGAGCACCGCCGTGCTTGCCGGTGCCGCTTCCGTCCCGATGTTCTCGATCTTCAGAAAGAGCGCGATGAAGCAATCTTCATAGACTTCTCTCGTGTTAGCTGCCGCTGCGCTGTTCACCAGGTCCGGACCGCTGCTCGGCGTGATGGTCAGCACGGCTCCACTTGTTCCCGTCTTCACCTCCACCTGCCTCTCCGCTGCCATCACGGACGATGTCGGCCCAGCGGTAAGCGATTCCAGACGATCGGCTATCGCCGAGTCCCGCGATGCTCCCCTCACCGGCAAGGCCACTATGGAAACCACTGCCAACAGCACCGCAAATAGGTTGTACCTCTTCATCTCTGTTACCTCACAAGGTTTGACGCTTCCAGGTTCATACCGAGTGTTCCGCGTAGCTTCATGCCTGCCTCCCTGCGGTATCTCGCCCGCATGGAATGGTTCTAATTATGCACCTATTACACTTCGGTGGCCGAAAACGATGGAAGATCGTTTTCTACAGATTACCATAGCCACATCACGCGAATACCAGCAATGACCGCCACTGTCCAACCACCGGACAAGGTGACGCAGGATCCCAATACTCTTTCAAATCCGCCTCGGAACGTGCCTGCTCCCATACCGTTTCCGTATTCTTTTTTTTCCCGGTTTGGGAGCTCGAATTTCACGAAGCCCGCATGGCGGCCTTTTCTGAGGGCAGGATTTAGCGGATTTATCGCTGTTCTGGTTTACAAACCCGATGCAGACCTGTATTAGTACAGTTTCGAAACCGGGCAGGTTGGATGCACCTTGGTCAGCGCGGCCCCCGGAGACGGCTAAAATCCTGTTGTCGAGTTGCAAGGTGCACGCGTGTTCGGTCGTATCCTCCGTGGGGAGGAGGCGAGCGAGACAGCGCGCGCTGCGTTGTCAGAAGCAGCAAAGTCAGCAACCGTCAAGAGGAGTAGCATATGTCGAAATTCACCTCAGCCAAGGTACGAAATTTCACCCTCGCCGGTCATTCCGGCTCTGGTAAGACGCTGTTGGCAGACACGATGCTCTTCAATGCCGGCAAGGTTACCAGAGTCGGTAAGGTTGAAGACAAGACCAGCGTGTCAGACTATCGGCAGGAAGAGCAGGACAAGGGACAGAGCTTGTTCGCCACACCGCTGCATTGCTCCTGGAAGGACAACGAGCTCTTCTTCGTTGATACTCCCGGCAATCTCGATTTTCAGGGAGAGGCCTGCGCCGCCCTCAGCGTCTGCGACACCGCGCTCATCGTCATTGACGCCCACAGCGGCATCGAGTTCGGCACCGTCCGGACCATGAAGATGGCTCGCGAACGCGGCTGCCCACGCGCTATCTTCGTCAATGGACTCGATCGGGAAAATGCTGACTATTTCAAGATCCTCAAGGAGATTCAGGACAACTACGGCGCGACCACCTGCATCCCCATCACCCTCCCCGTCGGCGAATCCGCCAATTTCAGCAGCGTGGTCCATGTCCTCCGCGGTGAAGATGTGCCTGCCGAGCTTGCCGAACTGGTCAGCACCTATAAGACGACGCTGATGGACACCGTCGCCGAATCCGACGAAGAGCTGATGATGCGCTATCTCGAAGGCGAAGAGCTGAGCGAGAAGGATATCTCGAAGGGATTGCACGCCGCCGTGCAGGCGGGATCCCTGATCCCCGTTTTCTGCGGCAGCGCCGCCCGGAACATCGGCATCGAACAGCTCATGAACGGCATCGTCAATCTCTTCCCCGATCCTTTGGCCCTCGGTCCTGTCGCACTCGCTGACGGCAGCACCATCCAACCCAAAGAAGATGGCGATGGCCTCGGCTTCGTCTTCAAATCCGTTATCGATCCCTTCATCGGCCAGCTCACCTTCATGCGCGTCTATACCGGCAGCATCACCTGCGAAGGCGACATCCTCAATGTCAGCCGCAACACGCGCGAACGCTTCGGTAGCATGCTGCTCACCAACGGCAAGGAACAGGAAGCACTCGACTGCGCCGTCCCCGGCATGATCGTTGCCGTCCCCAAGCTCAAGGCCACCCATATCAACGACACCCTCTCCACCAACACCGCCTCTCACGGCAAGCTCAAACCCATCGTCTTCCCGAAACCTACTGCTTCCTTCGCCTGCTATCCGGTCAAGAAGGGTGACGATGACAAGATCGCCACCGCCCTGCATCGCCTCGCTGACGAAGACCCCACCGTCAAGGTCGAAAGGCAGGAAGAAACCGCGGAACTCCTCCTCTACGGCATGGGCGATCAGCACCTCAGGCTCATCATCGACCGCGTTCACGCCAGTGCCCACGTCGAAGTCGATCTGCGCAAGCCCAAGGTTCCTTATCGCGAGACGATCACCAAGGAAGGGGACGCCAAATACCGCCATAAGAAGCAGACCGGCGGGCATGGTCAGTTCGCGGAAGTCTGGCTGCGCATAGAGCCGATTACCGAGCAGGAGTACGAATTTGCCAATGAAGTCGTCGGCGGGCATATCCCCAAGAACTTCATTCCCGGCGTCGAGAAAGGCGTGGTCGATGCCATGAAGAACGGGCCACTCGCCAACTGCAAGGTCATCAACATCCGTGCGGCTGTCTACGACGGCAAGTATCACCCCGTCGATTCCTCCGACATGGCCTTCCAGATCGCCGGGCGATCCGCCTTCCGCGAGGCCATGCGCAGCGCCAACCCCATCCTCCTCGAACCCATCATGCACGTCCGCATCACCATTCCCCCAGACTACATGGGCGACATCAGCGGCGACCTCAACCAGCGGCGTGGACGCATCCTCGGCATGGCGCTGGAGGATGGCATGCAGACCGTCGAGGCCGAGGTGCCACTCGGGGAAATGCACAACTATTCGTCGCAGCTCCGCTCCCTGACCCACGGACGTGGCTCCTTCAGCATGGAGTTCATCCGCTACGATCAGGTTCCCACCAATGTCTCGAAGCAGATTCAGGAAGAGGCCGCCAAGGATTCGGCTGAAGAGGAATAGTCGCCTCAGGGTATTCCCCGCTTCATCGACGGCATTCAAGTCAGGGGTGGCGCGCCGGCGCGTCACCCCTTTTCTTACCCCCGGCCCGCATGTCAAGAATTCCGCTCCTCCTTCTCCGCCTTCCTGCCGCCGCCGTCATGCTCTCGCTCGTCTGGGCCATGGCGGTTGCGCTGCCGCGTCTTTCCATCGATCCGCGGGGGAACCGCCAGCATTTTGCCCTCGCTCTCGGCTTTGCCATCGGGGTCATTGTTGTAGCTGCCGGCCTCCACAGTCGCCCGCTCTACATCTTCGGGCATGAATTGACCCACTGGCTGGTAGCCAAGCTCTTTCGCCGGCGAACCGGCCGTTTCCGCGTTGGTCTCACCCGGGGCAGCGTCCTCGTGGAGAAACCCAATATCTGGATCGTCCTGGCTCCCTACTTCGTCCCCACCTACGCGCTCGCCTGGATCGCCACCGGCCTGCTTGTGCACCTCTGGTGGACCCCTCCCTGGTACAGCACCGCCTTCTACGGCGGTCTCGGCCTCATCTTTGCTCACCACCTCGTGCTCACCCTCACCACCATCGCCGATGGGCAGCACGACCTCCTCTTCCACGGCAGGCTCTTCTCCATCATCCTCATCATCACCGGCAATATCGCTGTCGTCTACCTTGCTCTTGCTGCCCTCTCCGGTGCCCCTGTGCACGCGCTGCGCCAACTCGCCGTCGGCTTCCAGCAGCAGCGGGAGTTCCTCCTCTTCCTCTGGCAGAGCGTTTACCCCTGAACCTTGTCGACGCTGCTCCGGATCATTCACACTCGCGCTGACCTTCCACCGGGTGTATGTTGAGCAGACCACCCATTTCTCCCTTTCCCAAGGTTCATGCCTGATGATATACGACGATCCTCGAGAAGCCATACGACAGGTCACCTGGAGCGGTCTCGTCGCCAATATTGTCCTTGCCACCTTCAAGGTCGTGGCCGGCTACATTGGCGGCAGCCAGGCCGTGGTCGCTGACGGCGTTCACAGCATCTCCGACGTGACCACCGACCTGGCGGTCCTCATCGGCGTGGAGTTTTGGAGCGCCCCGCCCGATGCCGGCCACCCGCATGGCCACCAACGCATTGAAACCACCATCACCGCCCTTATCGGCATTGTCCTCGCCATCGTCGCCGTCGGCATGGCCACACAGGCCATCGGTTCTCTGCGCATACGCCAGAGCATGCCGCCCTCCGGCATCGCCCTGACCGCGGCCGTCGCCTCCATTATCGTCAAGGAAGCCATATACAGATGGACGCTGCAGGTGGGGCGTCGCACCGGCTCCAAAGCCGTCATTGCCAATGCCTGGCATCATCGCAGTGATGCCCTCAGTTCCATACCGGCCGCACTCGCTGTCGGCGGCGCCATCCTCATGCCTGCCTGGACCATTCTTGACGCGGTCGGGGCAGTCATCGTCTCCATCTTCATCCTGCAGGCGGCATGGAAAATCACCTGGCCCGCACTTATGGAACTCGCCGACGCCGGCGCTCCACCCGAGGTGCTTCACGACATCCGCGTGCTTGCGCTCCAGACCGATGGTGTCCTCGACGTTCACAAGATCCGCACCCGGCAAGTCGGCAACGGTCTTCAGGTAGACCTGCATGTCCTTGTCGATGCTTCACTCACTGTGCGTGAAGGACACCAGATCGGCGGGCGTGTCCGCCAGCGACTCATCCAGCAGGGGCCGGACATCAATGACGTGATCGTGCACCTCGAACCGTACGATCTGCCGCCGCCTTCTATTCCGCCGGAACTTCGCCGCTGAGCCGCTTGCAACCGGCGCGAAAACACTCCAGCATATACTCGTAATGCGCCAGCGGCATGCCGCCAAATATGGTATTCGACGTGCTGAAGATATAGCCACCGCCCGGTGCTCCCGCCTGCAGGCACTTGTCGACAGCCTCCGCAATCGCCGCCCGCGGTCCATCCTGCAGCAGACTGCATTGTACGTTGCCCATCAACGCCAACCGCTTACCACAACGCGCCTTCACCGTTGCCAGATCCATGCCCGCCATCGGGTCGATGGACTGATAGCAGTCCGCCCCCAGACCGATCCACTCATCGAGAACGCTCATGATGTTGCCATCTGTATGAATGAAGGCAAAGGCGCCGGCAGCGCGAACTCGCGCCACCACCTCACCCAGATAAGGCAGCACCAGCTCTCGCATTTGCGAGGGCTGCAGGAAGGTGCCGCGATTGTCGGCAATGTCGTTCACCAGAAGGATGAAATCCGCGCCGGCGTCCACCAACTGCTCAGCCAGCGCCCCGGCATGGTCGCACATCTCGCGCGCCCGCGCGTGCAGGCTCCCTGGCCGCTCGTGCAGATCCACCGAGAACTCCATCCAGTCCGTCACCTGCTCGATTGCCCAGCAGCAGCCACCGACAATGCTCCCGATGAGGATATCCTGGCCAAACGCCGCGCGGGCCGCCCGTACCCCGTCGGCGTCGCTCCAGGGCCAGTACACTGCCAGAGCATCCCACTGATACCGCTCAATGATCCGCCCGTAGATCTCCATGCACTCACCGATCATTCGCTCCTTCTCCGCCGCGCCGCAGCTCCCCCAACGCGTCCGCTCGGGAAAGCGCAGACCGAAGGCTTCCTGTTCCAGCTCGAACATCGTCTCGAAGTGTGGCGGACGATCCGGCTCTTCAAACCGCAAGGTCCTCAGCATGCGCTCCCGGCCGGTCATCATCGCTATCCCCTCCCCGCTCAAGGTATCTCGTAGATTGACTGCAGGTGCGTGAATCCCTTCAGCTCAAGCTGTTTCCGGAATTCTCCCCCCAGCCCCGGTTCCACTTTGCAATGCGTCGATTCGGAGAGCAGAATCTGACCGCTTTCCGCCAGGCTGCACAAGCGCGCCGCCAGGTTTGTCACGCTGCCGATGGCGGCATAGTCGAGCCGTCCCTCGAAGCCGATAGTCCCCAGTGAAGCGATCCCTGTCGAGATGCCGATACCCAATCCAAGGTTGAAGCCTTTGGCCACCCATGCGTGCCACAGTTCCCCCACGGCCTCCCGGATCTCGATCGCCATGCGCACTGCCTGCGTCGGATGATCCGGCATTGGCTCCGGATCCCCCAGAAAAACCATCAAGCCATCTCCCGTGAAGCGTTCCAGCGTCCCGCGATACCGGAAGATGATCGGTCCCACCGTCGCGTGCAACTCACGCACCGTGCTCAGAATCTCCTCCGGCTCCGCCCGCTCCGCAAAGGCCGTGAAGTTCCGAAGATCCAGGAAGACTACCGTGATCTCGCTGCGATGTTCCCGCAACTTCTGCTCCGCATCATTCACGATGGTGTCCACAATCTGCGGCGAAAAGAAACGGCGCAACCGGTTCACCCGCTCCAGCTCCTGCACCTGCTCCCGAACCTTCTGCTCCAGATTGCGGTTCAACTCGTCCAGTGCCCCATTGGCTTCCCGCAGCTCCTGTTGCGTATCCTTGATACGCAACATGCTCCGGACGCGCGCCAGCATCTCCATGTAGTTGAACGGCTTGATCAGGTAGTCGTCCGCCCCGACATTGAAGCCCCGCACGATATCCTCTGGTTCCGAGTTCGCGGTCACCAGGATCACCGGCAGATGCT
Organism: Lentisphaeria bacterium; assembly: GCA_041690595.1. GTDB lineage: Bacteria > Verrucomicrobiota > Lentisphaeria > JABSQK01 > JAWLHB01 > JAWLHB01. Next base: position 74,314 of record JAWLHB010000033.1, read on the forward strand.
CCGTCTCGGGACGCTGCCGCAGCTGCTGGCAGACATCCAGACCGCTCATCCGCGGCATGTTGATGTCCAGCATCACCAGATCCGGAAGCTCGCTCACGGCCAGGCGCAGCCCTTCGACGCCGCCGTATGCCCCCAGAGTACGGTAGCCGCGCACCTCGAGATGCGCCGTCAGCATCATCACGTTGTCCCGGATGTCGTCCACTACCAGAATCAGGTGCCGGCCGTCGTCATTGTCCTGGATCCCCTGCCGCGTCATTCCTTCCCCTCCACGCTCAGCACCTTCTGTACCACCAGCGCATCCGCATCACGCAGCAGAATCTCCTTCTCCCGCGACCTCTCACCGGTCACGATGCTCACCCGCGATCTGGACAATCCGCACAGTTTCGCCAGGAATCGACAGATCTCCTTGTTCGCCTTCCCATCCACCGGCGGACCTGCCACCTTCACCTTCAGCCGGCCATTGTGCTCGCCGGCACATTCGGTCCTGCCCGCGTTCGGTTGCGCGTGCACGGCAAGCAGAGTACCACCAGAACATCTCCGGATGTACGGCGGCGACACCATGGTCATCCACCATTGCCCTGATCGTCCGGTGAGGGAGGCGGCGGTGGCGGCTTCTCGCCAATCGGATCGGGCGGCACTCGGGGCGGTTGACGCGGCACGAAGGCCTGGTCCATAGCCTCGATCTCCGCTTCCGTCGCCGGCTGTACAAAGGGATCTTCATCCTCCGCTTTTTTCGGCGCTTCAGCGACCACGTCGTCCGGCTCGATCATCCCCAGCAGGAGCTTGATCTCCCGAACATCCATCGTCTCCTTCTCCAGCAGTGTCGTCCCCAGAAGCTCCAACTGATCCCTGTGCTCCGTGAGGATTGCCTTCGCCCGGTTGTAAGCCGTGTCGACGATGCCCTTGATCTCGATGTCCAACTGCGATGCGGTCTGCTCGCTGTAGTCGATGTTGCGGGTGATGTCACGGCCGACATAGATGTGCTCTTCGCGCTCGCCATAGCGCAACAGCCCCATCTTATCGCTCATTCCCCATTCGCAGACCATCCGGCGCGCGATATTCGTCGCCTGCTTGATATCCATCGATGCGCCGTTGGTGATCTCGGCAAACATCAGCTCTTCCGCTATGCGTCCGCCCATCGCCACCGCCAGTTCATCATTCAGCTCTGACCGCGAATGCGTGTATTTGTCCTTGGTCGGCAGATACATCGCCGCGCCCAGGAAAGCCATGCCACGCGGGATAATCGTCACCTTGTGCAGCGGTGTAGCGTTCTCGCAATGCAACCCCACCAGCGCATGCCCGGCTTCGTGAAAAGCCGTAATCCGCTTGTCGTGCTCGTCCATCACCCGGCTGCGCCGTTCCTTGCCCCAGCGAACCTTGTCCCGCGCTTCCTCCATATCGTCCTGCTCCACCGACTGCTTCCCAGTCCGCGCGGCAAGCAGCGCAGCTTCGTTCACCAGATTCGCCAGATCCGCCCCACTGAAGCCCGGGGTACCGCGCGCCGTGATCTCCAACGTCACCTTGTCGCTCAGCTTCACGCGCTTCGAGTGTACCTTCAGAATCTCCAGACGACCGCCCAGGTCCGGCAGGTCGATGCTGATCTGACGATCGAAACGTCCCGGACGAAGCAACGCGGGATCCAGCACATCCGGACGATTCGTCGCCGCAATCACGATGACGCCCGAATTGCCCTCAAATCCGTCCATCTCCACCAGCAGCGCATTCAGCGTCTGCTCACGCTCGTCATGACCGCCGCCGATGCCGCTGAAGCGAGAACGCCCCACCGCGTCGATCTCGTCGATAAAAATGATGCACGGCGCGTGCTTCTTGCCCTGCTCGAACATGTCGCGCACCCGGCTCGCGCCCACACCGACAAACATCTCCACAAAGTCTGAGCCGCTGATATTGAAGAAGGGCACGTCCGCCTCGCCCGCAATCGCCTTCGCCAACAGTGTTTTGCCTGTTCCCGGCGGGCCCACCATCAGGACGCCTTTCGGCATTTTGCCGCCGAGGCGGTGAAAGCGGTCCGGATCCTTCAGATACTCGATGATCTCCTCCACTTCCTCCTTCGCCTCGGTCACCCCCGCCACATCCGAGAAGGTCACCTTGTCCAGGCTTTGCACCAACTTCGCGCGGCTCTTGCCGAACTGCATCGCCCCCTTGCCCGCGTTCCGCATCTGCCGGACAAAGAGATAGTAGATGATTACCACCAGAAGCACGATCGGCAGCAGCGGCAGCAGCAGATTGCTCCAGATTCCCGATGGTGGATCCGTATCGAAATCGGTGATCACATTGTCGCGGATCATCGCCTCCATCTCGTCACTGAAGTAAACCACTGCCGTATAGCCGGTCAACTCCTCTGCTTCTGGGGTCGCTTTCCACTTGCCCGTGACCGTCGCGATGCCGGATGCCACATGATCGATATTCGCCGTGTGGATCCGCTGTGCACGCAGGGCTTCCTCGAAGGCCTTCTGGCTCAATTCCCCAGATTTCTCCCGGCCGCTTGCCCACATCACGACCAGCGGCACCGTGATGAAGATCAGCAACCAGATGATGATGCTCTGCACCGGCGGCGGTGACAACTTCGGTTCGCTCTTGCCACCGCGGGGCTTCGGACTAGGCGTATTCTTCTTCATGAATTCCCTTGAGAGTCTGACCAAAACAGCTGAAACAACACTATATCACCATACTATAGGCCCCATGAGGCCAACCGCAAAGCTCCTTCACCGCGAAGCTCTCGGAAAGCAAGGAAAAAACATGAATCACCTGGCGGCACGAACGGCCCGCATGGCAACTTCAGGCACTCACCTGCAGATAGATCAGGTAGGCCGCGATTCCCAGCACCGCCAGAGCCAGCGCCGCGATCACCAGGACGAAGACCATGTTCACCTTCGGATTACTGCGCTTCGAACTCGGAAACGGATCCTTGTTGCCAAGGTCAGGGTTCAACGTCATCGTCTCGTTGACGTTGATCTGCGTACGCGTACTGATCACCGATGTCGGCGACTTGTCGTCGCAGTCAAACAACAGCTCCACCGCCCCAACTTGCAGAATATCGCTGTTGACCAGCTTCTGCTCCTCGATCCGCATGCCGTTGATACGAGTTCCATTGGTGCTGCCAGTGTCCCGCGCCGTGTACAACCCGTCCTCGTTCTTCACCAGCTCACAATGCCGGGTGCTGATTGTCGCATCCACGATGACGATGCTCTGGTCTTCCTGCCGCCCGATGGTGTAGACATCTTCGGTCAGCTCATACGTCTGCCCGCGCAGCTGCTCGGACAACACAATAAGTTTAGGTGTTGGCGCCATAGATTCTCTATTGGTTACCTTAGCGTCCTGGGTATGAAAGTCGTTCCCCCGCGATTATACACGCGTCCGAATGCGTACTGTAGAGGTTCATCCCGACCCTGTCAACCACCTCCGGAAATCACCGCACCTTCACTTCATACTCAAAAACCAAAATAACTGCGAAAAATGTGGTTGCATAAGGGCTGATGCACGATCATTGTACTTTAAGTCCAACAGTTCTTCAGAGTCAACCTCAAAGCCGAAACGTGCGACTGCAACATGACGTCCCATTTCTTCCTGCGACTCCTCTCCATCGTTTCCGCCGTCACCGCTATCTCCATTATGGCCACCGGGTGCCGATCTCCGAAGATTGACAAGGATGCCAAAGTCCGCGGTGCGGACCAAGGTAGTTACGTCGGTGAAAGCACCCTCTTCGATCCGGACGCAAGCTCGGGGCGTACCACCTCCCCTTCTACTCCCATTGCCTTCGAAGTGCCTCCCCCCACCGAATGGAGTGAGCCAGGAGGCGGCATTCCCGTGGATCCGGATGGCTTCGAAAAGGTACCCGGGCAGGTATGGCCCCCCGTCTATTTCGGCTACAACCGTTTTTCCATCGGCGAAACCGAACGCCAGAAGATCACCAGACTGGCTGACTTCCTCTCCGAGAATGCGCGCTATCACTGCCTCGTCGAAGGACACTGCGACGAACGCGGCAGCGATGAATACAACCGCGCCCTCGGCGAGCGCCGCGCCCTTACCGTCAAAGAATACCTCGTCCAGCTTGGAGTCGATGCCAACCGCCTCCGCACCCTATCCTACGGGGAGGAACGGCCGGCCGACAGCGGCAGCGGCGAATCCGCGTGGGCCAAGAACCGACGCGCCGAATTCGTCATCCTGTTACCCAGGAACTGAACGCCTGCCGTGGCCAGCGTATGATCACTAAATGCCAACACTGCCGGCGACCGGTAGAGGTTGAGCTTTCTCCAATGGGCGGCCTCTTCAGATGCTCGCTCTGCAAGAAGCTGAATGTCCTTCTCAAGCAGGTCACTGACCACGCGATCCTCTTCAAGGATTACGAGATCATGCAGGAGGTTGGCCAGGGTGCCAATGCCGTGGTCTGCAAAGCCCGACACCCTTCCGGCTCCATCATCGCCATCAAGCTCTTCCTCTTCGACCGCGAGGTCGACAGCCATGCCACCCGCGAGTTCTTCCGCGAAAGCAACTTCATGGTCCAGGTCGAGCACAAGAACATCGTCCGTACCTACTCGGGCGGGGAGCACTATGGCATTCCTTATCTCGAGATGGAGTATGTCGATGGGCTCAACCTCGCCCAGTATCTCGATCGCTATGGCTGCATGGACCAGTATGAAGCCTTCTCCGTCGGATCCTTTGTCGCGCTCGCCCTCGATTACGTCTGGAGCAATCACCTGATGGTTCACCGTGACATCAAACCCCAGAACATCATGCTCGATACCCAGGGACGCGTGAAGGTCTGCGATTTCGGCATGGTCACCGCGCATGAGATGGCGGGCGTCGACCTCGATGCCATCGAGGGAACCCCCTACTATCTCAGCCCCGAATCCATCAGCAATTCCGCCAGTACCTACCAGGACAATCGCAGCGATATCTATTCCCTCGGGACGACGCTGTATCACCTGATTGCCGGAGAGCCTCCCTTCGACTATGACTCCGTCGTCAAAGTCATCACTGCTCGCGCTGACGAGGACGCCCCGGACATTCGCGACGTGAAGCCCGAGGTACATGCCGATGTATCCGCCGTGCTGCGAACCATGATGGCCCGCGCTCCGGAAGACCGCTACGTCACCGCCTATGAATGCCTGCAGGACATGCTGCGCGTCAAGCGCCGCTCCAAACCGTTGCTCGTAGACCGCTCCCGCCCCAGAATCAATCAATAACTCCCACGGGTCGTCCAGGAGAGAGGAGGCCATTTCATGTGCGAACGTCCCGCTCCTGGTGAATGCGACGATTTTCGCGCGCGCTTCATTCGCGCCTGGACCGACTGCGGCGGCAGAAACGCCGCGGAGAGCTATCGCCGGCTCCTTGAGTGCTATGCGTGCGGCAGAGTCTACCATCGGTTTGACCATATCGCCGCCATCTTCACGGTCGCCGATGAGATCCTCGGCAGCGATGCCCTTTCCCCCGAGCAGACCATCGCCATCTTCTATCACGACGCCGTCTGCTCCCCCGGCAATCACGACAATGAAGCGCAAAGCGCGGAGCTTCTGCGCCGCGAACTTGGCGCTGACGCCCCGCCAGAGATCGTCGACCATATTGCCACCCTCATTCTCGCCACCGAGCATCATCGCGCTGACGACGCCGACGCGCAGCTCATTATCGACCTGGACCTCAGCTTCCTCGGGCTCGACAAGGAAGCCTTCCGGATGAACGTCGAAAAGCTTGTCAGCGAGTTCTCCCACCTCAGCCGTCACGACTTTCTCGAAGGACAGAAGCAGTACCTGCAACCCTTCCTCGACCGCCGACATATCTATTATACCACCGCCTTTCGCACCCGATTCGAAGACCAGGCCCGAGACAACCTCAAGCACTTCATCGAGCAGCAATCATGAGAGCCCTTTACGCCTTTTCCGGCGACCCGATCACCTTCGGCCACATCGACATCGTCGAACGTGCCGCCCGCACCTATGACGAAGTCGCCGTCGCCATTGGCGAGAACCCCTCCAAGTCCGGCAAGTACCTCTTTCCCCGCGAAGCGCGCCTCAACCTCGCCTCCGATTGCCTCTCGCACCTGCCGAACGTCACCTGCGTCACCTTCGGCGGTCTGCTCGGCGAGTACGCCTTCCGGCATGGTTTCGACGTTATCGTCCGCGGCGTTCGCAACAACTCCGATCTCGAAGGCGAGTTGGTCCTCTACAACGTCGTCGAAAGCCTCCATTCCAGCCTCGACATGGTCTTTTTTCCCGCTCGCCACGATCTGGCCCACATCAGCTCCGGCGTCGTCAAGGCCATCGTTGCGGAAGGCGGTGACGTCAGCGCCTACTGTCCATTGCGGGTAAAGGAAGAACTCGAACGGCGCATCCTCGGGCGATTCTCCGTCGCCGTCGCCGGCGGTGTCGCTGCCGGCAAAACCTTTGTCGCCAGACGCCTGGTCGACAAGCTTTCGGAATCCACCACCGCCACCTATATCAGCCTCGACAGTGTTGGCCACTTCATCCTCGGCCACTCCCAGGACTCCCTCTACGTCTCCACCCGCGAACGCGTTGCACAGCGCTTCGGTCCGGATGTCATGAACAGCGACGGCACCATAGACCGCAAGAAGCTCGGGCGCATCGTTTTCGCCGACCACCAGGCTCTCGACGACCTCAATGCCATCATGCGCGATCCCATGCTCGCCAGGCTGTACGAAGAAACCTGCAGCCTGCCGCACGGCATCCTCGTCCTCGAAGGCGCCATCTTTGTCGAAGCCGGATGGACCAATCTCGTCAACAACAACGTCATCCTCGTCAACGCCCCCATTCCCATTCGTCAGCAGCGCCTCGTGCAGCGCGCCGGCATTGACGCCGACGAAGCTCTCAACAAGATCCACCGCCAGATTTCCCCAGACGAACGCAAGACTATCATGAACGAGCGTATCGCCCGCCAGCGATGGGGACGACTTTGGGAAATCGAAGATTCCGGCGATGGCGTCAACGTCGACCGCCTCGCCGCTCAGCTCATCGAGCTGGCCAACGCCCCCAACTGACCGCCCGGCAGACCGCACGAAACGGCTCATGGGTGCCAAGAATTCGTTCTGGCGAACTCCCCGCCCGCATGTTACGTTATTGTCGCAGGCCCTCCCTGCACCCTGTAACCATGGTCGCCATGGAGGAAAGGCCAATGTGGACAACATTCAGCGGGCAACCCATGAGCCTCGAGGACTTCCTCCAGAGGCACCTCGACGGGACCCCTGTTGTCTACATCGGCTCCGATTCCAAGACGCTCGACCAAACCAGATTCTCCACCGTTCTTGTCACCTATTCCCCGGGACGAGGTGGAGTCATCCTCAAGCGAAGCCGCCGCGAAAAGAAAATCACCTCGCTGCGGGAACGCCTTTGGAAGGAAGCATGGTACTCCGTCCAGCTCGGCCTTCAGGTTGTCGCACTCACGCCACACCCGGTGGACATCGAAGTCCATCTCGACGTCAACGCCAACGAGAAGCATCTCTCCGCCCCGTACGCCCAGTCGCTCGTCGGCCTCGTCACCAGTCAGGGCTTCGCCTACCGCATCAAGCCCGATGCCTGGTGCGCCACCTGTATTGCCGATCGTCTTGTGCGCAATGGTTGAGCCAGGCCATTGACAATGTCGCCTTGTCACTTAAACTACCTCCATGCCTACCTCCACCTCCATCTCCTTCCGTATTGGCGCCCGAGCGAGCCGCCTCTCTCTTGCGCAGAGCGGCAATGCCCTGCGCAAGCTCCGCCAACTCCTCCCGAACTTTCACTTCGAGCTGGTTCCCTACTCCAGCCCAGGCGATGAAGACCGCCTCACCGACCTGCGCATCAGCGACCCCGACTTCTTCACCCGATACCTCGATCACGACGTCCTCAGCGGCAAAATCGACGGCGCCCTTCATTCCGCCAAGGATATGCCCGATCCCCTCCCCGATGGCATCGACTGGTGCTGGCTCCCATGGCCGGAAGATCGCCGCGACGTCCTCGTCTACAGGCCCGGCCTGACCGCGGACGACCTGCCCGGCGCCCCCGTCATCGGCGTCAGCAGCGATCGCCGTGCCCAGTACTGCCGCGAGCGCTGGCCCAATGCTCTTCACCGCCCCATCCGCGGCAACATCGAACACCGCCTGCAGCAACTCGACAATGGCGACTTCGACATTGTGCCCATGGCCGGCTGCGCCCTCGTCCGTCTCGATCTTACCCACCGCATCAGCGAATGGGTTCCTCTCGACGAGCTGGACGCCCCGCCCGCACAAGGCTACCTTGGCCTCACCTTCCGCCACGGTGACCCGCGCCTTACCCGCCTGCGTAATCTCCTCATCAAGGCGGTCACCCTCATCAGTGCCGGCCCTGGCGATCCAGGATTATGCACCATCGCCGGGCGCGACGCCTTGCACCAGGCAGACGTTTGCCTCTACGATGCCCTCGCCCCACGCGAGCTGCTCGCCGACTTGCCGCCCCATGCCGAAGCCATCGACGTCGGTAAGCGCCGGCACAAGTATACCGTTGGCCGCCAGGAACTGGAGAATCTCCTCGTCAACTACTGTCGTCAGGGCAAACGCGTGGTGCGTCTCAAGGGAGGCGATGCCGGCATCTTTGCCCGCCTCTCCCAGGAGACCGAAGCTCTGGCACACTTCAATCTCCCCTTCCGCGTGCTCCCGGGTGTCAGCAGCCTCCATGCCGCCACCACCCCCACCGGCCTCATGCTCACCCGAAAAGGTACCTCCCGAGGCTTCTGTGTCGTCACGCCGGAGCAACTTGGCGATCAACAAGCCGCCGTCGGCATGAACGACCGACGGAATCTGCCCCTCGCCCTCTTCATGGCCGTCTCCCGCATTCGCGATGTCGTCGCCGAGCTTCTTGCCGAAGGGCGCCCCGCCGGCGAACCCGCCACCATGGTCTATGCCGCCAGCACCCCCGACGAAGTCATCCTGACCGCCACGCTCGCCACCATTGCCGACATCGTCGAGGCCCATGATACCAACTCACCGGGACTCCTCCTCGTCGGCGACATTGCCGATGCCCACCACCTGTTCGACCGCAGCCACTTCCCGCTCGAAGGCAAGCATGTTCTACTCACCTGCGGCTCCAGCATCATGGCCCGCGCCAGGCTCGCGGTACACGACCTCGGCGGCATCCCGATACCCATGCCCTTCATCCGACTTGTGCCCGAGAAGAGCCTCATCCCCGTACTTCGCGATCTTCACGACTTTGACTGGCTCGTCCTCACCTCCCCTTCCGCCGTCGATTGTCTCTGGCAGCTCCTGACTCAGGCCCGGGTCGATCCGCGTCAACTCCCCAGGATCATCGTCTGTGGATCAGGAACAGCCGACGCGCTCATGCGCTACGGCATTCATGCCGACGCCTGCCCCGCCAGCGACTATTCCGCCCAGGGGATGCTCGCGCTCGCGGCTGAATGCATACCCTCAGGCGCCCGTGTCCTCCGCCTGCGCTCCGACAAGGCCACCCCTGCCGTTGCCGATGCGCTCACCGCACGCGGCGCCCGCGTTGCCGATCATATCCTCTACCGCAACGAGGTCATCCGCCACGAGCACCTGCCGCCGCTCGACGCCATCTTTTTCGCCAGCGCCTCCGCCGTAGATGCCTTTGTCGACTGCTTCACCCCCGGGGCCGCCGAAGCACTGACGCTGGTGGCCATCGGCAAGCCAACTGCCGACCGTCTCCTTCATCATGGACTAACCGCCACGGTAGTATCCGAAGAAGGCACGGCCCCGGCCGCTATCCATGCGCTTGCCGCCTGGTATACCACGCGCGCCATCTCCCTCGGCATTTGAAGGGGCATTGCGGCTACCGGCGCTGGTATCCGGTCATCTTGCTCTCCAGGAAGGTCATCGCGGCATCCATCGTCATCGACTGCTGATTCATGGCGAGGGTATAGCCATTGACGCCGCACGTGATGGTGCTTTGCGAATACAGGCCCGTCCCACCATCCACACTGTGACTCCAGAGATTGCCGCTCAGGCTCAGTGCAATCGTCTGTGGCACCTTCGACGGCAGCCCGATCAACATCGACCGCGTCGCACCGTACATGAACCGAAAGCTGTGGCTGTCGCCTTCCCCCTCGGCGCGATCAATCATCTCCTGCCGAGCTCCCAGGAAAGCATACGAGCTGTTGCCGACTGCCAGCGGATAAGAAAAGCTCTGCTCGCCGTACCAGCTCTCCACCGTGTACATCCACGTGCTCCCCTCGCGCCACGCCCGCAGAATCCGCATCTCGCCTGTCGCCAGATCGAGCAGCAGATAGCCGACATAGGCAAAGTTTCGCAAGCCATTGTTGCCCCCCGTCACTCCATTCCAGTTCAGATTGTAGCAAACGACGCCCTGACCTGCCACCCTTGGTCCAGCTGCCTCCGAGATCGCCTCCATTGAACCCACCAGGATCACATTGGCGCTCGCGGCAAGCTCCGCCAGCAACTGCTCGAAGGGCGTGTTCTCGGTATTCTCCAGTACCGTACGCGCATAATCCAGACGCGCACTCGCCTCGCCCATCTGCACCGTGGTCGGATTGCCGGCAGGATCGCCAGCCCGCCAAGGCCCTTGGAAGCTTAGCACCGGCCGCCCCACCACGCCGCCGCCCAGTGGTGCATCGCTCGTGTATGCCGTGCCGATCATGTGCAGATAGCTGAACTCCTCGACGGATGCCGGGGTCAGGCCGATCCTCGTCAGGTTCAGCACCCACAGATTGCTGCCGGCAAGGCCCGCCATGTACCACATGCCGCCATCACGCGAAAAGTCGATCCGTTCCCCGCGTCCGTCCTGCCAGCGGACCACGGCCGCGGCATTTCCATCTCGCTGATCCAGCACCATGTAACCCGCGCCAGTAACGCCCGTGGTGACGCCGCCATAGCTGTCGCCCCGCACCGAGAAGCTGTACACCAGATTCTCCGCCTGATCGTCATTGAGGACCGTCACCACCGCCTGCGCGGATTGATGATCCACCGCCGTCGCCGAAATGGTCACCTGCTTGTGCGCGTCGATGATATCCTCATCCACGCCGCTCACCATGAAAGTTGCCGTGCTGCTGCCCACCGCCATCGACACGCTGCTCGGCACAGTGGCTTCGCCAGTGTCACTGCTGCTCAATTCCACGACCAATGCCACCCCCGTATCGGTATTGCGGGTGACTGTGGCGATCGTACTGCCGCCATTCTCACCGATCGTTGCCGCGGCCAGCGTCAACCGCAGCCATGGTTCATCATTGTCGATGATGGTCCCAGTTCCTTCCCCGTCGCCCACGCTGAGCAGAAGTGGCATCGACAGATTCACTGAAAAGCTTTCATCCGGCTCATCCAGTTCATCCTCAAGCGTCTGGACGCTCAAAGTTACCGTCATCTGGTATGGTGCAAAGCTGACGCTGCCGCCGCCCGCCACATAATCCAACCCCGCCAGTGCACTGCCATCCACCGTAATCCAGCCAATGCTCGAAGCAAACGGACTCGGCCGGTCAAGGCTCAGCGTAAAGACGATGCTCCCCCCCTCCACAACGGCGCCGTCCCCCACATTCACCACCGGCACATCGTCGTCGACAATCGTCACCGTGGCACTGCCATCCGAGAGTTCGGCATTCTGCGCTCCGCTCAGTGTCACCAGGAAGAACTGTTCCCCTTCCACCTCCTCATCGTCCACGATGGTCACACTCACCTGGCGAGAGGTGACGCCAGCGGCAAAGCTCACCAGGGTGTTCATGGCAAGATAATCACTGGGCGCCGTTGCCGACCCGTCAGCGGTTGTTACCGTCACCGTCACCTCCCGATCGCACGGCGTCGACAGCGTCACATCGACCACTGCCTGGCCACCCGTCTCCATCACCTGGTCATCGCCAATGCTCAGCATGGCGTTGTCATCATCCAGAATCGTCACCACGCCGCGGAGATCGCCGGGGAGCGCGTTCTGGACATTACTCAGCACCAGCGCAAAGTTCTCGTCCAGCTCGTCAACCACGTCACCATGAATGGTCAGAAGCACCTCTTTGGCCATCTCGCCCGGCGCGAATGTCAGCGAACCCGAAGCTGCTTCATAGTCAATCCCTTCTGTCGCCGTATCGGCCTCGGTCCTGTAGTCGACGGTCACCGTGAAGCTGCTTTCGATATCCAGCGCCACGGCCAGTGCCACGGCACTCACGCCGGCATCGCCTTCCGTGACCACCGCGCCAGTGACGGCGACGCTCGCTGTATCGTCATCAAGAATGGTACCCGTTGCCGCCGTTGCAGGCAAATTGACATGTACCGGGTTGGTCAGCGTCACCGTGAAGCTCTTGTCCAGCTCGTCCACTCGGTCCCCGAGAATCGGCACCGTCATCGTCTGAACGATTTGCCCGGGAGCAAATACCAACTTTCCGCTTCGTTCCTCGTAGTCCATGCCCGCGACCGCGGTTCCGTCGGCAGTCGCATAGTCGATAGTAATCGTCAGTGGACTGGGCTGATCCAGAATCACGCTGAAGAGCATCTCCGCCACCCCTATATCCCCTTCCGCCTGCTGCACATCGGTAATGGAAGCGTCTGGAGAGTCATCATCCAGGATGGTGATGACTGCATCGGCATCGTCGGGAAGAGTCGTCCCGGAGATGTGCGTCACCACCAGTATCAGGTCCTCGGAACCTTCCGGCAGTTCGTCGTCGAGAATCGTCACCGGGAAGCTCTTCTCCGTCTCCCCTGGCGTGAAGGTCAATCCAATTGGCGCGAATTCAAAGTCCACATCCACGGTGGCACTGCCCCCCTGATGAGCAATGCGGAACCACAACTCCCGTGCGCTCGGCGTACTCAGCACTGCCCGAACCATTGCAATACCAGCCGCTTCACCGACCTGCATGTCGGCCATGAAAAAGACCGAGGTATCATCGTCCTCGATGGTGCCTGTTGCCTGATCATCCTGCATCCCTGCCTGCTCGGCATTCATCAGCGAGATCGTGAAGCTCTCGTCATCCTCATCCACGGCATCTCCGATTATCCCAACTGATATCGTTCTGGACAGTTGGCCGGGCGGAAAGGTAAGGGTACCGCCGGCGGACTCATAGTCGACGCCGGCTGTGGCGGTCTCCGGCGCCGTCTCCCATGCGCAGGTCACCGTAAAGCTGCTCGGGTAGTCCAACGTGACGGTAAAGGTCATTTGGGTTACCCCTGCATCCCCCTCCGCGATGGCCGCGTCGCCAATCGAGAGCAGCGAGTTATCGTCGTCCATGATAACCAGCGTTCCTGCCGCCTGGGATATCGTCGCCTGGTTCGCCCCACTCAGTTCAACAGTCAGCGACTTATCGGCCTCATCCAGCTTGTTTCCATGAATCGTCACCAGAATATCCCTTGACCGCTCACCGGGAAGAAAAGTCAACGTGCCGGGAGTCAGCGAGAAATCCACGCCGGCTTTGGCGCTCCCTTCCGTCGACGCATAATCGACGGTCACCGTACGATCGCTTGCCTTGCTCAACGAGACCGCCATTGCCACCTGCCGGCTGCCCGAGTCCCCCTCTTCGACTGCCAGATCCCCAATGCTCAACGCCGCGACATCGTCATCGAGTACTGTAATCGTCGCGATGGCAGGGCCCAGCAATGCGTTTCGTGCGTCGCTCAAGACCACAGTGAAACTCTCATCCAGTTCATCCACCTCATCGCCCATTGCCTGCACGGCAATGCTCTTTTCGGTCTCACCAGGCGCAAAGCTCAGCTGCCCGCCTGCCGACACGAAATCCACATCCGCGGCAGCTGTGCCGGCTTGCGTTGACCAATCCACGATCACCGTAAAGCTGCTCTCCAGGTTCAACGTCACGCTAAGTTTCACCGCCGTGAGCCCGTCATCACCCTCGGTTACCTGGCCACCGCTGGCAATACTCACCATCGCCGTATCGTCGTCCAGTATGGTTGCGATGCCTATGCCGTCGGTGATCTCAGCGCCCTGCGCCCCGGCAAGCTGGAGTAAAAAGCCCTCATTCGCCTCATCCACCAGATCGCCGATCACGTTTGCTGGAACCGTCTTGGCCTGTTCTCCAGGTGAGAAGACCAGGCTCCCTTCCGTCGCGATGAAATCGACCCCGACCGTCGCCGTCTCCGCCACAGTCGCATAGTCTACGGTGATCGTGAAGACGCTGGGAATATCCATGGTAACGGCGAAGACGGCAGCCGTTATCCCCGTATCGCCTTCATCCGCCTGCACATCCGCCACAGAGAGTCGTGGCGTGTCGTCATCCAGAATGGTTCCCACAGCTTCGGCGACTACGAGGGTCGCACCCACGGGATCGGTTAGAATGACTCTGAAGCTTTCGTGTCCCTCATCGAGGCGATCTCCGATGATCGGCATCGCGATGGTCGCCTCGGTTTCGGCAATCGCGAAGCTCACGACATCGTTCACGGCGATGAAATCCTCGCCAGCGATTGCCGTCCCGCTCACGCTCGCATACGCGATCGTCACCACCTCTTCCGCAGGACTGCTCAGCGTAACAGTGAAGATCATGCTGCTGGTGCCGCTGTCACCCTCCACGAGTTCCGCGTCGCCGATGCTTGCCGTCGGCGGCACTCTTGCCGACAAGCTTACCGGGGCACTGATGCCACCGATCGCCCCATTGGAAACGAAAGTCAAACCTTCGCGAATGTCATGAATTAATGACGTTGCTGCGTCGTAGACCTTGTAGGTGAGCCCACTTTCGCTATCCGCGTTGCTGAAGACCTGCAGGACGAATATTTTGCCCGCGGGGCTCAATGTCGGTTCCGCAACTCCCCGCAGATCATCTCCCTTGAACGCCGCCAGCATGCTGCCGTCGGCATCGACGGTGGTTGTTCCTACCGTCACCACCGCATAGACCTCCATCGAGTTCGCATAGCCAAGCGGAACGGTCCAATCCGGAACCGGATCAGCCGCAAGCGCTCCACGACCAGCCATCAGCAACAGCACCATGGTGGCCGCAAAACAAGGCAAAGCATGACGATGCTTCATGAATCGGTCCTTTTGTATGGCTGAACAAGCAGCCGACAGCGATCAATCGGCGATGCTCATTGAATGGAAACACTCCGTGTGCCCGATCGGCATCGGGCACACGGAGCGTATCGATGATCTCTCGAGACTAGTCTCTGATGAAGTTAGTCAGCGTGCCTTCGACGTAGATCATGGCTTGGTCGAGGGCGAGCTGATTCTGGTTTATGTGCAGAGTCATGCCTCCGTTGATGCCGCAGGCGATGGTGCTCTGCGTGTAGGTACCACCCTCCTCGTTCGGGCTGAAGTGGCCCCAGAGGTTGCCGCTCAGGCTCAGCGGCAGGGTCTGCGGCTCGTTCGAAGGCAGCCCGATCTTCACCGTACGGTTGGCCCCGTACATGAAACGGAAGCGGTAGTCTTCCGGGTGAGCAAAGCCTGCCCGGAGGATACCGTCGCGGCCACCGAGGAAGGTATAGGTGCTGCTGCCGACCGTCAACGGATAGGCAAAGCTTTCGGCTGTACTCCAAGTCTCGATGGTGTAGTACCACTGGGTTCCCTGACGCCAGGCGCGCAGGGCCTGCATCTCACCCGTAGACAGGTCGAGAAGCAGGTAACCGGGATAGCTG